>NZ_FOFF01000017.1 GCF_900110755.1 Streptomyces sp. yr375
AAGGCTTCGACCTGCTCGTCCGTGATCTTCCGCGGCGCCCCCGACCGCGGCCGGTCCACCAGGCCCTCCAGCCGGTCCGCGGCGAACCGGGAACGCCACTTACGCACCGTCTCCCGCGAGATGCCCAGGTCATCCGCGACTCGCGCGTTCGACCGGCCGTCCGCGCACGCCAGCACGATCCTCGCCCGCAGTACGAGTGCCTGAGACGCGGTCTGCTTGCGCAACCAGCCCCGCAGCACCCGGCGTTCGTGACCGGACAGCTCCAGAGGCAAGGGCTTCGGACCAGGCATCACCCCACCCTACAACCGCAAACGAACTAACGACTCAGGACACTAGGAGTGTTAGGGGCAGGTTAGGGGCACCGGCCCGCTCACCCGCTCTCTAGCCTGATGGCTCTCGGCGCGACGCATGGCACCGGGCAGGGAAAAGGGGGTTGTATGGCGCCTCAGCCGGTCAAGAAAGGCACCATCGCATTCGGTGACTTCCGCACGTGGTATCGCGTGACGGGCAGACTTCACACGGGCCGGCCGCCCGTGGTCGTGGTGCACGGAGGTCCTGGAAGCACCCACGACTATCTGCTCGCGGTGTCCGCCCTCGCCGACGAGGGATGGCCGGTCGTGCACTACGACCAACTGGGGAACGGCGGATCCACCCATCTCCCCGACCGCCCCGCGGAATTCTGGTCCGTGCAGCTCTTTCTGGACGAGTTGAGAAACCTCCTGGAAAGTCTCCGCATAGCGGACGACTACATTCTCTTCGGTCAGTCGTGGGGCGGAATGCTGTCCGCGTTGCACGCCTCCGCCCGGCCGGCGGGGCTGCGCGGCCTCGTCATCGCGAACTCACCCGCCTCGATGCCGCTGTGGCTACAGGAGATGCGGGTGCTCCGCTCCCGGCTGCCTGCCGAGGTCCAGCAGACGCTGATCCGCCACGAGACGGCCCGGACCACCGACACGGAAGAGTACTTCGAGGCCATGAAGGTGTTCTACGAGCGGTATGTCTGCCGTATCACCCCATGGCCGCGCGACTACCTCGCCTCGTTCATGGAGATCTACAACGACCCGACGGTCTACCACACGATGAACGGGCCGAGCGAGTTCCACGTCATCGGAACCCTGAAGGACTGGTCCGTCATCGACGACGTCTCCCGGATCACGGCTCCCACGCTCCTCCTATCCGGGCGTCACGACGAGGCGACACCGGCCACCGTGCAGCCCTTCCACGACCGTATTCCGAACGTGCGGTGGGAGGTGTTCGAGGAGTCCAGCCACGTGCCGCACCTGGAGGAGCCCGAGCGTTTCCGTACGGTCATGAGCGCGTTCCTCAAGAGCCTCGCCCCGCATGAGAACGCCACGTGGTGAGGGAGAACAGGATGAACGAGATGGACAAGATGAACGAGAGCAGTGAGACCACTGGACGACGGGGTACCGCGATCGTCTTTCCCGGCATGGGGCCGGCCTCGTTCGCCGAGAGCGGGCGGTTCATGGTGGGCAACGCGGTCGCCCGGCGGATGGTGGCGGTCGCCGACCGGGCGCTCGGCTACTCGCTGGTGGACCGGCTCGGGGAGTCCACGGACGACTACAGCGAGGCGGCTCAGGTCGCCTTCATGGTGAACTGCCTGGCGCTGGCCGAATGGGCCGGGGAGACGATCGGGTGCGCTCCCGATGTGTGCGCCGGACCCAGTTTCGGCGCCAAGGCCGCCACCGCGTACACGGGTTCGCTGCCCGTCGCGGACGCGGTGCGGATGACGGCGCGGATGGCCCGGTGCGTGGCCGAGTACTTCCGGGACGAACACTCCGACGTGGTCACCCACTCCTTCACCCGCGCTCCCGAGGAGACGCTCCGCGAGCTGCTGGACGAGCTGACGGCGCAGGGCGAGTGGCACGAAGTGTCCTGCTACATCGACGACGGTTTCTACATGCTTTCGCTGCGGGAGCGGAATCTCGACTGGCTGGAGCGAAGGCTGCGCAACATCGGCGCGCTGTCGCTGTACACCATGCGTCCGCCCATGCACGCGAGTGTCTTCGGTCCGCTGCGCCGGAAGGTCGAGGACGAGGTAGTGGGCGCGCTGGACTTCACGACGCCGAAACTGCCGGTGGTCTCCGATCAGGACGGTTCGGTCGTCACGTCGGCGGAGGGAATGCGGGCGCTGCTCCTGGACGGCATCGTGAAGCCGCTGCGCTGGACCGATGTGGTGGCGACGATGCGGGACATGGGCGTGGCCCGGGTGTACGTGTCGGGGGCGGACAGTCTGTTCGGGCGGGTGGGGATCACCACGCGGAACTTCGAGGTGGTGCCCGTCAATCCGCGGCTCGCCATGCAGCCGCGTCGCCGCGTGTCGACGTGACCGTGCTCCCTCCTCGGTGATTCCGGAGAGGAGGGAGCACGGTCCACCGGTCCGCCGCGGGCCCCGTCCTTCTCAGACGGCCGGCGTGCGCATCGCGTCGAGAGCCGTCCAGAGCGAACCCGGGTTCTCGAAGGTCTCGGCGTTCAGCGCCTCGTCACGGAATCGCACGTCGTAGGCGCTCTCCAGTTCTCCGAGAAGTTCGACCTTTCCCAGCGAGTCCAGCCCGAGGTCCGTCAGCGACGTCTCCGCGGCGAGCCCTTCATCCGGCGAAAAGAAGGGAAGATAACGGCGCAGAATTGTCTCGAAAGGGGCATCCCACATGACATCTCCAGTCATTCCCGGAATGATCCGAATCGATATTTCGGATCTATTTTCCGGCTGGTTTCATTTCAGGCTAGGAACCCCTTCCGCATACGTCAACAGTGATTTTGAAAATTTGTTCTCGACCGAACTCGGGAGGAAATATGGGCGGATTGGACGGTCCGGCACTCCACGCGCGATTCCTGCGCGGTCTGCACACCTCGCCGGGCCGCGAGGCGGTCCGGGTGGGGTCCGATGCGATCACCTACGAGGCGGCCCACCGGACCGCGCTGCGCTGGGCCGGTGCGATCGTCGCCGCCGCCCCCGGGCAGCCCCGGGCCGTGGGCGTGCTGGCCGCCAAGGGGATACCGGCCTGCACCGGGATCCTGGCGGCCCTCTACTCCGGCAGTACCGTCGTGCCGCTGCGCCCGGACTTCCCGGTGGCCCGCACCCGGCAGATGCTCGACGCGACGGGCCTGACGGCGCTCCTCGTCGATGAGCAGAGCCGTCGGCTGCTGCCGGAACTCGTCGCGGGCCAACCGGACTTGACGGTGCTGACACCGGGGCGCGCGGTCGGCGTCGAGCCGGTCCGAACGGTACCGCTGGACGGCGTACGGGCCTTGGACGCGCCGCTTCCCGTGTCGCCCGCCGACACCGCGTACGTGCTCTTCACCTCGGGGTCCACCGGCCGCCCCAAAAGCGTCCCGATCTCCCACGGCAGTACCCGTCACTACTTCGAACTCCTCGACGCGCGCTACGACTTCACCGCTCAGGACGTGTTCTCGCAGACGTTCGACCTCAACTTCGACTGCGCGCTGTTCGATCTGTTCTGCGCCTGGGGCGCGGGGGCGACCGCGCTCGCCGTACCGCTCCAGGCCTATCGCGACCTGCCCGGGTTCGTCGCGGCGAGCGGGATGTCGGTGTGGTTCTCCACGCCGAGCAGCATCTCCCTGGTCCGTCGGACGGGCGGGCTGGGCGAGGCGGCGATGCCCGGCCTGCGCTGGAGTTTCTTCGCCGGGGAGGCGCTGCGCTGCGCGGACGCCGCCGACTGGCAGCGGGCGGCTCCCCGTTCCGTCGTGGAGAACCTGTACGGGCCGACCGAGCTGACCGTCACGGTCGCCGCCCACCGCTGGTCCGCCGAGCGGACGCCGGCGCTGGCCGTCAACGGGGTCGTCCCCATCGGCGCGATCCACGAAGGGCACCCGCATCTGCTCCTGGACGAGGACGGGGAGGAGTCCCGCACCGAGGGCGAACTGTGCGTCGCGGGGCCGCAGACGACCGCGGGGTACCTCGATCCCGGGGACGACGACGGGCGGTTCCTGGAGCGGTCCGGCCGCCGCTGGTACCGGACCGGCGACCGCGTGCGGCGCGTCCACGGCGGTGAACTCGCCTACCTGGGCCGGTTGGACGGACAGGTCCAGATACAGGGCTGGCGGGTCGAACTGGCCGAGATCGACCACGCCTTGAGGGGCTGTGCGGGCGTGGCCGAGGCGGTGACCGTCACCGCGCGGGCCGACGGACGGGACGAACTCGTCGTCTTCTACACAGGTGTTCCGGTACCGCCCGGCCAACTCGCCAAGGACCTCACGCGAGTTCTGCCGCAGGGGCTGGTGCCCAGGCACTACCGGCATCTGACGGACATCCCGCTGAATTCCAACCGGAAGACAGACAGGCCGACGCTGCGCTCCCTGGCCGCGGAACTGATCGGGTCGCGTGAACAAGGAACACGGTAAGAAGCCCGGCGCGAATAGGGGGTACAGGGGGCGCGCCCTGGGGTGTCTCGAGACTTCGACGCTCCATAGCCTCCAGTAGGGAACCGTCTTCCGATAAAGGGGAGAAAGATATTGGACAGCGGGTTTGTTCACAGCTTCCTGGACGACGCCGCTTCGGCAGTGCCGGAATCCAGTGCGATCCGAGATTCGACAGGGGTCTGGAACTACTCTCAACTCGACCGGCACAGCCATGACTTCGCCCGTTGGCTGGAGAAACAGGGCGTACGGCACGGCGACCGTGTCCTCACCCAACTGCCCACCACCCGCGAACTCGCGGCGATTTTCTACGGGACTTCCCGCCGGGGCGCGGTCTTCGTACCGGTCAACGCGGCGATGAAGAGGTACCACCTGGAAGCCGTGCTGGAGAACTCCGAGCCCCGGCTGATCATCGTGGCCGACCAACTCGTGGACGACATGCGGGAGATCACCCGGGTGCCGGTCCACGGCATCGCAGAGGTGTGGAACGACCTGCGGACCGCGCCCCGACAAACGACCAGCGCCGATCCCACCACCCCCGCCATCCCTGCCACTTCGACCACCCCAGCCACCGCAACCACTCCAGCCACCCGGCCCGCCCCGGGCGACGTGGCCGTGCTGGTCTACACCTCGGGAAGTACCGCCGCCCCCAAGGCAGTTGTGTGCCCGCACGCCCAGATGGTCTTCGCCACCCGGGCCATCGCGGCGGAGATCGAGTACCGGCCGGACGACGTGATCTTCTGCCGGTTCCCGATCTCCTGGGACTACGGCCTCTACAAGGTGCTGCTGGCCTGTCTGGGCCGGTCGGAACTCGTCCTGGCCGACGGTGAGTCGGACCTCGTCCTGCTGCGGCGCATCCGGGAGACCGGCGCGACGGTGGTCCCGATCGTGCCGTCCCTGGCCGCCATGATCACCGCGTTGGCGAAGCGGGACACCGAACCCGCGCCGCGCGTACGGATGTTCACCAACACCGGTGCCGCGTTGTCCCCCGCCACCGTCGGGGCGCTGCGCGCCGCGTTCCCCGGCGCGCAGGTGATCCGGCAGTTCGGGCAGACCGAGTGCAAGCGGATATCCGTCCTGCCGCCGGAGATGGAGCGGGAGAAGCCCGATTCGGTCGGCCGGCCGCTGCCCGGCACCCGCGTGCTCATCCTGGACGAGGACGGGGTGCCCGTGCCGACCGGGCAGACCGGCGAGATCGTGGTGACGGGACCGCATGTCATGCCGGGTTACTGGCGCGCACCGGAGCTGACGCGACGCACGTTCCGGCGCGACGGCGAGGACGGGCAACCACGCCTGCACACCGGTGACTACGGCCGCCTCGACGACGACGGCTACCTCTATTACGAGGGCCGGCGCGACGACATGTTCAAGCGCAAGGGAATCCGGATGAGCACGATCGAGATAGAGGCCGCTGCGACGGACATTCCGGGAGTGCGGGCCGCCGCCGTGCTGCCCCCCGCCGACGGCCGGGATCTCACGCTGTTCGCGGAGACCGAACTCCCGCCCCACACCGTGCTGCGGGAGCTGGCGAAGCGGCTGGAGGCGCAGAAGGTGCCGGCCGTGTGCCGCACGGTCGCCGAGATGCCGCTGACCCCGCACGGCAAGAACGCGAAGCAGGAACTGGCACTGCTCGTCGACGGGAGCGCGCGGTGAGCCTCGCCGAGGAACTGGCAGCCGTCTACGGAACTCCCCTCTACGTCTACGACCTTGACGAAGTGGCCGCCGCCCGGCGTGCTCTGTTCGACGCGCTCCCCGAGGAGTTCGGGGTGTTCTACGCCTTCAAGGCCAACCCGCATCCGGAGATCGCCCGTACCCTGCGCGAGGACGACGCCCGCGCCTGCGGTGCCGAGATCAGCTCCACCGGGGAACTGACCGCGGCGCTCACCGCCGGTTACCGAGGGGCCGAGATCCTCTACACCGGGCCGGGCAAGACGACGGCCGAGGTGGCCGCCGCGATCGGCCAGGGCGTGCGGAAGTTCTCGGTCGAATCCCTCTCCGACCTGCGCCGCGTCGGCTCCGTGGCCGTCGGCCGGGGCGTGGTCGTGGACTGCCTGCTCAGGGTGAACAGCGCGTCCGCGAGCGCGACGACCAGTATCAGGATGACCGGCACCCCGTCCCAGTTCGGCATCGACAGCGAGACGCTGGCCGAGCTGGCGCCGCGGTTGACGAGCGTCCCGGGCACGCGGATCGCCGGCGCCCACCTCTTCCCGCTGAGCAACGCGAAGGACGAGGAGAGCCTGATCGCCGAGTTCCGGCACACCATCGAGGTGGCCGCCCGGGTGCAGCGGGACGTCGGATGCGCGTTCCGGTTCCTCGACATCGGGGGCGGCTTCGCCATGCCGTACGCGGTGCCGGGCGAGCGGCCCGGGTACGGGAAGCTGCGGGCGGAACTCACCGCGGCGCTCGACGTGCACTTTCCCGATCGGCGCGCGAACGGCCTTCGGGTCTTCTGCGAGTCGGGGCGCTATCTGGTGGGCGGCTGCGGCGAGTTGGTGGCCTCGGTGGTCAACGTCAAGGAGAGCCGCGGGCGGAAGTTCGTCATCCTCGACGCGGGGATCAACACCTTCGGCGGCATGTCGGGGCTGGGCCGGCTGCTCCCGGTGGCGGTCCGGCCCCGGGAGGGCGCGGAGCCGGGTGACACGGAGTCGGCCAGCCTCGTCGGGCCCCTGTGCACGCCGGGGGACCTCCTCGGCAGGGAGATCAGCCTGCCCCGACTGGCGAGCGGTGACCTCGTCACCATCCCGAACGCGGGCGCGTACGGGGTCACCGCGAGCCTGCTGATGTTCCTCGGCCGGCCCGCCCCGACCGAGGTCGCCGTGCGCGGCGGCGAGGTGGTGTCGGTGTCCCGGCTGGAGCACCATCGCGTCCACGGGG
This sequence comes from Streptomyces sp. yr375, assembly GCF_900110755.1. Lineage (GTDB taxonomy): Bacteria > Actinomycetota > Actinomycetes > Streptomycetales > Streptomycetaceae > Streptomyces. The sequence continues at coordinate 7,267 of NZ_FOFF01000017.1, forward strand.
AAGTCCGGTGAACCTACCGGTTCCGGGGAACCGGGAGCTCGTCGTCGTCAGTGGCCTGTCCTCCGACTCGCACACCTGGAACCTCGTCTTTCTCCAGCTTTTGATCGAGGAACTCGGTCATGAGGTGGTCAATCTGGGGCCCTGTGTTCCCGACGGGCTTCTCGTCTCCGAATGCCGACGCCTCTCTCCGGGGCTGGTGGTCATCAGCAGTGTCAACGGCCACGGCTATCAGGACGGAATGCGTCTCATCGAGAGGATGCGCGATTCCGAAGAGCTGTCCGGCATTCCGGTGGTGATCGGCGGAAAGCTCGGCACCGGCGGACGGCGGAACGCCCGATACGTGGATCCCCTGGTCGCGGCCGGCTACACCGCCGTATTCGAGGAAGGGGCGGCCGGACTGGAGGAGTTCCGTCGCTTCGCGGGGGCGCTGCCGAAAAGGCGCGCGGTCTCGTGAGCGGTGACGGCCGGCGGGCCGGGCCGCCCCTCTCACGGGTGGGTTCTCGGGTGTCGCGTGCCGCGGTCGACTTCGGCCGGTTCGTGCGCACGGCGCGGCAGGCCGGGGCGCTGGTCGTCCAGCCGCGCATGGGCTTCGGCGGGCCCGCCGAGATGCGCGCGGGCCTCACGGCCACGAGGAACGCCGCCGCGACGACCGCCGGGACCATCACCCTCGACAGCTACACCCGGGTCGGTGATCTGCGCGCCGTGGAGGCCGCGTTGCGCGACGGGGCGGATCTGAACGGCTATCCGATCGTCAGCCATCCCGACGCCGTCACCGGGCGCGTCCTCGCCGGGCTGGTCGGCGACGACTTCCCCGTGCAGGTACGCCACGGTTCGGCGAACCCGGTGGACATCTTCCGGGCGCTGCTGCGGGTCGGTCTCTCGGCGACCGAGGGCGGCCCGGTCTCGTACTGCCTGCCGTACGGCCGGACCCCGTTGGAGACGTCCGTCAGGAACTGGGACCGCGCCTGCGAGATCCTCTGCCGGGCCCGGGAGTCCGGAGTGGAACCGCATCTGGAGACCTTCGGCGGCTGCATGCTCGGCCAACTGTGCCCGCCCGGCCTGCTGGTGGCGATCAGCCTGCTGGAAGCCCTGTTCTTCCACCGCCACGGTCTGCGCGACCTGTCCGTCAGCTACGCCCAGCAGACCAACGCCGCGCAGGACCAGGAGGCGGTGCTCGCGCTGCGCCGACTGTGCGCGGAGTTCCTTCCGGACACGCGGTGGCACGTGGTGATCTACACGTACATGGGGATGTATCCCGCTTCCCGCGAAGGGGCGTATCAACTGCTCGGGCAGGCCGCCGAGTTGGCGGTCGCCACCGGTTCGGAGCGGCTGATCGTGAAGACGGAGGCCGAGGCCAGCAGGATTCCCACCATCGCGGAGAACGTGGCCGCACTGGAGTACGCGGCCGGCGCGGCGCGGCGCGCGCGACCGATTCTCATATCCGGTGACTTCGCCGAGGATTCACAGGTGTACGCCGAGGCGCGCACCCTCGTCGAAGCCGTTCTCAACCTTCACGACGACATGGGGAAAGCACTGCTCATCGCCTTCAGGAGAGGGTTTCTCGATATTCCATACTGCGTCCATCCGGACAACATGGGACGGACGCGGAGTTATATCGATCAGCGTGGGCGGCTCCGCTGGGGAAACATCGGCCTGCTGCCGCTCAGGGACGTCGTGGACACGAGTTACGCGCACGCTCTTTCCTCGGCCGAACTCCTGAGATCGCTCTCCTATGTACGAAGGAAATTCGACGAGGGTGGCTCGGCCGACCCCATTTCTGCCCAGGGAGTGCACAGATGAGCGAGTTCAACGATTTCCCCTCCCTGCTCGCCCTGGTGCGTGCGGAGGCGGTCGCGGTCGTGCGGGCCGTCGATCGGGGGACGCCGGGAGCGCCGGGGACGCCTGGCACGATGGACAGTGGGCAGACCTTCAAGGATCTGGGGTTCGACTCACTGGCCGCCGTCGATCTGCACGGCAGGCTCGTCTCCGCCCTGGGCAGGGAACTGCCCGTCACCATGGTCTTCGACCACCCGACGCCCGCCGCGCTGGCCCGGTTCCTCCAGGCGGAGGTGCTGGGGGTGACGTCGTCCGTGGCCGAGGAGGCAGCGCCCGTCGCCACGGCCCGGTCCGGGGCCGACGACGAACCCGTCGCCGTCGTCGGCATCGGCTGCCGGTACCCGGGGGACGTCGCCTCCCCCGACCAGCTCTGGCGTCTCGTGCTCGCGGGCGAGGAAGCGCTCGTCGACTTCCCCACGGACCGTGGGTGGGACCTCGACGGGCTGTACGACCCGGACCCCGGCAAGCCCGGGAAGAGCTATGTCCGCAAGGGCGGATTCCTCGCGGGGGCGGCCGAGTTCGACGCGGACTTCTTCGGGATCAGCCCGCGTGAGGCCATGGCGATGGACCCGCAGCAGCGGCTCGTCCTGGAGACGTCCTGGGAGGCACTGGAGCACGCGGGCATCGATCCGACCGCTCTGCGCTCCAGCCTCACCGGGGTCTTCATCGGGGCGGAGCCCCAGGAGTACGGCCCTCGGCTGTACGAGGCTCCCGAGGGCCTCGACGGATATCTCCTGACGGGCAACGCGCCCAGCGTCGTGTCCGGCCGCGTCGCGTACGCGCTCGGGCTGGAGGGGCCCACGCTCACCGTGGACACCGCGTGCTCGGGCTCGCTGGTCGCCCTGCACCTGGCCGCCCAGTCGGTGCGCCGCGGCGAGTGCTCGCTGGCGCTGGCCGGCGGGGTCGCCGTGATGGGCGGGCCGGGGACCTTCACGGCGTTCAGCCGGCAGCGGGGGCTGGCCGAGGACGGGCGGTGCAAGCCCTTCGCCGCCGCCGCCGACGGCACGGGCTTCTCCGAGGGCGTGGGCGTGCTGGTGCTGGAGCGGTTGTCGGACGCCCGGCGAGGCGGCCACCGGGTGCTGGCCGTGCTGCGCGGCTCGGCGGTGAACCAGGACGGCGCCAGCAACGGTCTGACCGCGCCGAACGGCCCTTCCCAGCAGCGCGTGATCCGTCAGGCGCTCGCCGACGCACGGCTGACCGCCACCGACGTCGACGCCGTCGAGGCGCACGGCACCGGGACCACCCTGGGCGACCCGATCGAGGCGCAGGCCCTGATCGCGGCGTACGGCCAGGGCCGTCCCGACGACCGGCCGCTGTGGCTCGGCTCGTTGAAGTCCAACATCGGCCACACCCAGGCCGCCGCCGGTGTCGCCGGGGTGATCAAGATGGTCATGGCGATACGGCACGGCGTCCTGCCCCGGACCCTGCACGTCGACGCCCCCACCCCGCACGTCGACTGGAGCGCCGGCGCGGTCGAACTCCTCACCCGGGCGATGCCGTGGCCCGAGACCGGCCGCCCGCGCCGCGCCGCCGTGTCCTCGTTCGGCATCAGCGGCACCAACGCGCATGTGATCCTCGAACAGCCGCCCACCGAGCCGCCGCCCACCGACGCGTCTCCTGCCGGCACCCGGCCCGCACTCCACGCCTGGCCCCTCTCCGCCAGGAACCGGCAGGCTCTCCAGGCCCAGGCCACCCGGCTGCGCACCCACCTCCGCGACACCGAGAACGCCGACACCACCGCCCGCGACACCGCCGTCGACGTGGGCGCGGCCCTGGCACGTTCCCGCGCGGGGCTGGAGCACCGGGCCGTCGTGATCGGCGCGGACCGCGATGAACTGCTCGCGGGAGTGGGCGTGTTGGCCGACGGGGGCACGGCACTTGGCGTGGTGCAGGGTTCTGCGGCCGAGGGCGGATTGGCGTTCCTGTTCACGGGGCAGGGCAGCCAACGCCCGGGTGCGGGACGGCGGTTGTACGCACGTCACCCCGTCTTCGCCGAAGCCCTCGACGAGGTGTGCGACCACTTCGACGCCGAACTCGACGTACCGCTGCGGGACGTGGTGTTCGCCGACCCGGACTCCGCGCTCGCGCCGCTGATCCACGAGACGGTGTACACGCAGGCAGCCCTTTTCGCGCTGGAGACCGCGCTGTTCCGGCTGTTGGAGTCCTGGGGTGTCGTCCCCGACCACCTCGCCGGTCACTCCATCGGTGAGATCAGCGCCGCCCACGCCGCCGGAATCCTGGACCTCCCGGACGCCTGCACGCTGGTCGCCGCCCGAGGCCGCCTCATGCAGGCCCTTCCCGCAGGCGGGGCCATGATCGCCGTACAGGCCGCCGAAACAGACGTACTCCCCCTGCTCACCGGTCACGAGGACCACCTCGCCGTCGCCGCCGTCAACGCGCCCGACGCCACCGTCGTCTCCGGGGAGGAACAGGCCGTCGTCGAGGCCGCCGAGCGGCTGCGGGCGCTGGGGCACAAGGCCAAGCGCCTGACGGTCAGTCACGCCTTCCACTCGCCTCTCATGGAGCCGATGCTCCGGGACTTCGCGCGCGTCGCCAGGATGCTGACGTATCACCGGCCCCGTATCCCCGTGGTGTCCAATCTGACCGGGGCCACCGCCGAGCCGGACGTGATCGGCTCGCCGGAGTACTGGGTGCGGCACGTCCGCGAGGCCGTCCGGTTCCGCGACGGCGTCGAGCATCTGCACGCGCTGGGCGTCACCACGTTTCTGGAGCTCGGCCCCGACTCCACGCTCAGCGGGCTCGTCCGTCGCACGGTGCCGGAAGGCGTGGCGGCGGCGTCCCTGTTGCGCCGTGACCGGGACGAGGAGCGGGAGGTCCTCGGCGCGGTCGCCCTCGCCTACACGCGAGGCGTCCCCGTCGACTGGCCGGCCCTCGGCGGGCAGGGTGCCGCCGCCCGGCACGTCGACCTCCCCACCTACGCCTTCCAGCGCCGGCGGTACTGGCTCGACGCCGTGCCGCAGGCCGCCGGTCTGGCCTCGACGGGGCTCACCCCGGCCGGCCACCCGTTCCTGGGCGCGGCCGTGGCCTTCGCGGACGGCGACGGTGCCGTGCTGACCGGCCGGGTCTCCCTGGCCGGTCACCCCTGGCTGGCCGACCACAGCATCGCCGGTGTGCCGCTGCTGCCCGGCACCGCCCTCGTCGACCTGGCCGTCCGGGCTGGCGACGAGGTGGGCAGTCCCGTCCTGGAGGAACTCACCCTTCAGACACCGCTCGTCCTGCCGCTTCGGGGCGCGGTCGCTCTCCAGGTCGCCGTGGGGGCCGCGCGGGACGGCGGGCGCAGGAGCGTCGAGATCTACTCGCGGGCCGAGGGCACGCCGACGGAGTCGCCGTGGACGTGTCACGCCCGTGGCGTCCTCACCACGGACGACCCGCCGACCTCATCGCCGTCCTCCGCCGCCGGGCGACCGGAGTTGCGGGTGTGGCCGCCGCGTGGGGCGCGGTCGGTGGACATCGGCGGCCTGTACGCGGAGATGGACGCGCAGGGTTACGGCTACGGTCCCGCCTTCCGGGGGCTGCGGTCGGTCTGGCGGCACGGCGAGGACGTGTACGCCGAGGTCCGGCTGCCCGAGCCAACCGGGGACGCCCTGCCGGGTGACGGCCGTTTCGGTCTGCATCCCGCGCTGCTGGACGCGGTGCTGCACGCCACCGACTTCGCCGACCGTGCCGCGCGAGGCGGTGCGGGGCAGACCCGGCTGCCGTTCGCCTGGTCCGGGGTGGCGCTGCACGCGGCCGGGGCCACCGCGCTGCGGGCGCTGATCCGCCCCACCGGAGCGGACGGCGTGTCGCTCGACCTGGCCGACGAGGCCGGCGAGCCGGTGGCCACGGTCGCCTCCCTGGTCGTACGGCCGGTGTCGGCCGAGCAGTTGACGGCGGCCCGGGGCGACGACCGGGAGTCGCTGTTCGTCCTGGAGTGGACGCCCCTGCCGCACGCGGCGCGGCAGGACGCGGCCGAGGACGGGCGCTGGGTCGTGCTCGGCGCGGAGGAGCCGAGGCTCGCCGGGCGGGCGGGGGAACCCGTGCCCGCGTACCCCGATCTGGACGCACTGGCCCGCCGGGCCGGGGAGGGCTGTGCTCCGCCCGAAGCGGTACTGGTGTCCTGCTTCCCGGACCGCACCGCGACCTACACCGCGCAACACGGCACGGACCGCGTGGAGTTGCTCGACGAGATCCGGTCGGCGACGGACCGGGCGCTCGCCGTACTGCGCGACTGGTCGGCCGACGAACGGTTCACGGCGGCGCGGCTCGTGCTGCTCGTACCGGACGAGGACACGGCGGACCTGGTGACGGCACCGCTGCGGGGCCTGGTGCGCGCCGCGCAGGCGGAACACCCCGGCCGGATCGCTCTCGTCGGCGTCCCCACCTACGACGAACACGGCGGGCCGGACGTCCCCGGGCCGCTGCTGGCCGCCGCGCTGGCCAGTGGCGAGCCCGAGATCGCCGTACGCGGCGGACGGCTGCTGGTGCCGCGCCTGGCCCGCCCCGCCGCCACGGCGGCCCCCACGCCCGGTGGCGTGCCCCGCTGGGACGGCCACGGCACCGTGCTCGTCACCGGCGGCACCGGCGGCCTGGGCGCGCTGGTGGCCCGGCATCTGGTGGCCGAACACGGCGTACGGCATCTGCTGCTCGTGTCTCGGCGGGGCCTCGCGGCACCGGGCGCCGCCGACCTGGTGGCGGAGCTGACCTCGCAGGGGGCCCGGGTGAGCGTGGTCGGCTGCGACACCGCCGACCGTGCGGCGCTGGCCGCCCTGCTGGCCCAGGTCCCCGCGGCGCATCCGCTGACCGGCGTGGTGCACACGGCCGGGGTCCTGGACGACGGGCTGATCGGCTCGCTCACCCCCGAGCGGATGGACGTCGTCCTGCGGCCCAAGGTGGACGCCGCGTGGCATCTGCACGACCTGACCCGGGACCTTCCACTGCGGTGCTTCGTGCTCTTCTCCTCCACGGCCGGGGTGCTGGACGCCGTCGGACAGGGCAACTACGCGGCCGCCAACGCCTTCCTGGACGCGCTCGCCCGGCACCGCCGCGCCGCCGGGCTGCCCGCCCACTCGCTGCTGTGGGGGCTGTGGAGCGGTGCCGTCGGCATGGGCGGCCGACTGGCCGAGGCCGACGTACGGCGGATCCGGCGCTCGGGGCTGGCACCGCTGGACGCGGCGGAGAGCCTGGCCCTGTTCGACACGGCGCTCGCCACGGACGACCACCCCGTGCTGCTGCCGCTGCGGCTCGATCATCAGGCCCTGCGGGCCCGGGGGCAGGCGCTGCCGGCCGTGCTGCGCGGGCTGGTCCGTACGCCGATCCGGCGCACCGCCCGGACCGGCGCGTCCGGCGCGGACGGGGATGCCGGCCGACCGGCAGCCGAGGGGCTCGCGGGGTTGGCGGGGCTGCCGCCTGCGGAGCGTGACCGGGCGCTGCTGGATCTCGTCCGTGTCCAGGTCGCCGCTGTGCTCGGGCACGCGACGGTGGAGCCGGTGGAACCCGACCGGGCGTTCCGTGATCTCGGCTTCGACTCGCTGGCCGCCGTCGAACTCCGCAACGCCCTCGGCACGGTCACCGGGCTGCGGATGCCCGCCACCCTCGTCTTCGACCATCCCACCTCGCGGGCGCTCGCCGAGCACCTCGCCACCCTGCTGCCGGGCACGTCGGGCCGTACGTCCGCCGGGCCGGCCGTGGCCGCCGTCGTCGGCGACGACGAGCCGATCGCGATCGTCGGCATGGCCTGCCGCTATCCGGGCGGCGTCGACTCCCCGCAGGCGCTGTGGGACCTCGTGGCCGAGGGCCGCGACGGGGTCACCCGCTTCCCGGCGGACCGTGGCTGGGACATCGACGCCCTGTACGACCCGGAGCCGGGCAAGCCCGGCCGCACCTACACCGACCAGGGCGGATTCCTGCACGACGCCGCCGAGTTCGACGCGGGCTTCTTCGGCATGAGCCCCCGGGAGGCGCTGGGCACCGACACCCAGCAGCGCCTGCTCCTGGAGGTGTCCTGGGAGGCCGTGGAGAGCGCCGGGTTCGATCCGACCACCGTGCGCGGGACCCCGACCGGCGTCTTCGCCGGGGTCATGTACAACGACTACGGCAGCCGCCCCGGCGAAGTGCCCGCCGACGTCGTCGGCTATCTCGGCAGCGGCAGTCTCGGCAGTGTCGCCTCCGGGCGGGTCGCGTACACGCTGGGTCTGGAGGGCCCCGCCGTCACCGTCGACACCGCCTGCTCGTCCTCCCTGGTCGCCCTGCACTGGGCGATCCAGGCCCTCCAGCGCGGCGAATGCTCGCTGGCGCTGGCCGGCGGCGTCACCGTCATGTCGACGCCCGAGGCGTTCCTCGACTTCAGCCTCCAGCGGGGACTGGCCGAGGACGGCCGCTGCAAGTCCTTCGCCGCCGCGGCCGACGGCACGGGCTGGGGCGAGGGAGTCGGCATGCTGGTCCTCGAGCGGCTGTCGGAGGCGCGGCGAGCCGGTCATCGGGTCCTCGCAGTGGTACGAGGCTCCGCCGTCAACCAGGACGGCGCCAGCAACGGACTGACGGCGCCCAACGGGCCTGCCCAACAGCGTGTGATCCGGCAGGCGTTGGCGAACGCGCGGCTGGACGGCGTCGACGTGGACGCGGTGGAGGCGCACGGGACGGGCACCAGGCTGGGCGACCCGATCGAGGCCCAGGCGCTGATCGCGACCTACGGTCAGGGCCGCCCCGCCGACCGGCCCCTGTGGCTGGGCTCGGTCAAGTCGAACATCGGGCACGCCCAGGCCGCCGCCGGGGTGGCCGGGGTGATCAAGATGGTCATGGCGATGCGCCACGGGGTGCTGCCCCGGACGCTGCACGTGGACGCCCCCACCCCGCACGTCGACTGGACCGAGGGCCGGGTGGAACTCCTGACGGAGACGGTCTCCTGGCCGGACACCGGCCGTCCCCGGCGCGGTGCCGTGTCGTCCTTCGGGATCAGCGGCACCAACGCCCATGTCGTCCTGGAACAGGCTCCCGCCGCCGATCCCGCGACCACCACCCCGGACACGGTGCCCGGGCTGCTCGTCTGGCCCGTGTCCGCGAGGAGCGAGCGGGGACTGCGGGCGCAGGCCGCGAAGCTCGGCGCGCATGTGTCGCATCCGTCGCACCTGTCGCATCCGTCGGCCACGGAGGTGTCCCCCGTGGACGTGGGCGTGTCGTTGGCCCGCTCCCGGGCGGGTCTTGAGCACCGCGCGGTCGTGATCGGCGCGGACCGTGCCGAGTTGGTGGCGGGGCTGGACGCGCTCGCCGGGGGCCGTCCGGCGCCGGGTCTGGTCCACGAGCCCGTCTCCACTGGGCAGTTGGCGTTCCTGTTCACCGGACAGGGCAGTCAGCGCGCCGGTGCGGGTCACCGTCTCTACCGTGCCCACCCGGTGTTCGCCCGGGCGCTGGACGCCGTCTGCGCCCATCTGGACCCGGAGTTGGAGGTGCCGCTGCGTGAAGTCCTCTTCGCGGACGCCGACTCACCGCACGCCGGGCTGATCGACCGGACCGGGTACACGCAGGCAGCCCTTTTCGCGCTGGAGACCGCGCTGTTCCGGCTGTTGGAGTCCTGGGGTGTCGTCCCCGACCACCTCGCCGGTCACTCCATCGGTGAGATCAGCGCCGCCCACGCCGCCGGAATCCTGGACCTCCCGGACGCCTGCACGCTGGTCGCCGCCCGAGGCCGCCTCATGCAGGCCCTTCCCGCAGGCGGGGCCATGATCGCCGTACAGGCCGCCGAAACAGACGTACTCCCCCTGCTCCTCGGTCACGAGGACCGCGTCGCGGTCGCCGCCGTCAACGCGTCCGACGCCACCGTCGTCTCAGGGGAGGCGCGGGCCGTGCGGGAGGTCGCCGAACGGCTGGCGGCCCTCGGTCACCGGACCCGGCCCCTTCAGGTGAGCCATGCCTTCCACTCCCCGCTGATGGATCCGGTGCTGGCGGAGTTCACCCGTGTCGCCGAGTCGTTGACCTACCACCCGCCGCGGATAGCCCTGGTGTCCAACGTGACAGGGCGGACCGCCGACCCGGACACCATGGGGAGCGCCGACTACTGGGCCCGGCACATCCGGGAGACCGTCCGCTTCCACGACGGCCTGCTGCATCTGCGCGGTCAGGGCGTCACCACCTTCCTGGAGCTGGGCCCCGACGCCGTACTGAGCAGCCTCGTCGGGCGTGCCCTGCCCGAAGCCGGCGTCCGGGCCGCCTCGTTGCTGCGCCGCGACCAGGACGAGGAACGCGAACTGCTGAAGGGGGTGGCGCTCACCTACGGCCGGGGTGCCTTCGTCAACTGGTCTGCTCTGTATGCCGGTTGGGACGCCCGGCCCGCCGAACTCCCCACCTACGCCTTCCAGCACGACCGTTACTGGCTCGAACCGACCCCGGCGGCGGCCGATATGGTCTCGGCCGGAATCGCCTCCGCCGAGCATCCGCTGTTGGGCGCGTCGGTCGGTCTGGTCGGGTCGGAGCAGCATCTCTTCACCGGGCGTCTCGCGCCGCGTACCCAACCGTGGCTGACCCAGCACGCGGTGGCGGGCGTGGTCCTCTTCCCAGGGGCCGGGTTCGTGGAGCTGGCGTTGCATGCCGGGGAGCGGCTGGGCTGCCCCACGGTGGAGGAACTCACCCTGCTGGCACCGCTGTCGCTCCCGGCGGACACGGTGGTGCAGCTCCAACTCCTGGTCGACGCCGAGACGGAGTCCGGGACGCGCCGCTTCACGGTCCACGCGCGCGCCGAGGACGCCTCGGACGACCTGCCGTGGACCCGGCTCGCCGAGGGCGTGTTGGCCTACGACGACCGCCCCGAGGCGTTCTCGCTGGCCCAGTGGCCGCCCGCCGGCGCCGAACCGGTCGAGCTGGACGGGCGGTACGCGCGTCTGGCGGCGGGCGGTCTGGAGTACGGGCCGTTGTTCCAGGGGCTGCGCAGGGCCTGGCGGCGCGACGGCGAGGTGTTCGCCGAAGTGGAGCTGGAGCAGGCCGAAGTGGTGGACGGTGGACGGGAGTTCGCGATCCATCCCGCGCTGCTGGACTCCGCCCTGCACGCGGCCGGTCTCACCGGCGAACAGGACGGCGGCGAGGACGAGGTGACGCTGCCGTTCTCCTGGTCGGGTGTGCGGCTGTACGCCGCCGGTGCCTCGCGGCTTCGGGTACGGCTTACCGAACAGCCCGGTGGAGCGCTGTCGTTGCAGATCGCCGACGCGGCCGGGGAGCCGGTGGCCTCGGTCGGCTCGCTGGTCGTACGGCCGGTCACGGGTGGGATGGTCCCCACGCGGGCCGTGCACCGTGACTCCCTGTTCCGGGTGGACTGGACGGCCATGGGAGCAGCCCTGTCTCCCACCGCCGAGGCGTCTGCCGGTGCGGTGTCCGAGGGCTCCTGGGCCGTCTTCTCCGGCGGCGAGTCGACGGTCCCCGGGGCCGAGTCCGCGGCGGTGACCGTGACGTCCTGCCCCGATCTGCGGGGCGTGGCCGACGCGCAGACCGTCCTGCTGTGCTGCGGGGGCGGCGCGGGTGCCGAGGCCGTGCACGAGGCGACCCGGTGGGCGCTGGGCGCGCTGCGGGCCTGGCTGGCCGAGGAACGCTTCGCCGCCGGGCGTCTGGTGGTGGTGACCCGGGGTGCCCGGTCGGTCGCCGGGGAGGACGCGCCCGATCTCGCCGGGGCCGCCGTCCTGGGCCTCGTCCGGGCGGCGCAGGCCGAGCACCCCGGCCGGATCACCCTGCTCGACCTGGACCCCGACGCGGCCGAGGACGGCCTGCCGGTGCCCGCCGTCCGCGCGGCGCTCGACTCCGGCGAGCCCGAACTCGCCGTACGGGACGGGGTGTTGCAAGCTCCCCGACTCGCGCGGGCACATCCCGACCCGGTCACCCCGGTCACTTCTTCGGTGTGGCCGACCGGCGGGACCGTGCTCGTGACCGGCGGCACGGGAGCACTGGGCAGTCTGGTGGCCCGGCATCTGGTGGCCGAACACGGCGTACGGGAGCTGTTGTTGACGAGTCGTCAGGGCATGGCGGCCAAGGGCGCGAAGAGGCTGCGCGCGGAACTCTCGGCGGCCGGGGCCCGGGTCACCGTCGCCGCGTGCGACGTCGCGGACCGGGGCGCGCTGGAGCGGCTGTTGAAGGCGGTGCCCGCCGACCGTCCGCTGACCGGGGTGGTGCACACCGCCGGGCTGCTGGACGACGGGCTGATCGGGTCGTTGACGCCCGAGCGGGTGGACGCGGTGCTGCGGCCCAAGGTCGACGCCGCGCTGCACCTGCACGAGCTGACCCGGGACCTCGGTCTCGCCGCGTTCGTGCTGTTCTCCTCGGCGGCCGGTGAGCTGGGCTCGCCGGGCCAGGGCAACTACGGGGCCGCCAACGCCTTCCTGGACGCCCTGGCGCGGCACCGGCGGGCCCACGGTCTGCCCGGCACCGCTCTGGCGTGGGGCCTGTGGGCGCGCACCGGCGAGACGGGCGGCGGCATGGCCGGTGGGCTCGGCGAAGCCGATCTGGCGCGGCTGGCGCGGGCGGGCACGGTGGGCCTCGCCGCCGAGGAGGGGTTGGCCCTCTTCGACGCCGCGACCCGGGGCGTCGGCGACCCCGTACTCCTGCCGATGCGCGTCGACCTGCGGGCGATCGCCGCCGACCCGGCCGGGGTGCCGCCCGTCTACCGGGCCCTGACGGGGGCCGGGGGCGGCCGGCGTCGTGCGGCACGGGAGGCGGCGGACGGGACGGCGGCGACCTGGCGGGAGCGGCTGGCCGCGCTGCCCGGTGACGAACGTCCCGCCGTACTGCTGGAGTTGGTCAGGGCGCAGACGGCGACCGTGCTGGGGCATGCCGGGCCGGACGCCGTCGAGCCCGAACGGGCCTTCCGGGAGCTGGGGTTCGACTCGCTGACCGCCGTGGAGTTCCGCAACCGGCTCAACTCCCTCACCGGGCTGCGCCTTTCGGCCTCGCTCGTCTTCGACCACCCGAACGTGCAGGCCCTCGCCGCCCACCTGGGAACCCTGCTGGCCCCGGCCGGCGAGAGCCCCGACGGCTCCGGGCAGCCCACCGAGGAGACGGTCCGCCGACTCCTGCGGGACCTGCCGACGCAGCGGCTGCGCGACGCGGGACTGCTGGACCGCCTGCTCGCCCTCGCCGACGCGCAGGGCGGGCCGACCGGGCCGACCGGCGGGGGTGTGCGTCACCCCGCCGACTCCATCGAGGCGATGGACGCCGAGAGCCTGATCACCCTGGCCCTCGCCGGATCCACCGACGCCGACACCCACACCGGTACGACACGAAAGGTCGCAGGATCATGAGCAGTTCGGAGCAGAGGCTCGTCGAGGCGCTGCGTACGTCGCTCAAGGAGACCGAGCGGCTGCGCGAGCACAACCGTGAACTCGCGGCGGCGGCGCACGAACCGGTGGCGATCGTCGGCATGGCGTGCCGGTACCCGGGCGGGGTCGGCAGCCCCGACGAGCTGTGGCGGCTGGTGTCCGAAGGCCGGGACGGCATCGGCGAGTTCCCCGCCGACCGGGGCTGGGACGTGGCGGCGCTGCACGACCCGGAGGGCCTGCGCCCCGGTTCCAGCCGCAGCCGCGAGGGCGGGTTCGTGCATGACGCGGGCGACTTCGACCCCGAGTTCTTCGGGATCTCACCGCGCGAGGCGGCGGAGACGGACCCGCAGCAGCGGCTGCTGCTGGAGGCGTCCTGGGAGACCCTGGAGCACGCGGGCATCGCCCCGCACTCCCTGCGCGGCAGCCGGACCGGGGTGTTCGTGGGGTTGATGTACCACGACTACCCGGACAGTCAGGGCAGCGGCAGTGTCGCCTCCGGGCGCATCGCCTACACCCTGGGCCTGGAGGGGCCCGCCGTGACGGTCGACACGGCCTGCTCCTCCTCCCTGGTGGCCCTGCATCTGGCGGTGCGGGCGCTGCGGGCCGGGGACTGCGCGCTGGCGCTGGCCGGCGGGGCGACCGTGCTGTCCACCCCCGACACCATGGTCGAGTTCACCCGGCAGCGCGGTCTGTCGGCGGACGGCCGCTGCCGGGCCTTCGCGAGCGCGGCGGACGGCACCGGGTTCGCCGAGGGGGTGGGCCTGCTGCTGGTGGAGCGCCTGTCGGACGCCCGGCGCAACGGGCACCCGGTGCTGGCCGTGATCCGGGGCAGCGCGGTCAACCAGGACGGCGCCAGCAACGGCATGACCGCCCCCAGCGGCCCCGCGCAACAGCGGGTGATCCGTGCGGCGCTTGCCGACGCCGGGGTCCTGGCGGACCAGGTGGACGCGGTGGAGGGGCACGGCACCGGCACGGTGCTCGGCGATCCCATCGAGGCGCAGGCCCTGATCGCCGTCTACGGCGAGGGGCGGCGGCCGGACCGCCCGCTGTTGCTGGGGTCGCTGAAGTCGAACATCGGCCACACCCAGGCCGCCGCGGGTGTCGCCGGCGTCATCAAGACGGTCCTGGCGATGCGCCACGGGGTGCTGCCCGAGACGCTGCACGTCGACGAACCGTCCCCGCACGTCGACTGGTCCGCGGGCACGGTACGGCTGTTGACCGCGCCGGTGCCCTGGCCGGTGAACGCCCACCCCAGGCGGGCCGGTGTCTCCTCCTTCGGCATCAGCGGCACCAACGCCCACCTCGTCCTCCAAGCACCGCCCGCCACCGAGGACACCGAGGACGATCCCGGGCCCCAACCCTTGCCTGACGACGTCTCGGGCGGACCCGTACCGCTGATCCTGTCCGCGAAGGGCGAGGCCGCGCTCCGGGCGCAGGCCGAGCGGCTGATCCCGTACCTGAGCGCCGAGCCGGGCCCGCGTCCGGTGGACGTGGCCTGGTCGGCGGCGCGGACCCGGACGGTCCTGGACTCCCGGGCGGTGGTGGTGGCGGCGGACCGGGACGGCGTGCTGGCGGGGCTGCGGGCGCTGGCGGACGGGCGGCCGACGCCGTCCGTCGTACGCGGCCCCGGTGCGCCCGGCGGGCGGCTCGCGGTGCTGTTCTCCGGGCAGGGCAGCCAGCGGCCCGGCATGGGGCGGGGGCTGTACGGGGTCTTCCCCGCGTTCACCGAGGCCCTCGACCGGGTCTGCGACCAGCTCGACCCGCACCTGGACGTGCCGCTGCGCGAGGTGCTCTTCGCCGACGCCGGCACCGCGCACGCGGAGCTGCTCGACCAGACCGGTTACACCCAGGCGGCGCTGTTCGCCCTCGGGACGGCGCTGTTCCGGCTGCTCGAATCGGCGGGCTGCGCCCCGCACTTCGTCGCGGGCCACTCCATCGGGGAGATCACGGCCGCGCACGCGGCCGGCGTCCTGGACCTCGCGGACGCCTGCGCGCTGGTCGCCGCCCGTGGCCGGCTGATGCAGGAGCTGCCGCCGGGGGGCGCCATGGTGTCGGTGCGGGCGTCCGAGGCCGAGGTGCGCCCGCTGCTGGCGGACGTACGGGACCTGGCGGACATCGCCGCGGTCAACGGTCCCGCGGCCACCGTCGTCTCGGGCGAGGAGTCGGCCGTACTGGAGGTCGCCCGGCGGCTGGCGGCCGAGGGGTACAAGACGAAGCGGCTGCGCGTGTCGCACGCCTTCCACTCGCCGTTGATGGACCCCGTGCTGGCCGACTTCGCCCGCGTCGCCGAGACGCTGACCTACCGGCGGCCGAAGACGCCCGTGGTGTCCAACCTGACCGGCGCGAACGCCGACCCCGACCTGATCTGCACGCCGGAGTACTGGGTCCGCCATGTCCGCGAGGCGGTCCGTTTCCACGACGGCGTCCGCCACTTGGAGTCCCAGCACGTCACGACCTACCTCGAACTCGGACCGGACGCCGTCCTCACCGCGATGGCCCAGCACTGCCTGTCCTCCGACGGCCCCACCGACCAGGCTCCCGTGCTGGTCCCCGCCCTGCGTCACGACCGGGAGGACGCACAGCAGTTGCTCACCGCGCTGGCCACTGCGTTCGTCCGGGGCGCGGCTTTGGACGCGGCGGCGCTGCTCGACGGCCGGGGCGCACGCCAGGTGCGACTGCCGACCTACGCCTTCCAGCACCGCCGCTTCTGGCTGACGGCCCCCGCCCAGGCCGCCATCCGCGCGCCCCTCCAGGACACCGCCGCGCAGGCACCCCCGGAGCCCGAGAAGCCCGAAGAGACCGAGGAGACCCTCGTGGAACGGCTCGCGGTCCTGTCGCCGGCGCGGCGGGAGCGCGAACTCTCCACGCTCGTACGGGGACACATCGCCGCCTCTCTCGGCCACAGCGGCCCGGAGGCCGTCGACCCGGACGCGCCCCTCACCGACCTCGGCTTCAACTCCCTCGCCGCCGTCGAACTCCGCAACCAGTTGCAGTCGGCCGTCGGCGCGCACCTGTCGTCCACCCTCGTCTACGACCACCCCTCCGCCGGGGCCATCGTCGGCCACCTCCTCGAGGAGCTCGCGGCGGACCTCGAAGCGAGCGCCTCGGCCCTGCTGGAAGACCAACTGGGCCGACTGGAAGCCGTGTTGGAGGCCACCGCCGCGGCCGGAACCCTGCCCGCCCCGGCCTCGGAACGGCTCCGCGCCCTCGCCGAGAAGTGGGGCGCGCAAGGCGGCCCCGCCGACGAGCTGAGCGCGGCCTCCGCCGAGGAGCTCTTCGACCTGCTCGACGGCGAGTTGGGATCCCTGGGCGCGGAGGGGGACGGATGACGGACCCGGGCAGCGAACCTGCGTCCGTGTCCATCGTCGCTGGTGCAGGTGGGGGCGCGGGCGGGAGCAGTGGCCGACGGCCGTGGTCCGGCGATGAGACCACGCGGCTGCTGTTCGCCGGGAGCCTGCTTGACAGCCTCGCGCTCTTCTCCACGATGCCGTTCCTCACCCTGTACCTGTCCGGTATCTCGACGATGAGCACGGTGGCGATCGGGGTCGTCGTCGGGAGCGCCTCGCTCGTGCCGGCGTTCGGCGGTCTCGCGGGCGGCGTGCTGGGCGACCGGGTGGGCGCGACCAGCCTCGTCCAGGCGGGCCTGGTCGTCCATGTCATCGTCTACGCCCTGCTCGCGGTGACCCGTGAACTGCCTCTCGTCATCGCGCTGGTCGTGGCGCTGGGGGTGGCCCGGCTGCTGACCGAGCCGTCGACGAAGAAGATCCTGTCGCAGGCGACGCGGGACTCGGACGGATCGGTGTTCCGGTTGCGCTATCTCACCTGGTGCGTCGGGGCGATCGTCGGCCCGGCGGTCGGGGCGGCGGCCTACGCCGTGGCCGACTGGATGATCTTCGTGCCGCCGGGGATCGTCCTCCTGGTCTATCTGGTCCTCCTGCGGAGGCACGCGCCGCGGCTGCGGCTCATCGAGGCGCGGAGCAGCGCCGAGGAGGCGGAGCCGGTCCCCTGGTCGCAGGCCTTCGCCGACCGGGTGCTGCTGCGGGTCGTGCTCGCCGGTGTCGTCCTGTACTTCGTCCTCAAGCAGTTGGACTCGATACTGCCGCTGGTCATCAAGGCCGAGCGCGGGGAGTCGGCCGTCGTCGTCTACTCGGCGCTGCTCGCCGTGAACGCGGTGCTGGGCATCGCCTTGCAGGTCCCCGTGGCCCAGCTCGCCGAGCGGCTGTCGGCGTCGGCCATGGTCCTGCTGGGCAGCGGTGCGTTCGCCGCGGCGTTCCTGCTCTTCGGCGCGCTGCGGTCCGGCACCGGATTCCTGTTCGCGGGCATCGTCGCGTGGACCCTGGCCGAGGTCATCCTGCTGCCGCTGCCGGACATGATCATCCACAACCGCTCGCCGAACGGCGGCAAGGGCGCCTACTACGGTCTGGCGGAATTCCGGTACGCGGGCTTCTGCCTGGGCCCTGTCGTCGGCGGCGGGATTCTCGGCGCGGCCGGCCCCTGGCCGTACTTCATCGTCATGGCCCTGTTCGGTCTCCCGTGCTGGGCGCTGCTGCGCGCCCCGCACCTGCACGGCCCCGGCTGACCGGGCCGCCCGTACGACAGCCTTCCGCGGTGCGCTCCGCCGGACCGACTCATCGAGGTGACCCCCATGGACAACGAAGAGAAGCTGCTCGCCTATCTCAAGCGGACCGCGGCCGAACTGCGCGAGGCCCGGCAGCGGTTGACGGAGATCGAGGAGCGGGAGTCCGAGCCGATCGCGATCGTCGGCATGGGATGCCGGCTCCCGGGCGGCATCGCCAGCCCCGAGGACCTGTGGCGGGTGCTGGAGGACGGCGGCGACGCGATCTCGGACTTCCCCACGGACCGGGAGTGGCCCGTCGACCTCTACGCGCCGGAGCCCGGGACGCCGGGCAGGAGCTACACCCACAAGGGCGGGTTCCTGCACGACGCGGCGGACTTCGACCCGTCGGTCTTCGGGATCAGCCCGCGCGAGGCCCTCGCGATGGACACCCAGCAGCGGCTGCTGCTGGAGACGTCCTGGGAGGCGTTCGAGCGGGCGGGCGTCGTCCCCGCCTCGCTGCGGGGCAGCCGGACCGGTGTCTTCTTCGGGATCACCTACGGCGACTACGGCAGCCGGCTGGGCGGGGTCCCCGAGGAGGTGTCGGGCTATCTCAGCAGCGGCACCGCCAACAGCGTCGCGTCGGGCCGGCTGTCGTACCTGTTCGGTCTTCAGGGGCCCGCCGTGACCGTGGACACCGCGTGCTCGTCGTCGCTGGTGGCCCTGCACTGGGCCGTGCGGTCGCTGCGCCGGGGCGAGTGCACGGCGGCGCTGGCCGGCGGCGCGACGGTGATGCACACGCCGGAGACCTTCGTGGAGTTCAGTGCCCAGCGCGGGCTGTCCGTGGACGGCCGGTGCAAGGCGTTCGCGGCCGCCGCCGACGGCACCGGCTTCGGCGAGGGCGCGGCCGTGCTGATGCTGGAGCGGCTGTCCGACGCCCGGCGCCACGGGCGTCCCGTGCTGGCGGTGCTGCGCGGCTCGGCCGTCAACCAGGACGGCGCCAGCAACGGACTGACCGCGCCCAACGGGCCGGCCCAGCGGCGGGTCATCGCCGAGGCCCTGCTCGACGCCGGTCTGACGGCCGACCAGGTCGACATGGTGGAGGCCCACGGCACCGGCACCACGCTCGGCGACCCCATCGAGGCGCAGGCGCTGATCGCGGCCTACGGGAAACACCGCCCGCCCGGCCGTCCGCTGCTGCTGGGCTCGCTGAAGTCGAACATCGGTCACACCCAGGCCGCGGCGGGCGTCGCGGGCGTCGTCAAGGCGGTTCTGGCGCTGCGCCACGGCGTCGTACCGGCGACCCTGCACGTCGACGAGCCGACCCCGCATGTCGACTGGTCCGGCGGCGGGGTGGCGCTGGCCACCGAGCCGGTGCCCTGGCCCGCGAACGGTGACCCGCGGCGGGCCGGGGTGTCCTCCTTCGGGATGAGCGGCACCAACGCGCACGTCATCGTGGAGGAAGCGCCCGCCGAGGACGCTCCGGACCGCGCGAGCGCCACCGAACCGGCCGTCGTCCCCTGGGTGTTGTCGGCCAGGAGCAGGGACGCCCTGCGGGCCCAGGCCGCGGCTCTCGTATCGCACATCACCGCGCGTCCGGGGCTGGAGCCGCTGGACGTCGGCCACTCTCTCGCCACCTCGCGGACGGTCATGGAGACCCGGGCCGTCGTCGTGGCGGAGCGGCGTGCGGAGTTCCTGTCCGGTCTGCGGGCGCTGGCCGAGGGCGACCCTTCGGGGCTGACCGTCGAGGGCTCGGCGTCGGGCACGCCGGGCGTCGTCTTCGTGTTCCCCGGGCAGGGCTCGCAGTGGCCCGGCATGGCGGCCGAACTGCTGGATTCGGCCTCCGAGTTCGCCCGGCGGATGCAGGAGTGCGCCCGCGCGCTGGCGCCCTTCACGGACTGGAGTCTCCTCGACGTCGTACGGGACGCGCCGGACGCGCCGTCGTTGGACCGGGTCGACGTGGTCCAGCCCGCGCTGTGGGCGGTGATGGTCTCCCTGGCTCACCTGTGGCGTTCGCACGGTGTGGAGCCCGCCGCCGTGATCGGGCACTCGCAGGGCGAGATCGCCGCGGCCTGCGTCGCGGGCGGGCTCGCGCTCGTGGACGGCGCGCGGGTGGTGGCGCTGCGCAGCCGGGCCATCGCGGAGGAACTGGCCGGGGACGGCGGCCTGTTGGCCGTCTCGCTGCCCGAGGAACAGGCGAGGCGGCGGCTGTCGTCCTGGGCGGACCGGCTGTCGCTGGCGGCGGCGAACGGCACGTCGTCCGTGGTGCTGTCCGGCGACCCGGACGCGCTGGACGCGCTCGGTGCGGAGCTGCGCGGCGAGGGCGTCCGCTGCAAGCGCCTCCCCGTGGACTACGCCTCGCACTCGGCGCACGTGGAGCGGATCCGGGAGCGCCTGCTGAAGGAGCTCGCGGAGGTCGCCCCGCGCGCCTCGGAGGTTCCCTTCCACTCGACGGTCACCGGTGAACTGCTGGACACCCGCGCCCTGGACGCCGCGTACTGGTACACCAACCTGCGGCAGACCGTCCTCTTCGAGAGGACGACCGGGGAACTGCTGCGGCGGGGCCACGGAGTCTTCGTCGAGTGCAGCCCGCACCCCGTCCTCACCATGGGCATCGAGGAGACCGGCGAGTCGGTCGGCGTCGCACCGGTGACCGTCGGGTCCCTCCGCCGAGGCGAGGGCGGGCTGCCACGGTTCACCCGCTCGCTGGCCGAGGCGTTCGTCAACGGCGCCCCGGTCGGCTGGGGGCCCCGCTTCGAGGGAAGCGGGGCCCGCCGGGTAAACCTGCCCACGTACGCCTTCCAGCGGCGCCGCTACTGGCTGACGGCCCCGGCAAGCGGCGATGTCGCGTCGGTGGGCCAAGTCCCCACCGGGCACCCCCTCTTGGGCGCGGCCGTGCCGCTGGCCGGCACCGGCGGCGCGCTGCTCACCGGTCTCCTCGCACCCGCCGCCCACCCGTGGCTGCTGGGCCCGCGCGTCGCGGGTACGCACACCGTGCCGCCCGGCGTGTTCGTGGAACTGGCGGTGCGGGCGGGCGACGAGGTCGGCTGCGCCACCGTCGCAGACCTCACCCACCACACGCCCCTCAGGCTCTCCCCGAACGGCACGACAGCCCTACAGATCACCGTCGGCCCGGCACGGGAGGCGGGGCGGCGGCACGTCGAGATCCACTCCCGGCCGAACGGCACGTCCCCGTGGACCTGCCACGCCGACGGCACGCTGACACCCCGGCCCCTTGTCCACCCGCAGTCACCGCCACCGTCAACGGGCCCGGCCGCCGACCGGCCCTTGCCCGACCAGAGTGCCTGGCCGCCGCCGGGCGCGACACCGATCCCGGTGGACGACCTCTACGAACATCCCGCCCCCGGTGCCCTGTTGCGCGCGGCCTGGCGCCTGGGCCGGGACCTCTACGCCGAAGCCGCCCTGCCCGACGGCACCGCGCCCGACCACCACCACTACGGGCTGCACCCTGCGCTGCTGGACACCGCACTGCACACCGCACACCTCGCTGCTGCCGACGACGACGTGGACCGGGCGAAGTCGCACCGGGCAGCCGCCAATTGGGCGGACATCGACTGGACGAGGGCCGATTGGACGGGGATCGAGCTCCACGCCACCGGTGCCCGCACCCTGCGCGTCCACCTCTCGCCCGCCGACAGGGGCAACTTCACACTCCGCACGACGGACGACACCGGTCGGCCGGTGCTGACCGCCGCCTCGCTCACCTTCCGTCACACACCCACCGAGGAGTTGCCCGCCACCGCCCGGATCGATGCGCCCGCCCCACCGCCCCGGCTCCCGTCCCGCCCCACCGTCAACACCCCGCGCACCGCCGCGCAAGGACAGGATCTCCCCGCCCGCCTCGCCACCCTCTCCCCGGTCGAACGCGCCAGGGAACTCACCGACCTGGTCCGCACCCACATCGCCCAAGTCCTCGGGCACCACGGACCGGAGAGCGTCGAGGGCACCCAGCAGCTCACCGATCTGGGGATCAGTTCCGTCGGCGCGCTCGAAATCCGCAAACGCCTGCAATCGGCCACCGGACTACGGCTCCACGCCGCACTCGTCCACGACCACCCCTCCCCCGCCGCGATCGCCGCCCACCTCCACACGGAGCTCTTCGCCACGGAACCCACGGACCCCGCGAAACCCACAGATCACACGGAACCTCACGGCCTGCCCGACGCGAACGGCACAGGCCGCTAGCGCCGGCCGCCCCCGCCCCAACTCGTGCCGTCCGTCCAGGCGACACGCGGGTCCCGCGACCTCATAGTGATCATACATACACTCCTGTATGATTAATTTGAAGTCAAAACTTGCGGGGGTAGGCATGGCCAGGCAGGAAAAGCCGTTACGTGCCGGGCAGCACCAGGCTGCCGAGGGGAGGCTCACGGAACACGGCCCGTCCAGGCCGGACCGGCTCGCCGCGTTGACCCTGCGGTGGCGCCGGTCCGTACTCGTGGCGACGTTCCTGATCACAGCGCTGGCGGCGGCCTACGGTTCCGGAGCCGTGAAGCACCTCTCCAACGGCGGCTACACCGCCTCGACCGCCGACCTCCGGATCGCGCAGGACACGCTGCGCGACGACTTCGGGGTGGTCAAACCCCACCTGCTGCTGTTACTGAGGTCCGGCACCTCGGTCGACAGCCCCGAGACCGCGGCCGCCGGAACCGCGTACACGCAACGCGTCGCCGGACTGCCCGGCGTCGAGTCGGCCGTGTCCTACTGGACGACCGGCGACTCCTCGATGCGGGCCAAGGACGCCCGCTCCGCCGTCGTGGCGGTGCGGCTGACCGGCGACGACATCGCGGTACAGCACACCACCGAACGCATCGTGCCCGAACTGCGCGGCTCCCAGCCGCCGTTCGACGTCGGCGTCACCGGAGAAGCCGAGGCGAACGTCGAGTTGCAGGACCAGAGCGACGCGGATCTGGTCAAGGCCGAGTTGGTCGCGGCCCCGCTGATCCTGCTGGTCCTGCTCCTCGTGTTCCGTACGGTCATAGCGGCGCTGCTGCCGTTCCTGATCGGCGTGATCGGGGTGGCGCTCACCCTGGCCATCCTGCGGCTGGTCACCGAGTTCGCCCCGGTGTCGATCTTCGCGCTGAACCTGACGACCGCGCTCGGGCTGGGCCTCGCCGTCGACTACAGCCTCCTGTTGCTGATGCGCTTCCGCGAGGAGACGGCGAAGGGCCTCGCCCCGCATGCGGCGGCCGTCGTCACGATCCGCACCGCCGGACGCACCGTCTTCTTCTCCTCGCTCACCGTCGCCCTGTGCCTGAGCTCCCTGTTGATCTTTCCGCTCTACTTCCTGCGTTCGCTGGCGTACGCGGCCATCCCGGCCGTCCTCACGGCCGGCGTCGCCGCCGTCGTCGTCCTGCCCGCCGCGCTGCTGGTCTTCGGCCGGTGGCTGGACAAGGGCGACATCACCCCGCTGTTGCGCAGGTTGGGGCGCAGCAAGCCGGGCGGGCCCGGGCAGCCGTTCTGGGCGCGGGTCGCGGAGCGGGTGTCCAGGCGTCCGCTGCTGTTCGCGGTGCCCGTGGTCGTGCTGCTCATCGGTCTCGGTCTGCCCTTCTCCCAGGCGAAGTTCGGGCTCACCGACGAGCGGGTGCTGCCCGTCGGCGCCGAGGCGCACAGCACGGCGCGCGAGATCGGGCGGGACTTCGTGTCGGGTGCGCTCAATCCCGTCCATGTCGTGCTGGGCGGCGCGCCTGAGGACCGGCGGGCCGCCTACTTCCGTCAGATCTCGCGGCTCGACGGCGTCGAGTACGTCGACACCGAGGCGGGCATGTTCGCGGGCGGAAAACGGGTGGGCACGGCGGACTTGCCGGCCGCCGCGTATGTGCGGGGTGCGGTGACCCGGCTTCTGGTGGTGCCCGTCGACAGCGCGTTCTCGCCGCGCAGTGAGGAGATCGTCCGGCAGATCAGAGCGTCTCCGGCGCCCGGCACGGTCCATGTGGCCGGCGACTCCGCACTGTTCGCCGACACCAAGACCGTGATCGCCGACCGACTGCCCTATGCGCTGGGCGTCATCGTGGTGCTCATGTTCGTGCTGCTGTATCTCTTCACGGGCAGCCTGCTCGTCCCGGCCAAGGCGATCGTCTTCAACACCCTCAGCCTCACGGCCACATTCGGCGCCATGGTCTACATCTTCCAGGACGGCCATCTCAAGTGGCTGGTGGGCGAATTCACCACGACGGGCTATCTTGACGTCACCGTCCCGGTGCTGATGTTCTGTGCCGCCTTCGGCTTGTCCATGGACTACGAGGTATTTCTGATGTCCCGGATCCGTGAGCAGTACACAATTCACGGGGACAATACCCGGGCGGTCATCGAAGGGTTGGGGCGCACGGGGCCGATCATCACGGCTGCCGCCGTACTGATCGGTGGCGTGCTGCTCGCGCTCGCCAGTTCCGACATCTCGGTGCTGAAGCTGCTGGGGCTGGGCATGTTCCTGGCGGTGCTGGTGGACGCCGTACTCGTCCGAGGGATCCTCGTACCGGCGTTCATGGTGGTCATGGGTCACCTGAACTGGTGGGCGCCGCGCTCCCTCCAGCGGGTCCACGCACGCTTCGGTCTCACAGAGGAAGACCGGCCGCGTTCCTAGCCTCGTTGAACTCGAAAATCGGCAATGTCCCGTCGCCGTGCACTCGACTGCCATTCATGGGAAGAGGTTTCTGTGTCTCGCTCATCCCTCGAGCAATTCACGCACACGTCGACCGAAACCGAGCAGGAGTATTGCTCCATCATCCTCGTCGGCGCCTGGTCGGCCGTCTCGATAAGTAAAATCGAAGAGTGTTCGGGAGTCGACGCCCATCGCTGTTTGGATCGCGACGACCTGATATCGGTCGTGCACTCCCGGCAGGCGGACTGGATCCTGGCCGGCGCGGAGCTCGACGACGGGGACATCCAGTGTTTCTTCGCCGGCGCCAACGCGGTCCGCGAAAGCGTCCGGCTGGCGATCCTCGGGCATCGGCAGGACTGGCGGCGCTGCGACCGCTGGATGCGCCGCGGCTGCCGGGTCTACCTCGACGAGTCCGTCGAACCGCGGCACACGGTCGCCGCCATCCGAGCCGCGCACACCCTGGGGGTGAACGTGGTGGACAGAGTGTTCTCCGAGACGGTCCGGGAGCGCGCGACCGGGCCGACGCCGCATCTCACCCGCCGGGAACGAGACGTCCTGGACCTGCTGCGGCGCGGGCTGCGCAACCGGGAGATCGCGGGGGCGCTGTTCGTCAGCGAGAACACGATCGAATACCACATGCGCCACCTGCTCTCGAAGTTCAGCGCGCGCAACCGGCTGGAGGTCGTGGAGCGGGCCACGTCGCTCGGGCTCGCTTAGCGGAGTCACATATACCGCTCAGATACTACGGCTATCCGGGATGTCACGGCAGGGCAGCTCTTCATAATCTGTTGCCGCAAGGTCAGAGATTCCCGATGGAAAGCGGCGAAATCATGGAAGACATCGCGTTCGAGATTGTGGACGAGCAGGTCTCCAGCCTCGAGGAGATCGGCGTGGACGAGGGTTGTTCCACCACCACGACCAGCTCCTCGCTCGACATCTCCGGAGTCGAGTTCGAGTAATCAGACCGCTGCGTGGACACGCGTCCATAAGTCGCCGAAGGGCGACTTATGGACGCGCCTCCGTTTCAGCGTTATTCAGCGGTATTCAGTGATGTTCGGTGATGTTCCACGGGCAGGAGGCGGCCGGCGTATGGGCGATGTGACGGCAGGGGACCAGCGGGAGTTGCAGGGCGACTACCACCGCCGTATCTTCCACGCCCTGCACGACTGGGACCGGTCCTGGGCCGGGGCGCTGGACGTGGCGGGGGGCGGGGAGCGGGCCCGTTCGCTGGGCTTCGACCAGCTCGGCCACTTCGGCGCGCAGGGCTGCGCGCTGGTCGCCGCGGAACTGGCGCGCGGGCTCGGCACGGACCGGCCGCCGGTGCTCGCCGAGTTCGGCTGCGGATTCGGCGGCGCACTCCGCGATGTGGTGCGCGGCCTGGGGGAACACGGTGTCGAGGTGGGGCGGGCGCTGGGCTTCGACATCGTCTGGGACCACGTCCGGCTCTTCCGCACCATCCAGGGCAGCCCCTCCGGAGGGACGGCCCCCGGCGCCGTGGCCACCGCGCAGCCCGTGCAGGCGGACGCGCGGGCGGTGCCGGTCAGGGACGGCGCCCTCGACGCCGTCGTCTGCACCGGTTCGCTGCCGCACTTCGCCGACGTGGCGCAGGTGTTCGCGGAAGCCGCCCGCACGCTGCGCCCCGGCGCCCCGCTCGTCATGACGGAGGAGGTCAGTCTGCTCGCTCCCGGGCGCGGAGTGTCCCCGGAATTCCGCCGGCTGCACCCTCCCGAGATCTTCTTCCTTGCCGAAATCGGTGAACGCGTCGAGCAGTTACGGAAGGCGGGCTTCACCGAAATCGGCATACGTGATCTCACCGCCTGGGCGTGCGGACTGCTGAACGATCGCATCAAGGTGATGCGGATCTTTTTCGGGGATGTCGCCGTGGTGTACGGAGAGGACGAGGCGCAGACGCTTCTGGATACGCTCGAGGTCGCTCGCGAGGAGTACCTCGGAGGGGCTGTCGTCCCGGCTCTCGTGACGGCCAGGACGACACCCTGAGGAAAACACCGAAAAATAACTACGGAATTCCGGGTGGTTGACGGTCGTACCGATTCCATAGTCTTCTTCCCATTCCCGCAGAAAAATTATCCGAGCCGGTGGGAATGCGGAGACGGAAAGGGATCGTGACAGTGACCCGGATATCCCCCGCACCGCGCGCCGCCTGCCCGGCGTACGACTTCGTGATCGCCCCTTCGGAGGTGGCGCGCTTCCGGCGGCTGACGGGGTCGGCCACGCGTCCGGGCCCGGACCGGGACGAGGAGTCGCGGCCAGTGCCGGCGTTCTTCCTGTGCCGCGCACTGCCCCGAGCCGTACGGGCCGCGCTCCGCGAGCCGGACATCCGGGCCGATCCGGCGGCGGTGCGCCACGCCGGGCAGGTGCTGCTCCTGCGTCGCCGCCCGGGAGCCGGGGAGCGGCTCACCGCGCACGCGGTCGTCGAGGCGGTCGGCGACTACGGATTCCAGCGGGCCCTGGTGCTGGGCGTGGCCCTGCGCGACGCCGCCGGTCACGACGTGGCCGAGCTGGTCACCACGCTCACCACCGGCCCCGCCGTCGGCCGGGGACGACTCGCTACGCCGCCGGCCCGCCCACCCCTCGGTCGGCCCCTGCTCACCTGGCAGGTCCAGGTGCCGGACGACCTTCCGGGCCGCTACGCGCAGGCCAGCGGCGACCACAACCCGATCCACACCGACGGCTCCGCGGCGCGCCGCGCCGGGCTGCCCGGCGTCGTCCTGCACGGCATGGCCACGCTGCAACTGGCCGCCGCCGGACTGGCGGACCGGCTCTACGGCGGCGACGAGACCCGCTGGAGCGAGGTCCGTACCCGCTTCGCCCGGCCCGTGCGGCCGGGCGACCACATCGAGTTCGCGGTGCACCGCGACGACGACGGTCCGCTCGCCCTCAGCGCGAGCGTCGGTGGACGGCCCGTGCTCAAGGACACCTGGTTCACCGGGGCGGTGGCGTGACATGACCGTCTGGATGTTTCCCGGTCAGGGCGCGCAACGCCCGGGGATGGCGCTCGGGTTCGACGCGGCTCCGCGCCTGCTGCGCAGGGCGGGCACGCTGCTGGGCGCGGACCTCGCCACGCTGTGCCTGAACGACCCGGACCCCGACCGGCGGCCCGACCTCGTCCAGCCCGCGCTGTTCGTCGTCGGCGTGGCCGCCGCGACGGCACTGCTGCGGCACGCTCCGGCGCCGACGGCCGTCATCGGGCACAGCTTCGGGGAGTACGCCGCGCTCACGGCCGTAGGCGCGCTGGAGTTCGGCACCGGGCTGCGGCTGACGGCCCTGCGGGCCGCGGCCATGCTGCGCTGCCCCGCGACGGGGACCGCCATGGCCGCCGTGCTCGGTCTGGACGAATCCGCCGTGCGCGCGGTCTGTGCCGAAGTCGCCGAGGGCGGTGGGCTGGTGGAGATCTCCAACATCAACAGTCCCGCTCAGGTCGTCCTCGCGGGAGAGCGCGCCGCGCTCGACGAGGCGACCCGGCTGTGCCGGGCCCGGGGCGCGTTCCGGGTACGGCCGCTGCGGGTGCCGTACGCCGCGCACACCCGGCTGATGGCCCCGGCCGCCGCCGAGCTGCGCGCCGCCCTCGAAGAGGCCGAACTCCGGCCGCTGAACGCCCCGTTGTACTCGTGCATCACGGCGGAGGCCACCACCGATCCCGCCCGGGTCAAGGAACTGCTGGTGCTCGGGATGACGCACACGGTGGACTTCGCCGCCGCCGTGCGCGCGGCGGCCGACGGCGGACACCGCGACTTCGCCGAACTCGGTCCCGGCTCGCCCGCCCGGCTGCTCGGCCTGGTCCGGGCCGTACTCCCGCAGGACAACCCGGGGCTGCGGCTGGTCTCCAGCGACGCGGAGGCCCGTACACCGCAGCCCTTCCAGGCCGGGCGGGTCCGCCCCGGCTCCTCGTCTCCGCACCCGGCGGTGGCGGCGCGGCCTTCGGGGGGTGAGCCGGGCCATGGCGGATGACGCGCGCGTCGCGCTGGTCACCGGGGCGAGCGGGACCATCGGCTCCGCGGTGGCCAGGGAACTCGCCGGGGCCGGGTTCCGTGTCGCGGCGGGATTCCACCGGGACGGTGCCGCCGCCCGGCGGCTGGCCGCCGAACTGCCGGACGCGCTGGCCGTACCGCTCGACGTGACCGACCCCGACGCCGTCCGCGCCGCGTTCCGGCAGATCGCGGGGCTGGCGGGACCGGTGACCGTGCTGGTCAACGCGGCCGGCGTGCTCCGGGACCGGCCGCTGCTGCGGATGACCGACCGGGACTGGGACGAGGTGCTGGCCGCCAACCTGACCGGGCCGTTCCGGTGTGTGCGCCAGGCCCTGCCGTCGATGATCGCCGCGGGGTACGGGCGCATCGTCAGCATCGGCTCGGCCGCCGCCGCGTTCGGCACCCCCGGCCAGGCCAACTACTGCGCCGCCAAAGCGGGCTTGCTCGCCCTGACCCGGTCGGTCGCCCGGGAGAGCGGCCGGCACGGCGTCACCGCCAATGTGGTGGCGCCCGGGCTCGTGGAGTCGCCGCTCGTCGCGGACATCGGCGCGGCGTCCCGCAGCGGATTCCTCGAACGGGCCGCGACCGGCGCCCTGGTGAGCGCCGAGGACGTGGCCGGCGCCGTCCGGTTCTGCGTCGAGACACCGGGGCTGACCGGGCAGTCCGTCGACGTCGACGGCGGCTTCGGTTGACCGCTCCCCCGGCAGCGCGGACACCCGAAACCCGCAGTCCGACGCCATATGTGCACTCCGCTCGCAGATCCGAGAAGCCGACACCCATCAGCGAGGAGAAGTCCGTGGAAGACACCCGGGAGAAGATCGAGTCCGATGTCCGGGACCTGCTCACCGAACGGTTCGCCGTGCCCGCCGACCGCATCACCCCCGACGCCCATCTCTTCGACGACCTCGGTCTCGACTCGGTGGACCTGATGAGCGCCGTCGCCATCCTGGAGGAGCGCTACGACCTGTCGGTGTCCGACGGGGACCTTCAGGACATGCTCGTCATCAACGGGGTCGTCGACCGGTTCACGAGCCTGCTGGATCCGGCGTGATCCGGCGCGTCGCGATCACCGGCATCGGGCCGGTCACCCCGATCGGCATCGGGGTGAAGGCGTTCGAGGAGTCGTTGTGGGAAGGGCGGTCCGGCATCGGCCCGCTCACCCGCTTCGCGCTGGACGGCTTCCCGGTGCACGCGGTCGGTGAGGTCGGCGACTTCGTCCCCGGGGAGTACCTCGACGCCCGGCTGATCCGGCGGGCCGAGCGGTTCGCCCAGTTCGGCATCGCCGCCGCCCGGCTCGCCGTCGAGGACGCGGGGGACCTGCTGAGCGGGGCGGACCCCGAGCGGGGCGCGGTGATCATCGCCACCGCGTACGCGGGGATGGCGCGGGTCTCGGCCGAGGCGGAGGTGCTGGAGGACCGCGGCTGGCGGGCCGTCTCGCCGACGTCGAGCATGGCCATGATGCCCTCGGTGGCCGCCGGGCTCATCTCCATGGAGTACGGCCTCATGGGCCCCGTCGAGTGTCCCGCCACCGGCTGCGCGGCCTCCGGGCACGCCCTGTCGCGCGGTGCCGAGCTGATCCGGCACGGCGTGGCGGACATCGCGCTCGCGGGCGGCTGTGACGCGCCGCTCAATCCCGTGTCGCTGGCCACGTTCGCCACCGCGCGCGCCCTGTCGACGCGCCCCGGCGACCCGAGGAGCGCCTGTCGGCCCTTCGACGCCGAGCGGGACGGGTTCGTGATGAGCGAGGGGGGTGTGGTGCTCGTGCTGGAGGACTGGGACCGGGCCCGGGCCCGGGGCGCCCGCGTCTACGCGGAGCTGGTCGGCCACGGCCACACCGCCGACGCCTACAACCTGTCCCGCCCGCGTCCCGACGGCCGCGGGGCCCTGCACGCCATGCGGCTCGCGCTGCGGGCGGCGGGGCGCGAGCCCGCCGACGTCGGCTATGTGAACGCGCATGCGGCGGGCACCCCGTGGGGCGACGCCGCCGAGGTGTTCGCGCTGCGCGAGCTGATCGGGTCGACGCTGCCCCCGGTGTCGTCCACCAAGTCGACGCACGGGCATCTCATGGGCGCCACGGCCGCCGCCGAGGCCGCCGCCACCGCCCTCGCGCTGCACCGCGGTGTGCTGCCGCCCACCGCCAACTACCGCACCGTCGACCCCGACTGCGCCATCGACGTCGTACCGGGCGCGGCACGCAAGGCCGACGTGGAGCTGGCCCTCAGCAATTCCTTCGCCCTCGGGGGCATCAACTGCTCCCTGGCGCTGGCGAAGGCCTGAGCCCGATGGACACCGAGAAGGACAGCGAGAGGGACACCGAGAAGGACATGGCCACCGAACAGGAAACCGACATCCCGCCCCTGACGTACGGCCCCGGCGGGGACCGCCCCTTCGCGGGCGCCGTCGCCCTCGTCACCGGCGGCACCAAGGGGATCGGCGGCGGCATCGCCCGCCGGCTCGCCGCGCTCGGCTCCGATGTGGCCGTCACCTATCTGCGGGACCGGGCCAGCGCCGACAAGAAGGTGGCGGAGCTGCGGGAGCTGGGCGTCCGGGCCTGCGCCCGGCGGGCGTTCTTCGGGGACCCGCAGGGCGATGTGCCCGCCGCGGTCGTCGACTGGGTCACCGCCGAGCTCGGCCCGCCCACCCTGCTGGTCTCCAACGCGGGCACCGGCGTCGAGCTGTCCCTCCTCGACACCCGGCGCAGCCACTGGGACTGGACCGTCGAGACCCACGCCCGCTCGCTGCTGCGGCTCGTGCAGTGCGCGCCGGAGTTGCGCGCCGTCCTGGCGGTGTCCAGCCCGGGCGCGCACCGGGTGATGCCGCACGCCTACGGGCTGCTGGCCGCGTCCAAGGCCGCCCAGGAGTCGCTGGTGCGCTATCTCGCCGTCGAGCTGGCGCCGCGCTGCCGCGTCAACGCGGTGACCCCGGGGCTGGTGGACACGGACGCGGCGCGGAGCTTCGGGCGGCACGCGGAGCTGTTCGAGACGGCCCGTGCCAGGACGCCCGCCGGACGGCTGACGCTCCCTCAGGACGTCGGCGCGGTGGCCGCGTTCCTGCTCTCCGACGAGGCTCGGATGATCACCGGTCAGAACCTCGTCATCGACGGCGGCTACTCCATCCTGATGTGAGGCCCTCATGAGAGTTACGTCCCCGTCCACTCCCTATCTGCTGACCGGCTCGGGCGGTGTCATCGGCCAGAGTCTGGCCACGGCCCTCGGGCCGGGGCGCGTCATCGGCCTGGTCCGGGAGGGCGGTGGCCGCCCCGGCCCCGGCATCGAGACCGTGACCGGCGATGTCACCGTGCCCGGACTCGGTCTGGCGCCCGCCGTCCGCGGCCGCCTCTCCGGGTGGGTCGGCGGCGTGATCCACAGCGCCGCGGTCACCTCCTTCACCCGGCCCGCCGACGAGATCCGGCAGGTCAACACCGACGGCACCGCGCACGCGCTGCGGCTCGCGGAGTCCGCCGGCGTCCCGTTCCATCTGGTGAGCACGGTGTACGTGCGCCGGCGCGAGGGCAGCGTCGAGACCGGGCGGTCGCGGGTCTACCGGGAGTCCAAACAGGCCGCCGAGGACCTCGTACGGACCGCGCGCGTGCCGTGGACGATCCTGCGCGTCACGGTCGTCACCGGCGACAGCCGCACCGGCGCCACCCCCCGTTTCCAGGGGATCTACGCCGCGATGAAGGCCCTCGTCACCGGGGACGCCCCGCTGGTGCCCGTCGCGCCCGGCTCGTACATCGACTTCCTGCCCCGTGACCATGTCGCGGCCTGTGTCACGGCCCTGCTGGACAGCGGGACCCTCGGCGAACACTGGATCACCGCCGGTCGACGGGCGCTGACCATCGAGCGGTTCGTGGACCACTGCCTGCGGTACGCCGAGCGGCGCGGCCGGCCGGTGGCGGCGCGGCCCCGGCTGGTCGACTCGGAGATGGTGCATCGGCTGATCCTGCCCGCCTTCGGGGACAGCCTGGCGGCCGACCTGCGCAAGCGTCTTGAGCTGTTCACCGACATCGTCGGGCCGCTGGCCACGAACGAGACGCTGCCGGACCCGGCAGCCGGACTGCCCGCCCCGCCCGATCTCGGTGAGGCGCTGGACGCCGCGCTGGAGTACTGGGGCGAACGGGTGCGCCTCGTGCGACCGGGGGTGCGCGTGTGATCACGCACCAGAGCACCGAGGAGCGGCTCGGGCGCGACGAGGTCCTCGACCTGTACGGGCGGCATGTGAACTCCGGGCTCGCCCGGCTGGCCACGCTGATGGCGGCGCCCGTCATCGCGCGCGCCGAGGGCGACCACGTCTGGACGCAGGACGGCGAACGGCTGCTCAACTGCGGCGGGTTCAGCGTCTTCCTGCTGGGCCACGGCCACCGACCGGTGGTGGCGGCGGTCGCCCGCCAGCTCGACCGGCTCGCGCTCACCGGCCCCATGGTCTACCACGAGGAGCTGGCGCGGGCCGCTGCCGTGCTCGCCGCCGTTTGCCCGCCCGGACTGGAGTACGTGTATCTCACCAACTCGGGTGCCGAGGCCTGCGAGACGGCGCTCAAGCTGGCCCGGATGAACGGCAAGCGGCACACGGTGTCCACCGAGGGCGGCTTCCACGGCAAGACGCTCGGCGCGCTCGGCGTCACCGGCAAGGCCGCCTTCCGCGCCCCGTGCGAACCCCTGCCGGGGCCGGTCGACTTCGTGCCGTACGGCGACGCCGACGCGCTCGCCGCCCGCCTCACCGCCGACTCCTGCGTCATCGTCGAACCGGTCCAGGGCGAGGGCGGGGTGCGGATCCCGCCGCCCGGCTATCTGCGGCGGGTCGAAGCCGCCTGCCGGGCCGCCGGCGCCCTGCTCATCGTCGACGAGGTGCAGACCGGCCTCGGCCGCACCGGCCGGATGTGGGCCGTCGAGGCGGAGGACGTCGTCCCGGACATCCTGCTCTGCGGGAAGGCGCTC
This sequence comes from Streptomyces sp. yr375, assembly GCF_900110755.1. Classification (GTDB taxonomy): domain Bacteria; phylum Actinomycetota; class Actinomycetes; order Streptomycetales; family Streptomycetaceae; genus Streptomyces. Next base: position 40,491 of record NZ_FOFF01000017.1, read on the forward strand.
GGCGGCGGCGTGATGCCGGTCGGCGCGGTCGTCGCCACCGCCGAGGCGTTCGCCCCGCTCAACCACGACCCCGTGCTGCACACCTCGACGTACGGCGGCAACCCGCTGGCGGCCGTCGCCGTGCGGCACACCGTCGAGGCCGTGCTGCGCGAGGACGTACCGGGCCGGGCGGCCCTGCTGGAGGGGCGGCTGCGGACCCTGCTGACCACGGCGCTGACCGGCTGCGGGCATCTGGTCAAGGAGATCAGGGGGCGCGGCGCGCTCTTCGGCGTGGAGTTCCACCGGCGGTCGCACGCCGGGGAGTTCGTCCTCGAACTGCTGGAACGCGGCGTCGTCGTGTGCCCGACGGGCAACGCGCTGGCGACCGTGCGCTTCACCCCGTCCGCCTTCTTCGGTGAACGGGAGCTCGGTCAACTGGCGGCGGCCGTCGAAGGCTCCGCCGCGGCCCTCGCGCGCCGGCACGGCACGTGAGGCCCTCCCCTCTCCAGGAGTTGTGAATGCGATACGTACGCATGGCGGGCACGGTTCACCGCCGCAAGGCCGACGAAATCTATCCCGTCGTCTGTGACTTCGCCCGCTATCCGGAACTGACCGACGCCGTGCGCAGTGTGGAGATCCTCGATCTCGGCGGCGGACGGACCGGCTGCGCCTGGGAGGTCACCTTCCGCCGGGGAATTCTGAAATGGACCGAGGAGGACCGCTACGACAAGGAGAATCACCGGGTCGATTTCTCGCTCCTGGCCGGAGATCTCGACCGGCTCGTCGGTCACTGGCGGGTGGAGGACGTGGGCGAGGACTGCCGGGTGCACTTCTCCTGCGACTTCGACATGGGAATTCCCACCCTGGCCGACGTCATCGAGCCGATCGCCGAACACACGCTGCGCGACTACATCGCGGTCATTCTGGGGGCGCTCGTCGACGGCATCGTCCTGGACGAGGACGCGCTCCTCGTCCAGGACGGAGCGCGGTCGTGAGCGGCGGGGCAGGTTCGGCCGGTTTCCTCACCGCCGACCGGGACCTGCTGGAGCGCCGACTGCCGGGTCTCGACGCCCAGTTGGCGTCCGTCGGGCTGGACAAGTTGGAGCGTCCGGGGTCCCCCGCCGTCGACTGGTTCCGCCGCTGCGGGGCCGGCGCCCTGTTCGTGCCCGCCGAGCACCAGGGCCTCGGCGCCGGGCTGCGGGAGGGCGTGCGCCTCCAGCGGGCCATCGCCAGCCGGGCGCCGTCGCTGGCCGTCGCCACCACCATGCACCACTTCTCGGTGGCCTCGCTGATCGGCTGGGAGCACCTGGGCGCCGGCCTCGAATGGCTGCTCGCCGAGGCGATCGCCGGCAACTCGATGCTCGTGGCGTCCGGAGCGGCCGAGGGGCGGCCCGGGGCCGGCATCCTCACGCCGGTCATGACGGCGCGGCCGACCGACGGCGGCGTCCTGGTCAGCGGTACGAAGAAGCCGTGCAGCCTCAGCCACTCGATGGACCTGCTCTTCGCCACCGTACGAGTCCAGGGGCCGGGGGGCGAACGGTGCGCGGTCGCCGTCGTCACCGCCGGGTCGGAGGGGCTGAGCAGCCGGCCGTTCTGGAAGAGCGAGATCCTCGCCGGAGCGGAGAGCGACGAACTCGTCCTGCACGACGTGTTCGTGCCCGAACGGCTCGTCACCGACCTCGGCCCGGTCGGGACCACCAGTGCGCCGCTGCGCCGCTCGCTGGTGTGGTTCGAGGTACTGATCGCCGCCTCGTACCTCGGCATGGCGGCCGCGCTCGTCGAACGGGCCGCCGCCGCGCCCCGGGTCGGCGCGGCCGACCTCGCGCGGATGGCCGTCCTCCTCGAAGCGGCGACGTACGCGCTGGAGGGCGTCGCCGCGCGCTCCGAGACGGAACCCGATCCGGCGGCCCTGCTCGGCCCCTCGCTGGCGGCGCGCTTCGCCGCCCAGGACGCCGCCGTCACGGTGGCGGCGCTGGCCGCCGAGGCGCTCGGCGGCGGCGCGTACCTCAACGATCCGGAGGTCGCCTACCTCTGTGCGGCCACCCGCTGTCTCGCGTTCCACCCGCCGTCCCGGGCGGCCGGCACCGCGGCGCTGGTGCAATACCTGCGCGGTGAGGCGGTGGACGTTCCCTAGCCGCGCTGTCCGGTTTCGGATCCTGCTGGAAACCGTAGTTCCGTACTACGGGAAATCGGTATCGGAGCGGCGTCGAATCGTCGTTAGGTTGGAAACATGACCAATGTGGACGCGACAAGAGACGTCGTTGTCGGAGCAACCGACGTCGAATGGAAGACGCTTGGGAATTCCCGCTTCGAAATACTGGTGGGCGCCCGGAAGTTCGTCGTCGAAGCGAAAGGCGAAAAGGGCGAGGCGCTGCGGTACGTGATGGCCGACGTGGTCCCGAAACTCCGGCGTACCGCCGCCGTACGCGAGCAGTTGTCCGCGCCCGAGGCCGAACGGCTGCTGCCCTACATGGAGAAACTCGCCGCGATGGGCGTGCTCCTCTATCCGAAGGAACCGATCGGTACGGAGGGGGAGTTGCGGCTCTACTCCTTCATCGCCCGCCGCTCCGCCGCGCCCGACGGCGTCTTCGCCTCGGTCCGGCGGGACATCGGCGTCACCGGTCCGCCCCGGATGGCCGACGCGTTGGGCGGGGCACTGCGCCGACAGGGGCTGCGGGTGCGGGACGGCGACGCCGGGGACAGCGCCCTGAACGTGGTGGTCTCCCTCGCGGACGAGGCCGTACTGCGGCGGACCAACCGCGAACTCTGCGCGGCGGGACGCTCCTTCCTGCCGCTGCTGGTCACCCCGCGCACGATCAGGATCGGCCCCTGGACGATGCCCGGCGAATCCGCGTGCCTGGACTGCTGCGCCCCGTACGACACGGCGACCACGGCCACGGCCACGCCTGCGGCGCGGGACAGCGGTGTCGCGCACGACAGTTGGCCCACGCTCCAGTCCGGCTGCCTCGAATGGGCCGCCGGGCTCACCGCGCACCTCACGCTGCGCGCGTTCATGCCGCAGGGCGCCGAGCACCCGTGGGGCCGGGTCGTGACGCTCGACCCCGCCGCCTGCGAGCAGACCTCCGTGCGCGCCTGGCGCGACCCCTACTGCGCGTCCTGCGCCTCCGCAGGTCCGACCGCCCAGGAATGGCTGGAGTTCTGAACCCATGACAGACCTCCTCACCCCACCGGCCGAGGCAGCGGTGACCGGCCAGGGCTACGGCGTCCGCGCGCTGCCCCTGCCGCTGTACGTACGGGCCCACGCCGCCGCGCTCGTGCCCCTCGGCCACGTGGCCGAACGACTCGACCTCACCGCCGCCGACATCCCGGTCCTCGACGTCGCCGTGGCCGCCGACGAGGCCGGGGCCGCCCTCCGACTCGCCGCCTCGGCGGCCCGGTCGAGGCTCGCCCGAGCGGGCGAGTCCGCCGACACGGGGGCCGCCGCCGACCACGACGAAGCCGTCGCCCAGGCGATCTACGCCGGGCTCGCGCGCCGCCGGCCCCACCCGGGCACCATCGAGGACGTACGCACCGAGGGCATACGCATCGCGGACTGCGAGCCCGCCCGAGCCGCGCTGCGGGGCACCGGTGGCCGTATCGACTGCTACCTGCTGGGCGAGTCCGCGTCGGTCCCCGTCATCGGCGCCGTACTCCGCCTGCCCCGGCTGGGCCGCCCCCTGCACGCGCAGGTCTGCGACCTCGACCTGCGCCGGGGCGTCCGGCGCGCCGTGCACGCCGTGCTGCGCCGACTGACCCTCGCGACCCTGGCAGGCCCGGAAACGGACACCGCCCCGCCGCCGCACGACATCGGCACCATCGCCGACTTCGGCGACATCGTCGAGACCGGCGTGATCGCCCACGCCGATCTCGCCGCGGGACCCGCCCCCGGCACGGAGGCGGCCCTGCTGCGCGCCGCGCTGGCCGGGCACGGACTGCGGGCCCGGGTCCGGACGCTCAGCCCGGCGGGCGCGGGCATCACGGTCGTGGCCTGCCGCATCGCTCCGGCCGATGTCGACGCCGGCGACGCGGCCGACGCCGACGGGCCGGTGCCGCCCGCCCCCGCCGTCGTCGTCGTACCGACCGGACTGCGGGCCCCGCGGCAGCTCTCCCTCACCTACCGGCCCGCCGATGTGCGGCTGAGCCGGATCTTCCACGAGAACTCCAAGATGCGGACCGGCTTCGGCACCCTGCCCGCGGTCGACGTCAACGACATGGCCCCCGCCGCCCGCCGGCTCATCGGCCAGGCCTACCGGGACTTCCGCGACGCGGCCCGCAGTTACGACCTCGGCACCGACGGCCGGCCGGCCGACCTCGCACCGCTGGACCAGTGCGTACGCCGCCGCCGTTCCTGGGCGCCCATGGGCGGCGGCGCGCTGAGCCGCGACCAACTGGCCCACTTGCTCGGCCTGTCCTACGGAACCACGGGCAGCGGTCTCGCCGGCGGGGACGTGCGGCTGCCGCTGCGGGCGACGCCGTCGGCGGGCGGCCTCTACTCCTGCGACCTGTTCCTGCTGGTCAACCGGGTCACCGGCATCGAACCCGGGCTGTACTACCTGCAGCCCGGCCGCCAGGTCCTGCAACTCGTGCGCGCCGACCGCACCTGGGCCGAGGTCACCGCGCAGACCGGCTACCGGGACCGGGCGGACCAGGCCGCCGCGATGGTGATCTACACCGGCGCGTTCCGCCGCAACCAGTGGAAGTACCGGGAGCGCGGCTACCGCACCGTCCTGCTCGACTGCGGCCATCTCGCGCAGAGCGTCGTCCTCACCGCCACCGCGCTCGGCCTCGTCGCGCACCCGATGATCGCCTTCATCGACGACTACTTCAACGACCTGGTGGGCGTGGACGGAGTCGACGACGCGGTGCTCTACCTCACCCTGCTCGGCCCTCGTTCCGGGCCCCGTTCCCAGCCCGAGGAGACGGCATGACCACCGAGGCGACGCGCGTGCTGCACCCGCTCGACGACGAGAACGGCTTCGTCGAGACCGCCTCGGAAGTACACCGGATCAAGGGCACCGGTCTGCTCCGCCTCGCCGCGCGCCTCGCCGCCGAACCGGCCCCGCCGAAGCCGGTTCCCGGCGACCCGGGCGGCGGCGTCCTGCTCCTCGGCCCGCCCGCGCTGACCCGTCAGCTCGGCGCGGTCCTGGCGGACGTGCCCGGCCCGGCCACCCGTACGGCGGACGAGGACGGCGACCCCGGGCCGCTCATCGCCCCGCCGGAGGGACCGCGCCCCGCGCTGGTCGTCATCGCCACCACCTCCCTCTTCGACCCCAGGACGGCTGGCGCGGCGGACCACTGCGTGCGCGCCGGACAGCCGCACCTGGTGTACGGGGCGGCCAGTGCCGACGTGACGTTCGTCGGACCGCTGTGGGCGGCGGGGCGGACCGTCGCCTGTTACGAGTGTCTGCGCATCCGCGTCAGCTCCAACTCGGTGCACGGCGCGACGTGGCGCGCGTACATGCGGCATCTGTCGGACACGGGGGGACGGCCGTACGCGCACGAGGTGGCGCCGTGGACGTCGGCGCGGCTCGCCGGGACCGTCGGCAGTCGGTTCGCCGCTTGGCGCACCGATCCGGCCGGTGCCTCCGACGCCGTCCTGTGGCACGATCCGAGCAGCCCCGGCCGCGTCGAGCGGCATCTGTCCGTCGTGCCCAACTGCCCGTCGTGCCACGGCGGTCCGGGCGGCGACGAGACGGCGCAGACGGCCTCCGGGCCGGTGACCGGTACCCTGCGGGACGCCGAGGACGACCGCGTCGGCATCGTCCACGCCGCCAGTGTGCGGCGCGCGGAGAGCGGTCCTCCGGTCTACCTCAGCGGCAGCACCTCGGCCGACCTCTCGCTCATCAAGCCCCCGATGCGCGTGACCCGCAACGGCGGCGCGGGCTTCTCCAAGGGCGAGGCCGTCGACGCGACGCTCGGGGAGTCGCTGGAGCGCTACGCCGCCGGTTTCTACCACCCGTCGCGGCTCCGGCTGGCCGCCTGGCGCGAGCTGGCCGAACCGGCCGTCGCACCAAGCGAGTTCGGTCTCTTCGCCGCGAGCCAGTACACCGAACCGGGGTTCCCGTTCGCCCCGTTCGAGGACGGCACCCGGGTCCGCTGGACACCCGCGACCGACCTGGCGACCGGTGCCGCCGTACTCGTACCGGCCTCGCAGGTCTACATGCACTACCGGCGGGTCGAGGCGGAGAGCCCCGTCGCGCCCTCCATCTCCACCGGTCTGGCCGCCGGGCCCTCGTACCGGCAGGCGCTGGTCAGCGGGCTCTGCGAGATCATCGAGCGGGACGCGCTGGCGATCTCCTGGCTGCACCGCCTGCCCCCGCGCCCGGTCGCGCAGGAGGTCGTCGCGGCGTCCTCCCAGGTGTCGTACCTGATCGAACGGGCGACGTCCTGGCGCGTGCGGTTCTACGACCTGTCGCTCGACCTGGCCCCCGCGGCCGTGGTCGCGGTGATGGAGCACGGCAGCGGCGCCGACCGCGTCATGTCGTTCGGCAGCGCCTGCCGCCCCTCCCCCGTCAAGGCGGTGGAGAAGGCGTTCCTGGAGGCGGCGCAGGGGCTGACCTACGTCCGCCGGCTGCTGCGGCAGTACGAGGACTGGGAGGTCGCGGCGGACTTCTCCAACGTGGACGACTTCAACAAGCACGCCATCCTCTACTCGAAGTACCCCGCCCTGCGCGAAGAGGCCGGCTACCTCGTCCACCCCTCCGCGCCGACCCCCTGCACCCGCCCGCAGCGCCCCCCGTACGACGAGACGGCGGCCCCCGCCGACCCGCTCGACGCGCTGGTCGGCGCGGTGCGCTCGGCCGGCCACTCCGTGTACGCGGTGGATCTGACGACCCCCGACACCCGTCGGCTCGGCGTGCACGTCGTACGCGTCCTGGTACCCGGCCTCCAGCATCTGGCGGGCATCCACGGCTGCCGGCTGCTCGGTGGCCGCAGGCTGCGCGAGGTCGTGGCCGGGCTCGGCCACGACTCCGCGCCGGACAACCCCTATCCGCATCCGCTGCCGTGAGCACCCCGCCCGCGAAGGAGCCACAGATGCCCGCCTCGTTCACCGCCACCCCCGCGATGTCCGTCGTACGAAACGAGGACTTCGCGCACACCTCCGACATCGCCGCCGTCTTCGCCGGTCACCTGACGAGCCGTCAACTACCTTTGCAGGACAGCCCGGTGGAGTGTGCGATCGCCGTGGAGGCGGTCGACGGCGGAGTGAAACTGACGTTCACCAGCGCCGTGGACGCCGGGCGTATCGGGTCGGGCGCGGTCGTGACGCACAAGTTCTTCTTCGTGGACCGGGAGGAGTGCCGCATCCGTATGCACGCCCTGTCCGCCGAACAGCCCGCCGCCACCTCGGAACTGCTGGTCCTCTTCGCCGAGGGCCAGGAGCGGGACTACTGCCACGCGTCCGTCTACGACGCCGAGAACCGGCTGATCGCCGCGCACGCCGTGGTCTTCGACCGGCGCGGCCGGTATGTGCCGTACGCGTTCACCGAGCAGTACGTTTCGCCCCTGCGACTGGGCCGTGCCGCGCTGGAAGTGGTCCGCGACGACGCCGGGCGCCGGGTGGCCCGCTGGTGCGTCGGCCTCGACGGTCTGGACGCGCCGGAACGGGTGAACGTGGCCTGGGAGGCGGCCGGTCTGGTGCACGCCGAAGAGCTGCTGTGCACCCCCGAGGAACCGCAGCTCCGGCACGACATGCCGCTGGACGACAACGCGCGGCTGGCGCCCGGCGACTGGGTGGTCATCGCGACCGACGAGAAGGGCCGGCTGCTCGCGCAGACCCTGGTGACGCTGACCCCCGCCGAGGCTTCCGCATGGCGGTCGTGAGCACTCCCGTGCGGCTGATCGCCGTGGACCGTCCCGGGGCGCTCGCGGCCGTACGGCTGACCGTGCGGGTGGGCAGCGCCGACGAGCGGCCGGGCGAACACGGGGTGGCCCATGTGGTGGAACACCTGGTCGTGCGCTGCCTGTTGGCCGGTGGGCGGGTGGGGAGCGGTGCCCTGGTCGACGCCCGGACGGGGCGCGAGCACACCGGGTACAGCGTGCTGGTCCGCCGCGCGGACGCCCCGGCCGCCGTACGCACCCTCGCCGCCGCCTTCGGCGAGCTGCGGGTGCCGTCCGCCGTGCTCGACGCCGAACTGGCCGCGATCCGGCAGGAGACCGCCCAGCGCACGGCGGACGTCCGCTGGCGTCTCCAGGAAGCGCTGCTGACCGCCCTGTGGGCGGACACCTCCTACGCCCACTCCCCGCTCGGCGACCGGCCGGTGCTCGACGCCCTCACGGCGGACGACGTGCGCCGCTTCCACGCACTCTGGTACCGGCCGTCGCACGCGACGGCGGTGATCGTGGCAAACCGGCCGACGGACGTGCTGACGGCCACGGCCGAAGCCTGGCCCAAGGACCGCACCGGTACCCCCGGGCAACCCCCCGGATCCGCCGCCTGCGGCGCGAGACCTGCGACACCCGGCGTATGCCTCGAACTCCCCACGCCGCCACCACACCCGACGCACCGCACGGTCGGTCTCGCCTTCACCACCGGGCACCCCGATCCGCATCTGCGCACCTGCCAGCACCTCGCCCGGCGGGCCATCCGCGCGGCGGGCGGCCTCGACATCCAGGTACAGGAGCTGCGGGGCCTGACATGCGTCTGGGCCATGCTCTCCGCACCGGACACCGGGACCGCCACCCGCGCGGTACACAGGGCGCTACGCCGGACCCGCGACCACCTGCTCGCCCCGGACGGCGAAACCTGGCTGCGCGCCGAGGCCCTGATCCCCGAACTCCGCACGACCGACGACCCCGAGGCCACCGCGATACGGGCGACGGCCGCCCCGGCAACCCCACCGGAGACGGTAACCACGGCCGACGTCGCAGCGGTGACGACGTCATGGGAACGGCACATCGAGGAGCTACGCCACGTGGGAGACGCCCCGTGAACACACACCGGCCGGGGCTGCCGCCCCCCATGCCGGCCCGTGCCGACGCCGGAAGCATCCTGATCTGCGGTCGGCGGGCCGACGGCTCTGCGGTGGCGGCCGTCACGCTGGCCGCGCCGCTGCGAGGCACCCGACGGCCGACGGGACCGGCGTCCCCATGCCAGCCCGTGCCGACGCAGGAAACAACGTGAACGGCGAGCCGCGGGCCGACAGCGCCGCCGTGGCGGCCGTCACACTGGCCGTGCCCCTCACCGGCGACCGACCGGCCGCCGTCGCCGCGCCGCTCCTCGCGGCCTGTTGGGCCCGGCAGGTGGCCCGGGCCGCCCGGCGGTCCGGGGCCGCGGTCCGTGTCGAACCGGTGGTCACCGCGGACTACGCGGGAGTCACGGTGGAGAGCCTGCACTCCGAGCGCCGGACCCTGCACGCGCTGCCGGAGTGGTTCGCCGGGGCAGGACGCCCGGAACCGGAGTTAGAGCGAGTACGGGCAGAGTGTCTGGCACGGCTCACGACCGACGAACGCTGGTCGGACGGCGTACGACGGACCCTGTTCGGCCCCGCGCACCGATACGGCATCGGCCACGACGAACGCACCGCGTCCATCGCCGCCTTCAAACCGGACGAGGTGACGCGGCTGTCCGAGAGGCTGCTGGCGGCTGCGCGACCTGTACTCGCCTTCTCCCCTCGGAACCCTGAGGACCCTGCGGACCTGGCAGACCTCGCGGACCTACGGGAACCCGGCGCGGCCCTGTCCGACGGGCTGCTGGCGGCGGCGCGACCCGTACTGGCCTTCTCCCCCTCGAACCCTGAGAACCCTGCCGACCCGGCGGACCTCGCGGACCTACGGCAACCCGGCGGGGGCCTACGGCAACCGCGCGCCGCCCTGCCCAACGCGCACCGGCCGACAGACCACCCCGCCGCAGAACCGCCCGCCGCCACGCGCCCGGTGACGGTCTCCGTCCCCGCCGGTGCCGACCTGGTCCATCACCTCCGTGGCACCCCGGGCGTTCCGCTCGGCAGTCCGGACAAGGCTGCCGTGCATCTGGCATGGGCGGTGCTCGGCGGGCGCGACGGGCTGCTGGACCGGCGGCTGCGCGGCGAGCGGGCCCTCACCTACTCGTCGGCCGCCTTCAGCCGGGAGTTCGCGAGCGGCGGCTACGGCCTGACGATCGCCACGTGTGCGCCGGGCGCGCTCGACGAGGTGGCGGCCGGGACACGGGCCGTCATCGCCGCCCTGGGACGCGGGGAGTTCCCCGACGCGCTGCTCGAATCCGCCAGGGAACGGCTGGTCATCCAGTACCACCGAGCGGCGCACAGCAGCCGCGGCATCACCGAGCGGCTCTGCGGCTACGCGCTCGCGGGCCTCGACCCGGGCGAGAGCGCCCGTTACCCGCACCGGCTCACGCGGGTGACACGCCATGACATACGGCGTGTGGCACAGCGGTACATCGACGCGAGCGACGACTCAGATGATTCAGATGATTCAGGAGACACGGGACATGAGCCATGCGATACGGGAAATCTGGCGCTACCCCGTCAAGAGCATGGCGGGGGAACGGCTCGACACCGGTGAGCTGAGCGCCGACGGCGTCACCGGGGACCGGTGCTGGGCGGTCCGGGACGAGAAACGCGGCTGCGTCACCGACGCGCGCTCGCTGCCCGCGCTGCTCGACATCGCGGTGCGGTACGTACACCCGCCGGTGCCGGGGAAGGCCGCCCCGCAGGTCGAACTGCGCCTGCCGGGGATGCCGCCGACGACCTCCGACGATCCCGGCGTGCACGACGCGCTGAGCGCGTACCTGGGCACCGAGGTCACCCTGTGGCCCCGGGTTCCGGCGGACCGGCGCGAGCACTACGCGCGGGTCTACCCCGAGGACGTGGAGGGCTATCTGACCGGCCTGTTCGGGGTCGCCAAGCTGGAGGAGATCCCCGATCTCTCACAACTGCCGCCCGCCGTGATGGAGTTCCAGACGATCCCGGGAGGCTACTTCGACGCCTACCCGGTGCATGTGATCACCACCGGCACCCTCGACGCCCTCGACGCCGCGCTCGGCAGGCCGGTCGACGTCCGTCGGCTGCGTCCCAATCTCGTGGTGGAGGGCCCCGCCGAGTCGGACGAGGACTGGACGGGCCGGGTCATGCGGTTCGGGAAGGCGACGCTGCGGATCGAGGCCCCCTGCCCGCGCTGTGTGATGATCTCGCGCCCGCAGCAGGGTCTGGCGGTGGACCGCGAACTGCTCCGCACGGTCCACCGCCGCTTCGCCCACAACGTGGGGTACTACGCGTCCGTACTGGAGCCCGGCCAGGCGGGTTCCGGCGACTTGGCCGAGTCGGTCGAGCCCGTCGAACCCGTCGAACCCGTCGAGTCGGCTGCTGGCTGATCCCGGCGCGCCAGGAGAACGACCGCTACGGCGACCGCCAGACCGCAGGCGACCAGCGTCGTCGTGGGGACACCGGCCGCTTTCGCCGTGGCACCGGCCACGAGCGGCGCGACCGCGAGACCGCCGGTGTAGGCGAGGTTGTAGAGGGCGTACGCCGCCCCGTAGGCGGCGGGTTTGGTGTGTTCGGCGAGCACTCCGATGAGGACCAGCGTGGGGGCGAGGACGAGTTGCGCGCCGAAGCCCACCACGATCAGCCCGGTGACCGACCACACCGTCGAGTCGCGTCCGGTGAGGAAGAAGCCGAGGGCGGCGACGAGCGCGCCGCAGGACGCGACCCGGGTCGCCCCGACCCGGTCGGTGAGCAGTCCCGCAACCGGCGCTGCCAGGCTGCCGCCCAGCGCGGCGGCGGCGAAGACGAGGCCGATGCCGGTCGTGCCCAGCCCGAGGTCGCTCAGATGCAGCGGCAGGACCGGCTCGGGGAAGGCGATCGCCGCCGCGCCGAGCCCGGTCAGCGCGATCAGCAGTCCGACCCGGGGGCCGCGCAGCACCACCCGGTAGGGGGTACGCACCTCGCGCGCGGGGGTTTCCTTGACGAGGACGATACGGGCCACCGCGTCGGCGGCGGCGAACACGGCGATGACGAGGAACGGCGCGTGCGGACCCCAGGCGTCACTGAGCAGGCCGCTGACGGCGGGGCCGAGCAGCACTCCCACCCCGACCGCCGAGAGCGCGAGCCCCATGACGCGGCCGCGCCGCTCGGGTTCGTGGGTGGCCGCGATCAGGGCCAGCCCGGAGGTCCAGGAGGCGGCCGCCGCGATGCCCTGCGCGCCACGCGCCAGGAACAGCAGCGTCAGTCCGGCGGTGCCGTCGATGTCCACCGCCGAGGCGAACAGCACCGTCGCCGCCGCGAGCCCTAACAGTCCGACGAGCATCGGGGCGCGCGGGCCACGCCGGTCCACCCAGACCCCGACGAAGGGGGTGGCCGCCAGCAGTGCGAACGCGTAGACGGCGAAGAGCAGACCGGCGATCAGCGGCGAACCGTCCACGGCGGGCAGGGTGGGCAGCAGCGGGACGATGCTGCCGTACAGGAACATGTCGACGCCGAGCGCCAGTGCGGTGACCGCGACGGCGGCCCCGGGACGGGTGCCCGAGCGGAGTTCAGTCATGACAGGAGTCCTCTGACGAGAGGGGCGACGCCGACGGCGTCGTCCGGGGGGAGGAGGGCCGGGTCGGTGGCGGCCAGCAGGGCCGTTCCGCACAGCCAGGCAAGGAGGCTGGCGGCGGCGCTGACCGGGGAGACCGGCTCGCGCGGCGGTCCGACGGCGCCGGCCGGGAGGGCCGCCGAAGCCACCGCCGCCGACGCCGCCGCGTGGCCGGCGAAGAACGCTTCGAGCTCCCGCTGCCAGTCGGCCAGTCCGGACGCCTTCGCGGCCCGCGCCTCGGGCAGGCCGGCCGCGTCGTGCGAACCGTCCAGGGTCAGGGTGAGCAGCGCGCGGAACCGGGCGTCGTGCCGCAGTCGACGCAGCCAGGTCGTGAGAAACGCGCCCAGGCGCTCGTCATGCGGCGCGTCGGAGGCCAGAATGCCCCACACCGGTTCCGTCACGGTCGACCAGGTGTGGGCCATGACGGCGGCATGCAGAGTGGACTTGTCCGCGAAATGGTAATAAAGCGCACCACGTGTCAGACCGGCCCGCTGAGCGACATCTGCCAGCCGTGCCGACGACAGCCCCTGCTCGGCGAAGACGAAGAGGGCTGCCTCCATCAGCGAGACCCGGGTCTGTGCGGCTTCTTCGGCGGTTTTACGCATGAGGGCATCATACATGCACGCACGTATGATTGACCACCCGCACGACCCGCCCTTCCCCTAAGGTCGGACCTCTAAGGTCGACCCCTAGGGTCGGAGACATGACGACACCTCTTGCCGACAGCGCCTTCGACTCGCTCCGCCTCGACGCCGTGTCCGACCAGGAGACGCTGCGCCGCGCCTACGCGCTCCCCGGCGACGCGGCCATTCGCAAGCAGATGACCGAACTCACCGAGCAGACAAGGCGGTTGATCGGCTGCTCGCCGCTGGTCCTGGTCGCCAGCGCGGACGCCGAGGGCAACTGCGACGTCTCCCCGCGCGGCGGCCCCGCCGGGTTCGTGGCCGTCTTGGACGCACGGACGGTTGCGATACCGGACGCGACCGGCAACAAGCGTCTGGACACCCTGCAGAACGTCATCGCGACCGGACGGGCCGGGCTGCTGTTCGTCATCCCGGGGCGCACCACGACGCTCAGGGTGAACGGCCGGGCCTGCGTCTCCACCCGCCCGGAGCTGCTGTCACAGCTCACCGCCGTGGGCAAGCCGCCGGCCAGTGCGCTGGTGGTGGGGATCGAGGAGGTCTACCCGCACTGCCCCAAGGCGCTCCTGCGCAGCGCGGCGTGGAAGCCGGAGCAGTGGCTGCCGGCGGACGCCCAGCCGACCTCGGCCGAGGTGACGCTGGCCCAACTGCGGCTGCCGGAGCTGACGATCGCCGACATCGAGCAGACGGAGGCGGACTCGCTGAAGTACCGGTACGAGTGACGGGACGCGCGCGCGTCGCACCCGAGCCGCTCCAGGGGGCGCGCGAAGAGGCCTTTTCCGGGCTGTTCGAGATCGGCGGGAACGGCACCCCGGAGCGCGCTCTCCACTGCGGATCGCTGTCTGGCCCAGCCCGCCCCGCACTGCGAAAATAAAGATCTGGGACTCACCTGCTCGGCTCCCTTGTTCGTCTCACGTGCTCGTCTCACCTGGAGGTATCCGTGAGGATGTTGATCAACGTTCCGGAGACCGTGGTCGCGGACGCGCTGCGCGGGATGGCGGCCGCCCATCCCGAGCTGACCGTCGACGTCGAGAACCGGGTGATCGTGCGACGGGACGCCCCGGTGGCCGGGAAGGTGGCACTGGTGTCCGGCGGCGGCTCGGGGCACGAGCCGCTGCACGGTGGGTTCGTCGGGCCGGGGATGCTCTCCGCGGCCTGCCCCGGTGAGGTGTTCACGTCGCCGGTGCCGGATCAGATGGTGCGGGCGGCGGCCGCCGTGGACAGCGGGGCGGGTGTGCTGTTCGTCGTCAAGAACTACACCGGCGACGTCCTCAACTTCGACATGGCCGCCGAGCTGGCCGAGGACGAGGGCATCCGGGTCGCGAGGGTCCTGGTCGACGACGACGTGGCCGTCACCGACAGTCTCTACACGGCCGGGCGGCGCGGCACGGGCGCGACGCTGTTCGTTGAGAAGATCGCCGGGGCCGCGGCCGAGGAGGGGCAGCCGCTGGAGCGGGTCGAGGCGCTGGCCCGGCAGGTGAACGGGAACGCGCGCAGCTTCGGCGTGGCCCTCAGCGCGTGCACGACTCCGGCCAAGGGCAGCCCGACCTTCGACCTGCCGCCCGGCGAGCTGGAACTGGGCGTCGGCATCCACGGGGAGCCCGGCCGGGAGCGGCGGGCGATGATGACGTCCGGCGAGATCGCCGACTTCGCGGTCCACGCGATCCTGGAGGACCTGACGCCCCGCAACCCCGTCCTCGTCCTGGTCAACGGCATGGGCGCGACACCGCTGCTGGAGCTGTACGGCTTCAACGCCGAGGTGCAGCGCGTGCTGGCCCAGCGGGGCGTGCCCGTCGCCCGTACGCTCGTCGGCAACTACGTGACGTCCCTCGACATGGCCGGCGCGTCGGTGACCCTGTGCCAGATCGACGAGGAACTGCTACGGCTGTGGGACGCGCCGGTGAAGACGGCCGCACTGCGCTGGGGCGTGTGAAGCCGGGGGGGCAGCCGTCCGGACGACCGTACGGACCATGCGACGACGTGACGACCATGCAAGGAGACCCCGTGCTCGACGCCGACTTCTTCCGCCGTTGGATGACGGCGACCGCCGCGTCCGTCGACCGTGAGGCGGACCGGCTCACGGCCCTCGACTCCCCCATCGGGGACGCCGATCACGGCAGCAACCTCCGCCGCGGCTTCACCGCGGTGACCGTGGCACTGGAGAAGGAGACGCCCGCGACCCCGGGCGCCGTTCTGGTCCTCGCGGGGAGCCGGCTGATCTCGACGGTGGGCGGGGCTGCGGGTCCGTTGTACGGCACGCTGCTGCGCCGGACGGGGAAGGCGCTCGGCGACACGGCCGAGGTGGACGCGGCGGGCTTCGCCGAGGCGCTGCGCGTGGGCGTGGCCGCCGTGATGCAGCTCGGTGGTGCCGCGCCCGGCGACAAGACCATGATCGACGCGCTGGTGCCGGCGGTCGACGCCCTCCCCGACGGTTTCCGCGCCGCCCGGGCCGCCGCCGAGCAGGGCGCGGAGGCGACGACACCGTTGCAGGCCCGCAAGGGCCGGGCCAGCTACCTCGGCGAGCGCAGCATCGGCCACCAGGACCCGGGCGCCACGTCGGCGGCGCTGCTCATCGCCGCCCTGGCCGAAGCGGACGGGGAGCGAGGCACCGGTGAGTGACGAAAAACTGGTCGGCATCGTCCTGGTGTCGCACAGCGCGGCGGTGGCCTCGGCCGTGGCCGAACTGGCGCGGGGGCTGGTGGGCGGCGGCACGGCCGTGCCGGTCGCCGCGGCCGGCGGTACGGAGGGAGGCGCGCTCGGCACCAGCGCCGAACTGATCGCCGCCGCTGCCGCCTCGGTGGACCGGGGCGCGGGGGTCGCGGTCCTCGCCGACCTGGGCAGCGCCGTCCTCACGGTCAAGGCGATGCTCGCAGAGGGCGACGAACTACCCGATACCGCCCGCCTGTTGGACGCCCCGTTCGTCGAGGGCGCGGTGGCCGCCGTAGTCACGGCGTCGACAGGCGCCGACCTCGACACGGTGGAGGCGGCGGCGACGGAGGCGTACAACTACCGCAAGGTGTAACCGCCCCGGGCCCGGACGGCACGTTCACCCTCCGACATCTCAGGCACCTCAGGCACCTCAGACAAGTCCCTCCGACGCCACCTCGAAGGCCGTGCGGACGGCCTCCGCCAGGTCGGCGCGTGCCGTCGTCGGGTTCATGGTGGGGGCGTCGGCGTGCCACGCGTGGTGTTCGACGGCGGCGCGCAAAGCCGCGTTGAACATAGCCGCCTGGATGGCCGGCCGGAGGTCGTCGACCGGCCGGCCGGCCCGGTCGGCGAGGGCGCGGGCGAAGACCGGCTCGGCCTCGTCGTAGGTCTGGAGCCAGACCGCGCGCAGGCCCGGTTCGGTGCGGGTGAGCCGTACCAGGGCCCCGACGGTGGCGGGGTCGGGGCCGACGATGACGCGCTCGTCGGTGTCCAGCCGGGCGAGGACGTCGCCCGGGGGGCGGCCCGGGCGCCACTCCCGCAGGCGGGCGGCGATCGTGTCGATGCCCGCCGTGAGCAGCGGGCGCACACAGCTCTCCTTGCTCGGGAAGTACCGCCAGACCGTCCGCGCGGAGACCCCGACCGCCTGGCCGATCTGCTCCCCGGTGGTCGCGGCGACGCCCTGCCCCACGAACAGGTCCACCGCGGCGCGGGCGATCTCCAGCCGGATCTGCGCCTTGCGCTCGTCCGTCAGGGGCGGTCGGCCCGTGCGTCCACCGGATGCGGTCATCCCGTCGTCCTCCCGTCTCGGTCCCAGCTCTGAGGTCACGAGATTCTTCCCTACGACTTTATGTCACTCGCAGACAATAAGTCGTAGGGTGGCTGTGGCAAGGGCGGCACAAGTTACTGGGAGCACCTCATGGCCACTGGACTGGCAGGCCGCAGCGTCGTCGTCACCGGAGCGGGCTCGGGCATCGGGCGCGCCACGGCCCTGGCCTTCGCCGCGGAGGGGGCCCGGGTCCTGGTGGCCGACCTCAACGCGGAGGGCGCGCAGGCCGTCGTCAAGGAGATAGAGCAGGCGGGCGGCACGGCCGTGGCCGTCACCGGCGACCTCAGCGAGCAGACGGTCGTGGACGAGGTGGCCGCGACCGCGGTGGAGCGGTTCGGCGGGATCGACGTGCTGGTGAACAACGCGGGGATCATGGACCGTATGTCCGCGCTCGCGGACGTGAGCGACGCGGAGTGGGAGCGGGTCGTGCGGGTCAACCTCACCGCCCCGTTCCTGCTCACCCGCGCGGTGCTGCCGCACATGCTGGCCGCGGGCCGGGGCGCGATCGTCAACACGGCCTCCGAGGCCGGGCTGCGGGGCAGCGCGGCCGGTGCCGCCTACACCGCGTCGAAGCACGGCGTGGTGGGGCTGACCAAGTCCCTCGCGGTGATGTACCGCGGCAAGGGCATCCGCGCGAACGCGATCGCGCCGGGCGCCACGAAGACCTCGATCGTCGTGGAGGCTGAGCAGGGCGCCCACGGCCCGGCGACGCTCGGCCCGCACTTCGTCAACGTCGGCCGCCTGGCCGAGGCCGAGGAGCAGGCCGCCGCGATCGTGTTCCTCGCCTCGGACGCGGCGAGCAACATCAACGGCGTGGTCCTGCCGGTCGACGACGGCTGGTCGGCGGTCTGACGGCCCGCCTACGTCGTCTACAGGCTTCCGCCCACTCCCCCTCTCAGCCCTACCACTCGTCCCGGCCGGACTCGGCGGAATCGGCGGGCTGGGCGGGCTCGGCGGCCGTCCCGTCGCTCGTTGCCGACGCCCCGACGAACTGGCGGGCCAACCGCTCCCCCACCTCCACCGCCGACGCGTGGCTCTCGATGGGGGTCGCCCGGGAGTTCTTGAAGACGATGTACGTGACACCGGACGGGGTGCCGCCGCCACGGGGGTCGGGGCGGATGCCGAGGGCCTGGGCGGTGGCGTACGACGCCTCGCCGATGATGCCGCTCGGTCCCGTGTCGCCGACGACCGCGTACTGCACCCGGTCCCGGTAGACGACGGCCGCGACCGAGCCCCCGCCCACCCCGTGCTCGCGGTGGTCCCACAGGGCGCTCACCCCCGGCACGACGATGTAGGGCAGCGCCTCGGCGCTCAGATAGCGGCCGTCGGACTGCTGGTAGGCCGTGGCGTCGGAGAACAGCGGGTCGGTGCCGCTGTTGCACTGCGGGCTGGGGCGGCCGTCGCAGTCGATGTCCATGTCGGCCGTCCAGAACACCGCCTCGTCGGTGCCGCACACCGGGATCGTGGCGGGGGCGTCGTCGTCGGTGCGGTAGCGGCCGCGCGAGACGGGGGCGCAGTCGCGGACCCGCGACATCAGATCGGCGGCCCGGACCGAGCCTTCTTGGCGGAGCGCCGGTGCCCCGGGAGCGCCCGGGGACGGGTGCGCGGCGGCGGGCGGGGTGGTCGGGGCCAGCAGGGCAAGGCCGGCCGCGGCCAGCGTCAGCGACTGGGCGCGCACGATACGGGACCCTCTCGTGGGACATTGACGGACACTCAGATCAATCTGGTGTCGACCACGGCACGGGGCCACTTCGAGGGGGCCGTACGGTGCACGGCGTACACGGCCCGGTTTTTGACGGGCCGCCAGCGGGCGGGGTACAGGGGCGTCCGGCGTGAACTCATCGGCAGGGCGGCATGCAGATCCACAGCCTGGACGGGACCCAGCCGGCGACGGCCGTCACAGAGCTGCGGACGGGGGCGCGGGTGCGCGCCTGCCTGGGCCGTACGGAGGAATCCGTCACCTGCCCGGAGGCGGTCCGGGTGCGGGACGGGGCCGGGGCGCGTTGGCTGCCCCTGAGGCAGCACGGGCGTATCCGATCTCGGCGGCGCAAGGGATGTACCGCCAACCGTGCCGCCGCCGGAGGACATCCCATGCGCACTTCCCGTTTTCTCATCCGCTCAGGACTGACCGTGGCAGCCGCAGCCACGCTTCCTCTCACCCTGGCCTCAGGGCCGGCCGCCGCCCGGGCTTCGGGCATCTCCGTCAGTACGACCGGCTCCACGGCGTCGGTGGTGACCAGCGCCTGCACCCAGAGCAACGGGAGCTGGGGCACGGCCGCGCTGCTCAGCAGCGGCCAGGGGAGCTTCTCCCAGGGGCGTCAGGTCGCCCTGTCCGGGACGGCCTCGAGCCAGTCCGCCGCCTGGTCGGGCGTCTCGCCGGGCACGTACACCGTCGTCGTCATGTGCTCCAGCGGCGCGACCGCCGGCACCCAGTCGGTGATCGTCTCGGCGCCGTCCATCCCGACGATCTCCGCGACCGCCTCGCCCTCGCGCGGTGTCATGGGCGGCCTCGGCGGGACGGCCCGTGACTACGGCCCCGTCACCATGGGGGTGGGCGGGGCGCTGGTCGGGGCGGGTGTCATCGGGGCGGCGTGGTTCCTGCGCAGCCGCTCGAAGCCGCACCGGTTCTAGAACCCCTGGAATTCACCCCTACCGGGACCCGCCCTCCCGGGACCCGCCCTGCTGGGAGCCGGGGTCGGCCGGGTCGGCCGCCGCGGGCAGCTCTTCCAGGGCCTCGGTGAGCCACTGGGTCCAGAAGGTCTCCAGTTCGATGCCCGCGCGCAGGACCAGGTGTCGCAGCCTGGTCTGCGCGCGGGTGTCGCCGGGCGGGAAGTCGCGCTTCTCGATCTCCTCGTACTCGGTCAACTGCCGTCGGTGCAGGTCGAGATGGCGACGCAGATCGGCTTCCAGACCGGCGGTGCCGACGACGGCCGCGGCGCGCAGCCGCAGCAGCAGGGCGTCGCGGTGCGGCTTGGGGTCCTGGCCGGCCGCCGTCCACCGGGCGAGTTCGGCGCGGCCCGCGGGCAGGACCTCGTAGGCCTTCTTCTGGCCGCGGGCCGGCTGCTCGGCGGGCAGCGCCCGGATGTGGCCGTCGGCCTCCAGTCTTCCCAGCTCGCGGTAGATCTGCTGGTGCGTCGCCGACCAGAAGTAGCCGATCGACCTGTCGAACCGGCGGGTCAGATCCAGCCCCGACGAGGGCCTCTCGAGCAAGGCGGTGAGGATCGCGTGCGGGAGTGACATGCGGTCAATCCTAGGGACGGCGCCGGCGCGGCCCGGGTGCCTACAGCGCCGCCGCCAGTTCCGTGCCCTGCTGGATGGCGCGCTTGGCGTCCAGCTCGGCGGCCAGGTCGGCACCGCCGATGAGGTGCGCGGCCGTGCCGGCGGCGATCAGCGCCTCGTACAGGTCACGGCGCGGGTCCTGGCCGGTGCACAGCACGATGGTGTCGACCTCCAGGACCGTGCTCTGCTCGCCGACGGTGACGTGCAGTCCGGCGTCGTCGATCCGGTCGTAGCGCACGCCCGGGACCATCGTGACGCCCCGGTGTTTGAGTTCCGTGCGGTGGATCCAGCCGGTGGTCTTGCCGAGGCCCGCGCCGACCTTGCCGGTCTTGCGCTGGAGGAGGTGGACCGTGCGGGGCGGGGCGGGGCGCTCGGGGGCGGTGAGGCCGCCGGGGGCCCGGTAGTCCGTGTCGACGCCCCACTGGCGGAAGTAGGTCGCCGGGTCCTCGCTCGCCTTGTCGCCGCCGTCGGTGAGGAACTCGGCGACGTCGAAGCCGATGCCGCCCGCGCCGAGGATCGCGACCCGGTCGCCGACGGGCGCGCCGTCGCGCAGGACGTCGAGGTAGCCGACGACGCTCGGGTGGTCGACGCCGGGGATGTCGGGGGTGCGGGGGCTGACGCCGGTGGCGACGACGACCTCGTCGTACTGCGCGTCCGTCAAGTCCCCTGCGGTCACGGGGGTGTTGAGACGTACGTCCACGCCGTGCGCGGCGAGCTGGTGGCGGAAGTAGCGCAGTGTCTCGTCGAACTCCTGCTTGCCCGGCACCTTTCGGGCGACGTTGAGCTGTCCGCCGATCTCGCTCGCGGCGTCGAACAGCGTGACCTGGTGGCCGCGTTCGGCGGCGCTCACCGCGCAGGCGAGGCCTGCCGGACCCGCGCCCACCACCGCGACGCGCTTGCTCAACCGCGTTGCGGACAGGACGAGTTCGGTCTCGTGGCAGGCGCGCGGGTTGACCAGGCAGGACGTGATCTTCCCGCTGAACGTGTGGTCCAGACAGGCCTGGTTGCAGCCGATGCAGGTGTTGATGGCCTCGGGCGTGCCGGCCGCGGCCTTCGCCACGAACTCGGGGTCGGCCAGCATCGGGCGGGCCATCGACACCATGTCCGCGCAGCCGTCGGCGAGCAACTCCTCCGCCAGTTCGGGGGTGTTGATGCGGTTGGTGGTCACGAGGGGGACCGACACCTCGCCCATCAGCTTCTTCGTCACCCAGGTGTACGCGCCGCGCGGCACGGAGGTGGCGATGGTGGGGATGCGGGCCTCGTGCCAGCCGATGCCGGTGTTGATGATGGTCGCGCCGGCCGTCTCGACGGCCTTGGCGAGGGTGACGACCTCGTCGAGCGTCGAACCGCCGGGCACCAGGTCCAGCATGGACAGCCGGTAGACGACGATGAAGTCCTCGCCGACCGCCTCGCGCACCCGCCGCACGATCTCGACGGGGAACCGCATCCGGTTCTCGTACGAGCCGCCCCAGCGGTCGGTGCGGTGGTTGGTCTGCGCGGCGATGAACTCGTTGACGAGATAGCCCTCGGAGCCCATGATCTCGACGCCGTCGTAACCGGCCTGCCGGGCGAGGCGGGCGGTGCGCGCGTAGTCGTCGATCGTGCGCTCGACGTCGGCGTCGGTCATCTCGCGGGGCGCGAAGGGGCTGATGGGGGCCTGGAGCGGGCTCGGGGCGACCAGGTCGCGGTGGTAGGCGTAGCGGCCGAAGTGCAGGATCTGCATCGCGATCCGGCCGCCCTCGCGGTGCACGGCGTCGGTGATCGCCCGGTGCTGCTCGGCCTCCGCGTCCGTGGTGAGCTTCGCGCCGCCCTCGTAGGGCCGACCCTCGTCGTTGGGGGCGATGCCGCCGGTGACGATGAGGCCCACTCCCCCGCGCGCCCGGGCGGCGTAGAACGCGGCCATGCGCTCGAAGCCGCGCTCGGCCTCCTCCAGGCCGACGTGCATCGAGCCCATCAGGACCCGGTTGGGCAGCGTGGTGAAGCCCAGGTCGAGCGGGCTCAGCAGGTGCGGGTAACGGCTCATGGCAAGGCCTCCGTGCGCGGCGGTAGTCCCTCCAGTTCTAGAGGACCGCACCCGGTTTATGCAACTAGTTGCACAATGAGCCTGGGGTCATGTGCCGCAGGTCACCGGCTCACCTGATCACCTGATCACCTGATCACCTGATCACCGGCTTTCGAGCAGGACGTGCAGTTCCCGCTCCTGGTCTCCGGAGGCGGAGGAGAGGTCGCGTACCGCGAACGCCGAGTCCAGCGCCGTACGGAGGCGCTCGATCGCCCAGTAGCCGCCCTGCGCGTCGGCCTCGACGGAGGACGAGAGCCGGGCCGGGCGGGCGCAGTCGTGCGTCTCGGTGACCTCGAAGGTGCCGAGCCACACCATCGGGCGGGTCTCGTGCAGTTGCTGCGGCGCTTCGTCGGCGCCGCGGTCCGACGCGAAGCACTCGCCCAGCGTGTCGAACACGATGCGGGCGTCCTCCTTGCTGCATCCGCTGATCTCGACGGAGACGGACTCCTCGTGCGGTCGCTCGCGGTCCATCGTGATCGCTCCTCTCGTGGCGGTGGCGCGGCCGTACGGGTTCCCGCGAACCGCGCCACATCCCCAGAAAAGCACCACTTTCCGCACGGAACCAGCGGCGGAAGCCGCCGGCCCCGGACTCAGCTCCGCGTGAAGCGGTACGTCTTGCTGTCGGTCAGCACGCAGAAGCCGGGCGAGACGACGATCACGCGCAGGGTGCCGTTGCGGCGGTCGTAGTCGATGCCCTCGGTCTCGAAGGTGCCCGAGCAGGAGCTGCGCAGCGGCACCTGGCGCAGGGCCGTGACATGGCCGGTGACGTCGCCCGTGCCGTTCGGCGCGGCGGACAGGTCGATCTGCAGGAGGGGCTTGGTGATGCCGAAGAGGGTTCCGGCCGGGTCGTCGGAGGAGCAGAGCAGCGTGGTCGGGCCGGTGAAGTCGCAGCCCTGGACGTCGCGTACGGCGTGGTCGAGGCGGACGGTCGACACCTGCGGCAGGTTCGCCGAGGGCGAGGTGCTCGGGTTGGCGCCGGGGGTGGGGAAGACGAGGAAGCGGGTCATGGTGCCCCACTCGCCCGACAGCATCCACCGGCTGTCCGGCGTGATGGCCACCCACGAGTTGTTGAGGGCCTCGCCCGGGCCGAGCGCGTGCACGTACTCCGACCAGCCCCCGCCCGGCGCCTGCACGCGGTACATCTTCGAGGTGCCCGAGTCGCTCTGGTACGGCTCGACGTAGTAGCCGTCGTAGGAGGCGTCCGGGTCGCCGACGTGGTTCCAGCCCCGGGTGGACACGGAGAGCGGGATGGTGCCGATGCCGGTGTAGCGGTTGCCGCTGCCGGCCGGGACCTCGACCGAGGTCATGCCCTGGCTCTCGGTCAGCGGCTCGGCGCGGTCGGAGCCGACCTCGGTCCAGGTGTCGGCGGCAGCGGCGGGCGGCGCGGCGGAAAGGGCGGCGGCCGACGCGAGGGCCAGCGCGAGGAGGGCGGAGCGCAAGGGACTACCGCTACGGCTACGGCTGCGACGGCTGCTGCTGCGGGCAGGGCGCGGGGGCATGGGACTCCTCGTCGAGGGGGGTGGGGGCGAGCTCGGCGGACAGTCTGGCCCGGTGACGTAGTCATGTACAGACCAATCGGTGGACAGGTGCGGACCCTGAGGAGAACGGCGCACGAAGCCGTACTGGAGGACGATGGGGAAGGGCCCCCGAGGCGTGGGAGAAAAGGGTTGAGCGCGGTAGAACAGGGGGAGTCGGCACAGGGGACGGCGTGCCGCATCGACGTGCGGAGGCGGTACGTGGCATGAGCGCACCCGGATCGTCCGCGGAAGACGGTGGTGGCCCGACGGGCCCCAGCGGACTGCTGGACGTGCTGAACGTGGCCTCGGTGGTGCTGGACACCGAGGGCCATATCGCGCTGTGGAGTCCCCAGGCCGAGGAGTTGTTCGGCTACTCGGCCAAGGAGGCGCTGGGGCGGTTCGCGGCCCGGGTGATGGTCCACGAGCAGCATGTCGACCTGGTCGTGAAACTCTTCGCGGACGTCATGGCCACCGGCCGGAGCTGGGCCGGCGCGTTCCCCATCCGGCGCAAGGACGGCACCACCCGGTTGGTCGAGTTCCGCAACATGCGGCTCACGGACGACCGCGGAAACGTGTACGCCCTCGGCCTCGCCACCGACCAGACGACGGTGCGCGGGCTGGAGCGGGACATGGCCCTGTCCACCCGGATGGTCGCGCAGTCCCCGAACGGTCTGGCCGTCCTGGACACCGACCTGCGGTACGTCTCGGTCAACCCCGCGCTGGCGCGCATCAACGGCGTCCCGGCCGGGGACCACCTGGGGCGGACGGTCCGCGAGGTGCTGCCCAAGCTGGACGCGGACGTCCTGGAGTCCGAGGCGCGCGAGGTGCTGCGGACCGGGGAGCCGCTCGTGGACCGGTTCACCGTCGGCCGCACCCCCGCCGACCCGGACGAGGACCACACCTGGTCGATCTCCCTGTACCGCCTGGAGGACGCCCGGGGCACCGTGCTGGGCGTGGCCATCTCGATGGTCGACGTCACCGACCGGCACCGGGCGGCCGTCGAGACCGAGGCGGCGCGCCGCCGGCTGGCGCTGATCGCGGACGCCTCGGCCCGCATCGGCACCACCCTGGACCTGGAACGCACCGCCCGTGAACTGGCCGACGTGGCGGTGCCGGTGCTGGCGGACGTGGCCGCGGTGGATCTGCTCGACGCGGTGGTCGCGGGCCACCGCACCAGCCTCGGGCCCGCCGAGGGCGCCGTGATCCGCGCCCTGGCGGTGCGGGTGTACAACGCGCCCGAGGCCCTCCAGGCGTCCGACCCGCCCGGCCAGGTCGCCCGCTACGGGTCGCAGCGGCTCATCACGGAGTGCGTGCGCACCGGCCGGCCGATCATGGTCGCGGAGGTCAAGGCCGAGGATCTCGCGCGCATCGCCCGCTCACCCGAGTCGGCCGAGCTGCTGGCCCGGGCGGGCGTGCACTCCTATCTGGCCGTGCCGCTCATCGCGCGCGGCGAGGTGCTCGGCGCCCTCGACCTGAAGCGGATCCACCATCCGCTGCCCTTCAGCCAGGACGACCTGCTGCTCGCCCGTGAGCTGGCGGCGCGCGCCGCCGTGCAGATCGACAACGCCCGCTGGTACCAGAACGCCCGCACCACCGCGCTCACCCTCCAGCGCAGCATGCTGCCCAGTCATCCGCCCGTCACCGGCGGTCTGGAGGTCGCCTCCCGCTATCAGCCGGCGGGCGCCACCACCGAGGTGGGCGGCGACTGGTTCGACGTCATCCCGCTGGAGGACGGCAAGACGGCGCTCGTCGTCGGCGACGTGATGGGCAGCGGTATCGACGCCGCCGCCACGATGGGCCGGCTGCGCACCGCGACGACCACCCTGGCCTCCCTCGAGCTGGACCCGGCGGTCCTGCTGGAGCACCTCGACCGGATCACCCAGGGCCTGGACCACTCCATCGCCACCTGCGTGTACGTCGTCCACGACCCCCGGCTGGGGCGGTGCCGGATCGCCAACGCCGGGCACCTGCCACCGGCCCGCGTCCGCCCCGGCCACCCGCCGGAGCTGCTCGATCTGCCGACCGGGGTGCCGCTGGGCGTCGGCGGGGTGGCGTTCGCCACGACGGACGTCGACTTCGCGCCCGGCGACCAGCTCGTGCTGTACACGGACGGGCTGGTCGAGACCCGCACGGACTCCCTGGACGAGCGTCTGGACGCGCTGCTGGCGCTCCTCGACGACCCCTCGCGCCCCCTGGAGGAGCTGTGCGACCGACTGCTGAGTGCACTCCACCACTCCGACAACCACGACGACGTGGCCCTGCTGGTGGCACGGGCGCGGGCCACCACGTAGCGCACCAGCGCGCAGACGACGCCGCCCACCCCGATTCACAGGCTGCCGTTACCCACCCTTTACCGGACATCTCGGACAATCACAGGGAGGTGTGGCAGTGGTGCCACCGTCGTGGCCGAGGAGGGTGAGCCCGTGATGCAGGAGCCGGAAAAGCCAGCAGGGGCGGCAGGGGCGCACGACGAGGAACGGGAGCGTGCCGGTCCGGGTGGACGGTGGCGGCGTCGGTCGGCCCGTGGCCGGGCCGTGATCGCGGCCACGGCCGTCGCCGTCCTGGCGCTCGGCGGCACCGTCGCGTACGCGGCGGCGAACGGCTCCGACGGCGGCTCGCCGTCCGCGTCGCCGTCCGCGTCCGCCAGCGACGGGCCGGGCGGACGGCACGACCGTGGCGGCCCGTGGTCCGGTCTCGGCGGTGACGCGGTGCACGGTGAGGCGACCGTCAAGGATCGCGACACCGGTGACTGGGTCGTCCGCGTGTGGCAGCGGGGCACGGTGGAGAAGGTGAACGACGACCATGTCACCGTCAAGAGCGAGGACGGCGTCTCCTGGACGTGGACGGTGGGTTCGGGCACGTCCGTGTTCTCCGACGGCACCTCCGGCTCCGGGCCCGGCGCCCTGAAGAAGGGCGAGACGGTGTTCGTCGCCGGGTCCCGCTCCGGCGACACGAACACGGCCGAGCGCGTCGTGTCCGGCACCTTCGGCGACCATGACCCGGGCGACCGGCACGACGGCTTCCCGGGGCACGGCCCATGGGACCGCGGGGACGACCGCTCCGCCGACCCCACGGACAACGGCACCGCTAGCTGACCCCGGCAGCCCCGGTGTCCCCGGCGTCCCCGGCGTCCCCGGTGACTCTGGTTCCGACGACCACGTGGGCGTACAGCTCGTCGTCCCGCGCCAGCCGCACCGCCAGGCCGCTGCGGGTGAACGCCTCGACGGCGGCCGGGGCCTGTCGCTCGCTGGTCTCGACGAGGAGGCAGCCGCCGGGGGCGAGCCAGCGCGGCGCCTCGGCGACGACGCGGCGCAGTACGTCCAGTCCGTCCCCGCCGCCGTCGAGGGCGGTGAGCGGCTCGTGCTCGCGGGCCTCGGCCGGCAGCAGGGGGACCTCGCCGGTGGGGACGTACGGCACGTTGGCGGCCAAGATGCCTACCCGGCCGCGGAGTTGGGCGGGCAGCGCTTCGAACAGGTCGCCCTGGTAGGCGAGTCCGCCGTACTCGGCGATGTTGCGCCGGGCGCAGCTCATCGCCGCCGGGTCTATGTCGGCGGCGTGCAGCTCGACTTGGCCGAGGGAGGCGGCGAGGGCCGCGCCGACCGCGCCCGAGCCGCAGCACAGGTCGACGACGACGGAGGCGTGCGGCGCGGCGGCGAGGGCCTGGTCGACGAGGAACTCGGTGCGGCGGCGGGGCACGAAGACGCCCGGCTCGACGGTGATGCGCAGACCGTGGAACTCGGCCCAGCCGACGACGTGTTCGAGGGGCAGGCCGGCGGCGCGGCGCTCCGCCATGGCGGCGGCCTCGTCCGGGGTCCGGGCCGCCGTGCGGATCAACTCCGCCTCGTCCTCGGCGAAGACGCACCCGGCGGCCCGCAGCACGGCGACGAGGTCGTCACCGGAGGCAGCCGAACGCGGGGCAGCGGAACGAGGGGGTCGGGCGGAGTGGGGCGAGGGCGGGGAAAGAGGAGAGGGCATGGAGCCGAGGTGCCTTTCGGAAGCCGAAGGGCGCTCTCGCTGGTCGCCTACGGGCGGCGGTCCACGCCGGCACGAGGTGAGAGCACCCGACCTGACACTGCGGTAATGGGTCCCACCTCCTCGGCCTCGCACGACTGGGAGCCTCCGCAGCCGGACGGCCACCCTACCCCAACGCCTACAGTTGTACTACGCAACTAGACGAGTGCGCGTGAGCGGGCGCACGTGACGAGTGCGAGTGAGGGAGTCCCCGTGGAAGCACCCGGAGCAGCCGAGGCGGCCGAGGCCGTGGAGACGATCCAGCGGGAGATGACGGTCTTCGCCCGGCGCGCCCGTGCGTCGGCGGGCCGGCTGCACCCCGAGCTGTCGTTGGTGTCGTACACGCTCCTCGGGCATCTGGAGGAGAGCGGCGGCTGCCGGGCGACCGACCTCGCCGCGCACTACGCCCTGGACAAGTCCACGGTGAGCCGCCAGGTCGCGGCCCTGGAGCGCGCCGCGCTGATCGAACGGCGCCAGGACCCCGAGGACCATCGCGTCCAGGTCCTCCACCTCACCGGCACCGGCCGCGACATCCTCGCCCAGGTCACCGAGCGCCGCCGTACGGCCTTCCGGGAACGGCTGGCGCAGTGGCCGCCGGGGGATCTGGCACGGTTCGCGGAGTACCTGGTGCGCTACAACGCCTGGCCCGGCCCCGCCTCGGAGAACGACTGACTCCCTACCCCACCGGTACGGCTTCCCGTCCCTCCCCCAGCCGCTCGGGCACCCGTGCCGCCAGGAACCGGGTGGTGCGGCGCAGCCGGAAGCCCAGGGACTCGTAGAGGCGGATGGCGTTCGTGTTGTCGGCGCCGGTGTGCAGGAAGGGGGTCTCGCCGCGTTCGCGGATGCCGTGGGCGACGGCGAGGATCAGGCGGCTCGCCAGCCCCTGGCCGCGGAAGGCGGGGTCGGTGCAGACGGCGCTGATCTCGGTCCAGCCCGGCGGACGCAGCCGCTCACCGGCGACGGCGATCAGCGCGCCGTCCCGGCGTAGGCCCAGGTAGGTGCCGAGTTCGATGGTGCGGGCTTCGAAGGGGCCCGGCCTGGTGCGGGCGACGAGGTCGAGGATCTCGGGTACGTCGGCGGGCCCGAGCAAGGTCGCCTCCGGGTCGGGCGCGGCGGCCACCGCGTCGCCGACGAGTTGCACGCCCTCGAACTGGAAGGTGATCTCCCAGCCGGCCGGCACCGCACCCCGGAAGCCGAGCAGCGGCACCTCCGCGCCGGGACCGGCGAGCGCCGCGAGGTCCGCCCAGTCACCGGCGTCCGGATCGTCCGGCAACGCCAGCCAGGGCGTCACGTCGACGGGGTAGCGCAGGATGCGCCCCCGGCGCTCGGCGAAGCGCGCGTGCGGACCGGTGAGCGCCGCGAGGGCGGGATTGTCCAGCACGTGCCGGGCCTCGCCGCCGCCCTGGCCAGGGGCGTGAGCTGGGGCGTGCGCGGGCTCGGTCATGCCGGGGATCCGATCTCGAGGACGACCTTGCCCCGGGCGTGGCCGGTCTCTACCTCGTGCAGGGCCTCGGCCGCCCGCTCCAGGGGGAAGGTGAGGGTGACGTGCGGGTTCAGGTCGCCGCGGACGACGAGGTCCGCCACCGCCCGCAGGACGGCCGCGTCGCGGGCGCGGCCCACGCGGGCGCCGCCCAGTCGCTCGACGTCCTCCGGCGAGGCTCCGGCGGTGATCAGCCGGGCGCGGTCGCGCACCAGGCCCGCCGCCGCGTGCAGCACCTCGCCGCCGACGAGGTCGTAGACGCCGTCGACGCCGTCCGGGGCGGTCAGCCGTACGGCGTCCGCCCACCCGTCGCCGGACGGGACGTGCACCGCGCCCAGCGACTCCAGGAGGTCCTTCTTGCCGTCGCTCGCGACGCCGAGCACCCGCAGTCCGAGGGCGCGGGCGATCTGCGCGGCGGCGACGCCGACTCCGCCGCCCGCGCCGGTGACCAGCAGGGTCGCCCCGGCGGGCAGGCCGAGCTGGTGGACTCCGTCGTAGGCCGTCGCGGCGGCGACCGGGAGGGTCGCGGCGTCGGTGAAGGACAGTTCGGCGGGCTTGTGCGCGGTGATGCCGGCGGCCAGCAGCGCGTACTCGGCGTAGCCGCCCGCGACCGTGTTGCCGAACACCTCGTCGCCGGGCGCGAAGCCGGTGACGCCCTCGCCGGTCTCCTCGACGACGCCGGCCGCCTCGTTGCCCAGGACCACGGGGAACGCGCGCTCGCCGCTCTCGCCGGGGCGTCGGAAGCCCGTGCGCTGCTTCCAGTCCACCGGGTTCACGCCCGCCGCGCGCACCGCGACGAGCACCTCGCCGGGGCCGGGCCGGGGCCGGTCCAGCTCGACGAGCGCCTCGGTCTCCGGGCCGCCGTACCGGGTGAAGACGTACGCCTTCGGCATTGCTCCCACTCTCCTTCACTGGCGCCGGACCGCTGCATGGGCAACGACACCACGTTCAAGGGCGGGGCACCGGGTGGGTATTCCTCGCCCCCGGGAGTGTTCACACGGGCTTCATGATCGGTGGGCGGACCCGGTGCGGAGCACCGCTGACTTGCACGTACGGTGGACGGCGTACCCAAACGCCGTCCTCACGCTGGAACCCCATGAACGTCACCCGAGGCTTCACCGGACGCCCGCGCGTCCTCGATCCGGGGCTGCCCCCCGGCCAGTACGACGCGGGCGACGACTGGCCCGTGCTGTCCGCCGAGGTCACCCCCGACCTCACACCCGCCGACTGGACCTTCCGCGTCGACGGTCTGGTGGCCGCGCCCCGCACCTGGGACTGGGACGAGGCGCACGCGCTGCCGGAGTCCGCGTACGAGGGCGACATCCACTGCGTGACGAGCTGGTCGAAGTTCGGCGTGCGGTTCGGGGGCGTGTCCCTGGACGCGTTCCTGGCGGCCGTCCGGCCCGCCGCGTCGGCCACCCACGCCGTCGCCTACTCGCACACCGGGTACACCACGAACCTGCCCCTGTCCGACCTCACCGGCGGGCGCGCCTGGATCGCCTGGGAGTACGACGGGAAGCCCCTCGCGGCCGAACACGGCGGCCCGGCACGGCTGTTGGTGCCCCACCTGTACTTCTGGAAGAGCGCCAAGTGGATCGCGGGCCTGCGCCTCCTCGACCATGACGAGCCGGGTTTCTGGGAGCAGAACGGCTACCACGCCCGGGGCAACCCCTGGCAGGAGCAGAGGTACGCCGGTGACTGAGACGTTCGCGCCCGTCACCCGGTTCGCCGTGCCGGGCCGGATCGCCGTGAGCAACCGGGCCGCCGCCGTGTGGCAGACGGCCACGCTCACCGAGATCCGGCGCGAGACCCCGCACGCGGCCACCTTCCGTTTCGCGGTGCCGGCCTGGGCGGGCCACCTGCCCGGCCAGCACCTGATGCTGCGGCTGGCCGCCGCCGACGGCTACACCGCCCAGCGGCACTACTCGATCGCCTCCGCGCCCGAGGACGACGGTCACCTCGAACTGACCCTTGACCACGTGGCCGGCGGTGAGGTCTCGGGCTGGTTCCACACGGTCGCCGCGCCGGGCGACGAGGTCGAGGTGCGCGGCCCGCTCAGCGGCTTCTTCGCCTGGCCCGGCGACCGGCCCGCGCTGCTGATCGGCGCCGGCTCCGGGGTCGTCCCGCTGATGTCGATGGTCCGCCACCACCGGGCCCGCGGCCTCGACGTACCGCTGCGGCTGCTGGTGTCCGCGCGCACCCCAAAGGAGCTGATCTACGCGCGCGAGTACGGCGCGGAGACGACGCCCGTGTTCACCCGGAGCGCGCCGGCGGGCACGCCCGTGGGCCGGCTGTCCGCCGCGCACGTGGCTCCGCTGCTCGCCGACGCCGGGCGGCCGGCGGGCGGCTGGGAGGCGTATGTGTGCGGCTCCAACGCGTTCGCCGAGCACGCGTCGCGGCTGCTGGTCGAGGCCGGGCAGCCGGTGGACCGGATCCGCATCGAACGCTTCGGCTGACCCCCGCCTCGCCCGCCTCTCCCGTCCCTCCGCCCGTCTCCCAGAGGGCCGTCGTGGGCGATGCGTGAAACGATGTACTCCAAACGGGGTACGCCACTCATGTGGGCACTCGTACGCGTGACGGCGAGGAGGTCGACATGCGAATCCGGGTGCACGACTGGCAGCGGCGGAGCAATCCGCTGCGGCGCCGGTCGGACGTCGTGGAGGCATGGACGGCGCTGGTCGTCGCCGTGCTGCTGCTGGTCGCCGTGCCGTTGGCCGGGGTGCTGGCCGGTCGGTGGGCCCATGATGACGCGCAGGCGGTCGCGACCCAGCAGCGCGCCGAACGGCACCGGGTGCGCGCCGAGGTCGTCGGCCAGGTGCCCGAGACCCTGCCCTCGGCGGACGGCGCCCGGGAGCGGACCTACCGTGTGACGGTGCGCTGGACGCCGTCCGGTGAGAAGGCGCGCACGGTCACCGCGCGGGTTCCGGAGAGCGCGCGCCGGGGCGACACGGTCGACGTGTGGCTCGACACGCACGGCCGGAGCGTCGCGCCGCCGACCAGCGGCACCCTGGTGTGGCAGCACACCCTCACCATGGCCACCTGCGCGGCGGGCGGTACGGCCGCCGTGGTGCTTCTCGGGCATGTCGTCGTCCGCCGGGTGGCGATGCGGCACCGGCTGGACGAGTGGGAGCGGGAATGGACCCGCACGGAGCCGCAGTGGACCCGGCGCAGGCCCGCCTGAACCGCCTCTAGCCTCTGACGCTTCGCAAAGCTGCTGACCAGAGGCTGGCGAGGGGCGGACCGCGACCGTACGGTGTGATCATCCGCATGGGCGCTCACCACAAGGCGGTCCTTCATGGCTGTGTTCGACCTGTCTCTCGAAGAGCTCCGCGAGTACCGCAGCGCGTCCACCGAGCCCGAGGACTTCGACGCGTTCTGGTCCAGGACCCTCCAGGAAGCCCGCGAGCACGACCTCAACGCGCGTTTCGAGCCGGTCGACACGGGCCTGACCACGGTGCGGGTGCACGACGTGACGTTCGCCGGGTTCGGCGGGCACCCGGTGAAGGGCTGGCTGGTGCTGCCCGCCGACGCCGCGAGCGCCGCCGGACCGCTGCCCCTGGTCGTGGAGTTCCTCGGGTACGGCGGCGGGCGCGGTCTGCCGCACGAGCGTCTGCTGTGGGCGTCGACGGGCCGCGCGCACTTCGTCATGGACACCCGAGGCCAGGGCAGCGCGTGGGGCGGCGGGGGCGGCACCCCGGACCCGGTGGGCGGTGCGCCCTCCTACCCCGGGTTCATGACCCGGGGCGTCGACGCCCCCGAGAACTACTACTACCGCCGGGTGATCACGGACGCGGTGCGCGCGGTCGAGGCGGCGCGTTCCCACCCGCTGACCGACGCGTCGCGGACCGTGGCGCTCGGCGAGAGTCAGGGCGGCGGTCTCACGCTGGCCGTCGGCGGACTGGTGCCGGACCTGGCGGCGATCGCCCCGGACGTGCCGTTCCTGTGCGACTTCCCGCGCGCCACGACGCTGACGGACCGTCACCCGTACCGCGAGATAGGCCTGTTCCTCAAGACGCACCGGGGGCGCGCCCGGGACACCCTGCGCACGCTGTCGTACTTCGACGGCGTGCACTTCGCGTCCCGTGGCTCGGCGCCCGCCCTGTTCTCGGTGGCCCTGGAGGACCAGACCTGCCCGCCGTCGACCGTCTTCGCCGCCTTCAACGCGTGGGCGCACCAGGACAAGGCGATCGAGGTGTACGAGTTCAACGACCACGAGGGCGGCGGCCCCTACCAGGACGCGGCCCGACTGCGCTGGCTGCGCTCGTACACCTGACCGGCCGACGACTTCCCTCCGGTCCGACCAGTCGGTACGTTCGGGGTGCCCGGGTCGCATCGTCGCGGTCCGGAGTCCACCCGGACCACGGAGGCCCCATGTCCGAGCACGTGCCGCAGGTTCACGGCCACTGCGACCCGCGGTTCGCCGCGGTGCGCGCCGCGTTCGAGGAGAACTTCCGCGAGCGCGGCGAACTGGGCGCGGCGGTGAGCGTCACGGTCGACGGCGTGCCGGTGGCCGATCTGTGGGGCGGCTGGGCCGACCCGGCGCGCACGCGCGCGTGGGAGCGGGACACGCTGGTCAACGTCTGGTCCACGTCGAAGGGGCCGACGGCGCTGTGCGCGCACCTCCTCGCCGACCGGGGGCTGCTCGACCTGGACGCGCCGGTGGCCGTGTACTGGCCGGAGTTCGCCGCGGCGGGCAAGGAGCGGGTGCTCGTCCGGCATCTGCTGTCGCACCGCGCGGGCCTGTCCGGACTGCGCGAGCCGCACTCTCTGGAGCAGCTCTACGACTGGGAGGTGACCACCGAGCGCCTCGCGGCCACCGAGCCCTGGTGGGAGCCGGGTTCCCGGTCCGGCTATCACGCCCTCACCTACGGCTTCCTGGTCGGGGAGGTCGTGCGGCGGGTGTCGGGGCTGCTGCCGGGGGCCTTCCTGGAGCGGGAGGTGACCGGCCCGCTGGGCATCGACTTCACGATCGGGCTGCCGGAGAAGGAGGCCGGCCGGGCGGCCGAGCTGGTGCCTCCGCCGTCCGCCTCGGCCGGCGAACAGGCCGCGGTGTTCAGCCAGTTGGCGCCCGCGGTTCTCGCCGCCCTGACCAACCCGCCGGTGGGCCCGACCGAGGCCAACTCGCCGCGGTGGCGGGCCGCGGAGCTGCCGGCCGCGAACGGCCACGGCACCGCGCGCGCCGTCGCCGCGCTGTACGGGATCTTCGCCGGCCGGGGCACGTACGGCGGCCATCGCATCCTCTCCGCCGAGGCGGCCGAGCGGGTGCGGGAAGGGCAGGGCAGGTGCCGGGACATGGTGCTGGGGGCCGCCTTCGGACACGACACGGAGGCCGGGCTCGGGCTGTGGCTCAGCGGCCCGAACGGCTCGTACGGACCCAACCCGCGCGCGTACGGGCACGACGGCTTCGGCGGTTCCTTCGGCCTCGCGGACCCGGAGGCGGGGGTGTCGCTGGGGTACGTGATGAACCGCATGGGGCCGCACATCTCCGGCGACCCGCGCAAGAAGGCGCTGGTGGACGCCCTGTACAGCGCGCTGTGACGGGCTCAGTCCGGCCGGCGCGCCTCGACCATACGGACCCGTGGGCTGCCGTCGCTCCGCGTGCCGAACTCGGGCAGGGCGCGCAGGGCGACGCTGAACCCGGCGCGCTCCAGCTCGCGCCGGACCTCGCCGAGCCGGAAGGCGCGGTAGTACATCACGAACGGCGGCCGCCACAGGGCGTTGCGCACCCGCATCACCGCGTCGAAGCCGAGGAGCGCCCAGAAGGCCGGGGCGGACGGCCGGGGCGGGGCCGGCACGGGGAACGCGAAGCGGCCGCCCGGCCGCAGCACGCCGTACACCTGCGCGAACAGGCCCGGCAGTTCGCGGGGCAGGAAGTGCCCGAACGCGCCGAAGCTGACGACGAGGTCGAAGCGGGCCGTGAACGGCAGCGCGCGGGCGTCCGCGCGCACCCACGACACCCGCGACCCCGCCGGACGGCCGCGCCCGCGCGCCTCGTCGAGCATGCCCGCGCTGAAGTCGACGCCGGTCACCCGGCCCCGGCACACCGTGGCCAGGACGTCGACCCCGGCCCCCGTGCCGCAGCACAGGTCGAGTCCGTCCTCGTACGGCCCGGACTCCTTCAGCGCCGTGGCGACCGCGGTCAGGACGGAGTCCGGGGTGCGGAAGGGGGTGTGGTCGAACTTCGGCGCGAGAAGGTCGTAGCCGTGCTCGACGGACGACAGGGCCTGGACGGCGAGTTCGCGCAGAGTGGGACCTTCGGGGCTGAACATCCGCGTCAGCCTACGGCGTCCGCCGGGTGCAGCACCCGACAACTGTACTGTCCATCACTATCTGTTCATGTCGATCCATATATCCACGAGGTGATCCGATGCGCGCGTTCCGTGAGGCGGTCGAGGCCGGCGATCTCGACGCCGTCGAGGCGCTGTTGGCCGAGGACGTGGTGTTCACCAGCCCGGTCGTGTTCAAGCCGTACCCGGGCAAGGCGATCACCGCGGCGATCCTGCGCGGGGTGGTGAAGGTCTTCGAGGACTTCCGGTACGAGCGGGAGCTCGGCGGGGGCGACGGGCGCGACCACGCGCTGGTGTTCACGGCGCGGGTGGGCGGACGGGAGCTGACCGGCTGCGACTTCATCCACCTGAACGAGGCCGGGCTCATCGACGAACTCACCGTCATGGTCCGCCCGTTGTCGGGTGCGCAGGCTCTCGCGGCGGCGATGGGCGCGCAGTTCGCGGACATCGCGCAGGAGGCGGAGACCCGGTCGGCCGCCGCCTCCTGACCTGACGTCAGGCCGCGCCAGTACTTCAGTCCCTGAGGTCGCCCAGGGTCGTCCTGGTGTCCGTCTTCAGCCAGTCCGAGACCTCGTCGAGCTTCGGCGGATCGGTGTCCGTGTCGTACGAGGTGTAGTAGGCGCTGTAGCTCATCGTGTAGGTCACCCAGCCGTCCCGTACGGCGAGCGTGGCGTAGAGGGAGCCGGTCGACGAGCCGGCGGTGGTGTCGTCGCTGACGAGGTAGGCCTCGTCGCCGATGCCGGTGACGGTCTCCACGTCGTAACCCGTGTGGCTGTCGGCGTAGTTCTTCCAGGTGGCGGTGAACTCCGGGCCGGGGTCGGTCTTCTTGTGCCGGTCCAGTTGGACGGAGAGGTAGGCGTCCGAGTAGGTCGACCCGGTCTTCTTCAGGCTGAGGCTGCACAGCCCCTCGTCGAGGGCGTCGTCCTCGAGGTTGTTGTGGGTCGGGGCGGTGTCGCTCGCCGGGTACTCCTCCTTGAAGGACGAGTAGTCGGTGGCGTTGCACAGGTTCGACGGCGCCGTGTAGCCGCGCAGGTCGGGGTCGGTTCCGGTGCCGATCAGGAAGACTCCGGCGGCCCATGCGGCCGACGTCACCACCGCGCCGACCACGGCCCACAGCACCGCCCGTCCCGCGCCGCCGCCCCCGGTGGGCGGCGGGCCGACGACGGGGTACGGGGCGTGCTGGGCGTACGGATTGCCGGCCAGGGTCGGCTGGGCGTAGAAGGTCTGCTGGGTCGGCGGCCCGACCGGGCCAGACGACTGCGGATGCGGCTGCGGATGCGGATGCGGATAGGGGTACGCGCTCGGCTGGGCCGGCGCCCCGGACGGCTGCTCCGGCTGCTCCGGAGGCTGAGACGGCGTGGACATGACGTGAAGATAAGGCAGAAAGAGGGGTCAAGTCCCGTGCCGTCATGGATCGTTATGGTCTGGGGACATCTGCCGTAAACAACGGCGAGGCCCGGACTTTTCGTCCCCGGACTCGACCCCTGCGGGGCGCGGAACCGACCGGCGTGCTACAGTGCCGGTAGCACTTGTGTACGCCCCGAGTCCGGGCGCCGGTGCGAGTTCCGATTTCTCTTCAGTTCGCCGCGTCACCCGCCTCTTTCCGGCCGGTGCATCGGCTTTCCCGCATCATCTCGCCGCCCGGCGCGGTTCCGCCGTGGCCGAGGTGCTGTTCCCGCCGCACGAGGTGCGCCGAGCGCCCTCCCTTCGCGGCCGCTCCCCCTCTCCACATGCCTCATGCCTCATGCCTTGTGGCTCAAGCCTCCTGGCTCATGGCTTCCGTCCGTGAAAGGACAACCACCCTCATGACCACCACTCTCGAACACCCCCCGGTGCAGCAGTCTCCGGCCCGGGTCGCCGCCGGCGTCCTCGACGTCGACGCGAGCGGGAAGGGGCAGTTGCGCCCCGCGGACCTCCTGGCCACGGCCGCCGACCTCCAGGTCCCGGCCGCGCTGATCCGCCGTCACGGCCTGCGCAAGGGCGACCTCGTCGAAGGCGTGCGCGGCACCCAGCGTGCCCTGACCGAGATCGCGCGCGTCAACGGCCGTACGCCCGACGCGCCGCACGCGCGCCGTCACTTCCGCGACCTCACCCCCCTGCACCCCCACGAGCGGCTCCGTCTGGAACACCCGGCGGCCGGGCTCGCCGGACGGGTCGCCGATCTCCTCGCGCCCGTCGGCAAGGGCCAGCGCGGGCTGATCGTCGCCCCGCCGAAGACCGGCAAGACCGTACTGCTCCAGCAGTTCGCCGCCGCTGTCGCCGGCAACCATCCCGAGGCGCGGTTGATGGTCGTGCTGCTCGACGAGCGGCCCGAGGAGGTCACCGACATGCGGCGCTCCGTGCGCGGCGAGGTGTACGCGTCGACGTTCGACCGGACGCCCAAGCAGCACATCGCCCTCGCCGAACTCGTCATCGAGCGGGCCAAGCGGCTCGTCGAGGCGGGCGAGGACGTCGTCATCCTGCTCGACTCGCTGACCCGGCTGTGCCGGGCCCACAACAACGCGGCCGCCGCCGGGGGCCGCACCCTCAGCGGTGGCGTCGACGCCACCGCGCTGATCGGCCCCAAGCGGTTCTTCGGCGCCGCGCGGGCGGCCGAGGAGGGCGGCTCGCTCACCGTCCTCGCCACCGCCCTGGTCGAAACCGGCTCCCGCGCCGACGACTTCTACTTCGAGGAACTGAAGAGCACCGGCAACATGGAGCTCCGCCTCGACCGCGAAACCGCCTCCCGGCGCGTCTTCCCGGCCCTCGACATCAACACCTCCGGCACCCGCCGCGAGGAACTCCTGCTCTCCCCCGGCGAGTTGACCGCCACGCGCGGCCTGCGCCGGGCTCTTCAGACCCGGGACGGCCACGCGAACCTGGAGACGCTCCTGGAGCGGATGCGCGCGACCCCGGACAACGCGACCTTCCTGCGGCGCATCCAGCCGACGCTGCCCGCCGCCTGACACACCATGTATGACGTACGAGGTACGACGCCCGAGGTATGACGTACGGCGTGTGGCATCCGGGTGCTCGCGGGTGGCTGTTCGGCACGGGCAGCGCGGGGAATGCCCGGTTCGTTCCTACGTTGATCATATGACGATCGGATTCTCTTCCCGGGCTGCTGTGGCGGCCTGCGCGTTCTGCGTGGCCGGCGCTCTGGCCCTCGGGCCCGCCGCCCCCACCGCCGTGGCCTCCTTCGCCGACGCGGACCCCGCGGCACCGGCGCCCGGCGGCCTCGCCGTGCCCGGCGGTCCCGGCGGACCCGGTGGGCCACGGGTGCTGGCGCCGCTGCCGTCCCTGCTGTACCGGTCCGGCACGCAGGTCAGACCGCACCGGGACAGCCCCGAGGTGCCGGACGTCTCCGCCCTGTCGTGGCTGGTGGCCGACGCGGGCACCGGCGAGGTGCTCGCCGCGTCGAACGCGCACCGCAGACTGCCCCCCGCCAGCACGCTGAAGACCCTCTTCGCGCTCACGGTGCTGCCGACCCTGCCCGGCGGTCTACGGCACCGGGTGAGCGAGGAGGAGCTGATGGGCATCGGGCCCGGCAGCAGCCTCGTCGGCGTCGCCGAGGGACACACGTACCAGGTCGCCGACCTGTGGCGCGGGGTGTTCCTCAACTCCGGCAACGACGCCGTGCACGTCCTCGCGGCGCTCAGCGGCGGCTGGGACGTCGCGGCCGTCCGGATGCAGGCCAAGGCGCGGTCCCTGGGCGCCCTGGACACGCAGGTGCGGTCGCCCGACGGGTACGACACGCCGGGCCAGGTGTCGTCGGCGTACGACCTGGCCGTGTTCGGGCGGGCGGGGCTGCGCAACGCGGACTTCGCGCGGTACTGCGGCACCGCGGAGGCCAGCTTCCCCGGCGACGGGGGCGGGTCGTACGGGATCGCGAACACCAACCGGCTGCTGACCGGGGCGGACGGCGTCGAGCCGTATCCGGGGCTGATCGGGATCAAGAACGGCTACACCAGCAACGCCGGCAACACCCTCGTCGCCGCCGCCCGCCACGGCGGCCGCACCCTCGTCGTGACGGTGATGAACCCGCAGGCGGGCGGCGGGTTCACCGTCTACGAGGAGGCGCGCGAGCTGCTGGACTGGGGGTTCGCGGCCGCCGGGCGGGTCGACGCGGTGGGCTCGCTGGACGGGCTGCGGGCACCGGCGCGCCCGCAGCCCGTCCGGCGTCCTCAGCCGGGACCCGGCCCGATCCTCCCGGAACGGTCGGCTCCGGTGGCCGCGTCGGCACCCGCCCCGGCGGCGACCGCCGTCGACGACACCGGCGGCTGGTCGGGCTGGTCGGGCTGGTCGGCGGCGGCGCTGATCGCGGGCGTCGCCGGGCTCGGCGGGGCCGCCGTGGCACTCGTACTGCGGCTCACGGGCCGCCGCCCGTCGGACAGGTGACCGACCGGCAGCCACAGGAGCAGACCGAGCGTGATCCAGGTGTAGGCGTTGCTGCCGAGGAAGCCGTCGACGCCCGACGCGTCGTGGAACCACAGCCACACCACGCTGGTGCACAGCACCGCGTAGAGGACGCCCGCGACGCGTCGGCGCCCCGCGCGGATCAGCACGGCGAACGACGGCAGCAGCCAGACCAGGTGGTGCACCCAGGTGACGGGACTGACC
Source organism: Streptomyces sp. yr375 (assembly GCF_900110755.1). Lineage (GTDB taxonomy): Bacteria > Actinomycetota > Actinomycetes > Streptomycetales > Streptomycetaceae > Streptomyces. The sequence continues at coordinate 80,613 of NZ_FOFF01000017.1, forward strand.
AGGCAGGCGGTGAGGCCGGTGAGGGCGAACGCCGCCTGCCAGTCCCCCACGGCCACCGCGCGCCGGGCCCGCCACGCCCACCAGCACAGCACCGCCAGGACCAGCACCCCCCACACCGCGCGGCTCTCCACGCCCAGCCGGGCCAGGACGCCCTGGAGCGACTGGTTGGAGACGTAGTCGAGCCGGCCCACCCGGCTCGTGTCCCACAGGGCGTCCGTCCAGTAGAAGCGTGAGGCGTCCGGGGCGACCAGGGCCGCGAACGCCGTGGCGGCGGCCGCCACGGCCGTGGCCACGGCCGCCTCCCGCCAACGGCGGGTGACCAGCAGCAGGCCGATGAAGAGCGCGGGCGTCAGCTTCACCGCCGCCGCCAGCCCGATACCGACCCCCGCCCAGCGGGTCCGGCCGGTCGTCAGCAGCCAGGCGTCGACCAGGACGAGGGCCAGGAGCAGCAGGTTGACCTGGCCGAAGCTGAAGGTGTCGCGCAGCGGTTCGAATAGGGCGAGGGCGCAGGCGGCGAGGCCGACGCCGTACCAGCCGTGGCGCCGCCTGCGCGGCCCGACCAGCACGCGCGCGACGACGGCCAGCGCCGCCAGGTTGAGCAGCAGGGCGGTGAGGATCGCGGTGCGCAGGCCGACCAGCGCCATCGGCAGCATGACGACGGCCGCGAACGGCGGGTAGGTGAAGCCGTACGACGTGCCCGGCACCCGGTAGTCGTAGACGCGTCCGCCGTCGTGGATCCAACTGTTGACGGTGCCGTAGTAGACGCGCAGATCGAACCAGTCACGCAGCAGCGGAACCGTGGCGGTGAAGACGGCGACGAGGGTGGCGAGCGTGAGCAGCAGCAGAAGGCGGCCGCGGTCGGTGCCGGGCGGTTTCAGGCCCCGGACGGCTGTCGGTCTCATGCCGTCCCTCCCAGGGCGTTCGGTGCCTGTGCCGCGAGGTGGGCCTGCCACAGGACGACCACGGCGAGGGCGACGCCGGAGACGGCGAGCATCAGGCGGCCGGTGTCGGCGGGCCCGCCGTCGGGCAGGACGGCGAGGGCGAGGACGCCCGCCACGGCCGCCGTACGGTGCCGTATCAGGGTGTCGGGGGCGTCGGGGGCCGCCGCGGCGATGAGGAACAGGCCCCACAGCGCGTACCAGGGGCGGATCGCCGGGCCGAACGCGGCGACCGCGGCGAGGCTCAGTCCGAGCGCGTACACCGGACGCGGGCGCAGCCGCCACCAGATGACGACGAGGGCGACGGCCGTCACCGCGAGCCCCAGCAGGTGCCAGACCGGGATCGCGAGGGGCGCCAGGTCGCTGTCGAGGTGTTCGAGGAGGGCGCGGGTGGCGCGGCCGAACAGGCTGGTGAGCGCCCAGTTCTGTGCGGAGACGGGGGTGTCCAGGGCTCCTATCCAGCCGTATCCGGTGCCCGCGACGGCGGTCGCCGCGACCGTGGTGACGGCGGTCGCGGCCCCCGTCGTCAGCAGGGCCGGGACCGGGCGGCGGCCGGCCCGCAGTTGCAGGACCACGACCGCGACGAGGCCCAGCGCGGCGGGTGCCTTGACCAGGGCGGCGAGAGTGATCAGGACGGCTGCCGCCACCGGTCGGCGGCCGAGCGCGGCGACCAGGCCGACGCCGAGCAGGCCGAGCATGATCGCGTCGTTGTGGGCGCCGGCCACCAGGTGCAGCAGCACCAGCGGGTTGAGGGCGCCGAGCCACAGCGCGGCGGCCGGGTCCGCGCCGCAGTGCCGGGCGATCCGGGGCAGGGCGGCCGTCATCAGCGCCACCCCGATCACCGCGACGCACCGCATGCCGAACAGCCCGGCGGGCAGCGCGCCCCGGGTCACACCGGCCAGCGCCCCGGCGAGGGCGAGGAAGACGGGGCCGTACGGGGCTCCGGTGTGCCGCCACAGCGGGGCGACCTCGTCGGCGAGCGGGCCGCCGAGCCGGGCCGGACCGTGCGTGTACACGTCGAGATGGGCGTCCACCATGGCGCCCTGGGCCAGGTAGCTGTACACGTCCCGGCTGAACAGCGGGGGTGCGATCAGCAGCGGCGCCGCCCAGACGACGAGGACCAGGACGAGGGCGCGCGGCGTCGGCGGATCCGTGCCGCGCACCAGTCGGCCCAGCAGGACCCAGGCCGTGGTCAGCAGCGCCAGTCCGCAGTACACGCCGACCAGACCGAGCGCGGCGTGCACCGACGACGGAGCCAGCAGCTCGCGGGCGGGCAGCGCGCCGGCCGTCTCACCGCCGAGCGCGAGACAGGCCGTGCCGGCCAGGCCCAGCACCTGACAGCGACGGAGATCGATGGGAAATGCCTTGGCCAACACTCCGTCATGGTGTCAACGCCGGGTGGCCGGAGAGCGACGTCCCGCCTTCCGGGCGGCGGCCTGCGCGTGACCGGCGTGTGAGCGGGAGCGGTTCAGTACACCTGCGGGTTCAGGACACCTGCGGGTTCAGGACACCTGCGGGTTCCGTACACCTGCGGGTTCAGAACACGGACAGGCCGGTCAGGGTGGTGAACCGGTCCAGGGCGGCGACTCCCGCCACCGAGTTGCCGTGTTCGTCCAGGCCCGGGCTCCATACGCACAGCGTGCAGCGGCCCGGTACGACGGCGATGATGCCGCCGCCCACGCCGCTCTTGCCGGGCAGGCCGACCCGGTAGGCGAACTCACCGGCCGCGTCGTACGTGCCGCAGGTCAGCATCACCGCGTTGACCTGCTTGGCCTGGCTGCGGGTGAGCAGCCGGGTGCCGTCGGCGCGGATGCCGGGCCGGGCGAGGAAGCCGGTGGCCAGCGCGAGGTCGGCGCAGGACGCGGTGAGGGAGCACTGGCGGAAGTACTGGTCGAGGAGGACCGGTACGTCGTTGTCGATGTTGCCGTAGGACGCCATGAAATGGGCGAGGGCGGCGTTGCGGTCGCCGTGCGCGGACTCGGAGGCGGCGACGTCCTCGTCGAAGCCGAGCGTGGGGTTGCCGCTCTCGGCGCGCAGGAACGCGAGGAGTTCACCGGCCGCGTCCCCGGTACGGGTGTGGAGGCGGTCGGTGACCACCAGCGCGCCGGCGTTGATGAACGGGTTGCGCGGGATGCCGTTCTCGTACTCCAACTGGACCAGGGAGTTGAAGGGGTTGCCCGAGGGTTCGCGGCCCACGTGCTCCCAGAGCGCGTCGCCCTCGCGGTCCAGGACGAGGGCGAGGGTGAAGACCTTGGTGAGCGACTGGGCGGAGAACGGCTCCCGCCAGTCCCCCACGCCGTACACCGTGCCGTCCGGTTCGGCGACGGCCATGCCGAAGCTGCGCGGGTCGCGGGCCGCGAGGGCCGGGATGTAGTCGGCGGGGCGGCCCCGGCCGGGGGCCAGGGCGAGTTCCGCGGCTATCCGCTCCAGGACCGGCTGGAAGGTACGGGACGACGTCATTGTCATGATCACTATTCTCCCTCCGCGCCGGTTCTGGCGCGTCGCCGCAGGTCGGACGCCTGCCGGTCGGACGTCTGCCGGTCAGGACACCGGTGTTCCGCTGCCTGCGAGGATCTCCGGGCGCAATAGGTCGGCGAGTCGTTCGGCGGGCAACAGGCCCTTCTCCAGGACGAGTTCGGCGACGCCGCGGCCGGTGGCGAGGGCCTCCTTGGCGATGTCGGTGGCCGCCGTGTATCCGATGTGCGGGTTGAGGGCGGTGACCAGGCCGATGGAGTTCTCCACGCTCGCGCGCAGGGCGTCGGTGTTGGCGGTGATCCCTTCCACGCAGCGCTCGGCGAGGGTCAGGCAGGCCGCCCGTAGGTGAGTGATGGACTCCGACAGCGAGTGCAGGATGATCGGCTCGAAGGCGTTGAGCTGGAGCTGTCCGGCCTCGGCCGCCATGGTGATGGTGACGTCGTTGCCGATCACCTCGAAGGCGACCTGGTTGACGACCTCGGGGATCACCGGGTTGACCTTGCCGGGCATGATGGACGAACCGGCCTGCACGGGCGGCAGGTTGATCTCGCCGAGGCCGGCGCGCGGCCCGGAGGACAGCAGTCGCAGGTCGTTGCAGCTCTTCGAGAGCTTGACGGCGACCCGCTTGAGCACGCCCGACATCTGGACGAACGCACCGCAGTCCTGGGTGGCTTCGACCAGGTTCGCGGCGGTCACGAGGGGCAGTCCGGTGATCTCGGCGAGGTGGCGGCGGGCCGACTCGGCGTATCCGGCGGGGGCGTTGAGGCCGGTGCCGATGGCCGTGGCGCCCAGGTTGATCTCATGGATCAACTGGACTGCCTCGTCAAGACGGTTGCGGTCCTCGTCAATCATGACGGCATATGCGGAGAATTCTTGACCGAGCGTCATGGGGACCGCGTCCTGCAACTGTGTACGGCCCATCTTGAGCACGTCACGGAATTCGACGGCCTTACGGGCGAACGCGTCCTGGAGTACGGACATCGCCTTGAGCAGTCCACGTACGGCGAAGACGGTCGCTATCTTGACGGCGGTCGGGTAGACGTCGTTGGTGGACTGGCCCAGGTTGACGTCCTCGTTGGGATGCAGATGCTCGTACTGCCCCTTCGCGTGGCCGAGCAGCTCCAGCGCACGGTTGGCGACGACCTCGTTGGCGTTCATGTTCGTCGAGGTGCCGGCGCCACCCTGGATGACGTCCACGACGAACTGGTCGTGCAGCTTTCCGGCCCGGATCTCACGGCAGGCGGCGACGATGGCGGCCGCCTTGTCCGGCGCCAGCAGACCAAGCTCCTCGTTGGCGAGTGCGGCGGCCTCCTTGACTGCGGCGAGGGCGTCGATGAGGTGCGGGTAGGCGGAGATCGGCGTCCCGGTGATCGGAAAGTTCTCCGTGGCACGCAGGGTGTGAACACCCCAGTACGCGTCGACGGGAACATCCCGATCACCGAGCAGATCGTGTTCGCTACGGCTGACAGCGACGGTCATGAGAGCACGGCCTCTTTCTGAGGGTGAGGGCGAGAAGAGGATGACTGACGTCCGACGGGGGCCCGACTCGGCCGGTAGGGCCGAACGGCGACCGCGGCACCCCCGGTGGCCGGCCCAGACGGCCGACGCCCCCGATGGACACGTCCCCGGTCCACTCGGCGGTGCCGACAGCCCCGCTGATCCAGCGGCTGGACGGCACCTCCAGGGCGACAACCTCGCTGTGGCCGCGCACCTGCCCGGTGGACGCCGAGCCGGTCCCGACCGGACGACGGTGACGGCCCGACGGCCCCGCCCGACGACCGGCGGTGACGGTCCGACCGGCAGGGTGGCGGTGGGCCGTCCGACCGGCGACCGGCCGTGACGGCCGGTCGCCGGACGGCTCCCGGTGTCCGACCGGCCGGAAGGGCACCGGCGCAGCGGCCGCGTTGGTTCGTGTGGGTCAGGTGCTGGGACCGGCCGGGTCGAGGGTTTGGGTTGGGTGGATGTGGCCGACTGGTTGGCCGCCGCCGAGGAGGGGCTCGCCCTTGAATTCGGTGAGGAGGGCGGGGTCCACGCCCGCTCGGGCGAGGGCCGCCGCCGTCACCGGGACGCGGGCGCGGTTCGCGCCGTCGGAGATCTTGACGGCGACCGCCCGGCCGTCGGGGAGGGCGGCGACCCCGACGCCCTCGAAGCCGTCCTTGGCCAGGAGGCCGGGGACGGCCCGCATCAGGGCGGCGACGTCCCGGCCGGCGCCGGAGGCCATCTCGGCGTGGTCGCGCATGGCGTCCGCGACGCGGGCCTCCGGGGTGCCGGGGGCCGCCGTGGTGATGCGGGCGACGGCCCGGGCGAGGCCGTGCAGGGAGACGGAGAAGAGCGGGGCGCCGCACCCGTCGACGGTGACCCGGGCGATCCGCTGCCCGGTGAGGTCCTCGACGATCTCGGCTATCGCCTGCTGGAGCGGGTGCCCCGGGTCGAGGTAACCGTCGAGGGACCAGCCGTTGAGCACGCACGTGTACAGCATGGCCGCGTGCTTGCCGGAGCAGTTCTGGGCCAGCCGGGAGGGCTCGCGGCCCTCCCGTATCCACGCGTCGCGGACCGCCGGGCCGTACGGCAGGTCCGGCACGTTGCGCAGGTCGTCCTCCGTGACACCGCCCAGTTCGAGGATCCGCCGGGCCCCGGCGAGGTGGCGTTCCTCGCCGGAGTGGCTGGCGGCGGCGAGCGAGAGCAGCTCGCCTTCGAGCGGCAGCCCGGCCCGCAGCATGGCGACGGCCTGGACGGGCTTGAGCGCCGAGCGCGGGTAGCACGCGGCCTCGATGTCGCCGAGCTGGAACTCGACCTCGCCGCCCGCGCCGAGGACGACGACGGAGCCGTAGTGGATCCCCTCGGTCACCCCGCCGCGCACGAGCTGGGCGACGGGTGCGTGGCGGGGTTCGCGGATCGCGGGCGCCTGGGCGAGGGAACTGCCGTACATCACTGCCTGGGTCTCGGGTGGGGTGTCGGGGAGCGGCGCCGGGGTCACGCGTCGGCCTTGGCCGCCGTACGGGCGCGGTTGCGGCGGATGGCGTACCAGCCGGCGACCAGCGCGGCGACGATCAGCGGCAGGCACAGCACGGTGGTGCGTCCGGCGCCGCCGTCGGCGTACATGAGGACCAGGACCGAGGCGAGGAAGAACAGCGTGACGAGTTCGGTCCAGGGGGAGCCCGGGAGCTGGTAGCTCGGGCGCGTCAGCTCGCCCTTCTGGGTCTTCTGCCAGAAGAGGAGGTGACAGATCATGATCATGCCCCAGGTGGAGATGATGCCGAGCGCCGCGAAGTTGAGGACGATCTCGAAGGCGTCCGCCGGGACGACGAAGTTCAGGCCGACGCCGAGGACGCAGATCCCGCTGGTGAGCAGGATGCCGCCGTACGGGACCTGGCTGCGGCTCATCACGCCGGTGAACCTGGGGGCGGAGCCCGACATGGCCATGGAGCGCAGGATGCGGCCGGTGGAGTACAGGCCGGAGTTCAGGGACGACATGGCGGCGGTGAGCACCACCAGGTTCATCACGCCGCCCGCCGCCGGGATGCCGATGTTGGACAGGACCGTCACGAAGGGGCTCTCGCCGGACGTGTACTTGTTCCACGGCATCAGCATCGACAGCAGGACGACCGAGCCGACGTAGAACAGGCCGACGCGCCACATGATCGAGTTGATCGCCTTCGGCATGATCTTCTCGGGGTTCTGCGTCTCGCCCGCCGCGACGCCGACGAGTTCGACCGAGGCGTAGGCGAAGACGACGCCCTGGATGATCAGCAGCATGGGCAGCAGGCCGTTGGGGAAGATGCCGCCGTTGTCGGTGATGAGGGACGGGCCGGGGGTCGTGCCGTCGACGGGGTGCTGGGTGACCAGCAGGAAGATGCCGATGCACATGAAGATCACCAGCGCGCTGACCTTCACGATGGCGAACCAGAACTCCAGCTCGCCGAAGATCTTCACCGAGATCAGGTTCACGGTGAGGACCACGGCCAGGGCGATCAGCGCGATCACCCACTGGGGGATGTCGGAGAACATGCCCCAGTAGTGGGTGTAGGTGGCGACCGCGGTGATGTCGGCGATGCCGGTGGTGGCCCAGTTCAGGAAGTACATCCAGCCGGCCGTGTACGCGCCCTTCTCGCCGAGGAACTCCCGGGCGTACGACACGAACGCGCCGGAGGACGGGCGGTACAGGACGAGTTCGCCGAGGGCGCGCACGACGAGGAAGGCGAAGACTCCGCAGACCGCGTAGGCGATGAAGAGGGAGGGTCCGGCGTCGGCGAGGCGGCCGCCGGCGCCGAGGAAGAGGCCGGTGCCGATGGCTCCGCCGATGGCGATCATGTTGACGTGCCGGGACTTCAGCGACTTGCTGTAGCCCTCGTCTCCGGCGTCGACGTGACGGGGGGAGGTGCGCGTCTCGTCTTCGAGGTGCTGGTCGCTCACGCCGCGGGTCCGCCTTCCAGGGGGGAGTGCGTGCGCGGGGCGCGCACGATGTCGGTGAGGGTGGTCTCGACGCGGTCGAGGTGATGGCTCATCGCCTCCACCGCGTCGGGTTCGGAACCGTCGATCAGGGCCTCGACGATCGCCCGGTGCTCGCGGTTGGACTGCTCGCGCCGCCCGCCCAGTTCGTTGAGGAAGGCGGACTGACGCGCCAGCGCGTCCCGGATCTCCTCGATGACCCGGCGGAACACCGGGTTCTGGGCGGACTCGGCGACGGTCAGGTGGAAGAGGCTGTCCATCGCGACCCACGCGGTGGTGTCCGTCTCCCGCTCCATGCGGTCCAGGAGGTGCGCCAGGTGGTCCAGGTTCTCGGGGGTGCGGCGCAGCGCCGCGTACCCGGCGACCGGGATCTCGACGTGCCGGCGCACCTCCAGCAGGTCGCTGGCCGCGTAGTCGCCGAAGGTGGGGTCCTCGACGGTGTTCGCGATCACGAAGGTGCCCTTGCCGGTCTTGGCGACCGTCAGGCCCATGGTCTGCAGCGCGCGCAGGGCCTCGCGCAGGACGGGCCGGGACACCTCGAGGGTTCGGCAGAGCTCCGCCTCGGAGGGGAGCTTGTCGCCGATGGCGTACTCACCGCGCTCGATGGCGACGCGGAGGTGGGTGAGGACCGCTTCCATCGCGCTGACGCGCCGCGGTGCCGAGCCACCTGTCTGGCTGTCTGACAGGTTCACGGGAGTGATCCTGCGGGTGGCCGAAGGTCGCTGTCAAGACAAACTGAAAACAAAAATTCAGGGGGCGGGCGGCCTGAATGGCAACGCCTCGCCCCCTGCGGGGTTTTCGGTGCTCAGCCGGCGAGGACCCCGGTGGCCAGCAGTCCGAACAGCGCCAGGCCGACGACGATGCGGTAGACGACGAACGCGTTGAAGGAGTGCTTGGCGACGAACTTCAGCAGCCAGGCGATGGACGCGTAGGCGACGACGAAGGACACGGCCGTGCCGACGACCAGCGGCGCCGCGCCCGCGCCGGTGCCCAGGGCGTCCTTCAGCTCGTAGATCCCGGCGCCCGTCAGGGCGGGGATGCCGAGGAAGAACGACAGGCGGGTGGCGGCGACCCGGTCCAGGTCGAGGATGAGCGCGGTGGACATGGTGGCGCCGGAGCGGGAGAAGCCGGGGAAGAGCAGCGCCAGGATCTGGGAACTGCCGACGAGCATCGCGTCCTTGAACGAGGTGTCGTCCTCGCCGCGCTTGTGGCGGCCCATCTGGTCGGCCGCCCACATCACACCGCTGCCGACGATCAGCGAGCCCGCGACCACCCACAGGGAGGCCAGCGGCCCCTCGATGAGCGGCTTGGCGGCGAGGCCCACGACGACGATCGGGATCGTCGCGTAGATCACCCACCAGGCGAACTTGTAGTCGTGGTGGTGGCGTTCCCCGCGGTCGCGCAGTCCCCGGAACCAGGCCGACACGATCCGCACGATGTCCTTGCGGAAGTACACCAGCACGGCGGCGATCGCCCCGACCTGGATCACGGCCGAGAAGCCGACGACGGCGTCGTCGTCGACCGGGATGTTCATCAGGCCTTCGGTGATCTTCAGGTGTCCGGTCGAGGAGACGGGGAGGAACTCGGTCACTCCCTCGACGGCTCCGAGGACGACGGCTTGGCCGACGGAGATGGCGCTCATGGGATCCAGTTCTGAGAAGACGAATCGGTCGACAACGTTGTAGACGGTCCGGTGTCGTAGACAGTCCTACCAGGCCCTCAGCCGGTTAAGGGGTCTACGCCCACACCGTCTGGCCTATCGCGACCCCGGCGAACGCGGCCCCGAGGCCGACGACCACGCTCGCGGCGGCGTTGGCGGCGGCGTAGAGGCCCGCGCCGGTCTCGGTCAGCCGGAGTGTCTCGTACGAGAACGTGGAGTACGTCGTCAGGGCCCCGCACAGCCCCGTTCCCAGGAACAATCGCAGGTCGGGGGTGATGTCGGCGGCGCCGGTCAGGGTGCCGAGGATGAGGCAGCCGGTGATGTTGACGACGAAGGTGCCCCAGGGGAAGACCGAGTCGTGCCGCGCCTGCACCGTGCGGTCGGTCAGGTAGCGCAGCGGGGCGCCGATCATGCCGCCGACGACGACCACCAGCCAGTTCACAACGACTTCTTACCCTTCGTGTCCGAATCGCCCTGGTCTCCGTGGCGGCCCTGGGCCGGCTTCTCGACCCGGCCGACGTACCTGATGACCTCGCACGGGTCGAGGGTGACCATCCCCTCCGTGACGAGTTCGTCGAGCTGCGGGAGGAAGGCCCGTACCCGCTCCTCGGTGTCCACGACGACGATCGCCACCGGCAGGTCCTCGCTGAGCGAGAGCAGCCGGGAGGTGTGGATGCGGGACGACGCGCCGAAGCCCTCGATGCCCCGGAACACGCTGGCGCCGGCCAGACCCGCCGTGTGTGCGCGCGGTGCACGATCTCCGTGTAGAGGGGCTTGCGGTGCCAGGTGTCGTTCTCGCCGACGAAGACGGTCAGCCGCAGGGCGCTGCCGGTGAGTCGCGTCATCGCAGCCTCCACTGGAGAGCGCGGCGGGTCGCGGTGGCCGCGAGCCACACCGCCGTGAGCGCCGCGCACAGGGTCGCGGCGAGATAGGCCAGGGCCGTGCCGGGGCGGCCGGCGTCGACGAGGCGCTGGATGTCCACGGTGTACGTGGAGAAGGTGGTGAAGCCGCCGAGGATGCCGGTGCCGAAGAAGGGGCGCACCAGCCGGTGGACGGTCAGGGCCTCGGTGACGAGGACCAGGAAGACGCCGATCACGGCGCAGCCGACGACGTTCACCCAGAAGGTCGTCCAGGGGAAGCCGCCGCTGTGCGTGGGCCACCACAGCGAGGCCGCGTAGCGGGCGGCGGCGCCGATCCCGCCGCCGACCGCCACGACGGCGACCACCGGGAGCTGACCGGCCCCGGTGGTGCGCCGCGGTACGCCGGTACGGAGGCTGCCCGCCTCCGGAGTTGTCATGTCGTACGTCTCCTGCCCGGCCGGGACGACCCCGTGTCGTCGGGGTGATCACGGCCGGGCACCAGCCTAGCGCCGCCTCATTTGGTGACGGGCGCCTCGCAGACCGCGATGCCCCGCTCCCAGAGGCTGCCCAGGACCAGCTTGCCGCCGGTCTCGCAGACGCTGGTGACCATGCGGAATCCGGAGCGGCGGCGGGTGAGGTGGTGCAGGACTTGGCCGTCGTCGTCGACCGCGAGCACGCCGGCCCGGGCGGCGGGACGGTAGGGCGCCCTCAGGGCCACCCGGGCGGCGCGGCGGCGTACGGCGGGGGCGGCGCGGTGCAGGAGGTCGAGGGGTGGCACGCGCGGGCCGGCCAGGGCGACCCAGACGGGGCCGTCGGGCGCGCCGCGCCACAGGTTGTCCGGGAAGCCGGGCAGGTTCTCGACGAGGGGTTCGGCCTGTCCGGCGCGGGGGCCGGTGAGCCGGTAGCGGGTGAGGCGGCGGGCGCCGGTCTCGGCGACGATCAGGCAGGAGTCGTCGGCGCTGCGGGCCAGGCCGTTGGCGAACTGGAGTCCTTCCAGGGCGACTTCGGCCTCGCGGGCGCCGGGGGCGAGGCGCAGCAGGCGTCCGGTGCCGCCGTGTTCGACGATGTCGCCGAGCCAGTCCCGCAGCGGGTGGACCCGGCTGGAGACGGTGAAGTACACGGTGCCGTCGGGCAGGGCGACGGCGTTGCTGCAGAACCGCAGCCGCTCCCCCGCCGCCGAGTCGGTCAGGACGCGGACCTTGCAGGTGCCGCCGTCGGGGTCCAGGCGCAGCAGCGCGCCGTCGGCGCAGCACACCAACAGGTCGCCGTCCGGGAGGAGTTCGAGGCCGAGCGGGCGGCCGCCGATCTCGCCGATGTGCTCGACCCGGGCGGCGGGCGGGTCCTCCAGACCGTCGATCCGCAGGATCCTCCCGTCCGCCACCCCGGTCAGTACCCGCCCTCTCGGGTCGGCGACGACGTCTTCCGGGCCGTGCCCGGGGAGTGTGATGTACCTGAGGGGGACGAGAGGCGTCCGACGGTCCATATGAGGTCCGCCCTTCCTTCGGGAGGCGGCCATCCTCGCAGGCAGACGTGGCGTGGGTGGGTCGTTTTCGTGGTCTTTTGCAGGGCTTTTCCGAACGGGCGGGGGCCCGGCCGCGGGCTGCGGCCGGGCCCCCTCTCCACGCGTCGGGTCGGGTGGCGGGATCAGCGGTGGCTGAACCACGCCATCGAGGACAGGGCCTTGTCGTCGTAGCCGAACAGGGCCTGGTTCTCCCAGCCGTTGCCGGAGGCGGCGTCGGCCGGGTCCCAGCCGTTGCCGGTGACGGCCGTCCAGGTCGCCTCCCAGTAGAAGATGCCCAGACCGCGGCCGTTCGGGACGGCCTCGACGATGTTCGCGACGGCGTTCATCCACGCCAACTGGCCCGCGGCGGTGGCCGGGTAGCCGGTGACGAGTTCGGAGGACAGGTCGATCTGGTTGGTGAGCGAGTCGTCGCTGTCGAGCCGGAAGGGGTAGGCCGTCTCGGCGACGAACACCGGCTTGGCGTAGCGGGCGGCGGCGTCGTCCAGGGTGGTCTGGAAGTCGGCGAGGGTGCCGTGCCAGTAGCCGTAGTACGACAGGCCGATCGCGTCGAACTTCACGCCGTTGGAGAGCGCGCTGTCGAACCACCAGCGGGTGCCGGTCAGGTCGCCGCCCTTGGCGAGGTGCAGGGCGACGGTGGTGGACGAGTCGACCGCCTTGACGGCGTCGTAGCCGGAGTTGAGCAGCCCGGCCAGTTGGCCCCAGTTGTCGGTGGAGCCCTCGGACCACATCATGCCGCCGTTGATCTCATTGCCCACCTGGACCATGTCGGCGGTGGTGCCTTGAGCCTTCAACGCGTTCAACACGTCGTACGTGTGGTTGTACACGTCGGTTTTGAGTTGGCTGTACGAGTGGCCCGACCAGGCGGCCGGCTTGGACTGGGCGCCCGGGTCGGCCCAGGTGTCCGAGTAGTGGAAGTCGACCAGCAGCTTCATGCCGGCGGCCTTGACGCGCTTGGCCATGGCGAGGACGCGCGTCTTGTTGTTGTAGCCGTCGGCCGGGTCGACCCAGACCTTCAGGCGCGCGTAGTTCATGCCGGCGTTCTTCAGGATGGTGACCGCGTCGCCGGTGGTGCCCGAACTCGTCTTGTAGACGCCGCCCTTGGCCTCGCTCTTGGCGAGGGAGGAGATGTCGGATCCCTTGATCGCCAGTCCGGTCGTGCCGGACGTGAAGGCCAGGTCGTCGACATTGATCCAGTTGCCGGCGTTCGCGTCGCTGTTGATGCTGATGGTGCACTGACCGTTCGTCACATTGACCGGCGTGACGATGTGGACCCAGCCACTGGACGAGACCGGGAGGTCGGTGCGCTGGTCGGTGCCGCCGCAGCCCTTGAGGGCTATGTAGGCCGCGTTCTGGCCGCCGCCGGAGCGGACCCACGCGGTCAGCTTGTAGCTGCCGTTGGTCAGACCCGAGAGGTACTGGTACGTCTCCACCTTGTAGGCGGTGGACGCCCAGTGCGACAGCCGGTAACTGCCGCCGTGTCCACCGGACTCGACGAAGCTCGCGCCGGTGTCGCCGTATTCGGTCCAGCCGTTGGGGGAGGCCGCGCCGGTGCCGTCGGTCTCGAAGCCGGCGTTGGTGAGCGTGCTCGCCGCCGTCGCGGTCTGGGCCGGCAGGGCGGTGAGGGCGAGCCCCGCGGCGAGCGGCAGCAGCAGGGCCCTCAGAGTGCGCCTGGTCACAGTGCGTCTGGGATGGAACATCGTCGTCCGTCGTCCCTTCGACGTGATGGGGATGGGGGGGTTCCCCGTGAGATCCCGGAGGGTCCTCCTGGTGGGTTCTCCCGGTGGGTTCTCCCGGTGGGGGAGGACCCCCTCCGCCCGCGGCTCGCGGCTCCACGGGCGAAGGGGGAGTCGGCTCAGCCGTCGAGTCGTACGACCCGTACGGCTCCCGCCGGGACCGCGAGGCGGCCGGCGGCGGGTTCGCCCGTCAGCAGTTCGGTGCCGGGGGTCCCCAGCGGCACCTTGGCGTCGGTGGCGGTGTGGTTGACGACGAAGAGGTAGCTGCCGCTCGCGCCGGTGCGGCGCACGACCTCGACGTCGTGGGGCAGGTCGGCGCGCGGGGCGATCGCCGCGTCCTCGGCGGCCCAGCCGAGCAGGGCGTCCAGGCCCTCGTGGCCGAGGCGGGTGGAGACGTACCAGGCGGTGCCCTCGCCGAGGCGGTGGCGGGTGACGGCCGGGTGTCCCGCGGTGAGGCCGTCGGCGTACGTCCAGACGGGCTCCGCGCCCTGCGGCACCACGAACTCCGTCCACACGTCGCCGGCGAGCTCGGAGCCGTCGGGGCCGGTGACGCGCACGCTCTCGCCCTGGAGCAGCGGGGAGAACTCCTCGACCGTGAGGCCGAGGACGTCCCGCAGCGCGCCGGGGTAGGCCCCCTCGTGGACGGCGTCGTGCTCGTCGACGATGCCGGAGAAGTACGACACGACGAGGGTGCCGCCGTTCTCGACGTACTCCTTGAGGTTGTTCCCGGCGGCCTCGGTCATCAGGTACAGCGCGGGCACCACGACCAGCGGGTACCTCGACAGGTCGGCCTCGGGGTGGGCGAAGTCGACGGTGAGGTGGCGGTCGTAGAGGACCTCGTAGAAGGCGTCGGCGCGCTCGCGCGGGTCGGCGTCCTCGCTGGGGCGCCAGGCGAGGTTCTGCGCCCACCAGGAGTTCCAGTCCCACAGCATCGCCACGTCGGCCTCGGTGCGGGTGCCGCGGATCGCGGACAGGGAGTCGAGGGACGTGCCGAGTTCGACGACCTCGCGCCACACGCGCGTGCCGGTGCCGCCGTGCGGGAGCATCGCCGAGTGGAACTTCTCCGCGCCGCGCCGGGACTGCCGCCACTGGAAGAACATGGCGCCCTCGGAGCCGCGGGCCACGTGCGCGAGGGAGTTGCGGGCCATCTGGCCGGGGGCCTTGGCGGGGTTGCGGGGCTGCCAGTTGACGCCCGAGGTGGAGTGTTCGAGGAGGATCCAGGGCGCGCCCGCGCCGACCGAGCGGGTGAGGTCGGCGGCCATCGCGAGGTTGACGTGGGTGCGGCGGCCGTCGGTGATCAGGTAGTGGTCGTTGGTGACGATGTCGACCTCGCGGCCCCAGGCCCAGTAGTCGACCGAGTCGCACTGGCTGAGGGCGGTCATGAAGTTGGTGGTGACCGGCAGGCCCGGCGCGAGGCGGTGCAGGATGTCCCGCTCCGTCACGAAGTTCTCGCGCATGGTCGCGTCGGCGAACCGCTTGTAGTCCAGCGCCTGGCCCGGGTTGCCGACGGTCGGGGTGGCGCGCGGCGGGTTGACGTCGTCGAGGCTCGCGTAGCGCTGGCCCCAGAAGGCGGTGCCCCAGGCCTCGTTGACCGCCTCGACCGTGCCGTACGTCGTCGCGAGCCAGCGGCGGAAGTGGGCGGCGCAGGAGTCGCAGTAGCAGGCGGAGACGGGGACGCCGTACTCGTTGTGCACGTGCCACATCGCGAGCGCCGGGTGGTCGCCGTAGCGCTCGGCGAGCCGGGTGGTGATGTTCGCCGCCGCCGCGCGGTAGTGGGCGTTGCTATGGCAGATCGCGGCGCGGGAGCCGAACTCGTAGCGCACGCCCTCGGGGGTCACGGGCAGCGCGTCCGGGTGGTCGCGGTAGAACCAGACCGGTGGGCAGACGGTCGGGGTGCCGAGGTCGACGCGGATGCCGTTCGCGTGCAGCAGGTCGATGATCCGGTCCAGCCAGCCGAAGTCGTACACCCCGGGCGCGGGCTCCAGCAGGGCCCAGGAGAAGATCCCGACGCTCACCATGGTGACGCCGGCCTCCCGCATCAGCCGCACGTCGTCCTGCCAGACGGTTTCCGGCCACTGCTCGGGGTTGTAGTCCCCGCCGAACGCGAGCCTGGTGAGGCCCGTGGGCGTGGTCTCCGGCATGGATCTCTCCCGCTTTGATCGAACATTTGGGAACGTGCACACATCCAACTGGCGGTGCGAGCCCAACATAACCGCACAGCAACAACCATTGACAAGTGTCCGGGATGTTTCTCTACTGTGAACGCTCACAGACGTCAGAACCCAGGTCAGGGGAGAGATCCATGCCCAACACGAAGCGCCGCCGCCTCGTGACATCCGTCGTCGCCGTCGCCCTCGGCAGCACCGCCCTCGCGGGCTGCGGCTCGTCCGGCGACGACAGCGACGCCGCGTCCGGTCCGGTCTCGCTCACGTACTGGACGTGGGCGCCCGGCATGGACAAGGTCGTGGACCTGTGGAACAAGGGCCCGGGCAAGAAGGACCAGATCTCCGTCACGGTGAAGAAGCAGGCGTCCGGCGACACGCTGGTCACCAAGATCCTCACCGCGCACAAGGCGGGCAAGGCGCCGGACCTGGTCCAGGCCGAGTACCAGGCGCTGCCGACGCTGGTCAGCAATGACGCGCTGGCGGACATAGCGAAGAACGTCGGGGACGCCAAGGGCAAGTTCGCCGACGGTGTCTGGCAGCAGACGACGCTGGGCACGGACGCCGTGTACGCGGTGCCGCAGGACATCGGCCCGATGATGTTCTACTACCGCGCGGACCTCTTCAAGAAGTACGGCCTGACGGTCCCGGCGACCTGGGAGCAGTTCGCGGCGACCGCCCGCGCGCTGAAGGAGAAGGCCCCGGACACCGACCTCACCACGTTCTCCGCCAACGACTCCGGTCTCTTCGCGGGCCTCGCCCAGCAGGCCGGCGCCCAGTGGTGGACCACCGCCGGCGACAAGTGGAAGGTCGGCATCGACGACGCGGCCACCAGGAAGGTCGCCGACTTCTGGGGCGGCCTCGTCAAGGAGGGCGCCGTCGACAACCAGCCGATGTACACCCCGGCGTGGAACAAGGCGCTCAACACCGGCAAGCAGATCGCCTGGGTCTCCGCCGTGTGGGCCCCGGGCACGCTGACCACCGCCGCGCCCGACACGAAGGGCAAGTGGGCCATGGCCCCGCTCCCCCAGTGGTCCAACGCCAAGAACGTGACGGGCAGTTGGGGCGGTTCCTCCACGGCCGTGACGACGGACTCCAAGCACAAGGAGGCCGCCGCCAAGTTCGCCGCCTGGCTCAACACCGACGGCGACGCCCTGAACGCGCTGGCCAAGGAGAGCGGCATCTACCCGGCCTCCAGCTCCGCCCAGCTCAGCGGCGCCTTCACCACCCCGCCGGCCTTCTTCTCCAACCAGCCGGACTTCTACACCACCGCCGCGAAGATCGCGAAGACCACGGCGCCGGCGGCCTGGGGCCCGAACGTGAACGTCGCCTACACGACCTTCAAGGACGCGTTCGGCGCCGCCGCCAAGGACAAGTCGGACTTCTCCGCCGCCCTGGCGAAGATGCAGTCGGCCACCGTCGCCGACATGAAGAAGCAGGGCTTCGAGGTCTCCGAGTGACCACCGCACCCCGCCGGACGTCGTACGGGGTCAAGGGGGCCCCGTACGCCTTCCTCCTTCCCGCGACGATCCTGTTCGCCCTGTTCTTCGCGCTGCCCATCGGGTACGCGGTGTGGCTCAGCCTCCACAAGGTGCACGTCTCCGGCCTCGGCCTGGGGTCGGGTGCGCGGAAGGAGGTCTGGGCCGGCATCGAGAACTACACCGACGCCCTCACCGACAGCGAGCTGCTCGACGGCACGCTGCGCGTCCTCGGGTACGGCTGCATCGTCATCCCCCTGATGCTGGGCGTGGCGCTGCTGTTCGCGCTGATGCTGGACTCCGACAAGGTGCGGCTCGCCCCCTTCACCCGGCTCGCGATCTTCCTGCCGTACGCCATCCCCGGCGTGGTCGCGGCGCTGCTGTGGGGCTTCCTGTACCTGCCGGACGTCAGCCCCTTCTACTACGTGCTCGAGCGGCTCGGCCTGCCGCAGCCGGACCTGCTGGACGGCGGTCCGCTGTACCTCGCCCTGTCGAACATCGCGGTCTGGGGCGGCACCGGCTTCAACATGATCGTCATCTACACCTCGTTGCAGGCCATTCCGGCCGAGGTGTACGAGGCGGCGAAGCTGGACGGCGCCACCCCGCTGCAGATCGCGCTGCGGATCAAGATCCCGATGGTGGCGTCCTCGCTGGTGCTGACCTTCTTCTTCTCGATCATCGCGACGCTCCAGGTGTTCAGCGAGCCGACCACGCTGAAGCCGCTCACCAACTCCGTGTCCACGACCTGGAGTCCGCTGATGAAGGTGTACCGGGACGCGTTCGGCACCGGTGACATCTACCAGGCGGCGGCCGAGGCCGTGCTCATCGCGATCGCCACGCTGGTGCTGTCCTTCGGGTTCCTGCGCGCCGCGAACCGTCGTAACAAGCAGGAGGCGGCCCGATGAGTTCTCTCGCTGTCCACAAGACCCCCGCCGCGGCCGGCGCCACGGGCACGGCCCACCGCCGCCCGCCGCTGCGCAGCCGGATCGCGCTGGTGCCGACGATCACGCTGCTGCTGGGCGCGGTCTACTGCCTGCTGCCGGTGGCGTGGGTGGTGATCGCGTCCACCAAGTCCGGCAGTGAGCTGTTCTCCACCTTCACCTTCCTGCCGGGCACCGGCTTCGCCGACAACCTCGCGGACCTCGGCGCCTACCGCGACGGCATCTACTGGCAGTGGATGGGCAACTCCGCCCTGTACGCGGTGCTCGGCGCGCTGGTGTCGACGTGCGTGTCGGCGTTCAGCGGCTACGCGCTGGCGACGTACCGCTTCCGGGGCCGCGAGGCGATGTTCAACGTGCTGCTCGCGGGCGTGCTGATGCCGCCGATCATCCTCGCCATCCCGCAGTACCTGCTGATGGCGCAGGCGGACCTGACGGACTCCTACTGGTCGGTGCTGCTGCCGCAGATCCTCTCCCCGTACGGCGTCTACCTCTCGCGCATCTACGCGACGGCGGCCGTGCCGAGCGACGTGGTGGAGGCCGGGCGGATGGACGGGGCGAGCGAGTGGCGGATCTTCACGCGGATCGCGCTGCCGATGATGGTGCCCGGCATGGTGACGGTGTTCCTGTTCCAGTTCGTGGCGATCTGGAACAACTTCCTGCTGCCGTACATCATGCTCAGCGACGACGAGAAGTTCCCGATCACGCTCGGCCTGTTCACGCTCCTGGAACAGGGCGCCAACACCCCGGCGCTGTACACGTTGGTGATCACCGGCGCGTTCCTGGCGGTCGTCCCGCTGGTGGCGCTGTTCCTGGTCATTCAGCGGTTCTGGAGCCTGGATCTGCTGTCCGGAGCCGTAAAGTCATGACCATGAACAACGCTGCGGGGGGCAGGCGCAAACCGCCGACGATCCACGACGTGGCACGGGAGGCGGGGGTCTCCCGGGGGACCGTCTCGCGCGTGCTCAACGGCGGGCACTACGTCAGCCCTTCGGCGGCGGAGGCGGTCAACTCCGCCATCCGCAGGACGGGTTACGTCGTCAACCGGCACGCCCGCTCGCTGATCACCGGCCGCTCCGACTCGGTGGGCTTTCTGCTGACGGAGCCTCAGGAACGGTTCTTCGAGGACCCCAACTTCAATGTCCTGCTGCGCGGTTGCACGCAGGCGCTGGCCGCGCACGACATCCCCCTGCTGCTGATGCTGGCCAGCACCGAGGACGAACGCCGGCGCATCACGCGGTACATCACCGCCGGGCATGTCGACGGGGTGCTGCTGGTCTCCAGCCACTCCGGGGACCCGATCGCCACCGAACTGCGCGAGGCGGGCGTGCCGCTGGTCGCGTGCGGCAAGCCGATCGGGATCGGTTCCAAGGTGAGTTACGTGGCCGCCGACGACCGGGACGGCGCCCGGGACATGGTGCGGCATCTGCTGGCGCAGGGCCGCCAGCGCGTCGGTGTGGTCACCGGTCCGCTGGACACCCCCGGCGGTGTGGAGCGGCTCGCCGGGTACCGGGAGGTGCTCGCCGAGGCGGAGGTCGCCTACGACGAGCGGCTCGTCGTCTCCGGCGACTACAGCCGGGCCAGCGGTGAGGCGGGCGCCGAGCGGCTGCTGGCCCGGGTGCCGGACCTGGACGCGGTGTTCGTGGCGTCCGACCTGATGGCGCAGGGCGTGCTGACGGCGCTGCACCGGGCGGGCCGGCGGGTCCCGCAGGACGTCTCGGTCGGCGGCTTCGACGACTCCCCCGCGGCGACCGCGGCCAGCCCCTCCCTCACCACGATCCGCCAGCCCTGGGACCGGATCAGCAACGAGATGGTCCGGGTGCTGCTCGCACAGATCGGGGGCGAGGACCCGGCGGCGGTGATCCTCCCGACGGAACTGGTGAAACGCGAGTCCACCTGAGGCGCACGAGGTCCCTCGGGTGCCTCGGGCATGAAGGGGGCCGGTCCCAGCGACCGGCCCCCTTTCCCCGTCCCCCGTTCCCCCTCCGTTTCGGTCAGGATCGGAGAAGCGGGCCGCCCCCTCCCCGGCTTAGCGTGAAACCACCGACGCGATCCCGTCGGACCACGCACCAGCGAGGAGTGACCCTCATGACCACCACCGGGCTGCAGACGATCATCTACCCCGTCAAGGACGTCGTCCGGGCGAAGGCCCTGTTCAGCGCGCTGCTGGAGGTCGAGCCGTACGCGGACGAGCCCTACTACGTCGGCTACAAGGCCGCCGGCCAGGACGTCGGCCTCGACCCGAACGGGCACGCCCAGGGCATGACCGGGCCGGTGCCGTTCTGGCACGTCACCGACCTCAGGGAGCGCCTCGCGGCGCTGGTGGCGGCGGGCGCCGAGGTGCTCCAGGACGTGCGCGACGTCGGCAACGGCCGGCTGATCGCCTCCGTGAAGGACCCGGACGGAAACCTCGTGGGGCTCCTCCAGGACCCGTCCTGACAGACTGCTTGCGCCCGCACTAGTTGCACGGTCAATGACTGCCGGATCGGTGTTACCGTGCGGGTATGGCAGCGAAGACGGCCGGGGCGGGCCTCGAGGAGCGGTGGCGGGACATTCTGTCCGTGCACGCCCGCACGATGTGCGAGATCGATCGCTCACTGCATCCGCACGGCCTCGGCGCGAGCGACTTCGAGGTGCTCGACATCCTCGCCTCCGAGGCCCCCCGCGAGGGCGACCACTGCCGGGTGCAGAACCTCGTCGGCCGGGTGCACCTCAGCCAGAGCGCGCTGTCCCGCCTCATCGGCCGCCTGGAGAAGGAAGGCCTGGTGGAGCGTTCCGTCTGCATGGAGGACCGGCGCGGCGTGTGGGTCGCCCTCACCCGCAAGGGCCGCGACCTGCACACGGAGGTGCTCCCGCTCCAGCGGGCGGCCCTGGACCGGATGCTGGGCACCGCCCGGGAAACCAGCCGGGAAACCCCCTAGGAAGCCGCACGGGAACAGGGCTCAGCGGGCGAGCAGGGTGCGGACGCCTTCCGAGGTGAGGGTCAGCGGATGGTCGCCGGCCGCGTCGATGGCGAGGGACAGCTCACCGGTCGGCCACTGCGCGGCGAGCGCCCCGAGGGGCACCAGACGGTAGCGGGCGACGTTCGGCAGCAGGTCCGCCATCTCCGGTTCGGAGGTGAACACCGGCACCACGGGCGCGCCCCCTGACTGCTCCAGTACGGGCAGGGCGACCGTGGTCGGGTCGCTGACGTCCTCGTCGGTGGCGTCGTCGGGCACGGGCACGAGGACGTCGCAGTGCGCGAGCGTGTCCAGCGCCGCCCTGTCCTCGGTGTCCCGGGCCAGCGCGTCCAGCGCCAGCGCGGCGGGGTTGTCGGGGCGGTTGTTCGCGGGTGTCTCCATGGCAGCTCTCCCTGGTAGCGGCGGTCCGGCCTCGCGTACCCGACCGGCGGAGGATCAATCCCCCGGTGGGGGTCGGGCTCGCGCCGGACGGGTCCGCGGCAGTGCCACGACGGTCGTCCCGCCGGACGCCGGACGCCGGACACCGAGCGCCGGGCGAGCGGCCGGGTGCAGGTCCATGACATGCCCGGCCCGGAGGGGCGGCTTCGGGGCCGGGGTCCCTCCCTGATGTTGGGCGACCGGCGACTTGGGTGACTAGGGAGCGTGCCGGTGGGCCGACTCGTTCTCCTGGGCCATGCGCCTGAGCGCCATCAGGGCGGGTTCCAGCAGGACGGTCAGCAGCAGGGCGCGCTCGGCCACCTCCAACGGGTCGGTGAGGCCGTCGAGTTGGTCGAGGTCGAGGGCGGCGGTGCGCTCGGCGAGGTGCGCGTACGGCAGCAGGGTGCGCCAGTCCAGCGGGACGCCGAGAGAGCGCAGCGTGGACAGGGTCTCGGCGAGGGTGGCGCGGGCGGGGGCCGACTCGTGCACATGCCAGCCCAACTCCTGGACCAACTCCCCCACTTCGGCCGCCTCCGGGGTCTCTTCGGTGGCTTCCCCGGCCACCCGCAGGGAGCCCAGGGCGAGGCCGAGCAGCCGGTGGGTGTCGCCGCTGTGCTCGGCGAGCGCGTCCAGCACCTCGCGGGTGGTGCTGACGGACAGCCCGCGCACCCCGGTCAGCGCGCGGATCAGGCGGAGCCGGCGCAGGTGCTGCTCGTCGTACTCGGCCTGGGTGGCCGACGTCTGCCGGCCGGGCTGGAGCAGGCCCTCGCGAAGGTAGTACTTGATCGTCGTCACGGAGACCCCACTACGGCGGCTCAGTTCGGAGATGCGCATTCGGTTCGACTCCGCTCTGGAAACTGGATACCTGCACTGTCTAACATGGATAGTGGAGGTATCCAATATTGCCTCGCGCCTCCGGAGAGAAGGACCTCAGCCATGCCCACCCCACGCCGGACCACAAAGACGCCGGTCCTCGACAAATCGGCCGCCCCCGCCCCCGTGGCCGAGGGCCGCCGGATACCCCTCTGGCTCGCGATCGTCGCGGCGAGCGTGCCGATGTTCATGGTCGCGCTCGACAACCTCGTCGTCTCCACCGCTCTGCACACCCTGGCCGTGGACCTGAAGGCGGACACGCAGGAACTGCAGTGGTTCGTCAACGCGTATGTGCTGAGCTTCGCCTGCCTGCTGATGACCGGCGCCGCGCTCGGCGACCGGTTCGGGCGGCGGAGGGTGTTCGTCGTCGGCATCGCCCTGTTCACGCTGGCCTCCATCGGCTGCGGACTGGCCGACACCAGCGCCCAGTTGATCGCCTTCCGGACGATCCAGGGCTTCGGCGCGGCGGCCGTCATGCCGCTGTCGCTGACCCTGCTGTCGCAGGCGGTGCCGGAGCGGCTGCGCGGGATGGCGCTGGGCGTGTGGTCCGGGGTGAGCGGTCTGGCCGTGGCGATGGGCCCGGTGGTGGGCGGCGCGGTGGTCGACGGTCTGGACTGGCGGTGGATCTTCTGGATCAACGTTCCGGTGTGTGTGATCGCGATCCCGCTGGTCCTGTTCGCGCTGCGGGAGAGCAGGCTGCCCGGCGTCCGCCTCGACCTGCTCGGCATGGCGCTCGCGGCGGCCGGTCTGTGCGCGGTGGTGTGGGCGATCGTGCACGGCGAGCCGGACGGCTGGACGTCGGCGAAGGTGCTGGGCACGTTCCTGGCGGGCGTGGTGCTGCTGGCCGGGTTCGTGGCGTGGGAGGCCCGGGTGCCGGAGCCGATGCTGCCGCTGTCCTTCTACGCGGTGCGGTCCTTCACGCTCACCAACATCGTGTCGGCGGCCATGTACTTCGGCGTGTTCGGCTCGCTGTTCCTGCTGGCCCAGTACCTCCAGATCGTGCCGTCGCGCACCCCGCTGGAGGCCGGTGTGCGCACCCTGGCGTGGACGCTGATGCCGATGTTCGTCGCCCCGGTGGCCGGTCTGCTCACCGACAAGGTGGGCGGCGGCCGGCTGATGGCCCTCGGCCTCTTCCTCCAGGGCGTCGGCCTGGGCTGGATCAACCTGGTCGCGGACGTCGACACGGCGTACGCGTCGCTGGTCGGCCCGATGATCGTGGCCGGTGTCGGCATGGGCTTCGTGTTCGCGCCGACGGCGGCGGTCGTGCTCGGCTCGGTCGCCAAGGAGCACGCGGGCAAGGCGTCCGGCGCGAACAGCACGGTCCGCGAGATCGGCGGCGCGCTCGGCATCGCCGTACTGAGCACGGTGTTCGTGGCGCACGGCAGCACGCGCGGGCCGCAGGAGTTCGTGGACGGGCTGCACCCCGCCGTGTGGGTGGGCGTCGCGGTGGTGTTCGCCGGCGCGCTGTGCGCCCTGGGCATCCCGCGCCGGCAGCAGGCACCCGAGGAGGCCGCGGCGGGCGGGCAGCCCGGCCGCGTGCACACCTGAGCGCGGGCCCGCTTGAATGATCGAAAAACCAGGGGGTTAGCATATGAGCGCCACCTAGCTCGAAAGATAGGCCCGTGACGCTCAACGACGATTCGTTCACCAACTGGAAGAACCGCGAGGAGATCGCGGAGTCGATGATCCCGATGATCGGGAAGCTGCACCGCGAGCGGGACGTGACGATCCTGCTGCACAGCCGCTCCCTGGTGAACAGGTCGGTGGTCAGCATCCTCAAGACCCACCGGTTCGCCCGGCAGATCGCGGGCGAGGAGCTCTCGGTCACCGAGACGCTGCCCTTCCTCCAGGCCCTCACCACGCTCGACCTCGGGCCGTCCCAGATCGACATCGGCATGCTCGCCGCGACCTACCGGGCCGACGACCGCGGTCTGTCGGTGGTCGAGTTCACCGCCGAGGCCGTGGCCGGCGCCACCGGCGCGAACAAGATCGACCGTTGTGAGCCGCGCGACGTCGTGCTGTACGGCTTCGGCCGCATCGGCCGGCTCGTGGCCCGCCTGCTCATCGAGAAGTCCGGCTCCGGCAACGGCCTGCGGCTGCGCGCCATCGTGGTGCGCGGCGGCGGCGAGCAGGATCTCGTCAAGCGGGCGTCACTGCTGCGCCGGGACTCCGTCCACGGCCAGTTCCAGGGCACGATCACGGTCGACGAGGCCAACAGCAGGATCATCGCCAACGGCAACGAGATCACGGTGATCTACGCCGACGACCCGACCGAGGTCGACTACACGGCGTACGGCATCGACAACGCCATCCTGATCGACAACACCGGCAAGTGGCGCGACCGCGAGGGGCTCTCGAAGCATCTGCGGCCGGGCATCGACAAGGTCGTGCTGACCGCGCCCGGCAAGGGCGACGTGCCGAACATCGTGCACGGCGTCAACCACGACACGATCAAGCAGGACGAGCAGGTCCTGTCCTGCGCGTCCTGCACGACCAACGCGATCGTCCCGCCGCTGAAGGCGATGGCGGACGAGTACGGCGTGCTGCGCGGCCACGTGGAGACCGTCCACTCGTTCACCAACGACCAGAACCTGCTGGACAACTACCACAAGGCGGACCGGCGCGGCCGTTCGGCGCCGCTGAACATGGTCATCACCGAGACGGGCGCCGCGTCCGCCGTCGCCAAGGCGCTGCCCGACCTCAAGGCGCCGATCACCGGCAGCTCGATCCGGGTGCCGGTGCCGGACGTGTCGATCGCGATCCTCAGTCTGCGCCTCGGGCGCGAGACCAGCCGCGAGGAGGTCCTCGAGTACCTGCGCGAGGTCTCGCTGACCTCGCCGCTCAAGCGCCAGATCGACTTCACCACGGCGCCGGACGCGGTCTCCATGGACTTCATCGGCTCGCGCCACGCCTCGATCATCGACGCCGGCGCCACCAAGGTCGACGGCGACAACGCGATCCTCTACCTCTGGTACGACAACGAGTTCGGCTACTCCTGCCAGGTCGTCCGCGTCGTCCAGCACGTCTCCGGGGTGGAGTACCCGACGTACCCGGCGACGGGCGTCTGAGACCGGCTGACCGCGGGAAGCATGGGGCGCCCCCCGACCGGAGGGCGCCCCGCTCCTGTGTGCCGGGCCGGTCAGGCCGAGGTCTCGGGGCGGCCCGGCTCGGCCCAGTGGGTGTGGAAAGCGCCCGGGCGGTCGGTACGGCCGTAGGTGTGGGCGCCGAAGTAGTCGCGCTGGCCCTGGAGGAGGGCGGCGGGCAGCCGGCCGGCGCGCAGGGTGTCGTAGTGGGCGAGCGCGGCGGAGAAGGCGGGGACGGGGATGCCGCGGCGGGCGGCGGAGGCCACGGTCTCCCGCCAGGGCACCTGCGCGTCGGTGATCTCCATGGCGAACTCCATCTCGCCGAGCAGACTGACCAGTTCCGGGTCTGCGGCGTACGCGGCGCGGATCCGGTCGAGGAACGAGGCCCGGATGATGCAGCCGCCGCGCCAGATCCGGGCGACCGCGCCGAGGTCGATCTTCCAGCCGAACTCGCCGGCCGCGTCCTGGATCATCTTCCAGCCCTGGTCGTAGGCGACGACCTTCGACGCGTACAGGGCGTGCTCGACCTGCGAGGTGAAGCGGGTGGCCTCGGTGCGGCTCAGCGGGGGCGTGGTGCCGCCGGGCAACCCCGCGTAGGCGGCGCGCAGTTCACGCTGTCCTGAGGCGGCGCGGGCGAAGGTGGCCTGGGCGATGGCGGTGACCGGGGAGCCCAGGTCCAGGGCGGTCTGCACGGTCCAGCGGCCGGTGCCCTTCTGGCCGGCGGCGTCGGTCACGACGTCGACGAACGGCTCGCCGGTGGCGGCGTCGGTGTGGGCGAGGACCTCGGCGGTGATCTCGATCAGGTAGGAGCCGAGCCGGCCCTCGTTCCAGGTGCGGAAGATGTCGGCGATCTCGGCCGGGGTGTAGCCGGCCACCTGGCGCAGCAGGTCGTAGGCCTCGGCGATGAGCTGCATGTCGGCGTACTCGATGCCGTTGTGCACCATCTTGACGAAGTGTCCGGCGCCGTCGGTGCCGATGTGCGTGGCGCACGGCTCGCCGTCGACCTTCGCACTGATCGACTCGAACATGGGGCCCAGGACGTCGTACGACTCCGTGGAGCCGCCGACCATGACGGCCGGCCCGTTCAGCGCGCCCTCCTCGCCGCCGGAGACGCCGGCGCCGACGAAGTGCAGGCCGCGCTCGCGCAGGGCCTCCTCGCGGCGGCGGGTGTCGGCGTAGTGGGCGTTGCCGCCGTCGATGATCATGTCGCCGGGCTCCAGGAGCGGGGCGAACTCGTCGATGACCGCGTCGGTGACCGCGCCCGCCTGCACCATGATCATCAACCGGCGGGGGCGTTCGAGCGCGGCCACGAAGTCCGCGGCCGACTCGGCGGGGACGAACGTGCCCTCGTGGCCGAACTCCTCGACGAGCGCGCGCGTGCGTCCGGCGGTGCGGTTGTGGACGGCGACGGGGTAACCGTTGCGGGCGAAGTTGCGCGCGAGGTTGCGGCCCATCACGCCGAGGCCGGTGACGCCGATGGCGGCGGTTGCGTTCACGAGGTACGTCCCTAGGATCGGTGCCGTGGTCGGAGGGGCGCGCGGCCCCCGGTACCACCAGGTACGGACCGTCGGCCGGTTCTTCTCGATACCGCGCCGATTCCTTTTCCGCTCCTTTTTCCGCTCCTGTTCCGCGCGCCGATCACCGCGGACCGGGCAGCCGCTATCTGCGTCTCCAGGGCAGCCCGGCGGGGTCGGACCCGACGTTCTCGGCCCGGTGCAGGGCATCGCTGATCGCCTCGCCGATCTCCGCGAGCTGGTGCACCTGCTCGGGGGTGAGGGCGTCGAACACCGCCCGGCGCACGGCCTCCACATGCCCGGGGGCGACCTTCTCCAGCAGGGCCTTGCCCTCGTCGGTGAGGAAGGCGAGCTGGCCACGGCCGTCGGTGGGGTCCTCCCTGCGGTCCACGAGACCGACCTCGCGCAGCCGGTTCACCGCGTGGGTGAGCCGGCTGCGGGTGATCTTCAGACGCTCCGCGAGCTCCGACATGCTCAGGGTCCCGTCCGACTCCAGGGAGAGGTAGGCCAGCAGGCTGTAGTCGGCGTGCGTCATCCCGGCGTCGCGCCGCAACTGCCGGTTGAGGTAGTCGGCGAGGAGGACGGAGAAGTCGACGTAGGCCAGCCAGGCTCGTCGTTCGTCGGAGTTGAGCCAACGGGGCGTCGTGGACATGCGCACACATTACCTACCATGATATCTACTTCACGGTTCAACCATATCTCGGCAAAACCCCTCCGCGCCCTCTCGCCCGACGGGTACCGGCCCCCGACCGGCGGCGGTGGTGCGCCCGTCACCACCACCGCCGGTCGACACGACGTCATATGACGTTCCGTCAACTGATCGTGCAGGCACCGCCGTTGAGCGTGAACGCCGTCGGCGCGGTGTTGGCCGCGCTCTTGCTGCCGATGAAGCCGACGGTGACCGAGCCGCCGGCGGGGATGGTGGAGGTGTAGGAGGCGGGGGCCACGCTCACCGTGCCGCCGGTCTGCGTGGCGGTCCCGCCCCACATGTTGGTGACGGTCTGACCGTCGGCGAAGGCGAAGCCGAGCTTCCAGCCGCTGATGACGGAGGTGCCGGTGTTGCGCAGGACGATCTCGCCCTGGAAGCCGCCCTGCCACTCCCCCACGACGCGATAGCCGACGGAGCAGGCCACGGCGGGCGCGCTGCCGGTGGTGACGCTCACCGTGGCCGAGCGGGCGGAGCGGTTCCCGGCGGCGTCGCGGGCGTAGACGGCGAAGGTGTACGCGGTGTTCGCCGTCAGGCCGGTGACGGTCGCGGCGTTGCTGGTGGACGCGGCGACGGCCGTCTCGGTGGTCCCGCTGATCCGTACGACGTCGTAGCCGGCGACGCCGACGTTGTCGGTCGCGGCGGGCCAGGCGAGGGCGGCGGAGGTGGCCGTCACGGTACCGGCGGTCGGGGTGCCGGGGGCGGTCGGGGCCTGGGTGTCGCCCGGGGTGGCGCCGCCGTAGACGGTGGCTTCCTTGGCGGTCTGGGCGATGCCATTGACGCCGTTGAAGACGCGCTGACCCCACGAACTGAGCTGCGTGGGATCGAAGTTGAGCGTCAGATCGAGGATCGGGTCGGTGTTGCCGCTCCACGACCAGGCCAGGTAGCCGAGCCTGAGCTGCTGGGCGGCGGCCATCATGGTGTCCTCGTCGGGGTCGCCGTACTGGTCGGCGGGGCCGCCGAACTCGCCGATGAGGAGGGGGAGTTTGGCGTCGACGAAGGCGTTCAGGTAGTCGGTGATCTCCGTGGCGGTGTCGAAGACGCTGTACATGTGGATCGAGAAGATCAGGTTGCCGGTGGGGTCGGCGGCGTACACGGACCGGGCGTTGGCCCGCATGACGCCCCGCCAGTCCTGTCCCCAGTTGGGCGCGTCCACCATGATGGTGTGCTGGAAGCCGGCGGTGCGCAGCTTCTTGATCGCGGCGATCGTGGGATCGGTCCAGCCCTCGGGGCTGGTGTTGCCCCAGGGCTCGTTGCCGATGTTCACGATGATGTAGTTCTCCTGGCCGGCGAGCACGTCCTTCAGGCCGATCCAGTAGTCGGCCGCCTGGTCGAGCGTGCCGGCCGCGCTGTCCTCGCCGTAGCCGGTGGTGTCGTGCACCTCCAGTACGCAGATCAGCCGGTTGGCCTTGCACTGGGCGACGACGTTCGCCACGTCCGCGGCGCTGTTGGCGCTCCAGCGGTGGCCGTCGGCGAGGACGACGCGCACGGTGTTGGCGCCCATCGCCTTGATGTCGGCCAGCGACTGCTGCGTCCGGCCCGGGTACCAGGTGTGGGCGTGGTTGACGCCGCGCATGATGAAGTCGTTCCCGTTGCCCTCGACCAGCCGGCCCTCGCTGATGTGGAGACCGGTGGCGAGGGCGCGCGGCGACGAGGCCCCGGCCAGGACCCCGCCCTGGGCCTGCGCGGCGGCCGGGCAGAGAGCGCCGACGAGGGCCAACAGGCCCAGCAGAGCGGCGAGTCTGGCCAGCAGGGCGGTCGAGGGGCGCGGTCGTGGGGTGCCGCTCGTCGTACCTCTGGTCGCGCTTCCTGCTGCTGTGCTTCGTGTCGAACTGCTCGTCGTGCTGCTTGTCGTGCTTCTTGTTGTTCTCACTGCGACTCCAGGAGTGAGGCCAAGAAACTCAGGTGGCAGATGGGGTTCGGAGCTTGCATGTGGGAGCGCTCCCATCAAGCCATCGCACCAAGTACACGTCAAGGCATCGCGCATGGCGGGGTCCCCCGGCAACCGCCAAGACGCCGCTGGGGGTACCCCTGACCGTCAGGCTCCCTGCGCCCGACCCGCGAGGTCGGCCGCCCAGAACGTGCCGTCCGGGTAGCGGTACTCGGCGAGGGAGGCTGAGTGCATGGCGGCGGAGAAGCCGGGGGTGAGCGGGGCGGTGTAGTGGCCGTCGCGGATCACCACCGGGGCGAGGAAGTGGTCGTGCAGATGGTCGACGTACTCGATGACGCGGTCCTCGGTGGTGCCGGACAGGGCCAGGTAGTCGAACATCGAGAGGTGCTGCACGAGTTCGCACAGGCCGACGCCGCCGGCGTGCGGGCAGACCGGTACGCCGAACTTGGCGGCGAGCAGCAGGATCGCGAGGTTCTCGTTGACGCCGCCGACCCGGGCCGCGTCGATCTGGAGCACGTCGAGGGCGTCGGCCTGGAGCAACTGCTTGAAGACGATGCGGTTCTGGACGTGTTCGCCGGTGGCGACCTTCACCGGCGCGACCGCCGCGCGGATGGCCGCGTGGCCGAGGATGTCGTCGGGGCTGGTCGGCTCCTCGATCCAGTACGGGTCGAACTCGGCGAGCGCGCGGGTCCATTCGACGGCCTCGCCGATGTTCCAGCGCTGGTTGGCGTCGACGGCGATGCGGATGGCCGGGCCGACGGCGGCGCGGGCGGTGCGCAGCCGCCGTAGGTCGTCGTCGAGGTCGGCGCCGACCTTGAGCTTGATCTGGGTGAAGCCGTCGGCGACGGCCTGCTTGGCGAGCCGGGTGAGCTTCTCGTCGGAGTAGCCGAGCCAGCCCGGTGAGGTGGTGTAGGCGGGGTAGCCGCGCTCCAGCAGCGCCGCCTCGCGCTCGGCGAGCCCGGTGCGCCCGTCCCGCAGCAGGGTGAGGGCGTCTTCGGGGGTGAGGGCGTCGGCGATGTAGCGGAAGTCGACCTGGGAGACCAGCCATTCGGGGTCGGCGTGGGCGAGCAGCCGCCACAGCGGCTGTCCGGCGCGCTTGGCGGCGAGGTCCCACACCGCGTTGACCACCGCGCCGACGGCCATGTGCATCACGCCCTTCTCCGGGCCGAGCCAGCGCAGTTGGCTGTCGCCGATCAGGTCGCGGTTGAGGGAGCCCGGGTCGGCGCACAGTTCGGCCACAGTCCGCCCCAGGACGTGGTGGCGCAGGGCGGCGATCGCGGCGACCTGGACGTCGTTGCCGCGTCCGATGGTGAAGGTGAAGCCGTGGCCCTCCAGCCCGTCGCCGGCGTCGGTGCGCAGCACGACGTAGGCGGCGGAGTAGTCGGGATCCGGGTTCATCGCGTCGGAGCCGTCCAGCTCCCGCGAGGTCGGAAAGCGGATGTCGTGGGTGTCCACCGCGATGATCCGGGCGGGGGTTGCGGTCAAGGGGACGCCTTTCTTGCTTGCCGGCCCTCATTCATCGGAGGTCGGAGGAATGACGGAACTGCGACTGTAGGGGCCTCGTGACGCCCTGACAACACCCCCAGAAAATCCGCAGATACGTTTGAACACAACCCCTTGTCAGCACAGGCAACGCCGTCGTAACGTCCTCGACGTTCGAGATACATCGGAGGAATCACCGCGCCTCGCCTCCCTTCCTCTTCCTTCCCCTCCCCTTCCTTGTCTGCTCCCTCTCTGCTCCCTCTCTCATCCTTCTCCCCCTTTCCTCCTCCCGCCCTCGTGCGGCTCCCAGCCCTGGCTAAGGAGAAAACCCGGCCATGAAGCTCGCCCAGCTCGCTCGCACCCGCTCCACCCGCGCCGCCGCAGTCGGCGTCGTCGTCGCGGCCCTCACTCTTCTCACCGCGTGCAACCGCGACAGCGCGGGATCGGGCGGCTCTGGCGGCTCGGGCGGCGACGCTCCCGCCATCGGGATCGACCTGCCGCGTTCCGACTCCGACTTCTGGAACTCCTACGCCGAGTACGTCCAGAAGGGCATCAAGTCCGAGGGCATCAAGGCGCTGCCGCTGAGCAACTCGCAGAACGACGTCACCAAGCTGGTCGCCAATGTGCAGGTGTTCCAGAACACGGGCGCCAAGGCCGTCGTCATGGCCCCGCAGGACACCGGCGCGATCGCCTCCACGCTGGACACCCTCGCGTCGAAGAAGATCCCGGTGGTCAGTGTCGACACCCGCCCCGACAAGGGTGACGTCTACATGGTCGTACGCGCCGACAACCGGGCGTACGGCACCAAGGCCTGCGAGTTTCTCGGCAAGCAGCTCGGCGGCAAGGGCAAGGTCGCCGAGTTGCAGGGCGCGCTGGACTCCATCAACGGGCGGGACCGCTCCGAGGCGTTCGCCGCGTGCATGAAGGAGAAGTTCCCCGCCATCAAGGTGTTCGAGCTGCCCACCGACTGGAAGGGCGACGTGGCCTCCGCCAAGCTGCAGAGCCTGCTCGCCCAGCACCCCGATCTGAACGGCATCTACATGCAGGCGGGCGGTGTCTTCCTGCAGCCGACCCTGGCCCTGCTGGAGCAGAAGGGCCTGCTCAAGCCGGCGGGCCAGAAGGGGCACATCTCGATCATCTCCAACGACGGCATCCCGCAGGAGTTCGACGCGATCCGCAAGGGCCAGATCGACGCGACCGTCTCCCAGCCCGCCGACCTCTACGCCAAGTACGCGCTGTACTACGCCAAGGCCGGGGCCGAGGGCAAGACGTTCAAGCCGGGCAAGACCGACCACGACTCCACGATCATCAAGATCCCGGGCGGTCTCGAGGACCAGTTGCCGGCGCCGCTGGTGACCAAGGAGAACGTGGAGGACAAGACCCTGTGGGGCAACACCGTCGGCCAGTGACCGACCGGACCGGCAACCGCGCCCGTACCCCTGGAAGGACGGTATCCCCATGGCGGACACCGCGACCGCGCCCGTGACGGGGCACGGAGACACCGGACCGACCCCGGTGGCCGAGGCCATCGCGGTCGGCAAGCGGTTCGGCGCCACCGTCGCGCTGCGCGACGCCCGTATCGCCGTCGCCCCCGGCGAGTCGCACGCGCTGGTGGGCCGCAACGGGGCCGGCAAGTCGACGCTCGTGTCGCTCCTGACCGGACTGCGCAGGCCCGACACCGGCACCGTGCGCTTCCACGGCGAACTCGCGCCGCCCGTCGGTGACATCGACGCCTGGCGGTCCCGGGTGGCCTGCGTCTACCAGCAGTCCACGATCATCCAGGACCTGACGGTCGCGGAGAACCTCTTCCTGAACCGGCAGAGCGCCGGTCCGCTCCGGCCCATCCGCTGGCGGGAGTTGCGGCGCAGGGCCGAGGAACTCCTCGGCGAGTACGGCGTGGACGTCGACGCGGGCGCGCGGGCCAGGGAACTCACCGTGGAGCAGCGGCAGTTCGTGGAGATCGCCCGCGCGCTGTCGTTCGGCGCGCGGTTCATCGTCCTCGACGAGCCGACCGCGAAGCTCGACGCGCGCGGTATCGGCCGGCTCTTCGACAAGCTCCGCGACCTCCAACGCCAGGGCGTCGCCTTCCTGTTCATCTCGCACCACCTCCAAGAGGTGTACGACCTCTGCACGACGGTCACGGTCTACCGCGACGCGACCCACATCCTCACCGCGCCCGTGGCCGAGGTCGGCCACCAGGCCCTGGTGGAGGCGATGACCGGGGAGACGTCCAGCACCACGACCGCCACCACTTCCCGTACCGCTGCCCGTGGGGACGGTGCCGTGGTGCCCAGTGAAGGCCCTGAACTGCTCGCGATCGAGGGGCTCACGCTCCCCGGTGCCTGCGACGGCCTGTCGCTGTCGGTCCGCTCCGGTGAGGTGGTGGGGCTGGCCGGAGCGGCAGCAAGCGGCAATGTGCGGGTCGGGGAGGCCGTCGCCGGTCTGCATCGCGCCGCGGAGGGCCGGATCTCGGTCGGCGGCCGTGCCGTACGCACCGGGAGTGTTCCGGCGGCGCTGGCCGCGGGCGTCGGTCTGGTCCCGGAGGACCGTCATCTCCAGGGGCTGGTGCACAACCGCAGCGTGGCGGAGAACGCGACGCTCACCGTCACCGACCAACTGGGCCCGTTCGGCACGGTGTTGCCGTCCCGGACCCGGATCTTCGCCCAGCGCATGATCCGGGATCTCGACATCAAGACGCCGGGCGCGGCCACCCCGGTCTCCGCGTTGTCCGGCGGCAACCAGCAGAAGGTCGTCGTCGCCCGGGCGCTGGCCACCGACCCGCGGGTGCTGGTCGCCGTCCGGCCCACCAACGGGGTGGACGTCAAGTCCAAGGAGTTCCTGCTGCACCGGATCCGCGAGGTCGCGGACGGCGGGCGGGCCGCGCTGATCGTCTCCGACGAGCTGGACGACCTGCGGGTCTGCGACCGGGTCGTCGTGATGTTCCACGGCCGTGTGGTCGCGGAGTTCGCGCCCGGCTGGCGGGACGAGCAGGTGGTCGCCGCCATGGAGGGCGTCGCCGACCGGGCCACAACACCGGCTACAGACACGGCACTTGGCACGGACGAAGCACCCGACAACACCGGCGAGGTGTCCGGTGCCGGTGAAGGTATCGAGACCGACGAGGACGAAAGGTAGTCATGTCCGCCACCACTGATGTCACCGACCCCGCAGCGGGCGTGGCGCGCAAGACCGCCGAGGAGCCCGGGCGCGGGCGTGGGCTCGACCTCGGCCGGTTCCGTGAGCTGTCGCTGATCCCGGCGATCCTGGTCCTGGGTCTGATCGGGTTCATCGTCTCGCCGGCCTTCCTGACCTACGACAACCTGATCGGCGTGGCCCAGCAGTCCACGGAGCTGAGCCTGCTCGTCCTCGCCACCGCGCTGATCCTGATCTGCGGCCGCATGGACCTGTCCCTGGAGTCCACCATCGGCGTGGCTCCGGTCATCGCCGTCTGGCTGGTCCTGCCGACGAGCGGGGCGCGGTTCACGGGGCTCGGGCTGCTCCCCGAGTGGACGGCCGTCCCGCTCTGCCTGCTGGTGGGTATGGTGATCGGCGCCGTCAACGGGTTCCTGATCCTGAAACTGCGGCTGAACGGTTTCATCGTCACCCTCGGCATGCTGACGATGCTGCGCGGACTCCAGGTCGCCCTCTCCGAGGGCCAGTCCATCGTCGAACTCCCCTCCTCCTTCAGCTACTTGGGCAGGGCGTCGTGGTGGGGGGTGCCCGCGGCGATCTGGATCTGCGTGCTGCTGTTCGCCCTCGGCAGCGCCGCGCTGGCCTGGCTGCGGCACGGCCGGGCGCTGTACGCGATCGGCGGCAACGCGGAGGCGGCCCGTACCGCCGGTATCCGGGTGGACCGGATCGTGTGGGCGGTGCTGATCACCGGCAGTGTGCTGGCGGCGTTCGCCGGCATCCTCTACAGCGGTCACTACGGTTCCATCTCCGCGACCCAGGGCAGCGGCTGGATCTTCCAGGTGTTCGCCGCGACGGTCATCGGCGGGGTCAGCCTCAACGGCGGCAAGGGCTCGGTGTTCGGTGCGCTGACCGGTGTGCTGACGCTCCAGCTCGTCGTCAACGTGATGACGCTGGCGGGGGTGCCGCCGCTGTGGAACCAGTTCCTCAACGGCGCGATCATCATCGTCGCGCTGATCATCTCCCGCTTCGCCTCCGGCGAGAAGCAGGAGTAGGCCCCCACCCCGGAGCAGGCCCACCCCGCAGGAGCAGGCCCGCAGAGAGGCGCACTCGTGGCACTGACGGACGTGGCCATGGACAAGATCAAGGCGATGATCGTGGCGGGCGACCTCGCGCCGGGTTCCCGGTTGCCGAAGGAGGAGGTGCTGGCCGGGCAGCTCGGGCTGTCCCGCAGTTCGCTGCGCGAGGCGGTGCGGGCGCTGACCGCGATGCGGATCCTGGTCACCCGGCAGGGTGACGGCACGTATGTGTCGAGCCTGGAGCCGCACCTGCTGTTCGAGGCGCTCTCCTTCGCCTCGGACGTCTCCCAGGGGCA
Organism: Streptomyces sp. yr375; assembly: GCF_900110755.1. Taxonomy (GTDB): domain Bacteria; phylum Actinomycetota; class Actinomycetes; order Streptomycetales; family Streptomycetaceae; genus Streptomyces. The sequence goes on from NZ_FOFF01000017.1 coordinate 116,258, forward strand.
GACCGCCCTGCAACTCCTGGAGGTGCGCAGGCTGCTCGAACCCCAGGCGACCGGTCTGGCGGCCACCCTGCTCGGCCCCGACGACCTCGACGAACTGGCCGCCGTCCTACGGCGGTCCCGGTCGGCGGCGACGGTCGAGGAGTTCGTCGGTCATGACATCGCGTTCCATCTGCGGATCGTCGAAGCCGTCGGCAATCCGGTGCTGTCGATGCTGCTGCGTGTGCTGTCCACGCGCACCCAGCGGGTCCGTATCGTCCGGGGTACGCGGACCGAACGGGCCGTGGAGCACGCGCACCGGGAGCACGACGAGATCCTGCGCGCGCTGCGCGCCCGTGACGCCCCGTTGGCGGTCTCGACCGCGACGGTCCATGTCGCGGCCGTGGAGCAGTGGTTGGCGACCGACCTCGTCGAGGCCCCCCGCTGCGCACTCGACGGCTGACCCGGTGCCGGGTGTCCGGGCCGTCAGTCGGATTCGTACTCCGAGCCGGAGTCCGGCGGGTCGTGGACGAAGTCACCGGTGGCCAGTTCGCCGTTGACCACCCAGTCGTTGGTGAGTTCGGCGTCGATCGCCGCGGCCCTGGAGCGGATCACGTCGACCACGGCCTGCTCGCCGCGCATCCACTGCGGCATCAGCCAGTTGGGGAAGAACTGGCCGTGCGCCCCGGCGGCGACCACCCGGTAGCCGAGGTCGCGCCCGATGGTCTCGTTGACCGCGTCGAACGCCCACTGGCAGGCGACGCAGGCCAGTTTGACCCCGCCCATGTGCACGGTCTTGGGGTCGTCGGGGTCTCTGGGGGCCCGCTTCCAGGCGGCGACCTGCTCGCCGAGCAGCGTCATCTCGCCGTGCTGGGCGGGCACCCCCTTCTTGACCGGGGTGCCGATGGAGAACCAGCGGATCGGCTTGTGCAACGCCTCGTAGATGTCGGCCAGTTCGGGGGACTCGGGGTGGTGCTCGGCGTACGAACCGGCGTCCAGGGCGCGGAGCTTGCTGCGGTCCTGGCGCTCCCGCTGCCGTTGGTCCGCGCTCGAACCCCACGCGTTGTGGCCCGCCCTGGGCGCGCTGCCGTCGGCGAACCCGCGGATCTCCTGCTCGATCGTCTGCCGCTGCTGCTCCGTGACGACCCGCTTGCCGGTGTTGCCCGAGATGCCGAGCGAGCCGTCGGGCAGCAGGTTGACGGCGAGGTGGGGGGTGAACTTGTTCCTGGCCTTCGGGTTTCCGGCGAGGATGACGCGCTCGGCGGTGCGGGCCACCCGGTCCAGCATCCGCAGCGCCGCGTCCCGGTCGGACTCGGCGGGGGCGCCGGTCCGGGTGAACGTGGGGGCGCGCTGGACGGGCGGTGCCGCCGACTCGGTCGTCGCGTGGCCGCACCCCGGGCCGTGGGCGTGGCGTTCCTGGTCGAGTATGCGGGCCACCGCCGCGTTGCCCGCCGTGCGCTGGAGGGCGAGGAGGGAGACGGCGTCGGGGGTGGCGGCGGGGACGGGCGGGCGGCCCTGCTTCGGGGGCCGTGCGCCCGTGTCCCGTTCCCAGCTCTCGTGCGGTCGGGTGCGCATGACGGTCAGTCCACTCCTCCGGGTCGTTCTCCTGTCAGGAGAACGGGTCACCGGCCGCGGCGGGAAGGACCGTTCGGGCAAGGGTGCGGGCAGGATGCCGGCCCGACCGCACCCGACGCGGGCCCGTCAGCCCGCCTCGACGGGGCGGTTGCCGTCCGCCGCCTCCGCCACCGGCCGGCCGACGTCGGCCGAGGCGGCCGGGACCGAGGCATCCGTGACCGGGGCCTTCGTCATCACCGTCCCCGCGACCGAGCCCTCCGCGACCTTGGCCTCCGTGTCATCCGTGGCCTCCGGGTCCGGAGCCAAGGGGAGTTCGCCGTTCAGGACGCGATGCGCGCGCTCCGAGTCCAGAGCGCCTTCCCAGCGGGAGACCGCGAAGGCGGCCACGCAGTTGCCGAGCAGGTTGGTGGCCACGCGCATCGAGTCCATGATGCGGTCCACGCCCAGCAGGAGGGCGACCGCCCCGGCGGGGATGACCCCGAGCGCGGAGGCGGTCGCCGACAGCGCGAGGAACGCCGAACCGGGCACGCCCGCCATGCCCTTGCTGGTGAGCATGAGCATCAGTACGACGGTCACCTGCTGGCCCAGGGTCAGATCGACGCCGACGGCCTGGGCGATGAACAGGGTCGCGATGGACAGGTAGATCGACGCGCCGTCGAGGTTGAAGGAGTAGCCGGTGGGCACCACGAGGCCCACGGCGTCGTCGCGGCAGCCGGCGTGACGCAGTTTCTGCATCATGCGCGGCATGACGGTCTCGCTGGAGGCGGTGCCGAGGGCGAGCAGCATCTCCTCGCGGGTGTAGCGGACGAACTTCCACAGGCTCAGCCCGGTGAACGCCTTCAGCGCCGCCGCGAGCAGCAGCAGGAACAGCAGGGCGACGGCGTAACAGACGCCGATGAGCTTGCCGTACGTCGACAGCACGCCCAGCCCGTACTGGCCGACCAGATGCGCGGTGGCGCCGAAGACCGCGAGCGGGGCGAGCTTCATGACGAAGCCGACGATCGCGAAGACGACCTCCTGCACCTGCTCGACGGCCGGCAGGACGGCGGGCACCTTGGTGTGGCCGAGGTGGAGGAGGGCCGCGCCCACGAGACAGGCGAGGACCAGAACCTGCAACAGCGAGTTCTCGGCGAACGCCCCCACGGCGCTCTCGGGCAGCGCGTGCAGGAGGAACTCGCCGGTCGACGGCAGTGACCCGCCGCCGGTCTTCGCCTCGACCGCGCCCGCGTCGAGCTGGGCCGGATCGACGTTCATGCCGGCGCCGGGCCGCACCAGGTTTCCCGCGACCAGGCCGAAGAGCAGGGCGAACGTCGTCGCCACCTCGAACCAGATGAGAGCCTTGAGGCCGATGCGGCCGAACGCCCTCAGATTGCCGGCCTTGGCTATGCCGGTGACCACCACACAGAACACGAGCGGCGCGATGACCGCTTTGATGAGCCTCACGAAGCCGTCGCCCAACGGCTGAACGGCGGTACCCAATCCGGGCCACAGCCGTCCCACGACCACTCCGAGCACCAGGGCGCAGGCGACCTGTATGAACAGAGAGGTACGCAGTAGACGTGCGACGCGTCGCGCAAGGGACGGTACGGACAGCGACACAGGCACTCCTTCGAGCCAGACTTTCGCCATACGGAAAAGATCTTCCGTAGCGTGCCCGCCACTATGGCCCACGTCATGACTTCGCAGAAGAGTCCGGACTCGCACCGCCGAAATATTGGACGTTCGTCCAAGTACCCGCCCGCCGACACCCGCCGGCACCCACTGACGGCCAGCGCCGGCACCGACACGTCTGCGGGACGGATGGATTCTGTCCGTCCATCCGGTGACGAGCCTGTGTGGATGTTGTAGTCGCCGGTCGGCGCGACGGCGGTCTATCAGCCGTTCAGGGCGTATTCGATACGGATTCGATCCGCCGCCGCTTCCGGGCACAGGCTTGCGGCGGTATCTGCGGTGCAGTAAGTACGTGAACCATGAACCTGTTCACCCGCGGCGCCTCCTTCCGGCGCTCGGCTCCCCCCACCGCTCCGCAACCCCCCGTCGGCTCCCCCGCTTTCCCCGCCGCCGGTCTCCCGAACCCCGCTCTGGCGGCGCTGACCGGAGAGTGGATGATCGACCCGGCGCACAGCCGGATAGGTTTCTCCGTCCGGCACGCCCTGGTGACGACGGTGCGCGGCGCTTTCACGGAGTACGAGAGCCGGCTCTATTTCGACGGCCACGACCCGGCCCGCTCACGGGCCGAGATCGTGCTGTCCACCGCGAGTGTCGACACCGGCGTGGAACAGCGCGACGTGCACCTGGTCGGCCGTGACTTCCTGGACGCCCGGACCTATCCGCGGATGGGTTTCACCAGTACCGCCGTCCATCTCGCGGGTCCCGACGTCTTCCGGATGACCGGCGATCTCACCATCAGGGAGACCACCCGTCCCGTGGTCCTGGACCTCACCTACCTGGGGCATGTCACCGACCCGTTCGGCTACGAGCGGGCCGGCTTCGACGGCACCACCACCATCGACCGTTCCGAATGGGGCCTCACGTACAACGCCCGGCTGGCCGAGGGCGGCGCCATGGTGAGCGAGAAGGTGCGTCTCCAGTTCGACATCGCCGCGATCCGCACCCCCGTCGGCTGACCGAAGGTCCCTCTCACCCCGTCGGCGGGGACGGCCGGGATGCCCGCAGGGGCACGATCTGTCTGTTCTGTACCCGGCACCGCCGCTTTGTCGGTGCCGGGTCGTAGGCTGATCAACGGGCCGCCTGGGCGCGGACGTTCGGACGAGGGGACAGCCTGGTGGGTACGGCGGAGGCGTTCGATGTGCGGTGGTCCGTCCCGGAGCTGCTCGTGGCGAACTCCTTACGCCAGGGCGGCAAACTCGCGTTCGCCGATGACCGGCGCGGGGTGAGCTGGGCCGAACTGGAGCGCAGGACCGCTCGGTTGGCGGCGCGGCTGGAGGTTCCCCGGGGTTCCAGGGTGGCCTTCTGTCTGGACGCCTGTGTGGAGTTGGTCGAGGGGCTCCTCGCCACGGTGCGGGCCGCCGCGGTCGGCGTGCCGCTGAGTTCGCGCGGCACCGACGCCGAGCTCGCCGAGCTGCTGACCGACTGCGACCCCTCTGTGCTGGTCACCGACCGGCGGAACCTGCCGCGCATCGCCCGGCTGACGGCGGGCCGTCCGCTCCGGCTGGTCGTGACCGGCGAGGGCCCGCTGCCGGCCGACGTCACCCGCTTCGAGACCCTCGCCGCCGAACCACCACAACCGCCACAGCCGCCACAGCCCTCGCAGCCGTCGTCGGCCGTGCCCCGCGACGATCTCGGTCTGGACGAACCCGCCTGGCTGCTCTACACGTCCGGCACCTCCGGCACCGCCAGGGCCGCGGTGTCCAGCCAGCGGTCCGCGCTCTGGTCCTCGGTCGCCTGCTACCGCCCACGGCTCGGGCTGTCGGAGGCGGACCGCGTGCTGTGGCCGCTGCCGCTCTCGCACACCTACGCCCACTCGCTCTGCGTCCTGGGCACCACCGTGGCGGGGGCGAGCGCACGGATCACGGCGACCCCCGAACCGGCCGAACTGGCCCGCCTGGTCGGCGAGTTCGCGCCGACCGTGCTGGCCGGTGTGCCCCTGACCTACCGCCAGTTGCTCGACGCCGGGCTGGGCACGGTGCCCTCGCTGCGGTTCTGCGTCACCGCCGGCGCGCCCAGCGAGCCGGCCCTGCGGGAGCAGGTCGAGACGCGGTTCGGGGCCCCGCTCCTCGACGGCTACGGCAGCACCGAGACCTGCGGCAAGATCGCCATGGAGTCACCCGACGGGCCGAGGACGCCCGGTGGCAGCGGGCGTCCGCTGCCCGGCATGGAGGTCCGGATCGTCGCCCCGGAAACCGGCCGGGACGCCCCCGAAACCAAGGATGAGGGCGAGGGTGAGGGCGAGATCTGGGTGCGCGGCCCGGGCCTCATGCTCGGCTATCACAACCGGCCCGAGGACACCGCCGACGCCGTGCGCGACGGCTGGTACCGCACGGGTGACCTGGGCCGACTGGGCGAGGACGGCGTCCTGACCGTCACCGGCCGGGTGACCGACCGGATCGTACGCGGCGGGGAGAACGTCGACCCGGCCGAGGTCGAGCAGGTGCTGCGCGGTCTGCCGGGGGTGCGGGACGCGGCCGTGGTGGCGCGGGCGCATCCGCTGCTCGGCGAGGTCCCGGTGGCGTTCGTGGTGCCCGCGCGGCCGACCCTCGACCCGGCCGCCCTGCTGCGGGCCTGCGCCTCGGTGCTCTCCGCGCACAAGGTGCCCGACGAGATCCTGTTCACCCCGGCCGTTCCGCGCACCGCCGGGGGCAAGCCGCGCCGCGCCCTGCTGCGCGAGGCGCTCGCCGGCCGCCCGGCCGAACCGCCGCTGGCCCGGCTGGCCGGCCGGACGCCTGGCGAGCGGCGGGCCGCGCTGACCGACCTGGTGTGCGCGGAGACCTCGGCGATCCGCGGGACGGCGGCCGATCCCGGCACCGCGTTCGCCGATCTCGGCCTGACGTCGATGGACGCGATGACCCTGTGGCACCGGCTCAGCCTGCGCACCGGTCTGCGGCTGCCGGCCACGCTGGTCTGGGACCATCCGAACCCGGCCGCGGTCGCCGCCCACCTGAACACCCGACTGCACGGCTCATCCACGCCCACGCCCGCACCCGTACTCACGACCGCGCCGCCGCGCGGTGCGGAGGCCGAGCCGGTGGCGATCGTGGCCGTCGGCTGCCGTTACCCGGGCGGAGTGCGTTCGCCCGAGGATCTCTGGCGGGTCGCGGCCGACGGAGTGGACGCCACCGGCGACTTCCCCACCGACCGGGGCTGGGACCTCGCCGCCCTCCACGACCCCGACCCCGACCACCTCGGCACGACGTACACCCGGCGGGGCGGGTTCCTCGACGGCGTGGCGGACTTCGACCCGCTGTTCTTCGGCATGTCGCCCCGCGAGGCCCTGGCCACCGATCCACAGCAGCGACTGCTGCTGGAGGTCGCCTGGGAGACGCTGGAGCGCGCGGGCGTCCCCGCGCCGGCGCTGCGCGGCAGCAGCACCGGGGTGTTCGTCGGGCTGATGCACGTCGGCGGCTACGGCAGCGGCCTCTCGCCGCACGAGCTGGAGGCGCAGATCGGCATCGGATCGGCGGGCAGTGTGGCGTCCGGCCGCGTCGCCTACGTCCTCGGGCTGCGCGGCCCGGTGCTGACGCTCGACACCGCCTGTTCGTCGTCGCTGGTCGCGATGGACCTGGCCGCCAAGTCGCTGCGGGCCGGGGAGTGCACGCTCGCGCTGGCGGGCGGGGTGACGGTGCTGTCGACCCCGCAGCCGTTCGTCGCGTTCAGCCGTCAGCGCGCGCTGTCGCCGGACGGCCGGTGCCGGTCGTTCGCGGCGGGCGCGGACGGCACCGCCTGGGCCGAGGGCGTCGGTCTCGTCCTGCTGGAGAAGCTGTCGGACGCGCGGCGCAACGGGCATCCGGTGCTGGCCGTGCTGCGCGGGTCCGCGGTGAACTCGGACGGCGCGTCGAACGGCCTGACCGCTCCCAACGGCGAGGCGCAGCAGGACCTGATCCGGCTGGCGCTGGCCGACGCGGGACTGCGGCCGGCGGACGTCGACGCGGTGGAGGGCCACGGCACGGGCACCGCGCTCGGCGACCCGATCGAGGCCGGCGCCCTGCTGGCCACCTACGGGCAGGGCCGCGACCCGGCCGACCCGGTGTGGCTGGGCTCGGTCAAGTCGAACCTCGGGCACACGCAGGCCGCGGCGGGGGTGGCGGGCGTGATCAAGATGATCGAGGCGATGCGCCACGACGAGCTGCCCGCCTCGCTGTACGCGGAGCAGCCGTCGCCGCACGTCGACTGGGACGCCGGCGCGGTACGGCTGCTCGACCGGGCGCGCCCCTGGCCGCGCGGTGACCGCCCGCGCCGCGCGGCGATCTCGTCGTTCGGCATCGGCGGCACGAACGCCCACGTGATCATCGAGGAGCCGCCGGGGGCCGACGCGGATCCCGGCAGCGAGTCAGGGGACAGTCAGTCAAGGGACAGTGAATCGAGGGACGGTGAGTCAAGGGGCCTGCCCGTCGCCCCCTGGCTGGTGGGCGGCGGTGACGAGGCCGGGCTGCGCGCCCACGCCGGGAGGCTGGCGGCAGCGCTGGCCGACGTGAACGGCGCGTCCGCCGCGCTGGACGCCGGGTACTCGCTGGCGACGACCCGGACGCCGCTGCCGCGCCGGGCGGCCGTCCTGGCCGGCGACGCAGAGGGCCTGCTCGCAGGGCTGCGCGACCTGGCCGCCGGGATGGACGGTCCGGCGGTGCTGCGGGGCACCGCACGCACGCGTCCCAAGGTGGCGTTGCTCTGCGCGGGCCAGGGTGCCCAACGGCCCGGCATGGGGCGTGAGTTGCGCGCGGCCTTCCCCGTCTTCGACACGGCGTTCACCGCGCTGTGCGAGGAGTTCACCCCGTGGCTCGACCGCCCCCTGCTGGAGGTGATCGACGCCGACGACGACGGCCCACTGCACCGCACCGACTATGCGCAGCCCGCCCTGTTCGCCTTCGAGGTCGCCCTGCACACACTCCTCGCCGACTGGGGCGTGCACCCGGACTACCTGGTCGGACACTCCATCGGTGAGCTGGCCGCCGCCCACATCGCCGGGGTGTTCTCCCGCGCCGACGCGGTACGGCTGGTCGCCGCCCGGGGCCGGTTGATGGCGGCGCTGCCCGACGGCGGCGCGATGGTCGCCGTCCGCGCGCCGCTGGCCGAGGTGACGCGGCTGTTGGACGAGGAGCCAGGCCCGGTCGCGGTCGCGGCCGTGAACGGTCCCGCGTCGGTCGTGCTGTCCGGTGCCGAGGACGCGGTGACGGCGCTGGCGGCCCGGATCGGACGGCCGTCCCGCCGCCTGCGGGTGAGCCATGCCTTCCACTCGCCGCTGCTGGACCCGATGCTCGCCGAGTACCGTGCGGTCGCCGAGTCGGTGACGTACCACCGGCCGACCGTCCCTGTGGTGTCCACGCTGACCGGCCGTCCCGAGCCCGAGGCCCTCGCCACCGCCGACTACTGGGTACGGCAGGCGCGCGAGCCGGTCCGCTTCGCCGACGCCGTCGGGTATCTGGCCGAGGACGGCGTCACGGCGTTCATCGAGGCCGGTCCGGCCGCCTCGCTCGGCACGGCCGCCGAGGAGTGCCTCGGGCCGGACACAGACGCGGTGTTCACGTCCTGCGCCGACCCCCGTACGGCCCTGGCGGCGCTGGCCGCGCTGCATGTGCACGGGGTGGCGGTGGACTGGCGGTCGGTGTACGCGGGCAGCGGTGCCCGGCGGCGCGCGCTGCCCACGTATCCCTTCCAGCGGCAGCGGTACTGGCTGAACGCCGTCCGGCACCGTCCCCCGGCCGGTCACCCCCTGATGGGGCAGCCGCAGCCCGATGCGGACGGGCCCGGCATCCGGCACACCGCCGTGCTGTCCACCGCCCGCCACCCCTGGCTCGCCGACCACGCGATCGGCGACCGGGTGGTGGTGCCCGCGACGCTCTTCGCCGAGCTGGCCTGCCGGGCCGCCGGCACCCCCGGCACCGTCCGGCTGGCCGAACTGGCCTTCCACGAGCCGCTCGTACTGCCGTCGAACGAGCAGATGCAGGTGCAGGTGGTGGCCGGGGCGCCGGACGAGACGGGCGGCCGACCGGTGACCGTCTGGGCCCGCCCCGCCGACGCTCCGGGGCCCTGGCGGCGGCACGCCACCGCGACGACCGCCCCGGCCGAACCGCCGCCCGCCGCTCCGCCCGGCGCGTGGCCGCCCCCGGGTGCCGAGCGGATCCCGGTCGACTATCCGCGCCTCGCGGCGTACGGCCACCACTACGGTCCCGCCTTCCGCGCGGTGACCGCCCTGTGGCGCGGCGACGGCGAACTCTTCGCCGAACTGGCGCTGCCGCCCGGGGAAGCGGCGACGGCGGCCTCGTACACCCTGCACCCCGCCCTGTTCGACGCGGCACTGCACGCCGCACTGCTCGCCGAGGACCCGGGCAAGGCACCGGGCGGACGGCCTCGTCAGCCGCAGGCGCCCCTCGCCTGCACCGGTCTGACGGTGTACGCGACCGGTGCCTCCGCCGCGCGGGCCGTCGTACGGCGGCTCGGCCCGGACGAGTTCCGGGTCACCCTCACCGACCGGGCGGGCCGGCCGCTCGCCGCCGTCGACTCCGTGGTCACCCGCGCGATCCCGACGCGGTCCACGGCCGCCGCCGAGACGTACCGCCTTGCCTGGCGGCCCGCCACGCCGGTCGCAGACGCGAGCCCGGAGCACGAGGTGCTCGACGTGACCCGCCTCGCCGCCACCGCCCTGCCCGAGGACGCCACCCTGCCCGACCGGGTGCGCGGGCTCCTCGCGGCCGTGCTGGAGCGGGTGCGCGACTGGACCTCCGATGTACGGCCCGGTCGACTGGCGGTGCTCACCGGCAACGCCACGGGCGACGACCCGGACCTCGCCGAGGCGGCGGTCGCCGGTTTCGTGCGCAGCGCCCAGTCCGAGCACCCCGGCCGGATCGTGCTGGTCGACCGGCGTGGCGGTGGTGCGGCGGCACCGGCGCGCCTGGAGGCTGCGCTGCGGTGCGGCGAGCCACAGGTCGCCCTGGGCCGTGACGGTGTCGTCCTGGTGCCCCGGCTGGTCCCCGCGGCTCCGCCCACTGCCGGACCTCCCGCCCTGGACCCCGAGGGGACGGTGCTCGTGACCGGCGGCACCGGCGCGCTCGGCGCGAGCCTGGCCCGGTACCTGGTGGCCGAACACGGCATCCGGCACCTGCTGTTGACCGGTTATAGCGGCCGGGTTCCGGACTGGGCGGGCGAGCTGCCGGCCAAGGTGCGCGTGGTGGCATGCGACGTGCGCGACCGTGCGGCCGTCGACGCCCTGATCGCGTCCTGCCGGCCGGCGCCGACCGCGGTCTTCCACCTCGCCGGGGTGGTGGACGACGGCGTGGTGGACACCATGACCGCCGAGCGGCTCGCGTCCGTGCTCGCGCCGAAGGCGGACGGTGCCTGGCATCTGCACGAGGCGACGAGAGACCTCGACCTGTCCGCCTTCGTGCTGTACTCCTCGGCCGCCGGCGTGCTCGGCCGGCCGGGCCAGTCGAACTACGCGGCTGCCAACGGGTTCCTCGACGCGCTGGCCCGGCACCGGGTGGCCCACGGTCTGCCCGCGCAGGCATTGGCGTGGGGGCCGTGGTCCACGGAGGGCGACGAAGGGATGGCGGGCCGGGTCGCGCCCGACCGCCTCGCCGAGGGCGGCGTCCTGCCCGTCACCGAGCGGGAGGGCATCGGTCTCCTCGACGGGGCGCTGCGGATCGCGGAACCGCTGCTGGTGCCGATCCCGCTGGACCTCACGGCCACGGGCGGCCCGACCGCGCCGCCGGTCCTCGCGGACCTGCTGCCACAGCGCCCGGTAAAGGCCGAGCGGGCCGTCGGTGACCGGCCGCCGGTCGCCGTCACCGAGCAGGCACCCGGTGCCTGGCGCGAGCGGCTCGCCGCCGTCGCCGCATCTGAACGCCCGTCCGTACTCGGGGAGTTGATCCGCGTCGAGCTCGCCGCGGTGCTGGGCTTCCCGGACCCGGCCGCGCTCCCCGCCGAGCGGTCCTTCACCGAGCTCGGATTCGACTCCCTGACGGCCGTACAACTCCGCAACCGGATCAGCGCGTTCACCCGCGTGCGACTGGCACCGGCCGTCGTGCTGGAACACCCCACCCTGCCCGACCTCACCGCACACGTCCTCGCCGCCCTGATCGACGCGGGCGCGCTGCCACCACAGGGCGACAGCGACACTGAGACGGGTAGTGACACCGAGACGGGTACAGATACGGATGCGGAGACGGAGGCTGCCGACGCCGAGGCGGGTTCGCCGTACCGGTTCAGCGCCCTTTACCACCAAGTGCTGCGCGAGAAGGGTCCGTCGGAGGCGATGGGGCTGCGCCACCTCGCGTCCTACGCCCTTCCGACCTTCGGCGACGACGGCGGAGACGGGGACGGCAACAGGGACGCCGGACGCACCCGGTACATGGTTCCGCCGGCCCGGCTCGCCACCGGCACCGGCCTTCGCACCCGCACCCGCACCCGCACCCCACTCATGTACATCCCGGACTACCTCTCGCCGTACTTCCGGGTCCCCGCCGCGCTGGCCGAGCAGTTCGACGGTGAGCGGGACCTGTTCCTGCTGGAGCATCCCGGGTTCGGGGCGCGCCGGGCCGTCCCGGTCAGCGTCTCCGCGCTGGTGCGGGCGCACGCCGACACCGTGCGTTCGCTGCCCGTCGACGTGCCGCCCGTCCTCGTCGGCTACTGCGCGGGCGGCGCGGTCGCGCACGCCGTGGCCCGCCACCTCGCGCGGACGCGGCAGCCGCCGGCCGGTGTGATCCTGCTCGACTCGCACGCCGGACTGCTGCGCCGCGGCGATCCACGCGGGCTGGCCCTGATGGCCGCCGGGACCGACCTGCCGGACGACGTCGTCGCCGAGTTGGACGACTCGTTGCTGATCGTCGGGGGCGGCTACGCGCGCGTGCTGGAGGAGTGGCGACCCGAGCCGTCACCGGTGCCGACCCTGCTGCTGCGCGGCCGGCCCACCCCGCACATGCGGCGGGCCGACCCCTACCAGGACTGGCGGCCGCACTGGCCGCTGCCGCACGACAGCGCCGACCTCCCCGGCGACCACCACTCCATGCTCCACCGCGACGCCGACAGCACGGCCGCGGCGGTGCGCGCGTGGCTGACCGGGCGACCAAGTGACCACGCCTGAGAACAGGAGCCCCCGGATGACCTCGGACCCCTCACACCCCTCGGACCCCTCACGCTCCTCGAACTCCCCGGACTACGACCTCGTCGTCGTGGGCGGTGGGCCGGCCGGCTCGACCGCCGCGACGGCCGTGGCCCTGCGCGGGCACCGGGTGCTCCTGCTGGAGCGGGAGACCTTCCCCAGGTACCAGATCGGCGAGTCGCTGCTGCCCGCCACCGTCCACGGCCTGTGCCGCCTGCTCGGCGTCGCCGACGAGGTCGCGCGGGCGGGCTTCACCCTCAAGCGCGGCGGGACACTGCGCTGGGGCCGCGACCCGGAGCCCTGGCAGTTCTCCTTCGCCATGACGCCCCGGCTGCCCGAGCCGACCGCGACCGCCTTCCAGGTGGAGCGCTCCCGGTTCGACGAGATCCTGCTGCGCAACGCCGAACGCGTCGGCGTCGAGGTCCGCGAGGGCAGTTCGGTACGCCGGGTGCTGGCCGACGAAGGCGAGCGGGACGGGCGGGGCGGGCGGGTGCGCGGGGTCGAGTACACCGACCCGGACGGGAACACCCGTACGGCGCACGCCCGGTTCGTCATCGACGCGTCCGGCAACACCAGCCGGATCCACGGGCGGGTCGGCGGGGCGCGCGTGTACTCGGACTTCTTCCGCAACCTCGCCGTGTTCGGCTACTACGCGGGCGGCAGCCGGCTCCCCGAACCGAACAGCGGCAACATCTTCTGCGCCGCGTTCGACGCCGGCTGGCTCTGGTACATCCCGCTGCGCGACGATCTGACCAGCGTCGGCGCGGTCATCGCGCCCGAGCACTTCGCGGCCGTCCAACACGACCCGCGCGCCGCCTGGCAGGACATGATCAAGGCGTGCCCGGACGTCGACCGGCTGCTGACCGGCGTACCGGTCGCGACCGAGCCGCCGTACGACCAGGTCCGCGTCCGCAAGGACTACTCGTACTGGAAGCAGTCGCTGTGGACCCCGGGCATGGCGCTGGTCGGCGACGCCGCGTGCTTCGTGGACCCGGTGCTCTCCTCGGGCGTCCATCTGGCCACGTACGGCGCCCTGTTGGCGGCCCGCGCGGTGAACTCCGCCCTGGACGGCAGTATCCCCGAGGAGCGCGGCTTCGCCGAGTTCGAGGCGCGCTACCGCCGCGAGTACGGGGTGTTCTACGAGTTCCTCATCGCCTTCTACGACATGGAGCGCAACGAGGAGTCGTACTTCTGGTCGGCGAAGAAGGTCACCCGGGTGGACCTCGACGAGGCCGCCGCCTTCGCCGAGTTGGCCGGTGGTGTGGCGTCCGGCGACGCGTCGGTCATCTCACCCGGCGGGCTCGGCGCCCACTGGAGTGCGGCGGCGGCCGAACTGGACGGCGCGGTGGGCCGGTTGGCGACCGGCGAGGACCGCGTGAACCCGCTGCTGTCGGCCCGGATCGTCGCCGAGACCTTCCGCACCGGCAACGACCTCCGGGACCAGGCCCTGTACGGCGGCCCGCTCGACGACTCGGGCCCGTCCGCGCCCGACGCCCTCACGGTCACGGCGGACGGCCTGTCCTGGGCCGCCGCGCCGTGAAGTCGGCTTGGATTACGGGCAGTTCACCTGTGGCGTACTCCTGCGTCCCGCATGACCCGCTCAGCGGCGCTGGGCCAGTCGCCGTCGCTGACGACGACCGTGCCGGTCACCGTGTTGCCGCGCTCTCCGTCACGCAGGCTGATGGACGCGTTGCTCGTCCAGTTGTCCGTCACCGTGAGCGCGCCCGTGTTGTTGGTGGCGTTGGAGTTCTCGTGGTCCCAGTCGCCGGTGGCGCTGAAGACGTTGTTGTGGTCGGTGTAGTCGCGTGATCCTTCGTCGTGGTAGATGCCGTAGTGGCCGTTGTTGTCGGCGCAGTAGTTGCGGTCGATGCCGGTGCCCGGCGCGGCGGAGAGGGTGTAGATGCAGGCTCCGTCGTCCATCGTCCGCATCACGTCGTGCAGGCGGTTGCCCGTGACCCTGAGGTTCTTCAGGGTGGTGGGGGTGGTGTAGCGGGGCTGGAAGTCGTACAGCCCGCGGTTGACGTAGTCCTGGCTGCCGCCGGGGTCGTTGGTGCCCCAGCCGTAGCCGATCGCGATGCCGGTGTAGGGCATGTCGTGGATGTCGTTGTGGGAGACGGTGGTGTCGGTGGCGTAGGTGACCAGCACGGCCGTCATGTCGCGGTAGTCGAGCGCGAGATCGTGCATCACGTTGTCGCTGATGGTGATGTTCCGGTTGGTCATGCGGCTGTCGGCCGGGTGGTGGGCGTCGGCCTGCACCCCGCCGACCACGACCCCGCCGCCCGCGCCCTGGGCGAAGACGTTGCCGCTCACGTCGATGGTGTCGGCCCCGAGTCCGACTCCCGTGGCGTGCGCGTTGGCGTCGTTGCCGATACCGAGGGCGACCTGGCCGAGTTGGGTGAACCGGTTGCCGGTGAAGCTGATGTGGGAGGCGGCCGACACCTGGACGGCGGCCGGCATCTGGTGCCAGTGCGGACGGGTCGCCTCGAAGAGCTTGCAGCCGTACTGGCAGGAGTCCAGCGCGTCCGCCGGACGCGCCCAGTCACCGGCGACGAACGCGCCGGTCTGCTGGTCGGCGTACCCCTGGCCGGTGGACGGCTGGAGCCAGCTCGTGTGCGAGAACTCCAGCCCGGAGAAGGCGAGATGGGTCGCCGGGGCACCGTAGGTGCCGCCGACGGACAGCAGCGACTCCAGCCTCGGCAGCTCCACGTCGGCGGTCGACATGTGCTGGCCGGGCAGCGGCTTGTAGTACAGGGTCCCGGTGCGGGTGTTCAGGTACCACTCCCCCGCCGTGTCGAGGAATTCGTAGGCGTTCTCGATGTACAGCGGGCCCTTGCGGAAGGGGTTGCCGATGGTGTCGTAGCCGAAGGTGTTGTTGTTCCAGGCCGGCTGCTCCATGGTCATGACGCCGTCGTGGATGCCCGCCACCGGCGAGTACCGGTTGGTGAAGGAGCCGAGGGCGTCGATCTCGGTACGGCCCGGATCGGCCAGCGTGTTCAGGTAGTTCAGCGCACTGGTGGTGAAGGTGTAGCCGCCTGCGTCGGCGGTCAGGTCGGCGCGGTTGAGTTCGGTGCGGGCGCGAGTGGCCTGGACGCCGTCGACGTACAACTGCCGGATGTCGAAGCCGCGCCCGACGTCGGCCTTCCAGATGTTCTTCGCGGCGTCCTGGCGGGTCCAGCCGGTGGCCTTCCGGGCCCCCGATATGACGGGGCGGGCACCCGGCGCGGCCTTCCACGTGACGGTGTGCCCGTTGCTGCCGGAGTCGGCCCGGGTGAAGGTCAGCGGGGAGGAGAGCCGGTACGTACCGCCCGCGAGTTCGACGACGATGTCGGCCCGCAGGTGCGCGTTGAGGGTGCGCACCTTCGCCTTGGCCTGCCCGAGCGAGCAGGGGTGGGCCGCCGAGCAGGCGGAGCCGTGGCCGCCGGGCGAAACGTGCAGGGTCGTCGCTTGCGTCGCGAAGGGCGTCGCGAAGGCGGGCGTCGCCGCGCCCAGCGCGGTCGCGGTCACCGTGGCGAGAGCCGCGACCGCCGTCAGACAGGCCCTGCTCACCCGGTCCAACGGTGAGGGGAATGAACGTGTGAACCGCACGTGGCACCTTCCAGTGGCCGAAACCAAACGGCGGTTACATTAGTCGTCATACGAATTGCTGCAAGAGCTACCGCACAGTAACTTCACTGGTCCCGTCGGTCTCGTCGCTCCCGCCGACTACGTCGTCGGGCGGCGGCCGGCCGGTGAGCGGCGGCGCTGCCAGGCGTCCTCGATGTGCGACGTCATGGCCTGCGCGGCCCCCTGGGCGTCCCGGGCGAGCAGCCGGTCCAGCAGCTCCCGGTGCTCCGCGTTGGCCAGTTCGCAGGCGCGGGTGTCGGGTGCGCCGCTGTACAGCGCGGTGGTGCGGGCCTGGGTGTGGACGCTGCGGACGATGGAGCTCGCGAGCCGGTTGCGGGACGCCTCCATGATCCGGCCGTGGAAGACGAGATCCGTCTCTATGAAGCGCTGCGGGGCCGTGGTCTCCGCGTCCAGCCGCACGAGCAGTTCCTCGATGCCCCGGAGATCGTCCTCCGTCGCCAGGACCGCCGCCTGGGCGGCCATCTGGGACTCCAGCGCCGACCGCACGCCGACGAGCTGGTCGAGCACCACGAGCTGGTCGTCGTGCCGGAAGGTGGCGGCCAGCACGACGGGGTCAAGGAGGTTCCAGTCCTCCGGCGGGGTGACCGTCGTTCCGGACCCCTGCCGGGCGCGGACCAGCCCTTTGGCCTCCAGCGCCTTGACCGCCTCCCGGACGGTGGTGCGGCTGACGGCGAAGGTCTCGCACAGCTCGGGCTCGATGGGCAGCGCCGAGCCGGGCGGGAGGTGACCGGCCACGATCCGGTCGGCGAGCGCCTCCACGACGGCGTACGCCAGCCGGGCGGGCCGCCTGAGCCAGGGCTGCAACGGGGGCGGACCGGCGCCGCCGTCCACACCCGTACCCGTGCCCGCATCCGCGCCCGTACCCGTCTCCGTCATGCGACCGCCCTCCGCTCCCGCACACCCGCGCCCGATACCCGCCGCTCCCGACGCGGGGCCCGCATTCTAACCGTCGGCACTGCGGATGCCTTGACGACATTCATATGACGAATTATGTTACCGGGGATTTTCGGCTTCTCTGTGAGGTGGGACACCGTGCGCATCACCGATGTCGTGAGCCATCCGGTCCGGGTGCCCGCCGCCGACCCGCCGTTCGTCTGGCGGGACGGACTTCGGGGCAGCCCGCCGGAGGGCGAGGCGGCCGTCCTGCACATCCGCACCGACGACGGGGTCGACGGGGTGGCGATGAGCCCGCGGCGCGGGTCCGCCGTGCTGCTGGCGGACCTGCTGGACCGGGTGCTGCGCGAGGAGTTGGTGGGTCAGGATCCGCTGCGGCGCGAATGGCTCTGGCACCGGATGTGGGAACTGGACCGCACCGAGGAACTGCCGCTGTACCTGCTCGGCCTCGTCGACACGGCGCTCTGGGACCTGGCGGGACGACTCACCGGCCGACCCACCTGGGAGGTGCTGGGCGGCTACCGCACCTACATCCCGGCATACGCCTCCACGGTCACCTACTCCTGCGTCGCCGAGTATCTGGACATCGCCGACCAGGCGCTGGAGCTCGGCTACCCGGCCATCAAGCTGCACGCCTGGGGCGACGCGCGACGGGACGCGAAACTGTCGGTGGCGCTGCGCGAGCACGTCGGCGACGACGTCCCGCTGATGTTCGACGGCTCCGCGGGCTTCGATCTGCCCGACGCCGTCCATCTCGGCCACGCCCTGTCCGACGCCGGTTACCTCTGGTACGAGGAGCCGATGCGCGAGTTCAGCGTCACCGCCTACCGCCGCCTCGCGGACGCGGTGCGGGTGCCGCTGCTGGTCGCCGAGACCTCCGACGGGGCGCACATGAACTCCGCCGACTTCATCCAGTCGGGGGCCGCCACCTTCGGGGTCCGCGCCTCCACCCAACTGCGGGGCGGCTTCACCGGCGCGATGCGCACCGCCCACCTCGCCGACGCCTTCCGGCTGCGCGCCGAGGTGCACGGGCCCGAGATCCCCAACCGGCACCTGTGCATGGCCATCTCCAACACCACGTACTACGAGTCCCTGGTGATGGGGAACCCCATCACCAGGGAGAGCGGCATCGACGCCGACGGCATCGTCCACGCGCCCACCGGGCCCGGCGTCGCCCTGCCCGCCGGCCTCGACTACCCGGCCGTCCTGCGGCCTTTCGTCGACGCGGAGACGGTCACCCCGCCCAAGGCATGACCACCGCCCCCGCCCACCCACGTCCTTCGTCCCGCATCCCGCATCCCGCATCCCGCATCCCGCACGGTCATCCCGCGTCCAGCGCAAACGAGGTCAGCCATGAACAACGGTGTTCGGTACCCCTCTCCTCACCGCTCCCGGCCACGTGTCACAGGCGCCGTCGCCGCTCTCGGTGTCATGAGCCTGCTCTCGCTGGCCGGGTGCGCCAGCGCGGATCCCACTCCCGTGGCGAGCGGGCCCGCCGGAAAGTTCTCGCCCGCGCCCCAGAAGGCGGGCAGCGAGATCACGGTCTGGGCGGACGCCACCCGCGTACCGGGCGTGCAGGCCTACCAGAAGGCGCACCCGGACGTGAAGCTGAAGATCGTCACGTACAGCGGCGACGCCAACGGGGCCAACGACCTCCAGACCAAG
Organism: Streptomyces sp. yr375; assembly: GCF_900110755.1. Taxonomy (GTDB): domain Bacteria; phylum Actinomycetota; class Actinomycetes; order Streptomycetales; family Streptomycetaceae; genus Streptomyces. Next base: position 134,760 of record NZ_FOFF01000017.1, read on the forward strand.
GTGCAGCTCTTCGACCGCACCGGCAGCGGCTGGCCCGACGTCGCGTTCACCGCGAACGTCAACGACGGCACCTGGGCCTCCCAGGGCAGGACCCCGTACGCCGCCCCCGTCAGCCAGGACATCATCCCGAAGACCACCCTCGACGGCTTCGCCGACGGCGCCCTGGACCCGTGCGTCTTCAACGGCGCCACGTACTGCGTGCGCAACGACCTGGCCCAGAACGTCCTGTGGTACGACAAGAAGCTGATGGACTCCTTCGGGTACGCCGTCCCGACCACCTGGGAGGAGTACCAGGCCCTCGGCGAGAAGGTCGCGAAGGAGCACCCGGGCTATCTCGTCGGCACCGCCGGTGACTCCTACGCCCCCGAGGTGTACTTCTGGGCGAGCCAGTGTCCCGCGAGCACGGTCACCGGCGGCAAGAAGGTCACGGTGAACCTCGAAGACCCCAAGTGCACGCGGATGGCCAAGCTGCTCGACGGTCTGATCGCCAAGGGGTCGGTCTCCAAGGACACCGTCTTCAGCGCGGGCTTCGTGAAGAACCGGGCGAGCAAGGTCCTGATGCTGCCGGGCCCGTCCTGGTACGGCCAGGTGCTGTTCAACTCGACGTTCAAGACGCCCAAGGGCCGGATGGCGGCGGCCGCTCCCCTGAAGTTCGCCGGCGACACCACGAACTACACCGGCAACGTCGGCGGCGGCCTGTGGTTCGTCTCCTCGCACAGCCAGAACCTCAAGGCGGCTGCCGACCTGGTGACCTGGATGACCACCTCCAACGACTACCAGGCCACCGCCGGCACCTACCCCGCCTACAAGACGGCCGCCACCGCCTGGCTCGCCAACCAGGCCACGACCGGCTACTTCGCCGGCGACATCGGCCCCGTCCTCCAGCAGGCCGCCGAGCGGGTGTGGCCGGGCTGGTCGGCGACCCAGTACAGCCAGGAGGCGATCTACGCCTCCACCGTCGTCCCCGCCCTCAACTCGGGCACGTCGCTCACCGACACCCTCGGCGACTGGCAGACCGCCATCTCCGACAAGGCGACGTCCCTCGGCTACACGGTCGAGCGGTGAGGTGAGTCGATGAGCACTCTCCCTGCTGCGCGGCCCAAGCGCAGCGCCCGCAACCCGCTCGGCCGCGCCGGATACCTCTTCGTCTCCGGTTACGTCGTCCTGCTGCTCGCGTTCGGGGTCCTGCCCACCGGCTACGCGGTGTGGCTGGCCCTGTCCAACTCCCGTGGCCAGTATGTCGGGTTGGGCAACTTCACCCGTACCTTCGCCGACTACCGCTTCGGTCCGGCCTTCGCGCACATCGGGCTGTATCTGCTGGTCTGGCTGGTCGCGCTGATGATCCTCGTCGTGCTGCTCGCGTTGATGCTGCACGGCCGGATGCGCCGGACCTCCGCCGCCCTGCGGTTCCTCTTCTATCTGCCGGGGGCGCTCGCGGGGGTGGCGAGCGTGCTGCTGTGGCTCGTCCTGCTCGACCCGGCCTCCAGCCCGGTCGGCTGGCTCCTGGAAGCCTTCGGCTGGCACAGCTTCGCGCAGGTCATCGCCCCCGCCCATCTCCCGGTCCTCTTCACCGTCATCGCCTTCTGGACCGGGGCCGGCGGCTGGATCGTGATCATGTACGGGGCGCTCAACAACATCCCCGACGAGATCCTGGAGGCGGCCCGGATCGACGGCGCGAGCACACTGCAGATCGCGCTGCGCATCCAGATCCCGATGCTCACCAAGTGGATCGCGTACATGCTGATCCTCGCCTTCGCGGCGGGCACCCAACTGTTCGTCGAACCCCAACTGGTCGCCACCGCCAGCTGGGGCATGATCCCCGACAGTTGGTCCCCCAACCAGCTCTCCTACCAGTACGCCTTCCAGTCGGGCGACTTCAACGGCGCGGCGGCGCTCTCCGTCGACCTGCTCCTCCTCGGGCTCGGCTGCGCGGCACTCGTCGTCTTCCGTGCCGGGCTGTTCGACCGGGACTGAAAGGCCGCGCCATGACGCTCACCTCCTCCGCCGAGTGCTCCGCCCAGCCCTTCTCCGAGCCCCGGACCGGCTCACCGGGGCGGCGGACCCGTCCGAAGAGCCTGGCCGCCCGCGCCGCGTGGATCATCGTCCTGGGTCTCTTCCTGCTGTTCTTCGTGCTGCCGGTGATCTGGCTGCTGCTCGCCCCGGCCAAGAGCGACGGCGAGATCCTGCGCGGCGCCCCCTTCGCCCTCGGCTCCCTGGGCGGGCTCGCCGACACCTGGCACCACCTGTACGGCTTCCAGGACGGGGTGATCCTCGACTGGCTGAGGAACTCCGCCCTGTACACCTTCGGCGCGCTGGTCATCACCCTCGTCACCGGCATCCCCGCCGGATACGGTCTGGCGCTCACCCAGTTCATCGGCCGGCGGCTGCTGCTGACCGTCACCCTGCTGGTGATGCTGATGCCGTCGGCCGCGCTCGTGCTGCCGCTGTACCTGGGGATCAACGCCGTCCACCTGGACGGCACGATCTGGTCGGTGATCCTGCCCTTCTCGTTCTTCCCGTTCGGGGTCTACCTCACCTACATCTACTTCTCCTCCAACATCCCGGCCGATCTGCTGGCCGCCGCGCGGATCGACGGCTGCTCGGAGTGGCAGGTCTTCCGGCTCGTCGCGATGCCGCTGGCCAAGCCGGTCATCGCCCTGGTCGGCTTCTTCAACTTCGTCGGCAACTGGAACAACTTCTTCCTGCCGTTCGTGATGCTGCCCGACAGTTCGCAGTACCCGGCGCAGGTGGGACTGAGCAACCTGCTCACCTCGTCGTCGGTCTTCAACACCTCCGCGGGCGTCGGCAACCAGATCATGCGCCCGGAACTGGCCCTCGCCGCCCTGATCACCGTCGTCCCCGTCCTCGTCGTCTTCCTCTTCTCCCAACGCGCCCTGGTCTCCGGCATGTTGGCGGGCGCGACGAAGGAGTGACGGTGCGCGTGACTCAGTCCAGGTCGGTGCGTCCCGCGAGCAGATCGGTGGTCTCCACGGTGACGGGTCCGGGGACCCGTCCGACGTGACGGCCCTGGTCATGGCCATGTTCATGACCTGGTCGCCGGTCGGCAACGTCTACGCGGCGACCGCCGACGAGCCCCCGAAGCACACGAACAGCGCCGGACCCTGTCCTACGGACCCGCCAGTCGTGCGGCGGCCTCGCGGCCGGTGGTGACCTCGGCGGGGGTGCAGCCGAGCGTGCGCAGGATGGCGTCGGCGACGCCGGTGGCGACATGGTCGGTGTCGTGCTCACCGGCCGACGGCCGGGACTGGACGACGCTTTCGACCAGGCCGCAGGCCAGCCGGGTGGCCAGGGCCTCGTCGCCACGGCGGCGGCCGGTCTGTTCGATCAGGGCGCGATAGCCGGCCCACAGCGCGTCGCGCTGCCCGCGCACCTCGGCGAACTACGGGGCGGCGATCTCGGGCAGCAGGAACAGGGCGCCGAGGTTGTACTCGTCGGACAGCAACTGCTGGACGTCGTAGCGGGCCAGCGCCCAGATCCTGGCCTCGGCGGCGACCTGGGCGGCGTCGGCCGCCAGCAGCCGCTCGGCGAACGCGAGGGCCGGGCGGACGGTGCGGGCGAGCAGCGTCGCCAGAACCTCTTCCTTGCAGCCGAAGTGGTTGTAGAGGGACGCCTGCCGCAGCCCCGCGCCCTCGGCGGTAGCACGCGTGGTGGTCGCCGTATAGCCGTGGGTCGTGAACAGGCGGGCGGCGACGGCGAGGACTTCCTCGCGGGTGCTCAGCCCTGGTGTGGGCGAGCCGTTCGCGCGCGGCCTGCCCGCCCTGCGTCTGGTTGCGTCCACAACGGAACTCTCCCACATCACCCCGCGCGCGAGCCCCACAGGCCGCTACTGAGGGGACGTTCATGCGCTCTCTCCCGACTACTGGATGAAAATAGTCTCGCAATTCGAATTTCATGCTAGCGTGGAACCATCACCGCCGGTCTCCATCGACCGTGCCGCGGCCTCTTCTCCCGTCTCCAGCAAGGATCTCGACGGTGACTGAACTGATTCCCGGCTTCCTCTGGGGGGCGTCGACCGCCCCGCACCAGATCGAAGGCAACAACGTCAACAGCGACTGGTGGGCGAACGAGCCGCACATGCCCGGCATGGCGCGCAGCGGTGACGCGGTCGACAGCTACCACCGGTACCCCGAGGACATGCGGCTGCTGGCCGACGCGGGCCTGAACTCCTACCGCTTCGGGATCGAGTGGGCCCTATCGAGCCCGCCGAGGGACACATATCGCCGGCCCAACTCGCCCACTACCGGCGGATGATCGACACCGCCGTGGACCTCGGCCTCACCCCGGTCGTCACCCTGCACCACTTCACCAACCCGCGCTGGTTCTCCGAGGACGGCGGCTGGCTGGAGGACCGGGCGATCGACCGCTTCCGCTCCTACGTCGAGACGGCCACCCGCATCCTCGACGGCGTCGAGTGGGTGTGCACGATCAACGAGCCGAACATCCTCGCCCTGATGGCGATGATGGGCCAGGCGCAGCGGCCCCGGTCCGAGGACGACGAGGCGGCGAAGTGGCTGAGCCCCACCGTCGAGGGCGCCGCCCGCCCGGTGCTGCCCTCCCCCGACCCGGTGATCGGCCGCCGCCTCGCGCAGGCGCACCAGGCCGCCCGTGAGGTTTTGCGCGAGCGCACCGACGCCAAGTCCGGCTGGACGGTGGCCTGTCAGGCGCTGACGCCGACCCCGGGCAACGAGGAGAAGCTGCGCGAGGTTCGCTACGTCCGTGAGGACCTGTACCTCGAGGCGGCGCGCGGCGACGACTTCATCGGCGTCCAGTCCTACTCCAGTCAGGCGGTCGACGCCGACGGCATCGTGCCGCACCCCGACAGCCCCGACAACACGCTGACGGGCAACGCGTACCGGCCCGACGCCCTCGGCATCGCCGTCCGGCACGCCTGGGAGACGACCGGCCACACCCCGGTCCTCGTCACCGAGAACGGCATCGCCACCGCCGACGACACCCGGCGGATCGCGTACACCTCGCAGGCCCTGCGCCACCTGTTCGCGGCGATCGACGACGGCGTCGACGTGCGCGGCTACCTCCACTGGACCGCCCTGGACAACTACGAGTGGGGCCACTGGGAGCCGACGTTCGGGCTGATCGCCGTGGACCGGGAGACGTTCGAGCGGCACCCGAAGCCGAGCCTCGGCTGGCTGGGAGAGGTCGCGCGCAGCGGCGGCAAGGGACTGGAGGGACCGGCATGACGGCCACGGAGAACGCGGCGGGCCCCTGGGACGCCTCCGGGCTGCACTCCGTGGGCCGGCTGCCGATGCGCGCCCTGCGCCGCACCCCCGACATCGAGCTGGACGGCACGTGGGACTTCCAACTGCTGCCGTCGCCCACCGCACCGTGGTGCACCTCGACATCGCACACCGCGGCCTCGGCACGGCGGTCCTCGGACCGGACACCCACCCGCGCCACCGGCTCACGGGCCGCGCGTACGCGTGGGAGTGGCGTCTGACGCTCACCCGGGCCGACTGACGGCGACCCCGGCAGGTCCGTCCGTTCGCCGGGCACCCACGACACCACCGCGTAGGAGAACGCTCGATGCTCAAACCCCGCTCCACCGCCACCCGCGAGCTGGTGAATCTCGACGGGATCTGGCGGTTCGCCGTCGCCCGGGACTCCGCCTGCGAGCCCTGGACCGGGCCGCTCGACACCCGGCTGGAGGCACCCGTACCGGCCAGCTACAACGACCTGTTCACCGACAGCGCGATCCGCGACCACGTCGGCCGGGTCTGGTACCAGCGTCCGGTGCGGGTGCCGCGCGGCTGGGCGGGCGAGCGGGTCCTGCTGCGGGTGGACGCCGCCACGCACGAGGGGACGGTGTACGTCGACGACGTGCTGGTCGCCCGACACGTGGGCGGCTACACGCCCTTCGAGGCGGACATCACCGAACACGTCCGTCCCGGCGGGGAGTTCCGGCTCACCATCGGCGTCAACAACGAACTGACCCGCGTCACGATGCCGCCCGGCTCGATCACCGTCACGCAGGACGGCCGACGCAAGCAGACGTACCTGCACGACTTCTACAACTACGCGGGCCTCGCCCGCTCGGTGTGGCTGTACAGCAAGCCGGCGGTCCACGTCGACGACATCACCATCGTCACGGGCCTCGACGGCGCGACCGGGACGGTCGACTACTCGGTCGAGACGAACGCGCCCGCTCCGGTCCGGGTGCGCGCGCTCGACGCCCACGGCACCGAAGTCGCCGCCGCGGAAGGGCCGAACGGCACGCTGCGGATCGACGACGTGACGCCGTGGCGGCCGGGCGCGGCGTACCTCTACGACCTCGTCGTCGACGTCCTGGACGGGGACGGCGAGGTCGTGGACACCGTCACCGAGCAGTTCGGGGTGCGCACGGTCGAGGTGCGCGGGAGTCGATTCCTCATCAACGGGGAGCCGTTCTACTTCACCGGCTTCGGCAAGCACGAGGACACCCCCGTGCGCGGCAAGGGTCACGACGACGCCTACCTCGTGCACGACTTCCAGCTCATGGAGTGGATCGGCGCCAACTCCTTCCGTACCTCGCACTATCCGTACGCCGAGGAGGTCATGGAGTTCGCCGACCGGCACGGCATCGTCGTCATCGACGAGACCGCCGCCGTCGGCCTCAACCTGGCCGTGGAGGCAGGGCTGTTGGGCACCCCGCCCCGGGCCACGTTCTCCGACGAGACGTTCGGCGACGACACGCGCGCGGCGCACGCCCAGGCGATCCGGGAGCTGATCGCCCGCGACAAGAACCATCCCAGCGTCGTGATGTGGTGCATCGCCAACGAGCCGTCGTCCAACGAGCGAGGCGCGCGGGAGTACTTCGAGCCGCTCGTCGAACTGACCCGCACACTCGACCCGACCCGTCCGGTGACATACGCGGCGGTGATGTTCGCGACGCACGAGAACGACCTCATCGCCGACCTCTTCGACGTGCTCTGCGTCAACCGCTACTACGGCTGGTACATCGCCACGGGCGATCTGGCCACCGCGGAACGGTACTTGGAGGGCGATCTGCGCGGCTGGGCCGGAACGTTCGGCAAGCCGATCATGGTGAGCGAGTACGGGGCGGACACGCTGCCGGGGCTGCACTCCATGTGGGACGCCCCCTGGACGGAGGAGTACCAACTCGCTTACCTGGAGGCGAACCACCGCGCCTTCGACCGCATCGACGCCCTCGTCGGCGAACACGTGTGGAACTTCGCCGACTTCCAGACCTCGAACAGCATCCACCGGGTCGGCGGCAACAAGAAGGGCGTCTTCACCCGCGAACGCCACCCCAAGGCCGCCGCCCACGCGCTGCGCCGCCGGTGGCTGCCGCTCGGCGGACGCAAGCCGTCGCCCACCGGCGAGTACCTCAAGACCGAGTAGCCCGAGTCCGCACACCCATCGTCCGACGGACCGCAGAAAGGCCCCCCCATGGTCACCCCCCGCAAACCGCCCGCCCCCGCCGCAACCCGGGAACCCGAGCCGAACCGGCTCGGCTTCGATCCCGACGCCCTGCGCGCCCGATACCGGGCGGAGCGCGACCGCCGGATCCGCCCCGACGGCAGGCGTCAGTACCGGCGCGTCACCGGCGAGTCGGGCGGGTACGGCGAAGACCCGCACGCCGAGCCCCAGTTAACCCGTGAGCCGCTGTTCGACCGGGTGGAGGTGGCGGTCGTCGGCGGTGGCTTCGGCGGTCTGCTCACCGGGGCCCGGCTGCGGCAGGCCGGGGTGCGGGACATCCGGATGATCGAGCAGGCGGCGGACTTCGGCGGCACCTGGTACTGGAACCGCTATCCGGGGGTGCAGTGCGACATCGAGTCGTATGTGTACATGCCGCTGCTGGAGGAGGTCGGCCACGTGCCGTCCTGGCGGTACGCGCCGGGTGAGGAGATCCGGCAGCACGCCATGGCCATCGGCCGGCACTTCGACCTCTACCGCGACGCCTGCTTCCAGACCCGGGCGACCGAACTGCGCTGGGACGAGGGCGAGTCGGAGTGGATCGTGGCCACCGACCGGGGCGACCGGATGCGGGCCCGCCATGTGGTGGTCTCCAGCGGGGCGCTCAGTCTGCCCAAACTCCCCGGCATCCCCGGCATCGAGACGTTCAAGGGCCGTATGTTCCACACGAGCCGCTGGGACTACGCCTACACCGGCGGCGACGCGACCGGCAACCTCCACAAGCTCGCCGACAAGCGCGTGGCGGTCATCGGCACCGGCGCGACCGCCATCCAGATCGTGCCCCATCTCGGGCGTGACGCACGGCAGTTGTACGTGTTCCAGCGCACCCCGTCGTCGGTCGACGTGCGCGCCAACCGTCCTACGGACCCCGCCTGGGCGAAGTCCCTGACGCCCGGCTGGCAGCGGCGGCGCCGGGACAACTTCCTCACGCTCGTCAGCGGCGGCCGGGCGGAACAGGACCTGGTGCGGGACGGCTGGACGGCCGCCGCCCGGCTGCTGCAGAACCTCGTCCCGACGGACAGCTACGCCCATCTGCCGGCCGAGGAGCGGGAGCACCTAGGCGAGCTGGCGGACTTCCAGAAGATGAACGAGCTGCGCGCCCGCGTGGACGACCTGGTCGACGACCCGGTCACGGCCGAGGCGCTCAAGCCCTGGTACCGCTACATGTGCAAGCGGCCCACGTTCAGCGACACCTACCTGCAGACCTTCAACCGGCCGAACGTCACCCTGGTCGACACGGCCGACCACGGGGGCGTGGAGCGCGTCACCGGCGACGCGCTGGTGGTGGGCGGGACGGAGTACGAGGTCGACTGCGTCGTCCTCGCCACCGGTTTCGAGGTGGGCGTCTCCGGGATCCTGTCCGGCGAGCTTCCGGTGTACGGCCGCGACGGGCTGACCTTCCCCGAGCGGTGGAAGGAGGGGCCGAGGACGCTGCACGGCCTGTACAGCCACGGCTTCCCCAACCTCTTCCAGCTCGGCTCGCTGCAGAACGCCGCGTCCGTGAACTACGTCCACATCCTGGACGAGCAGGCGAGCCATGTCGCGGCGGTCCTCGCCGAGGCCCGCGAGCGCGGGGCCCGCCGCGTCGAACCGAGCGCCGAGGCGGAGGCCGCCTGGGTCGCCACGATCCACAAGAAGGCCCCCAGCCTCCACAAGTTCCAGGCCGAGTGCACGCCCGGCTACTACAACAACGAGGGCATGCCCAGGGAGCGCAGCGAGTCGTTCGGCGACGGGCCGGTCGCGTTCCACGAACTGCTCAGGCGCTGGCGCGCGGAGGGCGGCATGGACGAGGTCGTCGTCCGATGACCCGGGACGCGATGCCGCATCCCTCCCGGTTCGACGCCACCGGTCTGCGGCGGCCGACGAGCGAGCGGTTCGACGTGCGCAGGCTCAACCCGCCCAACCGGCTGTGGGGCGCGAACGGGGTCGCGTTCGGCCCCGACGGACGGCTGTACGTGGCGCAGTTCCTGGCCGGGCAGATCAGCGCCGTCGACCCGGCGTCGGGTGACGTCGAGGTGGTGGTGCCGCTGGACAGCCCGGTACAGGCGCCGGACGACCTCGCGTTCGGCGCGGACGGCTCGATGTACATCACCGACCTGACGCCGGGCCGGGTGTGGCGTCGTGGCCCGGACGGCGACTACGGCCTGGTCCGCGACGCGCTGCGGGCCCCCAACGGCATCGCGTGCGTCGGGGACCGGCTCTTCGTCAACGAGATGACGGTGAACGGCCGGCTGCTGGAGCTGTTCCCCGGCGGCGGCGACCCGGTCGTCCTCACCGACGGTCTGGCGCTGGGCAACGCGATGCAGCTCGGGCCGGACGGTCATCTGTACTACCCGCACATGATGGACAACCAGGTCTGGCGGATCCCCCCGGACGGCGGCGCACCCGAGCTGTTCGCGCGGGACGTGCACGATCCGGTGGCGGTGCGTTTCGACCGGGGCGGGACCCTGGTCGTCCTCTCCCGGGGCATCGCCGGCCTCGTGACCCGCATCGACCTCGCCACCGGCGCCCGGTCGGTGGTCGCCTCGGGCGTCGCGGGGCTGGACAACGCGGCGTTCGACGCGGAGAACCGGATGTTCGTCTCCAGCTTCGCCAGCGGCGGCGTCACCGAGATGCACTCCGACGGCCGGATCCGCGAGATCGTGCCGCGCGGCCTCGACGGCCCGTACGGGATCAGCGTCGACCTCGGCGGCACGGTGCACGCGGCCGACCACTACCGGCTGGCCCGCCTCACCGGCTCCGCCACGGACGAGCCCGGCGGCGCGACGCACCGGCTGATGCCGTTCGTGCACGGCGTCACGGCGGACGCCGGGCTCCTGCATGTGACCTCGCAGCTCGGCGAGGTGCGCACCGAGGACCCGACCCGCGACACGAACCGCTTACGGGCCACCGGTCTGAGCGAGCCCGGCGGAGTGGCCGTCGCCCCGGACGGCTCGCTCGTCGTCGCCGAGTCCGGCGCGGGCCGGGTCGTACGGATCGACGAGGCGGACGCCCTCACGGTGCTCGCCGAAGGACTCGCCCACCCCGTGGACGTGGCCTTCGACGAGCGTGCGGCCTGTTACGTCAGCGACGACCTGCTCGGAGCGGTGCTCCGCATCGAGGACGGCGCGGCGGTGACCGTCGCGGACGGACTCGGCGCACCGCAGGGCCTCGCCGTGCGCGGCGACGAGCTGTTCACCGTCGAGGTCGCGCACCGGCGGCTGCGGGCGATCTCGCTGACCACCGGGGAGAGCCGGATCGAGGCCGAGGACCTGGCCGTCGGCCTGCCCCCGGGAACAGCCCGCGCCGACCCCGCGCCGGTCGCCGCTCCCGCCGGTCCGCCGCGCCAGTTCGCCGGGCTGGCCGTGGGCGCGGACAACTCGCTCCTCGTCTCGGCGAACGGAGAGGGGAGCGTGCTGCGCCTCACCGACCGTCGCCACGACAGCGAGGAGGTCACAGTACGATGAAGCATGATTCCGTACCCGAAGGACTCGGCCCCGGTGGGAAGCGACTTGGCCGTGCGGCCCGGTGCACGGGCCGTGCGGCGCGCGGCCGGTGCCGGACGCAAGCGTCTCGACGACGACCGGCGGGACGAGTTGCTCGGAAAGCTCCAGGGGATGGTCCTCGCGGAGGGGTTCGCCGGGCTGACCGTCGACATGCTCGCCACGCGGCTTCAGTGCTCGAAGTCCACGCTGTACGCGCTCTCCTCCAACCGTCACCACCTCGTGGCGACCGCCCTCAAGCGGTTCTTCCACGACGCGGCGGAGCAGGTGGAGCAGGAGGTCGCCGCGGTCGCGGACCCGGCGCAGCAGATCGCCGTGTATCTGGCGGCGGTGGGCCGCCAGATGCGCCGGATGTCGGCCGCCTGCTACGACGACATGCTCGACAACGACACGACGAGGGAGATCTACACGGTCAACTCGCTCGCCGCGACGAGCCGGGTCCGCCGGATGATCCACGCGGGCGTGGAGTCGGGCGACTTCCGCGCGGTGCACGCCGAGTTCGTCAGCCAGGCCGTGGGGCTGCTGATCGACGGCATCCACAGCCGTGAGCTGCTCGCGTCGACGGGGCTGTCCTCCGGGGACGCCTTCATCGAGCTGAGCGACCTCGTCCTCGGGGCGGTCTCCAAGACGCCTCGCTGACCGGCGGGAACCCCACCGACAGCGCGTCGACCACGCCGTGCGCGCCTGCGCCACGGCGGCTGTCGCGCACACCCTTGATGAATACTTCATCGAGTACTAACGTACGCGAAATCGTACCCATACCGAAGGTCGTCTTCGTCGTTCCGTGTCGCCTTCGTCGTTCCGTAATGAGGCAAACGATGGCCCGCTCCGATCCTCGCTCTGCCGCCGACCCGCTCCACCGGGTCCAAGAGCTGGTCACCCTCTACAGCGACCCGCACGCGAGCGTCGCCCACCTGCTGTGCGACGGTCACCCGTCCGACGCCGTCGCCTACACCGTCATCGAGCCGGACCGGTCGGCGACCGTGCTGACCTACGGCCGGCTGCGGACGGAGTCCGAGCGGTTCGCGGCCGCCCTGGCCGACCTCGGCGTCGGACCCGGTGACCGCGTGGCGACGCTGATGGGCAAGAGCGCCGACTACCTCGTCGCGCTGCTCGCCACCTGGCGGCTCGGCGCGGTGACGGTGCCGCTGTTCACCGCCTTCGCGCCCCCGGCGATCGCCCTGCGCCTGCTGGCCAGCGACGCCAAGGTCGTGATCTGCGACGAGTCGCAGCGGGCGAAGCTCGAACCGGGCGAGGACATTCCGGCCGACGCGCCATGGCGGATCGTCGTCAGCGGCGGCGCCGGCCGACCCGGTGATCTCCGCTTCGCCGAACTGCTGGCCGCGCACGAGCCCGGGCACCCCGCCGCCGCGCTGGGCGGGGACGCGCCGCTGGTGCACATCTTCACGTCCGGCACCACGGGCCGCCCCAAGGGCGTCGTCGTCCCCGCCGCGGCGATCGCCGGCTTCCGCCTCTACGCCGAGTTCGGCTGCGGCGTGCGCGAGGACGACGTGTTCTGGAACGCCGCCGACCCCGGCTGGGCCTACGGGCTCTACTTCGGCGTGATCGCCTCGCTGAGCCTGGGCGTGCCCAGCGTGCTGCTGCACTCCGGGTTCTCCGCCGAGCTGACCTGGCAGGTGATGGCCGACCTCCAGGTCACCAACTTCGCCGCCGCGCCCACCGTCTACCGGTCGCTGCGCGCCTCCGGCGTCCCGGTGCCCGGCGGCCTCGCGCTGCGCTGCGCCTCCAGCGCGGGCGAACCGCTGACCCCCGAGGTCAACGCCTGGGCCGAGCAGGCGTTCGGCCTCCAGGTGCACGACCACTACGGGCAGACCGAGGCGGGCATGCTGGTCAACAACCACCAGTTCCCGGCCCTGCGCCGGCCGGTGCTGCCCGGGTCCATGGGGCATCCGATGCCCGGGTGGAGCCTGCACGTCCTGCACGAGGACCGCGACGAGATCGCCCCCGCAGGCACCGTCGGCCGGATCGCCGCCGACCTCACCGCGAGCCCGCTGGCCTGGTTCCACGGGTACGAGGGCGACCCGGTGAAGAGCGCGGAGAAGTTCAGCCCGGACGGCCGCTGGTACTACACCGGCGATGTCGGTCAGGTGGACGAGGAGGGCTACTTCCACTTCTCGTCGCGGGACGACGACGTGATCATCATGGCCGGTTACCGCATCGGTCCGTTCGAGGTCGAGTCCGTCCTGGTCACCCACCCCGCCGTGGTCGAGTGCGCGGTCGTCGCCGCACCCGACGAGGTCCGCGGCGAGGTCCTGGAGGCCTTCGTCGTCCTCCAGGACCCGGCCGAGGCCTCCGACCAACTGGCGGTGGAACTGCAGCAGTTGGTGAAGAAGCGGTTCGCCGCCCACGCCTATCCCCGCACGGTGCACTTCACCGACGCACTGCCGAAGACGCCCAGCGGGAAGATCCAGCGCTTCGTCCTGCGCCGCCGGCGCCAGAGCGACCCGGGGGCCCCCGCGTGACCGCCGTCCTCACCGAGCAGACCGGCGCCGTCCGCCGGCTCCGGCTCAACCGGCCCGAGAGCCGCAACTCCATCAACCCCGAGCTGATCCAGGCTTTGGACGCCGCCGTCGCCGCCGCGCTGGCCGACCCGGACACCGAGGCCGTGGTGATCTCCGGGAACGGGCCGAGCTTCTGCGCCGGAGCCGATCTGCGCCACCTGCTGGAGCTGGCCCGCACGGGCGGCGACCCGCTGGCGTTCCTCGCCCGGATCTCGGAGTGCTTCACCCGGCTGGAGACCGCGCCGAAGCCCGTCATCGCCGCCGTGCACGGCCATGTCGTCGCCGGCGGGCTGGAGTTGGCGCTCGCCTGTGACGCGGTGGTGGCCCGGGCCGGTACGGTCATCGGCGACGGCCACATCCGCAACGGGCTGCTGCCCGGGGCCGGTTCGAGCGTGCGACTGCCCCGCAAGGTGGGCGATCCGCTGGCCCGGCGCCTGATGCTCACCGGTGAACTGCTGCCCGCCGAGCAGTTCGTGCCCAGCGGCTTCGTCCAAGTCGTCGCCGACGCCGAGGAGTTCGAGGCGACGGTCGCCGCCGTGGCGCTGTCCTTCACCGGACTGCCGCCCGGCCAGGCACGGTTGAAGCACCTGCTGGCCGATCCGACCGTCCCGGAGGCCCTGTCGCGGGAGCTCAAGGTGTTCGCCGAGCACTGGCACGAGCAGGACATCGCCGCCCGACTCATCCGTTTCTTCGACCAGCGGACGGTGAGGTAACCCCGTGCAGCGTCATGCAGACCGATACGCCGACCGAGTCGTGTCGATCACCGGAGCCGGACAGGGGCTGGGCCGCGCCATGGCCCTGCGGTTCGCCGCGGAGGGCGCGCACCTGGCGTTGTGCGACGTCAACGAGGCCGCGGTGCGGGAGACGGCCGCGGCGTGCGGCGACGTCGACGTCCGCACGTCGGTGGTGAACGTGGCCGACGCCGAGCAGGTCGACGCGTGGGTGGCCGGCACCGTGGACGTCTTCGGCCGGGCGGACGTCCTGGTGAACAACGCCGGGGTGATCCGCGACAACCGGCTGGAGCGGATGACCGACGACGAGTGGGACGCCGTCGTCGACGTCAGCCTGCGCGGCATGTTCCACTGCTGCCGGGCGGTGTTCCC
>NZ_FOFF01000062.1 GCF_900110755.1 Streptomyces sp. yr375
CGGTCGTCGCGGCGGTCGCGGTTGAAGCCGCCGCCCGAGGAACGGTCGTCACGACGCTCGAAGGAACGGCCACCACGGTCGTTGTCACGGCTGTCACGGTTGAAGCCGCCCGACGGACGGTCGTCGCGACGCTCGAAGGAGCGGCCACCGCGGTCGCCGTCCCGACGGTCGTCACGGCGGTCGCGGCGCTCGTAGTTGCCCCGCTCGTCACGACGCTGACGCGGCTCGTACGAAGACGACTTCTCGTACGAGGACTTCTCGTAGGCGGGCTTCTCGTAGGACGTCGGGCGCTCCTCGCGCACCGGCGCCTCGGTCGCCTGCGGGGCGGCCGACTGCTCCGGCACGGAGACGTCGGCCACGGCCGCGGTCGCGGCGGCGGCCACCGCCGCCTCCGGGTCCTCGCCGCGCTCACGCGCCACGCGGGCCACCAGACGGTCGGCGTCCTCGCGCAGCTCGGTCGCCCGGCGCTGCGCGCGCTCCAGCTCCTTGGCGAGCTGGGAGACCTCGCGCTCGGCCTGCTGCGCCGCGTTGCCCGCGGACTCGGCCTGGACCTCCGTCATCGACCGGGCGCCGGTGATCTCGGCGACCTCGGGCTCGAAGGCGGTGCCGCCCTGGATGATGTGACGCCCGGCGTCGACGCCCGCGTCCTCCATCAGGCGGAAGATCTGGCGGCGCTGGTGCGGCAGCGAGAGGGAGACGACCGTGCCGGTGCGGCCGGCGCGCGCCGTGCGGCCCGCGCGGTGCAGGTAGTCCTTGTGGTCGCCGGCCGGGTCCACGTTCAGGACGAGGTCGATGCCGTCGACGTGGATACCGCGGGCGGCGACGTCGGTCGCGACGAGCGCGTTGACGTAACCGTCCTTGAAGTCGGCCAGCGTGCGGGTACGCGCGCCCTGGGTCATACCGCCGTGCAGCGCGTCGGCCTTCACACCGGAGTCGCGCAGTTGCTCCGCGATCCGGTCGGCGCCGAGCTGGGTGCGCACGAAGATGATGGTGCGGCCCTTGCGGGACGCGATCGCGGCCGTGACCGGCGCCTTGTCCTTGGGCTTCACGATCAGGATGTGGTGCGACATGGTCGTGACGTTGCCCTGGGCGCTGTCGACCTCGTGCGTGACCGGGTTGGTCAGGTAGCGCTTGACCAGCGTGGAGATCTCGTTCTCCATCGTGGCCGAGAACAGCATGCGCTGGCCGCCGCCCGGGATCTGGTCGAGCAGCTCGGTGACCTCGGGCAGGAAGCCCAGGTCGGACATCTGGTCGGCCTCGTCGAGTACGGCGATCTGCACGTTCTCGAGGGAGCAGGCGCCGCGGTTGATGATGTCGCGCAGCCGGCCCGGGGTGGCGACGAGGATGTCGACGCCGCGCTCCAGGGCGTAGATCTGGTTGCTCATCGACGTACCGCCGCAGACGACCTTCATCTTCAGGCCGAGGACGTCGCCGTAGGGCTGAAGCGCGTCCGCGACCTGCATCGCCAGCTCACGCGTCGGCGTGAGGATGACGGCGCGCGGCTTGCGCTTCTCGGTGGTGCCGCCGGCCAGCGTGGCCAGGGTCGGCAGACCGAAGGAGAGGGTCTTGCCGGAGCCGGTGCGGCCACGGCCGAGGATGTCCTTGCCGGCCAGGGCGTCCGGGATGGTCGCGGCCTGGATCGGGAAGGGGCTGGTCACGCCGTTCTGCGCGAGCTTGCGCACGATGCCCTCGGGAAGCCCGAGGTCGCCGAAGGTCTGCTCGGGGGCCTTGGCCTCTTCGGCCTCTTCGGCCGCTACGGCTTCGGCTTCCACGGTCTCGGCCACCACGGCCTCGACCTCGGCGTCGGTGAGTTCGGCGACGTCGGAAGCGATGACGTCGGTGAGCTCGATCGGCTCGTCGTTGCTCTCGGGCACGACGGCGTGATCAGTACTGGAAATGGACATGCGTATGCGAAACCTTCCGGAGTCTCCTCGGCACGCGCCCGTCAACTCCGTGTTCGCATCGCTTTACGACCGCCTCTATGCGGTCCGCCACGGCAAGGGAGAGTACGCGCCACACGGCGCGCTCTGTGGTGGCGCCGGGCAAATGGGATCAAACGATCTACTACCATACTCACCCTTGCCACCGAAGGCAAACCGAGCCCGATAACCGCAGCTCAGCAGCCATCCGGCCGCTGAGCCCTGCCGTTCTGAGGCCGGGTCCGGGGCTGGCCTAAGGTCGTGCCTCACGCCCTTGTGAGACCCCGACCCCGCCTCCATTCCCGGCCCCCGCCCTCGCCCGGCAAGCCCGCCTCGGGCGCCGCTTCCGGCGCCGGTTCCCGCTCCGCCAACTGCGGCGTCGTCCCGCCGCCGTCCTCGTGCGCCGAGGCCGACGGTTCGGCGACCGTCGGCTCCGGCGTGGGCGACGGGGGCTCGGGCGACGGCGCGGGCGGCTCCGGGTCCGGCGACCGGGTGGGCGCGGTCGGCTGCGCCCTGGTCGGCGTCGGCGCCCCCGGCTTGTCGGTGTGCCCCGGCTTCACCGCCCCCGCCGAGGCGGACGCGCTCGCACCGGCCGACGGCGCGGCCGTGGCGGACGCCGACGCGCTCGCCTTCGCCCCGTCGCCCTTCCCGTGCCCGTGCTTGCCGTCGCCGCCCGCCGCGCCCATCCCGAAGCCGCCGCCCGCGCCCGCCGAACCCCCGTCCGGCGCGTCACCGCCGTGCTTCCCGGCCGAGTGCGACGGCTGGACCCGGCCGCCCTCGTCGTTCCCCACGCTCATGCAGCCGGCGACCGCGGCGACGGCCATGACCGTCACGGCCAGACGAACGGGTACGTACAAGGGGCGCACGGGGCCACCTCCGGTGCAGGCGTATGGAGTCGACGTGCCCAACTCCCGCCGCCCACAAGAAGACACGCCCGGGACGCACGCCCCCACCGGACGCCCCGCCCGACGCCCGACCCGTCGCCTCAGCCGTACCCCAGCGCGTGCAGCCGCTCGTCGTCGATGCCGAAGTGATGGGCGATCTCGTGCACCACCGTCACTTCCGTCTCCGCCACGACCTCCGCCCGCGACGCGCACATCCGCAGCGTCGGCCCCCGGTAGATCGTGATCCGGTCCGGCAGCACCCCCGCGTACCACTCGCCGCGGTCCGTCAGCGGAGTCCCCTCGTAGAGCCCGAGCAGCTCGGGATCGTCCGCCGGGGGCTCGTCCTCGACGAACACCGCGACGTTGTCCATCAGCCGCGTCAACTCCGGCGGGATCCGGTCCAGCGCCTCGGCGACCAGTTCCTCGAACTCCTCACGCGTCATCTCCAGCACAGGCCCCATTGTCCGGTACAACACCGCCGTACGAAGGGTCCGCACCGTTCGCATACCAGCGCCCGGACCGGGGCATACGGCACCAATGGCCCGCGCCCGCGTTCCCGCCACAGCCCTGAACCGCCTCGAACTGACCGCCCGGCCCGCGCCCTGGGCCCGCGCCCTCGGTCTGACCGCCGTCGTGCTGTTCGGCGCCTGGCTCGGCCTGCTGATCGTCGGCGACGTCCGCGTCCCCGTCGGCCCCATGGACACGACCATGACCCTGCGCCCGTCCGTCACCGGCGGCACGAAGATCAACGTCTCGCCGCTCGGCGCGCTCACCCTGGACAGCCACCACGCCCCGGTCCGCCTCGACGTGAACGTCGACCAGCTCGACCCGGTCCGCTCCCAGGCCCTCGTCGACCACCCCGAACGCCTCTCCGGCCTCCAGGTCGAGGTCACCCGCGACATCGAACACGGCACCCTCGACCTGGCCCTGCGCTCCTGCGTCGCCGTCGTCTCCGGCGCCACCGCCCTCGGCCTCGCCGTCTACCGCCGCCCCCGCCGCGCCCTCGCCGCCGGCGGCCTCGCCCTCGCCCTGCTGGGCGCTTCGGGCGCGACCGCGTACGCCACCTGGAACCCCAACTCGGTGCTGGAGCCGCGCTTCTCGGGCCTGCTCTCCTCGGCGCCCTCGATCGTCGGCAACGCGCGCAGCATCGTCACCGAGTTCGACGTCTACCAGCGGGAACTGGCCCGTCTGGTCACCAACGTGACCAAGCTCTACGACGTCACCTCCACGCTCCCGGCCTACCAGCCGGACCCCACGACCGTCCGCGTGCTGCACGTGTCCGACATCCACCTCAACCCCGCGAGCTGGAAGATCATCGCCTCGCTCGTCGAGCAGTACAAGGTCGACGTGATCGTCGACTCCGGCGACACCATGGACCACGGCACGGCGGCGGAGAACGGCTTCCTGGACCCCATCGCCGACCTGGGCGCGCCGTACGTCTGGGTCAGGGGCAACCACGACTCCCTCGTCACCCAGCGCTACCTGGCCGGTATGAAGAACGTGCACGTCCTCGACGACGGCCGCGCGGTCACCGTCGCCGGGCTGCGCTTCGCGGGCATCGGCGACCCCCAGTTCACCCCCGACCGCTCCACCGTGCCGGGCGCAGCCCAGAGCCAGGAGGCGGCGGGCGCGCGGCTGGCGGCCGCCCTGCGCGCCCTGCGGGCCGCCGGCGCCCCGGCCGACGTGGCCGTCGCCCACGAGCCCTCCGCCGCCCGTGGCACGGACGGCGCGGTGCCCCTCGTCCTGGCCGGCCACCTCCACCACGAGGAGATGGAGGTCATGAAGCGGGGCACCCGGCTGCGCGTCGAGGGCTCCACCGGCGGCAGCGGCCTGCGCGCCGTCGAGGGCAAGTACCCCGACCCCATCGAGGCGTCGATCCTCTACTTCGACCGCGACACCCGCCGCCTCCAGGCCTGGGACGAGATCAAACTCGGCGGCCTGGGCCTGACGACGGCCGAGGTCAGCCGCCACCTCCCGAAGGAGAACCAACCGGGCGCGGCCCCGTCACCGTCCCCCACCCCGTCCCCCACGACCTCCCCCAACGCCACCGGAACCTCCTCCCCCAACCCCTCCCCAACCCCCTCCCCAACCCCCTTCCCGAGCCCCTCCCGGACGGCCCGGTAAACCGTTTTGGCGATACCTCCTGCCATCCCATATGCTTCTCACGTCCCCGACGCGCTGCGAAGCGCCCAGGCGGGCCGATAGCCCTCATCGTCTAGCGGCCTAGGACGCCGCCCTTTCAAGGCGGTAGCACGGGTTCGAATCCCGTTGGGGGCACGCAACACCGTGTGCGACACTGTCGTACGCAACAGCTTGGTCCTGTGGAGCAGTTTGGAGTGCTCGCCACCCTGTCAAGGTGGAGGCCGCGGGTTCAAATCCCGTCAGGACCGCTGAGGTTTCCGTTTCACGTGAAACCTCGTGGCTGGGTAGCTCAGTTGGTACGAGCGATCGCCTGAAAAGCGATAGGTCGCCGGTTCGACCCCGGCCCCAGCCACCAGAACGAAAACCCCCTCCGGGCAACTGGAGGGGGTTTTCGTCGCTCCGCGTCAGACGAGGCGGCCCCAAAAGCGCTCGCCCCTTCTTTCGCCAAGATGAGATCCTGGATCGCGTATGTCTACGCACCCCGCCCCCGGCGCCTCCACCCCGGGAACTCCAGCCCCCGGTACTCCCGCCCTCGGCGCTCTCGCCCCCCGCCTGGCCGAGCTGTCCCTGCGCGACGCGCACCGGCTCGGGCGCAGGCTCGAAGGCGCGCGCAGGATCCGCAAGCCGGAGGCCCGCGCCGCCGTCCTCGCCGAGATCGAGGCGGAGGTCGCGCGGGTCGAGGAGCGGATGGCGCTGCGGCGCGGCCGGGTGCCCGCCGTCTCGTACCCCGAGCAGCTTCCGGTCAGCCAGAAGAAGGACGACATCGCGGCCGCCATCCGTGATCACCAGGTCGTCATCGTCGCCGGTGAGACCGGGTCCGGCAAGACGACCCAGATCCCGAAGATCTGTCTCGAGCTGGGCCGTGGCGTGCGCGGCATGATCGGGCACACCCAGCCCCGTCGTATCGCCGCCCGTACGGTCGCCGAGCGGGTCGCCGAGGAGCTGCGGTCGCCGCTCGGTGAGGCCGTCGGCTGGAAGGTTCGGTTCACCGACCAGGTGAACCCGGACGCCACCTTCGTGAAGCTGATGACGGACGGCATCCTGCTCGCGGAGATCCAGACCGACCGTGAGCTGCGCGCGTACGACACGATCATCATCGACGAGGCCCACGAGCGGTCCCTCAACATCGACTTCCTGCTGGGCTACCTCGCCCAGTTGCTGCCGCGCCGGCCGGACCTCAAGGTCGTCATCACCTCCGCGACCATCGACCCGGAGCGGTTCTCCCGGCACTTCGGCGACGCACCGATCGTCGAGGTCAGCGGGCGGACGTATCCGGTGGAGGTGCGCTACCGGCCGCTCCTCGAGGACGAGTCCGAGGACGCCGACCGGGATCAGATCACCGCGATCTGCGACGCCGTCGAGGAGCTCCAGGCCGAGGGGCAGGGCGACATCCTCGTCTTCCTCTCCGGCGAGCGGGAGATCCGGGACACGGCGGACGCGCTGGAGAAGAAGAGATACCGGTTCACCGAGGTCCTCCCGCTCTACGCCCGCCTGTCGCACGCCGAGCAGCACCGGGTGTTCCAGCCGCACACGGGCCGCAGGATCGTTCTGGCGACGAACGTGGCCGAGACGTCCCTGACCGTCCCGGGCATCAAGTACGTCATCGACCCCGGCTTCGCCCGCATCAGCCGCTACAGCCACCGCACCAAGGTCCAGCGGCTGCCCATCGAGGCGGTCTCGCAGGCCAGCGCCAACCAGCGCAAGGGCCGCTGCGGCCGCACCAGCGACGGCATCTGCATCCGGCTCTACGACGAGGACGACTTCCTCGCCCGCCCGGAGTTCACGGACGCGGAGATCCTCCGGACGAACCTGGCGAGCGTCATCCTCCAGATGACGGCGGCCGGGCTCGGCGAGATCGAGAAGTTCCCCTTCATCGACCCCCCGGACCACCGCAACATCCGCGACGGCGTGCAGCTCCTCCAGGAGCTGAACGCGCTGGACCCGACCGAGAAGGACCCGCGCAAGCGGCTCACGCCGACCGGCCGCAAGCTGGCCCAGTTGCCCGTCGACCCGCGGCTCGCCCGGATGGTCCTGGAGGCCGACAAGAACGGCTGTGTCCGCGAGGTCATGGTGATAGCGGCCGCGCTGTCCATCCAGGACCCGCGCGAGCGGCCCGCCGACAAGCAGACGCAGGCCGACCAGCAGCACGCCCGCTTCAAGGACGAGACCAGCGACTTCCTCGCGTATCTCAACCTGTGGCGGTACGTCCGCGAGCAGCAGAAGGAGCGCGGGTCCTCCTCCTTCCGGCGGATGTGCAAGCAGGAGTACCTGAACTTCCTGCGCATCCGTGAGTGGCAGGACATCTACACGCAGCTTCGTACGGTCGCCAAGCAGATGGGCATCCATCCGAACGAGGAGGACGCGGCCGAGCACAGCGTCCACGTCTCTCTCCTCGCCGGTCTGCTGTCGCACATCGGCATGAAGGACGTGAAGGACGGCAACAAGAACGAGTATCTGGGCGCGCGCAGCGCCAAGTTCGCGCTCTTCCCGGGCTCGGCCCTGTTCAAGAAGCAGCCGCGGTTCGTGATGTCCGCCGAGCTGGTGGAGACGTCCCGGCTCTGGGCGCGGGTCAACGCGAAGATCGAGCCGGAGTGGGTGGAGCCGCTCGCCGGGCATCTCCTGAAGCGGACGTACAGCGAGCCGCGCTGGGAGAAGGACCAGGCGGCCGTGATGGCGGACGAGAAGGTCACGCTGTACGGCGTGCCGATCATCGCCCAGCGGAAGGTCAACTACGGCCGGATCGACCCGGAGACCTCCCGCGAGCTGTTCATCCGCAACGCGCTCGTCGAGGGCGACTGGCGCACGCACCACAAGTTCTTCGCCGACAACCGCCGCCTCCTCAGCGAGGTCGAGGAGCTGGAACACCGGGCGCGGCGGCGGGACATCGTCGTCGACGACGACACGCTGTTCGACTTCTACGAGCAGCGGGTGCCCGAACACGTGGTGTCCGGCGCGCACTTCGACTCCTGGTGGAAGCACAAGCGGCACGAGCAGCCCGAGTTCCTGGACTTCGAGCGGGAGATGCTCATCCGGGAGTCGGCGGAGGCGGTCACCAAGGCCGACTATCCGGACGCGTGGCGGCAGGGTCCGCTGAAGTTCCCGGTCACCTACCAGTTCGAGCCGGGCGCGGACGCGGACGGGGTGACCGTCCACATCCCGCTCCAGGTCCTCAACCAGGTCACGGACGAGGGTTTCGACTGGCAGATCCCCGGGCTGCGGGAGGAGGTCGTCACGGAGCTGATCCGTTCCCTCCCGAAGCCGATCCGCCGCAACTACGTGCCCGCGCCGAACTTCGCGCAGCGCTTCCTGGACCAGGCGGTGCCGCTGCGAGAACCGCTCACGACGGCGATGGCCCGCGATCTGAAGCGCATGGTCGGGGTCCCGTTCGAGGCGGACGACTTCGACTGGTCGCGGCTCCCCGACCACCTGAAGATCACCTTCCGGATCGTCGACGAGCGGCGCCGCAAGCTGGCCGAGGACAAGGACCTGGAGTCCCTGAAGCTCCGCCTGAAGCCGAAGGCGCGGCAGGCCATCTCGCAGGCCGCCGCGGCCACCGCCGAACGGCAGGGCGGCGAGTCCCTGGAGCGCTCGGGCCTGACGGACTGGACGATCGGCGCGCTCACCCGCGTCTTCGAGACCCGCCGGGCCGGCCAGCCGGTGCGGGCGTACCCGGCGCTGGTCGACGACGGACCGACCGCGAACACCGTCTCCGTACGCCTCTTCGACACGGAGGCGGAGCAGGCGGAGGCGATGTGGAAGGGCACCCGTCGGCTGATCCTGCGCAACATCCCGGTCAACCCGGCAAAGTTCGCATCCGAGAAGTTGACGAACGCTCAGAAGCTCGCGCTGTCGGCGAATCCGCACGGTTCCATCCAGGCGCTGTTCGACGACTGCGCGATGGCGGCGGCCGACCGGCTGATCGCCGAGTTCGGCGGTCCGGCGTGGGACGAGGAGTCGTTCCGCAAGCTGTACGACAAGGTGCGCGCGGAGATCGTCGACACGACCGTGCGGACGGTCGGGCAGGTGCAGCAGGTGCTGGCCGCCTGGCAGGCCTGTGAGCGCCGTCTGAAGGGCGTACGCAGCCCCGTGCTCCTGGCGAACCTCACGGACGTACGAGGGCAGTTGGACGCCCTTGTGAAGCCCGGCTTCGTGACCTGGGCGGGCCTGCGCCGGCTGCCCGACCTGATGCGCTACCTGGTGGCGGTGGACCGGCGGCTCCAGCAGATGCCGACCGGCGTGCAGCGGGACACCAGCCGCATGGAGAAGGTCCACGAGATGCAGGACGAGTACGCCTGGCTGCTGGAACAGCTCCCGCAGGGCCGGCCGGTGCCCCAGCAGGTCCTGGACATCCGCTGGATGATCGAGGAGCTGCGGGTCAGCTACTTCGCCCACGCGCTGGGCACGGCGTACCCGGTCTCCGACAAGCGGATCGTGAAGGCGATCGACGCGGCCGCACCGTGACGGATCCTGTACGCAGGGTGAGTTCGACCTTCGGGCTCACCCTCCTGTACAGTCCTTCTCGCAGCACAACGCAACATCAAGTGCCGCGAAAACCTGGTCCTGTGGAGCAGTTTGGAGTGCTCGCCACCCTGTCAAGGTGGAGGCCGCGGGTTCAAATCCCGTCAGGACCGCAGTAACAGAGAGCCCGGATCTTCGGATCCGGGCTCTCTGCGTTTCCCGAGACACTTCCAGAGGCGCTTCCCAAGACACTTCCCGAGGCGTCTCCCTGCGCGTCCCCCGACGCACCCTTGACGGCGTCCCGCCCGGCCGGTACCCAGGTAGCCCCACCAGAGGGTCGGCGCCCAACTCCCCATTAGCGCACATGAGTCGGCGGAGACAAGGTTTCTTCCGTGTGACGGGTGTCACCGCATGAGTTTCCAAAACCCGGGTTTTCACCGGTCTCCTACAACTGGTTAATTTTATATGTGCAATTGCACCACTCGGTAGGATGCCCTCAGGAACCCGCCCAGAGCCTCCCCAGACTCCGACAAGGTCGCTCACAGACTCACCTGATACGACCGATCCAGGAGCCTCAAGCGGCCCCGAACGCACAAAAAGATCGCGCTGGACCCGGCGGAGTCCAGCGCGATCGACGACGTTTCCCAGTGGGCGAGGGGCCTGTTGGGGCAGGACCCACGTCGCTTGGAGCTAGGTTTCGGGCGTCCGACCAGGTTGGGGGACCTGACGTGTTGCCCGCATATTCAGTTGTCAGGCCTCGGTGCGCTGCTGCGGGATCCCCGCAAGCAGTGCGCGGACCTCGGCCTCGCGATAACGGCGGTGTCCGCCGAGCGTACGAATCGACGTGAGCTTGCCGGCCTTCGCCCACCGTGTGACCGTCTTAGGGTCCACACGGAACATGGTGGCGACCTCAGCCGGGGTCAGCAGCGGCTCAGCATCAGGGGTGCGAGCGGTCATGAGCGGCCTCCTCGGGAGAACCGAACCTTCTCGGTTCTTTCCTCTAAATTCTGCACCTTGACCCGCGTTGCCCGAAATGGCGGACGCGAGTCGAGTCGGTTATAGGACGAACGGCTTGTCCTCGGCACTACAACTACACCATCCGTCCAGCCGCGTCGGCCAAACCGATGGAATTGCCCCCCAGGTGTTCATCGGCGACGGAAGCCGATGGACCATGCCATAGCGGACAGTCACGCCACTGTGACGATCAGTCACAGGACGATCAGGAGTCACCAGACCCCCCAAAGCGTGCATTGCTGAGATTTCCCCCCACAGTGGAGCATAAGTGGGTGGAGGAGCCCTCCCCGGACTCCTTGTCCTATTTTGGCACGAGGAGGGGCAAGCGGCGCAAGGGCCGTGTACGTGCGGTCCGTCACCCTTGCGACATAAGCCCGGATCGGGACCTACGTCCCGTCAGTTCCGTGAAGTGCGTTTGACGGTACGCTGTCCGGCCCGTTCCAGGCCGTGACGTGCGTCACTCACGCCAGCGCCGTCACGCCTGTCACACCGTCAGTTGATCATTAATTCGCGGAGCGCCGGTCCCGGACCGACCGCCACCGCTCCACGAGCCGCGCATAGGCCTCGCCGGCCGCCGCGCCGTCGCCGATCCGCAGCGCCTCGATGCCCTCGGCCACGTCCTTCGCCGAGTGGTCGCTCTCCAGCGCACCGGCCGGCAGCACGTGCACCAGGCCGCCGTAATCCAGTTCCACTAGCGAACGCGGGTGGAATTCCTCCAGCCAGCGCCCCACGTCCAGCAGGCCGTCGATCAGCGGCCCCTCGTCCATGGCGTCCTTCAGCGTGCGCAGCGAGCGGGCCACCCGGCGGCGCGCCTGCACCATGGGCGTGCGGTAGCGCAGCACGGGGGCGACCTCCGCCGTCCCCTTGCCGTACTCGCGCTCCGCGTCGGAGATGAGCACGAACCAGTTGATCGGCACCTGCCAGACCGCCGTACGGATCCACGGGCGGGCGTCCGGGTTGCGCTCCAGCCACCGTTCGTGGTCCTGGGCCGCCTGGAGGCGTACGACCTCGGGGAGCGCCGCGTCGAGGACCGACCGGGGCAGTTCGTCGCCGTCCAGCTCGGCCAGGGCCAGCCAGCCGCGCAGCCGGGTGCGCCAGGGGCAGACGCAGAGCACGCCGTCCACCTCGGTCACGAACGCGTCGCCGCTCTCGTGCACCGGCACCCCGACCGGCGGGGTGGGCACCAGGTCGGCCAGCGAGCGGCGCAGCTCGTCCTGGTAGGTGGGCAGCTCGGGGCGGCGGGCGTAGGCCGCCCAGTGGGTGCGCTCGGGCTCGGGAAAGGCGGCCAGCGGCTCGTACACGCGCAGATAGGCGGCGTACGGGACGATCACCGAGGACTCCTTGGGCACGCCTGCTCCCTCCCCCTTCGGCCGACCGGGAAACCCCGCGCATCGTCCCACGGCGGCACTCCGGAAGAAGTGATCCTCCACAGGGCGCGATCGGCGGGCCACGCAGGCCCTACTCTCGGATTCACAGGCCCCGCCACCCTTACGGTGCCTGTACCTCGATCCGCCGCTAGTCCCCCGGGAGTCACCACAGTGACCGACGTATCCGGCGCACCTGCTGACGTACTGCACACCCTGTTCCACTCGAACCAGGGCGGCCATGAGCAGGTCGTGTTCTGCCAGGACCGCGTCAGCGGCCTCAAGGCCGTCATCGCGCTCCACTCCACCGCCCTGGGCCCCGCCCTCGGCGGTACCCGCTGCTATCCGTACGCGACCGAGGCGGAGGCCGTCGCCGACGCGCTGAACCTCGCGCGCGGGATGTCGTACAAGAACGCCATGGCCGGGCTGGACCACGGCGGCGGCAAGGCCGTGATCATCGGTGATCCCGACACGATCAAGACCGAAGCGCTGCTGCTCGCGTACGGCCGGTTCGTGGCCTCGCTGGGCGGGCGGTACGTGACCGCCTGCGATGTCGGCACGTATGTCGCCGACATGGACGTCGTGGCGCGCGAGTGCCGCTGGACGACCGGGCGCTCGCCGGAGAACGGCGGGGCGGGCGACTCGTCCGTGCTGACCGCCTTCGGCGTCTACCAGGGCATGCGGGCCTCGGCCCAGCACCTGTGGGGCGATCCGTCGCTGCGCGGCCGCACGGTCGGCGTCGCGGGCGTCGGCAAGGTCGGCCACCACCTCGTGGAGCACCTGCGGGCCGAGGGCGCGCAGGTCGTGATCACGGACGTGCGCGAGGACGCCGTACGCCGGATCCTCGACCGGCACCCCGAAGGGGTGACGGCGGTCGCCGACACCGAGGCGCTGATCCGCGTCGACGGGCTCGACGTGTACGCCCCCTGCGCGCTCGGCGGGGCGCTCGACGACGGCTCGGTGCAGGCGCTGACGGCGCGGATCGTGTGCGGCGCGGCCAACAACCAGCTCGCCCACCCGGGCGTGGAGAAGGACCTCGCCGACCGCGGGATCCTCTACGCGCCGGACTACGTGGTGAACGCCGGCGGGGTCATCCAGGTCGCCGACGAGCTGCACGGCTTCGACTTCGAGCGGTGCAGGGCGAAGGCGGCGAAGATCTTCGACACCACGCTGGGAATCTTCGCACGTGCGAAGGAGGACGGGATTCCGCCGGCCGCCGCGGCCGACCGGATCGCCGAGCAGCGGATGCACGAGGCGGCCCAGGCACGCGGCTGGTGACGGGACCGGTGACGTCACCGGCGACTGGCCGGTGACGGACCGGTGAGGGTCCGCCGGGGTTTGCGTGGCGGCTCGTCCTGGGGTTTCGGCGGTACCGGCCGGTGGAAAGTTAGAGAGAACTCACACTGTCCCCGGCGGGTCGGCCGCCGATAAGTGGTTAAAATCGCCACTGACCAGCAAGGACGGGTCGCCTGAAAGGTGCTGCGCACACGCGCGTGCGACGGGCGACGTACCGTACGGGCGTGGGCTCAGGTACCGTGGGAGCCCTACGACGGGCTCTCCATGGAGAGGCCGTCCTGGATCATGAACGCGTGTCAACCTGGGGCCGTCGAGCCCCGTCGTTGAGGGGGTCGAGCCATGGGGCGCGGCCGGGCCAAGGCCAAGCAAGCGAAGGTCGCCCGCCAGCTGAAGTACAACAGCGGCGGGACTGATCTCTCACGCCTGGCCGAAGAGCTGGGCGCATCGCCATCGAATATTCCGCCGAACGCTGAGCCGTTCGAGGATGATGACGATGAGCAAGACGAGGACGACCCGTACGCCCGGTACGCCGAGCTGTACGGGGCCGACGACGAGGATGACGGCGAGGACTCCTCGCAACACCGTCGCGGCGCTTGACCTTGTACTGAGCACCCGCCCGGTCGGTGACTTCGGTCACCGACCGGGTCTTGTGCTGCCTGCACGGATGCTGCCCGTGCGGTTACCGCCGGGCGCGTCCGCGTGTCCTAGCGGGCGTAGTCGCCGACCAGTTCGGCTCCCGTGGTGTGCTCGCCGCGCTCGGTGATCTCGCCGGCGATCCAGGCGTCGACGCCTCGGTCGGCCAGGGTGGCGAGGGCCACGTCGGCCGACTCGCCGGGCACGATCGCCATCATGCCGACGCCCATGTTGAGGGTCTTCTCCAGCTCCAGGCGCTCGACGGAGCCGGTGCGGCCGACGAGGTCGAAGATCGGGTCCGGGGTCCAGGTGGCGCGGTCCACGGTCGCGTGCAGCGCGTCCGGGATGACGCGGGCCAGGTTGGCCGCGAGGCCGCCGCCGGTGATGTGCGAGAAGGCGTGCACGTCGGCCGTACGGATGAGGGCCAGGCAGTCCAGGGAGTAGATCTTGGTGGGCTCCAGGAGCTCTTCGCCGAGGGTGCGGCCGAGTTCGTCGATCCGCGCGTCGAGGGCCAGGCCCGCCTGGTTCAGCAGGACGTGCCGGACCAGGGAGTACCCGTTCGAGTGAAGGCCGGAGGACGCCATGGCGATCACCGCGTCACCCGTGCGGATCCGGTCCGGGCCGAGCAGCCGGTCGGCCTCGACGACGCCCGTGCCGGCGCCTGCGACGTCGAAGTCGTCCGCGCCGAGGAGGCCCGGGTGTTCGGCGGTCTCGCCGCCGACGAGGGCGCAGCCGGCGAGGACGCAGCCTTCGGCGATGCCCTTGACGATGGCGGCGACGCGCTCGGGGTAGACCTTGCCGACGCAGATGTAGTCGGTCATGAACAGCGGTTCGGCCCCGCACACCACGATGTCGTCCATGACCATCGCGACCAGGTCGTGGCCGATGGTGTCGTACACGCCGAGCTGACGGGCGATGTCGACCTTGGTGCCGACGCCGTCCGTGGCGGAGGCGAGGAGGGGGCGCTCGTAGTGCTTGAGGGCGGAGGCGTCGAAGAGGCCGGCGAAGCCGCCGAGGCCGCCGAGGACCTCGGGGCGCTGCGTCTTCTTCACCCACTCCTTCATCAGCTCTACGGCGCGGTCGCCCGCTTCGATATCGACGCCGGCGGCCGCGTAGGAAGCACCGGAAGCAGCGGTCTCAGACATGGCCTGGGATCTTTCGCGTTGAATTGGGATACGACGGGCTGGGCTTACGGGCGACGGATGGCGTCGGCCGCGGCCGTGGCTGCGGGACCCGCGGCCAGCTCCGTCTCCAGGAGCTGCTTGCCGAGCAGCTCGGGGTCGGGCAGCTCCATCGGGTACTCGCCGTCGAAGCAGGCGCGGCAGAGGTTCGGCTTGGCGATGGTGGTCGCCTCGATCATGCCGTCGAGGGAGATGTACGAGAGGGAGTCCGCGCCCAGCGAGGTGCCGATCTCGTCGATGGTCATGCCGTTGGCGATGAGCTCCGCGCGGGTGGCGAAGTCGATGCCGAAGAAGCAGGGCCACTTCACGGGCGGCGAGGAGATCCGGATGTGGACCTCGGCCGCGCCCGCCTCGCGGAGCATGCGCACCAGGGCCCGCTGGGTGTTGCCGCGGACGATCGAGTCGTCGACGACGACCAGCCGCTTGCCCTTGATGACTTCCTTCAGCGGGTTCAGCTTCAGGCGGATGCCGAGCTGCCGGATGGTCTGCGAGGGCTGGATGAAGGTCCGGCCGACGTACGCGTTCTTGACGAGACCCGCGCCGAAGGGGATGCCGGAGGCTTCCGCGTAGCCGATGGCGGCCGGGGTGCCGGACTCCGGGGTCGCTATCACCAGGTCGGCGTCGGCCGGGGCTTCCTTGGCGAGCTTGCGGCCCATCTCCACGCGGGAGAGGTACACGTTCCGCCCGGCGATATCGGTGTCGGGGCGGGCCAGGTAGACGTACTCGAAGACGCAGCCCTTGGGCTTCGCTTCCGCGAATCGGGAGGTGCGCAGGCCGTTCTCGTCGATGGCGATGAACTCGCCCGGCTCTATCTCGCGGACGTAGGCCGCGCCGCAGATGTCGAGGGCGGCGGACTCGGAGGCGACGACCCAGCCGCGCTCGAGGCGGCCGAGGACCAGCGGGCGGATGCCCTGCGGGTCGCGGGCGGCGTAGAGGGTGTGCTCGTCCATGAAGACGAGCGAGAAAGCGCCCTTGACCTGCGGGAGGACCGCGTGGGCGGCTTCCTCGATGGTCAGCGGCTTGCCGTCCTCGTCGACCTGGGCCGCGAGCAGCGCGGTGAGCAGGTCGGTGTCGTTGGTCGCCGCGACGCGCGGGGTGCGGCCGCCCTCCTGCTTGGGCAGGTCGGCGACCATCTCGGCGAGCTGGGCGGTGTTGACGAGGTTGCCGTTGTGACCGAGCGCGATCGAGCCGTGCGCGGTGGCACGGAAGGTCGGCTGGGCGTTCTCCCACACGGACGCGCCGGTGGTCGAGTAGCGGGCGTGACCGACCGCGATGTGACCGAGGAGCGAACCGAGCGAGGTCTCGTCGAAGACCTGGGAAACGAGGCCCATGTCCTTGAAGACGAGGATCTGGGAGCCGTTGCTGACCGCGATTCCCGCGGATTCCTGGCCTCGATGCTGGAGGGCGTAGAGCCCGAAGTAAGTGAGCTTGGCGACCTCTTCACCGGGAGCCCAGACTCCGAAGACGCCGCAAGCGTCCTGGGGGCCTTTCTCGCCGGGGAGCAGATCATGACTGAGTCGACCGTCACCACGTGGCACGCCACCGAGTGTAGGCGAGATCGACCACTGGTCCGAATTGGCGATACCCGCCGGTAACTGGATCACCGGTCGCCAACCACACCCATGATCCACTCATTTTCGCAGGTCAGATGCGATATGTGATGATCCACTTGTTGGCCGGGCGCAGTTCGGGGGTGACCCGTCGGGGACCCGTTCCGGGTGCGTGAGTGAGGTGTCGCACACCAATAGGGCGGATGGGCCGGGGTCGGTGTCGCTTTTTGGCCAGATGGAGGTCAGGTCGAGGTCAGGTGGACCTGGTCGCCGTCGGCGGTGGCGAGGGTCAGCGTGCTGCCGTCGACGTCGGTGGTGAGGGTGCCCTGGGTGAGGGCCGCGGACAGCGTGCGCTCGAAGGTCATCGGCTGGCCCGTGCAGGCCATCCTGGTCGACCGGGCGTCGCTGAAGCGGACGCTGTCGGCGGCGACGGCGGCCGTGGCGGTGAAGGTGTTGCAGCCGTAGCTGCCCACCGCCTTGCTGTCGTCGATCTCCAGATGCGCGCCGTCCGGTGCCTGGTGGGTGGTGCCGTCGACGGTGACGCTGTCGATGGTCCACCGCACCCCGGTGACGGGCTTCTCGGCGCTGACCGCTCCGCTGCCGGGCCGCGTGCCGTCCGCCTGCTCGGTGCCGCAGGCGGCGGCGAACGGGATGAGGACGGCGAGGACCGTCAGCGTCATGCGCCGCGTGCGCCTCTTCGTGTACTTGTACGTGTACATGCCGATGTGACGGTCACCGGAGACGACCGGTTCCCCTCAGGGGTTTTCCCTTACGCCAGCAGCGGGAGGAGTCGCGTGAGGTCGGCCCGCTCGCCGCTCGCGCTGACCTTCGCCGCGGCGACGGCGTCCTGCCAGGTCACCCGGCCGGTCGCCAGCCGGATCCAGGTCAGCGGGTCGGTCTCGACGACGTTGGGCGGGGTGCCCCGGGTGTGCCGGGGCCCTTCGACGCACTGCACGACGGCGTACGGCGGGATCCGCACCTCCGTGGCACCGCCGGGTGCCTTGTCGGCGAGGGCGTCGGCGAGCAGCCGGGTGGCCGCCGCGAGCGCCTGCCGGTCGTACGGGATCTCCAGGCCGGGGACGGCCGCGTTGAGGTCGTCGGTGTGGACGACGAGTTCGATGGTGCGGGTGACGAGGTAGTCGGCGAGGGTCATCGCGCCGGTGCGGGCGGCGAGGACGCGGTCGCCGGGGGCGGTGAGGGCCTGCGTGAGGCGTTCCTCGGTGCGGGTGTAGAGGGCGTTCAGGTCGGGGTGGGCGGCGGCGAGGGCCACGGTGTCGTCGGAGATGCCGGCTGCGCGGGCGGCCGTTGCGAAGGGCCACTGCGTGAGGGCCAGCTCCGCTTTCGGGGGCGCGTCGCGGTCGAGGTTGCGGCTGACGGTCTCTACGGCCATGGCGACATGCGCGGCGAGCTCCCGCACGGACCAGCCCGCCAGCCGGGTGGGCAGGGCGAGCTGCTCCGGGGCGAGCGCCCCGACCCCGTCCCGCACGTGTGCGAACTGGGCCAGTACGGCGGCCCGGGTCTTGACGGGGTCGTAGGTACGCACGCGCTTCTTGCCGGCCGCAGACATGCGGTGAGCCTAGCCGCGCACGAGCCCGACAAACGCGAGGAATGCATCCGGCGGGAGGGCGAGGGCGGGGCCGTGGGGGAACTTGGAGTCTCGGACGGCGATGAGGGGTTGGGCGGGGGTGAGGTCGGCGACCTCGACGCAGTTGCCGCCCGAGTCGTTGCTGTAGGACGACTTGAGCCCTGCCGACTCGGGCGCTGCTGTCACGGTTGGTCTGCCTTCACGTGGTCGACGAAGGTCGCGAGTGCCTCCGGCGGGAGCAGGAGAGCGGGGCCGCTCGGGAGTTTGGAGTCGCGGACGGCCACGCGGGCGTGGGTCGGGATGAGGTTCGCGACCTCGACGCAGTGACCGCCCGTCTGGTCGCTGTAGGACGACTTGAACCAGGCCGCGCCGTCGGCCAGTTCGAGGGCATTGCGGTGAGTGCTCATTGCTGTTCCAACTCTCGTGCTGCTCGCTTCAGGAAGTCGGGTGTCAGCCTCGGACCACCGGCTTCGGCCCGCATGGCGTCGAACCGACGCCGGTACGCCCAGATCTCCGTGTCCTTGTCCGTGACGTTCACCGAGGTGAAGCCGTCGACGCTCACCACCGTGGGCAGCGGTGGCTCGAACTCCATGAGAATGAAGTTCTGGTGGCTCCGATAGACGGGCTGGCCCATCGGCAGGATCTGGACCGTGACATTCTCCAGCGCGGCCAGTTCCGCCAAGTGCTCGTACTGCTCCCGCATCACCTCCGGGCCGCCGTACACGCGCCGGAGGACGGCCTCGTCGAGGATCGCGTGGATCTCCACTGGGTGGTCGCTGCGGGTGATGACTTCCTTCCGCCTCATCCGGATCTCGATGTTCCGCTCGACGAACTCGGTGTTGCGCTCGTCCACCGGCTTGGCGCTCTCGAACATGGCCCGTGCGTACGCCGCAGTCTGGAACAGCCCGAACATGACGTCCGGTTGATAGATCCGGAGAATCTTGGCGTCGCCCTCAAGACCCACGCCGATGTTGAAGCCTGAGGGCATGAAGAGGCGGTACTGCGACCACCAGCCCCGGTTCAGCGAGCCCTTGTGAATGTCCAGCAGGAACTCGATGTCGCTCGGGTCGCTGACCCCGTACCGCTTCAGCAGTGACTTGAGGTCCTGCACTCTGGGGAGGCTGGTCAGGCCTCTCTCCACTCGGTGCAGTGTCGACTCGGAGACGCTCGTCCCCCGGACCGCCTGGCCTCTTGTGATGCCCCGGCCCAACTCCCCTCCGCCGTCGGCCTGCTCGCGCAGGCGTCGCAGCTCCTGTCCCAGTTGCATACGACGGATCGTGGGCCCCGTCTTCGCTGCCACCCGTGTCCACCTCTTTTCGCGCTGTGCCGACCAACTCGACCCGCATGCCCACCGAATCACGCACGGTGCCCGGCAGATCGCAGCCAGTGCCCGGAGTCTGACATACCGTGCCCTGCCCCCGCAGGCAGATGCCCACCACCGGGCATATTCCAGTTAATGAGGGATTCCCTTGTTCGATTGCGGAGCCCTGCTCCACCTGCGGAAAGTGGTCCCGTGACTACTCCACGCAAACCCCGTCCCCGCCCCCGTACCGACGCCCCCTTCCTGGTCGGCGACCGGGTCAAGGGCACTACCTACGTCACGCCCGAGGGCTACCGGCACGAGCGTCGCGAGCCGTTCGAGGGGGTCGTCGTCCAGGTCGGGTCCGGGTATGCCGGGGTCGACGCCGAGCAGGCGTTCGTCTGGGTGCGGCTCGCCGATCACACCGAGCGGCAAGCGCTGGTCGTCGAGACCGAGTTGGCGTCGGAGGCGGACGACAAGTGAACCTCGTGGACCTCGCCCTCGGCTGTCTCGCCGGGCTCCTCGCCCTGCTCGCCCTCGCCTTACTGCTCACGTCGTACGCCGAACCGGCGCCCCCGGACCCCGTCGAGCAACAACCCCTCCCCGCGCGGCGCGTCCTCGGCACCGGGCTCGGCGGGGCCTGGCCCCCCGTGACCTTCTGCGACGGACGCTGCTGCCCCACCCCCGCGCCCCCGCCGTACACCACCGGGATCCTCCGGATCCCCGACGCCCCGCGCTGAGGCGCACGTACGACGAAGGCCCCGTTCGCCGAGACGAACGGGGCCTTCACAGCCGTAGAGCCACGGAAACGCTTACGCGAGCAGCGCCGGGATCGTGTCCTCGTGAGCCTTGCGCAGGTCCTCCAGGGACAGTTCGAACTCGCCCTGGAGCTCGATCGTGTCGCCGTCGACGACACCGATGCGGGTGACGGGCAGACCCCGCGCCCCGCACATGTCGTTGAAGCGGAGTTCCTCGGAGCGCGGCACGGCGACGACCGCGCGGCCGGCCGACTCGGAGAAGAGGAGCGTGAAGGCGTCCAGGCCGTCCGGGACGATCAGACGCGCGCCCTTCTCACCGAGCAGCGCCGACTCGACGACCGCCTGGATCAGACCGCCGTCGGACAGGTCGTGCGCGGAGTCGACCATTCCGTCGCGGGAGGCGGAGATCAGGATCTCGGCGAGGAGCCGCTCGCGCTCCAGGTCGACCTTGGGCGGCAGGCCGCCGAGGTGGTCGTGGACGACCTGCGACCAGGCCGAGCCGCCGAACTCCTCACGGGTGTCGCCGAGCAGGTAAAGGAGCTGGCCCTCTTCCTGGAAGGCGACCGGCGTGCGGCGCGCGACGTCGTCGATGACGCCCAACACGGCGACGACCGGGGTCGGGTGGATCGCGACCTCGCCCGTCTGGTTGTAGAGCGACACGTTGCCGCCGGTGACCGGGGTGCCCAACTGCTGGCAGGCGTCGGCCAGTCCACGGACCGCCTCCGCGAACTGCCACATGACGGCCGGGTCTTCGGGCGAGCCGAAGTTCAGGCAGTCGGAGACGGCGAGCGGCTTCGCGCCGGTCGTCGCCACGTTCCGGTACGCCTCCGAGAGC
Organism: Streptomyces sp. yr375; assembly: GCF_900110755.1. Taxonomy (GTDB): domain Bacteria; phylum Actinomycetota; class Actinomycetes; order Streptomycetales; family Streptomycetaceae; genus Streptomyces. The sequence goes on from NZ_FOFF01000062.1 coordinate 20,920, forward strand.
GCCAACTGCGCGCCCGCGTACGGGTCGAGCTTGGCGTACCGGCCGTTGCCGTCGGTCGCGATGGCGACGCCGAGGCCGGTCTCCTCGTCGATCCGGATCATCCCGGAGTCCTCGGGCTGGGCCAACACCGTGTTGCCCTGCACGAAGTGGTCGTACTGGGACGTGATCCACTTCTTCGAGGCCTGGTTGGGAGAGGCCACCAGCTTCAGGACCTGGTCCTTCAGCTCCGCCGAAGTCGTGGGCCGGGGAAGCTTGTTGGCGTCGTCCGCCTGGAGGGCGTCCTGCCAGGACGGGCGGGCGTACGGACGCTCGTAGACCGGACCGTCGTGGGCGACCGTGCGCGGGTCGACGTCGACGATCTTGCCGCCGTGCCAGAAGATCTCGAGGCGGTCGCCGTCGGTCACCTCACCGATGACGGTGGCGATGACGTCCCACTTGTCGCAGATCTCGAGGAACCGGTCGACCTTCGCCGGCTCGACGACCGCGCACATGCGTTCCTGCGACTCGCTCATGAGGATTTCCTCGGGCGAGAGCGTCGAGTCGCGCAGCGGTACGTCGTCCAGCGTCACGCGCATGCCGCCGGAGCCGTTGGACGCGAGCTCGGACGTGGCGCAGGACAGGCCCGCCGCGCCGAGGTCCTGGATGCCGACGACCAGCTTCTCCTGGAACGCTTCGAGCGTGCACTCGATGAGCAGCTTCTCCTGGAAGGGGTCGCCGACCTGGACCGCCGGGCGCTTGCTCGGCTTGGCGTCGTCGAAGGTCTCGGAGGCGAGGATCGACGCGCCGCCGATGCCGTCGCCGCCCGTGCGGGCCCCGTACAGGATGACCTTGTTGCCCGCGCCGGACGCCTTCGCCAGGTGAATGTCCTCGTGCCGCATCACACCGATGGCACCGGCGTTGACCAGCGGGTTTCCCTGATAGCAGGCGTCGAAGACGACCTCGCCGCCGATGTTCGGCAGACCCAGGCAGTTGCCGTAGCCGCCGATGCCCGCGACGACGCCCGGCAGGACGCGCTTGGTGTCGGGGTGATCGGCCGCGCCGAAGCGCAGGGGGTCCACGACGGCGACCGGCCGCGCGCCCATCGCGATGATGTCGCGCACGATGCCGCCGACGCCCGTGGCCGCGCCCTGGTAGGGCTCGACGTAGGACGGGTGGTTGTGCGACTCGACCTTGAAGGTGACCGCGTAGCCCTGGCCGACGTCCACGACGCCCGCGTTCTCACCGATGCCGACGAGCAGCGCGTCGCTCTGCGGGGCCTTCTCGCCGAACTGGCGCAGGTGCACCTTCGACGACTTGTAGGAGCAGTGCTCGGACCACATGACCGAGTACATGGCGAGCTCGGCACCGGTGGGCCGGCGGCCGAGGATCTCCACGACCCGCTCGTACTCGTCCTTCTTCAGGCCGAGTTCGGCCCAGGGCAGCTCGACGTCGGGGGTCTCGGCCGCGTGCTCGACCGTGTCCAGAGGCGTCCGGCTCATGCGTTGACCAGCTTCTTGAGGATCGAGGTGAAGAAGGGCAGGCCGTCGGTGCGGCCGGAGCCGATGAGCGACTCGACGGCGTGCTCCGGGTGCGGCATGAGGCCTACGACGTTCCCGGCCTCGTTCGAGATGCCGGCGATGTCGCGCAGCGAGCCGTTCGGGTTGAAGTCGACGTACCGGAAGGCGACGCGGCCCTCCGCCTCGAGCTTGTCGAGGGTGTACTCGTCGGCGACGTACCGGCCGTCCATGTTCTTCAGCGGGATGTGGATCTCCTGGCCCGCCTCGTAGTCGGCGGTCCAGGCGGTGTCCGTGCTCTCCACGCGCAGCTTCTGGTCGCGGCAGATGAAGTGGAGGTGGTCGTTGCCGAGCATCCCGCCGGGCAGGAGGTGGGCCTCGGTCAGGACCTGGAAGCCGTTGCAGATGCCCAGCACCGGGAGGCCGGCCTTCGCCTGCTCGATGACGGTCTCCATCACCGGCGAGAAGCGGGAGATGGCACCGGCGCGCAGATAGTCGCCGTAGGAGAAACCGCCGGGCAGCACCACGGCGTCGACCTGGTGGAGGTTCTTGTCCTTGTGCCAGAGAGCGACGGGTTCGGCGCCCGCGAGGCGGATCGCACGCTGGGTGTCCCGGTCGTCGAGGCTGCCCGGGAAAGTGACGACGCCAATACGAGCGGTCACTTCGCGGCCTCCGCGACTTCATCAACGCGGACCGTGAAGTCCTCGATCACCGTGTTGGCGAGGAAGGATTCCGCAAGATCGTGGATGCGGGCGAGCGCGGCCTCGTCGACGGGGCCGTCAACTTCCAGTTCGAATCGCTTTCCCTGACGTACGTCCGAGATGCCTTCGAAACCCAGCCGCGGCAGTGCGCGCTGCACCGCCTGGCCCTGGGGGTCGAGGATCTCCGGCTTGAGCATGACGTCGACTACGACGCGTGCCACTGGCACTCCCGGTGGTGTGGTGCTGAGCAGGCTCCTGCCGGTGTCTCCAACAGGCACCTTCAGACTACCCGCACAAAATTTCTACGCGGGTAGCGTTGTAGGAATCTACGTGACGGCCATCACGATCGCGCAACGAAGACGGGCGTTCGCGAAAAGTTACGGGAAAGATCCCCGAACGGCCCCGGATACCTATTGCGCTCGGACACGCGGACAGATTTAGTCGGGCTTCACAATGCATTCCGCGCACTGTACAAATGAATTAGAAATAGCCGAGACTCGGCACTTCACCGTAGCTACGGTGTATGTGGTGCCGGACGAAGGGACCGATATTCGTGGCGCAGAAGGTCGTGGTCACTCTCTTTGACGACATCGACGGCTCGGAAGCGGCGGAAACGATCGCCTTCGGACTCGACGGCAAGTCGTACGAGATCGACCTGAATGAAGCCAATGCCAAGAAACTGCGTAAGGCGCTCGCGCCCTACGTGGACGCCGGCCGCAAGCGGTCGAGGTCGGGCAGGGCGTACAAGCAGACGGAGGTCGCACCCGACCCCGCCGCGGTCCGCGCCTGGGCCCAGGCCAACAAGATGGAGGTGCCGGCCCGCGGCCGCATCCCCAAGAAGGTCTACGAGGCGTTCACCGAAGCCCAGTGAGGCCCCTGGGGCGGTGAGACGCCCCGCGCGGGGCACTCCGTGGCGCTCTACGGCACCCCGTGGCACTCCCTGGCACTCCCTGGCACTCCCTGAAGGCCGGTCATTCGCCCCTCGGACGAACCGACTTGCGCTGCACCCCTCCCGGTCGGCTAGAGTCTGGAGCACGCCGAGGGGCGAGGCCGAAAGGCCCAGCTCACGGAGTACACGCGGGTGTAGTTCAGTAGCAGAACATCCCCCTTCCAGGGGGAAGGCGCAGTGTGCAATTCCTGTCACCCGCTCTGCATCGCCGTCCGAACCACTGTGGTGGATCAGGTAGGCTGGTGCTCGCGCCGATCGGTGAAAGCCGGTCGGAGGCAATGCGGACGTAGCTCAGTTGGTAGAGCGCAACCTTGCCAAGGTTGAGGTCGCCAGTTCGAACCTGGTCGTCCGCTCTGGATAGAGATCAAGCCCCCCGGCTTCGGCCGGGGGGCTTTTTCGTTGCCTGCCTTGCCTGCCTTGCCTGCCTTGCCTGCGTTGGCTTCTTCGGCTTCGTTGCCTGCGTGTTCCTTCCCTGCGTGCCGTGCCCGTCACCTGACATTTGTCATGGGGAGTGGTGACAGCTCGCACTGCCGACGGCTTCCGGCTGCGGGGAGGCTGGGGGCATGGACACGAATGAACACGTGATTGAGGTCACCGACCTCCGGCGTGTGTACGGGGGCGGGTTCGAAGCGGTCCGTGGGATCTCCTTCCACGTCGACCGCGGTGAGATCTTCGCGCTGCTGGGCACCAACGGGGCCGGGAAAACATCCACCGTCGAGTTGCTGGAGGGCCTCGCGCGGCCCGACGGCGGGCGGATCGGCGTGCTCGGCCACGACCCGTACACCGAGCGGGCCGCCGTCCGGCCGCGCACCGGCGTGATGCTCCAGGAGGGCGGCTTTCCCTCCGAGCTGACCGTCGCCGAGACCGCACGGATGTGGGCCGGCTGCGTGAGCGGCACCCGCCCGGTCGGGGAGGCGCTGGCGCTGGTCGGGCTCGCCGGGCGGAGCGGCGTCCGGGTCAAGCAACTGTCCGGCGGTGAACGCCGTCGCCTCGACCTGGCCCTCGCGGTCCTCGGCGACCCCGAGGTGCTGTTCCTGGACGAGCCGACGACCGGCCTGGACGCCGAAGGCCGCCGCGACACCTGGGACCTGGTCCGCGCCCTGCGCGACGCCGGTACGACGGTGTTGCTGACCACGCACTACCTGGAGGAGGCGGAGAACCTCGCCGACCGGCTGGCCATCCTGCACGAGGGCCGCATCGCCGCCGCCGGGACACCCGCCGAGGTGACCGGCGCCCAGCCGTCCCGGATCACCTTCGAACTGCCCGCCGGGTACTTCGTGGGCGACCTGCCACCCCTGGGCGAACTGGGCGTGTGCGGTCACGAGACCGAGGGCCGCGTCGTACGGCTGCGCACACGGGAGTTGCAGCGGGCGGCGACCGGGCTGCTGGTGTGGGCCGAGCGGGCCGGCGTGCGGTTGCACAGGCTGGACGTGCGGTCGGCCTCGCTGGAGGAAGCGTTCCTGGGGATCGCCCGGGAGGCGTCGAACAGCGGTGACAGGGCCGGTCAGGCCGATGAGACCGACGAGGTTGAGGGGGTCGCGGCATGAGCGGGGTGGACGGGGTGAACGGGGTGACGGTGGAGACCTCCGGGGGCAGCGGTGCGGGCAGGGGTGCGGGCAGGGGTGTGGGTACGACTCCCGTGGGGCGGATGGGCGCTCTCGGGCGGGCCGAGCTGACGCTGCTCGGGCGCAGCAAGAGCACGATCATCACGGCCGTGTTCGTGCCGCTGGTGCTGCCGGTCACCCTGGCCACGGTGGTCAAGGACATGGACGTGGAGGACGTCGGGCTCAGTGTCGGCCTGGTGCTGCTGCCCGCCGCGATCGGCTTCTCGCTGCTGTTCGGGGTGTACTCGGCGCTGGCCGCCATCTACACCGCCCGGCGCGAGGAGTTGGTGCTGAAGCGGCTGCGCACCGGTGAGCTGCGGGACGCCGAGATCCTCGGCGGGTCGGCGCTGCCGGTGCTGGCCACCGGGCTGGTGCAGTCCCTGGTGCTGGTGGCGGGCTGCACGGTCCTGCTCGACATACCGGCTCCGAAAGCACCCCATCTCGCGGTCCTGGGGCTGCTGTTGGGCCTGGTGATGTGCGCGGCGCTCGCGGCGGTCACGGCGACCGTGACCCGGAGCGTGGAGAGCGCGCAGGTCACCACGATGCCGATGGTGCTCGTGTCGATGATCGGCTCCGGGATGGCCGTCCCCCTGGAGATGCTGCCCGACCGGCTCGCCTCCGTCTGCGAACTGCTCCCGCTCACCCCGGTGATCACCCTGATCCGCGGCGGCTGGACCGGGAACCTGTCGGCGTACGAGACCCTGGGCGCCCTGGCGACCGCGCTGGCCTGGACGGTGCTCGCGGTGTTTGCTGTAGGGCGGTGGTTCCGATGGGAGCCTCGGCGCTGACGTACGGGGCGCTTTGGGGGTACGGGAAGACGACGGGGGCGTGGGGCGTGGGGATGCGCAGGCCTGTGGGCTGGTGGCGGCGGAAGAGCACGCCGGCGAAGGTCGAGACGTACACCCGGTGGTCGTTCCACTTCTTCGCCGTCGCCGAGCTCATGTCCGCGGGGCTGCCCTTCGTGGGGGTGCTGTGGACCGGGTTCGGGCTGTGGCTGCCGGCCATGATGCTCGGGCACAGCGCGCTGTGCGCCGTGACGGCCTCGCGGGCGCTGGACTGGACGCGCGGACGCCGTGCGCAGCCCGTCGGGCTGCTGTGGAGCCTGTCCGCCGCCACCGCCCTGGTCGCCGTCGTCGCGCTCCTGACCGCCGTGCGGGGCACCCGCCACGAGGGCGTCCCCGAGGCCGCGGCCACGGTCTTCGGGATCGCCCTGGTCTTCGGGGCGGGCGTCACCGCGCTCGGCGTGCGGCAGCGGCAGTGGGCGTTCGCGGTCGTCAGCGGCTACTCCCTGGGCGCGGGGGCCGTGGCGCTCCCGATAGTGCAGAACGGCTTCGCCAGCCTCGTCGCGATGTCGGTGGTGCTGATCGGCGGCGCGTTCCTCGCCTTCACCGCCGTCTTCTCCGTCTGGCTGCTCAACTCCGTCTACGAACTCGACGAGGCCCGCGAGACCCGCACCCGGCTCGCCGTCGCCGAGGAACGGCTGCGGTTCGGGCGGGACCTGCACGACGTGATGGGCCGCAACCTCGCGGTGATCGCCCTGAAGAGCGAGCTGGCCGTACAACTGGCCCGGCGCGGCCTGCCGAACGCCGTGCAGCAGATGATCGAGGTGCAGCGGATAGCGCGGGAGTCGCAGCGGGAGGTACGCGCTGTCGTACGGGGCTACCGGGAAGCCGACCTGGGAGTCGAACTCTCCGGAGCACAAGGGGTGTTGACGGCGGCCGGGATCACCTGCGAGGTGAGCGGGGAGGTCGACGGGCTGCCCGCCGAGGTGCAGTCCGCGCTCGGCTGGGTGGTGCGCGAGAGCACCACGAACGTACTGCGGCACGGAGACGCCGGGCGGTGCTCGGTGTCGCTGGGGAGGACGGACGGACATGTCGTGCTGACCGTGGAGAACGACGGGGCCGGGGCCGGGGCCGCCGCCGGGGGCGGCGGGTCGGGGCTTGCCGGGCTGCGGGAGCGGCTGCGGGGCGTCGACGGGCGGCTGGAGGCCGGGTTCGTCGGAGCGGGCGTGTTCCGGGTGGTCGCCGAGGTGCCGCTGACCGGGAAGATCGCTGTGAGAGAGGTCACTTCATGACGGTGCGGGTGCTGCTCGCGGACGACGAGCACCTCATCCGGGGTGCGCTGGCCGCGCTGCTCTCCATGGAGGACGACCTCGTGGTCGTCGCCGAGGCGGCCACCGGACCGGAGGCGCTGGCCATGGCGCGGGCGCACCGGCCCGACGTGGCCGTCCTGGATCTGCAGATGCCGGGCCTGGACGGTGTGAAGGTCGCCACATCCCTGCGCACCGAACTGCCCGGCTGCCAGGCACTGATCGTCACGAGCCACGGCCGGCCGGGGCATCTCAAACGGGCGCTGGCGGCCGGGGTGCGCGGGTTCGTGCCGAAGACGGTGAGCGCGCAGCGGCTCGCGGAGATCATCCGCACCGTGCACGCCGGGAACCGTTACGTCGACCCGGAGTTGGCGGCCGATGCGATCGCCGCCGGGGACTCGCCTCTGACCTCGCGCGAGACGGAGGTGCTCGAACTCGCCGCCGACGGAGCGCCCGTCGCGGAGATCGCCGAGCGGGCCGCACTGTCGCAGGGGACGGTACGGAACTATCTGTCGTCGGCGGTGTCCAAGCTCGGGGCGGAGAACCGGCATGCGGCGGTGCGGCTCGCGCGGCAGCGAGGTTGGGTATAGTTGGCCTCGCGCCACGGGAAATCACCGCGTTGATCGCGGCGCAGTGCGGACGTAGCTCAGTTGGTAGAGCGCAACCTTGCCAAGGTTGAGGTCGCCAGTTCGAACCTGGTCGTCCGCTCGGTTCAGGAAAGGCCCCCGGTTCTCCGGGGGCCTTTTTCGTGCCGTCGGGGCCTCTTTCCTGCGCTGGGGCCGCTAGCTCCAGCTCGTGCCGGTCAGGCGCTCGTACGCCTCGATGTACTTCGCGCGGGTCGCGTCCACGATGTGCTGCGGCAGCGGGGGCGGGGGCTGCTCGCTCTTGCGGTCCCAGCCGGACTCGGCGGAGGTCAGCCAGTCGCGCACGAACTGCTTGTCGTACGAGGGCTGGGCGCGGCCGGGCTGCCACTTGTCGGCGGGCCAGAAGCGGGAGGAGTCCGGGGTGAGGACCTCGTCGGCGGCGACCAGGGTGTCGCCCACGTAGCCGAACTCGAACTTGGTGTCGGCGAGGATGATGCCCCGGTCGCGGGCGATGTCGCGGGCGCGGCCGTACACGGCCAGGGTCGCCTGGCGGAGCTCGGCGGCGGTGTCGGCGCCGACCTGGCGGGCGACCTCCTCGTAGGAGACGTTCTCGTCGTGCTCGCCGACGGCTGCCTTGGTGGCGGGGGTGAAGATCGGGGCGGGGAGTTCGCTGCCGTCGACCAGGCCCTCGGGGAGGGCGAGGCCGCAGACCGTGCGGGACTCCCGGTACTCGGCGAGGCCCGAGCCGGTGAGGTAGCCGCGGGCCACGCACTCGACGGGGACCATCTCCAGCGACCGGCAGATCAGGGTGCGGCCGGCCCAGTCGGCGGGGGCGCCGGCGGGCAGCTCCGTGCTCAGGACATGGTTCGGGACCAGGTCGGCGAGCTGGTCGAACCACCACAGGGACAGCCGGGTGAGGACGCGGCCCTTGTCGGGGATCTCGGTCGGCAGCACCCAGTCGTACGCGGACGTACGGTCGCTGGCGACCATCACGAGGTCGCCCGCCTCGTTCTGGTACAGCTCGCGCACCTTGCCGGTGTGCAGATGCACCAGGCCCGGCACCTGAAGGGGCTCGGGCTTTTCTACGAATCCGGACACGGTTTCCCTCCGTGGGTATGACCTAGTGGCCTGGTGGCTCGATTGTCCCGTATGAGGGCCCGCACCTGGTCGGCGGGTCAGTGGAAGCAGCGGCGCAGGGGTGCAGGGTTGGCCGGCCGTGGTCGGCGGTCAATCGCGTTTGCAGATGCGGTCCAGGAGGTTGGCCGTGGCGCGCTGGACGCGGGGGTCCACGTGGCCGGGGCGGTCCAGGGCGGGGGACCAGGCGAAGGTTCCGGAGGCGAAGACCAGGGCGCCGGAGGGGGCGCGGTAGAGGGAGGTCTCCTGGTGGCGGAGGGCGCCCTCGCTGTCGCTGTACGGGGAATGGGCGAGGAGGATGCGGTCCTCGTGGGGCGGGAGGGCGGTGCGGGGGAAGTAGCGGTCGGCCTCGCCCGCGACCAGGCCGTCGATGCCGTCGCCCTCGCGGGCGCCGGTCGCCTCCCACAGCCAGTGGCTCGCGTTGCGCACGATCAGCGGGTGCGGCTCGGGCACCCGGCCCGCGTACTGGATGCCGACGAGCTGCTGCTCGGCCCGGTCGATCTCCCGCCAGAGGACGGGCTTGCCGGGTCCCTTGCGCTTGCGGCAGGTCAGCAGCCGGCCCGGCACGCCGGACGGGGACGGGCCCAACTCCACTTGCCAGTACAGGGAGTTGGCGGACAGGAAGACGAGCGAGGTGCCGCTGTCGCGGGCGCCTTCGACGGTGCGGCGCATGTTCGTCGACCAGTACTCGTCGTGGCCGGGGAAGACCAGGCCCCGGTAACGGGTGGGGTCGATGTGACCGGCGTGCAGGTCGCGGGCGTCGGCGTAGGCGAGGTCGTAGCCGTAGCGCTCGGCCCAGCGGATGAAGTCGTAGGCGTGGCCGACGTGCAGGGGGAGGCCGGCGCCCGCGTAGGGCCGGTCGAAGGAGACCGTGGTCGCGGCGTCGGCCTCGCCGAGGAGACGGCCGTCGTCGTCCCAGGCGTGGTAGAGGCTGGCGCCGGTGTGGCCGTCCTCGGGGTAGAGGTTGTAGGCCTGCCAGGTGATGTCCGGGAGCACGAGGAGCAGGTCGGCGGGTTGGTCGTCGCGGACCGTGAAGGGGATGTGCGAGCGGTAGCCGTCGGCGGTGGTGAGGACGGCGACGTACGCGCCGACGTTCCAGTACGTCGGGACCTGGAGCCGCCAGGAGAGCCACCAGTGGTGGCAGGAGACCGTGCGGTCGGCGGTCAGCGGGGGCGGCTGGACGATGCCGGAGAGGCGCGGGCTGGTGGTGATCTTGGCGGCGCCGTCGCCGTCGTAATGGCCGATGCGGTAGATGTCGACGCTGAATTCCTGCGGCGGGTCGACGGTGACGTGGAAGTCGACGGCGTCGCCGGGGGCGACCGCGCCGGTGGAGATGAAACCCTTGATCTGCCGGCCGACGTCGTCGGCGGAGCGGGGGCCGCCGCCGGGGGTGGTGGAGGTGGGGGCGGTGCGGGGGGCGGGTACGCGGGGCGCTCCGCGCGGCGCTCCGTGGGGGGTTTCCTGGGGGGTTTCCTGGGTGGGGGCGGGGGCCGTGTCGACGTACCAGGGGACTACGTGGCCGGTGTCGTCGAAGTACGTCTCGCTGCCGCGCAGCCAGGGGACGGGGCCCAGTCCGAAGGGATCGCTCACGGCGTGCGCCAGCGCTCCCGACTCCCATCGGCGGATGTGCTCCGGTCGTGGTCCGGGTCCCATGGTGCTCCCCTCCCTGGTGCCCCCGCGGTGATTCGTGCGTACGTGATGGTGGTTCGGGCGTACGTGACGGCCGTGCGCGTCGCTCTGCTCGTGGCGCTCGCCCGTGGCGGTTGTCGGTGGCGCTTGTCGGTGGCGCTTGTCTTATGTCGCCAGCCCTTGCCATGGGCTCGATCGGTCCCAGCACATCACATAACGCGCGCAGGCAGTCACTATTCGTTGCGAATTGGCCGAAAGTGGAATCTGCTGCTCCGCGGGTGCAGTGGCTTGGCGTCGTTGGGGTCAGCCGAGCCGTACCGGCTTCTCCGGGCGTATGCCCAGCTCCACGAGCCAGGTGCGCAGGGGGACCGCGTCGCCGTCCTCGACGAGGCTGAGGACGCGGGGGGTCAGGTCGGCCACACGCTCGCCGTCGACCAGGAGCGTCGGACCGTCGAGCCAGTCGAGGCCCGGGGTCGCGCCGACGGTGTCCATCGCGGCGCAGCAGACCATCGCCGTGACGTGATCGGCGAGCAACTCGCGGTCGGTGCGCGGGGGTTGGAGAGGGAAGAGGGGCAGCGCGCCGTCGTCCCAGAGGGCCGCGTCGGGGCCCTGGCCGGGGGGCGGGGGGCCGCCTGGAGCGGGGGGCGCGGCGGCTGCGGCGGCCGCCTCTTCCCGACCGACCTCGACACCCAGCCGAGCGGCCAGGGCGGCGCTGCGGGGGTTGGGGGGTGGGGGGTCGTCGGGGTCGAGGGGGGCAAAGTCTTCGAGGCCGGGGGGCGGGGTCGGGGTGGCAACCGGAGAGTCCTCCGCAACGCCGGAGCCATCCGCAGCGTGGTGCCTGTCCGGCGCGGGGGACCTGTCCGGCGCGGGGGACCTGTCCGGCGCTGGGGACCTGTCCGGCGCTGGAGAGTCGTCCGCCATGGGGGAGCCGCCCGGCGTGTGGGAACTGGCCGCGACGTCGGAGTCCTGCGCGCCGTCGGAGTCCTGCGCGCCGTCAGAGTCGTCCACCGCCCGGGGCGTGCCCGGTGCGTCGGAGCTGACCGGCGCGTGGGAGCTGGCCGGCGTGCGGGGGGCGACCGTGGCGGCGGAGTGTTCCGGGGTGTGGGAGTCGTCTGGTGGCTGGGGTCTGTTGGTGAGGTGGTCCAGGACTCGGGCCAGGGTGGGGGCGCCGGGGTGGGTGGGGGTGGCCGTGGGGTCGGGGGTGGGGCGGCGGACGCCGAGGGTGTCCAGGGCGCGGTGGAGGCGGGCCGCGTCGGTGCGCCACTTGCGGTCGACGACCTCCTCCGGGTAGTCCGCCCAGGCCACCGGCGACCAGTCCGGGCCGGGCTCGGCGGGGCCGCCGTGGAAGAGGCGGGCGGCGAGCAGTGAGGCGGCCTCGTCGATGGCGCCGGGCTCTTCGAGCAGGTCACAGGCGGGGCGCTCGCCGAGACGGGAGGCGAAGCCCTCGGCCAGCCGGTCGCGCCGGGACAGTTCGGTGAGGGCGGCGACGACTCCCGCGTCCAGCCGGGAGGGCCAGCGGCCCATCCGCCAGGCGGGCAGCGCCACGCGCGTCAGGAGCCGGTCCCAGCCCGCGTACGCCAGGCCCACCTGCTCCTGGGCGACGATCCGCAGCCCGTAATCCACAGCCTGTGCGCGCTCGGCCGCCGCGGCTGCCACGCCCCGCTCCATCTCGCCCACGTGCACCTGGCAGCCGCGCAGCATCAGCCGCGCGACCCAGCCGATGCCCGAGCAGACCGGGCGCAGGGCGGGATACCGGTTGCCGCGGTGGGCGCAGTCGGCCACCGCGGCGTCCAGCCCGCGCACGAAGCGCCGGGCCGCCGCTATGTCGGGGTGCGCGGAGGGCCCCGTACCGGCGACGACCGGCGCGAGGACGGCGCGCAGCTCGCCGACGCGCATCCACCACAGGAACGGGGAGCCGATGACGAGGACGGGCGCCGCCGCCGTACGACGGTGGAGGGGGCCGGGGCCGTGCGAGCCGCCCGCGCCGGCTATCTCGTCCCCGGCGCGGGGCGGGGGCGGGCTGTGCGACGGGTGGGTGCGGTCCTCCAGCCAACTGTCGCAGTCCGGGGTGAGCGCTATCGCGGAGGGCGCCGGGACGTCGAGGCGGTCGGCGAGGTCGCGGACCAGCCGGTACAGGTCGGGGGCCGCCGCCTCGGCGATCGTGACCGTGGGACTGACGGCCGGCCGGGCCCGGGCCACGACCAGGGCGACGACAGCGGCGGCGAGCAGTACGACGATCGCGACCACGGACGCCGTCCAGCGCGCGGCGTCCCAGCCCGGGCCCACGAGGTGCCCGGTGGAACCGCCCGCGAGCAGGATCACGGCGACGGCCGCCGGCAGCAGCGCGACGGCGAACGCCCGGCTGCGCACCCGCAGCACGGCGAGCGCCCGGGCACGCGCGGCCTGCGCGCCCATCTCCACACCCATACCGGTCACGACCGGACCTCACCCCCTCCCTGCAGTCCTGTTTCCCCCGGCTGTCTTCGCAGTGCTCACTCCCCCACTGTGGCACCGACCACTGACATCGCAATGCCGGTGGGCCAAGTGCCGGAACGAGTACCGGAACGCTTGCGCCGCACCCTAGTTGGCGCTCCGGCCCCCGTCAGCCGGATAGCGCAGCGCTCACTCGATGGAATGGCCTTGGGGAGAGGTGGATGACAGTGGGCAACGATCAGGCCCCGGGTTTCATGGGTCCGCCGTGCGGAATTCCATGAGGCCCGGGGCCTGGTAGATGTCTCTGCTGAGCTGCCTGTGAGCTGCCCGCCGCGACGCGGGTTACGCGCCGGCCGCCGCCTTCGCGGCGATGTCCGTACGGTGCTGGGAACCGTCGAGACCGATGCGGGCGACCGCCTGGTACGCGCGCTCGCGGGCCTCGGTGAGGTCGCTGCCGCTCGCGGTGACCGTCAGCACGCGGCCGCCGGCGCTGACGACCGTCTCGCCGTCGTACTTCGTCCCGGCGTGCAGGACGTACGCGTGCGGGGAGTCCTCGGCGGCGACCTCGGCGAGGCCGGTGATGGGGTCGCCGGTGCGCGGGGTGCCGGGGTAGTTGTGCGAGGCGATGACGACGGTGACGGCCGCGTCGTCGCTCCAGCGCAGGGGCGGCAGGTCGGCGAGGTCGCCGGTGGCGGCCGCGAGCAGGACGCCGGCCAGCGGCGTCTTCAGGCGGGCCAGGACGACCTGCGTCTCGGGGTCGCCGAAGCGGGCGTTGAACTCGATGACACGGACACCGCGGCTGGTGATCGCGAGACCGGCGTAGAGCAGGCCGGAGAAGGGGGTGCCGCGGCGGCGCAGCTCGTCGACGGTCGGCTGCAGGACCGTCTCCATGACCTCCTCGACCAGCTTCGGATCGGCCCACGGCAGCGGCGAGTACGCGCCCATGCCGCCGGTGTTCGGGCCCTCGTCGCCGTCGAGCGCGCGCTTGAAGTCCTGGGCGGGCTGGAGCGGGACGACCGTGTCGCCGTCGGTGATCGCGAAGAGGGAGACCTCCGGGCCGTCGAGGAACTCCTCGATGACGACGCGCTCGCAAGCTGCGGCGTGCGCCGCGGCGGCCTCCAGGTCGTCGGTGACGACGACGCCCTTGCCGGCGGCCAGACCGTCGTCCTTGACGACGTACGGCGCGCCGAAGGCGTCGAGGGCCTCGGCGGCCTCCTCGGGGGTGGTGCAGACGTAGGAGCGGGCGGTCGGGACGCCGGCCGCGGCCATCACGTCCTTCGCGAACGCCTTGGAGCCCTCGAGCTGCGCGGCCTCCTTCGAGGGGCCGAACACCGGGATGCCCGCCTCGCGCACGGCGTCGGCGACCCCGGCGACGAGCGGCGCCTCCGGGCCTACGACGACCAGCGCGGCGTCGAGTACGACGGCCAGCGCGGCCACGGCCTCGCCGTCGAGGGCGTCGACCTGGTGCAGCTCGGCGACCTCGGCGATGCCGGCGTTGCCGGGGGCGCAGTGCAGCGCGGTGACGGCGGGGTCGAGGGACAGTGAGCGGCACAGCGCGTGTTCGCGGGCGCCGCTGCCGATGACGAGGACGTTCACGGGGGTCAGCCTAACGGGCGGGGGCGGGGCGGTTTGTGCGGGCTTCCGAAGGGTGGGGGCGGGAGGTGTTGTGCGTTCCTCCAAAGGAGCCGAACGGGCTCCGGCTCCGGCTCCGGCTCCGGCTCCGGCTCCGGTGCGACGCGTGCACTGTTCTTCGCTATTCGTTGGTGAACTCCTCCATCACTGTCGCTCCCAGTTCGCGCACGATCAGTTCGTAGCCCGAGAGGGCCGACTCGTTGAGGTCCGGGTCGTCGTCCTCGGGGGTGTCGTCCTCGGGGGACACCGGGTCCGGGGCGGGGGCGGGGGCGGGGGCCGTCATGGGGGCGGGGGCCGAGGCCTGCGCGGACATGGACGTGGGGGCGGGGGCGTGCTGGGTGGGGGTGGTCGGAGCGGGGTGCGCCGGGGGCGTCGCCGGGTACGAGGGGGACGTCGTACCGCCACCGCCGTAACCACCGGAGCCGCCGGAACCACCGGGATTGCCGTAGCCGCCGGGGTTTCCGTAGCCGCCGCCGGTGCCGCCGCCACCGCCGAAGCCGCCGGTCGACGGGGGGGACGAGCCGCCGGACGGGTCGATGACCGCGTCGATCTTCCACTGCACGCTGAACTGCTCGGCCAGCGCCTGTCGCAGCACTTCCTCGCTGCCGCTGCTCGCGAAGTTGTCGCGGGCGCCGGCGCTGGCGAAGCCGAGCTGGAGGGTCGTCCCGTCGAAACCGGCCACGTGGGCGTTCTGGCTGAGCAGGATCCAGGTGAAGCGGCGGCGGTTCTTGACCGCGTCCAGGATGTTCGGCCAGAGCATGCGGGGGTCGAGGCCGCCGGACGGGGGCGCGTACCCACCCCCGGCGGGAGCCGCAGCGGGTGCGGGAGTCGCGGGTGCGGTTGAGGCCGCGGGGCCGGTCTGGGCGGCGGGTGGCGTCGGCGGGCGTCCGCCGCCGCCTGCGGGCGCGGCGGTCGGCCAGCCGCCGGGCCGCCGGCCGCTGCCCGCCACGGTGGGGGTGGGCCAGGCGCCGGGGGCGGGGCCCTCGTCGACGGGCGGGGGAGCGGGTACGGGGTCCGGGGCGGGGGCAGGGGCGGGAGTGTGTGTCGGGGGGGCCGCGGGCGGAGCGACCGGCGCGGCAGCCGCAGGGGCACCGGCCGGTCCGGGTGCCTGCCCCGGCCCCTGGCCCCGTACCGCCGCGCGGGCCGCCGCGGCTCCGCCGCCGGGCGGAACGGGCGCGCCCCCGGCCATGGCGGAACCGCCGTGCGCATCCGGCCCGGGCACGTACCCCATGGCGGGCATGGCGGGCATGGCGGGCATGGCCGGTGCGGCAGGCATCGCGGGTGCGCCCTGCACGGCCCCCGCCCCCGCCCCCGCCCCCTGCCCATGCCCCTGGCCCTGGCCCTGCATGGCGCCGCCCGCCGAGAAGTTCACGCCGCGCTCGATGCGGTCGAGGCGGGCCATGACGGACCGCTCGTCGCCATAGGCGGCCGGCAGCATCACGCGCGCGCAGATCAGCTCGAGTTGGAGGCGGGGCGAGGTCGCGCCGCGCATCTCGGTGAGGCCCTCGTTGACGAGGTCGGCGGCACGGCTCAGCTCGGCGGCGCCGAAGACGCCTGCCTGGGCCTGCATCCGCTCGATGACGTCGGACGGGGCGTCGATGAGCCCCTTCTCGGCCGCGTCGGGGACGGCGGCGAGGATGACGAGGTCCCGCAGCCGCTCCAGCAGGTCGGCGACGAAGCGGCGCGGGTCGTTGCCCCCCTCGATGATGCGGTCGACGACCTCGAAGGCGGCGGCGCCGTCACCGGTGGCGAAGGCCTCGACGACGGAGTCGAGCAGTGAGGCCTCGGTGTAGCCGAGCAGGGAGGTGGCCATGGCGTACGTCACACCGTCCTCGCGGGCGCCGGCGAGGAGCTGGTCCATGACGGACATGGAGTCACGCACGGACCCCGCGCCGGACCGCACGACGAGCGGCAGCACGCCGTCCTCGACGGGAATGCCCTCCTGCCCGCACACCTCACCGAGGTACTCGCGCAGCGTTCCCGGCGGGACGAGCCGGAACGGGTAGTGGTGGGTCCGCGACCGGATGGTCCCGATGACCTTCTCGGGCTCCGTGGTCGCGAAGATGAACTTCAGATGCTCCGGCGGCTCCTCGACGACCTTGAGGAGCGCGTTGAAACCGGCCGACGTGACCATGTGGGCCTCGTCGATGATGTAGATCTTGTAGCGGCTTCCTGCGGGGCCGAAGAATGCCTTCTCCCGCAGGTCACGAGCATCGTCCACACCACCATGAGAGGCGGCGTCGATCTCGATGACGTCGATGGAACCCGGCCCGTTGCGCGCGAGGTCGCGGCAGGACTGGCACTCCCCGCACGGGGTGGGCGTAGGCCCCTGCTCGCAGTTCAGACACCTGGCCAGGATCCGCGCGCTGGTGGTCTTCCCGCAGCCACGCGGCCCGCTGAACAGGTACGCGTGATTGACCCGGTTGTTCCGCAGCGCCTGCTGCAGCGGGTCGGTGACATGCTCCTGCCCGATGACCTCGGCGAACGACTCCGGGCGATAGCGGCGGTACAGCGCAAGGGACGACACGCATACGACGATATCGGGCTCCACTGACAGCGAGCCCCGATCGAGTCCCGATCAAGCCCCGCCCGCCTCCCCCACCCCTTCCTCCACCCCTTCCTCCGCCCCCACCCCAGGCCGACGAACTATGGCAAAGAGTCCCTAAACGTTCACGGGAAGGTATTTCACAGGAAACGCAGAGCCCCCACCATCAACTTGAGATATCAAGTACATGGCGCCCCCCAACCCCCCACACAAGGACGCTCATGCCCCTCTATTTCATCCGCCATGGCGAGTCCCAGGCCAACGAGCAGAACCGGTTCGCCGGACGACTGGACACCCCCCTCACCGACCTCGGCGTCAGCCAGGCCGAGCAGGCCGCAGAACGGGTCGCCGCGCTGGTCGCGGGCGGCGTACACATCGACGAAGTGCACATGTCCACCCTCCAGCGCGCCCGCCAGACGGCCTGGACGATCATCGACCGCCTCCCCGCACCGCCGGACCGGATCACGGTCGACGAGGCCCTGGTGGAGCGCGACTTCGGCAGCTACAGCGGCCGCAACAAGAGCCTGGTGAAGAAGACCATCGGCTTCGCCGAGTACACCGAGGCGTTCCACTCGCCCACCGGCCGGCCGCCCGAGGGCGAGAGCTGGCAGGCGATGTACGACCGCATCGCCGCCTACTACCGCGACGTGCTGCTCCCCGCCTCCCGCGCGGGCCGGACCGTCCTGGTGGTGGCCCACAAGTACATCGTGGAGATGTTCGCGCTGGTCGTCGCCGACGTGCCCCCCGACTCGTACCGCGACTTCAAGATCCCCAACGCCCGCCCGCTCACCGAGCAGGACCTGCGCCGCGCGGTCGCCGCACCGGCCGCGGCGGGTCACCTCAACGACCTGGGCGAGATAGTCGAGATCCGCCTCCCGCTGCTGATAGCCGGGGCGGCCGGAGCGGGGGTGGCGGCCCAGTTGCTCCTGGGCGTGCGCGTGCCCGCGTGGGCGTTCACCGGCGCCCTGACGGCGCTTCTCGCCGTGGGCACCTTCTTCGCGATGCTGCGCGTGAACCCGCCTGCGCTGCGCGGCCCGCTGGGCAGTCTCCGTACGGCCTGGCCCCTGCTGCTGCCCCGCCTGGCCCTCGGCCTCGCCCTCCTCTGGGCGGGCCGCTCGGTCCCCCTGGAACTGGCGGGCCTCTTCCTCCTCCTGCCGCCCGCGCTGATCGCGCCCACCCTGTCCCTGCACTGGGGCGGCGACTACTTCTTCGCGATACGGCACACCGTGGCGGCCTCGCTGGCGCTGCCCGCGCTGCTGCTGGCGGGCCTGGCCGCCCCGCTGATCCTGCCCGGCGCCCACGCGGACACCCTGACGGCGCTCGGCCCGGCGCTCATCACGTACGTGGTGGTCCTGGTCACGGCCCTCGTCCTGCCCGGCACCGCGGCCCAGGCCCTGCGCCACCGCGACCCCATCCGCGCGGGCGCGCTGAGCACCAACTGGAACTGGCTCGGCGGCCTCGCCCTGGTCCCCCTGGCGGCCCTGGCGACCTTCGCCCTCACGCCGTCGACGGGCCTCACCCCGGGCCTGCTGACTCCCCTGCTCCTCACGATGACGATCACCGGCGCGGCCCTGGCCGCCCTGCGCCTGCTGACATCGTTGTTCCTGCGCCTGCGCCCGCACGGCAACGCCCTGGGCAAGGACATGTTCATCACCCAGAACACCCCCAACGTCTTCCTGTGGCTGGCCATGACCGCCGTCCTGGCCCCCACCACCGGCCACCACCCGTCGGTGATCGGCCTGGGCGTGGCACTGATCTTCTTCTTCTCGGTCTACATCGACGAACGGGTGTTCCTCCACAAGCACAGCCGCGAAGCAACCCCGAACACGCCTCTCAACACTCCGGTAGCCGCCGCGCTGGGAGCCCGGCCGACGCCCTTCCCGCACCCCACCACACCCCTGGCACCCCTCGCCCCCTTCACCACCCCGGGAACGCAAAAGACCCCCCACGCACCCGCCAGAGCCGACCTACCCTTGCTGCCTTCCGGCCCTGGGGGAGTTCAGTCAGATAGCGCCGCGTGAGGGGCTGACGCCCAGACTACCTGATCCCCGAGGGCCCGAACGAGTTCGCAAGCACCCCCCGCCGTCATGTAATGTTCCCAGCGGAGGATTCGCCTAGAGGCCTAGGGCGCACGCTTGGAAAGCGTGTTGGGGGCAACCCCTCACGAGTTCGAATCTCGTATCCTCCGCCATTGCTCTCACCGGGCAATACGTCGAAGGGCCCCACCGCAAGGTGGGGCCCTTCGACGTTGTCCTCAGTCCCCGTTGTCCTGGTTTTTGTCCACAGCGGGTGTTTCCGGGGGTCCCCAGATGGCTTCGGCGATCTGCCGGGCCACGTCCTTCAGCATCGTGTCCGGCACGTGCAGGTACCGCGCCCTCATGCTGTCGGAGGTTCCCGGTTCCCATCCCATGATCTGGTCGATGACCCGGGCCGGCACACCGAGCAGCATGAGCACGGTCGCGGCCGTGTGCCGGGCGTCGTGCAGCCGGCCGTCCCGGACCTCCGCGTCTTCGAGTAGCCGCTTCCAGTCGTGATAGTCCGTGTTCGGGCTCAGCGGGCCACCCAGCAGCTTGGTGAACACGTAGTCCGACTCGGTCCACAGGTCACCGGCCGCCTTGCACTCTCGCTCTTGCGTCTCGCGGTGTGCACGGAGCATGGCGACCAGTGGGCCCGGCAGGGGCACGGCGCGGCGGCCCGCTCGGGACTTGGTGTTCTTGGTCTCGCGCCGGACCTGCACCTTGGCCGGGCAGTACCCCGCCTTCCGGCCGCACGGGGAGGCTTCCGGGCACCCGTGCTCGTACCGGGGGCGCAGCCGGTTCCGGCGCAGTTTCAGGTACTCATTGGCGAGGTCGACGTCAGACCAGCGCAGTCCGAGCGTCTCGCCCTGTCGCAGTCCGAGCGCCAGTGCCAGCATCCAACGGGCGCTGTTCCGGCGCTTGTTGGCTTCCAGCAGCAGACACTGCACCTCTTCAACGGAGTAGGGCTCAACCTCTGATTCGTCCTCTTCCATCCGTGGCGGCTTCGCCAGAGCGGCGGCGTTCTTCGCCGCGTAGCCGCGCCGTACGGCCTCCCCCAGCGCGGTTCGGGCGGTGCGGTGAGCCTGGTGAGCCGTACCGGCCTTGCGGGCCCCGTTCGCCTGCATACGGCGATACAGACTCTCCAGATGCTCGGGCTGCAACCGGTCAAGGCGATGCTTGCCGACACCTGGCACCAGGTGAACACGAACGGCGACCTCATAGCCGTCGTACGTGTTCTCGCTGACAGTCGGCTTGGCGATGTTCTCAACCCAGTGCAACAACCACTTCTCAACCGTCCACGGCTTGCCGGGCTGACTCGCCGAACCCGCGTCTCGCTGCTTCTCCAGCTTGCGAACTTCCTCAACCAGTTCCTCGCGCGTCTTGCGCGTCAGGTGCCGACGGTACGGCTCCCCGTTGTCCTTGTAACCCATCGGCACGCGGGCGTGCCAACGCTCGTCTTTCCCGAAGTAGATCGCGGATTCGCCGTTGGCGCGGCGGGTGCCCTTCTTCTTCTCTGCCACAGGCAGAACTCCTGTTCTTGGTCTCGGGATGAGGGCCGAGGCGGCGGGCTGTTCTGACCGGCAGCGCCGCCGCCCCGGGTGTCGTCAAGCGGCGTGTTGGGCTGCGCGCCGGCGGGCGACGTATTCGGCGGGCGCGTCCGCAGGGACGCGACGGAGGCGGCCGACGTCGATGGACTCCAGCTCACCGGTGCGGATGAGTGCGAAGCATGTGGTCCGGCCGATACGGAGGCGACGGGCCGCCTCCTCGACGGTGAGGAGCACGAGGGTGGTGTCGAACGCGTCGACGGGAGCTGTATCCATGCAGAGATCTCCCTCGGAGCGAGGAGTGGGCTTGAAGGTCTTGCGGAGATAGCGGATGACGCGTTTGTCCGAGGTGCGGATTTCTGCGTCATTGCGTCATCAGCGTCATCCAGGCTTCTGACCTGCGGCTTTGGGTGACGCAGCAGTGTCGGGGTGCGTCATCGGTGCGTCATGGGCTGCGTCACGGGTGCCGCAGCCCATGACGCAGATGACGCAGGATGACGCAGAGGCCGTCGTCTGCGTCATGGCTGTAGCCGCAGGTCAGGGGCCGTTTTCCGGCGTGCATGACGCAGATGACGCAGCGTCTTCCCTCTTAGGACAAGAGAGGGGGTGTCTGTTGTAGTTCGGTGCGCCTCAGAGCGTGAAGAAGGAGCCGCTGCGCGGCGCGTCTTTGGGGCGGCGCATGCGCCGAACAGCAAGAGGAGCACGCCTGGCCGCTGGTGCTCCTCTTGCTTGTCCGCGCGAGCGTGCGGAGCGCCGGTCAGAACATCGGCTTGTGCTCGTGCGGGGGCGCGGTGGCCGGACGGGTCATTTCGAGGTAGCGGCCCTCGCTGGTGCGGCCCGTGTCGATGAGGACGCCCCGGGCGGCCAGGGTCGGCTGAAGGCGCTTGAGCCGGTCGGAGAGGACCTTGCCGGTGGTCGGCCAACCTTTGGGCAGGGGACGGCAGTCCTCGCCCGCGTAGAGGCGACTGAGGCAGTACAGCCACTCCGTGGACGTCATCCGCTGCGCCCCGCCCGGCTCGATGGTCTCGGCATGCCCGAGGACGGTCTGCGCGAGGAGATCGCCCTCGATCACGTCGTCGTTCAGGTCGTCCAGACTCGCCCGGTAAGCACTGAGCGCCCCCAGACCGGTCGCCGCGTCGAGCTGCGCGCACAGGTGCGCGAAGTCCGCCATCCGTAGATCGGTGGGGGTCTCCGCTGCCACCGCGCGGACCTTCACCGTGAGGTCCAGGAGCGAGCCGAGGACGACGGGCAGAACGTCCGCGTACTCCGCCCACAGTTCCGCCTCGGTGCGCCGGACGCGGGGCCGCTCCAACCGCAGCGGCAGGAGCCGTTCCGCGAGGTCCGGCCGAATGACGCCCACATCGATCCCGGTCAGGAGCAGAGGCCGGCGGTAGCCGACGCGGAAGACGTCCCCGTCGGTGAACAGGGCGCGCTTGACGCTCTCGGCTCCGGTGACGATGCAGCACATGGCGTCGGACAGGTCGGGCGTCATGTGGGAGAGGTTGTCCAGGGCGGTGACCCATCCCGCCGCCACCGCCGCGGTCAGGTTCTCCTCGTCCTTCGGGGCCCGGCGCAGGTCACCGCTCATGCCCTCGATGATCCGCACGAGCATCCGCCCGCCGGTGGACTTGCCCGCGCCCTGCGGCCCGGTGAGGAACGGCGCGGGGACCGGCACGGACGGCCCCAGGCAGCCGATCAGCCAGGCGATGGCCAGGCATTCGGTCTCGGCGTTGGCGAAGTTGCACAGCCGCATCAGCAGATCGATGCCCTTGCCGTCGGTGTCCTTGGCCGGCAGGGGCAGTTCCCCGGTGAGCTGTGTCCGTCGCCAGCACACCTCACGCGGGTCGGGAATCGCGATGTCCCAGCCGGTGGGGTGGATGCGGACGGACTGCCCGTCGTCGCGGCCTAGGTCCAGCCACGTCGCCCGGTCGAATCCGGGGGCGACGCGGATGTTCACGGGCTGCACGTCCTCGGTCAGCGCGAGTGCTTCGATCAGGTCCAACGCCTCCTTGAGGGCGGTCCCGTTGAACACGCCGATCCCGTCCTTGAACAGTCCGACCATGAGTTCCTGCCGGTGGCTGCCCGTCGTGCCCTGGGAGCGGATCGGACGGGCCACGGGGTGGCCTTTCTTCTGCGCGTACACGGTCCCGTCGGCGGTGCGGAAGTAGCGGAAGTGCGCCTGGGCGTAGTCGGTGATGACCGCGCGGGCGGGGTTCTTGTCGTCCTCGGACATGGCTACATTCCCAACCTGGTCAGGGCGTTGGTCCACGCGTCGGTGCAGTGCCGTACGGTCTCGCCCTTGGCCTGCGCGGCGGTGAACAGCCGCGCCATGTGGGCGTCGGTGAGGCAGCCGCACCGGCCGTGCGTGGACAGCACGGCGAGGAACGTCCGGTACACGGTGGCGTGCACCGCCTCACGGGCCGCGGTGATGCGCTGCTCCGCCATGGCGATGCCACGGTCCAGGTAGGCCGGCGTGCGGTGAGGGCACTCCCCGCCCCCGGCCGGGGCGGGCACGGCGATGGCCTGCGGCGCGGGCGGGAGGGTGGAGGGTGCCTTCACGGTCAGGGCGCGTACGACGTCCGGCAGGGCGGTCATGGTGCCGGTTCCGGGCCCGAGCCACCGGGCGTAGGCCATCGTGGACTTGATGTCCACGCCGGGCCGGACCGCATTGGCGGACTGCATCGACCCCAGGTAGATCCAGTGCTCACCACGGGTGGTGGGCACGGTCTTTGTGACCGGCAGGGTTTTGCGCGCCCACGTCACCGCGTCGGCGTTGTCCAGGTCCACGACTGTCAGCCAGGCTCCGCCGGGGTGGTAGGCGACCGCGCCCGCCCGCACCCATGCGCGCCGCCAGACGCCGGACTGGATGACGTCCGGGTCGGTGGTCGCGGCAGCCCATGCGTGGCAGGGGGCGGGGCAGGCGCACGGCCCGGCGCTCTTCATGTTGGGCCGGCCACCGCACGCGTTGTCCGCGCAGCGGCGGCAGTTGCCGAACGGCACCTTCCCAGCTCGTAACGGCAGTACAGGCACGCCGGAAGCTGCCAGGGACAGAGCGGCAGGCAGGTGCTCTCCCCGAATGTCGGTCGGTTGGGTCATGCTGGAGGTCTCCAGTCCTGTTGAAGGTGCTGGTTGACAAGGGCGACCCCGACTTCTTGCCGGAATGGGGGGTCGCCCTTGGCGTAGTTAGAAGGGCGGTTCGCTGCTGTAGCCGTCCGGGCCCCACGGGTCGCGGCCGTCGTCGCGGCGGCGCAGCCACCGGGGCAGGCGCGGGAGGGGCAGCAGGACCATGCGCCACTCGGTCCAGCAGGGGCAGGGCTCCCACTCGGTGCCGGCGTATTCGCCGGTGTGGTCGCCGTAGTCGTATTCGGTGCCGCCGTCCCCGGCGCAGTCCGGGCAGTCGGGGGCGGGGGTGTCGGTCAGGATCAGCGTGCGGCGGGTCCAGCCGGTGACGCGGATGCGGAGTCGGATCACGGGTGTTGGGCTCCTGTCAGCGTTTGGAGTCGAAGAGCTTGAGGGTGATGCCGCCGATGCTGAGGGGGCCGGTGGCGGCGGCGATGGCGAGGGCGGTGTGGACGGCGAAGTCGAGGAGGGCGAGGAGGGCGGCGACGGTGGCGAACACCCCGATCGCGCTGGCGGTGGCGACGGCGAGGGGGTAGAGGTAGTGGCTGAGGGGGCGGTCGTGGTGGTCGGTGGTGTGGACGACGATCACGACCGGCTGTCCGGTGGCCTGTGCGCGGTGGTAGACGTCGGCTGGGATGTGCGGAGCGATGCGGCCGGGCGGGTCGGGCTGGTTCACGGGGGCTCCTTCGGGTGCGGCGTGGGCCCGCGCCGGAGAGGGTGCGGGCCCGTGTGGGGTGGGTGGTGTGCTTGTCGCGTGGCTTGTCGTCTCTCTTGTCGTGCGGCTTGTCGCCTGTCTTGTCTTGTCGCTTGTCTTGTCGCTTGTCGCCTCCCAGGTCAAAGCCCGTTTCCGACCCGTTGAGAGCCGGGAGGCGACATGTGCCCGTGCGGGGCGACATGCGACGGGTGGTCAGTTCTGCGGGGGCTGTCCGGGGATGTGGGAGTGGTGGACGTAGCGGGTTTTGGTGCCCTCGCCGACGCGGACCGCGGTGCCGTCGTTCGCCCATTCCTTCAGCCAGCCCACGACCGTCTGACGGGTCGTGCCGTGTTCGTCGGCGAGTGCGCGGGCGATCGCGGACGCTCCGGTCCCGTCGGGTCCGGCGGCGAGGAGGGCGGCGAGTGCGGCGCGCTGCGCGGGGTTGTCCTGCTCGCCGCGCAGCGCGGACAGGTTCAGCCCGCCCCCGCCCCCGCGCCCGCCCTCGGCCGTGGCGGGCGGGGTGGTGTCGGGGGTGTGGGGGTCGGCGGCGGTGCCGAATTCGGCGTCGATCTGCTCGCGGAAGCGGCGGGTGAGTTCGTCTTCCTCCGACCCCGGCCGGGATGGCTCGCGCAGGGCGGAGAGGTTCAGCCCGCCCCCGGCCGGACCGTCTGCGGACTCGCCGCCCGTATCGGTGTCGGGGTGATCGTGCATCCATGCGGTGCGTTCCGTGTCCCACCGCCGGGCATACGCGGGTCCGGCCGCCTTGGCGGACACCGGGTCGAGGGTGGGGTGCAGGTCGGAGGTGGCGGCGGTGACCTCCGTGATCTGGTTGGGGAGGATCCGCCAGGCCTTGAACAGGCCGGCCGGTGACTCGGGGGTGCCCATGAACCCGGCTCCCTTGTAAGGGGCCTGGTCGACGCGCAGTCCGCGGGCGCCGGGGAACATCTTGGAGAGGTCCATGCCCTCGGTCTCGCCCCCGGTGAGAGCGACGCGGACCTTGCCTTCCCGGCGGATCATCAGGTTGCCCAGTACGGCGCCGGTGGCTCCGAG
>NZ_FOFF01000063.1 GCF_900110755.1 Streptomyces sp. yr375
CGGCTGGAGGGGCACGGCCGCGAGGAGGACGTCGTACCGGGCGCCGATCTGTCTCGTACGGTCGGCTGGTTCACGAGCATGTTCCCCGTACGCCTCGATGTCGGGGGTGCGGATCTCGACGAGGCGTTCGCGGGCGGGCCCGCCGCGGGCACGGTGATCAAGGCGGTCAAGGAGCAGCTGCTCGCCATCCCGGACAAGGGCCTGGGCTATGGGCTGCTGAGGTATCTCAACGACGAGACCGGCGCGGTCCTCGCGCCCCACTCGACCGGCCAGATCGCCTTCAACTACCTCGGCCGCTTCTCCTCCTCCGACATGCCCGAGCACCTCCAGGGCCTCGGCTGGACGGAGGCCGCCGACGCGGCCGGACTCGTCACGGCGTCCGATCCCGGCATGCCCGCCATGGCGACGGTGGACATCAACGCGTTCGTCACCGACTGGGCGCAGGGCCCGGAGCTGGAGGCCCGGTTCGACTTCCCCACCGGCCTGCTCACTCACGAAGAGGTGCAGGAGCTGGCGGACCTGTGGAGCGGCGGACTGGAGGGTCTGGCCCGTCATGTCGCGACGCCGGGAGCGGGCGGGCTGACCCCGTCCGACGTACCGCTGGTGTCGGTGCGCCAGAGCGAGATCGAGGCCTGGGAGAAGCAGTACCCGGGGCTGAGCGACATCTGGCCGCTCACGGATCTGCAGTCCGGACTGCTGTTCGAGTCCCAGCTCGCCGATTCCGGCTGCGACCCCTACCACGTACAGCTCGTGCACCATCTGACCGGCGAGGTGGACCCGGCCCGGCTGCGCGCGGCAGGGCAGGCCCTGCTCGACAGGCACGCCAATCTGCGCACGGCGTTCGTCAGCGATCTGGCCGGCGACCGAGTGCAGCTCCTGCGGGACGGTGTCGAGCTGCCGTGGCATGAGTTCGATCTGCGTGGTCTGGACGAGGAACAGCAGGACGCGGCGTTCCAGCGGCTCCTGGCCGACGACCAGGCCGCCCACTTCGACCCGGCCGCACCGCCGTTGCTGCGCATGTCGCTGGTACTGACCGGCCCGGCGGAGGCCGAACTGGTCTTCACCGCACACCATGTGCTGTTCGACGGATGGTCGCTGCCGCTGCTAACCCAGGACCTGCTGCGCCTCTACGGCTCGGGCGGCGATGCCTCCGTACTGCCGCGGGTGCGTGGGTACCGGGACTTCCTGACCTGGCTTTCGCGGCAGGACCGTGCAGCCTCCGAGCGGGCGTGGGCCGCCGAGCTCGACGGGGTCGACGAACCCACGCTCCTCGCCCCGGACACCCCGGCCGAGGCCGATCAGGGCGGCGCCGGGCACCTGGAGG
The DNA here is from genome assembly GCF_900110755.1 of Streptomyces sp. yr375. Taxonomy (GTDB): domain Bacteria; phylum Actinomycetota; class Actinomycetes; order Streptomycetales; family Streptomycetaceae; genus Streptomyces. Next base: position 1,325 of record NZ_FOFF01000063.1, read on the forward strand.
TCCCGCTGTCCCCGGAGGTCTCCCAGGAACTGTCGCGACGGGCCGCCGAGTTGGGCGTCACCCTGAATACCCTGCTGCAGGGTGCCTGGGCGATGGTGCTCGCCGGTCTGACCGGACAGCGGGACGTGGTGTTCGGCACGACCGTGTCGGGAAGGCCGCCGGCCGTGCCGGACGCGGACTCGATGGTCGGCCTGTTCATCAACACCTTGCCGGTACGCGTCCGGCTGTCCCCCTGGGACACGCTGGGCCGGATGCTCAACACGCTGCAGAGCCGGCAGGCCGCGCTCCTGGACCATCACCACCACGGGCTGGCCGACATCCAGCGCGCGACCGGCCTGCCCGTCCTGTTCGACAGCGTCGTCGTCTTCGAGTCCTTCCCCGTCGACCGCACCGCCATCACGGAGGCGAACACGGCTGCCGGTATCTCCGTCACGCGGGTCAGCGCGGCGAACGGCACCCACTACCCGCTCGGCATCGCGGCCACGGCCGATCCTTATTTGCGGGTGGCCATGCAGTACCAGCGGTCCCTGTTCGACCAGGACACCGCCGAGGGCATCGCCGAACGCTTTGCGCGGATCCTGGGCCATGTCGCGGCGGACCCGGACGTACCGCTCGGGCTGGTCGATGGGCTGCTGCCCGCCGAACGGAACCGGTTGCTGATCGAGGCCAACGACACCGCTGTGCCCGTGTCCGAGGGAACCGTCACGGAACAGTTCGCCCGCCAGGTCACCGCGACACCGGACGCGGTCGCGGTGTTCTTCGAGGACACAGCGCTGACCTACGAGGAGGTCGACACCCGGTCGAACGAGCTGGCCCATGAACTGATCCGGCGCGGTGTGGGGCAGGAGTCGGTGGTGGCGGTGTCGGTCCGGCGATCGCCGGACCTGGTGGTCGCGTTGCTGGCCGTACTGAAGGCCGGCGGCGCGTACCTGCCCGTCGACTCCGCCGTTCCGGCGGACCGGATCGCGCTCATGGTGTCGGACTCCGGGGCCTGCCTCTCCCTCGTGGACGCGACGACCGAGGCAGCTCTGTCCGAACTGCCGGTGCCCGGACTGCGGGTGGACGAGCCGCTGCCACGCGCCGACGGCAGCGCCGTCAAGAGCACCGCTGTTGTCGACAACACCGCCTACGTCATCTACACGTCCGGCTCGACGGGCAGGCCCAAGGGAGTCGCCGTCACGCACCGCGGAATGGCGTCCCTGGTGGCCTCGCACGTGGACAGGCTCGAGATGACCGCGGACAGCCGCATGCTCCAGCTCGTCTCACCGAGCTTCGACGTGTCGCTGTGCGAGGTGTTCACCGCACTGCTGTCAGGAGCGAGCGTGGTGCTGGCCGACGCCGAGCGGCTCGTGCCCGGGAAGCCCTTGGCTGAAACGGTGGACGCGCACCGGGTGACGCACGTGCAGATCACGCCCACGATGCTCGCGGCGATGCCCGTCGCATCGTTCTCCACCGTGACCTGCCTGGTGATCGGCGGCGAGATGGCCCCGCCGGAGCTGGTCGCCGCCTGGTCCTCCGGCCGACGCATGGTGAACGTCTACGGGCCGACGGAGATCACGGTCTGCGCCACCATGAGCATGCCGCTCGTGGGGGACGGCGGTGCCCGCCCGATCGGCCGCCCTATCGCCAACACCCGGGTGTACGTACTCGACGACGCCCTCCGGCCGGTACTGCCCGGGGTAGCCGGAGAGCTGTACATCGCGGGGCCGGGCGTGGCGCGTGCCTACGTCGGCCGGCCGGATCTGACGGCCGGACGGTTCGTGGCTTGCCCGTTCGGCAGGTCCGGCGAGCGGATGTACCGGACTGGTGACGTGGTCGCCTGGACGCCGGACGGGGACCTGGTCTTCCGGGGCCGGACGGACGAGCAGGTGAAGATCCGCGGCTTCCGGATCGAACTCGGCGAGATCGAATCGGCGCTGCGCGCGCTCCCGCAGGTCGAGGAGGCCGTCGTCGTGGTCGACGACCGGCCGGGCGACCGGCGGCTGGCCGGGTACGTGGTGCCGGGTGCGGACGGTGCCGACCCGGCCGAGCTGCGCAGCCGTCTGCACGAACGGCTGCCGAAGCACATGGTGCCGTCCGCGATCATGATCATCGACGAGGTGCCGTTGACCGCCAGCAAGAAACTGGACCGGCGTGCGCTGCCGGCTCCGGACTACGCGGGCACCTCGACCGGCCAGGCACCGCGGACCACGCGGGAAGCCATCCTGTGCGGTCTGTTCGCCGAGGTACTGGGCCTCGACCAGGTGGGTGTCACCGACAGCTTCTTCGCCCTCGGCGGTCACTCTCTGCTGGTCAACCGGCTCATCACCCGCATCCGCGCGGTGCTGGGTGCCGAGATGCCGATACGCGTCGTCTTCCAGTCGCCCACCGTCGCGGAGCTGGCCGCGTATCTGGAATCGGGCAACGGACTGGCCGAGGGCGCGGATCCGTTCGCTCCGGTGCTGACCCTCAAGAGCGACGGGCACAGAGAGCCGCTGTGGTGGATCCACCCCGGTGGCGGACTGAGCTGGCCGTATCTGGGCTTCGCCACCTTGCTCCCCGAGGACCGACCGGTCCACGGCATACAGGCGAAGGGCTTCGACGGGACGGCAGCGCTGCCCGAGTCGATCGAGGCGATGATCGCCGACTACGTGGCAGAGGTGCTGGCCGTCCAGCCCGAGGGCCCGTTCCACCTCATGGGGCTCTCCAGCGGCGGCACGCTCGCGCACGCGATGGCCGCCGAACTCCAGCGGCGCGGGCACGAAGTGGCCCTGCTGGCCCTGCTGGACAGCGTTCCCAGCAGCTACTTGGCCGGCCGGCCGCTGCCCACCGAGACCGAGTTCCGCGACTACTTCGCGGAACACCTGACAAGCCTGGCGGGCGCGGACGACTACGAGTCGTTCGTGGACAACGCGGTGGCGATCGGCGTCAACTACACCGCCCTCTTACCCGAGTTCGCCGTGCCCACCTACCGCGGTGACGCCCTGCTCTTCAACGCGGTGCCGAAACCGGAAGGTTCGTACGCGGATCTGTGGCGTCCGTACATCCTCGGTGCCCTGCACCAGCACGATATCCACAGTGCCCATGAGGACCTGTACCTGCCGGGACCGGCAGCCGAGATCTGCAAGATCATCAGCCAAGAACTCGCCGGGGACTGAGGGGGGCGACCGCGCGGGCGGGGCCAGGTCAGTTCGGCTTTTCACTGAGGGGACACAGCAATGGAATCGCGTGAACCAGAAATCCTCGACGTCGTGGGCGTCGGGTTCGGACCGTCCAACCTGTCGCTCGCCGTGGCCCTGGAAGAGAGCCCGGATCCCGTCACATCCGCGTTCTTCGAACGCCAGCCGTCTCTCGGCTGGCATCGCGGAATGCTGCTGCCGTCGGCAAAGATGCAGGTCTCCTTCCTGAAGGACCTGGCCACGTTCCGCAATCCGGCGTCGAATTTCAGCTTCATCTCCTATCTGCACGACGTGGGGCGGCTCACGAGGTTCGTCAACAACCAGGACTTCTTCCCCACCCGGCGGGAGTTCCACGACTACCTCGAGTGGGCCGAGTCGAAGCTGACGCAGCCGGTCACCTACAACTCGGAGGTGACCGCGATCGGACCGGCACCGGCTGCCGGACCGGGGGCCGCCGACCGCGTACGGGTCACGGTGCGCGACGCGGCCGGCGACTCGCGTCAGGTCGACGCGCGGAACGTCGTCATCTCCACCGGGCTGGTCCCCAGGATGCCTGTCGGTCTGGAACCCGACGAATTCGTCTGGCACAGCTCACAGTTCCTGCACAACTTCCGTCGGCGGAACAGCGGTGAGCTGAAACGGGTGGCGGTCGTCGGAGGCGGCCAGAGTGCCGCCGAGATCGTCAGGTTCCTCTACGACAGCCTGCCGGACGCCAAGGTGTCCGCGATCGTCCCGTCCTACGGCTACTCCATCGCCGACGACACCCCGTTCGCGAACCAGGTGTTCGACCCCGGTGCCGTGGACAGCTACTACCACGGCTCGCAAAGGTCCAAGGACGCCGTATGGCACTACCACAAGAACACGAATTACTCGGTGGTCGACGACGAGGTGATCCGGGGCCTGTACGAGCGGGCCTACGAGGAGGATTTCAGCAAGGGTGACCGGCTGGAGTTCCTCAACCTGGCCCGGGTGGTCGACGTCAAGCGAGTCGGCAGCGAAACCCGCATCACTGTGCACTCGCTGGTCAGCGAGGAGTCCTACGACCTGGACGTCGACGTCCTGGTCTGCGCCACCGGCTACGACCCGATGGACCCGGCCGAGATCCTCGGCGAGCTCGACGCCTACTGCGTCCACGACACCCAGGGCCGGCACCGCGTCTGCCGCGACTACCGGCTGGTCACGACCCCGGAACTCGACTGCGGGATCTATCTGCAGGGCGGGACGGAGCACACGCACGGGCTCGCGTCGTCGCTCCTCTCGAACATAGCCGTCCGCAGCGGCGAGATCGCGCACTCGATCGCTGCCCGGCGATCCGGCGCCCATGAGAAAGGAATCAACGAATGAGCACCAACCCGTTCGACGACGACAACGGCCGGTTCCACGTGCTGGTGAACGACGAGGACCAGCATTCGCTGTGGCCGTCCTTCGCCCCGGTGCCGGACGGCTGGCGGATTGCCTTCGGCGAGAGCAGCCGGAAGGAATGCCTCGCATACGTGGAGGCGAACTGGGTCGACATGCGGCCGAGGAGCCTGCGTGAGGCCATGGCCGGGGACTGACAGAACGCGTTGAAGGAGAATTCCCATGACAACTCCGGCCGAGCGATGGGGTATCCACCCCGAGCACTTCTGGCTGTACGGGCGCCGACCGGAGCAGCCGGTTGAGTTCGACGAGAAGATGAACGCGTGGAACGTCTACGGCTATCCCGAGGCGATCGACGTCCTCGGTGACCCGGGGACGTTCTCGTCCCACATGGCCCGTCTGCTCCCCATGGGCGCAGACGAGTCGTTCACGGAAGGCGATCTGCTGCAGACGGATCCGCCGGACCACCGTGAGCTGCGCAAGCTGGTGAGCCACGCCTTCACCCCGAAGGTCGTGGCCGACCTCGAACCGCGGATCACCGCTCTCACCCACGAGTTGCTCGACGCGGTGGCCGACCAGGACGAGTTCGACCTGATGAGCAGTCTGGCGTACCCGCTCCCCGTGACCGTGGTGACCGAGCTGCTGACCATTCCGAGCAGCGACCGCCATCTGTTCGAGCGGTGGATGACGGAGATGGTCCACAGCCTCGGTGATGTGTCGATGGAGGACGATGCCGAGGACCAGGAGCGCATCTTCGAGGCCAGCATGGCGCCGATGCGCAAGATGCTCGAGTACCTTCGCGAGCACACGGCTGAGTGCCGGCGGCGGCCGCAGGACGATCTGCTGGGCAGGCTCATCCAGGCGGATCTCAACGGCGGGCGGCTGACCGACAACCACATCATCAACTTCGCGAAGATGCTGCTGATCGCGGGGTACCTGACGACCACGATGCTGATCGGCAACACGGTTCTGTGCCTGGACAGTTATCCCGACCAGGCCGCGCGCGTCCGGGAGGACCGCTCGCTCGTGCCGGGTCTGCTCGAGGAGTCGATGCGGTTTCTGAGCCCGGTGGCGGCCACGTACCGGGCCACCACCAGGGAGGTGGAGATCGCCGGGCAGCGGCTCTCGGCCGACCAGATGGTCATGGTCTGGTACGGGGCGGCGAACCGTGACGTCCGCCAGTTCGCCGAACCGGACGTGTTCGACATGACGCGTGGGCCCAACCCGCACCTCGGGTTCGGCAGGGGCATCCACTTCTGCCTCGGCGGTCCGCTGGCCAGGATGGAGGGGAGGGTTGCGCTCAACCTTCTCTTCGACCGGTTCCCGGAGCTGCTCACCGACCCGGACAAGCCGCCGACGTTCATGCCGGGCTTCGACACGACCGGCGTCAGCACACTCCCGCTGCGGACCTCGTCGTCGTAGTCACGGTCGGTCGGGCCGAGCCGGTCAGAAGCGGCCAGGGTGACGCCATCGTGGCGCAGCCTGGTTGCCATCGAAAATGAGGCAGATGCTGCGCAGATTGTCTGCCCCTGGCTGTCCGTGGCGGCAATCGCTTGTGTGTGGCGCCACTTGTGTGCCACTATGGCGTTATGAATTTGACGCCATACGTCGACCACCTCCGTCGCGAGTTCCTGCTCGCGGCGGAGGCCATCGGCGAGGAGAGCCTCGGGGTGGCGGAGCGCCTTGTGCCCCCGCTGGACGCGTCCGTCCGGCTCACCCTGCTGGACGCCCTGTCGACCGCCGCGGACGAGATCTCCCGTGATCTCGCGCCCGGGGCGGTCGACCTTCGTCTGCGTGGCGTGGAACCGACCTTCGTGATGACGCCGCCGACATCCGGCCTCGGTATCGAGGACTTTTTGACCGGCGACCCATCCTCCGGAAACGGCATCGTGATCCCGACGGCTGAGGAGGAGGGCGCCCCGGCGCGTATCAACTTCCGCCTGCCCGAGCACCTCAAGGCGCGGATCGAAGAAGCCGCCGGCCGGGAAGGGATCTCGGTCAATGCCTGGCTCGTCCGGGCCGTCACCGCGACCCTCAACCGCGCCGGCCGCTCCGAGCGGCGAGCGCCACCGGGGGACCAGTACAACGTCGGCTGGGTGCGGTAGCGCACACGCAAGCGGCTCACCACGGAAGGCTGACATGCCCACTTTCGACACCCCCGAACCGATCTCCGCCAGGATCGAGATCTCCACGGGCGATATCGCCATCACGGCGAGCCGACGGACCGACACGGTCGTCGACGTCCGCCCGACGGACAGCTCCAATGCCGCCGACGTCAAGGCCGCGGAAGGGGCGAAGATCGACTACGCGCAGGGCAAGTTGCAGATCAAGGCGTCGGCGCAGATGCTCCTCTGGCCCGGCATGTCGCGCCGCGCCGGCTCCGTCGACGTCGTGATCGAGCTGCCCGAGGGGTCCCATGTGCGCGGCAGTTCGTCCTGGGTGACGCTGCGCGGCGAAGGCCGCCTCGGCGAGTGCCGGTTCGAGGCCGCGCAGAGTGACATCCGCCTGCAGGAGACCGGACCGCTCCGGCTCACCACGTCCCGGGGCGAGATCCATGTGACCCGGGTCGTCGGCAACGCCAAGGTCGTCAACGGCTCCGGAGGCGTCCGCGTCGAAGAGATCGACGGAGCGGCTCTGATCGGCAACGACCAGGGTGAGGCCAGAATCGGCGACGTCACCGGAAACCTGCGCCTGACCGGGATGAACGGCGACTTCCATGTCGAGCGGGCGCACGGAAGCGTCGAGGCCAAGACCGCCCATGGCAGCATCCGGATCGGCGAGGTCATCCGCGGCTCGGTCGTGGTGACGGCCTCGTCCGCCGAGATCGAGATCGGCATCAAGGAAGGCACCGCGGCGAAGCTGGACGTGAGCACGCTGTCCGGCGCGGTCCGCAACTCCCTGAAGGTCGTCGACGGCCCCGCGAAGTCCGACGAGATCGTCGAAGTGCGCGTCCGCACCTACAGCGGCGACATCGTCATCCGCCGCTCCTGACGATTCCGCGAACGCGGCAGCGGACGGCTCACCGGCCACTGCCGCAACGAGACAGGGCCCCGGCGGACGCATGACCAACATCCCGCCGGCGGCCCCGGCGGCCCGGGGACCGACATCCCCCGCGGTTCCCGGGCCGCTACCCGAACCAGGCCCCCACCCGGAGAGACACGCGTGAAGATGAGGGATCAATTATGACAACGCGCGAGAGGGTCGTGCTGGATGTCGATGGCTTGCGCATGCGCTACGGCACGACCGAGGTCCTGAAGGACGTGAATCTCCGGGTGCACCACGGTGAGGTGGTGTGCCTGCTCGGACCGAACGGGGCGGGCAAGACCACCACGCTCGAGATCCTCGAGGGGTTCCGTATGCGGTCGGCCGGCCGGGTCGAGGTGCTGGGCACCGATCCGGCGCACGGCGACGAGCACTGGCGGGCCCGGGTCGGTGTGGTGCTCCAGTCGTGGCGGGACCACGGCAGATGGCGGGTGCGCGAGCTGCTGGCGCATCTCGGCATGTACTACGCCCGCTACTCCACCGAGGAGATCAAGCGGCCGTGGGACCCGGACGAGCTCGTCGCCGCAGTCGGGCTGACCGCGCAGGCGGACAAGAAGGTCCGGATGCTCTCCGGCGGTCAGCGCCGCAGGCTGGACGTCGCGGTCGGCATCGTGGGCCGTCCCGAACTGCTCTTCCTCGACGAGCCCACCGCCGGCCTCGACCCCGTGGCCCGGCGCGAGTTCCACGACCTCGTCGACCGTCTCGCCGATGAGCAGGACACAACGATCGTGCTGACCACCCACGATCTGCACGAGGCCCAGAAGCTCGCCGACCGCATCATGATCCTCAACGGCGGGCAGATCATCGCCGACGGTACGGTTCAGGAGCTCGCCGAGCGGATCGTCGGCGAGGACACCGTGCGCTGGTCCCGTGACGGCCGCGACTTCGTGCGCTCGACCGGCGAATCCACCAAGTTCGCCTTCGAGTTGTTCCGGCAGTACGGCGAGGACATCACGGACCTCGAAGTCCGGAAGGCGACGCTCGAGGACACCTATCTCTCACTGGTAGGACAGCCGGCCGGTGAACACGCAGCAGACACAGACGCCGTGAGTGAGCCAGGGGACGTGACCCGATGAACGAGACAGCACTGCGAGCGGGCTGGTCCCGCGGCCTGATCGAACTGCGCCAGTCGTTCACCAACGGTGGGGACCTGTTCAACCACTTCTTCTGGCCCGTGCTGATGCTGATCGTGACGTTCTTCCTGCGGGACGTGTCCTTCGGCAGCACCGGATTCGAACTCGGCACCCTGGTGCTGCCCGGCATCCTCGGTATGAACGCCGCGATGGCCATGGTGTCCATGAGTCAGCTGCTCACCGCAGAGCGGGAGGACGGGACCCTGCTGCGCGCCAAGGCGACGCCGAACGGGATGCCGGCCTATCTGATCGGCAAGATCATCTCGGTGGCGGGCGGCGTCATCGTCGACCTTGCGATCTTCCTCGTACCCGGCCTGTTCATCATTCCCGGACTCACGATCGGTAGCCTGAGTTCCTGGCTCACACTGGTCTGGGTGCTGGTTCTGGGCCTGGTGGCCACCCTGCCGATCGGCGCGGTGCTGGGATCGGTGTTCAGCAGTGCCCGCAGCCAGGGGCTGCTCACGCTTCCGATCCTCGCGATGATCGGAACCTCCGGGATCTTCTACCCGGTTACCTCCATGCCGGAATGGGTGCAATGGATCGCCCAGGTCTTCCCGATCTACTGGCTCGGACTCGGCATGCGTTCGGCATTGCTGCCCGACAGTGCGGTCACCGTCGAGATCGCCGATTCCTGGCGCCATCTGGAGACCGTCGGCGTGCTGGGAGCCTGGGCCGCCATCGGTCTCGTCCTCGCGCCCATCGTGCTGCGCCGCATGGCCCGGCGTGAGTCCGGGTCGACCATGGCCGAGCGCCGGGAGAAGGCCCTGCAGCGGGTCGGCTGACCCATTCCACGTCCTGTGCGGCGCGATGGCGCGACAGTGGAATTTCCCTGTGATAAAGGCAAGTTGCGCCTCCGGGAGCAAACACGCGCACACCCTGAACCGTGTCCCGTCGCCAGGACAGGAAAGAGCCGTGGAGAACTCAAGTGAACCTTGACACCGGCCAGGAAGCGCTTGAACACTGGAGCAGCATGCTGAATTCGGCGCCCATCCTCACGCCCCGACCGCTCGTAGCGCTCTCGGTCGCATTCGGCCTATAGGCACCGCATGCAGCGCAAGGGCCAGCTGCAGGAGTGGCTCGGCATTCATGACTCTTTCACGGAAGGACACACCTGTGACCCCGCCCGTCGACCAGTGGGAGTTCCATCCCGGCCATTTCTGGCTGCGTGGAAAGCGGCCGGAAAAAATTGTTGACTATGACGAAGAGTTGCAGCTGTGGAATGTTTACGGTTATCCCGAGTCGGCTGCGATACTCGGCAACCCCAAGACCTTTTCCAGCGACACCATGCGGCTGGACCCCATCAAGCTCGACGAGTCGATAGTCGAGGGCGACTTCAGTCACACGGACCCGCCGAAGCACCGCAAGCTGCGCGGACTTGTCGATCACGCGTTCACCCCGGGTCTCGTGGCCAAGCTCGAGTCCCAGGTGCACGGGATCGTCCACGAACTGCTCGATGACATCGAGGGGAAGAGCCAGTTCGATCTGGTGGCGGAGTTCGCGGCGCCGCTGCCGCTGATCATGATCTCCGATCTGCTGGGCGTCCCGGCGAGTGACCGGGCCCTGTTCCGGCAGTGGATGGACAAGATGCTCGACGGCTCCGAGAAGTTCGAGTCGCCCGAGACCGTCCTGGAGCAGGAGCAGGAGCTCGAGAAGGAGCTGGAGCTGCTCTGGGAGATGCGCGATTACTGGCACGAGCGGGCCGCCGAGAGCAGGAAGCGTCCCCGTGAGGATCTGATCAGCCAGCTCGTGCACGCGGAGGTGGACGGTGAGCGGCTGAATGACAGTCAGATCTCAAACATCGCCAACCGGCTGCTGGTCAACGGTCACCTCACCACGGCCATGCTGATTGCCAACACCGTGCTGTGCATGGACGCCTTCCCCGATCAGGGGGCGCGTGTGCGGGCGGACCGTTCGCTGGTGCCGCCGCTGCTCGAGGAATCCATGCGGTACATGAGCCCGATCTGCGGTGTCGGCCGGGCGACCAACACCGATGTGGAAGTGGCCGGACAGGTCATCCCCAAGGACCAGTTGCTCATCGTGTGGACCGGAGCGGCCAACCGCGACGAGCGGCAATTCGAGAACCCGGACATGTTCGACGCGGGGCGATCCCCCAACGCGCACCTCGGTCTGGGGCGCGGCATCCATTTCTGCGTGGGCCGGCAGTTGGCCCGAATGGAAAGCAAGGCGGCAGTGGAAATCCTGCTGGACCGCTTGCCCACTCTGCGGACCGACCCGGCGAACCCGCCGTCGTTCCTGCAGGTGGTGGATGCCAGCGGCGTGGCCACACTCCCCGTCGTCACCCAGTAGGTCGTCACGCAGCAATCCGTAGGACTTCAATAAGGAGAAACGTGATGACGACTGTCGTCGACCGGTGGAACATTCACCCCGACCATCTCTGGCTGCGCGGACAACGGCCCCCGTCTCCAGTGGAGTTCGACGAGGCCCAGGGCGTGTGGAACGTCTACGGATATCCCGAGGCGCTGGAAATACTCAACAACCACGGGACGTTCACGTCCAACCTGGCGCATCTCCTTCCCGTCTCTGTCGACGCCCCGCTACTCGAGGGCGACATGTCGCAGATGGACCCGCCCATCCACCGCAAGTACCGGCAACTCGTCAGCCGGGCGTTCACCCCCAAGCTCGTCGCTGCCATGGAATCGCGGATCGCCACGATCACTGGCGAACTGCTCGACGCGGTGGACGGCAAGCCCGAGATCGAGATCGCCGCCGATCTCGCATACCCGCTGCCGGTCATCGTCATCGCCGAGCTGCTCGGCGTCCCGGCCAGTGACCGCGATCTGTTCAAGAAGTGGGCAGACGACATCATCGAGGGCTTCAGCGGGTTCTCGTTCCTCGACGACAGCGAGCAGGGCGAGAAGGACGTTCGCGATGCCACGGACCGACTGCGGCCGCTGCTGGACTACATGGCCGGGCATGTCACCGAGCGCCGGCGCAACCCTCGCGAGGACCTGCTCACGCATCTGGCCTCGGCCGAGGTCGACGGTGAACGCCTCACCGACAACGAGATCGTGAACGTCGCGAACATTCTGCTCGTAACGGGCCACATCACCACCACCATGCTGCTCGGCAACACGGCACTGTGCCTGGACGCCTACCCGGAGGTGGCCGCGAAGGTCCGTGCGGACAGGTCACTGGTGCCGGGCGCCATCGAGGAGGCGCTGCGGCTGCTGTCCCCGTCGGCGGCGCTCGCCCGGGGAACCAGCGCAGATGTGGAGATCGCCGGGCAGCTCATTCCCAAGGATCAGATCGTCATGCTCTGGCTGGGTGCGGGGAACCGTGATCCCCGCCAGTTCGACGACCCCGAGACGTACAACCCCGCGCGGGATCCCAACCCGCACTTCGGCTTCGGCCGCGGTATCCACTTCTGCATCGGAGCCGGGCTGGCCCGGCTCGAGGGCCGTATCGCGCTGAACGCCCTGTTCGACCGCTTCCCGGTGCTCAAGGCCGACCCGGCCACCCCGCCCACGTTCTTCCCGACTCCCGACATGATCGGGGTCAACACGCTCACTCTGCGCACCTCTTGAGAGGAAAAGGCTTGTCCGCCAACGGAGGGGAAGCGGAATCCGCCCCCATGGAACAGTCGCTGACCCAGATGACGCTCGGCTACGTGCCCGCGCAAGTGCTCTACGCCGCCGCGGAACTGGGCGTCGCCGACGTGCTCGGAGACGGTCCGCGTGCCTACCAGAGCGTCGCCAAGGAGACGGGCACGGACCCGGCAGCCCTGCGCAGACTGCTCAGGGCACTCGCCGGACTGGGCGTGGTCACCCAGCACGACACCGAGCGCTTCTCCCTCACGGAGCTCGGCAACCGGCTGAGGGCCGACGTGCCGGTCTCCGAGCGGGACGACATCGTGATCTCCGCCGCCCCGGAGCTGTGGCGGGCCTGGGGCGAGCTGTCGGCTGTCGTGCGGAGCGGAGAGCCCGCCCGGGATCCCGGCACCGGCCTGACGGCCCACGAGGCGATGCTGCGGCACCCGGAACTGTCGGCGAAGCTGCGCGCGGGCATGGCGCAGGCGGCCCGTGAGTTCGCGTCCGGGGTCGTCGGCGCATACGACTTCTCGCAGTTCCGCACGGTCGCCGACTTCGGTGGTGACGAGGGCACCTTGATCGCGGCGGTCCTCGGCGCGGTGCCGGACCTGCGGGGGGTGTTCTACGACCAGCCGGACGCACTGGAGCGGGCGACAGCCGTACTGGGCGCGGCGGGCGTCGCGGACCGGTGCGAGGTCGTGGTCGGCGACCTCACGAAGCCGGTAGCGGCCGGAGCCGACGCCTTCGTCCTGAACAACGTCGTCCGCGACTGGGGCGACGAGAAGGCGACCGCGCTGCTGCGCAACTGCCGTGCGGGAATGACCCCGACAAGCCGGCTGCTCCTGGTGGAGACGCTCATGCCACCGGTCCTGACTCCGGACGAGTCCGCCGCGTACGGGCTCACGGACCTCAACAACCTGGTCTTCACCGGCGGGCGGGAGCGCACCCGGGACGAGTACGCTGACCTGCTCGACGCGGCAGGCTTCGCCCTCTCGGCGACCGTGGCCGTGCCGGTCCCCACGGGCATGCCGGACTATCACGTGATCGAAGGCACCCCCACCTGACGACCGTCACACACCCGAGGCAGAGCCGCCGCCAGCCGCCGGCTCTGCCTCCGTGTGTAGGGGACAGGCCTTCTGCTGATGTTTTCAGCACGAGTTGGCACGGTTCAGGCGCACGTGTCGCCTCTGGGGCGAATCCTCGGGCAACCGCAGTTTGTGTGGGCCCGACAAGGCATCCTGGTTGTCCTGCTGGTTCTCTGAATAGCTGCGCTTGTGCGCTCGGGCGGTCTCTCTGGCGGCTCTGCAGCAGCTCCACCGGTGGACAGCCGGTGGACAGACGCCTTTGGACCGTGCATCACGTGGTAGCACGGGGCAACCAGTCGCACGTGCTCTGATCAGGCAGAACGTCACTGGACAGCACGATGAGGCACCACGCAACATGATGGCTCATGGTCTCGTAATGCGTAGGTCTCGGGTTCGAATCCCGAAGGCGGCTCCCAGGTGAACCCCAGGTCAGGCCTTTGACCTGGGGTTTCTTGTTTCGGGCGACCTTGGAATCTCGGCAAATCGGGCACCGTCCGTCTTTGCATCGTAATGCGTAGGTCGGAGGTTCGGGTTCTGTGACGAGATCGACGATCCAACGCTCTGACCTGGTCATTTACTTGCTCGCAGAGGGTGGATCATGCTTGCGCGAAGAGCCTCGGTGGACAACCGATGGACAAGTGTGCGTGACTCTCCATCAGGGGACTCTTGGTGCCCTGGGTCGATGGGTGAAATCGACTGGTCTCCGATGGGACGGTAGGAGTCGTCGGGGCTGTCCGCTGCGGACAGATCTCACGTCCGGCTCAGGCCCTGGCGATGACGGGCCGTGAGCGCACGCAGTAGCCGATCGGGGGCAAGAACCTCGAAGGAGCGGCTGCGTCGGTGCATGCGGGAGCGTCGTCCCAGTTCAGGGCGAGACCAGCTCTTCAGGCTCTGGCGCCCAAGTCGTGCGGTCCGTCATTGTGCGGGGCGACGAGCGGCAGGCGGGCATCATCACTGCGTACTCAGCCCCCGGCTCTCCTTGTCGAGCAGAAGGTCGTCGTCCGACCACAGCCACTGCTCGTTTCCGAAGGGACCGGGCAACTGCCGCGAATCCGGCCCGGTCCGTGATGTCACCGACCAGCACCTCGGAGATGTTGGGAGCGAGGCGTGTGGGGGAAGCCCGGGCGGAGTGTCCGTCAGCTGGGCGCCAAGGGTTTTCAGGAGTAGGTTCCCGTGCGCGTACGGCACGGGAACCGGGTAGCGTCGTGTCGCCCGGCCGGGTCGTTGCCCTGGGCGGGGCAGGCCGGTGGTTCACGGCTTCTGCCCGGTCGGCCGGTCGGCGTAGTTCTCGACCAGGTCACTGATGAGCGAGAGCAGGGCGTCGACGCGGTGCCGGTCCTCGCGCTGGTCGCGCAGGGCTTGGGCCATTGCCCGGAGCCGGTCCAGGGCGGCTGGAGCCCGGTCCCGTACCTCGTCGAGCAGCGGCGTGGTGATCAGGTCCAGGCATTCGGTGAGCAGGAGCCGGGTGGCCTGCGCGGGGGAGTCAGGGCGGGGGCGGCGAATCCGGTGGTCAGGTACCGCGCGGGGTCGCTGAGGCTCCAGCCCACGACGGTGCCGTGCTGGACGAGGAGCGCCACGTCTGAGGCGATGCCGATGCGGGCCTCCAGCGGCTCGTCCAAGACGTCGAGGTCGCGTAGGCAGGTGAGCACGGTGTCTGCGGGGGGCGCGGCAGAGCTCCGTGGTCACTTCCAGGCGGAAGTCCTGGGCGCCTCGTCCGCGAGAAGGCCGCCCGGGCGGCCGGGGGGTGTGGCGGGAAGGCGGGCAGAGTCTGCGTCTGCGGCATCGGCGGCCTCACCGGCGATCTGAAACTCGGCGCCGACCAGTTCCCGGCCCGCCTGATCGAACCGGAGCTCGTCAGGCGTGTCCCACAGCCACGGCTGACTGCCAAAGGTGTCCAGAAGGAACTGCCCGCGTTCCTCGACGTTTGCGAACCTGGCGATGCGCAGACTGAAGTCCCGAAAATCGAAACGTGGGCTGATGCGCAGCGGATCGCCCGTCACCGTCGCGGTCCAGTTGTCGGCGATGGTGATTCTCATGGTGCATGCGACCTCATCCCCAGCGCCTTCACAGCACGGAAACGCCCAGTGTCGACCTCGGTCACCAGTTTCCGTAGTCCTCGACCATGGTGGCGATGAGGTCGAGCAGGGCGTCGGCCCGGTGCCGGTCCTGTTGTTGGTTACGCAGGGCTTCGTCGGCGGCCCGAAGGCGGGCCAGGGCGGCCGGTTCTCCGTCCACCAGGTCGTCGACCACCGGCGTGGTGATCAGGTCCAGGCACTCGTTGAGCAGCCGACGCGTGGTGTCGGACGGCGGGGCGGGATCCGGGGCGGCGAACCCAGTCGTCAGGTACCGGACCGGGTCGGTCAGATTCCAGCCGACGACAGTTCCGTGCTGGACGAGGAGCGCCACGTCTGGGGCGATGCCGATACAGGCCTCCAGCGGCTCGTCGAGGACGTCGAGGTCGCGCAGACAGGTCAACACGGCGTCCCCGGGAGCGCGGCACAGCACCGTGCACATCTCATGCCGGAAGTCCCGCACCTCGTCGGCGCGGAGCCCGCCCTGGCGTAGTGCGGGCATGACGGGAACGCGAACGGACGTCTCGTGGTACGCGGAGACGTACGGCATCCGGAGTTCGGCCCCGACCAGCTTCCGGCTGTCCGGGGCGAACCGGAGGGTGTCAGGGGCGTCCCACAGCCACTCCTTGCTGCCGAAGGTGGCCACAAGGAAGCGCTCACGTTCCTTCACGTTCGCATAGTCCGCGACGTACACGGAGTTGCCCGCGAAGCGGGGGGTGACGTGCAGCGGATCGTCCGTCACTGTTGCGCGCCAGTCGCCGTCGAAGGACAGTTTCATGGTCATTCCCGCCTCATCTGATCTGCACTGCTGGGGCCAGATAGCCGCCCTTGGCAGGAATCCTGCCCTCCACGATGTCCTCGTGGGTCACCGGTGCACCGGGGTCCGTGGGTTTGCCGCCGAGTGCCTCAACCCCGGAATCGCCCTTGATGCCCGACGGTCCGTACGCCGTGATGGCCTGGCCCTGCGTGTTCCCGGGCCCATCAGTCACGACGATGTCCTCGCCCTGCCGGAACGTGAGTCTTCCGGACGTGCCCGTCGACTGGTACACCGCGTCCGGGTTCTTCAGGATGTCCAGAACCCGTTCGTCGCTCATACCGTGCATCGTGTCCCCGTGGTAGTCGTGGCGCTTCTTGAACCCGCCGTCCTGTGCTCTCTCGACGATTCCGTCCACGATCTTGTCGAGCCGTTTCTTGGCCTTCTCCTCCTTCGTGTAATTGGGCATGAGGCCCAGCGGGTCACACCCGCTGTGCGGGTTGTCCACGTACGCGACGGGGTTCGGGGCAGGAGCGAGGCCCAGGGGGTCGGGGGAGGTGTAGCGGCCGGTCTCCGGGTCGTAGTGGCGAAAGTAGTTGTAGTGGAGGCCGGTCTCGGGGTCGTAGTACTGGCCGGGGAAACGGAGTGGGGTGTAGGCGCTGCTGTCCCGGGACCAGGCGGTGGTGCCCCAGAGCGTGGTCCGGGTGCGCCACGCGATGTCGCCGGTCTCGTCGATGAGTTCGGTGGGGGTGCCGACGAGGTCGGTGGCGATGGCGAAGAACCGGCGGTCGATCTCCTCCTGGCGGTCGTCGGCCGTGAGGATGCGCTCGGTCTGGGCCAGGGGGACGACGTCCCGGTGGTCCCAGGTGAGGGCGACCGTGTTCGGGGCGTCCGGCTGGTGGCTGGTCTGTTCGCACAGGGTGAGGCCGTCCCAGGTGAAGCGGATCTCCTCCGCCACGCTCTCGCCGTCGGCCGTCAGGCGCTGTTTCGCGCTGCGGCGGCCCAGGGGGTCGTAGCGGTACCTCCATCGTGTCCCGTCGGGGGTGGTGACGGACGTGAGGCGGTTCTCCGTGTCCCACTCGTAGCGCCAGGTGTCGGGCTTGCGGGAGAGACGGGTCTTCTGCCGCAGGACGACCCGGCCGAGTGCGTCGTGTTCGAAGCGGATGTCTCCGGCCCGGGTGATGGTGGTGCCGGTGTAGGAGCGCGGTCCGGTGGCCTCGTGGCCCGGGTGGCGGGACGGCCAGGATGCCGAGGTCTGGTTGCCGGCGTCGTCGTAGGCGTACGTCTCCGTCCAGTCCTGGGCGTGGACGGCGGTGACGCGGCCCGCGCGGTCGAGGTCGAAGGTGCGGGTGCCCGACAGCCGGTCGGCGAGGGAGATCAGGTGACCGTCGGCGCGGTAGGTGTAGGCGCGGCTGTTGACGGCGCGTGTTCCGGCGGTGATGTGCTGTCCGGCGAGCCGTCCGGCCTCGTCCCAGGCGGAGGTCATGGTGATCGCGTCGCCGAAGACGCGGGTGAGCTCGCGGCCGGCGGCGTCGTGGGCGAAGTCGACCCGCCGGCCGCCCGTGGTCAGCCGTGAGGGGAGTCCGTCGGCGCCGTAGGCGTAGGAGGTGACGTGACCGGTAGGTGTGGTGCGTTTCGTGCGGCGGCCCAGGGCGTCGTAGGAGTAGGAGACGGGACGGCCGTCCACCAGCTCGGTCTTGACCTTCCCACGGCGGTCGTACTGGTAGCGGAGTTCGCCGCCCGGCCCGGCGGCCTCCAGCAGGTGTCCGGCCCGGTCGTAGCCGTAGGTCGTCACGCGGCCGTCCACGTCCTTGCGGACCACCTGGCCGAGCTGGTCACGCTCGAACGAGATGGTCCCGCCGAGCGCGTCGACGCGGGCGGCGAGCCGGCCCGCGGCGTCCACCCGGTAGCTGAGGGTGCGGCCGTCGAAGTCGGTCTCGGAGAGGACGTTGCCGGCGGCGTCGTACTCGTACGTCCAGGTCAGCCCTTGCGGGTTGGTGACGCGGGTGAGGCGCAGCTCGGCGTCGTGCTCGAACTCGTAGCGGGCGCCGTCGGGGCGGGTGCGGGCGGCCGGCAGGTCGAAGTGGGTGTACTCGAAGCGGGTGGCGCCGCCGGACGCGTCGGTGTGGGTGAGCAGGTTGCCCTCGCCGTCGTAGCCCCACGATTCCGTGGTTCCGTCGGGGCCGGTGCGGTGGGCGAGCTGCCCGTCGGCGTGCCACTGAAGGCGGGTGACGCCGCCCACCGGATCGGTGACGCGGACCGGCCTGCCGAGAGCGTCCCGCTCGGTGCGGGTCGTGGAGCCGGCCTGGTCGGTCACCTCCATGGGCAGCCCCGCCGCGTCGCACGCCACGTGTGTCGTGGCCCCGAGGGCGTCGGTGACCGAGGCGAGCCGGCCTGCGTGGTCGTAGGTGTAGCGGGTGGTGGAGCCGGCCTGGTCGGTGGCCGCAGTGCGGTTGCCGCGTTCGTCGTACTCGTGGACCATGCGGGCGCCGTCCGGCCCGACGACCTCCACCGGCAGGCCGAACGGGCCGCGTACGGTGTGCAGTTCGCTTCCGTCGGGGCGGGTGGCGGAGACGAGCCGGTCGTCCTCGTCGTAGGAGAAGGCGGTGGTGAGGCCCAGGGGGTCGGTGCGGGTGCGGAGGTTGCCGCGTGGGTCGTAGGTGAATCGGGTGGTGTGGCCGAGGGGGTCGGTGACGGCCAGGAGACGGCAGCCGGGGCCGAACAGGTGGCGCGTCGTGTGCCCGTCGGCGGTGGTGAGCGTGGTGGTGCGGTGGCCCGTCTCGGGGGCAGGTTCGGTGTAGGCGAGGGTGATCTGGACGTGGCCGGCCTCGCCACCCTCGGAGACGACGCGGTCGTGGTCGTCGTAGACGTAGTCGTAGCGGCTTGCGTTGGAGTCGATCCAGGCGATGACGCGGCGGCGGTCGTCGTAGACGAAGGTGGTGGTGGCGCCGGACGGCTTGGTGACCGTGGTGAGGTCGCCGTCCTGGTAGCCGTAGCTCATCAGGGGCAGGTCCGCGCCTCCTTCGCCCGCGCCGGCCAGGGACAGGGCGGTGACCAGGCCGTCGGCGAGGGACAGCTTCACCTGATGGCCCGCCGAGTGGACCAGGGCCTGCGGCAGGCCGTCCTCGGCGCGGTCGACGGTGATGGTGTGGCCGTTGCGTTCGGTGATGCCCGACAGCCAGGCCGTGCCGTCTCCGCCCGGTTCGCTGCCGGAGGGGGCGGTGAAGCGGAAGGTCAGGCCGCTGTCGGGGGCGGTGAGCGTGTAGTCGCCGTCGGCGTCGCGGGCCAGCAGGGTGCGGGCCCTGCCCGTTTCCGGCGTGGTGGGCGCGCCGGGGACCGGGTGCGGGTACGGGATCAGGAGTCCGTCGGCGGTGACGTGGACGACCCCGATGGCGTCGATCTGCAGACGCTCGTCGACGGTGGAGGTCCAGGCGGGTCCCAGGAAGCGGCCGACCGCGCAGCCGGACTCGGTGCGGCGGGTGAAGACCAGCGGCAGGATGCCGGGGAGTTCGACGTCGGTCTGGGGCAGGTACATCCGGCCCGTGGCCAGGTCCACCGGGTCGGTGCCGTCGGCGGGGCGCTCGCCGTCCGGCCGGCTGTGGGTGCCGTCCGGGGCGTCGTCGAGCAGCCGGCGCGCTTTTGCGAGGTCGGACGCCTCCTCGGCGATGCGTACGCCCTTCACCGCGGCGCCGCCCCCGCCGGTGGCCACGGTCAGCGCGATGTCGGGCAGCAGCCGGCCGAACCCCTCCGACGGGTCCTTCATGAAGTCGCCGACCATCTGCTTGCCGGTGCCCACCGGGTCGTTGGCGGCCACCACCAGCCCCGCGGCCAGGCTGTTGAGGGACATGGCGTACTCGGCCGGGTGGGTGAGGTTGTACGGGTCCATGGGGTTGACCGAGCGGACGAAGTTCAGGATGCCGGCCGTGCCCTTGATGAGGCCGCCGCCGACGTGGTCACCCATGATCTGCAGTTCCTGCACCCCGTCGCTCAACTGGTCGGCGTACGACGGCTTCTCCGGGGCCATGTCGCGGGCGGCGCGGACCGCCGTGCGCGCTGTCTCCGCTGCCGTGTTCCGCTGCGTGCGGGCATCGGCGAGGATGTTCTGGGCCTCTTGCATCAGCTTGGTGCCGGGGTCCTCGAACGTCGCCGCCGGCTTGGATGGCAGTGCGGAAGGATCGCGTTTGTCGGCGGGCTGGGCGTTGTAGCGGTCGACGGCGCTGTTGTAGTCGTCGACTTTCTTGCGGTGGGCGTCGGCGGCGTCCTCGGAGGCTTTGGTGCCTTCCTTCCACTTGTCGATCGCCGTCTGCGCCTGCCCTTGCGCCCAGGTGACGGTGTCGGCGAACGCCTCCAGCGCGGCGGCCGCGTTCTCGCAGGCGTCCGCCCCGGTGAACCACTTGGGCGGCTGGGTGCCCACGGCTGTCCGCAGCGCCTCGGCCGTCTCGCCCTTGAGCCGGGAGGAGTCCAGGCCCTTCAGGCCCACGCCGGCGTTGTCGAACGCCGTTTGGAACGCCCGCAGTTTCGTGGCGGTGGCGTCGAGCTTGCCCGGGCTGCCGTAGATCAGCTTGGTCTTGTCCTCGGTCTGCCCGAGGTCCATCTCGTCGACCTCGGCGCCCATCCGGTTGGCGACCGAACGGGACTGCTCGCGCACCCAGTCCGCGCCCGACTCCCAGCCGACGTCATCCAGCCGGTCGGCGGTCCAATTGCCCGCGTCCTCGACCCGGTTGCCGACCCACTCGACGCCGCCCTCGACCGCGTCCTCGACCGAGTCGGGCGTGATGTCACTGATGAAGTCGCCGATGCCCATGGTCAGTTCCCCCCGGAGTCACCCTGCTGCTGGGCCTGCTGGGCGCGCTCCTCCGGCGACGGGCCGAAGGTCTCGTCCAGCGCCTGGTTCCACTGGTCGTCGGAGATACCGAGCGCGTCGTTGAGTATCTGCGACCGCTGGCCGCCCTGGCCCTCGGTGAGGACCGTGCGGCCTGTGTCCTTCCACGTCTGCTCGATGTCCTGACCGGCCTCGTCGAACGACTCGGCGCTCCAGTCGGGGTTCAGGTAGTCCGGCGTGAAGACGTCGCCCCAGTCCTGCCGGGCGATCTCCTCCTCGGTGGCGTGCGGATTGCCGCCCATCAGGGAGTTGACGCCCACCTTCAGTGAGCCCGCCACGTACTGGTCGTGCTCCCACTGGGTGCCCGCCGCCAGGCCCAGGAGGTTCGCGAGCGCGCTGGCGTCGCTCACCAGGGCCCGCACACCCCACTCCCAGCGCTCGCTGAAGTCCTCGAAGTCGACCGAGAGGCCGTGGTGCCCGGCCTCCATCCCTGTCATGGACAGCCCCGAGAAGCCCTTTCCCATCACCGACCCGGTGGCGCCGCCGAGTTCACCGAGCTCGTCGATGGTCGCGCCCACGCCCTGGGTGAATTTGGCGACGGCTTCCCTGCCGAACTGAAGGTCCTTTCCTTCATCACCCATGACCGTGTCCCTCCCTCGCACCGGCGTCGACGGCGACCGCCTCCGGAACGACACCGACGACCGGCGGGAAGAACATCGACCCGTCCTCGGTGGCGATGTCCACGGCGAGACCGGCGGGCTCGTCCAGGGACGGCACGACCTCGTCGACGATGCGCGCGCCCAGCAGCGCCGCGTAGTCCATGGGCTGATCACCGGATCCGTGATGCAGGGCGAACCGGGCCAGCGCGGCCTCGTCGGTGAACCCGCAGATCCACCGCACCCCGCCCGACCACGCCGACCACAGACCTCCGGCGGCCACCGGCACCAGAAGGACCGAACGCCGCATCTCACCGACCAGCGCCCGAGGGTCACCGACTCCCCTTCTCCGCTCGGCAATTCGCTCGGCGAGCGCTGTACTTGTCTGCTCCACGGGCCCTCCCCGTCGTGGGTGACTGATGGCACCGTAGATCAAGACGTGCGGCATGACAGGGTCGGTTCTCGTGAAGGTCGATGTCGCCGAAGCCCGGCTCGCCTACGTCGCCGTCACCCGCGCCCGGCACCGACTCGACATCGGCGGCCTGGGCTGGATCAACCAGCACCCCGACGGCAACCCCGGCGGAACACATCCGCGCCAGGGCCGGGCAGGTAGCGGCTGGGGTTGAGGTGCTACCAGGCAGGCATCCGTGGAGGAACCCACTGGCGGATGGCTTGTAGAGGTCCGACAGTGACCTCGGCTCGTCTCTCCGGCCGGTCGGCAGCACCGCTGGCAGCCCAGCGGCGGTCTCGCTGGTGGGCCGGTGACAGGCCCACCGGTGGACAGCCCGTGGGCAGACGCCTTTGGACGGTGCAGCACGATGCCACACGGGTCAACCTGTTGCACCTGCTCCGATCAGGAAAAACGCCACCACGTAGCACGATGAGGCTCCACGCAACACGATCGCTCATGGTCTCGTAATGCGTAGGTCTCGGGTTCGAATCCCGAAGGCGGCTCCATGGTGAACCCCAGGTCAAGCCTTTGACCTGGGGTTTCTTGTTTCGGATGACCTTGAAATCGACCCAAGTTGCGCCTCTGGGGTCTGTGCATCGTAATGCGTGGGTCGGGGGTTTGGTTTCCGTGACCGTGTAGACGGCTTGAGCCTCTGAGCTGGGCTTTTGCTCATTTAGGAGGGGCGGGTCAGGCATACGCGGTCGGTTTCGGTGGACAACCGGTGGACAGGCGTGCGTGACGTTCCATCAGGGGGCTGTCGCTGGCCCGGGACCGACGGGTGAAGTGCGATCGTCTTCGATGGGGCGATCGCGAGCGGTGGGACTGTCCGATGCCGATAGGTCTCACGTCCAGCTCGGGTCCTGGAGTTGATCAAGCTGTGAACCCACTCAGTAGCCGATCGGGGCACAGGGTCAGGATCGGCTGGTGGGCCGCACTGCTGCCTGTTGTTCCCTTGTGGCACAGCGTTCCTGGCGAGTACGCGTTCAGCATGGACCGGCGCGGAACCAGCGCAGCATGGGTGGGTACTTCCGCCTCAGGCCTCCAGCTTCCACAGGAAATGCCACTACAAGCCGGACGGCGCTCTCCTGTAGGGGTGCGGCGGCCCTGACGGCGCTGGCCGGAGGTCGTGCGTCGTCGAGAGGCATGCAGCTGACGGTTGACGGAGCAGAGAGACAAACTGGCCGCACTGCGGCAGCTCCCCATGGCGAGGGCCTGCCGACTGGAAAATCACCCAACGTCCGACGACTTGCCGGAAGCTGGCCTGAACATTGATCAACAGGGTGATCACGAAGCAAGGAGTTGTTGATGTACTCGTTCACACAAGTGTGCGCCGACGATCCGCTCTTCGGTTCGATCGGCATCGAACTGGACCATGAGAACGGGGCTTTGGTTGTCGATGGCGGTGGTCTTCCGCGGGCCGAGATGACGCGGGCCGCCGGTACACCGCTGGAGAGCCATGTGCCGATCGGTACGCGCGACCCGCAGTGCCTGATCATGACGGTCGACGACACGGCCGTGACCCTGCGCCCTGCCAAGGGTTTCCTGACCCGCCGGTCCTACCGCGTGGACGTCGGGTCCGAGGAGACGGGATCCGGGCACCGGTTGGTGCCCGATTCCCTTGGCAGCAGCCGCCTGTCACGGGACGGCGTGGTCATCGGTGCCTTCACGTCGACCGGAGACGGGGAGGTGACGGCCGAATGGGAGCCGGACGCCGCCCCGGAGCCCCGCGACGCGGCCATCGGATACGCGCTCGCTGCGGCCTTCGGCACCGGAGCCGAGCCGATGTGGAAGTTGACTCTTGAAGCCGTGCTCGCCATGTGGCCATAGGAGTGAAGGCGTTGCTCACACCTCCGGCGGCAGCAGGTGCGAGCAGGTTGAGCGGGCGACGAAGGCGATGCCGTCGTAGTCCTGCACTGGCACCAGCGGCGCCACATGGAAGCGGTAGAAGAATCGCGGCACATTGGCACCGAAACCGCGCTGGGCATGTGGGGCGTACAGCCACTGTGCGGCCTCGGGTGAGGTACCGCCGACTCGCAGGTCGGTGTAGTAGTCACCGAGGACGCTGTCGGCGAGCTGTGCCTCAATGGACCGGAATCCCGTGCCGATGTGATGCTGAACCGGCGAGCCCTGGAAATCGTCACCGCGTCGTGCGAGGAAGGAGCCCTTACCGAAGAGCAGGGCCAGCGCGTAGTAGGCGTCGCCGTAGCGTTCGCGGAGCCCGCTGCCGAGCGCGGGCACGTTTTTGCCGTATGTGCTCTTCGCGATGTGTCCGTTGTGCGCCCAGAGCATGACCCGCGCCTTGGGGTTGTCGTCCACGAGCCGTGCCACGGCCTCGGCCATGTAGCGGTCGCGTACGGCGAATACGCTGTCTGTGCCGGAGTGCGGGTCCGGGGAGCGGGTCACCAGATCGGCGGCACGCACGAGGATCCGTGCGTGTTCCAGGGCTTCGTCGATGCCGTCCGCCGGTTCCGACGTCTCGTCCGCGGTGTGCCGGGACAACTTCTCGCGGAGGCTCTCCAGGAAGTCGGCGAGTGCTTCGGCGCTGCGCATGAGCGTTTGTCGCGGGTCGGGCTGGGACGCCGGTCGAGCTTGCTTCAGTACATCGAGTTCACGTATCTCCTCCGTCCGCTCGGGAGCGACCCGCTGGAGGAAGGCGGCGACCGCCTCGACCGAGTCGGTGCTGCGCTGGGGGTCCGTGCCGACGAAACGGACCCGCCGTTCCTCGGGGAGAGCGCGGTTGTGCTTGCGCAGCCACTCGACGAGGTCGAGCATCTCCTGTGTGCGCCAGGTCCAGAATCCCAGCCTGGCGACGAGCCGTGCGGGGTCGCCGGTGCCGTGCCGCACGTACGTGTCCAGGGCGTGGGCGGCTGACTCGCTGGCCTCCATGGCGAGGACGCCGAATCCCGCCTCCCGCACCAGGAACTCGATGATCCGGTGCTTCAGCCGGAAGAACTCGCTGGTGCCGTGGGTGGATTCACCGAGACCGACAATCCGCACACCGCGCAGGATGTCGCCGAGCGGTTCAAGGTCGTCGGCGGGAGCGCCCGGTGTCAGCGTGCTGAGCGGTCTGGCGTGCTCGGTCAGCCAGCGCGCGATGTCGTCGGGCACTTGGTGTCTCTTCTCGTCGGGCGGCTGAGCGGCGCATGGCGGGTCCGGGATGCCCTACCGGATCGGGTGACCGTTCTCCAGGCCCCGGCACGAGGTGAGGATGTCCTGGAGGTCTTGCACGGCGTCCGGTTGGCCATGTTCGGAATACACGCCGGCGAGGTTGAGGACAACTTCGTCCACGCCGGCCCGGCCGTATTCGGCCAGTTGTACGGCGATTTCCTCGGGCGTGCCGTGCACGAAGGTGCCCGAGTCGACCAGGGCACGGGCGCCGAGGTTCGGTCGGCTGTGGTGCACGCGCAGGCCTGCCCGGCGCAGCATGTCGGTGTAGTGCGGGCCGGCGAGGTGGGCGCGGGCCGCCGTGTAGGCGAGCCGATACGCGTTGCGGTGGGGGCGGTCGACGGCGGCGTGCACGACCGTGACCATGCGCGGCACCGGCCGACTGGCCTCGGCCGCCCCTTTCGCCATGGCGGGCAGCAGCGTGTCGCGCACGTAACCGGGCGGAGTCATCCAACTGATCGCTGTGTCAGCCACGCGGCCGGCGGCGCGCGCGAGGGCGGGCCGGAGTACGCCGAGCCCGGTCTCCACGTACGGGTGCGGCATGCCGGGCAGGCTGACGGCACCACCGTCGTCACTGGTCGGCCGTGTCTGCTCGGTGTCCAGCAGACGGCGGACCTCACCGAGGTAGGCGGCGCAGGCGTCACGCGGGCTGTCGTACGGCTTCCCGTGTAGTCCGGTGACGAAGTCCGGCGTCGCCGCTCCTAGGCCCAGGACCATGCGGTGTCCGGTGAGCATGGCCAGGGAGCGGGACTGGATCGCGGCGTCCATGGGGTGGCGAAGCGGCATCAGGACGACGCTGGTCCCGACCGGTACGCGATATCCCATTCCGGCGAGGTAGGCGAACACCTGGTGGGTGTCCGCGCTCAGGGACTGGCCCTGCCACAAACGGGCGGCCCACCCGTCACGAACGAACTCGGCGAAAGGAACCACCGATCGAGGATCCGTCGGCATGACGGGGTACAGGACGGACACACGCATCGCTCGACCTCTAGGGGGACACGGCTTCGGTCAGGTAGCCCGAAGCCTGGAGACGGAAGAGACGGGCGTAGACACCGTCGGCCCGGACGAGGTCCTGGTGCACGCCGTGCTCGATCACCTTGCCGTTCTCCACCACGACGATGTGATCCGCCATCCGGACCGTGGAGAAACGGTGGGCTATGACCAGGGACGTGGCGCCGCGGGCGATTTCCTTCAACCGGGTGAAGATCTCCGCTTCCGCTTCGGCGTCGATGGCGGCCGTCGGCTCGTCCAGAACGACGACCGGTGCGCGTCGCATGAACGCCCGGCTCAGCGCCATCTTCTGCCACTGCCCGCCGGAGAGCTGGTGACCGTCCTCGAAGTGGCGTCCGAGCATGGTGTCGTACTTCTGCGGCAACGACTCGACGATGCCCTCGGCCCCGGCCGCACGTGCCGCCTCGGCGACTCGCTCCGTGTCCTGACGAGCCTCCACCCGGCCGAAGCCGATGTTGTCGCGCACCGGCAGCTCGTAGCGGATGAAGTCCTGGAAAATGACGCCCATGTGACGTTGCAGGTCGTCGATGTCGTACTCCTCGATGGGCACGTCGTCGACGAGGATCCGCCCGCCGCTCGGCTCGTACAGGCGAGTGAGGAGTTTGACGAGCGTGGTTTTGCCAGCGCCGTTCTGCCCCACCAGAGCAACGCACCGGCCTGCGGGGATGGTGAAACTGACACCGTCCAGGACGACGCGATCGGTTCCGGGGTAGACGAAGCGTACGTCGCGGAACTCGATGCCCTTGCGGAGCTTGTCGGGGAAGGCCCTGGTGCCGCCCTTGAGCTGCCGTTCGGGCAGCGCGAAGAAATCGAAGAGGTTGCCGAGGAACAGGCTGTCCTTGTACAGGGCGGCGATGCCGAGCAGCATGGCATGCGCGGACACCTGGATCGATCCGACGGCCTGGAGGTAGCCCGCGAGCTGCCCTATCCGGCCGGCGTCGATGGTGGTGTGGATGGCCCACAACACGGCACCCGACGAGGCGGCGACGCTGAGAAAGCCGAGGGCGCCACCGAGCAGGGACTGGCGACGGGCCAGACGCCGGTCAGTGTCGAAGAAGGTCCGCACGAGGCGGGTGTAGAGGTCCAGGAGGTGCGGGCCCAGTTGGAAGAGCCGTATCTCCTTGTACGAATGGTCGCTGGTCGTGAGGTGCTGGTAGTAGTAAAGGCGGCGTCGGTCGGAGGCCCGCTCATACTCGATCTCGTAGCCCTTGTGGCTGAAGAACATGTATGAGATCACCGACGGGACGGGCGAGAACAGGATCGCCAGGGCGATCCAGGGACTCCAGGAGAACAGCACCACGCTGACGGTCACCAGAGTGACCAACTCCCGTGCAACCTCAAGGAGTTGGGTGAACACCTGATAGACACGGCCGCCGCTGCTCTCCTGGAAGGCGCGCTGCATGTTGTCGTAGACCGCCGCGTCCTCATACTGCTGCAGATCGAGCATCGTGCCCTTGCGCATCACCCACTCGCCCACGCGGGCGGTGAGTTCGAGCCGCAGGAGCGAGTCGAGGTATTGGAGGCAGGTGCCCAGCAGGTGGCTGGCGAGGCTCACCGCCATCAGGAGGCCACCCGAGAGGAGGGCAGACCGCCCAGCGTCGGCATCACCGGCGACGGCGTCGGCCACGCTCTGCACCGCGGAAGCGACGAGCCCGATCTGGGCGGCCGGGACGAGGGCGAGAAATATGGACACGGCCGCGAAGCCCGATACCCGCAGAGGGCTGAGTCCCCAGAACAGGACGGTGACGCGGAGCCAGATCATCGTTCCTCCCTGGCCGCCGCGGCGGCGCGGCCGCGGATCGCGCGCAGTACGTGCGCCCACAGGGCATGGCTGCGAGCCTCCCGGTCCAGGTCTATGGGCAACAGGCGGTTGATCTGCATATGGGCCAGGCTCGCAAGGATCCCGTCCTCCGATCCGACGAGCACCTCGTCCCGCTCCGCCTGGCGTACGGCCTCGGCCATCCGCCCGGCGGAGGACGCCTGGTCCGCGAAAATCTCATGGAGCAGCAGCCGGTGGCTCCTGCCCTCCTCGTGCGGGGCGCGATCCCAGGGGCTGAGAAGCTCGCACAGGTAGGCGCGGTGCGCGTGGAACAGCTGCCGGGTGTCACGTACCTGGACATCGTCCTGGTCGATGATGTGCCCAGTGCGCAGGGACGGTCGGCCACCCCACTGCGTGTACAGCGTGTCCAGGGCGGCGACGGCGAGGAACTTCGGTCTGATGTCGAGCCGTCGAGCCAGCAGCGACGCCGTGGTCTCGCTGCTGGCCTGGAACATCAGCTCAGCGGCGTCGAAGACCTCCGGGCCCCCGTAGCGGGCGATCTCCGGTGCGTAGCCGGCCAGTTCGATGTCCCTGGCAAGCCCCTGACCGACCAGGCTCCGGCCCCATGTCGTTACGAGGGTCAGAGCGCGGGCGGCGTCCGTCCCCCGTACCCGCAGTCGCAGGTGGGGAAAGGGGTCGGCGTAACGGATGTAGAACCAGCGGTCGAGCAGGCCCTGTCGCCGCAGTTCGGCGACGAGGTCGCGCAGTGGGCCGGCGATGATCTCGTCCTGCCGCTCGGGTGCCGCGTAGACCTTGAGGAAGGTCCACTCGCCGCCCGGTAGATGGCGTTCCACGGGGACTTCCCGCCTGCCGCGCGGCAGGGAGCGGCGGGTGGCGCGCACTGCGTCCCGGAGCACGACCGGTACGACGACCTCGGCCGCGTAGCGGTCGCCGACGGTGTCCTGGAGCCACATGCCGTCGAACGACGGCAGCATCTCGTGGAGGACGAGGGTGCGCTGCTTGTCCAGTTCCTCGCGGAGTTCGACTCGGCAGGCGGGGTGGTCGAGGTCCAGCAACAGCCGCTGGTCGGCTTCGACGAGGTAGACGTGGCGGGGTACGCGCCACCGCTCCCGCCAGCCGTCGAGGTCGTCGGCGGTGCCTGCGGTGAGCCTCCATTGCGCGGGGCGCAGAACCACCCTGCCGCGGGTCACCCGTGGCAGGAACGGAGCCGCCTCGGCCGGCCCCCAGTGGAATCCGGTCGGCTGGATGCAGCCGTCCTGAGACACTTCGATGAGGAAGCGCGCGACATTCGGCGCGAGGGTCGGGCTGAGCATGTGGTGCTGGGCGACCACGATCTCCCGGTCCAGTCGCCGGGACCAGAGGTGGAACCGGTCGTCGGCGACACCCACGAGGATGTCGTCCAGCGGGACGACCCGGTCCGGGGCCACCGACGGCGTCGTGTTGACGGGAATCTCGTACGGCCGGATGGCGGGGCGCAGTGTCACATTGGCCGCCCGGCCGTACGGCGGCAGGAACGCCAGGTCCGCGTAGGCGACATCGGGGAAGAGTGCCTCCTCGCGCCGCGCATAGTCGCGCAGCCGGTCCCCGGCGGCCTCACCGAGCAGGTCGCCGAAGCGTCCGAAGGTGCGTCCGCCGTAGGCGAGGCTGTCGGATCGCAGGACCGCCCGCCACTCGCCCCGGTCCAGGGCCTTGCGGTCCGAGGCATCGATCTGGACGTACGCCTCTAGCGCGGGTGGCGGGTCCCCCGGCCCGGGGCGGGCCGGGGCGAGCCGGTCCAGCCAGGCGTCGGTCAGCTCGACCTCGACGGCCCGGTCCCACCACGCCTGCTGGGCGAACTCGACGAGCGCGCCGTCCAGCCGGGAGGTGTCCTCGGCGGGCGCGGGAGGCAACGCGATGCCGCGGGGCGGATTGGTGTAGGTGGGCGGCGCGTCCAGCCCGGTGTCGGGACTGAGCAGGCTGAGGACCGGTACGCGTGTCCCGGCGCCGTAGCGCTCGGTGAACTCCTCGCGGTAGCGGGTCAGATGGGTGCGCGTGCCGTGGGCTGCGCTGAGCCGGACCAGGACGCCCACGGCTTCGGCGACTTCCTGCGCGATCGACTCGTTCAGGACCGGATCGCGCAGGTCCAGTGCGGTGTCGGCCTGGTAGGTCCGGTCCGTGTGCTCGGGGACCAGGTCGCGCTGGGCGACCGACAGCCGCCGCAGCGACTCGGTGTCGTGGACACGGTCGGCCAGGTCGGCCACCGCACGCAGCTGTTCGGCGGCGGCGGTGGCGGCCGGGACGCCGGTGAGTTTCTTCAGGACGTGCAGCTCAGGGCGTTCCGCGGTTTGCGGGGGCCGCAGGTCGCCGGTGAGGAAGCCGAGGTCCCACAGCTGGCGGACCAGCCTCTCGACGGACTCCGGCGACACCTCCGGGAAGGCGGTCGACAGTTCGGCCGTGAGCCGCTCGTAGGGGACAGGTACGGCGGCCGTCCGCATGACCAGGTCCACGGCAGGGGTGGCCCGGACGCGCACCGTGCGCGCGTCGTGTCGGCCGTACTTGTCGGCCTGCGGCAGGACGACGCGGTCGCCGGCGAGATGGGCCATGGGGTTGAGGACGAGGTGGAGTTGGCGCAGTAGGGCGGGGTCCGTCTCCAGCCGCTCGATCAGGGCGAGCAGCCAGCCCATGTCGGCGCGCACGCGGACTCGGTGCTCCTGGGGCCGGCCGAGCCGGGCTTCCGAGCCGGGTCCGAACGTTCCCATCGCCACGCCGGAAAACGCGCCGAAGGGCGTGGGCCGAGTCGCCATGCGCGTCGCGTACCGCAGCAGCCGGGAGTGCAGCCGCCGGGTGCGCTTCTCGCTCAGGCTGTCGAGCCGGTCGAGACCGCCGGTCAGATCCTCGCTCGCGATGAGCAGAGCGCGGGCGATGTCGGGACGGCCGACGAAGTCGACCAGGGCCTGCGGGGTGCGGGCGGGGTCGGCCATGATGTCGAGATAGGTGTCCACGGGCAGGACAGGGGAGCGAAGGAGGAAGAACCCGGCGGGCTCGTACGGGGACATGGCCGTCACCGGGCGAGGAAGATGCGGAACCAGTGGGGTCGCTCCTCGCCGATGGCGGCGAGCAGGGTGAGGGCGACGCCGGTGGCCCCGGTGAGGAGCCCCGGATCGTCGACGGCCTGTCCGGGGCGGGGCACGTCCGTGAAGCCGAGCGGGCGGTCCGGATCGTGTCGGTCGAGCAACTGCCCGACCAGCTCCGGCAGCCGGTCGCGGGCGGTCGCGCTCCAGGGCGCGAACTCCAGGGCGAGCATGACGAGTCCGGCGAGGCCGTGGCAGAGAGTGGGTGACAGCGGTGCGAGATCTCGAGCACGGGTCAGTGCGGCGTCGAAGGCCGCGACGGCAGTGGCGTGCAGTTCCTCGTCCGCGGTGGCCGTGGCGATGGTCAGGAGCGCGCCGGCGACGCCCACGCTGCCGTAGCACCAGGCGACCCGATCGTGTCCGGACCCGGAGGTGACCTCCTGACCGTGCTCGTCGACGGGCGTGCCGTCGCCCCACACGGGGCCGTGCTCGTCGACGGCGGCCTGGGCCCGGATCCAGCGAATGAAGGTGGCGACGGCCTCCAGGTGGCCCGGGCGGCGGTGGCCAGCCTCCCAGGCGACGGCGAGCGCGGCGGCCACCCCCGGAACTCCGTGCGACAGGCCCAGGTTGAGGTAGCCGTGCGGGTATTTGGCGTGGTAGTCGGCGACGGGCGGGTAGTACGCCGGGGTGATGAGCCAGCGGTGCGGTGTGCCTGCGGTCTCGGCAGGTCGGCTGAGCCAGATCAGGTAGTCGACGAGTGCGCCGGCGGCCTCGGAGATCCGGTCGGTTGGTTCGGTGAGGGAGCTGAGCTGGACGAGGGTGCCGGCCGCTCCGGTCACGAGGTCGTAGTCCAGGTCGCTGACGGCCCGCTCGGTCTGTCGCGGTGGCGCGGCGAGGATCTGGTCGGCGAGTTGTTCGTACAGCCGGTCCAGGCTGGGGCGGAAGCGGGGCTCGTCGCGGGTGACGTCCGCGAGCGCGAGGGCGAGGCCGCTGGTGCCGGCGAACAGACCATGGTGGTCGAGGGGTTCGACCTGGGTGGACAGAACCGCCTCGCGCATGTGTGCGAAGGTCGTGTCGAGGTCGCCCATGCCCGCCCGTGCGGCGTAGAGGTGCAGGAGCGCCGTACCCGCCTGCCCGTGGGCGACACTGGGCGGGTACCAGCCGCCGGACGTGTCACTCTGTTCGGCGGCGAGCAACGCCAGGTCGTCGACCTGAGCCGTGGTCGACGTCTGTGCGACGACGTGCTGGACGGCCGTCCGTGCGCGGTGCACGAGTCCGAGGTCGGCCGCGCGGATCCTGGTCCCCGTACCGTGGTGGGCGAGTTGCATGGTCTGTCCCTGTCTGTTCGGCGTGTCTCTCGGGCTCTGTATGACGGGTGCCGCCGTGACGCGGGCACGGCGGCACCCGTCAGGCGTTCAGCCCGAGATCACTTACCGGGCGAGCAGAAGACCGTGCACACCGAGGTGCAGGCGCAGGTGCTGGTGACCTGGCAGACACTCTTGGTGCAGACCGTCTTGGTCGCGATCTGCGAGATGGACGGCGGGGGCGCCTGCTCGCCGGCGGGGCCGGCGGAGGGAGCGGAGATCCGGGCGTCGAGGTCGAATGGGTCCGACATTTCATTTCCTTTCGTGATTCCTTTCCCGGCCGTGAGGCCAGCCGGGAGCGCCGGTGTTTTTCCGGCGTGCAAAGAATCATGTCGAATCGTGTCAGGGAGTTTCTATTGGCCGTGACGACAATATTTCCGGAGTCAGCTTCTGGATTTATCCAGCTCGCCCGGGCGGGCGTCGGATCGTCTTTCCGTCAAGAATGTGTACGACGCCAGACAGGCGGTCAGGCGGGAATCGAGTTCCAGTTTCTCCATGACGGCTGCCACATGGGCACGTACGGTCCGCTCGCTCACGTGGAGGCGCTGCGCCATCGCCTCGTTGGACAGTCCTTCGGCGAGTAGAAGAAAGGTCTCCTGCTCTCGGGGGGTGAGCCGGCCCACTCGGTCCAGGGCCGGTCTCCAGTGCGGCTCCGCGCATGCGGAGCCGGAAGGGGGTGCGCCGGTGCCACTCACGGTGCTGCCATGCTCCTGTCCGCGTCAGGGTTGAAATGGTCGGTGGTCAGCCGTCGGTAGAACGGGTCGTCGGTGAGCAATTGTTCGTGCGTGCCCATGGCGCTGACCCGGCCGTCGTCCAGGACGACGATCCGGTCGGCCGCGCGTACCGTCGACATTCGATGGGCCACCACCAGCAGAGCGTGTTTCCGGGATATTTTCCGTAACATCTCGGTGATTTCCCGTTCGTTGATGAGGTCGAGTTGCGATGTGGGTTCGTCCAGCAGTAGGAGATGCGGTCGGCCCAGCAATGCGCGAGCAATGGCGACTCGTTGGCGTTCTCCGCCGGAGAGATTGAAACCGCGGTCACCGACTTCTGTCCGCAGCCCGTCCGGAAGGCGTTCGACGAGTTCTTCGAGGTTGACCATTCGCAGCGTTTCGCGAATGATTTCCTCGTCCGCCGCCGGAGTCGCGTACACCAGGTTGTCGCGCAGGGTTCCGTGCAGCAGGGGCGCGTGTTGCTCGACGAGACCGATCCGGGCACGGTGTGCGCGCGGGTCGACATCGCGGATGTCCGTGCCGTCGAAGGCGATGTGTCCGCCGTCGGGCTTGTAGAACTTCTCCACGAGCGACACGATGGTGGTCTTCCCGGCACCGGAGCGTCCCACGAGCGCGACGATGCCGGTCCGCGGCACCGTGAAGGAGACGTCGCGCAGCACGGGCCGTTCACCGTACGAGAAGGTGACGTTCCGCAGATCGAGCAGCGTCGATGAGGAAGCCGCGGGTGGCGTCGCCGGCGCCTGCGTGACCTCTTCCACGGGCAATCCCAGGACATCCTCGATCCGGCCGAGCGATCCCAGGCCGCGCTGGATGAGGCTGAGCGCGTTGAAGAGTCCCGCGAGCGGCATGACGAGGTAGGTGGCGAACAGGAGAAACGCCACAAGCTCGCTGACGCTCATCGATCCGTTCGACACACGGACCGCGCCGATCAACAGGACGAGGAGGAACGAACCGTTGACCGCGATCTCCATGGCCGGTCCCACGACGGAGCCAAGCCGCGCGGAGCGCAGTCCCGCGGTGTAGGCGGTGTCGACGTCCGCTCCGATGCGTTCGGCCTCCCGGCGCTCGGCACGGGCGGCACGGACTGTCCTGATGCCGCCGAGCGCGCGTTCGAGGTCGGCGGTCATCGCTCCGACGCCGGCGAGGGCCTGCTCGGTGCTGCTGCGGATGCCGGCCATCACACCGGCGACGAGGACGGCGGCGACCACAAGTGTCGCGGCGACCATGAGAAACATCACCGGGTCGATCCAGAGCATCAGCCCCGCGGCACCGACGCCGGTGACGCCTACGGTGACGAGTTGGACGAAGCTGCCGGCCACCATGTCGCGCAGCACGGTGGTGTCGGTCCCGACCCGTGACAGCAGATCGCCGGTCCGCCGGCCGTCGAGTTCCTGGATCCGGACGAACATCAGTCGCTCGACGAGCCGGCGCCGCAGCCGCCGGACCACGCTTTCGCCGGTCACGTCCAGCAGGTACTGACCGCCGGCCTCCAGCGCCGCCTGGGCGAGGAAGAGAGCGGTCAGGGCCACGACGAGCGAAGCGACGGCTTCGTGGGCCGAGACCCGGTCGATCAGACGCATGGTCAGCAGCGGCTGGAACAGGCCGACCACCGTACCCGTGACCGTCAGCATGAGCGCCGCGACAACGGTACGGCCGCTGCCCCGCAGCAGGCGCAGCAGATCGCCGATGCGTGGGCCGTCGGTCTCCTGGGCCGACCCCGCCTGGTCCTGGACCGCCCCGGTGCCCCCGGCAGCGGTCGCCTTGACGTCGCCGCTCATGAGCGACCCCTCTTCCCTGCCCCGGCGCTCACACCGATCAGCACCTGGAAGTAGCCCTGGGGCAGCTCCTCGCCCACCAGTCGGCCATCCGCCTCGACCCAGGCGTGGGCGCCGAACGGCGGCGCGCTGCGGACGCCGACGCACCAGGTGGGCCACTCTCCCCTGGCCCGGCACAGCAGGGCCGTGGCGACGGAACGAGGCAGACAGCCCTCCCGTCCGGCGCACACCGCGCTGACGGTGGTGACCGCTCGGCGGGCGCGAAGGGCTCTGTCGTGACCGGCCGGGCGGGCTCCGCGCGCCATGCGGCGGAGCAGCCGGCCCAGGCGGGCTGGCGGGAGAAGCAGGAGCGGCCGCGCCACGGCGACGGCGACACGGGCCTGGGCGCGTTGCCCGAACGACGTTCCCGTATGCGTCTCCGGCACCGGGTGGAAGCTCATGCCCTCACCAGCCGGGCCTCGCGCAGGGCGGACAGCAGCGCGGCCACGTCGGTCGCCGCGCGGTCCTCGTCAACCTCGAACTCGGCGCACAGTGTGCCGATGATCTCCTCGGTCGGACTGCCTTCGAGTAGGGCCGCCAGGATCAGACCACCGGTCGGGTTGAGTTCCCAGTACTCGCCCGTACCGCCGTTCAGCAGGACCTTGCCGTAGTCCGTGTCGACCAAGGACACGTCCTCGCGCAATTGCATGGAGATGTTCCCCTTCAGATGGTGCGGAGCCAGATCTCGCAGGCGAGCGTGGCGTCGAGGCCGCCGTGCCGCAGTTCGGGCGACGAGGGCCGGAGGGTGATGTCCACGAGGCGTTCGGCATCGACGAGGCCGGCCTTGGCGAGGTGCGACTCCCGCCACAGTTCGGCCAACCGCACCCGGTTCTCCCGCAGGCCGTTGGCCGCGTCGACCGATGCCTCGCCCTTGGTGGTACGCCGCAGCAGGGCGTCGGGCACATGACCGCGCATCGCGGTCTTCAGCAGCGGCTTGAACTCCCAAGGGGTGGCGCGTTCCTCGGAACGTACGGACCAGCACGCCGTGATGACTCGGTCGTCCAGGAACGGGCTGGCCAGCGGCAGTCCGCTGTGCTCTGCCACCTGGTGCAGGATGCGGGTGGCGCGCGTCCCGTGGTGAAGCGTGTGGAGTTCGTTGTGCAGTGCGTGGGTGGCGCCACGAGGCTCGGTCGCCGCCGCGGCCTCCCGTAGCTTCCTGCGTACGGAGTCGGCGGCGTCGGGCGTGACCCACGTCGGCAACCGCGGCGGGATGTCCCAGGCGAAGACGTCCGGACTGTGCGGCGCCGGCCGGGGGGCGGTGATCTGGTCGGCGGCGTCCGCCAGCCACTGGCCGTACGGCCGCCGGTCGGTGAGCACCGACAGCGTTTCCCGCAACGACCAGCGGTTCTGGGCACGGTAACCCCGGATGCTGCGCAGCGCCTTGAGCGGACGGGCGGTCAGCAGATCCCGGTGGTGAGCGGGGTGCCCCCACAGGACGTGGTCGCCGCCCATGCCGGTGAAGTGCATCCGCGAGCCACGGGCGAGGAGCGCGTCGTGGCCGACCAGTTGGCGGGGCTGGTCGATGATCGTGGGCAGCGGTTCGTCGACGGGGCCGGTGACGTCGAGCAGACCGCTGTAGAACAGCGGGATCTCGTCGATGTCCAGCAGGATGTGTTCCAGGCCGTCGATCTCGGACGCGGCCAGCCGGGCCCAGTGCACGTCGTCGTCACCGATGTCCCGGCTGGGCATGGTGAGTGCGGGCAGCGGCTTGCCGCTCGCTCGGGCGGCGAGGGCGCAGACAGTGGTGGAGTCCAGGCCGCCGGACAGGTCGCAGCTGACCGTTTCGGCTGCGGCTACCCGGAAACGTACGGCGTCGTCGAGTGCCTCGCGCAGCGCCTCGGCACCTTCGACGAGCGGGACATGGGTATGAGGGGGTTCCCACCAGCGGACCGTCCCGGTCCTGCCCCGGCCGAACCGGAGGAGGTCGCCGGGAACGACGGCGTGCACACCGCGCCACAGCGGCACGTCACCCAGCGGATGGGGTACGAAATCCAGGAGACGAAGGGCGAGCGTCTCCTCGTCCAGCGGTGCGTCGAGCAACCGCGCCAGAGTGTCGGCGCGGTTGGCGGACACGGTGACCTCGCCGACGGTGGTGTGGAACAGGCGGCGCAGCCCGCCGGCCGTGCCGCGGGCGTGGATCTCGCCGTGTGCCTCCACGACGGCGTGGAAGTCGCCGGGCAGGCGCGCAGTCAGGCGGTCGAGTGCGTCGATGTCCCTCACGTCGGCGATGTGGGCTTCGAGTTCGCGTTGACCGACGGGCGTGTGCCCGATCAGCGCCACGAACAGGCCGTGTCCGTTGCGGGCTTGGACGGAGGTGAGCCAGTCGCCCAAAATAAACGGGTTTCCGGAGGGGTGGGCGATGGTTCGAGCAGCACGTGTCACCATGCGGGAGGCCACGGCGAGGGCGGCCTCACAGTCCGGGAACAGCGTGAACCATCCCTCGCCGTGGTCTGTCATCGGACTACAGGCCCAGAGGCAGACGGACCTTGGGCTCGTGCGGCCCGCGCTTCAGGAATCCGGTGTCCTTGCGGAAGTCGCCGGCCTTGGACAGCGCCGGAACCTCGTAGACCTTCTTGGTCATTATCCTTGTCCCTTCTCTCACAGGAATTCTTGACAGGGCGGCATCCGATTTCGAGAAATCGAGTGCCGCCCACGGAGAGAATCCTCGTCCCGCTCCGAGAACCGATCAAGAAGCAGTCCGGTCCCACCACTTTGGGTGGCCGCGGCCGGCCTGCCGCTCGGCGTTCACGGATACGGCTGTCACCAGCGTGAAGAAGTGCCGTTACCCCCTGGGGCAGGTGCATCCGGCGCAGTGGATCGACCTAGCTTTCCTAGGCTCTTCTTCACTCTCCGTATGAGCTTCATTGGCTCCACGCTGATCCGTCATTGGTGTCACAGGGCTGGCCGGGCCTGCGGCGAGCGGAGTGGACCGCGGTGCGTCCGCCCGTGGCGCGCCACCACACGGGGCATCCGCTCGATGGCGGAGATGATGGCGGTGCGTGAAATCCCGGAGACATCCGCCAGGTTGACGACCTGCTGGAGTTGTACGGAGATGTCGTCCATGTTCATCGGGTGTGAGGAATGGAGGACGACGGGGCCGCGGCCACGGCCGAAATCGATGATTCCCTCGCTCCGCAGCATCCGCAGTGCCCGTAGAACGGTGTTCTTGTTGGCCCCGTATGTCTTGCCGAGCCGGTCCGCCGGGGGAAGTTGCTCTCCCCGGGCATACAGACCGGACGCTATGTCTGCGCTGAGTCTCACCTTGATCTGGACATAGAGCGGTTTCGTGGTCTCTCCGCTCTGCCGGTGGACGTTCGCGACACCAGACACAGATAACATCCTGCTGTTCCCCCCTATGGTTCAGATGTGCGAAAAAATCGCGCGCCAGATCGTCGACTTACCGGCGCGCGGTCGTGACCGAGGCAGTCCCGTGGGCCCGGTCTCCGCGTGGTCGGCGCGGGACCGGAATCTGCCTGGCGGTATCGCGGTCCTCGATGGACCGGTGGGCTGTGGGAGCGCGCGGAGTCGTGACACGCGCTGTCATGGGGCCCTGTCCGTACGAGCGCCGTGTCGTCCGGAACAGTGAGGGAGGGGCGAACGTGATCAGGGCCCGGAATCGGACGGGCGTGTGTCAGTCATCGGTGGGCGCGTCGTCGACTGGTATGGCGATCACGGAGATGGTGATGGTCGGGACCGCGTGCACCTGCTGTGAACGACCCGGCGGATCGGTGGCGTACCGCTGCTCCGACTGCGGCCGCCGAGCGGCTGCCTCAACGGTCGCTCCGGATCGAACGGTTCACTGCGCCCGAGCGTCCGCTAACGTCTCACTTGATGGAATGGCTGATCTCCGCTCCTTCGGTCGGGCAGCGCTGCCTCTTGCGTGTTGGTTCCGGCCCTGGCCCCGTGGCGCACAGGGTGAGTAACTCCCATGAGCGGTCGTCTAGTTCAGTAGACGCGATGTGCTCGCCTATGGAAGCCAATAGTCCGAATCCTGTCAAGCGTGATAGGTGTATGTGCCCGCTATGGCGGAATGTCTACTCAGCTAGACTTTGGTGACGTCGGTCCATGTGCAGGAGTAGTGATCCGGATAGATGCTGGACAACCCGCCCGCAGGCGAGGGGACGATCGCAGAGCGCTTGGACTGGCTGATCCGCAACCGGTACCCGGGCGGGCGCGGGCCTTCCGCGTATCACGAGATCTCCAAGCGCAGCCGGGAGTACGCTGCCGATCACCCTGGTGCCCCTACGGTGAACCACGAGACCGCGCGCAGCATCCATACGGGCAGGGTGACCAACCCCAGCGTCAACAGTCTCCGAGCCCTGGCCAACGTCTACGCGTGCAAGGTGAGTTACTTCCTGGACGAGGAACGGTCCGTGGCCCGGTGCGAAAGTGGTGAGCCGGCCGCGCCGGAGCCCCCCAGCCTCGCGGCGCCCCAGGTAGCCGCGAGACTCAATCACCTGTTCGGGTTGGTACACCCGAAGGGGCGCGCGGAGTACAGCAACCAGGAGGTGGCCGACCTCATCACCGCCCAGGGGGGCGCGGTCACGGAGCAGCAGATCGAAGGACTCCGTCATGGCACCGGTAATCCGGTGGGGCAAGAGGTCTTCGGCGCGCTCGCCGCCTTCTTTCGCGTGCCCGTGGCCTACCTCGTCGACAAGGAGGTCCCGCCCCAGACCGCCGCGGACCTTGCCATGCTGAGCATGTTGCAGGGTATAGGGACGCGCTCGCTGACCCTGCGTATGGTGGCCGACCTGGACGAGCCTTCGCTCAACGCTCTCCTCCCCGTCGTCAAGCATCTGCAGAGTGCCGGGAGGCGTCAGCGGATGCCTGCCGAGCCGCTGTCGGGCCGTGCCACGGAGCGTCGGCCGGGTGGCTCGACGGGCGAGGGAGGCGCGGAGCGCCGACCCTTGTGAAGATCCTGTGGACGCGTGGTCGTTGCGTGGTGTTGGATGTGCCGTGGGAGCGGTCTGGGGTGCGTTGTGTCGCTGAACCGGAACCGCCCCTTCCTTGGCTGAGGTCGTCGCTCGGACCACCAGGGAGAGGGGCCGGGGAGAATGGTTTTCGCTCGGTGGCAGTGGTCTGCTTGCCATGTGATGGGAGTGGGGATGGGCGAAGCAGAGCTGCGTCGCTACTGCGCCGAAGTGGTTCGCCAGCTCGATGTCCCCGACCCGTTCGACATCAACGTCCTGGTCGACAGGCTTGAGCGACAGCGCCAGAAGCCGATCTCTCTTCTCCCGGTGCCGCTCAACGCCACTGGGGGGCCGAGCGGTTTATGGGTGGCGACCGGCGAAGTCGATTACGTCCTGTACCACCAGAGCACCACTGCGCGGCATCAGCGGCATATCGTGCTGCACGAGATCGGACACATGCTGTGCGGGCACGAATCCACGCCGGCGAACCAGGACGAGGTCGCACGGCTCCTCATGCCCAGTCTTGATCCCGAACTCGTGCGCCTGGTCCTCGGCCGTACCGAATACGATCGGGACGAGGAGCGGGCCGCCGAACTCATCGCGTCGCTGATCCCCTTACAGGCATCAAGCGCGGCGCCCCAGCCGTCGGCGGACCGAAAGCCCTCGGAAGTCACTGCTCTTGTCAGCCACCTGGAGCGCTCGTTGGCGCGCGGCGCCCCGCGAAGGGCGTAGCCGCATGCTGTTCAACATCGTCTACGGCGTACTCTCGGTGATTACCTGGTCCGCCTTCTTCTTCAAGCTCAAGGACCTCGCCCGGGACTGGCGCAACAGAGAGCTCCAGCTGCTGTGTCTGGCCATCGCCGCGTTCGCCGCCCCATTCGGATTCGCCTCGCCGGCGGTGTACGTACGCGTCGATGCCCTGCTCGGTTTCCCCAACCTCGCCACGCTGATCATCTACATCTCTGTGGCCATCTGCACCAGCTCGTTTCTCGCGCTCCTCGTCAACTGGTCGTCCGCCGAATCCCGGACACGGCTGCGCCACCGGCTGCTCGTCGGGTACGCGGTGGCCACGATCGTTGCCATGGCTGTCCTGTTCTTCCTGGGCACCGTCGACGATGCCGAGCACCCGATCGACTTCGACGTGTACTACGCGGAGACCCCGTACATCTCCCAGTTCCTGATTGTCTATCAGCTCCTTTTCACGGTCAGCATGATCGGTCTCATCCGCTTGTGCTGGCAGTACTCCAAGGTCGTGGGGAAGCCATGGCTGCGCCGTGGGCTGCGTGTCGTCACCGTCGGCGCTGTCTTCGGCTTGGGCTACTCCCTGCCCAAGGGCATCTCCCACATATGGGATCTGGTCGGCACCTCGCCCCTTGACGTCGTCAACACCGCCGTCGCCCCCATGTCCGCCAGCCTCGCCGCCTCGCTGTTCGCCATCGGATTCACCATGCCGGCTTGGGGGGTTGGGCTCAGCAGAACCAGGGCATGGGTTTCCGGCTACCGAACCTTCCGTCGCCGCTCCCCCCTATGGGAGGCCGTGACCCGGGAGTTTCCGGGAATCGTGCTCGAACCACCGCCG
This sequence comes from Streptomyces sp. yr375, assembly GCF_900110755.1. GTDB lineage: Bacteria > Actinomycetota > Actinomycetes > Streptomycetales > Streptomycetaceae > Streptomyces. Next base: position 42,812 of record NZ_FOFF01000063.1, read on the forward strand.
GCCTCACAGAAAGGGCTCGCCAAGGAGCTTGATTTCTTCCTCGGCAGGCAAGCGATCGAGATACTCGACGGCACGATGAGGCTGCGGCCCTACTACGATCCCACGATCACCGACATCGTCCAGGACCTGGCGTCGGCGCGGGGACACACACAAGACGCGATCGAGGCGGTCAGCGAGGCCACGCAGATCGCGGTCGCCCTGCGGGCCCGCGCATCCGGACAGGAGGCTCCGGCCGATGGGAACGAGGAGCCGCACGGCCCGGACGGCCGTTTCGAAGACGAGGAGGCCTGGCTCACCGAGGTGGCAACGGCCTTTCATGCTTCACCCATTGTCCCCGCCGTTCTGGAACGCCTCAAGCGGAAAGCAATCGACGCATGAGCAACGAGGGCGACATCGCCTCCGCCGCGCCCTCCCTGTTCGACAGCACCCTTGTCGCAGACCCGCACACCGGCTATGCGAGGCTGCGCGCTGCTGCGCCCGTCCACCGCACCTCAACCCCCAGTGGTGAGCCAGTGTGGCTGGTCACCCGTTACCCGGATGTCCGGGCGGCCCTCACCGACCCCCGACTGTCACTGAACAAGGCCAACGCGCAAACGAGTGGAGCGTACAAGCCCTCCATGCCGCCCGAACTCGACGCGCATCTGCTCAACTTGGATGCGCCCGACCACACACGCTTACGCCGCCTCGTCTCCAAAGCCTTCACACCCCGCCGAACGGAAATCCTTCGTGGGAAAATACAGGCCACGACGGACGACCTCCTCGAAGCTGTGGCCGGGGCTTCATCCTCCGACCTCGTGCAAGCGTTGGCGAACCCGCTGCCGATGGACGTCATCTGCGAATTGCTCGGGATCCACGCCGAAGCCCGCCGAGACTTCCGGGCATGGACCGACACGCTGCTCTCACCCGAACCCGGTGCAGCCGAGGATTCACGAGCAGCAATGCGGAGGATGCATCGCTTCCTCCTCGGTGTCATCGCCGACAAGCGCAGTCACCCGACGGACGACCTGCTGACCGCGATGATCCAGGCCCGGTACGAAAGTGACAGCCTCACCGAGTCCGAACTCGTATCGATGGCCTTCCTCATCCTCTTCGCCGGCTACGACAACGCCGTCCACCTCATCGGCAACGCGATCCTCGGACTACTGCTTCACCCGGACCAGATCAGCGCCGTCCGCGACGGCAGGACCTCCGTCCACGCGCTCGTCGAGGAGACTCTGCGATGGAATTCCCCCTTCCCGCTGGGCGTACGACGATTCGCTCTTGAAGATCTCGACATCGGGGGAGTCGACATACCAGCGGGAAGCCGCGTCTGGGTTTCAATCGCCTCGGCGAACCGCGACGAGCGAGAGTTCCCGTCCCCTCGCCGATTCGACCCGGCCCGTAGACCTGCACATCTGGCCTTCGGGCACGGGATCCACTATTGCCTCGGGGCGCCGCTTGCACGCCTTGAAGCCGAGATCGCTATCACCAGCCTGATTCACCGCTTCCCGGGCCTGAAACTGGCTGTTCCAGCCGACCAATTGAACTGGTGGCCATCGTTCCATAAGCGCGGTTTACAGAGATTGCCTGTCGTTTGGTAGCTCGCCCTTCTCGTGTACTAAACCACTGCCAATGGAGTCCGGTTGGCGCAACAACTAGAGTACGAGGCTGATGCGGCGGCAATTAGTGCCACAGAAATACTTCGAGGCGCACGGCGGTGCGCAGCAGTGGGGTAAGTACGGCCCTCCGCGGCTCAACACTCCGGCCCGAGAGGGAACGATCGACGTTCATTTCTACAAGAATGAAGTGACCGAAGAAATCTACTACTACGACTACAAGATCAAGCTGGGTGGAGGGGCGAGAAAGTGAGAGTCCGCTATTTGGGCTCTCCGGATTCACCGCCCAATCCCGTTGACGGCAGGTACCACCTCACCCCCGGCCAGGAGTACGTCGTGCTCGAACTGCATGTGAGTAGCGACGGTTCTTCCTCGCTGCGAATCGAGGACTCGCCGGGTGAACTCGCTGGCCTGTACAGTGGGAAGTACTTCGATCAAGTGTCGGACGTTATCCCTTCCCAGTGGAGTGTGGAGATCAACCGGCGAGGTGGTTTGAGCCTCGGGCCGAGGGAATGGATTTCAGGCGACTACTGGGAGCGCATGATGGAACGTGACCCAGAAGCGGAGTCCAGTTTCGAAGTAATTCGAGACGCGATTCTGGCAGAGGATCCCGGCCAGGGCTTCGGCGTAGTCGGGCCTCGTCTTTTTTGATCACGTGAGGCCGAGAAGGGTGAGGGCGCGAGTTTGGTCCCGGGCTGTCCGGCGGAGGCTGGCGGCGATGTTGCGGACGCCGGCGAGGCGGAGGGCTCCGATCGCGAGGTTTCTGCAGGTCGCCATCGCCCGGGGTGCGTTCCCGGTCCGCAGCTGGGAGGCGTCCTCGGTGAAGGTGACGTCTCTGACGTGGTGCAGGGCCTCGACCGTCCAGTGCCCGCGGACCAGTTGGGCCAGCCGGGCGGGTGGGGCCTGCTCCGCGGCGAGGCTGGTGACCGCGTAGACGGTCTTGAGGCTGATCTTCCCAGTCGTGCGATGGACACGGCGCCGGACGATCTGGACAGCCTGACGGGCGCCGGGGAAGAGCAGGCTGTTGACCGTGCAGACCTTCAGCCTGCGGATCTCGGAGCGTCCGTGACCAGTCGTGCGTGTCCGGTCCTGGAGCGGTATCTGCTTCCAGGGAAGGACCTTCAACTGCTGGCGGAGCCTGTTCGTGTTGCGCTTGACGATCACGATGTAGTGGGCGTCCCGCCCACGCAGATAGGTGGCGTGGTCGTACTGGGTGTGCATGGCATCGCTGGTCACGACGATGCCGGACAGGTCGGGCAGCGTGTCCAGGAGGGGCTGGAAACGCGTGATCTCGTTGGTCTTCTC
>NZ_FOFF01000044.1:0-25021 GCF_900110755.1 Streptomyces sp. yr375
TCAAAGCTCTCGACCGCTCCTCTGTTCAACGCGCCCACGAGCGCGACCCGTTCGACGTCAGATTACGGGATCCGCTTGCCGCGTCTCTATATTTAGATCTACCGTCGGTGACGCGACGCACACGCTGCGGAAGCGCACCGCCCCGTCCTGCCATGACGGCTGCGGCACTGCCACCGCCCCCCACTGCCTACTTGGAGCTACCCCATGCCCGAAACCGCTCCCATTCCCGCCCTCACCCCCGCCCCCGACTCCTGGGAGTACTCCCTCTACATCCCCCACGACCCCAGAGCCGTCACCGTCTGTCGTCTCACGCTCCGCCCGATCCTCACCGTCCACGGCCTCGCCGGACTCCTCGACACCGCCGAACTCCTCGCCTCCGAGCTGGTCACCAACGCCGTACTCCACACCAAGGGCCCCGCCTGCCTGCGCCTCCGTTTCCGGGACGGGGTTCTGCAGATCGGGGCCTGGGACGCCGATCCCGAACCGCCCGAGCCTCCGCGCCGGTTGGAGGACCTCGGGGACGGTGAGGGCGGTCGGGGGATGGCGATCGTGCGGGCCTGTTCCGATCTCTGGCACTGGCAGCCCTTGTCGCGGATGGGGCATCGGGGCAAGTTGGTGTGGTGTGAGCTCAAGGCGGCGTAGGCGGCGTAGGAGAGGGGGGCTGGTCCGAACGGATGACGGAGAAACCTTCCCGCTTCTGATCTGCGCATACGCGTTGCCGCCGGTGGCAAAGGTGCAGGCGGAACTGCCTCTCCTCCTGAAACGAGAAATTTCGTGCGTCTCCGGCACTCCGTCGCCGCCGCCTGCGGTGCCCTCGCCCTCACCGCCGCCCTCGCCACCCCCGCCCACGCCGCGACCGGCGACTTCGGGTACAAGGTCGTCGGGCTGAACGGGCAACCGATCTCGGTCACCCTCCACGACCCGGCCAGTGGTGAGTGCATCACGCTCGCCGAAGTCGCCGACCCGGACGCCTCCGAGCCCGCCTTCGCCCCGCACAACGACACCGACGAGACCGCGATCGTGTTCACCGGGCCCGAGTGCGACGGCGACTCGTGGTCGCTGCGCCCGCACGGCCGCCCGGCCACCGACCGGCTCAAGCTGCGGTCGGTCCTCTTCCTGCGCTGACCATCGCGAACGGGCCCGTCCTGTCGGGGGCGGGCCCTTTGCCGTGGTTGACGGAGTCTTGACCGCTTCCCGGGGCATTCCGGGGGACTTCGCGGGCGAGTCGTGGCGAGCCTTCGACCTAGATTCGCCGCATGTCCATGCCACAGCGGCCCCACCAGCCCGTAAGGGCTGCCGCCCCCGTAAGGGCTGGCGCCACGCTGCCCGTCCTGCCCTACCGCAAGCCCACCAAGGGCCGCGACTACTGGGTCGTCGACGACGTCTTCCCCGAGGCCGAGATCGCGGCGATCCGCGAGCGCTGCCTCGCCAAGGACGACTGGGTCAAGGGATACCCGTACACCTCGGAGAGCTGGCCCGGACTGCGCACCATGCCGGGGCTGGAACCGGGTGAACTCGGGCGCGTGGAACGGCTGGTGAGGAAGTCGACCGGGGCGCAGAAGCTGTGGGTGCAGCAGGCCCCCGGCGGCGGCACCCTCAACCACAACTGCATCCAGGTGGTGGGCGAAGGGGAGAGCACGCCCCGGCCGCACTCCGACTCGCGGTCGCTGTGCCGGTACGCCGCCGTGCTGTACCTCAACCCGTCCGTGCCCAAGGACTGCGGGACGAGCTTCTACCGGCAGTCCCTGCCCGGCGGGCGGCTCGGCGGCAACGTCGTCCAGGCCCCGCACAACAACCTCGTCGAGGCGCTCGGCACGCGGTTCGTCGCGCCGGACGCCTTCGAGGAGGACGTACGGGTACCCCACAAGTACAACCGGCTGCTGCTCTACAACGCCAACCTCATCCACAGCGCGACGGATTACTCCGGCCGGACCCTGGAGGAGAAGCGGATGACGGCCGTCTTCTTCTGGATGGCCTGACCGGGTTCCGGATGGCCTGACAGAGCCGACCGGCGCTGCCGACCGGCGGTTCGTCAGTACCGCAGGGCCCGGGCCACCGTCGCCTTCACCGTGCCGGAGAGGGTGCGGTTGCTGCGGGCGGTCTCCTTGCCGGTCTTGCCGGCCGCGACGCCGGAGACGGTGACGACGGACGTGTCGAGCCGCTTGCCCGTGGAGTCCGTGAAGTCGACCTGGACGGCGAAGGACTTCTTCGAGTCGGCGGTGTTGGTCACGGTCACCGGGACCGCGGTGTCGCCGTTCGAGTCGTTGCCCACGGCCCCCAGCTTCACGTCGCCCTTGACGTCCACACCGCCCTTGATGTCGTCCAGTTTGCCGCCCGCCTCCGCCGTCGCCGACGCGAACGCCGACGACGCCTGCGAGGCGAGCGAGGACGCCGCCGCGGTGGCGGCCCCGCCCAGCGACTCGGCGGCGGAGGCGGCCTTGCTGGCCGCCGACGACACGGACGACGGCGTGTTGTCGTCCGAGCAGCCGGTGAGCGCGGCGGCGCAGCAGATCGCCGCCGCGGTCAGCAGCAGCACGGTCTTGGTGCGCGGCATCTTGTCTCCTCCTGGTGGTTCCCGGGGCTTCCGTGCGTTCCCGCAGGCATTCCCGCAGGCTTTCCCCGGGGAAGGGGTGGTCGTCACCGTCCGCAGGTCGGCTCACCCGTACGGCGCACCCCCGTGGTGTCGGCCCTGACCCGGACGGATGGTCGAAGCACGGCACCTACAGAAACGGGGCAGCGCCATGAGCGATCAGCCGCACTCCCAGCCGTCGCAGGGGCCGCCGATGACCTGGGACCCGTCCCACCAGGGCACCGCCACACCCGGCCGGACCCCGCCCCCGTCGGCGAGCGGCGGCGGTCGTGGGGGTGGGGGTAGTCGTGGGCTGGCCGTCGGGGGTGTCCTCTTCGCTGGGGTGCTCATGTTCGTGAGCGGGGTGCTCGCCGTCTTCCAGGGCGTCGCCGCGATCGCCCAGGACGACGTCTACGCCCAAGTCGGCAGCTACGTCTACGAGTTGAACCTCACCGGCTGGGGCTGGGTCCTGCTGATCGTGGGGGCCGTCGCGGCGGCGACCGGCTGGCGGCTGCTCACCGTACCCGAGGCGGCCGAGAGGACCGAGAAGGGTGAAGGGGTCGGGAAGGGCGAGTGGGCCCGGGTCAGTGGCATCGCGCTGGCCTCCCTCAGCCTGATCCTCCAGTTCCTGTTCCTGCCGTACGCGCCGGTCTGGGCGGTCGTCCAGATCGCCATCGACATCTTCGTCATCTGGGCGCTGGCCACCTACCGCCCGTCCCGCACGCCCTCTCCGCCCTCCCCACCCGCTCCGTCCGTCACCCCTCGCGCGCGTGTGTGAATCCCGTCCCCGTCCCGGGTGACACCTAGGCCGCTTCGTGTCGTGCGCGCTCGGTGATCGTGTAACTACGGTCGTGTGACCGCCTTGTGAGGGTCATGGTCGACCGGTGAAGAGCGCGCGCGGGGGTGGCATGGGATTCGGCTTCGGTCAGCGGCGGGGTGGGCAACTCCCTGTGGAGATGACCGGTTTCGTCGGGCGGGTCGACGAACTCGCCCTGATCAAAGGGGCGTTGGGGCGGTTCAGGCTGGTCACGCTGGTGGGCCCCGGCGGGGTCGGCAAGAGCCGTACCGCGCTGCGGGCGGCGGGCGCGGCGGCGGCCCGGTTCGCGGACGGCGTGCGGCTGGTGGAGCTGTCGGCGCTGCACGACCCGGAGTTGGTGCCGGCGACCCTCGCCGGGGTGCTGGAACTTCCCGAGCAGCCCGGGATGACGCCGCTGGACGCCGTCGTCGCGCACCTGCGGGAGCGCCGCCTGCTGCTGGTGCTGGACACCTGCGAGCACCTGGTCGACGCGTGCGCGCTGCTCTGCGACATCCTGCTGCGCGAGGCACCCGGGCTGACCGTGCTCGCCACCAGCCGTCAGCCGCTCGACGTCCCCGGCGAGCACTGCGTTCCGATCGACCCGCTGACCAGGGACGACGCCGTCAGCCTCTTCCTTCAGCGGGCCGCGGCCGTCACCGGCGGGAACGCCGTCACGGACCGGGACCGGGAGCGGACCCGCGCGCTCGTCGACCGGCTCGACGGCATGCCCCTAGCCCTCGAACTCGCCGCCGTACGCCTGCGCGCGGTGCCGCTCGCCGAGTTGGTCGCCCGGCTCGACCAGCGGTTCGAGGTGCTCACCGGCGGCCGTCGCACCGCCCTGACCCGGCACCAGACCCTGCGCGCGGCCATCGACTGGTCCTACGACCTGTGCACCCCGCACGAGCGGCTGCTGTGGGCCCGGTTGTCCGTCTTCGCGGGCTCCTTCGACCTGTCGGCGGCCGAACTGGTCTGCGGGGGCGGGGAGTTGCCGTCGGGTGAGGTCGTGGAGGCGCTGATCGGGCTGGTGGACAAGTCCGTTGTGCGACGGATCGGGGAAGACGGCTGCCGTTACCGCCTGTTGGACACCATCCGCGAGTACGGCGCCGGGCGGCCGGCCGGCGCGAAGGGGGCCGACGACGCCGTACGGGAGCGGCACTTCGCCTACTACGAGCGGCTGGTGGGGCGGTTCTGGGACGAGTTCCTGAGTCCGGCGCAGGTCGTGCTGCACCGGGCGGTGCGGGAGGAGACCGCCGACGTGCGGGCGGCCCTGGAGTACGGGTGCGCGGCCGAGGGGCGGGCGGTGGACGCGCTGTGGCTCGCGACCCGGCTCGGCCCCTACTGGCGGGCGGCGGGCACGCTGTCGGAGGGCCGGCACTGGATCGACAAGGCGCTGGACCTCGTACCGCAGGACTGCCCCGAGCGGGCCTGGGGGCTGCACATGACCGGCATCTTCGCGGTGTGGACGGCGGACATGGACACCGCGCTGGAGCGGTTCCCGCAGGCCCACGAGGTGGCGCGGCGGGTCGGCGAGAGCCGGGTGGAGGTGTCCGCGGAGGCGTACCTCGGGGCGTTGAAGGCCTTCGGCGGGGCCGTGCAGGAGGGGCTCGCGCAGGTGGAGTCGGCCCGGCTGCGCATCATCGCGTCGGGTGACGGGCTCGGCATCGGGGTCGTCCACTACGAGGCCGCGCTGCTGCGGGCCGTGTTCGGGGACACCGACGGCGCGCTGGAGCTGTGCGCGACGGGCCTGGCGTACCTGGAGGGCCGGGGCGAACGCCAGTTGTACGCGTCGACGATGGCCACCCGGGGCGTCATCCTGATGCTCACCGGCCGGGACGCGGCGGGCGAGGAGTGCCTGCGGCGCAGCCTGGAGGCCGCGAGCGAGATCGGCGAGGTGCTGGTCGCGGCGCTGGCCTGCCTCGGCCTGGCCTGGCACGCGGCCCGGCGGGAACGGTACGTACGGGCCTGCTGGCTGCTCGGGTACGCGGAGAACGCGCGCCGGCTCGGCGGCGACCCGATGGCGCTGCTGCCTCGGCTGGTCGAGGAGCAGGAGGCGGTGCAGCGGGCGGTGCGGGCGGCGCTGGGCCGGGAGGGGGTCGAGCGGTGGCGGGAGACGGGGGCGCGGATGTCGGGGCAGGAGGTGCTGGAGGCCGTGCGGGCGGACACGGAGGCACCGGGCGGGGCCGCGCGCCCGGCGAGTCCGGCGCTGGTGGCGCGGGTGGTGCCGCCCGCGCCCCGGGCGGCGTCCGAGCCCCGGTCCCTGGACGTGCTCACGCGGCGGGAGCGGGAGGTCGCCGGGCTGGTCGCGCGGGGGCTGTCGAACCGGGAGATCGCCGAGCGGCTCGTCATCTCCAAACGGACGGTCGACGCCCACGTCGAACACATCCTCGCCAAGCTGAGGATCACCTCGCGCACGCAGATCCCGGGAACCGAGATCCCTACGACGTCCTAAGGGCCCTAAGGCACGTAGGGGACCTAGGGAACGTAGGGGATGTCGGGGGCGTAGGTAAGGCGGGCCGGGGTGTCCCGTACGGGTAGGTGTACGGATCTTGTCGGCATCGACGTGCGCCGTCGCCCCGGGCACGGCAGCCTGGAGGTGCCGCCCGGGGGACGGACGTGCCGGGGTCGACAGGCCGGTCCCCTACGGCCGTCATGGCAAGACGTCCGGTACCGAGCCTCCCCCCGGCGGCACTCGGGGCTGCCCCAGGTCGGCGGGGCAGCCCCGATGCACGGCCGTACGACCGGTTCGGTTCAGGGCGCGGCGGCGGTGGCGTCCACGGCCTTGCGGCGCAGCCAGGGCAGGGGTGCGACCGCGGAGCCGATGTAGGGCGTGATCCGGACCTCGAAGTGCAGGTGCGGGCCGGTGACGTTGCCGGACGTGCCGGACAGGCCGATGCGCTGCCCGGCCGTCACGCGCGTGCCCTTGCGCACGTCGATGCGCGACAGGTGGGCGTACTGCGTGAAGTAGCCGTCGCCGTGCCGGATCAGGACCTGGTTGCCGAAGCCGTCGCCGCAGGTCGTCGCGTGGACGGTGCCCGCTCCGACGGCGTACACCGGGGTACCGGAGTCCACGGCGAAGTCCTGGCCGGTGTGGCGGTGGGCCCAGCGGGAGCCCTTGGCGGCGTAGCCGGCGGTGAGGCGGTAGCCGCGGGTCGGGGTGGTCCAGGGCCGGGTGCGCTGCTCGTCGCCGGTGGCCGGCGGGCGGCTGCGGTTCCCGAACGGGCAGTGGCCGTCGCGCCCGGACGGGTCGACGGCGACCGGGTCGCCGGAGGCCCGCTCCGCCGCCCACAGCCGGTCCCACAGGTCGGAGCGGAGCGTCTTGCGACGGCGTTCGGCGTCCTTGATGCGGGTGGGGCGGGCGTCGGCCTCCCGGAGCCGGTCGACCTGCGCGCGGGCCTGCTCGTGCGCGCGCACGGCGCGGGAGGCGGCCGTACGCCACCCGTCACTCCCGTCACCCCTGTCGCTCCCGTCGCTGCCGGCTCCGGCGGGTACGGAGGTGAGGAGGAGCAGGGCGAAGGCGAAGGCGAGGGCGAGGAAGGCGGTCGCCCCGGTCGCGGCACGGAGGCGCGCGTGGTGTTCTCGTCCCATCGTGTGATCATCGGGCCGGGCGGGGCGCGCGGGGCGGGTACGCGCCCGGAGCGGCGTCAGGGTTCACCCGTACGGCGGAGGCCCCGCGAGCAGGGCGCGGTAGACGGCGGACGACCGGGGGTTTGCGGTGCACCGCCACACGCCGTGCGGGCAGTAGTCGCTGATGGTCTGGTACAGCGGCCGGTGCTCGGCGAACCAGTCGAGCATGCCGCGCATGTACGCCGGGTTGTCGCCGTTGCGGTACAGCCCCCACTCGGGGTACGCGACCGGCTTGCCGTGCGCCCGCGCGAACCGCACCTGCGCGGCGAGGCCGTACGGCTCGGCGACCTGCTCCGCGAAGGACATGCCGTGCGGCTGGTCGTAGGCGTCCATGCCGACGACGTCGACGTACCGGTCGCCGGGATAGCACGCGGTCCACGGGACGGCGTCCCGCCCCCGACTGGGCGCGAACTCGAACCGGAACCGCTGCCGGCCAGGCTCCGACAGCCCGCCGTCCACGGAACGCATGACCTCGACGATCCGGGCCCAGTACCGCTTCCACGCCCCCGGGTCGGGGCCGCAGCGGTGGGTGTAGGTGATCCCGTTCATCTCCCACCCCACCACCAGCACGGCATCGGGCACCCCGAGCGCGACGAGCCGCCGGGCCAGCGCCCGGAAGTGGCCGTCGTAGTCGCCGCGCGCCCCCTTGCGCAGTTCCGCCCGCACGACCGCGTCGGACACGTGCTCCTCGGTCCGCTCCAGCATCGGCACGTTGAGGACGAACATCCGGTCGGCGCGCTGCCCGCGCCACCGCGCCCAGTACTCCAGATACCCGGGCGCCCCCTCGATGTTGCTCCACCGGTCCCCCGGCAGATACGCGCGCCCGACCCGGGGCGTCGCCGCCCCCAGCCACCCGTCCAGCCCCGCGATCCGCCGCACCCCGGCACTGTCGTACCCCACATACGCCCCGAACGCCCCGGCCGGCCCCCCGACCCCCCGCCCGACGGGAACACAGGCGGGCCCGACGAGCAGAACAAGGGCGGCGAGGGCGGCGAGCAGCGGGCTCGGCAGAACCCGGAGGACGCGCGAAGAGGCGGACACCGGCTCATGATGACGCGCTCGCACGGCAACCTTCGGCGGTGCTGCGGCGACGTACCGCTGAACGACCGAGTACGACCGAGTAGGACCAAGAGCAACCGAGTACGACCGAGAGCAACCGAGAATGCACGTGAATCCCGTTCCCCCCCCCACGAGGAGTTCACCTTGCACAGGCATCCGTTACGGCCCCCCGCCCCACACTCCACGCGGTCGCTGGCGCGACTGTTCACCGTTCTCGCGGCGCTCGCCGCGCTGCTCTTCCACGCGACCGGTGTCGCGGCCCCGCGTGCCGCCGCCGCCGACGAGTGGAACCCGCCCGCCAACCTCGTACAGCCGGTGAACGAGGTCTGGAACCACGTCTCGACGACCTACCCCGACCTCTACGGCTTCCGTAACTACGGCTGGGACCAGGTCATGGCCAACAAGGGGAGCATCAACTACTGCGTCCGCTGGGAGTCCGACGCGCCCGTCAGCGCCACCCTGCGCGACCAGGTCCACGCGGCGCTGAAGAAGCAGTTCGCCAAGTGGATGGCCGCGCAGGTGGAGAACGGCCGGGGCTACAACAACTGGCCCTACGTCACCGTCCCGGTCAACATCGTCGGCTGGGCGGTGAAGAACCGCTCCACCCTCCAGTGGACCGACAACTCCGTCGACATCTACTCCGGCGTCCTCGACGAGGACGGCGCCCCGCAGTGCGCCCCCGACTGCGGCCGCTTCTTCCACCAGGACGGCAACTACTCGAAGTGCCCCGGCGGCACCGCCCGCCACTACGACCAGTCCCTCTGGCTCACCAAGGGCTTCGGCGGCGGCGCCGGCGGCGACTGGGGCCAGCGGGTCGGACAGGAGTACTTCACGTCCGTCCTGAACCAGGAGAACATCCACATCTACCTGCATGAAGTCGGCCACACCTTCGGCCTCGACGACTTCTACGACTGGACCCCGACCGGCCAGTGCTGCTTCCTGATGAAGGCGGGCAGCGCCACCCAGATCACCGACTTCGACAAGTGGATGCTCCGCGACTTCTGGCGCCACCTGAAGAGCCGGTACGGCCTCTGACCGACGAATCCTCATCGCGCCGGGCCTCGCGCGGTCTGGCGGGGGTCTCACTCGGGCGGGTGAACTTCGCGCTTCTGCACCCGGCTTGAGCTGCGGTTCCTTGCGAAATCCTGTTGATCTTTTTGGCAGTTCCTTTACGGCAGGCAACCCTGGGTGGGCGTTTGGGCCTCTCAAAGGGTGCTCACAGGTGTGGCCGCGGGCGCGTGGGGTGCGCCCGCGGTACCGCGACAGCGTGCAGTACCGCGGTACTACGGCCGGCTCGTGGGTTGTCCAGTCCGATGCCACTGACCAGGCACTCGCAGACGAGGAACCGATGACCAGACAGCACCACCGCAAGGGCCTTCAGCGTGCGGCGTTCGCCGCGGGGGCCGCGCTCACCGTCGTCGCCGTCGCCGGGGCCGCTCCCGGCGCCGGTGCCGCGCCCGCGAGCCCGGCCGGTACGCCGAAGCTCAAGCTCGTCGCCGCGTCGAAGGCCGTCACCGCCGACCGGTACTCGGGGGAGGGGGGAAGCTCCGGGGTCTACCTCGACCTCGGTACGTACCTCACCGTCGACAACGCTCCGTTGGAACTGAAGGTGACCCGCAAGTCGTACAAGGACCCGATCGTCGCCCAGCAGATCCTGCGCAACGGGTCGAAGGTGACGACGAAGACGTTGCCGGCCGGGCTCGTGAAGGACTTCGGCGGCCTCCCGGACTTCCTGGAGGTCTCCATCAGGAACGCGGCCGGGGCGGAGGTGCAGAAGTCCAAGAGCAACTTCTGCCCGAACAACGCCTCCGGCCGACTGCGCCCTGACGCGCCGGCCACCTCGCACTACCCGGAGAGCTGCTCCACCAACCCCTTCACGCTCGGCTCCGTCTGGGGCGTCGAGAAGGGCTGGGCGACCAACACCTCCGCCTTCGACTACGACAAGCCGCTCGATCTGGCCGTCGGTGAGTACACCGTCAAGGTGGCGGTGGCGAAGAAGTACCGCGACCTGTTCGGCATCCCCAACGACCAGCCGACCATCAAACTCACCGTCCGGGAGATCACCGACGGTGAGGGCGGCGGTGAGGGTGGAAGCGGCGGCGGGGTCGGGCTCACCGCCCGCTCCAGTGGCCACGGCGGGTCACATGACATGGCCGACATGGACGGTATGGGCGGTGGGCATCATTACGGGGCTCGTGGCGCCGATGCCCCCACGCCCTCCGCGCTGTCGCACGCCCTGGAGGCCCGTGGTCTCGCCCATCACCTGGGTGACGGCGCCGGGCACACCGACGGCTCCCGGATCGCGCCCGCGCTGAAGGCCGCCGCCAAGCGGCCCACCGGGCGGGCCGGTGCCCCGGCCGACGTGCCCAAGCCGGACCTGCGTTCGCTGCCCGCCTGGGACATCGCGGTCACCGACGGTGAGGACGGCGACGTCCCCGGCAAGGACTACCTCGCCTTCAGCGCCAACGTCTGGAACGCCGGTCCCGCCCCCCTCGTCGTGGACGGCTTCCGCAAGCCCGGCGCCGAACTCATGGACTCGTACCAGTACTTCTACGACGCCAAGGGCAAGCAGGTCGGCTACGCGCCCGCCGGCACCATGGAGTGGGACCCGCGCGTCGGCCACGAGCACTGGCACTTCACCGACTTCGCCAGCTACCGGCTGCTCGCCGCCGACCAGCACCAGATCGTGAAGAGCGGCAAGGAAGCGTTCTGCCTCGCCAACACGGACGCGATCGACTACACCGTGAAGAACGCCAACTGGCACCCGAACAACACCGACCTGTCCACCGCCTGCGGCCAGCAGAACTCCATCTCCGTGCGCGAGGTCCTCGACGTCGGCTCCGGCGACACGTACACCCAGTACCGTCCCGGTCAGTCCTTCGACATCACCGGCCTGCCGAACGGGACTTACTACATCCAGGTCGTCGCCAACCCGGCGAACCGACTGCAGGAGACCAACACCAAGAACAACGTCTCCCTGCGCAAGGTCGTCCTGGGCGGCACCGAGGGCGCCCGCACGGTGTCCGTCCCGCCGGTGGACCTGATCAACGCGCCGTAACTCACCCTGACCGACGGGGCGTTGGCGGTGGCCGTGCCAGGACGAGCGACGCCGTCCTGGCATCCACCGCCGACGTGCCCCGGCCTTGCCTTTCGGCATAGGCGGCGCGACCTGCTCGGCGGGCGTCCTAGAGGTGGGGCAGGACGAAGTCGTACCCGGCCATGTGGTGCACGGTGCCCGCCGGGCAGACGCCGTTGGTGGGGTAGCCGTAGAAGAACATGCCGAAGCACTTGTCGCAGAACCGCCAGTTCCGCTGGGAGGTGGCGGTCGGGGGGATGTCGTGCGGCAGGACGAAGTCGTAGTCGCCGACGGCCTTGCGGTGCCCGCCGCCTGTGGGGCAGGTGCCGTTGGTGGGGTAGCCGTAGAAGAACATGCCGAAGCACTTGTCGCAGAACCGCCAGTCGCGCTGGGCGGTCGCGGTCGGCGGCACGTCGTGCGGGAGGTTGAAGTTGTACCCGTTCGAGTCGTGACCGCCGCCCGCGGGGCAGGCGCCGTCCGCCGGGTAGCCGCGGAAGAACAGCCCGTAGCACTTGGTGCAGAACCGCCAGTCCGCCTGACTGGCCCGCCGGGCCGACGCCTGTGCCCCGGCCGTGGCCATCGCCGGCGCGGCGAACGAGCCGGCCGCCGTCGCGACACCGGCCGCGCCCGCCGTCACCACGAGCGCCCGGGTCAGCCAGGCCCGGCGGCTCGGGTTCTCCGGTGATCCATCTACTGAGCCCTGCTGGAAGCCCATACGCCACAACCCTCCATAGAGACGGTGCCACTTGAGACGTCACTATGAGTATTCGTTGTAGTACGTGGCGTGACAATGCCTGGCGGGGGGCGTCCGAAGCAGCCGCTGACATATGCGTGCGCCGTATGCACGCCCCCTGCCGGGACCCTCAGCCCGTGTTCTTCGCCAGCAGGTTCACGTAGGCGTCGATGAAGTGGTCCCGGATGCCGTCCGAGGCGGGGGCGAAGGGGTCGGCGGTCGCGCCCTTCACCTTGTCGGCCAGCAGGCTGAGCGTGGGCATGCGGTCGTGCAGTGTGCCGGTGGCGTCGAAGTACCGTACGGCGTCGACGTGGTGGAAGGCAGGGGCCGGCGGGACCTGGGGCACGATGTCGTTGTTGTTGACGAAGCGGAACGTGCGGCCCTTGAGGGCCTCGTCGTAGGCGGTGGCCAGGAGGCGGTCGCAGGTGCGGGGCTGGCCGTAGGTGTAGACGCCGTGCGGGACGAGCTTCGGGGCCTCGAAGTGCATGCGCGCACCCGACAGCATGGCGAGGGCTCCGCCGAGGCTGTGGCCGGTGAACCAGACCGTCTGCCCGTCGTCCTTGAACTCGCCGACCGTGTCGCGGACTTGCGGGTGGACGACGTCGAGCGCGCGGTGGAAGCCGTAGTGGACGAAGCCCCTGCCCGCCGGGCCGGGTACGGGGGGCGTGTTGACGTCGCTGAGCCAGTCGCGCAGGTTCGTCGGCTCGGTGCCGCGGAACGCCACCACGATCATGCGGTCGCTCGCGGCGACGTACGCCTGGGTGTCGTCGATCGGGAACGGCATGGTGTGCGGGGAGGAGAAGTGCCGGAAGCGGTCGAAGCCCCAGTCGCGGGCCAGGCTTTCGGCCTCCGCCGGGGACTTGTAGGCGGCGCGGGCGGCCTCGGCGAGCCAGTAGGCGTGGGTGTGGGAGTAACCGGAGGCCGAGTGGTCGAGGGGGGTGGGAGAGGTGGGGGCGGCCATGGGGGCGGGGACCTTTCGACGAACGGGTGGGGCAGGCGTGTTCGTCGATCCTTGCCGCCGCGCGGGCGGGACCCGTGCTTCGACGTGGGGTGAACGGAGGGCGTGCGAGAGCGGTTCGGGGGCGTGTGGGGGCAACCTTTTGTGTGCCGGGGTACGTCTCCTGAGTCGCTCGGGTCTTTCGGACGTATTCCTACTCGCGTGTAGGGTTCCGACGTTCGGCGGTGACCAACGCCGGCGATCCGAGCACGGTGTACGGGGTGACAACGGCCGAGGCGGAGGCGAGCGCCGGTGAGTGGGACGAGAAGGCGTGGGCGTGCTTCGGTGGAGGCGTCCGGCTGGTTGAACGGTCAGGAGCTTGCCCCTGCGGACAGGGGTAGGCCTGGCGCCGGCGGCCGCGGTGGCGGCGGTGGTACGCGGCTCACCCGGCGCGGGCGGGTCGTCGTTTGGGGCGCCGGTGTGACGGCTGTCGTCGTCCTCGGCGTCGGCGGGGTCGGGGCGTGGATCTACAACGACCTCAACGACAACATCAACTCCGCTGCCGTGGACGACAAGTTGGGCGGGGATCGGCCCGTCAACCTCAGTCCCGGCTCGAAGAACATCATGATCGTCGGTTCCGACAGCCGCGACGGCGCGAACGCCAAGTACGGCAAGGATCTGACCACCATGCAGTCGGACACGCTGATGGTGCTGCACATACCGGCCGACCGTCAGTGGGCGTCGGTCGTGTCCTTCCCGCGTGACTCGTGGGTGGAGATACCGAGTTGTGAGAAGGGGGACGGCAAGTCGTCCGCCGCGCACCACTTCAAGCTCAACGAGGCGTTCGCGATCGGCGGCAGCAACGGCAAGGTCGCCGAGGCCGCCGCGTGCAGCATCAAGACCGTCGAGGCCAACACCGGTTTGCGCATCGACCACTTCATGTCGGTCGACTTCTCCGGCTTCAAGGGCATGGTCGACGCGCTGGACGGGATCGAGGTCTGCCCGCCGCAGGCCATCCACGACGAGAAGGCCCACCTCGACCTGCCGGCCGGCTGCCAGACCGTCAAGGGCGAGAAGGCGCTCGGCTACGTCCGCGCCCGCTACAGCGTCGGCGACGGCTCCGACATCGGACGCATCGGACGCCAGCAGGAGTTCATGGACGCCCTGGCGAAGAAGGCCAAGGCCAAGCTGACCAGCCCGGACGCGATGTACGGCTTCCTGCAGTCGATCACCAAGTCGCTGACGACCGACCCCGACATGGCGGGCATCCAGCCGCTGTACGGACTCGCCGACCAGCTCAAGGGCATCCCGAGCGACCGGCTCAGCTTCCTCACCGTGCCCAACTACGGGCGGGTGGCCGACCAGCCCACCGACAAGGCCAACGTGGTGTGGCAGTACCCGCAGGCCACCGACCTGTTCACCTCCCTGGCCAAGGACAAGGAGGTCACCAAACCGCAGTTGGAGGCGGCGAAGAAGAACGTCGTCTTCGCGTCGAGCGTGCGCGTCCAGGTCCTCAACGGCACGGGTGTTCCGGGTCGCGCCGCCGCTGTCGCGGAGAAACTGAAGGAAGCCGGCTACACCGTCACCGGCACGGGCAACGCGCCCGCCACGGTGGCCAAGTCGACCGTCACCTACCCGGCAGGCCTCGACACCAAGGCCGCGGTCCTCGCCTCCCGCCTGCCCAACCTGGCTGCCACGGCGGACAGTTCGGCGGCTGCGGGGGTCATCACCCTTGTCGTCGGTACGGATTTGAAGGTCGAGGACGTCGCCTGAGGCTGATCATGAGCATGGTTGGCGCGACCTCTGGCGTGGGGTAAAGTTGATCTCGAGCCGGTCACCGGGAACGAAAAACGGTGAACGACCTCTGCGTTGGTGGTCCAAGGAAAGACGCCCCGCTTCCTGCGGGGAGATGCAGGTGCAAGGCCTGCCCGGCGCTCCATCGAAACGAGTCCCCTCCCGTGTCAGACGGGGTGGGACTCGTTTTGTTTTGCATGGCCGTTTGTGGGTCGTTTGTGGGTCGTTCGTGGGTCGTTCGTGGGTCGTTTGCGCGTTCGCGCCCGGTGCGCGGGTGATCGGGAGGGTGGTTTCCCTTCCGATCACCCGCGGTCCGCTGGGGTGGTGAGGGTCAGGACGAGTTGGCCGTGGACGGGCCGAAGAACTCTATTTCGGCTATGGCCACCTGCTTGGACGCGGACGCCGCGTACGACGACTCGATCGTGAAGCGGACCTTGGTGACCTCGCCGACGCGGAAGGAGCGCCGTTGGCTGCCCGCGCTCTGGTCCAGGGTGATCTGGCGGGTCGTCGTCTTGCCGTCCTTCAGGGTGATCGTCGCCTTGATGCGGTGCGGGAGGGCCGACTTGTTGAGCTGGTCGGCGTTGGGTGACGTGCCCGACGTGATGAGCAGCTCCAGCAGACGGGTCGGCTGCTCGAAGCGGGCCTCGATCCACTGGCCCTCGCCGGACTGCGCGATACCGGGACCCCACCAGGTGTTGTTGTACTTGTCGAAGACCAGGTCCGGCTTGTGTCCCGGGAAGGAGCGCGACGCCGCGAACGAGTCCGGGCTGACCGGGGCGCGCTTGGCGAAGTGGTCGCGGGTGGCCTGGATCGCGGCCGGTGTGTTCACCCCGGCGATGATCAGGAGGGTGAGGACGACCGCGGCCATCAGCCAGCTCACGATGCGGTCGAACGTACGGCGCAGGCGCGGGCGGTCGCCGGCCCAGGGGGTCGCGCCGTTGCGGTTGAACAGGCGACGCCACCACGGGAGGCGGATCGAGGAGCGGTCCTCGAGGGTCATCGGCATCGCGCAGCGGACGCAGAAGTGCCGGTCGGGGTTGTTGGGGGTCGCGCACCAGGGGCACGCGACGCCGTACTGCTCGCCCTGGACCGGGCCCGGCGCGCGTACCTGCGGCCGGTCCGCGACCGGCCTGCCCGGCAGGACCGGGGCGACGGACGGGGCTGCGGCGGGACGGGGTTCCGCGTCGGCGACGGGGACGAGGAGGGAGCGGGCTCGGTCGGCCATCGTGTCGCCCATGGTGGGGGCGGTGGGGGCGGCGGGAGGGGGCGTGGTGACTGGTGCGGTGGGGGCTGCCGGCTGTGTGGTGTCTGTCGGGGTGGCTGTGCCGGGCTCCGGGGGGATGACCGGGAGGGGAGTTTCCGTGGTGTCCTCGTTGTTCGAGTTGTCGTCGTCGTCCGCCGGTGTGTTCACCCCGGCGGGGGGTGTGGTGCTCGTTTGGGGGGTGGCCGCCTCCGGGGGTGCGGCGGGCGACGGTTCCCGTGTGGGTTCCTGAGTTCCGCCCGATCCCGAGGCGGGTGCGGGGGCGGTCGCCGTGCCCGTGCCCGTGCCCGCGTCAGTGCCGGCTGCCGAGCCGGTTCCCGTTGTCGTGCCTGCCCTTGCCGCTGCCGGGGAGCGGTCCGTCCAGCTCAGTACGGCGCCGCAGGCGTCGCAGAACGACTGGCCGGGCTCGGCCCGCGTGCCGCAGTCGGCGCAGTTCTGGGTGGTCATCTCTCCGGGGTCCTTTCAGCGGTGGTCACCTTGACCGTGTACGGCATGTGGGCGGGGCGGGCGGCGGCCACGAGGGTGTCGAGGCGGTGCTGGTCCGCCGGACCGGGGTCGGGCAGGCGGAGCGTGACGTGCAGGTGGGGGCGTTGGTCGCCGGGGAACGGGCCGAGCGGGCGGGCGCTCCACGCGGAGCCGCCGCTCTCGGAGATCTCCGGTTCCACGCCGAACGCCAGCCGGACGGCCTCCGACAGGCCCCGGCGCGTGCCGCGCACCCGGTGCAGATAGGCCGCCGCGGCGACGGCGGCCCGCAGTCTCGGCTCCGGTTCCGTGCCGTCGGTCTCCGCGCCGACCCAGCCCGCCAGCCAGCGGGTGAAGTCGACCGGGGCGAGGGCCGGGTCGAAGTAGGCGGGCAGGCAGTCCAGGACGTTGAGGATCGGCGCCAGCACCTCGTCCAGCCCGGCGACGAAGCGTTGCGCCAGATCGTCGTCCGCGAAGACGGCCGGCAGCATCCCGCCGATCGGGACGGACGACCCGAGACCGTCCACCGAGCCCCTCAACGGCCTCTGCCCTTCACTGAGTTGGAACCCCTCACGAGCCGTCTCCGATCACGCGTACCCGGTGGTCGTAGGAGAAGACCAGGGCCGGGGCGGCCAGGTCGATGCGGTCGGTCGCCTCGCCGCGTTTGCCGGTCAGGGGGTCGGCGGTGTGCAGGATGACCTGGTCGACCAGTTCCACTCCCGGGACGCGCTGGAGGACCGCGAAGACCTCGCCGGACTGCACCGGGCGGCCGAACGGCCAGCCCTTGCCGTCCGTGCCGCCGGTCAGCGGGTCGAGGTGGCGGTAGAGCGCGTCGTGGGCCTGGCGGCGCACGCGGTCGGTGTCGACGCCGCGGAAGGCGTGCACGGTCGCGACGACCGTGATGCCCTGGTAGTACGGCGGTCCGACCGCCAACCGGGTGCCGATCAGGCGGCGTTCGTCGAGGTGGCGGGTGATGCGGTCCAACAGGGAGTCGCCGGGCACGAGTTGCTCGAAGCGGAGTCGGCCGCCGGGGTCCGGGACGGCCTGCGGGACCACCAACACCCGTACGGCGTAGGAGCCGTGGTCGTCCGGTTCGCCCTCCAGGCAGGTGATGCGGGCGGTCTCCGGGGCGGCGCGGCGGGCCAGTTCCTCGTAGTCGCGCAGGGTCACCGCGCGTTCCTGGGCGCGCAGGGTGATCGGGGCGCGGAGTTTCGCCTCCTCGACCGTCTCGCCGTCGACGCCGCCGCGCGCGGCCTCGCGGTTGACGACCTCCGAGATGTACGGGACGGACGTGCGCAGGACCTGGACGGCGCCGCGTGCCACGTTGCCCGAACGGCCGCCGCCGGTGCGGTAGCGGCGGGCGCGGATGACCGAGCCCTTGGGGGCGACGGCGCCGTACTGGCGGAGGGTGCCGTCGGGTTGGCGGACGGACGGGCCGAAGGCGATCTCGCCGGTGGCCGCGTCGAGGGTGACATGGCGGTCCTGCGGGCCGGACGCGGCGAAGTGGGGGACCACCTGCCAGTCGGTCCAGCCCTCGTGCTCGGCGGTCTGGAGCAGCAGCGGCGGGTCGTCGCCGACGACCGGGGCGTGCACGAGGGACAGGTGCTGGCCGGGCAGCCCGGTCGACTCGCCGAGCGCTTCGTCGTGGACCGTCTCCGCGTGGACGGTGGGGGCGGTGCCGCCGACCGTGAAGACCTCGGCGGAGCGGACGGTCGGGGAGGTGGTGTAGAAGGGCTGGCGGGGGAGCGGCTCGGTGACGCGGCAGCGCAGCCAGCCGGCCTCCTGGCCGCCGGAGCGGGACAGGACGTGGCCGCCGGGGATGTGCAGGACGACCTCGCCGGGGCGGTTGAGACCGCCGGTGCCGTCGCGGTCGACCTCGCACTCCTGCCAGCCGTCCTCCGTCCACGCCTCCCAGACGAGCGGGGGCTGCCGGGGGTCGACGCCGACGCCGTCCACGCGGCTGTCCAGTTCCAGGACGACCGCGCAGTACGGGACGGCGGCGCTCAGGCCGAACAGCATGCAGTCGCCGGGCTGCGGGGCCTCGGCGAAGCAGAGCAGGTCCTTGCCCTCGGTGAGGTCGCTCGTCTTGTCGGTGACCGGCTCGCCCCGGTGCTGCACCACCAGGTGGCTCAACTGGCACGGTACGACGGTCAGTTCGCGTTCCGTCGCGAAGACGACCGCGTCCTCGCTCTCGGTGCGGACGGTCGCCACCTCGGTGCCCACCGGGAGCAGGATCGGCTCCTCCTGGGGCGCCGACAGCCAGAACGTCACCTCGGTGCGGGCGGCGGACGGCGGGAAGAGGCGGATGCCGGCCAGGTCGAGGAAGGCGAGGTGGTTCTTCTCGGGGACCCGGTTGAGGCGGTAGACGATCTGGTCCGCCATGTGGGCGACCGTCTCGACGAGGGTCACGCCCGGGTCGGAGACGTTGTGGTCGGTCCACTCCGGCGCGCGCTGCTGGATGTAGCGCTTGGCGTCGTCGACGAACTGCTGGAAGCGGCGGTCGTCCAGGTTGGGGGAGGGCAGGGCCATCAACGGTCGCTTTCGGGGGCCGGGCCGGAACCGGGGCCGGAGCCCGGGCCCGGGGAGCCGGAGGCGTCCGGCTCGTCGTGGGACGGAATGACGTAGAAGGGGAAGACGAGGCTGCGCGGGTTGTTGGTGCCGCGGATCGCGTAGCGGACGTCGATGAAGAGGACGCCCTGTTCGGCGCCCGCGGTGACCTCGACGTCGGTGACCTCGATGCGCGGCTCCCAGCGGTCCAGGCTGGCGTACACCTCGTGCTGGATACGGCCGGCCGTCGCCTCGTTGACGGGGGCGAAGACCAGGTCGTGGATGGCGCAGCCGTACTCCGGGCGCATCGGGCGCTCGCCCGGCGCGGTCGCGAGGATCAGCCGGATCGCCTCCTCGATCTCGCGTTCGCCGCTGACCAGGGCGATGCCCCCGGTGGGGCCGATGCGGAGCGGGAACGCCCAGCCCGATCCGACGAATTGCTCGGCCATCAGTCGGCCACCTGCCTTCTCCTTCTCCTGCGCCGGTGCGTATCCGTACGCGTGTGCGTGTGCGTCACGGCAGCGGGTACGGCTTGGAGTTGACCATGACCACGCCCTGGAGCATGAGGGTCGCGGCCCGAATGCCCACGTTCGCGGTGGAGTTGACCTGGATCGTGGCGCCCGCGCTCATCGTGGCGGCCCCGCCCGCCTTGAGGTTGAGCAGGCCCGCCGCGTCCACCGACACGACACCCGTCAGCGACCTGATGTTGACCAGGCTGCCCCGGATGGTGAGCGAACCGCCGCTCCTGATCGAGAGGTTGCGGCGGGCGGAGAGCGAGAGGTCGGTGCCGGCCTCGACGCTCACCGCCCGGCTGCCCTTGATGCTGACCGCGCCCTTGCTGTCGACGGTGATCTCGGTCTTCGTCCGGTCCAGGTTGATGACGAGTTTGTCGTCGCCGGACGTCACCCGCACGCCCTGCTTACGGCCGCCGGTCTTCTGGCTGAGCAGGTCGACGCGGTTGCCGTCCCGGTCGGAGAGGGTGTGCCGGGCCGCGCGGCGGCGCGCGCCGTCGTGCAGCGGCACGTCCTTGACGGGCGTCGGCTTGTCCTTGCCGTTGTAGAGGCCGCCGATGACGTACGGGTGGTCGAGCGCGCCCCGGTCGAAGGCGACGAGGACCTCGTCGCCGACGTCGAGCGGGAAGATCGACCCGCCGGCCTTGCCGCCCCACTGCACGACCCGCGTCCAGTCGCTGATGTAGGTGTCGTCGAGCCAGGGGAACTGGAGCTTCACCCGCCCCTGCTTCAGCGGGTCCTGGATGTCGGTGACGAGGGCGTTGGTGGTGCCGGGCAGGTGCAGCCCGTTGGTCGTGCCGCCGCCTCCGCCCGAGGCCAGCCCGTACAGCGACCGCCACTGCCGTCCGCTGACGGTGACCCACGCCTCGTAGTGCTTGCCGTCGCCGAAGACGTGCCGTACGGAGGTCGCCGTGTACTTGCCCTCGAAGGGCGCGCCGACGTCGGCGAGGGTGACGGGCAGGCCGGGGCGGAGCTTCGGGGTGCCGCGCGCGATGACCTCCAACTCGGCGAAGGAGCCGGTGACGTCGTCGGCGAGGGCCTCGGCGGCGAACTTCACCTCCGTCTGCCGGTCGTACGGCGTCTGCGCGTCGACCAGTTTGGCCGGCTTGAACTTGGCGGCGGCCTCACCGGGCGTCGTCCCGATGCTGATGCCCGGGTTGGTCTTCGCGGGCGCGGTCGCGGTCAGCTTCTTCTTCGTCGTCACGTCCCAGCCGCGCGCCTCGACCGTCCCGACCTGCTCGGCGGCGGTGACGGCGGCCCGCAGGCGCAGGATGTCGGTGCCGGCTTCGAGGACGAAGGGGCTCTTGTCGCCAGGGGTGGAGGTGGCCGGCGCGCCGGACGCCGGGTCGGGCTTGAGGAACTGGAACTTCCCCTTCGCGTCGACCGACATGACCATCTCGTTCTCGTCCGCGAGCCGGGCGAGGAAGTCCCAGTCGGTGACGTTGGCCTGGCTGATGAACTCGTAGACCGTCTTGGTGGACTGGATCTTCCCGATCGGCACGCCGTCCTGGGCCGCCAGTTTGCGCGCGATGTCGGAGGCGCTCTGGTTGCGGTACGCGGCGACGCGGCGCTGGCGCATCAGGCGGTGGCCGAAGTCGTAGCCGCGGATCACTGTGAAGGTGCCGGTGCCGTCGTAGTCGGCCTCCAGACCGCACACCTCGCCGGTGAGGAGCGGGTCGCCGGCGCCCTTGCCGTCGGCGATCGGGGTGAGGACGACGGGGGTGCCGAACTTGACGCCCAGCTTGCTCAGCACCAGACGGTACGGGTCGCGGAACGTCAGCCGGAAGGCGGCGGGCACCCCGAGCCCCTGGTCCACCCAGCCCTCGACGAGCAGCGGCGCGAAGTCGACGGGCAGCGGGCGGCCGCCCAGGGTGACCTGGATGACGCTGGAGAACGCGGACTGGACCACTAGAAGCGCACCTCCTCGACGGCGGGCAGCACGAGCTCGATGCCGGTCGGCAGGCGGGAGGGGTCGTCGATGCCGTTGACCTCGGCGATCGACCGCCAGGCGGCGGCGTCGCCGTACTCGCGCCAGGCCAGCGACTGGAGGGAGTCGCCGGCGACGACGCGGTGCACGCGCTGCGCGGTCAGCGCGCCCGAGGTCGGGTTCTGGCCCTTCGTCTTGCTCGGGATCTCGTGCAGACGCACCTGGCAGGTGGCGCGGATCGGGACGCCGGTCGTGCCGAAGAGCGAGTACGTGACGTCGATGCTGCTCACGTAGGCGGTGAAGCGGGCCGTCGAGAACGAGCCCCACTGGAACACCACCCAGGGCGGGGACGGCTGCTTCGCGGCGATGCTCTTGGTGGTGACCTCGCAGCATTCGAGCAGCGACTCGACCTTCTTCAACACCGTGTTGCTGCCGGGCTGGTCGGAGGAGTCGAGGAAGATCTCGACGGTCATCTCGCGCGGCTCGGGGCCCATGAACTCCGGTACGGAGCCGTCCCGGACGGCCGCCGTCGGGGTGACCTTCCACTGGGCGCGGCGGCCGAGCTGCAACTGCGACGGGTTGAAGTCGAACCCGAAGGACTTGATCAGTCCGCCGGGGGTGGTGCTGGTGCCGACCGGCGGTTCGTGGATCGCGAGGGTGGCACGGACCAGGCTCTTGCCGGCACCGCCTTTGCTTCCCTTGGCCATGACGTCCTCGTGTTGTTGGTGTTTTGCTTCGCTGGTCGGCCGGTTACTGGTCGGTCGGTCGGTTTCGGTCGGGTGTCAGTCGGTCGTCGGTCGTCAGTCGGTGAAGCCGTGGTGGGTGATCTCCAGGACCTCCGTGGCCACGCCCGGACTGTCCGGGCTGAGCGACGGGCCCTGCCAGCTCACCGGCAGTACGTCGATGAGGCCCCACCGGGCGACCTCCGAGCCGTCCGCGCGCAGCGCCGCGATCTGGGCGGTCGGCCGGGTCACGCCGGTGGTGACCGACGAGATCCACTTCGCGACCTTCGTCGTGTCCGGGGTCAGCGGCCGGGTCAGCCGGATCGTGGAGAACGTGACCCGGGACGGCAACTGCCACACGAACCCGTTGTTCCCGCCCTCCTGGCGGTGCTCGATCTCCACCTGGGACGAGAGTCCCTCACACCCGTTGAAGTAACCGAGGCTCTCGCCGTCGATGGTCAGGGTGAAGAAGATGGTGGATCCCGGGTCGAGATCGGAGGGCATCGGGTGCCTGGCCTTTTCTAGGAAGGGGAGGGGGCTGTCTGTGTTTAGTGGCGGGGGTCGCGCAGGCGGCCGATTCGTTCGCGGTCCAGGCGGAGTTCGGTGCGCAGGAGGCGGGTGATGCGGCCGGTCAGCCGGTGCGTCAGCTCGTCCAACTGGAAGTCGGTGAGCGAGCGGGGGTCGAAGCCGGGCGCTTCGGCGGGGGCGGCGGTCTTGGGCGGGGCTTTGGGGGTGGGCGCGGGCGCGGGTGCCGGGGACGGCGCCGGGGCTGTCTTGGGTGCGCGGGGCGGTGTGGGGAGGCGCTGGATCGTGGGGGTGGGGGCTGGGACGGGGGGCCTTACGGAGGGCACCGGTGGGGTGGCGGCGGGGCGCACCGGGGCGGCCAGCGGGCGGTGCTGGGCGGTGGGGGGAGGTGTGGGGGCGTTCGGGTTCAGGTGGGGGGCCTGGGTGGGGGTGGGGTACGGGTGGGCGACGGGGTGGCCCGGCGTCGCGCCGGGTGCGGTACGGCGCAGGGGTACGGGGGCCGTGACCGGGCGGCGCTGTACGGGCGTCGTCGTGGGGGGCGTGGGGGGCAGCGGTTGGGCGACGGGGGTGGGGAGGGGGGTGGGGGGTGCTGGTGTTGCGGTGCGCTGGAGGGGGGAGGGCGGAGTCGCCGGGGGCGTGGGGTTTGTGGGGAGGCTCGTGGGGGCGCCGAGGCCTGTCCGACGTGCGGGCGCGGGGGACGCCGTCCGCTGAACGTTCGTCGGGGCGGATACGTAACTGGAGTTGAGAGAAGGGGAGTTGGGCGCGGCGAGGCCGATGGGGCGCGGCTGCGTGGTGGCCGCCATGGGGGGTGCCGTAGCGCGTTGAGTGTCGAAAGATGGCGTACGAGCACCATCGCCCGAGTCGGTGCCTGGGGCGGGGGCGGCGGCGGGGTGAGGCGTGCTCGCGGCTGCGCCGCTGTTCGGCGTGGACGGTGTCGTACGTCCCGCAACGGCGCGCTGCACGTCGCGAGCGGGCGTGATGCCTTCCACCGTCGAAGGACCGGAGGCGGTACGCGGTCCACCCGCGTCCGGTACGGCTCGCTGCGCGGCGGCGACCGGGTTGCCGCTGGGCGTCGCCGGGAGCGATGGCGTACGGCTGTCCTTCGCACCGGAGTCACCGGGTGCGGGGGCGTCACCGTGCCGGGGGGCTGCTGGACGCTGAATCCCGACGGGTTGCTGGGTCGGCGTACTGGCCTTTGTCGTCGGGGCGGCGGCGGGGTGACCGGATGCCGACCGCTGGATCCGGGCAGGCTGGGGTGAAGGCGTATTGCCCTGTGCCGTCGGGGTGTTGGTGTTCGTCGGGGCAGCGCTCGCGTTCCCGGGTACCGGCCGCTGGATCCCGACAGGCCGGGGAGACGGCGTACCGACCGTTGTCGCCGGGGCGTTGGCCGAGGCGTTGGTTGAGGCGTCGCCCTCGTGCCGGGACACCGCGCGCTGGATCCCCACCGGTTGTCCGTCGGACGGCGCGGCGGGAGTCGGCGTATCTCCGGTGCGCGTCCCCGGAGTTGCCCCCGCCGTCGGGGGAGCCGCAGCGGTGTTCGGGACCTGTCGCGGGCCGGGGGCGGGTTCCTTGCCGGTCGCCGCGCCTCCGCCGTCGGTGTCCGTACCCCGGCTGGAAGCCTGCCCGGATCCACTGCCCCCGGACGGCGACGCAGACGCGGATGCCGTCCGGGCAGGCAGCGTGCGCCGCTGAACCGGCGCGGACACCGACCTCGTCAGCGGCGCCGGTCCCGTCGCCGGGGCCGCACTCGCCGGCGACACACGGATACCCCGCGTCGGGAAGGCGGGAGCCGCAACGACCCGCTCCGTCGGCCGCACGGCCACCACAGGCACCGCAGCGGCAACTGAAGAAGCCACCGGGTACGTGGACACGGCGCCAGACTCGGACGGCCGCGCCACGGAACCCGAAGCGGCTGCCGAAGCGGGTGCCGCACCCGGAGCTGAACCCGCACCCGAGTCTGCGGCCCGGCGCTGAGCTGACGCTTGCCCCGAAGCGGCACCCGGAGATGAAGCCGGGCCCGAGCCCGCAGCCTCGCGCGGAACCGACGCTTGCCCGGAAGCGGATGCCGAAGCGGGTGCTGCACTCGGAGCTGAACCCGCACCCGAGTCTGCGGCCCGGCGCTGTGCCGACGCTTGCCCCGAAGCGGCACCCGGAGATGAAGCCGGGCCCGAGCCCGCAGCCTGGCGCTGAACTGGTGCTTGACCCGAAGCCGAAGCCGGTGCCGCACCCGGAGCTGAAGTCGGACCCGGACCCGCAGCCCGGCCCCGAGCTGACGCTTGACCCGGACTCGGAGCTGAGCCGGTAGCCGCAGCCACACCCCGAGTCACAGCCGAACCCGGAGTCGTAGCCGAACCCGGAGTCTGAGCTGATCCCGGAGTCGCAGCCGCTGCCATAGCCCGTGCCGCAACCGCACCCGGAGCCGCACCCGAAGTCTGAGCTGCCCCCGAAGTCGCAGCCGCAGCCGCTGCCACACCCCG
>NZ_FOFF01000044.1:25091-72555 GCF_900110755.1 Streptomyces sp. yr375
GCCGCAACCGCACCCGCAGCCGCACCCGGAGTCTGAGCTGCCCCCGAAGCCGTAGATGAACCCGGAGTGTGAGCTGCCCCCGAAGCCGCCGCCGAACCCCGAGTCTGAGCCGCACCCGAAGTCGCAGCCGCTGCCATACCCCGAGCCGCAGCCGCACTCGGAGCCATAGGCGAACGCCGACTCTGAACCGAGCGAGTCTGAGCCGAGCCAGTAGCCGCAGCCCAAACCGGAGTTGAACCCACAGCCGAAGCCGAAGCCGAAGCCGAAGCCGAAGCCGAACCCACACCCCGGCCCAGACCACCCCCCGAAGCAGAACCGGCCACTGAAGCCGGACCGACCCCCGAAGCTGCACCGCCCCTCGAAGCCGGGCCGGCCACTGAAGCCGGACCCACCCCCGAAGCCGCACCGCCCCTCGAAGCCGGACCCACCCCCGAAGCCGCACCGCCCCTCGAACCCGCACCGCCCCCCGAAGTCGAAGGCACCGCTCGCTGCAACTGGGCCGGTCGAGGCGGCGCAGCCACCCGTTCGGGTTCCTCGACCGGTGAGGTCGTCGCTCGCAGGCTGCTCATCTGGCCGCCCGGGCTCGCGTCCAGCAGTGCGTGGGGGCGGGTGCCGATGAAGGAGGGGTTCTGCCAGGTGGCCAGTCGGCCGCCGAACCCGGAGTCGGCGACGCCCGCCGCCCCTGCCGTCGCCCGTTGGATGGGCGGAAGCCCCGACCAGGCGGCCGGCACGACGCGCGGCGCCGAACCGACACCACCCGCCGTACTCGAACCCGTGCCTGTGCCCGTACCCGTACCCGAAGACGAACCGCCGTCGCCCGCTACCGCCGTACCCGAGTCACCGCCCGCCCCCGGCGTACCGGCGTCGCCCGCCCCCGAGCCACCCGTCTTGCCGCCGAAGGGACCCCGCAGTCGTTCCAGGAACCCCATGCCTCAGCCCTCCGCCCGGCCCCTGGTCACCAGGGTCGCGATCTGGTCGGCGTAACGGCGCCGGTCGTGGTGTTCCAGGTCGAGGATGTCGTCCTGGCTCCAGTGGAAGTGGTAGGCGACGTACGCGATCTCCTCGTGCATCCGGTCGGTCGCGTACGTCACGATTCCCCCAGGCGGCTCCCGCCGAGTTCCACCTCGAAGGGCTCCGAACAGTGGGGGCACTGCACCGAGGCGCGGGTGTGGCCCTCGGCGTTGACCTGGCGGTAGAAGTCCTGAAGGAACGCCAGGTCGGAGGCGAACATGTTCTCCACCACCCCGTCGTGGACGAGCGGCAGGCTGCCGAGCCGGGTGATGACCCGGCCCAGCAGCACCACCGACAGGTACGCCGGGTTCTCCTGGACGCGGATGTCCCGGAGCGGGACCAGTTCGTCCCGCGCCGTCGCGAGGCGCATCACGCCGTCGCGGTGGACGGTGCCCGCCTCGTCGACGTAGCCGCGCGGCAGCTCGAAGGGGAACTCCGTCTGCAACCGGTACGCCGCCGGGGCCGGGGCCGGAGCCGGGGCTGCCTCCTGGGACTGAGGCTGAGGCGGAGACTGGGGCTGGGGCTGCTCCAGCCCGGCCGCAGCCCCCGTCGCCTGCCCCTGGCCCTGCCCCAGTCCCAGCCCCCGCGCGGCCGACGTACGCCGCATTACTCGATGACCAGTTCTTCGAACGTGATCGTCACGGTCTCGGTCAGCGCGGAGGCCTCGCCGGCCTTCACCGAGCTGGTGTCGATCTTGCTGCACCAGGCGTTGCGCATGTTGTACCGCTTGACCGGGTTGTTCTGGTAGTCCATCACCATGATCGTGGCGTTCTTGCGGGCGGTGCCCATCACGCCGTTGATCGACTCGGTGATCCACTGGTTGAACGCCGCCGACTGCGTCATGCCGCGTACGACCGTGCAGGTGCCCGCCTTCTTCACGCCCGGCAGCTTCTTGGTGACGGGCTTGCCCTGCGCGGAGACCTGCTGGTACTCGATGACGTCCTGTTCGAGGCTGAGGCCGCTGACCTCGGCGAGGTACTCGACCATCACGCCGTCGATCTGGAGGCCGAAATTGTGTGAAGTGAGGGCGTCACCCGGCTGGAGACTCATCTTGCTGTCCTTCTACGTGATACGTGCGGCGAGTGAGGGAGGGAGAGGGGGAGGCTTACGGAAGCCGTCGGGTTACTCCTCCAGCTCCCCGCTGCCGCTCTGGAACTGGGCCAGCCGGAAGATCACGAACTCGGCGGGCTTGACCGGCGCGATGCCGATCTCGCAGACCACCCGGCCGAGGTCCACGGACTCCGGCGGGTTGGACTCCTCGTCGCACTTGACGTAGTACGCCTCCTCGGGGCGGGCCCCGAACAGGGCGCCCGCGCGCCACTCGTTGACGAGGAACGCGGAGACGTTGCGTCGGATCCGGGCCCACAGGGCGTGGTCGTTCGGCTCGAACACCACCCACTGGGTGCCGATCAGGATCGACTCCTCCAGGTAGTTGAAGTACCGGCGGACGTTCAGGTAGCGCCACGCCGGGTCGGAGGAGAGGGTACGCGCGCCCCAGATGCGGATGCCGCGGCCCGGGAACGCCCGGATGCAGTTCACGCCGATCGGGTTCAGCAGGTCCTGCTCGCCGCGCGTGATCTGGATCTCCAGGTCCACCGCGCCGCGCACGACCTCGTTCGCGGGGGCCTTGTGGACGCCGCGCTCGGAGTCGTTGCGGGCCCACACGCCGGCCACGTGACCGCTCGGCGGGATCAGCCGCGCCTGGCCGGACGCCGGGTCGAAAGACTTGATCCACGGGTAGTACAGGGCCGCGTACTTGGAGTCGTAACCGGCCGTCTCCTGCCGCCAGACGCGGATCTGACGGGCGTTCAGGCTCGGCGGCGGGTCGATGATCGCGACCCGGTCGCCCATCAGCTCGCAGTGCGCGATCAGGCCCAACTGGACGGCCTTGACGGCCTCCAGGTCGATCGCGCCGCGCTGGTAGGCGGCCATCAGGTCGGGCACCGCGACCATGGACACCTCGTCGACGGCCTCCAGGCCGCCGAAGCCGGTGCGGTCCGAGCTGTCGCCCAGGTACTGGGCCGGGCCGACCATGCCGGTCTCCGCCGCGGGCACGGCGGGGGCGCCGGCCGCCGGGGCGGCCGCGGCGGGCAGCGCGACCGTCTGGTTCTCCGGGCGGGCGAGCTGCGCGGCGGGCGCGGCCTCGGCCACGGTGATGAGCCGGGAGCGCTCCTTGACCTGCGTGACGACGTAGGAGCGGTTGCCCTTCTTCGCCGACACGTCGAACGTCTCGACGGCCTTGTCGCCGTCCTTGACGATCAGCTTGAAGCGCTCGGCGGGGCCCTCGCCCTCGGCGTCCGCGACCTCGACGCTCAGGTTGCCCGGCGCCAGGGCGGTCACCGCGAAGGTGCCGAGCTGGGTGGGCTCACCGGCGGTCAGCGCGGCCGGAGCGGCGGAACCGGCCACGGCGGCCGGGGACTTGACGTCACCGGAGGCGCCGGCCGAGGAACCGCCGACGCGGACGACGTAGGCGGCCGAACCGCCGTTGTTGAAGAACCCGTAGACGGAGTGCGCCAGGTAGTACCCGTCGGTGAAGTCACCGAAGGCCGCCACGTACTGGGTCCAGTTGGTCACCAGCGTCGGCTCGTTGAGCGGGCCGGTCGGGGCGAGCCCGACGAAGGCCGCCACCGAGGTGCCCACCCCTTCGATCGGGCGGGAGCCGCTGGCCACCTCCTCGACGTATACGCCGGGCGACAGGTAGGACGGCATGCTGTGCTCTCCTCGGGGTACGCGTCAGGACGTCTTTCACCGTCACGCGCGAAGCGCGTCCGTTGAAACGGCCCCCGGTGCACAGGTCGGGGCACGGCTGTTGCCCTCCGGGGCAGTGGACGGCGGTGGACGGCGGTGGAGGCGGTGCGCAGGGAGTGCGGGGCCGGTGGGAGCAGCAGGCCGAGGGGCTGCGGGGGCGGTGTGTACCGCGTCCCCGCGGGCAGGTCGGGTGCGCCCGGTCGGGCACCCACCCTGCCCCCTGGCCTCTGACCACGCCCGCCGCCTTCCCCGTAACGTCGGCGCGTGAGCCTGTGGACTTCCCTCGAACCCTCCTCCGTCACCGTCGACCCCGGCAGCCGGGCGACCGTACGGCTGCGCGTGCGCAACACCGGCGACGTGGTGGACGAGTACCGCTTCGAGCCCGTGGGCCCGGTGGCCCCGTGGACGACGGTGGAGCCGCAGACGCTGCGTCTCTTCCCCGGGACGACGGGCACGGTGGAGCTGACCTTCGCCCCGCCCCGCACCCCCGACGCGACGGCCGGCCCCAACCCCTACGCCGTACGTATTACGCCGACCGAGCACCCCGAGGCGGTGACCGTCCCGGAGGGGAACCTGACGGTCACCGCGTTCACCGAGGTGCGGGCCGAGCTGGTGCCGCCGACCGTCAAGGGACGGTTCCGGGGGCGTCCGCGCCTGGCGATCGACAACATCGGCAACACCCGCGTCACCGCCTCGCTGAACGGCAGCGACAACGGGGACCGGCTGGCGTACGAGATCCAGCCGGCCAACGTGCAGATCGAGCCGGGCCGGGCGGTGTTCGTCAACGCGACGCTGCGCCCCCGCCAGATCATCTGGTTCGGCTCGAAGGAGGAGCAGCCGTACGCGCTGAACGTGCTGCGGTCGGGGGCGGTGCCGCTGGCGGTGGACGGGACGTTCGTGCAGCGCGGGTTCCTGCCGCGCTGGCTGGCGACCGTCTTCAGCCTCAGCCTGGCCCTCGCGATCGCGTTCGTGATGATCTGGCTGGCGTACAAGCCGCCGGTCATCACCAGCGCCAAGGAACTGCCCGTGGCGGCCGGCGCCAACACCCTGGCGCCCGACCCCTCCACGACCCCCAGCGCCCCGGTCCTGGCGCCCGCCCCGGCGGCCCCCGCGGTGCCCGAGACCCCGGTCGTCACCCCGACCGCCGCTGCCGCGGGCGGCGACGGAGGCGGCGGTGGTGGCGGTGGTGGCGGGGGCGGCGGCGAGACGAAGAAGCCCGCGAAGCCGAGGAAGCTGACCGCCGCCGACGCCGTGCAGGCGCTGGCCGCGCGCAGCGACGGCCGGCACATCTGCTACCGCGCCTATGTCGCCGACCGGGGCTGGCAGGACCCGGTGTGCGACGGCGCGATCGCGGGCACGACCGGCAAGGGCCTGCCGATCAAGGAACTGAACATCGCCTCGGTGGGCACCAAGGGCGTCACCGGCAACGGCGCCCATGTGAACGAGGGCTGGCTGACCGGCCCCAGGTGGTCGAAGGCGGCCGACGGCATCGACATGTACCTCGGCAGCCTCAAGGAGGCGGTCTCGCCGCTCCAGGGCTTCACCATCGGTCTGGGCGACGGCAGTTCGGTCTGCCAGAACGCGCACATCAAGGACAAGGGCTGGCGGGGCCTGGGCTGTTCGAGCCCGACCGCCAAGGACAAGTGGATCTACGGCGGCAGCCCCATGGACTGGAAACTCCAACTGGAGGCGGTCCGCTTCACCGTCTGACGAACCGTCTGACGCACCGACGCCTGCACCGTCCGACGTTCACTTTCGGGCAGGGGTCTTGCCCGATGGGCTACTGACGGGACCCGGTCGGGCGTCGTAACGTCGCCAGGTGACTCTGTGGACCTCTCTGGAACCGGCCGCCGCGAGCGTGGACCCCGGCGGCCGGGCGACCGTACGGCTGCGCGTTCGCAATACCGGTGACGTCGTCGACGAGTACCGCTTCGAGCCGGTCGGGAACGTGGCTCCCTGGACGACGGTGGAGCCGCAGACGCTGCGTCTCTTCCCGGGGACGACGGGCGAGGTGGAGCTGACCTTCGCCCCGCCCCGTACCCCGGACGCGGCTGCGGGCCCCCACCCCTACGCCGTACGTATTACGCCGACCGAGTATCCGGAGGCGGTGACCGTCCCGGAGGGGAACCTGACGGTCGCGCCGTTCACGGAGGTGCGGGCCGAGTTGGTGCCGCCGACCGTGAAGGGGCGGTTCCGGGGGCGTCCGCGGCTCGCGATCGACAACGTCGGCAACACGCGGGTGACGGCGTCCGTCGCGGGCACCGACATGGGCGACCACCTCGGGTACGAGTTCCGGCCGGGCAGTGTGCAGATCGAGCCGGGGCGCGCGGCGTTCGTCGACGCGACGCTGCGCCCCCGCCAGGTCATCTGGTTCGGGGCGAAGGAGCAGCGGCCGTACGCGCTGACCGTGCAGCGGTCGGGGGCGGTGCCGTTGTCGGTGGACGGGACGTTCGTGCAGCGCGGGTTCCTGCCGCGCTGGCTGGCGACGGCCTTCAGCCTGGCCCTGGCGCTGGGCATCGCGTTCGTGATGATCTGGATCGCCTACAAGCCGCCGGTCAACACCAGCGCCAAGGAGCTGCCGGTGGCGGCCGGCGCCAACACCCTGGCGCCCCCGTCCGTCTCGGCGCCGCCCGCGCCGAAGGTGGACGCCTCCGCCGACCCGCTGCCCGAGCAGCAGACGTCGTCCGCCCCGCCGAAGCAGGACGACAACAGCGATGACGCGTCCGGCAGTTCGGGCACCACCTCGGGGTCGCAGTCGGGCAGCGGCGGTACGACGGACAGCGGCGGCTCGGGCGGGCCGAAGGTGACGACCCCGGTACCCGGCGCGATCATCATCGGCCAGGCCTCGAACCGGTGCATCGACGTCACCGACGCGCAGAACGGCAAGGGCAAGGACGGCACCCGGCTCCAACTGTGGGACTGCGCCGGGTCGGCCAACCAGAAGTGGGTCTTCGGCAAGGACGGCACCGTGCGCTCGCTCGGCCTGTGCATGGACGTCGCCTGGGGCTCGAAGGACGACGGCGCGGCCATCCAGGTGGCCAACTGCAGCGGCAACCCCGCCCAGCAGTTCATCCTCAGCGAGCACGGTGACCTGGTCAACCCGCAGGCCAACAAGTGCGTGGACGCCAAGGACAACGGCACCGGCAACGGCACCAAGCTCCAGTTGTGGACCTGCTCGGGCACCCCGAACCAGAAGTGGCGCGCGCAGTGACGGTCAGCCGGCTCGCTTGAGGTCGGCGCGGAGGTGGCTGACGGTGACGAAGTGGTAGCCCTGTTCTTTGAAGCCGGCCAGGATGCGGGGGACGGCGTCGACGGAGGTGGGGTGGATGTCGTGCAGGAGGACGATGTCGCCCGACTTGGCGTTGTTCAGCACGGTGTCGGCGACCTTGGTGCTGTCCCGGTATTTCCAGTCCTCGGTGTCGAGGTTCCACAGGGCCACTGGTAGGCCTGCGGTCTGCCTGACCGCGTCGTTGACGGCGCCGTAGGGCGGGCGCAGCAGGGTGGGGTTGTTGCCGGTGGCTGCTTTGACGGCGGCGTTGGTGCGGGTGATCTGGTCGCGCATGGCGTCGGGTGCGAGGCGGGTGAGGTCGGCGTGGCTCCAGGAGTGGTTGCCGATTTCGTGGCCGGCTTTGGCCATGGCGCGCAGGAGGTCGGCTCTCGTGCTGTACGTCCAGCGGCCGTTGCTCCGCCTGCACCGGGAGGCCCGTCGCCTCGCCAGCGGTGACCTCGGACACCGGGTGGCCGTACGCACGCGCGGTGAGACGGGCCGGATCGCCGGGGCGCTGGAATCGCTCCGGCACCAACTCCACGGTGACACCGCCGAGTCGGAGTCCGAGCCACGCACGTACCGCGCACCGGGCGTCCTACGAGGTCCACGTGCCGTCGTCGTGTGCTGCGCCGCGCTCATCGTGGCGTGGGGGGTCGCGCTGCCGCTCCTCACCTCCTTCGCCGTGCCGGACCGGGTGCCCGCGCAGGCCGAGCAGGACCAGAAGTACCGCACCCAGGCGGCCGCCGACCGGATCCGGCGCACGCTCTCGGAGAGCGTGGCCGACCTCTCCTCGATCGCCCGGCTGACGGCAGGCGGCGGCACCCGCGTCGACGAGGTGCTGGACGACGAGCTGACCGGGCACGACGGGTGGAGCTCGCTCTACCTCGTGGACGCCGCCGGCAAGATGGTGGCCCACGCCGGGAAGACCTCGCTGGACATCGACCGCAAGGCCGCCCTGGCGGGCGTCAAACCGGGCGCGCCCGCCGTGCTCCAGCTCAACCGCTCCGGCAAGGTGCCGGCGGCCGCCGCCGCGGTGCCCGTCGGCGACGGCACCCGCCGACTGGTCACCGAACTGCGGGCCGACGTCTTCAACGGCGTGCTGACCCGCTCCGGCATCGGCCGCTCGTGGCTGGTCGATGCCCGCGGCCGGATCATCGCCTCCAACCAGGGCTTCATCGCCTTCAGTTCACCGCCCAAGCCGGGCGCGAACACGCTCACCGCCACGGCCGCGATCACCTCCGCGCCCCCCGCCCGGCCCGCGGCCCAGTCCTCCGCCCGCACCCGGGACACGGTGGCGGTCGACACGCTGGGCTGGCGCGTCGTCACGCACAAGCCGGTCGCCTGGCTGCGCCTCGCCGGGTACGAGACCGCGCGGCACGCCGAACTCGCCGGGCTGCTCGCCCTCGCCGCCGCCCTGCTCGGCCTGGGCTGGCTGTGGCTGACCGTGCTGCGCCCGCTGCGCGCCCTCGACCGGTCGGCGACGGCGCTCGCGGCCGGGGACCGGACGACCGTGATCTACCCCCAGCACCACGACGAGGTCGGATCCGTGGCCCGCAGCCTCGAACTCATCCGGCAGCGACTCGCCGCCGCCGACCGGAAGTTCCCCGCCACCGCCGACGGGCAGTGACCCGCCCGGTCAGTTCGGCAGCAGCACTCCCCCGCACCGCACCCGGAAGAAGGACATGCTCTTCCTCTACAGCGTCTTCCTCGTCTGTGCCCTCGGCCTGCTGGCCGCCGGCATCATCGAACAGCGCCGGCACTACGACAACCTCGACCTGATACCCCAGCGCGTGCTGGTCAACGGCATCCGCGGCAAGAGCTCCATCACCCGCCTGTGCGCGGGAGCGCTGCGCGGCGGCGGCCTCGTCACCGTCGCCAAGACCACCGGCACGGCCGCCCGGTTCATCCACCCGGACGCCACCGAGGAGCCGGTGCACCGCAAGTTCGGCATCGCCAACGTCGTCGAGCAGATCGGCATCGTGCGGCGGGCCGCCGCCTACCGGCCCGACGCGCTCGTCACGGAGTGCATGGCCGTCATGCCGGCCCTCCAGGAGGTCAACCAGACCAAGCTGATCCGCTCCACCATCGGGGTGCTGTGCAACGTCCGCGAGGACCACCTCGCCGAGATGGGCCCCACCCTCGACGACGTCGCCCGCTCGCTGTCCCGCTCGATGCCCGTCGGCGGGACCTGCGTCACCGCGGAACAGGACCGGCTGCACATCCTCCAGAAGGAAGCCGACGCCCGGAACTGCGAGTTGATCGCCGTCGACCCGGAGACGGTCACCGACGAGGAGCTGCGCTCCAGGCGACGTCCTTCCTCCTCCTGAAGCACCAGTTCCCGTACCTGTTCAGCCACCAGACACTCGGCTACATCGTGCCGGGCCTCATCGCCTACCAGTTGGTGCGCCAGCCCCCGCGGGCCACACTGCTGGCGACGGGCTCCGTCACCCTCGGCGCGTACGTCGTACTGGCGACGGGAGCGCTGCTCGGCGCACTCCCCAGCGTCTGACCCCGGGAGGCCGACGGGGGGGCCGACGGGTGGCCGCATCGGTCACCAGTTGGCTTCGCCCGGGACGAGGCGGCCCGCCTTGCGGTACTCGCGGCGGGCCCCTTCCAGCAGGTCGCCGTCGCCGACCGGCTCGTCGCGGCCGGCGGCGAGGTAGGCGGCGGTGACGACCGCGCTGCGGATGGAACCGCCGGCCAGCTCGAAGTCCCGGGCCAGCGGCCCCGGATCGATTCCCTCGGCGCAGGGCACGTGGACCAGCCCGTGCCGCCACAGCGCGAGGCGCTGACCGGCGTCCGGGAACGGGAAGTCGACGACGAGGTCGAGCCGCCGGGTGAACGCCTCGTCGATGTTGGCGCGCAGGTTGGTGGTGAGCAGCGCGATGCCGTCGAACGACTCCAGCCGCTGGAGCAGGTAGGCGCTCTCCATGTTGGCGTACTTGTCGTGCGCGTCCTTCACCTCCGACCGCTTCCCGAAGACGGCGTCGGCCTCGTCGAAGAGGAGCACGGCGTCGGTGCGGTCGGCCTCGCTGAAGATGCGCTCCAGGTTCTTCTCCGTCTCGCCGACGTACTTGTCGACGACGGAGGAGAGCTGCACGACGTAGAGGTCGAGGCCGAGTTCGGCGGCGACGACCTCGGCGGAGAGCGTCTTGCCGGTGCCGGACTCGCCCGCGAACAGCCCGAGCACCCCGCGCCCGCGCCCGCCGCCCGCGCTGAGCCGCCAGTCGCCGAGGACCCGGTCCCGGTGCCGGGCGCGCAGGGCGAGTTCGTGCAGTTGCGTCAACGGCCGTTCGGGCAGCACCAGATCGTCCCAGCCGACGTCCGGCCGGATCCGCCGCGCGTGCCGCTCGAGGCCCGACGCCGACTGCTGCCGCGCCGCCAGCCGCACATGCTCGGCGGTGACCGGCCCGCCCTCGAACTCTGCCAGCGCCACGGCGGCCCGCGCGGCCCGCGCGACCCGCTCACCGCCGAGCCGGTAGGGCGCGACGGTCGCGGCCAGGTCGAAGGACAGCGGGGCGGCGGCGAGGGCGGTCGCCCAGGTCGCGGTGCCGCCCGCCCGGCGGCGCGGGGCGTCCAGGACGAGCGGATCGTGGGTGGACCAGTGCGGATCGTAGGGGCGGGCGTCGGTGAGCAGGACGGTGACGTCGTCCGAGGCGTCGGCCAACAGGCCGATCAGCGCGGCCGGTTGGTCCGGCAGCCCCGACACGACGACCGCCCGCCCCCCGAGCCGCGCCTCGCGCAGCAGGTCGGGGACGCGGTCGTCGGGCCCGGTGAAACGCAGGGCACGGACGCCTGCCGCGTCCAGCGCCGAGGCGATCGCGGCGAGGCCGTCGCCCTCGCGGTGCTCCCGCAGATAGAAGGTGAGCGGGCCGCCGTCCCGCAGCCGGTCCGCCAGCAGCCGTACGAGGCCCTCGTCGCCGTCGGCGGGCAGCGGCGGGGGGAGCGGACGCAGATGTCCGTGCAGGGCGGCGTCCGGGGTGTCGTCACCGAGGAGATGGGCGAGCAGCCGGTCCGGGACGCGCAACGAGCGGGACAGGAACGGCCGTTCGGGCTCCTCGACGTCCAGTAGCCCGTACGCGCGCAGGGGCGCCGAGGAGTGGAACCGGGCCCGCGCCGCGGCCTCGTGCGCGGACGCCCCGCACAGTTCGAGGGCAAGCCCGACGGTGGCCCGCCGCCTGCTGACGTCGTCGTTCAGATACCCGTAGAGCGGCTCGAAGGACCGGTCGAGATCGGGCGCGAGCGCGACAAGCAGGACCGCGGCATCGAACTCGGAGAGCCGAAGCCGCGAGGCGAGGGCGGCGAGGCCGGCACCGGCCGCAGGCCCGGGGCCGTCCGTAGCGCTGCCGGTCCCGGCACCGGCGAGCAGGTGATGACGCACAGCCTCTTCGGACAGATACAGCCCCCGCAGCGGATCCCCGGCGGTGGGATCCCCGACGGCCCGCCGATCGACCAACTCACCGACCCGCTCCCGCAACCCACCAAGCCGACCAAGCAACTCCCCGACGCCCCCGCCCTCCGGGGCGGCGATCACGGGCTGCTGTTCCTCGGTGGTCGCCCCGGTCTTGGGCCCGGTCATCGTTGGTCCGGGCGGTGGGCCGTGGCCTCTCGGGCGGCTTCCCGGGCGGCTTTGGCCGCTGCCACCTGGTGGGGGCGGTGGGCGCGTTCGGCGGACTCCGGGGGGTCGCCGTCCATGCCGCGCAGGCGGACCGCCGCGCCCTCCGTGACCGGCGGCCCGGCGTCGTACTCCGGGTAGGCCGGGAAGGGGGCCGTCACCACCAGGTCCAGGGACGGCTTGAGTTCGCCGCCGAGGGCGGACCAGATCTCGGCGAGGGAACGCGACTCGGTCTGGATGCCGGCCACCGTCAACGGCATCGCAAGGCCCAACGCGCCCAGGGCACCCGGGAGTTCGTCGGCCGTGAGCATCTCGCGCGGCAGCAGTGTCGCCAACACGGCGGACAGCAGCCGGTGTTCGTCCTGGGGCGTCCGCGTCCACGCGGTCACGAGGTACGACAGCCGAAACCAGCGCGGCGGTTGGCGGCGCTTCACGACGACGTCCCGTTCGTCGCGCACCGCCATCTGGCCGCGCTGCCGCCGGGACACGTCCTCACGGATGTCGTACAGGTAGGTGTTGATGACCGGGGCGTTGCGCCGGGCGGCCCAGTCGCGGGTCGGGGCCTCGAAGGAGACCTCGATGCCGGAACCGGCGAGCGTGCCGCCTTCGAGCAGGCTTTTGAGGACTTCGTCCACCTCGTGGATCACCGTCGTGCTCCTCAACTGCCTTGCCGATCACCCACGGGCGTCACCCCGCCCATTGCCCTGCCGTACCAACCGTGCCTCGGGCGGCCCCGGTTCCGCAGGCGCGGCAGGGTCGACAGGCGGGCACGGCATACTGCCCGCGTGTCCGCCTTCGATTGCCCGTTCGGTCAGATGTAGCCTTCCCGGAGGGCATATGCCACCGCGTGCGCCCGGTTGCGCAGATGCAACCGCGTCGTGAGTCCGTGCATGACGTTCTTGACGGTTCGTTCGGAGTAGGACAGTTTGCTGGCGATCTCTCCGGTGTCCAGCCCCTCGGCGACCAGCCGCAGGACGTCCACCTCCCGAGGCGCGAGCCCCAGGGAGGGCGCGCCGGGCCGGCCCGCCGCACCCCGGTGCATGGTGCCGACCTGGCTGATGAGCCTGCCGAGCAGGTCGGCGGGCAGATCGCCGTCGCCCCGGTGGGCGGCCAGCACTGCCTGCACCAGCCGGTGCGCGGTGGCCTCGCGACGCCAGACGATGGCCCCGACCCCGCACTCGATGACGTCCAGCAGCTCGGTCTCGCGGATCGTGCCCACGACGAGCACCGCCCGGGTACCCTCACTGCGCACGATCCGCCGCAGCCGGGCCAGCGCCGCTTCGTCGAGGGTGTCCTCGATCAGCAGCGCCACCGTGCCGCCGACGGCCGGGAGTTCCTCGCGGACCTCGACCTCCGGACGCCCGCGCAACTGGCTGACGGCGCCTTCGCGGGAGATCGGATCCGGTGCCTGGACGGTCACCGGAATCCGCCGCCGGGTTCCGACGGCGGTGCTGGTGCTGGTGCCGATGCCGGTGCCGGTCTCTGGTGTCCGAGGTGAGCTGAGCAACCGTGGCCCCCATGTGGTGACGGATGGGTCAGGTCCAGACTTCTGCGCTCCCTGTGGTGCGCGCAATCGTGGAGCACCACGAGACCGACCACGAGACCAAGCCGCCGACGACCACGGTTTCCCCGCATCACCGCAGGTCAGAGCGGATATCCTCGCCGTCGTTCGACCGGCCGTGAGTCTCGCCACATTGCTTGCGCGAACCCGTTTCCAGCCACACGGCCTCTACCTCTACACGCCAGACGGCATATCCGCCCACGTGTTCGACGCTCTACCCGATGACCTACCCGATGACCTATCCGACAGCAGGAGGCAGCGATGACCGGACCCTTGCGGGAACGT
Organism: Streptomyces sp. yr375; assembly: GCF_900110755.1. Lineage (GTDB taxonomy): Bacteria > Actinomycetota > Actinomycetes > Streptomycetales > Streptomycetaceae > Streptomyces. The sequence goes on from NZ_FOFF01000044.1 coordinate 38,580, forward strand.
GACGACGCGCACGCGCTGCTCGCGGCGGAGGCGGAGCGCGCCCGCGCCGGGATCGGCCGTCTCGTCCTGCTGCGCGGCGCGAGCGGCACCGGCCGGTCCGCCGTCCTGGAGGCCGCCGCCGCGCACGCGACCCACCTCGGGCTGCGCGTCCTGCGCGCCCGCTGCTCCCCCGAGGACACCGCGCTGCCGTTTTCCTCCGTCCTCCATCTCCTGGGCCCCGTACCGGAGTTCGCGGACGTCGCCCCGGGCTTCGACGACCGCGACAGCGCGGCCCGGCTGTGGCGGCTGCTGCGCTCGTACGCCGACGAGGCACCGCTGATGGTCGCCGTGGACGACGTCCACCTCGCCGACGAGGCCTCGCGCCGCTGGTTCGTGGAGGCGGCCCGCCGCATCGACCGCCTGCCGGTGCTGCTGGTGGCCACCGAACGCAGCCAGTACGACATCGACTTACGGCCCGCCGGTCTCACCCACGCCCTCTCCCCGTCCGCCGTCCGCACCCACACCCTCGCCCCCCTCACCGACCACGCCTCGGCCGACCTGGTCCGCGCCGCCTTCCCGACGGCCTCCGACCGGTGGACGGCGGACTGCGTGCGCGCCGGCGCGGGCAACCCGCTGCTTCTGCACGCCCTCCTCGACGACCTCGTCGGTGTTCCGCCCCCGACGGCCGTCCCGCAGACGTGCGCCGCGCTGTACCCGGGCGCGTACCCGGCGGCGGTCTCCTGGTGGCTGGACAGCGCGGGCCCGACGACGGCGGAGGTGGCCCGCACACTGGCAGCACTGGAACTGGCGGAACAGACAGAACAGATAGAACAGACAGAACAACCGGAGGACACAGGCGTCGGCCGTACAGGCGGCCCCACCTGCGCCGCCCCCGCCGCCCCCGCTGCCCCCGCCACCCCCGCGTCCCTCACGGCCCTCGCCGCCCTCCTCGCCGAGGCGTCCGGTGCCGACCACGCCCGCGTGTCCGGCTGGCTGACGGCGATGACGCGGCTCGGCGTGCTGCGCCGGGACGCCCCCGACGCCCGCCCCCGCTACGCCCACCCCCTCCTGCGGGACGCCGTACTCGCCGGCTGGTCCACCGCGCGCCGTCAGGACGCGCACCGGGCGGTGGCCCACGCGATGCTGCGCCGGGGCGACCATGTCGACGCCGTGGCACGGCAGTTGCTGGCCGCCGCGCCGACCGGACTGCCGTGGGCGCTGCGCGTACTGCGCGAGGCCGCCACCGTCGCCGTGCGCGACGGCCGCCCCGGCGACGCCGTCCGCTACCTGAGCCGAGCCCTCCGCGAACCCCTCCCCGACGACCTCCGCCAACGCCTGCTCACCGAACTCGGCTCGCTGGAGTACGCCTCCGCCGACGCCCCCGGCGGCATCCCGCGCCTCGCCGAGGCGCTGGACCTGCCGGCCGACCCCCGTGACCAGGTCCGTACGGCGATCGCGCTGGGCACCGCGCTCGCGGGGCGCGGGGAGGTCCGTACGGCGGTGGAGGCGCTGCGCAGGCTGGAGTCCCGGCTGCCGGCCGGTCACGCCGACCTGGCCCGCACCCTCCAGACGGCGTCCGCGCTCCTGTCCGACCAGGACCAGACGGTCCGCGGCGAGGCCTACCGCTGGCTCACCGACACCGCCGAACGCTCCCCGGAACTGGTCGGAGCCTCGGGCCAGGCCCTCCTTGTCCGGTACGCGGCTACGGCCGGGGAGATACCGGCGCGGGAGGCGATGCGCCGGCTGCGCACGCTCCTGACGGAGCCCGCCGACCCGCTCGCCGAGCCGTTCCTGCTGGGTACGGCGGCGGCGGTGGCGCAGTGGGCCGACGAACTCGACGAGGCGGAACGCCTGTTGGAACGCGGTCTGGCGGGCCAGCACCCGTCGCTCCTGCACCCGATGGAACAGGCCCTGCTGGACACCCGGTGGGACATAGCGGCGGCGCGCGGCACGTACGCGGCCCTGCTGGCCGAGCACCCCAGGGCACCCGGAGCCTCTGCCCGCCGGCGCACCGGCGGCGGCCCGGCGAACGCCGACGCGCACACCGTGCTGGCCCTGGTGGAGACGGGCCGCACCCAGGAAGCCCGCCGCCTCGCCGACACCTTCGATCTCTGGGCCACCCCGGACTCCTGGGAACTGAACCGCTTCCTCTACGCGCGGGGAGTGCTGCGTTTCACGGAGGGCGACGTCGCGGGCGCCCTGCACGACTTCCTGGAGTGCGGCCGCCGTCAGTCGGCCCGCGCGGTCCTCAGCCCGGTCGTCACACCGTGGCGGACGGCGGCGGCGGAATGCCGGCTGGCCCTGGGCAACCCCCAGGAGGCGCTGACCCTGGCGGCGGAGGAACTGCGCCTCGCCCGCGTCTGGGACACCCCGCGCACCCTGGGCCGGGCGCTGCGCGTCCTGGGCCGCGCGACCCGTGGCCGCCGGGGCCTGCAACTGGGCGAGGAGGCGGTGACGGTCCTGCGGAACTCCCCGGCGGAGGCGGAACTGATCGCCTCACTCCTGGCCCAGGGCCACCAGCTCATCTCGGCCGGCGAACGCACCCGTGGCCGCGACTACCTCCGCGAGGGCGCCGAACGCGCCGAACGCCTGGGCAGCGAACGCCTGCTGCGCTACGCCGACCAGGCCCTCCGCACCGCAGGCGCCCGCCGCACCACCCCCACCCACACCGGCTCGACCTCCCTCACCGGCAGCGAACGCCGCATCGCCGAACTAGCGGCAGAGGGCCACACGAACACCCAAATAGCCAACCTCCTCCACGTAGCCCGCCGCACAGTCGAAACCCACCTGACGAACACCTACAAGAAACTGGGCATTCGAAGGAGAAGCGAATTGCGGGGGGCCTTGGAGGAGTAAGCGATCAGACCCCGACGCCACCGGCACTGGCACCGGCTATGAACGCGGCGAGCCCCTCGGCCGAGAACTCGACTATGGGGCCGCCCGGGTCCTTGCTGTCCCGTATCGCGCGGGTGCCACCAGGCAGAACGGCGACTTCAACACAGTCGCCGTTGTTTCCGGAGTACGAGGACTTCACCCACTCCAGTGGGGCCGAAGCGGGTCCGGTGTTTGGCTTCATGGGCCCTTTTCCATTTCGTGAAGGGCGTTCTGGATGAGCGCCCGGGACTTGCTGACGTTCGCTGCGGCCATGTTCAGACGCCGGAACAGCGTGGTGTACGTCTCGACGTCGGCGGCTTCCTCGTAATAGAGGGTGCTGGTGGGCGACTCGGTATAGACGACGTCGGTCTCCGCCGAGCTGGGGAAGCTCATGATCACGAACGGCCCGAACAGGCAGGCGTTCATGGGGTCTTCGCGCGGCAGAACCTGAAGCTCGATGTGCTGCTTCTTGCTGTCGGCGATCAGAGACTCGAGCTGTCCCCTCATCACATCGGGCTTGCCGACCTGGTGGTACAGGACGTTCTCGGCGATGATGACCCACAGTTGCAGCGGGTTGTCCCTGGTCAGGATGGTCTTGCGCTCCCGACGCACACTGACCTGAGCTTCCACGTGATCCGGTGTGGCTTCCGGCACCTGCAACTGGATCAGGGCTTCGGTGTACTCGGGAGTCTGCAAGAGCCCCGGCACCAGGTTGGTCTGGACGTTGTACAGCTCCGAGGAGTCCCACTCGACAGCGGCGAACGCCGCGTACGCGGGATCGACCACGTTGACGTACCGGCTCCACCAACCCTTCTGCCGGGACTCGCGCGACAGCTTCTCGATCGCGGTCCGCTCGGTCGGGTCGGTGACGTTGTACGCGTCCATCAGGGCGCGGAGGTCGGGCAGGCGGATACCGGACTGGGCGTTCTCGATCCGGCCGACCTTCGATTCCGCCGAGCCGAGCACCTTGGCGGTGTCGGCGTGCGTGAGTCCGGCCGCGGTCCGAAGCTCGCGCAGCGTCCGCGCCAACTGCCGTTGACGGAACGTCGGGTTGTTGTTGATGGGCACCGGTCGGCCGCCTCTCCTACTGCTTCTCGCAGGTCAAGTGTGCCGCTCACGTCCTGGTAAGGGCAACAGGCATTCGTGGTCACTCGAAGTGGGTACTTGACACTCTAGGGTCTCTACAGTGCACAGTATCTACCGTGGAGGAGCGCCCGGTTACGCGGTGTCAGCCTCTGCTGTCGCCCGCCCGTGAACCCGTCCGAGGGGACCGAGTATGGCTGAATCCAGGTGTTTGCAAGTCTGGTACAGGAGATTTCGCCCATCCGTGTTGAGGGCCCGTGCCGAGGCCAGAGTCCTCGCCCGCGAGTGGGGCTTACCTGGTCCCGTCGCTGACTCATTGGAGTGGGTAGTCACCGAACTGTTGACGAACGCGGTAATCCATGGCCGGACGATGAGGGGCAGTCACGTAGTGGTGGGCTACCACCTTGACGGCGATCGTCTCCGCGTAGAAGTCCGCGACGCGGCCAGCGGTATGCCGGAGCTTGTTCCGCTCGTCGTCGAGGGCGGCGACGAACCCGAAGGCGGCCGGGGCCTACAGATCGTCGCCGCGCTCGCCGACGCCTGGGGCGTGACGCCGAGGGTCATCGGAAAGACCGTGTGGGCCGAGCTGAACGTCTCCTCGAAGGAGGGGGCGACGTGACGACCGTGGACGACGACACCGTGGACCCGATCCCCCTCCTCTGCACGACGCTGCGACTGACCCCCGTGCCGACGGCAGTCCCCTGCGCGCGGATGTTCGTTCGGCAGACCCTCACGCGGTGGCGTCTCGACGCGCACATCGACACGGCGGAGCTGGTCATGAGCGAGCTCGTCACCAACGCCGTCAGGACCGGCGCCGTCATCGGCATCCAACTCCGCGCCCTGGAAGCCGTTTTGTACGTTGAGGTCTGGGACAGGACGGAAGACCCGCCGGTACGCGGGAACCCCGGCCCCGAAACCGTCGGCGGGCGCGGACTGCTGCTCGTCGAGGGGCTGGCGAAGCGGTGGGACGTCTACCGCCCCCGCGTCGGCGGCAAGGTCGTCTGGGCCGAACTGCCGCTCGCCGCACCCCCGGAGCCGGTTTCCGCCCACCGGGCCCCCGTACCGCTCGTCCTGCCACCGGGCGTCCGTCCACCCCGAGGTCCGGTCGATGACCAGGCGCGTTGGGCCCTGCTGGACCACCTCTGGGAGACGACGTTCGCGGCGATGACGGCGGCGCGCGTGAGCGAATGAGGTCACACCGGGCGGGGTCCCGAGGCGGAGCCGATGCTCGCCTGTACCGCTTCGAGCAGCGCGGCCAGATCGGGGGACTGTTCCCATTCCGCGGCCGTGGGGTGCCAGGTGAGGCTGCTCCCCGGGGCTTCCGGCCGACCGTGGGCGATCATCACGGTTCGCCTCCCCTTCCGGTCCGGGCCCGTCACGCTCAGATGGAGATGCCGTATGTGGTAGCGGCGGGGGTACTCCCCGCCGAAGATCTCCAGTATCCGGCCGTCGAAGGAGTAGAACTCGTGGCCGACCCTCGCCGTGATCTCATCGCGCATGGAGGGACCCTACGTACGGTGATCAGCCGGTGCAATGCCGACCACCCTCATGCCGAGGCTCCCGCCGGGCGAACCGGCGGGGGCCAACTGGGCTTACTGGGCTGCTACTTGGTGGTGCGGTAGGCCCGATAGATGGTCTGGGTCAGGGTGTTGCCGTAGGCGTCGGTGAGGGTGACACGGAGGGAGACCGGGGCGGGGTTGGTGGGGCTGTGGAGTTTGAGGAGGTTGCCGTTCACGGCGGTGGTCTTCTTCCAGGTCTTGCCGTCGTCGTAGGAGACGGTGAAGGCCAGTTTGCGCAGGGTGGTGACCTTCGTGGCCGCGCCTTGGAGGGTGAAGGGGATGGTCAGGGTCGTGCCCGCCTTCGTGGTGCTGGCTGTTGACAGCGCCGGGGTGTAGCGGACGACCGTCAGGGGGAGCTGCTTCGGGGTGTTGCCGGAGACGTGTGCCGAGGTGAAGGTCCATGTGGCGGTCGTGCGGGTGCTGACCGCGGACTGTGCCGGGGAGCGGGAGACGTCCACGGCGAGTTTGTACGTGCGCTTGTCCGCCGGGAGCGGGTACGAGTCGCCGCCGTTCAGCTCGTCGTTCACGGCGAAGATCTTCTTGCCGTCGGCGTAGAGCGAGCTGGTGGCCTTCGTGTGGTCGGAGGTGCCCTGGTTGCCGACGCCGTCGGAGAACAGCGGCAGGTACGCGGCGAAGGCGTCGCCGGTGCGGACCGCTCCGGGCCGGTCGTCGCCGGTCGGGAGGGGGCCGGACGGGAGCGACGGGCCGAAGACGCCGATGTTGAAGCGCTGGGTGTAGGTGCGGCCCGCCGCGTACGCCGTCGGCGCGCTGACCTGCGTGTTCTCCCAGGTCGGGTCGCCCTCCTCGTCCAGGGGGCCGAGCTGGCTCGCCTGGTAGAACCACTTGATCCCGTTGGGCAGGACGTAGTCCGTACCGGTCAGCGGCAGGCGGCCCTCGGTCACGAAGGGGTTGTAGAACCCGCCGGGCATCAGCGGCGCGGCGACGATCGTCGTCGTCTTGCCCTTGACGGGCGCACCGACGACCACGTTGACCTTGGTGAGCTGTGCGGGCTTGACGTTCTGCGTGAAGCCGGACAGGTCACCCGTACGGTTCCAGGCCAGCCGGTAGTTGACGGTCTTGTGGGTCCAGATGCCGTGGTACATCGCGGACGCCTCGGCCGCCGGCACCGGCCCGCCGAGCTGCCCGACGCGCATGTCGCCGAAGGACGGGGCGTCGTAAAGAGACGTGTACGGCCTGCCGTTGACGTTGACGTGCAAGAAGAACATCGCGCCCGTCGGCTTGGCCGCGCCGTCCGGCACGGTGATCTTGACCGGCTTCGTCTTACGGGCGTCCATGACCAGGGTGGTGTCCTTGGTCAGCGCGAACTTCGGGTGCAGCAGCACGGAATAGCCGGTGGTGCCGGTGGGGATCACGCCCTCCAGGGCGTAACGCCCCTTCGGCAGCCGGATGGTGACCTCGCCGTCCCGCTCGTCGGCGGCGTCCGTCCAAACCCTGTTGTCCAGGCCGTAGATACCGGTCGAGCCGTCGGCCGCGGCCTTGCCCTTCAGGTCGACGTGCTTGACGGTCAGGTCGTACGACTCCACCTCGCGGACGACGCCGATCGACGTACGCGCGGTGGTCGCGCCGTCGGCCGTGGTCGCGGTCAGCGCGCCGCCGAAGCTGCCCTCCGCCGTGCCCACGCGGGTGTCCGCGGTCACGGTGGCGGTCGCCTCGCCGCCCGCCGGGACGGTGAGTTGCCGCGGCGAGACGGTGAACAGGCCCTCGGCGGCGGGCTTTCCGTCGTTGCCGTAGGCCTCGGTGGCCAGGTCGAGGGTGAGCGGCTCGCTGCCCGCGTTGCGGTACGTGACGTCCTTGGCGACCGGCTGGTCGTCGGTGTGCGGGTACGCCTGCGTGCCGAAGCTCAGCGAGGTCGGGCCGCTGGTGAGCCGCTGGCCGATCGCCCTGGTGACGTCCACCCTGCCGGTGCCCTGCGTGTACGCGGAGGTGGCGGCGGTCGGCTTCGCGGAGGCGGTGAGGGCGGCCTTGAGCTGCCCGCCGGTCCAGTCCGGATGCTCCTGCGCCAGGATCGCCGCCGCGCCCGCCACATGCGGGGTCGCCATCGACGTACCGCTCATGGAGACATAGCCGTCGGCGGCGGGGTCGCCCATGGAGCCCTCGGCGGCCTTGGCGGCGACGATGTCCACGCCCGGCGCGGTGACGTCGGGCTTCAGGGAGCCGTCGGCCGTGGGGCCCCGGCTGGAGAACGGGGCGAGGGCGTCCTGGCGGTCGACCGCGCCGACGGTGAGCGCGGCGGCGGCGCTGCCCGGGGTGCCGATGGTGCCCTCGCCCGGCCCCTCGTTCCCGGCGGCCACGACGAACAGCGCGCCGGACGACGCCGACAGGTCGTTCACGGCCTGCTCGACCGGGTCGATACCGGCGGTGTCGGTGGCGCCCAGGCTCATGTTGACGACCTTGGCGCCCTGCGCGACGGCCCACTGCATACCGGCGATGACGGCGGAGTCGTCGCCCTCACCGGAGTCGTCGAGCACCTTGCCGACGAGCAGCCGCGCGCCGGGCGCGACCCCCTCGTACTTCGTGCCGGCGGGCGACGCGGCCCCGGAGCCCGCGATCGTCGACGCCACGTGCGTGCCGTGGCCCGCGCGGTCGACGGTGTCGGCGGCGGCGGAGAAGTTCTTCGCCTGCTCTATCCGGGCTGGGGCCGGAATACGAGCGAAACGTGCCATGGCCTTGTTCCCGTGCTGGTAGAGGTCGGCGCGGGTCGCTTGGATGGGGATCGTTAGGATTCCGTCGTTCAGGCCCTTGCGACCTTCGAGGTGTGTGTTGACGTCGATCGACCGCACCGCCTACCCGAGGTTCCGCGGGACCGTCACGGCGCGGGAACTGGTGGAATCGTTCACACCCACGGCGGGCGAGGTCGGCTGGGCGCGAGGGAAGACAACCGCTGACCAGACCTTCCTCGCGCTGGTGATACGGCTGAAGTGCTACCAGCGGATGCGCCACTTCCCCGGCCTGGACGAGGTTCCCGACGCGGTGGCCAGTCACATCCGCACCGCGCTGGGACTGCCAGACGGTGTGGCGGTCGGGGTGGAAGCGGTCCGGTCAGCTGCGCGGTCTCGCGACCACGTGCGCGAGCGCCTGGGGGTGAAGTACGACGCGGCGGATGTGCGCGGCATCGCCGAGACTGCGGTCCGAGCGGCAGCGGCCACGAAGGACAACCCGGCCGACCTGATCAACGTGGCGTTGGAGGAGTTGCTGGAATCTGGTCGGGAGTTGCCCGGATACACCACGCTGGACCGGATGGTGGCCAGGATCCGCGCCGAGGTGAACCGGGACGTGTTCACCGCTGTCGCTGGCCGGATCAGTGCGGGGCAGCGCGCGAGGCTGGCCGAGCTGGTGGTGGTGGACCCGTCCAGTCGGCGCAGCCGGTTCGACCGGCTGAAGGACCCGGCGAAGGCCGCGACGATCGGCAAGTTCAAGGTCCGCCTGGCGCACCTTGCCGACCTGGACGCGCTCGGGCCGACCGAGGCGTGGCTGAAAGGGGTCCCGCCGGGCAAGATCTCGCACTTCGCCGGTGAGGCACGGGTCACCGACGTCGCGGACCTCGTCAAGATCGGCGAGGAGAAGCGGTTCACGCTGCTGGCCAGCTTCATCCACGTTTTGCGTACCTCCGCTCGGGACGAGGTGACCGAGATGTTCTGCAAGCGTATGGCGGTCATCCACAAGAAGGGCCGGGCCCGGCTGGAGGAGCTTCGCGAGGAGCACCGCGCGGAGTCCGAGCGGCTTCTGGAGGTGTTCGGCGATGTTCTGGCCGCGGTGCGCGAGGCTGCCGAACCGGCCGACACGGCGAAGGAGCCCGACGCCGAGAAGGACACCGGCGCCGCGACGACCGATGCGACCGGCAGCGGCACCATCGACGGCGCGGTTCAACCTGCAGAACCCGCGGCCGAAGACGGGAGGTCCGCAGCGGCGCGGACTGGGGAGATGGTCCTGGCAGCGCTGACGGCTGGCGGAGGCATCGCGGCGCTGAGCGCGTCGCACGAGGCGGTGGCCGCGCACCACGGCAACAACTACCTGCCACTGTGCGAGCAGTACTACAAGTCGCACCGGCCGGTGCTGTTCACGCTGGTGGACGCGATCGAGCTGGAGGCGACGTCCGCGGAGCGGTCGGTGCTGGACGCGCTGGAGTTCGTCAAGGCCAACCGGGATCTGGACCGGCGCGCGGAGTGGATCGAGGACAGCGTCACCGTCAAGCGTGAGGGCAAGGACGTGGTGCTGACGGTCGACGTCGACGCCTTCGCTGGGCTCTTGTGGAGGCGCACGCTGCGCGACCGGCGCCGTCCGGGGATGCTGGCCCGCCGGCACCTGGAGGTGTGCGTGTTCTCCCGTTTGGCCGCCGAACTGCGGTCCGGGGACATCGCGGTGGTTGGCTCGGACTCGTACGCCAACCTGCACGCCCAGTTGATGAGCTGGGAGGAGTGCGAGGACAAGGTCACGGAGTTCTGCACCCAGGCCGGCATCCCGACCGACGCGAAGGCGCTCGCGGCGCACTACCGGGCGCTGCTGACGAAGACGGCCACGGAGGTCGATGCGGGCTACCCGGCCAACACCGACCTACGTTTGGAGGGCGGCCGCCCGGTGCTGGCGCGGCGCAAGGGCGCCGAGCGGCGGCCGGCGGCGATCGCGCTGGAGGCCGCGGTGCTGGACCGGCTGCCCGACCGCGCGCTGCTGGACATCCTGGCCCGCACTGCCCACCTGACGGGCTGGCCGCGGCATTTCGGCCCGGCTTCCGGTTCCGATCCGAAGATCCGCGACACCTTGGGCCGGTACGTGGTGACCGCGTTCGCCTATGGCGGGAATCTGGGGCCGACCGAGGTCGCCCGGCACATGCGCGGGGTCAGCGCCCACGAGATCTACACGGCCGGGAACAAGCACGCCACCCCCGACAAGATCTACAAGGCGTCGGCGGACGTGGTCAACGCCTTCGCGAAGCTGGATGTCGCCGCGATGTGGGGCGACGGGTCGACCGCAGCCACCGACGGCTCGCAGATCGACACCTGGGAAGACAGCTTGCGGGCCGAGTCCCACGTCAGATACGGGGGGTTCGGGGCCCTGGCGTTCCGGCTGGTGTCCGACAACTACATCGCGCTGTTCTCCCATTTCATCCCGTGCGGGGTGTGGGAGGCGGTGTACCTGCTGGACTCGCTGCTGTCCAACGTCTCCGACATCCAGCCCGACACCATCCATGCCGACACGCAGGGGGCTTCGCTGCCGGTGTTCGGCCTGGCCGCGCTCCTCGGATTCGACCTTCTTCCCCGCATCCGCAACTGGCACGACCTGAACTTCTACCGGCCTCACGCCAAGGTGCGGTACAAGCACATCGACTCCCTGTTCGACGACAACGTCATCGACTGGGCTCTCATCGAACGCCACTGGAAGGACCTGCTGCGCACCGGGATCTCGATCCGGGAGGGTCGGCTGTCCTCGGTGACGCTGCTGCGCCGCCTGGGTAACCACTCGAAGCGCAACCGGATCTACAAGGCGCTCCGTGAATTGGGCAGGGCTGTCAGGACCGTGACGCTCCTTCGATACCTGTCCGAGCCCGGGCTGCGCGACCAGATCACGGCGATCACCAACCGTACGGAGGCGTTCCACGGCTTCGCCGCGCATCTGATGATCGGCGGACGGCTGATAGGCCACAACGACCCGGACTACCAGGAGCGAGTCGTGAAGTTCAACGAGCTGATCGCCAACTGCGCGATCTACTCCACCGCGCTGGACATCACGGACGCCGCCAACGCCCTTGCCGCCGAGGGCCATCTCGTGGACCCCGACGACCTGGCTACTGTCAGCCCGCTGATCACCCGCACCATACGCCGCTTCGGCGACTGGCACCTGGACCTCACCCCGCCCAAGGACGTCGTCGCCACCAGGCTGGACCTGGCGCCCGGAGCGCTGTTTCCCACTGCGCAGGTGTGAAGCTGCGGTTGGTCGAAGACCTGCGGCCGACTCATGCCTCGCCCGTCATCGTGGTCTTACGTGCGGGCCTGCGATCGGGTCCGAAGCCGTGCGTCCAGGCTCATCACCAGTCGCAGCGCAATCGCCTGCGGCCCCGTTCAGAACATCCCCGGAGAAGCCGGCCTGCACCCGACTGCCCGGTCGTGAGACGGACCAGCAGCGCCCGGCTGGGCGACGCGACGCCTCAGGGCCCTGCCTGCGTGGCTGTGAGCGATCTCCACGCATGGGCCAGGGCCTGCCCGATCGGCGGGGAGTGACACCGGGCAGGCCCTGGCGGATCAGGGGAAAGCTGCTGCTCCTTGTTTCGTGTGGCTATACGGTGAGCCAGGCCGCCTGGTCCGTCGTCAGCACGCCGTCTTCGATGGGACCGCTGGCCAGCAGGACGGAGCTGTGGTCGGGCAGCTGGTACGCCTCACCGGAGAGGTTGACCACGCATACGAAGCCGGCGTCACGGCGGAAGGCGAGGACGCCGGCGGGGGCGTCGAGCCAGGTCATGGTGCCGTCGCCGAGGGCGGGATTTTCGCGGCGCAGGCGAAGGGCGGTGCGGTAGAGCTCCAGCATTGAGGTTTCGTCGCCGGTCTGTGCCTCCACCGTGAGTTGCTTCCAATTCGCGGGCTGGGGCAGCCAGGGTGCGGCGTAGGCGTCTTCGGGGCTGAAGCCGAACGGCGCCGCCTGTCCGGACCAGGGAATCGGCACGCGGCAGCCGTCGCGGCCGCGGTCGGTGTGGCCGGAGCGTTCCCAGATGGGGTCTTCGAGGACGGACTCGGGCAGGTCCTCGACTTCGGGGAGGCCGAGTTCGTCGCCCTGGTAGACGTAGGCGCCGCCGGGCAGGGCGAGCATGAGCAGGGCGGCGGCGCGGGCGCGGCGGGTGCCAAGGTCCAGGTCGACGGTGCCTTCCGGCTGGTAGCGCTGGTTGGGCACCCATCGTGCGACGGTCTTGCGGGCGTAGCGGCTGGTGTGCCGCATGACATCGTGGTTGGAGAGAACCCAGGTGGCCGGGGCGCTGACGCCGCTGAGCATGGCGAGGGAGTCGTCGATGACCGTGCGGAGGTCCTTGGGGTCCCAGCTGGCCATGAGGAAGTCGAAGTTGAAGGCGGTGTGCAGGCCGCCGGGGCGGACGTAGGCGGCGAGGCGTTCGGGGGTGTCGGCCCAGGCTTCGGCGACGAAGGCCCGGTCGCCGTCGAACTCGTCGGCGACCTTGCGCCAGGCGCGGTAGATGTCATGGACCTCGTCGCGGTCCCAGTGCGGGTGCTGGGCGTGGTGGAGGGGCTGCCCGTGTGCCGTGTCGGGGCGTGGTGGCAGGTCGGGCAGTTCGGGGTCTTTGGCGAGTCCGTGGGCGACGTCGATGCGGAAGCCGTCGACGCCCCGGTCGAACCAGAACCGCAGGATGGACTCGAACTCGGCGTGGACGTCGGGGTGCTGCCAGTTGAGGTCGGGCTGTTCGGGGGCGTACAGGTGGAGGTACCAGTCGCCGTCGGGCAGGCGGGTCCAGGCCGGGCCGCCGAAGCAGGAGACCCAGTTGTTGGGCGGGGCGGCGCCGTCGGGGCCGCGGCCGGGCCGGAAGACGTACCGCTCGCGTTCCGGGCTGCCGGGGCCTGCGTCCAGTGCTGCCTGGAACCAGGCGTGCTCGTCGGAGGTGTGGTTGGGCACGATGTCGGGGATGATGCGGATCCCGTGCTCGTGGGCTTCGGCGATGAGCTGCTCGGCGTCCGCGACCGTGCCGAACAGCGGGTCGATGGCGCGGAAGTCGGCCACGTCGTAGCCGCCGTCCGCCATCGGGGACTTGTACCAGGGGTTGATCCACAGGGCGTCCACGCCGAGAGACTTGAGGTAGGGGAGCCGGGAGCGCAGGCCGGCGATGTCGCCGACTCCGTCGCCGTCGCCGTCGGCGAAGCTGCGGATGTAGACCTGGTAGATGACGGCGCTGCGCCACCAGGGTGAGTGCGTGGTGGAGGACATGGTGCTGAAGGGTCCTTTGAGAGTGGGGGAAGGTGCGGTGCGGCGGTCAGGAGTTACTTGGCCGCGCCCGCGGTGAGTCCGGCGACGATGCGGCGCTGGAAGACGAGCACCATGATCACCAGGGGGACGGTGACGAGGACGCCCGCGGCCATCTGGCTGCCGAACGGGATGTCGAACTGGGTGGCGCCGGTGAACTTGGAGATGGCGACCGGCGCGGTCTGGATACTGGGCCGGTTCGTCATCGACAGGGCGATGAGGAACTCGTTCCAGGCGGCGATGAAGGCGATGATCGCTGTGGTGAAGATGCCCGGTGCGGCGAGCGGGATGATGACCTTGCGGAACGCCTGGCCTCGGGTGCAGCCGTCGATCATCGCGGCCTCTTCGAGCTCGTCGGGCATCTGCTTGAAGAACGTGGTCAGGTTCCACACCGCCAGCGGCAGCACGAACGACATGCTGGGCACGATCATCGCCTGGTAGGTGTTGATCCAGCCGATGTCGGTGAACAGCTTCAGCAGCGGGACCACGATCGAGACGACCGGGAACATCGAGGTGGCGATGATCAGGGTGAGGATCAGCCGCTTGAAGCGGAAGTTCAGCCGGGCCATCGCGTAGGCGGTGAACGTGGCCAGCAGCAGCGCCAGCACGGTGGTGATGCCGGAGACGATCAGGCTGTTGAGCAGCGCGCGGCCGAATCCCTGAGAGGGGCTGAAGACCGCCCGGTAGTTCTCGAACGACACCGAGGTCGGCAGGAGCGAGGTGTCGAAGATGTCGGAGCTGCTGCGCAGGCTGGAGATGAGCATCCAGTAGAAGGGGGCCAGGCAGTAGGCCACCACTCCGGCAACGCCCAGGTAGAGCAGCCAGGTTCGCCATTTCGCGGTCGACGTCATGCCGGCACCTCCGCGCTCTTGGGCGCCGGGGTGCGCCGGAGCCTGTTCTTGCGCTTTGGCCCGGCCGAGCCGCCCACGTCTCCGACGAGGTCTGTACCGAGGAGCCGGACGAAGCCGAGCGCGATGAGGAAGACGTAGACGAACAGGAGTACCGCGTAGGCGGCGGCCGGTCCGAAGCGGATGTTGGACGCCTCGTTCTGGGCGAGCATGGAGAGGGTTTCCACGGAGTTCTTCTGGGCGCCGATGAGGAGGTAGGGCAGGTCGAACATGCGCAGTGCGTCGAGGCAGCGGAAGAGCACGGCGACCAGCAGGGCGGGTTTGACGAGGGGCAGGGTGATCCGCCAGAACTGGGCGAGTGGTCCGGCCCCGTCGAGCCGGGCCGCCTCGTAGACCTCCTTCGGGATGACCTGCAGCCCGGCCAGGACCAGCAGCCCGATGAAGGGGGAGGTCTTCCAGACCTCGGCGATGATGACGGCGACCTTGGCGTGGAAGCCCTCGGTGGTCCACAGGACCTGGTGGCCGATGAGGGCGTTGGCGATGCCGTCGCTGTTGAAGATCCACCGCCACAGCAGGCCGGAGATGGCCGTGGGCACCGCCCAGGGGATCAGGATGCTCGCGCGGATCAGGGCCCGGCCGCTGAACGCCTTGTGCATGATCAGCGCCATCGCGACACCGATCAGGGTCTCCAGGCCCACCGTGACGACGGTGAAGAAGGTGGTGTTCCAGAACGCGTTCCAGAACCGGTCGCCGGCCTGGCCGAAGATGTCGGCGTAGTTCTGCAGCCCGACGAACGGCTCGGTGTCGCTGATGAAGCCGGTCTTCGGGTCCAGGCCCTTGGCCCCGTACAGCGACTCTCTGATCGCCATGATGGTGGGGTAGAGGACGACGACGGTGAGCACCAGGAGGGTCGGCGACACCAGCAGTGCCGCCGTCCGTCCCGAAGCCGCGGTCGCCCAGGCCCGCTTGCTTCCCTTCACCGGCGCGGGGCTCTTCCCGGCAGGGCTGCCGGTCGGGTCCGCGCCGGTACCGGGTGGGATCTTGGTGTCGACCACGGCTTTCCTCCTCACTGAGCTGCGGACTTCTGCAGCTCGTCCTGCAGGTCCTTCAGCGCCTGCGCGCTGGACTTGTCACCGCTCAGGGCCGCGTACGCCTCCTGCTGGATCGCGGAGGACGCGTCGCCGTACTGCACCACGCGCGGGCGGGGCACGGCGCCCAGGATCGACTTCTTCAGCACCGGCAGGTACGGGTACTGCTTGACCAGTGCCTGGTCGTCGTAGAGGGCCGCGTAGGGCGGGGCCATGGAGGCGTCCTTGAGGAACGTGGTCGCGGTGTCCTGGCTGGTGAAGAACTTCATGAAGTCCAGTGCCGTGGCCTTGTTCTTGGCGAAGGAGGACAGGGCCACGTTGTGGCCGCCCAGGCTGGAGGAGCCGGCGCCGGTCAGGCCGGGCAGCGGCGCGACCGCGAACTTGCCCTTGACCTTGCTCTTCTGGGCCAGCGAGTACACGTACGGCCAGTTCCGCAGGAAGACGAGCTTGCCGGACTGGAACGCCTGGCGGCCTTCCTCCTCCTGGTAGGTGATGGCTTCCTTGGGGATCGTGCCGTCCTTGAAGGAGTCGACGAGGAAGTCCAGGCCCTTCGTCGCCTCGGGGGTGTCGACGTTCGGCTTGCCGGCGGCGTCGGTGATGACGCCGCCGGCGGAGTTCACGGCCTCGGCGAAGTTGACGGTGAGGCCCTCGTACTTCTGGAACTGGCCCGCGTAGCAGTCCATGTCCTTGGCCTCGGGCAGCTTCTCGACCTTGGCGCAGGCGGCCTTCATCTCCGCCCACGTCGTCGGCGCGGCGGTGACGCCCGCCTTTTTCAGCAGGTCGGAGCGGTAGTACAGCACGCCGCCGTCCGAGCTGGCCGGGACCGCGTACAGGCTGTCGCGGTACTGGCCCGTCTCCACGGTCGGCTTGAGCATCTTGTCCAGCGGGAACTGCGCGGCGGGCAGTTGGTCGATCCATTGGTGGGCGGCGAACTCCGAGGTCCACACCACGTCCAGGGAGAGCACCGTGTACGCGTCGGATTTCGTCTCGGCGTTCTGGATCATCTGCTGGCGCTGCTGGTTCACGTCCGCAGGCAGCTGGACGAAGGTGACCTTCTCCTTCGGGTGCTGCTCGTTCCAGCTGTCGATGACCTTCTGGACCACGCCGGAGCTGTCCTTGGCGGCCGCGTAGGTGATCGGGCCGCGGCCCGAGAACGACGGGCTCTTCGACTCCCCGGGCGAGCTGCCGCTGTCGGAGGAGCCGCAGGCGGTGAGGACAAGCCCGGCGGCGACGAGCACGGCCGAGCACTGAAGGACTCTGGTGGTTCTGGCGTTCACTGTCTCTCCTGGACGTGCGGAACCGAAGTCTCGGCGTGGTCGCCCTGTAGGGAGAAGCTACCGAGATGACTCTGGGATGTCTCCGTTACGAGACTGTGCTGTCACGGCGTCGTGTGGATCGAAAGCGCAGGTCAAGGCAACCAATGAATGAGCTACGGCGACTGCTTGGCCTCCGCTGAGACAACGCTTGCACCGTAGGAGTGCACCTGGCGGAAGTCAATGCGTAACGCTGCGGTAGCACGGATGATTTAGGCGACCGATACCGTCCATGAGTGGGTTGTAACAGGCATTTTTCCCGCTGAGTGAAAGCGTGACAGCGCTGTCACGAAGGCTCCTGCCGAGTGCTCGAACTGTGCTAACTTCCGCTCATGTCACCAGCTCAGCGGCACCCCACGTTGGCCGACGTCGCCGAACGGGCAGGGGTCTCTCCCTCCACCGTCTCGCGCACGATGCGCGGCCTGACCTCGGTCTCACCCGAGGTCCGTGCCCGGGTGGAGCGAGCGGCCCGTGAGCTGAACTTCGCGATCTCGCGACAAGCGTCGAGCCTGGTCACCGGCCGGACCGGTGTCATGGCAGTACTCGTGCCCACGCTCGACTCCTGGTTCATGGGCGCGGCGCTGTCCAGCCTTGGCCCGCTGCTGCGCCGGGCCGGCATGGAGCTGACCGTGTACGTCGTCCCGGACCTGGACGAACGGGCCGCGTTCTTCGAACGCCTGCCGGCCCGCCGCAACGCGGACGCGCTGCTCGTGTTCTGCTTCGACCTCACCAGCGAGGAGACCACCCGGCTGGACGACCTCGGCATGCCGGTCATCTACATCAGCCAGCACGTCGAAGGCCGACCCAGCGTCTACGTCGACGACGTCGCCGGCGCCTGCAAGGCCACCCGCCACCTGATCAACCTCGGACACCGCCGGATCGCCTTCGCCCACACCACCAACGCCCGCGGCTTCAGCTTCAGCTCACGCGAGCGCCTCCTCGGCTACCAGCAGGCGCTCACCGAGGCGGGCATCCCCCTGGACGACGACCTGATCGTCACCACCCCGCCCCGCGACAAACGCGGCACCACGCAGGCCGTCGGCAACCTGCTGAGCCTGCGCGAACCCCCCACCGCGATCTTCGCCGAACAGGACGAACTCGCCGCCTCCCTCATCCTGAGCCTGCGCACCGTACAGATCGAGGTGCCCGAACGAATCTCCGTCCTCGGCTTCGACGACCAGCTGATGGCCGAATGGCTCGACCTGTCCACCGTGGCCCAGTCACCCGCGGACATGGGCCGGGCCGCGGCCGAACTGGCCCTGGAACTCATCAACGACCCCGGGGCGGACCGCGAACAGCACATCGTCCTGCCCACACACCTGATCCTGCGGGGGACCGCGGCCCCGCCGCAGAGCCCTCAGGGGGAGCAGGAGATCAGCGGGCAGCCGAGCGGAACCGCTCGCCCCATCTGAACTGGCCAGCTATCCCGCATCAAACGCAACGCCGCCCCACGTCGCCCAACCCGTCAGCAGATACATGAACATCAACACGGACAAAGGAAAGGCCAACGGGCCTCCGTCGCGGTTCAGTGTGCCCCAGTAGTCCTCGCCGAAAAGTCAACGGTAAGGGCCAAAGCCGCATTTCAGCGGGCGCATTCCGTCGCGGCCAGCTTCTCATCGTGCTCGCGCAGCATCCGCATGACGGTCGCGGGTGAGGGGTGCTGGCCCTTTTTTGCGCCAGCGGTGATGACGAGCCGCTTGGCGATGTCGCGCAGGCTCATCTCCTGGTCGCGCAGGTGCAGGGCCATGGACAGCATGTCGTCGTCGGTGACCCCGGCGCCGCCGATGGCCTTGCCGCGCTTCCGCGCGCTCTCGTGGCCTTCGAGGGTGCGGTCGCGGATGTACTCGCGCTCCATGCCGGACATGACCGCGAGCACGGTGAACACGATGCCGGACGGGTCGTGCGAGCCCTTGAGTTCTCCGGTGAGGAACTCCAGGCCGACGTCGCTCGCTTTCAGCTCCTCGGCGAGCATGGCGAGTTCGATGCCGCGGCCGAGCCGCTTGTGCTCGTGGACGACGAGGGTGACGGCGACGCCGGAGGAGCGGATCTCCCCGGCGAGCGTCACGGCGGCCTCCAGCTCGGGGCGCCGAGTGGCACGGGTGGAGATCTTCTCCGAGAAGACCCGGGTGACCCCGGCCTCGCTGAGCGAGTCGAGTTGTGCGTCGAGGGACTGCCGGGCGGTCGAGGCGCGGGCGTAGCCAAGGCGGACGTGTCCGACCGGTTCGGCGCCGGCGCGTACCGGTCGGGGCAGCTCGGTCCACGCCGAGCCCGGCTTGCGTACGGCGGGGGTCGGGACGCTGAGGGCCTTGGCGAGTTGGGGAACGAGGCGGAAGCGGGCGGTGTGGTACTGGATGGCTACCTTGCTCTTGCTGGTCCGGCACGGGGACCCCGCGGGGGCGGCGCAGGTGGACATCGGGCAGTCGTGCAATTCCACGCGCTTGAAGTCGTCGCTCACAGCTCCGGACTGTTCCATGAGGGTGTTTCAGGCGTCCAGTCGTTTGCAACAACGCATGAAACATGATCGCCGCAGGTGGACCGCCGGAGGATCGCCTGTTTCGTGAGCGACCACCTATGAAACAACCCCAGTGTCCGCGTTCTCTTCGCGTCGGCGGACGTCCTCGCCACGCCTACGACACCGATTCGCGCCCGTGACCTACCTGGCCGCCGGGTGGCACGTTTCGCTCGTATTCCGGCCCCACCCCTATCCGGTCCTTCAGGTCCGGGTGCGTGGCGTCGATGCCGGTGTCGAGGACGGCGACCTTGACGCCCTTGCCGTCGTATCCGGCCGCCCAGGCCGCGGGCGCGCCGATCTGCGGCACGCTCCGGTCCAGGGTCGCCTTCACCCGGCCGTCCAGCCAGATCTTCCGGACCTTCGCCGCGCCGGGGCCGCTGGTGAGGGTCTCCCACAGGTCCGATCCCTCGGACTTACGGGCCCGTACGGCATCGCCGTTGATGCTCGGCAGGTCCCGCCGGACGGTCGCGCCCGAACCGCGGAACGTACTCGCCGGCACGGACGTTCCCTTGTCGTAGGTGACGATCAGCGGCAGGTCGGCGCGGCGGGCGTCGTCGTACCGCGAACTCACCAGTTGCGTCACGTCGAACAGCCGCCGGTCGGCGGTCCCGTTCGCGAGCAGCGGTTCGGCGTCGCGCGGGACGACGTACGCGTGGCCGGCGGCCTGCTGGACACGGAACGCCATGCCCTTACGGCCCTCGGCGGCCGTCACACCGGTGACCTTGCCCTTGGCGTCGAGGGTCACCCGGTCACCGGTGACGAGGGTGACGGTCCGTGCGGAAGAACCGGCGCCGGTGGCAGTGCCGGTAGGCGGCTCGGGGGTCTCTGCGGCGGCGGGTGTGGCCGCCAACAGACCGGCGCCGAGCGCGGCGACCAGGACGGCCGCGAGCGGGGCGGTGAGCTTGTGGGACGTCAACTCAGGCCTTTCATAACGCTTCTGAGGCAGCATCAGGGCGCGGCGGAGCGACGACGGACGGCCGCTCGGCCGCGTACTGGTGACAGAAGAATCCAGAGAAAGAGGGGAGAGAAGAAGGGAGAGAGAGGGGGCGGCGGCTCAGACGAGGCGCTTGCGGCCCCAGAGGATGACGAACGCCGTGAGGGCCGCGGTCAGGGCCAGCAGGATCGACGCGCCGAACCACTGCATCGCGTTCATCTGGGAGATCGGGAGGTACTCGACCGACCAGCCGACGACGTGTGCCTTGTCCAGGCAGGCGGCGGTGGCCTGGTCCGTCGCCTCGTTGCAACTGCCCCAGCCGATGAGGTCGCCGGACGCGGTGAGGTACGACTGGTCCAGGGTGACGGCGCTGTCGGGGATGGCCGGGAAGGAGCCGTCCGCCACCCCGTTGTGGGTGTTCATCACCAGGCTGTCGCCGAGGGACAGCCGGAAGTGCGACCAGACCACCTGTACGACGATGGCGAAGCCGAGGGTGACGACCATGGCCATCAGGGTGCGGCGCAGCAGCATGCCGATCGCCACGCCGCCGACGACGGTGAGCAGGGTGAGCGCCGTGGGCACCGGTCCGGTGTTGTCGAATACGGCGGCGTCGGTCCAGAGCGCGATGTTGGGCGTCGGCTTGATGGGCGCCCACCACCAGGTGGACGCGGCGGAGAGCGCCGCGGTGCACACGCCGACCACGAGCACGGTCACCCCGAGCTTGGTGGCGAGCCAGCGGACGCGGCTGGTGGACTGCGCGTTGACCAGCTTCGCGGTGCCGCTCTCCAGATCACCGGCGAGCAGCGGCGCGCCCAGGAAGAGCCCGACCAGGACGGGTACGACCCCGAGTGCCTGGGAGAACACCTCGATCGGCTTCCGGTCGAACTTGTTCTCCCAGCCCGACTTCAGATGCGGGTAGCCGTGCGCCTCCAGGTACGTCATCATCTGCCCGCGCTCGAACACCATCACGGCGACGGCGACGGCGGCGACGGCCAGCAGGGTCCAGTAGGCGGCGCGGTGCTGACGCCAGACGAGCCAGTTCACACCGCTGAGCCGAAGGCCACGGCCACGACCGGCGCCGGTGCGGGCGGAGCCGGGGGCGGCGGAGGTGCTGTCGCTGTTGCCGGTGCTGGTCATCGTGCTCATGCGGCCACCGCCTGCGGGTCGACGTAGGAACTGGGACCGATCAGCGGCGGCGCTTCGGGCGAGCGCAGGTAGGAGAGCAGGAGTTCCTCCAGGTTCGGGGTGCTCGCCTGCCAGGGGCCGGTGGCCGGCCCGTCGGGGCGGACCAGCGAGGTGAACTGCCGTCCGCTGATACGGGTTTCGACCACCGTGTGGTACGCCAGCTCCGGCGGCGTCTGCCCGTCGGTGTGGACGCCGGTCAACACGGCGTGGGAGGTGCGGAGTTCGTCGACCTCACCGGCCAGCCGCAGCCCGCCGCCCGCGATGACCAGCAGGTAGTCGCAGGTGTTCTCCAGCTCGGCGAGCATGTGCGTGGACATCAGCACGGTGGTGCCGCGCTCGGCGGCCTCGGCCAGCAGCGTGCCCATCAACTCGTGGCGCACCAGCGGGTCGAGGTCCGACATCGGCTCGTCGAGGAGCAGCAGGTCGGGGCGCTTGCCGAAGGAGACGGCGAAGGCGACCCGGGTGCGCTGGCCGCCGGAGAGGGTGCCGATCTTCGCATCGAAGGGCACATTGCCCGCGCGGACGATGTCCTCGGCGGCCCGCTGGTCCCAGCCGGGGTTCAACTCGCGGCCCATGCGCAGCGTCTCGGCGACGGTGAAGCGCCGAAACAGCGGCTTCTCCTGGGCGAGGAACGCGGTGCGCCGGGTGGCCTCCGCGGACTCGGGGGCCGCGCCGAACACCCGCAGGGAGCCGGTGGTCGGCTCCAGCAGGTTGGCGGCGATGGCCATCAGCGTGGTCTTGCCGGCCCCGTTGGGACCCACCAGACCGCAGATCCGCCCGGCCGGCAGCCGGAAGGAGCAGTCCCGCAGCGCCCAGCCCCGGCGGTACTTCCGGCCGAGCCCGCGGGCTTCTATGGCGGACGTGTTCGCCGGCCCCCCGTGCCCCGTCTCGTAACTCATCATGCGCTTCCCCTAGTTGGTGCGGTCATTGCGGTTCACGTGTGTTCGGCGGCGGGCCTGGTCCCGGCGTACCGCTCCTCCATCACCGACGTGACCAGCGCGCTCACGTCGTCCTGCTCGAGACCCGCCTCGCGGGCCCGGTCCATCCAGGCCTCCAGCTCCCCGCGCAGCGGCGAATCCGCCGCCGCCTGCGGACGGGCCAGCGACTGACGTACGAAGGTCCCGAGCCCCGGCCGCGCTTCGACCAGGCCCTCCCGCTCCAGTTCCCGGTACGCCTTGAGCGTGGTGTTCGGGTTGACCGAGGAGGTCTGCGCGACCGCCTTGGCCGTGGGCAACTGATCCCCTGGCACGAGGACGCCGAGCCGCAGCGCCTGCTTGGTCTGCTGAACGATCTGCTGATAGGCGGCGACCCCGCTCCGCCTGTCGATGCGGAACTCCAACCCCTTCACCATCATTTCACTAGTCGACTAGTGGATTGATGATGGAGCACGGATCGCGAACATGTCAAAGCCCACAGGTCGGGACGCTGCCGTCCGCGCCGGAGGCGTGCGCCCACCGGGTGGGTGAACCACGCGGGCGTGCGCTCGGATGTCGTACGCCGATTCGGCTCGTCGCCCGATGGTGAGGGCTCCGACCCCCCGTGACCCCCCGTGGTTCACCGATCGAAGGAGGCAGAGCCGTGACCACCATGGAGCTCGACTACAGCAGCAACGGGATCGTCCGGTTGCTGGAGACGCCCGTGCGGGACCGTTCGCTGTCGTGGCTGAAGACCGCGTTGCAGCAGGCGGTCATGCTCGAACTCGCCACGCTGCCGCCGTACTTGTGCGGCTGGTGGTCGCTGGACGACGACTCGGAGTCGGGGCAGGCCGTGAGCGCGGCCATCAGGGAGATCATCTTCGACGAGATGTCCCACCTCGGGCACGTCTGCAACCTGCTCACCACGATCGGCGGCAGCCCGCGCATCGGCGACCCGGGTGTGGTGGCGCCGTACCCGTGTCCGCTGCCCGGCGGCATCAAGCCGAAGATCAACGAAGACCTGAAGGTCTACCTCGGCGGCCTGACGACGGACTCCGTCGAGATGTACTCGCAGATCGAGGCCCCGGAGGAGCCGCTCGCCAGGTTCGCGGCCGCCGCGGGCGACGCCGGCGACGCCGAGACCTTCCCGTCGATCGGACGCTTCTACACGGCGATCCAGGAGGCCTTCCGGCAGCACCAGGGCGAGATCAAGGGGACGCGCCAGATCACCCGGAACATGGAGGGGCACGGGCAGGGCAACAGCCTCTTCGCGATCCGTACGCTCGCCGACGCCGAGGCGGCGATCACGATCATCAAGGAGCAGGGCGAGGGCACCGACAAGACCCCGGACAACACGTTCCCGGGACACAAGGGCGAACTGTCCCACTACTACGTGTTCCGCGAGATCTTCAAGGGCCACAAGCTCGTCAAGGTCCAGGAAGACCCGCCGAAGTGGGACTTCACGGGCGCGAAGATCCCGCTGCCCAAGGCCCGCCCGATGGGCAAGGTGCCGCTCGGCGGCTGGGCGACGGACAAGACCACGGCCCCCAAGGACCCGGAGGTGAAGGCCGCCCTGACCGCGTTCAACCAATCCTTCAGCGACATGCTGCGCTCACTGGAGAAGGCCTGGCAGATGGACACCCAGGAAGCCGCCGACCCCCACCTGCGCGAGGCGATCCGCGTCCACATGCGAGCCCTCGAAACCCCGGCATCCACCCTGATGACCAAACCCCTCCCCAACGACCCCCAGCACACCTACGGCCCGGAGTTCCTGTTCGTCCCACCGAAGGCGTAACCCTCGGGACCGGGGCCCGTGGCGGCGGCTTCGGCTGATCAGGGGGCGTAACGAGGAAGGTTCTCGGTCGAGATCGTCCAGTCGCCGATGGTGACGTCCTCGCCGTAGACGAAGTCCTTGCGGGTCGCGTAGCGAGGGCCGTCGGGGGTGGAGTGGATGTCGGTGAGGACGGCGCCCGTACCGGTACGGGGGTCGAAGACGGCGTAGACGCGGATGCCCATCAGGGGGTAGTCACGCATCTTGGTGACCCAGTCGTTGTCAGGGTTGGAGCGGGAGACGACCTCGACGGCGGCGATGAGCGTACGGGGGTCGAAGGAACCCGGGACGTCCATGTCGGCCAGGGCGATCACCATGACGTCGGGGCGGCGCATGATGCCTTCGGCCTCGTCCTCGACGTCAAGCTCGCCGGTGTGGGCCACGATCTCTTCCGGCATCACCTTCTCGAGGCGCTTCCGAAGATGCACGGTGGTCAGCTCGTGCGGACCGACGGGCGCTGTCAGGTCGTGAACGATCCCTTCCTTGGGGACCTCGAGTTTGCCGGGCAGCGTGTCGTCCGTGGACTGCACGAAGTCCCGCATGGCCCGGTATCGGTGGGAGGCGCCCTGCTGAGCGTTGTCCGGGGCGATGGTCATGGCGCTCGCTCCTCGTCGTCTGTGCCCAGAGGCAAGGATCGGGATCGTCACGCTCATGCTCGGCGGGCTAGGCGGGCTAGGCGGGCTAGGCGGGCTCGGCGGGCTCAGGGGGGATGGGGCGTTTGGTTCGGCAGTCGAAGCAGCGGCCGTTCGCGGGTCCTCGGAAGCCTCGGTCGCAGCCGTCGCAGTTGCGGACCTGGTGCCGGACGGCCGGTGGTGGAGCGGGGGCGGCGCGGAAGGGTGGTGGTGGCGGAAGCTGTGCCTGGAGCCGGTGGGCCAGGAGTGCGGCGGGGCGGCGGGGGCCCTCGGGCGGGAGATCGGCGATGAGGGCTTGGCGTACGGCGGTGGGGGAGACGTCGCGCTCCAGCCAGGCGGCGACGCCGGGGGCGAGGTGGGCGGTGTCGCAGGCGGAGAGGAGGAGACGGGGGTCGTGCCGGCGGAGGTCGGCGAGCAGGTCGGTGGCCTGCTGGAGGAGGGCGGGGCCGCGGTGGGCGGGCTGGGGGACGGCGGGGAGCGGCTTGCGAGGTGTCGGCCGTTTCCGCGGCGGGGCGGGCTGCTCGTCGTCGGCGGGTCGGCTGCGGTGGCCGGGGCGGTTGCAGGAGACCGTGCGGGTGACGATGCGGCCGTCGGGGACGCGTTCGCGTTCGCGGCGCAGGTAGCCGTGGGTTTCCAGTTCGCGTAACGCGGCGGCGATCCGGGTCGCGCCCTCGGGGAAGCGGGCGGCGAGGGACTTGATGTCGACGCGGACACCCGACGGCAGCGACTGGATGTGCGCGCCGAGACCGATCGCGAGGAGGCTCAGCTCCGCGTGCTGGGTGAGGTGGTTGCCGATCACCGTGAAGCGGGCGGAGTGACGGGCGTTGTCGTGGACCAGGCCACCGAATCCGGAGCGGGGATGCCGCCGGTTCGGGTGGTTGTTGGCGGCAAAGCGGGACTCGGCGGGCGGGGGCGCGCTAGGGTTTTTCGTGTCCATCGGGAAATGGGTCTTCCTGTGTGGGCAGCCATCCGGGAAGTTGGGTTCTTCCTCGGTGGTCAGGCCCTCGCCATTGGGATGCCAGTCCCGGCGGGGGCCGTCGTATGTCTGCCGTCCGGTGGTGGTGGTGCTGCGCTGAGCGTAAGGCAGGCAACCGGTGCCAAATCCAGCCGAGTTGGGCATATTCACTCGGGGGAGTGAGTTTGCGCGACGGGGCGGGAGGGGTGGGGTTTGGTGGGGTTCTTTCTCACCGGTTCTTGCTTGAAAAAAGACCGCCCGTGCCACCGGAGCACGAGGAATCGGGTTCCGGTGGAGCTCCGGTGAGAGCTCCGGTGCTGTGACAGGCCTGTGACCGGAGGAGTGGCTTCCGTCATGGTCGGGTGGTCGTCGGGCTGGTGGGGTGAGCGGATGCGTCTCGCCCTCTCCGTCCTGCGGAGTTACCTGCCGCCGTTGCTGGCGCACCTGCTGATCGGGCTGCCGACGGCCGTCGTCGTGGGCTGCGCGCGGTGGTACGTCGCCTACGGGCACTGCGGCTCCGCCGACCTCGACCGCCGCGACCTGGACCACTGCACGTACGACCAGATCGAGAGCAGCGCGTTCGTGCTGGTCTTCCTCGTCGTGTTCGCGGTGCTCGTCGCCCTGCTGCTCGTCCTCTACGACGGGCTCCGCCCGCTCAGGCCACGGCTGCTGACCCTGCCCGCGATCCTGCTGCCGTACGCCGCCTACGCGGCGAGCGGTGGGTGACCGGGCCGTCAGCGGTGCTGCGGCGCGGTGGTGAGGAAGTCCAGGACGAGCGGGCTCGCGACGGTGCGGAACTCCTCGAAGTACGCGTGCCGGGCCCCGGGGATCAGGTGGAGCCGGGCGCCGGGGATGCGGTCGGCGAGCAGGGGCGCGTTGGCGGTGGGGTTGAGGAGGTCGTCGGTGCCGTGCACGACCAGTGTGGGGGCGCCGATGTCGGGCAGGAGGGCCCACGCGTCGTGCCGGTTACTGGCCGCCAGGTGGCGACGCTGGGCGTAGCCGGGCATGTCCGGGTCGCCGAGCGTGCGGTAGGGGCCGGGGTGGGCCGCCAGCCAGGCCGGGGTGTACATCAGGTCGAGCAGCGCCTGTCGCGCCGCCCCCGGTTGCTGCTGCACCAGCGACTTCCGTACGTCGTTGTGGCGTTCGACGGCGTGCGGGCCGCCGGGCGACGTACAGCCGAGCACCAGCGCACGCACCCGGTGCGGATGCCGCGCCGCGAGCTGCTGGGCCACGCGTCCGCCCATGGACGTGCCGTAGACGTCGGCCCGGTCGACACCGAGCTCGTCCAGCACCGCGACCACGTCCTGCGCGAAGCCCTCGGTGCTGTAGGGCAGGTCGGGCTTGTCGCTCTCGCCCGTACCGCGGTAGTCGAGGGTGAGCGTGCTGCGGTCGGCGTGGAAGTCGTCGCGGACCCCGTCCCACCAGTGGTGGTTGTTCGCCTGGCCCGCCAGCAGCACGAGCAGCGGTCCCGCGCCCGCGCCCTGGACCTGGTAGGCGATACGGACTCCGTCAGGCGCTGTCGCGTGCTGCATCGGTCGTTCACTCCTGCACTTCGGGACTTCGGACTTCTGGGCTTCTGGACTTCTGGTCGGCGGGCTCGGGCGAGTGTAGTGACGCCGTGAGGAAGTACGGTCGTCCGATCGTCGCCCTCGCCCCCGTTTCCGCCCCCGTCCCCGTCCCCGCCTTGAACAGGAGCCTTGCCCATGCCCCACACCGCCGCCGGCCCCGTGACCGCCGGCCCCGGCGAGCGGCTGCGTGAGCGGATCGCCGGATACGAGCGCCGGTTCCGTACCCTCTTCGAGGAGTACTTCGACGCCCTGGCCGCCGGTGCCCTCGACGCGCCGTCGTTCAGCCGCTTCACCCCGGAGTGCCTCGCCCTGCTGCGCGACCTGTCCCTGCGCGGCGGCAAGCGGATGCGCGTGGTGCTCCTGAACGAGGCCGCCCGCCTGGTCACGGACGAGCCCGTCGCCGGGCTGGACTCCGCCGCGCTGAGCATCGAACTGCTCCAGACCCACGGCCTGGTCCACGACGACCTCATCGACGACAGCGCCACCCGCCGGGGCGGCCCGTCCACGTACTACGCCTACCGGGAGAAGTTCCCGCACGACCGTCAGGCGGCGATCGGCCTCACCGTCCTCGCGGGCGACCTCGCGCTGGCCCTGTCCCTGCGGGCCCTCCTCGACGCCCCGCTGCCGCTCGCGCTGCGCCAGGCCATGGTCGAGGTGCAGACGCGGGCGGCGACGGACACGTTCGTCGGCCAGATCGTCGACCTGGAACGCGACTTCACGCCCGCCGTCCCGGACGAGGACGTCCTGCACGGCGTCGCCGACTACAAGTCCGCCCGCTACTCACTGCTCGCGCCCCTGCGCCTGGGCCTGCTGGCCGCAGGCGCCCAACCGGCCGACTACGACGACGAGTTGCGCCGCTACGCCCAACTGGTGGGAATCTGCGGCCAGATGCGCGACGACTACCTCGACCTGTTCGGAGACACGGCCACCCTGGGCAAGCCGACCGGCACCGATCTCCGTGACGGGAAGCGCAGTTACACCGTCGCCGCCCTGCTGTCCGCCGTCGCCGACAGCGGCAGCAGTGGCAACAGCGGCAGCGACCGGGCGGTCGTGGAGTCCGCGCTCGGCGACGCCTCCGGTACGCCGGAGACGGTCGCCGCCGTCCGCGAGATCGCCGAACGCCTCGGCGTGCCCGACCGGTTGCGGGCGGACATGCGCCGCCACGCGGAACAGGCGTCCCGAGTGGCCGCCGCCTGGCGCCCCCGCTGGCGCGACGAGGCGGTCACCTTCTTCGAGCAGCTACCGGGATGGAGCATCGAACGAACCCGGTGAATGAGCCCGGTGAACGGGCCCATTGGATGAGCCCGTTGGACGAGCCGGGTCAGCGGCTGTTGCCGCCGCCGCCTCCGTTGCCGCCCCCGTTGCCCTTCGCGGGAGCGCGGCGGCGTCCCTGGGCGGCGGGGCGACCGCCACCGGCGGCGGGTCGGCCGCCCTGGCCACCGCCCTGGCCGCCGGCCGGACGGCCGCGTCGGGCGCGCGGGGCGGAACCCGAGCGCTCGGCACGCTTCTCCGCGGCGGGCGGCGGGGTCAGCACGACGGGCACGCCCGACGGCGCCTGCGCCCCGGTGATACGGCTCAACTCGGCCTCGCCGGAGCGGACCCGGGTGGTCTGCGGCGTGATGCCGGCGTCGGCCATCAGCCGCGTCACCTCGCGCCGCTGGTGCGGCAGGACCAGCGTGACGACCGTGCCGGACTCGCCGGCGCGAGCGGTACGGCCGCCCCGGTGCAGGTAGTCCTTGTGGTCGCCCGGCGGGTCGACGTTGACGACGAGGTCGAGGTTGTCGACGTGGATGCCACGGGCCGCGACGTTCGTCGCCACCAGCACCGTCACATGGCCGTCCTTGAACTGGGCCAGCGTGCGCGTGCGCTGGTTCTGCGACTTGCCGCCGTGCAGCGACGCCGCGCGCACCCCGACCGCCAGCAGCTTCTTCGCCAGCCGGTCCGCCGCGTGCTTGGTGTCGAGGAACATGATCACGCGGCCGTCGCGGGCGGCGATCTCCGTCGTCGTGGCGTGCTTGTCCTCGTCCTCGACGTGCAGCACGTGGTGCTCCATCGTCGTCACCGCGCCCGCGGACGGGTCGACGGAGTGCACGACCGGGTCGTGCAGGTAGTTGCGCACCAGCCGGTCGACGTTACGGTCCAGGGTCGCCGAGAACAGCATGCGCTGGCCGTCCGGACGCACCTGGTCGAGGAGCTGCGTCACCTGCGGCATGAAGCCCATGTCGGCCATCTGGTCGGCCTCGTCGAGGACGGTGATGGCGACCCGGTCGAGCCGGCAGTCGTCCCGGTCGATGAGGTCCTTGAGCCGGCCGGGCGTGGCCACGACCACCTCGGCGCCGCCGCGCAGCGCGCTCGCCTGCCGGCCGATCGACAGACCGCCGACCACCGTGGCGATCCGCAGCCGCAGGGCGCGGGCGTAGGGGGTGAGGGCGTCGTTGACCTGCTGGGCCAGTTCGCGGGTGGGTACGAGGACCAGGGCCAGCGGCTGACGGGGCTCGGCCCGCTGCCCGTCCATCCGGGCCAGCATCGCGAGACCGAACGCGAGGGTCTTGCCGGACCCCGTACGGCCACGGCCCAGGACGTCCCGGCCGGCCAGCGAGTTCGGCAGCGTCGCGGCCTGGATCGGGAACGGGGTGGTGACGCCTTCGGCGCCGAGGGCGGTCAACAGCCGCTCGGGCATGTCGAGTTCGGTGAACGCCTCGACCGGCGGCAGCCCCGGGGTGAGGGTGACGGGGAGGGCGAACTCACCGCCGGACGCGGCGGGACGACTCCCGCGTCCGCTCCGCCCGGCCTTGGACGAACCGGCCGGACCGGCCGAACGGGAGGGGGCGCCGCCACCGCCACCACGGCGGGAGCGGACAGAGCTGTTGCGGTTCATTCGGAACCTTCCTCGATGCGGCACGTATCGAGGAATTCCTCCCGATATGAGGATTCACAAGAATGAGCCGAAGAAAATACATCAAATACAACGACGTGAGCCGGGGCTCGCACTACGAGAGTGCGAGCCCCGGCCACGTGGTACGCGTAGGTCGCGTCAGCTTCAGGCGGGAACGATGTTCTCGGCCTGCGGGCCCTTCTGGCCCTGCGTGACGTCGAAGGTAACCTTCTGGCCTTCCTGAAGCTCGCGGAAGCCCTGGGTGGCGATGTTCGAGTAGTGGGCGAAAACGTCGGGGCCGCCACCCTCCTGCTCGATGAAGCCGAAGCCCTTTTCCGCGTTGAACCACTTCACGGTGCCAGATGCCATATTGATCTCCCTTGGGGCAGTGCCCGGTGTCCGCACCTTGCGGAACCGGCGTCGCAGGATCAGAAAGCCCCGGAAACAAAAAGAGTGCCCGTCGACGGAAGGTCGAAGAGCACTCACAAGCCTCTGGTAACCGAAACTGCCACTTTTATCACGGTAGCACAGGTCGGAGCGAAGGGCCCGCGTAGACCCCACGGAGTGTCCGAAAAATGTCCGAGGAGCGCCCCGGACAACCCCTGAAGCCGTCCCCGAGCCGCCCCCGGGCACCCTCGGACATCCACACCCAACCCGTGGGCCTGCCCCCAGGCCCACGGGGCGGCCTGCCTGGAGTTGTATAACCTGATCATGATTTATCACGTCGTACCGCTCGACGAGTGGAGCACCGGCCCCGACCGCCCCTACGCGCCCGCCTCCCTCGCCGAGGACGGATTCGTGCACTGCTCGCCCGACGAGGAGACCACCCTCGCCGTCGTCAACGCCTTCTACCGGGACGCGCCGCGTCCGCTCCTGGCGCTCGTCCTCGACGAGAACCGCCTCGCCGCGAGATGCGAGTGGGAGGCGGCCGCCCCGACGCCGCCCCCCGGCGTCGCCGCGACCACCCTGTTCCCCCACGTTTTCGGCCCGCTCGACCGCGACGCCGTCACCCACGTCCTCAAGGTCACCTGGAACGAACAGGGCCGGGCGACGGGCCTGACGGCCGCCGACTGACGTGCGCACCCGTCGGACGGTGCGCACCCGTCGGACGGTGCGCATCGGTCGGACGGTGGGCAGCGGTCAGAGGTCGAACTCGTGGGGCGGCAGGTCGAGGGTGAAGCACGCCTCGCGGACGATGCCCTGCTCGGTCTTGTCGAAGTCGCCGTCCGCGCCGCCGATGACGATGCCGATCTGGATGACGGCCCGTGCCTCGGCCGGCTTCTTCTTCGCCTTGGCGATCTCCTGCAACACGCTGACCTTGCCGAAGTCGAAGTCGGCGGTCAGCTTGTCGAGGTTGGCGTCGAAACGGCGCTGAAGGTCCGTCGCGTCGAAGTTCTGAAGGACCTCGTTGGTGGCGATCAACTGCGCCACCCGGCGGCGCTCGGCCGGGTCGATGGTGCCGTCCGCCGCCGCGACCAGGGCGCACATCGCCATGCTCGC
Organism: Streptomyces sp. yr375; assembly: GCF_900110755.1. GTDB lineage: Bacteria > Actinomycetota > Actinomycetes > Streptomycetales > Streptomycetaceae > Streptomyces. Next base: position 70,201 of record NZ_FOFF01000044.1, read on the forward strand.
GTCGCGGAAGGCACCGCTCTTGAGGTCGTTCTTCTTCGACACGAGCTGGGTCTGCATCGTCGACGCGGACTCCTTGACGCGGTCCCACAGGGCCATGAGAACTCCAGAAGGTCGGTTCGGACATCTACAGCAACGTAGAAACTAACAGTCGCCTCGATAAGTTCCGCTGAACAACCGAACAACGTAGGAGTCGAGTTGACCGGGGATGAGCCGGACGCTCCCGGTCAGCTAACGCAGAGCAGACCCAGCACGCAGAGCCCCGACGGCGAGGTCGCCTCGTCGGCCGGCGGGCTCGTCGGAGACGTCGACGACGTCCCCGAGTCCGACCCCGAGGTAGACCCCGAGTCCGACCCTGACCCTGACGTCGTGCCGTCGCTCGAGGAGGGGTCCGGGGTGGGCGACTGCTGCTCGGTCGTACCCGTCGTACCCGTCGTACCCGTCGTACCCGTCGTACCCGTTGTGTCCGTGGGGATGGTCACCGACCCGCTGTAGGGGGAGGTGTTGGCCTGCTGGCCGGGGACCGACGGTGCCGTCGAGGGGGACGTGGGCGGCGTCGGGGAAGAGGCCAGGGAGTTCGTCTGGGTGTGGGCCCGTGACTGCGACGGGACGGTGTGGGCCGGTACGGCCCGGTGCGCGTCCGAACCGGTCACCGCCGGGCGGGTGTACTCCGACGCCGGTTCCTCGCCACCCGACGTGGTCGGCAGCTCGGGCGCGGTGGCCGCCTGAGTCCGGTCGCCGCCCTGGCGGTCCAGCATCGAGACGGTCAGGCCACCTCCGACGAGTGCGACCGCCGTCGCGACCACGGCTCGCCGCTGGTTCTTCTTCCACCGGGCCAACTGCCGCCGCCGAGCCGCCCGCCCTTCCGGCATCGGAAGCGGCACGGGTGCCCCGCTCTCACCCGAAGCCACGTCGACGACCGGAGCCGCGTCCTCGACATCCGGGACGGGTGTGATGACCGACGTGGTGGTCAGCGGGATGACCGGAGCGATGTCAGGTGCGTAGGCCCCGCATCCAGGGCACACGAGGGCCCCGTTGAGATGCCGGCGACACGTGGAGCAGTAGTCCATCTGCGGTCTTCCTACGCGGGGATCCGATGGCGGGCAACGCTAACGACTCGTTCGAAAGCTTGTGTGGAGTCTGTGTGGTGCTCCTGCACGGATCCCTTGAGGGGATGGGGTACACGCAGGGTCCGGGCGAGATCCAGGCCAAGGACCGCCCACCTCCGCGTCCACCTACGTGAACGGAAATCAAGTACGCGTCTATTGACGCGCTCAGGGCGACCCCCTAGCTTCCGGGAGAAAGCGCTTTCCGCACCTCTGGCAGACGACCCGCACCGTCCTGGAGAGGGAGAGACCAACGATGCGTCACCTGAGACACGTCCTGGCAAGCACGGCCTTGCTGGCAGGCACCCTGACGACACTGTCCGCCACCGCCCCCGCGTCCGCGACGACCGAGCCCGGACAGGCCGCCGCTGTCACGACCACCCGCTACGAGGCCGAGACCGCCCCGGCGGTCTGCACCGGCACCCTCGACTCCGACTGGACCGGCTACTCCGGCACCGGTTTCTGCAACGGCACCAACGCGACCAGCGGCGCTGCCCAGTTCACCGTGAACGCGGCCACCGCCGGCCAGGCGACCCTGAACGTCCGCTTCGCCAACGGTGCCACCGCGGCGCGCCCCGCGTCGCTCGTCGTCAACGGTACGACGGTGCAGACGCCGTCCTTCGAGGCCACCGGCGCCTGGTCGACGTGGGCCACCAAGACGCTCACCGTGACGCTGAACGCGGGCAGCAACACCGTCCGCCTCAACCCCACCACCGCGGACGGCCTGCCCAACGTCGACTACGTCGAGGCCACCACCGCCGACAGCACCACACCCCCCGCCACCGGCGCGCTCTACGTCTCGCCGAGCGGCACGGACGGCGCGGCCGGCACCCAGTCCGCGCCGACCACCCTCACCTCGGCGCTCAGCCGGGTCGCCGCGGGCGGCACGATCTACCTGCGCGGCGGGACGTACGCGTACGCCTCGACGGTCACCATCCCGGCGACCAGCAACGGCACTTCGGCCGCCCGCACCACCCTGTCCGCCTACCCCGGCGAGACGCCCGTCCTCAACTTCGCGGCGCAGAGCGAGAGTTCGTCGAACCGGGGGCTGCAACTCTTCGGCTCGTACTGGCATGTCTACGGCCTCGTCGTCGAACGCGCCGGTGACAACGGGATCTACGTCGGCGGCAGCGACAACGTCATCGAGCGCACGATCACCCGCTACCGGGGTTCATTCGCAGTGCATCGGGCTTCAGCCCGGTGGTGAAGCGAATCTGATGGTGGCGACGCGGAGCGTCGCCGCGTCTTGTCC
>NZ_FOFF01000068.1 GCF_900110755.1 Streptomyces sp. yr375
ACGCGCACACGTCATCCTCTGCTGGCTCGCCCTGCTGCTGATCCGCATCACCGAGACCACCACCGGCGCGACCTGGCCGACCGTCCGCCGCGAACTCGACCGGCTCCACCTCGGCACATTCACCGGCCCCACCGGCCTGTTCCGCCAGGTCACCACCCTCACCAAGCCCCAGACCGACCTCCTGGCCAAGCTCGGCATCCCCACACCGAAGCAGATCATCGCCCTCGAACCCACACCCCGCTGACCAGCACGAACACCAGCGCCTAGAGAAACGCCTCTCAGGCGCCCTCACCCATGTCCGCCCAGGTCAGACCCCAGATTCGTGACTCTATGCCGCTGAATTACGCGGAACGTAGGCGTGGGAGACCCTGGCCGAGGACACGGTCATGCTCGTCATCGTGGTCTCGGTGATCGCCTACATCAGGTCCAGGATGCGGAGGAAGGCGCGGAGCTGAGCGGCTCCGCCCATGGATACGTCGGGGCGACGGCCGCCGTGTGCGGCATGCTCACCCTGACGTACGCCCTCAGCTACCAGCGGGTGCTGGAGGAACTGGACCTGGCCGGAGTGCAGTGCGAACCTGCCTCCGGCCGAGGCGACCGCGGCGCTTTCGGAGTCGTCGTTGCTCCTTGCCCCCGAGTAAGGAAGAACCCTCGGTCAGATCTCCAGCGTGATGTCGTGGCGGTGCAGCCAGGCGTTGAGCCCGAGGGCGAGTTCGGCGCTTGGTCGGATGTCGTTTCTGCCGGTGTCGGTGGTTGCCTGCTTCAGTGTCTCGGTGTCCAGCAGTGGACGTACCGGTGCGTCCCGGTCGGCGGACAGGTGGGCCAGCTCCGTCCGCAGTACCTCGGCGTAGCGGGGATCCTGGGTGCTGGGGTACGGGCTCTTGACCCGGTCGGCGACGATGTCCGGCAGGACGTCGCGGGTCGCGGCGCGCAGCAGGGATTTCTCGCGCCCGTCGAACGTCTTCATCGCCCACGGGGTGTTGAAGACGTATTCGACCAGCCGGTGATCGCAGAACGGCACCCGCACTTCCAGGCCGACGGCCATGCTGGCCCGGTCCTTGCGGTCGAGGAGGACCTGCATGAAGCGGGTCAGGTGCAGATAGCCGACCTCGCGCATCCGGCGCTCCAGTCCGCTGTCACCGTCCAGGTGCGGCACTTCGGTCAGCGCCTCGCGGTAGCGCTGGTGCTCGTAACCGGAGAGGTCCAGTTTGGACAGTAGTCCGGCATTCAGCAGGGTGGTCTCGTGTCCGCCGTTGCCGCCGGAGAAGGTCGCCGTCACGTGGGCCGCGATCCACGGAAAGGTGTCGGCGTGTACGGCCTTGGGGACGTGGAACCAGCGGTAGCCGCCGAAGAGTTCGTCCGCCGCCTCTCCTGAGACGGCGACCGTCGAGTGTTCGCGGATCGCCTTGAACAGGAGGTAGAGGGAGGTGTCACCGTCGCCGAAGGTGTTGGGCAGGTCGCGGGCGGTCCGGACGGCGGCCCGGTGGCCGGGGTCCATGAGTTCGGCGGTGTCGAGGACGATGTCGTTGTGGTCGGAGCGCACATGTGCGGCGAGGGCTCGCGCGTACGGGCCGTCGGGGGTGCCGCGCAGGTCGTCGGCCCTGAAGTTCTCGGTGTACTCGGTGAAGTCGACCGCGAAGGAGCGCACCGGGCCGTGGCCGGCGTCGGACAGCGTGCGGGCGGCCAGGGCCGTGAGGGCCGAGGAGTCCAGGCCGCCGGAGAGGAGCAGGCACAGCGGTACGTCGGCGACGAGCTGACGGGCCACGATGTCATCGAGGAGTTCACGGACCCGCGCCACGGTCGTGTCCAGGTCGTCGGTGTGCTCGCGGGCCTCAAGTGCCCAGTAGGTGCGGGCGGTCAGGCCGCGTCGGTCGACGCGGACGACGCTGCCGGGCAGTACCTCGCGCATCCCCTTGTACACGGCGTGGCCAGGGGTCTTGGTGAAGGTGATCAGCTCGGCCAGACCCTCGGCGTCGACCGTGGGGCGTACGGCCGGGTGGGCGAGGACGGCCCGTGGCTCGGAGCCGAACAGGACGCCGTCGGGAGTGGGGTAGTAGAAGAGGGGTTTGACGCCCAACCGGTCGCGTACCAGGAGGAGTTGTTCCCCGCGCGGGTCCCACAGCGCGAAGGCGTACATGCCGTTGAGACGCTGGGTGAAGTCCTCGCCCCACTGGAGATAGGCGTGCAGCACCACCTCGGTGTCGCTGCTGGTGCGGAAGGAGTGGCCCAGGGACTCCAGCTCCTGCCGCAACTCCCGGTAGTTGTACACCTCACCGCTGTAGGTGGTGACGAGCAGGGTCCGACCGTCGCGCTCGACGGACATGGGCTGCCTGCCGCCCTCGATGTCGATGACGGCGAGGCGCCGGTGCCCCAACGCGGCGTGCTTGTCCAGCCAGACGCCGCCGGCGTCCGGGCCCCGGCAGGCCACTGTCTCCGTCATCGCCGAGAGCGTCTCGCGCTCGGTGGTGAGGTCTTGGTCGTAGGCGATCCATCCGGTGATTCCGCACATGACGGCCGCTCCCCTTCTTTTCTGGCCCAGGAACCGAGTTGTGTGGCCTAGGAACCGAGCGTCACGTCCATGCGGGCGAAGCCGCGTGTCACGAGCTGATCCCGGTAGGCGGGCGGGGCCGCGAGGGCCAGGCGCGGGAAGCGTCGTAGCAGGACGGGCACGGCGACTTCGACCTGCATTCGGGCGAAGGCGGCGCCCAGGCAGTAGTGCGGGCCCAGTCCGAAGGAAAGCGGCCGGTTGTCCTTCCGGGCGAGGTCGAACGTCGCCGGGTCGGTGAACCGGCGGCGGTCGCGGTTGGCGGCGGCCAGGACCAGCAGCGCCCTGCTGCCCGCGGCGACGCGATGACCGTAGAAGTCGATGTCCGTGTCGGCGGCCCGCGTCAGCACGTGGTTCGGTGGGTCGATCCGCAGGGTCTCGGTGACGAAGGCGGCGAGCAGGTCGTCATCGGTGGTCATCCCGCGGCCCTCGGCCGGGTGCTCCAGCGCGAGCCGCACCGTGTTGCCGATCATGTCGCTGGGGCTCTGCACGCCGGCGATCACGAACATCACCAGGCCGGCGACGAGTTCCTCCTCGGTCACGGCTCCGTCGGCATCCCGGTCCCGCACCATCGCGCTGACCAGGTCGTCGCCCGGCCGGCGGCGGCGTTCCCGCACGAGGCCGCCGAGATAGTCGACCAGTACGTCCATCCCCGCGTCGGCGGGCGCCAGTTCACGGGGGTCGAAGACGGGCTCGAACGCGGTCGTGGTGGCGGTGACGGCGGTCCGCAGGCCCATCCGGTCAGCCTCGGGGATGCCGAGCAGCTCTCCGGTGACGGTCATCGGCACGCGGGTGGCGAATGCCTCGACCAGGTCGAGCGGGCCGCCGTCGTCGAGGGCGGCGAGCCGGTCCGTCCACCGCTCGGCGGCCTTGACTGCGAGGTCCCGCCGCTCGGCGACCTGGCGAGGCGAGTAGGCCCAGCCGGAGAACCGTCGCATGCGCTCGTGGTCGGGTGAGTTGCTGAACATCATGATCTTGGTGAAGCACTGCCACGACGAGTGGTCGATCATCCCGGTCGACCGGTGCACGGCGGCGTCGGTCACCAGGAAACGGGGGTCGCGCAGGGCGGTGCAGATCTCGTCGTAGCCGAGTACGAGGGTCCCGGAGGGGCCCAGGGGGATCACCGGACCGAGTTCCCACAGGGCGTCGTACAGCGGATAGGGGTGGTGTTTCCCGGCCGGGGTGAACAGCTCCGAGAGGGCCTCGGCCGGCCCCATGACCGGCCCGGTCACCTGCTGATCGGTCGCTGGCATGATGCTGCCTCCATCGAAGTCACGCGGAGTGGGACATCTCCTCCGGCCGGTTTCCCGGTGGCTTCCTCGCCGCCGGGAAACCGGTGTAGAACCCCGCCTCCGTGTCGTACAGGTGAAGGCTCCGCAGGATCCGCCACAGATGGCGGAGCCGCAGCCGCTCCTCCCGGACCATGCCCGGATGGGCTCCCTTCAAGGCGAGCTGCGCCTTGGGGAGGTTGTAGAACGGGATCGCCGGGGCCACGTGGTGCGCGGTGTGGACGGAGATGTTGTGGGTCAGGAACGACAGCACCTTCGGATACGCGTAGTCCGTGGTGAGAAGCAGCCTGCTGGCGTTGCGCGTCCAGTACTGCGAGGTCAGGAAGGGGACGTCGGCGGCGCTGTGGTGCATGAGCGTCGTCGCGCTGAACCACAGGTGGGTCATCAGCCAGGGCAGGACGAAGTAGCACAACAGGCCCCGCAGACCGGTGAACACCACGAGTGAGGACAGGCCTACGACGGCGACGGGCCCGGTGAAGGCGATGGACCGCCACACATCGCGGCGCATCGACCGCTTGGGGAAGTAGCCGGGCCGAAAGCCCGACACGAGCCAGTACCGGATGGTGCCGCCCCAGAAGGCCCAGGTCCGGGTGCCCGCGTAGACGGCTTTGGCGACGGGGGAGAGGCGCTGGTAGGCGGCCGGGGGCAGCGGGCGCCAGTCGGTGTCGAGTTCGAGACTGTTGGTGTGTGAATGATGCAGATTGTGGACATGCCGCCAGGAGTGGTACGGGTACAGCAGCGGGAGCAGCGCGAGGCTTCCCGCGGCGGTGTTCAGCCGTCGTGACCGGGAGAACGAGCCGTGGCCGCAGTCGTGCGCGATGCAGTGCATCCCCCAGCCGCCGAGGCCGGCCACGAACCACAGGGGGACGTCGAGCAGCCAGGAGGGGGAGAACGCGACTCCGATGATCGCCCCCGTGTAGAGGAAGAGGCTCACCGCGAGCCCGAGCAGCCCGCGGGCCGTGCGCGGAGTGAAGTACTCGCGCGGGATCGACCGCGTCAGGTGCCGCCCCTCCAGCGCCCGCGACTTGTCCAGGAACTCCTCGAACCGCCGGTCCGGGCCGGTGGGTATGCCGCTGATGGCCATGAGACGTCCTCGCTCTCAGTTCCCTTTCTCAGTTCCCTCTCTCAGTTCTTTCTCTCCGTGCTGCTCTTCGTGCTGCTCTCCTCGATGAGCCGCCGACCGAGGTGGACGGCCACGGCGTCGATGGACGAGTGCTCGTACAACAGGGCGGGCGACAGGCGGAGTTCGACGAACTTCTCCAGCTTTCCGCACATCTGGATGCCGGCGCGGGAGTCGAGCCCGTAGTCCTCGAAGGACCGGGTCGTGTCGACCGTGGCGGGATCGACGGACAGCTTGTCCACCAGGTAGTCGACCATCCACGCGCGGATGGCCTCCTCGGTGACCGGACCGTCGGACGTGCGCTCGTTCTTGTTACGGCGAAACACGGTGGGACTCCTGTCGTTTCCGGGCGATGCGTGCGGCGGTCGGCTCGTGCAGGTTCCACACGACGCGCAGCTTGCCGAGGGCGGTCAGCGCCCAGCCGCTGAGGTCGGGCTCCCACCACCGGGTGGCGTGCCGGTAGGACCCGGGAAAGGCGTGGTGGTTGTTCTGGAGGCCCTCGCCGAAGGTGAGGACGGCGACCCACCAGTTGTTGGTGCTCTTGTCCCCGTTGTCGAACGGCCTGCTGCCGAAGGCGTGGCAGACGGATCCGACGCACCAGGCGGCCTGATTGGCGACGAAGATCCGGGCGAGGCCGCCGAAGACGAGGCCGGAGAACGCGGACATCGCCGTGTGCCCCACGCCGAAGCCGATCGCCGCCGGGAGGACGAGACCGGTCAGCACCCACATCGGGTACAGGCGGTGATGCAGGACCAGGCGCCGCTCACGCAGCAGGTCCGGGGCGTAGACGGACCACTTCGACGACTCCTCGCTGAGCATCCACGGCATGTGCGCGTACCACAGACCGCGCATACGGGCCTTGACGCCCGCGCCGTGCAGGTTGGGCGAGTGCGGGTCGCCCTCGCGGTCGGCGAACTTGTGATGCCGCCGGTGGGTCGCCACCCAGAACAGCAGCGGGCCCTGCGCGGCCATGGAACCGGCGGCCATCAGGACGTCCTGGAACCACGGCGAGGTCTTGAACGCGTGGTGGGCGAGATACCGGTGCAGCCCGATGGTGACTCCGCCCAGGTGCACGCAGTAGAACACGCCGAACAAGGCCACATCGGTCACCGTGAACTGCCCGGTCACCAGCAGGTACCCGGCGGCGACGGTGCCGATGAGCGGCAGGACCATGGTGGTCAGCGCGGAGAACCTCTTGATCCGCAGGCTTCTCGGGTCGAGCCGGACGATGCCCGGCGGGGCAGTGAGAGCCGCCATGGTTCCGTCTCCCTTCTCTCAGGCTTTCCGGGCCGTGGTCACCCGCGCGGGATAGCGGACCTCGGACACCAGTCCCGCTCGGTCCAGGAGGCGGATGACCTCGCCGGTGATGTCGATCTGCCAGAAGCGGTGCCGGTTGTGCGCCAGAGCCGGCTGGGAGTGGTGGTTGTTGTGCCAGGACCCGCCCACCGAGACCGGCGCGAGCACGGCGAGGTTCTGGCTGGAGTCCCGGGTCTCGTACGGGCGGCGGCCCAGCGTGTGCCCCAACGAGTTGACCGTCCACGTCACATGGTCGAGGACGAACATCCGGGCGAACCCGCCCCACAGCAGCCCGCCGAGCGCGTCCACCGGCCGACCGGTCGCCGCCCACCCGACGACCGCCGGCAGGGCCAGCCCCAGGGCGATCCACCAGGCGTAATAACGGTCGACCGTGCAGACATGGCGATTGCGCAGCAGATCGGGGACGAACTTGGCCCAGCCCTCCCGCCGTACGGTGAACAGCCAGCCGACATGGCCGTGCCACAGGCCGCGCAGGACCGCCGTCCGCCCTTCGCCCCGTGGGCGCGGCGAGTGCGGATCGCCGTCCCGGTCGGCGAAGGCGTGGTGTTTGCGGTGCACCGACACCCAGAACAGGATCGGGCCCTGAGCCGCCATGCTCCCCGCGACGCCCCACAGGAAGGTCAGCACGGGTCCGGCGGAGAACGAGCGGTGGGAGAAGAACCGGTGCAGCCCGCCCTCGACACCCAGTGACGTGAGCAGGTACATGCCCATGAAGAGCGCGAAGTGCAGCCATGACCAGCCGTGGTGAACGGTGAAGACGATCGCGGCCGCGAAACCGACCGTGGACCCGCCGACGGTGGCGCACGCGAGCACGAACGCGAGCCGATCCCTCGGCGGCCCGGCCGCCTTGACCTCAGCGTTCATGGCGCGGCCCCCCGGAGAGATCGGAGAGAGCGGAGGCATTTGAGAGACCGGGGGGCTCGGGGGGCTCGGGGGGCTTGAGAGTGCCGCCCAGGGTGTGTTCCAGATACGCCGTCCGCGCGGCCCCCCGGCGGATCTTCCCGCTGGTGGTCATGGGGATGGTGCCGAGCCGTACGAGGTGTACGCCGGCCGGTCGGACGCCGTGTTCGGAGGCCACCGCCGCCAGCAGGCTGCCGCGCAGAGCGTCGAGTTGGGCGGCGGGCCGACGGTGGTCGCGGACCTCGGCGACCACCATGACGTGTTCCTCGGACGTGCCCGGGAGCGCGAAGGCGACCGACCGGTGCACGGACGGATCGGCGCGGTCGACCGTGCGCTCGATGTCCTGGGGGTAGATGTTCCGGCCGGCCACGACGAGCAGACCGTTCATCCGGCCGGTGACGAACAGTTCGCCGTCGCGCAGACAGCCGAGGTCACCGGTCCGCAGATACGTCTTCGGACCGGCGCGGCCGGTGGGCGTCGCACCGAACGTCGAGCTGGTCAGCTCGGGTCTGCGGTGGTAGCCCGCGGCGACGTTGGGCCCCCGCACCCAGATCTCCCCGACCTCGCCGTCGGCCAGCACCCGGCCGGAGTCCGGATCGACGACAAGCAGCTCGTGGCCCTCCGCCGGGCCCCCGCAACCGACCATGGGCAGCGAGTCGTCGACCACGGGCAGCGCGTCGTCGGCCGTGGGCAGTGAGTTGTCGGCCGTGTCCACCATCCGGCCGCGGGACAGCTCCTCCCGGTCCACCCACTCGACCCTGATGGGCGTCCCGGGTGCTTTGGCCGTCACGAGGAGGGTGGCCTCGGCGAGCCCGTAACACGGGATCAGCGTCTGCTCCCGGTAGCCCAGGGGCGCGAACCGCTTCCGGAAGGCGTTCAGGGTGTTGAGCACGATCGGCTCGGAGCCGCAGAAGACGTGCCGGAGCGACGACAGGTCGACACCGGCCAGATCCTCGTCGTCCACGGTGTCGGCGCAGAGCTGGAAGGCGAAGTTCGGCGCGACGGTGATGGTCACCCGGTGTTCGGCGATCGCCCGAAGCCAGCGGGCCGGCTGCTGGACGAAGTGCTCCGGCGTCATCATCAGCAGCGGCCAGCCGCCGTGCAGCGCCAGCATGATGGTGCCGATGAGTCCCATGTCGTGATAGGGCGGTAACCAGGTCAACCCGACGCGGTCGTCCTCCGCGCCGATGTGCCGGCCGATGGCCTGGCAGTTGCTCATCAGGTTGGCGTGTGTCAGCTCCACGCCCTTCGGGTCGCCCGTCGAGCCGGACGAGTACTGGATCAGCGCGATGTCCGTGGGCCGCACCGGCACCGGATCGTCGGGCACCGGCAAGGCATGCCCGTCGGCCGTACTCGAAGGAGGCTCGTCATCCAGCGGGATCAGCCGCGGCATCATGTCTCCGTCGGCCGTCATCCCGGCGAATCGTCGCTCATGGCGGGCGTCGGCCAGGATCGCACCGGGCGCGCAGTCGGCCAGGATCGAACGCAGCCGGGTCACGGCCCGCCGGTTGGTCGGAGGGAAAGCCGGTACGGCCGTCGCACCGACCTGGAGTATGCCCATCAGCCCCGCCACGAACCGCAGTCCGGGCCGACCGGCCAGCACCACGCGATCGTCACTGTGTCCACCGGACCGCAACTGCTCTGCCACAGCGTCGGAGTACTGCTTCAGGTCGCGATAGGTCCAGGACTCAACGTGGTTGCTGGTCCCGTCGGCCAGGAAACGGAACGCTGGACGGTGGGGCGTGCATCGTGCCCGGACATCGAGGATGCCGGCGAGCGTCACATCCGGCCGGGACATGTACAGCGCGATCGGTGAACACGCTCGATCCTGCTGACGTGTCGTCGCGACCTCCTGCTCCACCGAACCCCTTCCCAGAGTCGCCGGGTTGGGCGCTCCCACTAGAGAAGACAGCAGTCGATCAGGTGAGGCCGAAACTCTATCCCCTTCAACTTCCGCTTGACCATATCGACTTGCGTTGTCGATCCCGGCAGCGCTGCGGCAGCGCCACGAGTCGCGAAGCGTTGCCCGAACTGGGTTTGGCGGATACGGACGCGGATCTCGAGGGGCCGGACCTCCACCGGCGGGGTCGGCGGGGTCGGCTGGTCGGCGGTCCAGGCCAGATCCACGGGGCGGCGGACACCGGGAGCGGGCGGCCGTACAACAGGCCTACGGAGCGGGCGAGTTGTTCGGTCGGCAGCGCCGTGCTATGCGGCCAGGTGGTGGCCGGGTGGTCGGGTGCGGGCCAGGTGTTGGGTGATCCGGATGCCGGTCGCGGTGATCTGGGCGTGGACGTCGAAGGCTGCGGGCACGCGCACGGCGGGTGCGGGCAGGGGCAGCAGCCGGGGAGGTGATGCGGTGCGGGGGTTGCGCAAGGCCGAGCAGGGTGTACATCTCGGTTCGCAGGCGGTCCATGGCGTCACCCGGTGGCGCGAACGCGGCCTGGGCGGCGGTGCGCCCGGGACCCGGCCGGTACGCCCGCAGTGCGTCGTCGATGTCTTCGGCCCATCCCAACTACGGTATTTGGCCTAGAAGTTCACCCATTGGGCTTCTGCGGATCAGCTCGCCTCCGTCTCGGTGGACGTTCGCGACGGGGCGATCCTGCGCGGTGCAGACGGGCACGAGGTCGATCCAGTCGTAGGTCCAGCCGGGCGCGGAAGCTGACGGTCCCGAGTGGATGGACGCTCGGTCCTCGGACGAGCATCGCCCCACGACGGCCCGTGGAGCGCTGCACGGACGCCCGCAGATCGCCGTGCGCGACATCCAGGACGCCTGCCCGCCCCGCGCCGTCCGGCCACCGTCGTGAACTGGGGCACCCCGCACGGACCGAACCAGCACCAGGCGCCACGGGGCCCCCGCGCCGCGCACCCGCGACCCCGGCCTCGATCTTCCGCAGGCCGCCATGCGCGACCTGAGCAACTACGCCTTCCCCACGGGCCCTTGCTGCCGGGTGCCCCGGATGCGCTCGGACGTCACCTGGCGGACCCGGGCCGACACGGGCGTGGCCCGGTCACCGCTCGACCGCGTCATCCGCAGCCTGGTCGCACCCCGTTGGCGCGGCGGGAAGGGGTCGGATAGGGCGGCGGTACGCGCTCACGTGGTGGGGCGGGAGTGCACGCTGACGGCGTAGCCGCAGCCTTCGTAGTAGGGGTCGCCGTTCCAGGTGGCGTAGCGCTGGCGCAGGGTCAGGCCGGCCTGGGTGCACCAGTGGTCGAACTCCGTGAGGGTCACCGTCGGTTCTGGCAGGGGTAGGTGTGCCGCGTCCAGGCCCATGCCTGTGACCAGCAGTCCGCCGGGGCGCAGTGCGGCGGCCAACTGCCGGACGACGGTTGACTCGGTACCGGGGGACAGCAGGGGGATGACGTTTCCGGCGGCGAGTGCCAGGTCGAAGCCGGGCTTCGACCCGAGGGTGTCCAGACGGGTCAGGTCGCCGAGGAGCCACTTCAGCGTGGGGGCGTCGCGGTGTGCGACGGCGAGCATGGAGGCGTCGACGTCCACACCGGTGCAGTGGTGGCCCAGCTCGGCAAGCCGGATCGCGATCCGGCCGGTGCCGCAGCCGGCGTCGAGTACCCGGGCGGCGGGCGTCAGCAGGGCGGCGCAGAAGGTGGCCTCGCCGTGGATGTCGTGACCCGATTCGGCGAGCCGCGCGAAACGCCGGGCGTACTCCTCTCCGGCTTGTCCGCCTGTCAGTTCCGACCAACGGTCGCGTTGCCTGCTCATGTTCAGCGTGCCTTCCGGTCAGCCTCGCCCAGCAGGGCCGAGGACGGTGCCATCGCACTTCTACGCCTGTAGTCGTGTAGGCGTGGACCTCGCGGCCCGCCCGCTACAAAGGTACGCAGGGCGGCGAGGCCCTCGACGGGCACGCTCGTCCAACCCGGTACCGTCGACCACCGTCGCCTTCAACGGTTCTGCGCGCCCGGCATCTCCTTCCTCGCCCGAGCCCGGTCGAGGAACCACAGGCCCAGGCCCACCAGTACGGCCGCCCCGACCCCGTACGCCGGCAGCCACAGGGTCGTCGTAGCTGACAGGCAGTCGGCGACGGCCTCATGGATCTTGGCCTCCTGCGCGCGGGCCAGGGCGGTTCTGTCGCGACCAGCCAGGTTCGCCAGCGCGGCCTCCGCCTGGATGCCCTCGTACCTGCCCGTCTCAGGACACGCGCGTCTGGTGCCTGACATCGGGAACAACCACGCCGAGCGCTGGAGTACGGGGGCCAGTGTGATCGCTACGCACAGGCCGACGACCAGTGAGAACGCGGCCAGATTCCGCAGGTACGTGGATCGGAGGCCGGGCATCCATGTCGGCATCCGGTAGAAGGAGAAGATCACCGCAAGAAGGGTCACCCCGATGTACGTGGCGAACCATTGCCAGGAACCCTGCGCGAACGCGGCCGTCAGCACGGCGGCGAGCGCGATGCCGATGACCCCCGGCTGACCGGCGGTGTCGCCTCCCGCACCAACGGATGCCGAGTGCCGGGTTTGTTGAAGGCTGGGGTGGTCGTCCATGGTCTCTCCCGCATGGCTTGGAGGCCATCAGCATCCGGGCACAACCCGCCCCGGCGCGGAGCCATGCCGGACCCGCCGGGCAGCCCCGCCCGGTTGGCGGGGATCCGGGCGGCCGCTGTCGCCGAAGGGGCGCCGAAGGGTCGGTGAAGGGCCGCGACGGCGTACGGACTGGCCGGCGGCCGACATCGTCGACGTGCCGTCACACGACGGCGTGGCCCCGGTGGTCGCCCGGGGCTCCGCTACGCGCCGTACGCCGACCGGCGTGTACCCAGGCCAGGCCGCTTGGGCCGGTGAAACGGACAGGTGGCGCTTCCCGCGCGTGGTGCGTTCCAGACCCGTCCGCCTCGTGGTTCATCTCACTCATCCGAATGTCGGCCGTCCCTCTAGGCTGGCCGGTGCAACTGGTTCGCCCCGTCCGCCAGGCGGGATGCGTCGCAAGAGGGAACCCGGTGTAAATCCGGGACTGCCCCGCAGCGGTGAGTGGGAACGACCGCCGTCATACGCACTGGGCCCGACGAACGGGCCTGGGAAGCGACGGCCAGTAGGTGTCCTCCGACAAGGAGGGCGTGCCCGCGAGTCCGAAGACCTGCCCGTTGCCCGCGTACGACCCACTCGTGCGCGGACATCCCGGTGACCTCGTGGGCGGGTCGGCGTACATGTCAGACGGAAGGCGGACGACCGCGCTGTGTCGCGCGGGGTTGCCTCCGTCCGGTTCGTCACCCCTTCGCGTCCGTGTCCCTTCGCCGGGATCTCAGGGATTCATCTCGCGAAGGAGATCTCCGTGACCACCAAGCCCGCAGCCGCGGCAGCACGGGCCACCGTGTACGGCTACCCCCGTCAGGGACAGCACCGGGAACTGAAGAAGGCGATCGAGGGGTACTGGAAGGGCCGCGTCACCGCCGACGCGCTCCGTGCCACCGCCGCCGAACTGCGCGCCGCCACCTGGCGGCAGCTCGCCGACGCCGGTATCGACGAGGTGCCCACCGGTGACTTCTCGTACTACGACCACGTCCTGGACACCACCGTCATGGTCGGCGCCGTCCCCGAGCGTCACCGGGACGCCGTCGCAGCCGATCCGCTCGCCGGGTACTTCGCCATGGCGCGCGGCACGCAGGATGTCGCGCCGCTGGAGATGACCAAGTGGTTCGACACCAACTACCACTACTTGGTACCGGAGTTGAGCCCGGACACGGTCTTCGCCGCCGACTCCGCCAAGCAGGTCGCCGAGCTGAAGGAGGCCCTTGCCCTCTCGTACACCCTCGGGACGGCGGCTCGGCCGGTGCTCGTCGGTCCCGTCACCTACCTGCTGCTCGCCAAGCCCGCCCCTGGTGCGCCCGCCGACTTCGACCCGCTCACCCTCCTCGACCGGCTGCTGCCCGTGTACGCCGAGGTCCTCGCCGATCTGCGCGCGGCCGGCGCCGAGTGGGTGCAGCTCGACGAGCCCGCCCTCGTCCAGGACCGCACCCCCGCCGAACTGAACGCCGCCGCCCGCGCCTACCGCGACCTCGGCACCCTCTCCGACCGGCCGAAACTGCTGGTCGCCTCCTACTTCGACCGCCTCGGCGAGGCCCTGCCGGTGCTCGCCAAGGCCCCTGTCGAGGGGCTCGCGCTGGACTTCACGGACGCCGCGGCCGCCAACTGCGACGCCCTCGTCGCCGTCGGCGGGCTGCCCGGCAAGCGCCTGGTCGCGGGCGTGGTCAACGGCCGCAACATCTGGGTCAACGACCTGACCCGGTCCCTGTCCACGCTCGGCACCCTCCTCGGGCTGGCCGACCGGGTCGACGTCGCCGCCTCCTGCTCCCTGCTCCACGTCCCGCTCGACGCCGCCGCCGAACGCGACATCGACCCGCAGATCCTGCGCTGGCTCGCCTTCGCCCGCCAGAAGACCGCCGAGATCGTCACCCTCACCAAGGGCCTGACACTCGGCACCGGCGCCATCGCCGTCCAACTCGCCGCCAACCGAGCCGACTTGGCCTCCCGCGCGGCCTCGCCGATCACCCACGACCCCGTCGTACGGGCCCGGACCGTCGCCGTCACAGACGCCGACGCCCGCCGCTCCCAGCCCTACCCCGAACGCGCCGCCGCCCAGCGCGCGCACCTCGGGCTGCCCCTGCTGCCGACCACCACCATCGGCTCCTTCCCGCAGACCGCCGAACTGCGCACCTCCCGCGCCGACTTGAGGGCGGGCCGGATCGACACGGCCGGCTACGAAGAGCGCATCAAGGCCGAGATCGGTGAGGTGATCGCCTTCCAGGAGAAGGCCGGTCTCGACGTCCTCGTGCACGGCGAGGCCGAACGCAACGACATGGTCCAGTACTTCGCCGAGCAGCTCACCGGCTACCTCGCCACGCAACACGGCTGGGTGCAGTCCTACGGCACCCGTTACGTCCGCCCGCCGATCCTGGCCGGCGACATCTCCCGCCCTGAGCCGATGACCGTGCGCTGGACGACGTACGCCCAGTCGCTCACCTCACGCCCGGTCAAGGGCATTGCTTACCGGGCCGGTCACCATGCTCGCCTGGTCCTTCGTCCGCGACGACCAACCCCTCGGCGACACCGCCCGGCAGGTCGCCCTCGCCCTGCGCGACGAGGTCAACGACCTTGAAACGGGCGGGACTTCGGTCATCCAGGTCGACGAACCCGCACTGCGTGAGACGCTCCCGCTGCGCGCCGCCGACCGCCCGGACTATCTGGCCTGGGCCACCGAGGCGTTCCGGCTCAGCAGCAGCGGAGTGCGGCCGGACACCCAGATCCACACGCACATGTGTTACGCCGAGTTCGGCGACATCGTCCAGGCCATCGACGAGCTCGACGCGGACGTCATCAGCCTGGAGGCCGCCCGCTCCCACATGCAGGTCGCCCGCGAACTCGCCGCCCACGGCTACCCGCGCGAGGCCGGCCCCGGCGTGTACGACATCCACTCGCCGCGCGTCCCGAGCGCGGAAGAAGCCGCCGAACTGCTCCGTACCGGTCTGAAGGCGATCCCCGCCGAACGCCTGTGGGTCAACCCCGACTGCGGACTGAAGACCCGCGGCTGGCCCGAGACCCGGGCGTCCCTGGAAAACCTGGTCACCGCCGCCCGCACGGTCCGCGGCGAGCTGCCCGCGTCCTGACGCGGATGAGCCGTCGGGCCGAGGTGCCACCTGCGCCTCGGCCCGGAGGCCGACCCGCCTCGGCCCGGAGGCCGACCCGCCTCCGCCCCGGCGGTCGGCCCGCCCCGGCGGCAGGGGCGGAACACGGGGCTCCGCCAGTGAAGCGCAGGCCCCTGGGCAGGTGTGACTTCTCCCACCTGCTCTTGTCTGGGCGCGGAACGCTTACCTACGTTCGGTCCCATGTCTCCCCATGGCCGTCCCCTTCCCGGCGAACCGGACGAACCCGCCGCGACGAGCAGGCCTGCGGCGGAGCGACCCGGTGCCCTTCCCATGGTCGACCTGGCCGTCGACCTGAGCGCGCACGAAATGCTCCGGCGCGCCCATGTCCTGGACGCTCTCGGCCCCGACTGGGACCCGCTCGCCGCGCTGCGCGGCGAGGAGGCGGCGTACGAGCTGCTGTACTCCGGCCTCAGCGCGGAGCAGCAGCGGGTGTACGACGAGCTGGTCTCGGCCGGTGTGCTGCCCCGGAGAGGGGGCGGCGATGCTGCCGCTTGACCCGCAGGCCGACATCGGGCGCCGTGCCTGGGTGGCCTGCCCGAACTGCGACGACCGGCGCGGGTGTGACACCTGCGAGCAGGGCCGTACCTGCTCCGAGCACTGGCGCTACCTGCTCGGCAACGTGGGTAGCCTGCTCCACCTGCAGTGCCGGTCGTGCACGCACGTCTGGACGCACGAGACCCACTTCGGTGCCACCCGCACCCCCTGGGAGCGCATCACCAGCGGCCTGCGACGACGGTGATCATGTACCGCGGTTGAAGCGGTTGAAGCGGTTGAAGCGGTTGAAGCGGCTGAAGCGGCTGACGCGGCTGACGCGGCCGGCGTGGTGAGGCCGGATGGCGGATCTGCGTCCGCTTTCAGATGATTTCGGGTGACCTTGCCGTCTGTCGTCGGGGGCGGCGGTCCGCCGTGGCCGAGGATCGCGGTCGGCGGTCATCCCTGCCTGCCGTTCGCCCGCCCGGAGGCAGCCGTGCACATCCTGCTCCTAGCCAGCGCCTTCAACAGCCTCACCCAGCGCGTCCACGCCGAACTGCGCGACCGCGGCCACCGGGTGGCGGTGGAACTCGCCCTGCCGGGCGGCTCGTTGCCGGACGCCGTGCGGCGGCACGCACCCCGGCTCGTCGTCGCGCCGATGCTGAAATCGGCGATTCCCGAAGAGGTGTGGACGGCGTACCCGTGTCTCATCGTCCATCCGGGACCCGTGGGCGACCGCGGACCGTCCTCCCTGGACTGGGCGATCCATGCGGGCTTCGACCAGTGGGGCGTCACCGTCCTCCAGGCCGACGGGGAGATGGACGCCGGTGACGTGTGGGCCTCCGTACCGTGCCGGCTTCCCGACGCGTCCAAGAGCGAGCTGTACCGGGGCGAGATCGCCGACGCCGCGCTCGAGGCCGTCCTGCTCGCGGTGGAGCGCTTCGCCGGGGGTGCTTACGTACCGCGCAAGCAGGACGCGACGCATGCCGGTGTGTGCTCGCGCCCGTACCTCGACCAGAGTGTCCGGCGGATCGACTGGGCCGAGGACTCCACGCGGGACGTCCTGCGCAAGCTGAGTGCGGCGGACTCGCAGCCCGGTGTGCTGGACACGCTGCTCGGCGGCGAGTGGTATCTGCACGGCGGGCATCCCGAGAGCGAGCTGCGCGGCCGCCCCGGCGAGCTGCTGGCCACCCGGGCCGGCGCGGTCTGCCGGGCCACCCGGGACGGCGCGGTGTGGATCCCCGAGCTGCGGCCCCGGCGGCTTCCCGGGCAGCCGCCGACGTACAAACTGCCCGCAACCTCGGCCCTCGGCGACCGGCTGCCGGCCCTGCCCGAGGTCCGCGAGGCCACCTGGACGGACATCCGCTACCGGGAGGACGGGAACGTCGGCCACCTCTCGTTCGCCTTCCCCGGCGGAGCCATGAGCACGGACCAGTGCCGGCGGCTGCTGGACGCCTACCGGGAAGCGTGCGCGCGGCCCACCTCGGTGCTGGTGCTGGGCGGCGAACGGGACTTCTTCTCCAACGGGATCCACCTCAACGTCATCGAGGCCGCAGCCGACCCCGCCGCCGAGTCCTGGGCGAACATCAACGCCATCGACGACCTGGTCGAGGCGGTCCTGACGACCACGGACCGGCTGGTGGTCTCGGCGGTCGCGGGCAACGCCGCGGCGGGCGGGGTGCTGCTCGCCCTGGCCGCCGACGAGGTGTGGTGCCGCTCCGGCGCCGTGCTGAACCCGCACTACCGGCTGATGGGCCTGTACGGCTCCGAGTACTGGACGCACACCCTGCCGCGCCGGGTGGGCGCCGCGACGGCAGACCGCCTCATGGGTGAGGCGCTGCCGGTCAGCTCGGCGAGCGCCCTGCGCCTCGGGCTCGTCGACCGGGTCGTCGACTGCGGCCCCGACGCGTTCGCGCGGGAGGTCGACGCCCTGGCGGCGCGGCTCGCGTCCCTTCCGGCGACGGCGTCCCGGATCACCGCGAAGAAGACGGAGCTGGACCGGCTGGAGAGCACGACCCCGCTGGCCGGCTTCCGGGAGCGGGAGCTGGCCCGGATGCGGCGGACCTTCGACGACCCGGCCGCCCCGTACCACGCGCTGCGCCGTTCCTTCGTCCACAAGGAGCGGCCGGCGTGCACCCCGCCGCACCTCGCTTCGGCCCCGGTTGCGTAAACCGGTCCGGACCCCTCTGCCGCCGATGTCACCGGAATGGCCCTCGATGGCGTCTCGTCGCGGCCGAGCGGCTGATACGAAGAAAGCCGAAGGTCCGAAATGCAGGCCTTCATCCCTCACCTCCCCAGGAGGCGGTCCCATGACTGAGGCGACGGCGAAGACGGTCGGCGCTGCGCCCGCCGACGAGACACCCACGATCCACATTCTCTGGATCAACGCGGGGCTGAGCTGCGACGGCGACTCGGTCGCACTGACGGCGGCCATGCAGCCGAGCATCGAGGAGATCGTCCTCGGTGTGCTGCCGGGTCTCCCGAAGATCGCCGTGCACTGGCCGCTCATCGACTTCGAGTGCGGTCCGGTCGGCGGCGCGGACACGTTCATCGAGTGGTTCTTCAAGGGGGAGCGGGGCGAGATCGACCCGTTCGTCCTGGTCGTCGAGGGCTCCATCCCCAACGAGGCGATCAAGCCCGAGGGCTACTGGTGCGGCTTCGGCGACAACCCGGAGACCGGCCAGCCGATCACCACCAGCGAGTGGATCGACCGGCTCGCCCCGAAGGCCCTCGCCGTCGTAGCCATCGGCACCTGCGCCACCTACGGCGGCATCCACGCCATGGCGGGCAACCCGACCGGCGCGATGGGCCTGCCCGACTACCTCGGCTGGGACTGGAAGTCCCACGCCGGCATCCCCATCGTGTGCGTCCCGGGCTGTCCGATCCAGCCCGACAACTTCGCCGAGACGCTCACCTACCTGCTCTACCAGGCGGCCGGCTCCGCGCCGATGATCCCGCTGGACGACAAACTGCGCCCGACCTGGCTGTTCGGGGCCACCGTCCACGAGGGCTGCGACCGCGCGGGCTACTACGAGCAGGGCGAGTTCGCCCAGTCGTACGACTCGCCGAAGTGCCTGGTCAAGCTGGGCTGTTGGGGCCCGGTCGTCAAGTGCAACGTGCCCAAGCGCGGCTGGATGAACGGGATCGGCGGCTGCCCGAACGTCGGCGGCATCTGCATCGCCTGCACCATGCCCGGGTTCCCCGACAAGTTCATGCCGTTCATGGACGAGCCGCCCGGCGCGAAGCTCTCCAGCACGGCCAGCGGCGCCTACGGAGCCGTGGTCCGCAAGCTGCGCTCGATCACGGCGAAGACGGTGGACCAGGAGCCCAGGTGGCGCCGCACCGGAGAGAAGATCACCACCGGCTACCGGCCCCCCTGGTGAGCATCCGCCACGAGTGACGCGAGCACTCCGCTCCCCGCTTCGTGCACCCCCCACCCCGAACCTCCCGCGCAACGAAGGGCACGGCACACAGATGGCACCGAAGACGAAAGCGGCCGGCGACGGCAGCGGCCTGGTGGAGATGGCCTGGGACCCGATCACCCGGATCGTGGGCAGCCTCGGCATCCACACGAAGATCGACTTCAAGCAGAAGCGGGTCGCGGAGTGCTACAGCACGTCGTCGGTCTTCCGCGGCTACAGCGTCTTCATGCGTGGCAAGGACCCCCGCGACGCCCACTTCATCACCAGCCGCATCTGCGGTATCTGCGGCGACAACCACGCCACCTGCTCGGTGTACGCGCAGAACATGGCGTACGGCGTGAAGCCCCCGCACCTCGCCGAGTGGATCATCAACCTCGGCGAGTCCGCGGAGTACATGTTCGACCACAACATCTTCCAGGAGAACCTGGTCGGGGTCGACTACTGCGAAAAGATGGTCAAGGAGACCAACCCCGGCGTCCTCGAACTCGCCGAGCGCACCGAGGCCCCGCACGCCGCCGAGCACGGCTACCGCACGATCGCCGACATCATGCGCTCGCTCAACCCCCTGGAGGGCGAGTTCTACCGCGAGGCCCTCCAGGTCAGCCGCTACACGCGCGAGATGTTCTGCCTGATGGAGGGCCGCCATGTGCACCCCTCCACGCTCTACCCGGGCGGCGTCGGCACCATCGCCTCCGTACAGCTCTTCACGGACTACCTCAGCCGCCTGATGCGCTACGTGGAGTTCATGAAGCGCGTCGTGCCCCTGCACGACGACCTCTTCGACTTCTTCTACGAGGCCCTGCCCGGCTACGAGGAGGTCGGCCGCCGGCGTGTCCTGCTCGGCTGCTGGGGCGCGCTCAACGACCCCGAGTACTGCGACTTTACGTACGCCAACATGACGGACTGGGGCCGGCGCATGTTCGTCACGCCCGGCATCGTCGTCGACGGCAAGCTCGTCACCAACGACCTCACCGAGATCAACCTCGGCATCCGCATCCTGCTGGGCAGCTCCTACTACGAGGACTGGCAGGGCCAGGAGCAGTTCGTCACCCACGACCCGCTCGGCAACCCGGTGGACCCGCGCCACCCGTGGAACCAGCACACCATCCCGGCCCCGCAGAAGCGGAACTTCGACGACAAATACAGTTGGGTCATGTCCCCGCGCTGGTTCGACGGCAAGGACCACCTCGCCCTGGACACCGGCGGCGGCCCCATCGCCCGACTCTGGTCGACGGCCCTGTCCGGACTCGTCGACACCGGGTACGTGAAGGCCACCGGACACAGCGTGGTCATCAACCTGCCCCGCACCATGACCAAGCCGGAGACCAGCTTCGAGTGGAAGATCCCGAAGTGGTCCAACGCGCTGGAGCGCAACCGCGCCCGCACCTACTTCCAGGCCTACACCGCCGCCATCGCCCTGCACTTCGCGGAGAAGGGCCTCGAGGAAGTGCGCGCCGGACGCACCCAGACCTGGGAGAAGTTCGAGGTCCCGGACGAGGGGCTCGGCGTCGGCTTCACCGAGGCGGTCCGCGGTGTCCTCTCGCACCACATGGTGATCCGCGACGGCAAGATCGCCAACTACCACCCGTACCCGCCCACCCCGTGGAACGCCAGCACCAGGGACACCTTCGGCACCCCGGGCCCGTACGAGGACGCCGTGCAGAACACGCCCATCTTCGAGGAGAACACCCCGGAGAACTTCAAGGGCATCGACATCATGCGCGCCGTCCGCAGCTTCGACCCCTGTCTGCCCTGCGGCGTCCACATGTACGTCGGCGGCGGCAAGACGGTGAAGTCGATGCACGTGCCCACCGGCCTGAGCGGACTGGGCGGATGAGCGCGCCCACGGCTACGGCACGGGTCGACGCGGAGCAGACCGGACGCCGGGTCGAGGAGATCCTCGACCGGCTGACCGCGAGCGGCGACCCGAAAGCCGCCGCGGCGGCCGAGGAACTCGTCCGGTCCCTCATGGACTTCTACGGCGCGGGCCTGGCCCGCATCCTGCACCTCCAGTCCGCCGCCGCGGGCGACCCCCTGGCGAAACTGCTCGGCGACGAACTGGTCGCGAGCCTCCTCGTCCTGCACGACCTGCACCCCGAGGACCGCGACACCCGCATCGCCCGCGCCCTCGACAGCGTCCGCGAACACGCCCTGGACGTCGTGGACTTCGACGTGGCGAGCGGCACCCTGACGCTGCGGACCCGGGAGGCCGGCGGCTGCGGTTGCGGCTCGGGCGACGGCGCCCGGGAGGCCGCGGCGGCGGCGCTCGCCTGCTTCGCACCGGAGGTCAGGTCCGTCGACGTACAGACCGCACCCGCGGAGCCCGTCCTCCTCCAGATCGGCACCGGGCCGACGCCGACGAGGACCCGATGAGCGTGTCCCCGGCGCCGACCCGATCCGCTCGCCCTGCCGGCCTGCGGAGGTTCCTCACCGAGCGTCCGCCCCGGCCGGAGCGGTGCGAACTGTGCGCGGTGGCGGTGGCCGAGGACGACCACCGCCACCTGGTGGACACCGAGAAGCGCGCCCTCGTCTGCGCCTGCACGCCCTGCGCGCTGCTGATGGCGCAGCCGGGGGCCGCCGCGGGCCGCTTCCGCACGGTCCCGGCCCGCTACCTCACCGACCCCGCACACCGCCTCGACGACAGCGCGTGGGACGCGTTGCAGATCCCGGTCGGCGTCGCCTTCCTCTTCCGCAACGCCGCGCTCGACCGGCTGGTCGCCCTCTACCCGAGCCCGGCCGGCGCCACCGAGAGCGAACTCGACGCGGCCACCTGGACGGACGTCCTCGGCGGCACCCCCCTCGCCGAACTCCTCGAACCCGACGTCGAGGCACTGCTGCTGCGCCGCACCGACGGCCACTGCGAGTGCCACCTCGTACCGATCGACATCTGCTACGAACTCGTCGGCCGTATGCGCCTGTTGTGGCAGGGCTTCGACGGCGGGGCCGAGGCCCGCGCCGCGCTGGACGCGTTCTTCGCGGACGTCGCGCGCCGAGCCCGGCCCGTCGGCGGCGGCGCGCGGCCCGCGTCGGACGGGGCGGTGCGGCCGTGACGGCGTTCTCGTTCGCCTGCACCGGCGTCCGCGCCGACCAGTACGCCGCCGGACCGACCCTCGTCTTCCGGCTGCGCGTCACCGCATCCGGTGACACCCCCGTGCACGCCCTCGCGCTGCGCTGCCAGATCCGCATCGAACCCGCCCGCCGCGGCTACGGGTCCGCCGAGGCCGACGGCCTGGCGGACCTCTTCGGCGAGCGCTCACGCTGGGGCAGCACGCTCCAGCCGGTGCAGTTCGCCCAGGTCTCGGTCATGGTCCCGAGCTTCACCGGGGAGACCGAGACCGACGTCGTCGTGCCCTGCACCTACGACATGGACATCGCCGCGACCCGCTACCTCACCGCCCTCACCGACGGCGAGGTCCCGTTGCTGCTGCTCTTCTCCGGTACGGCGTTCACCGGAGCCGGCGGCTTCCAGGTCGAGCCGGTCCCGTGGGACCGGGAGGCGGCCTTCCGGATGCCGGTCGCCACCTGGCGGGAGATGGTCGAGCAGCACTTCCCCGGCTGCGGCTGGCTCCGGCTGCCGCGCGACGCCATGGACGCCCTCCTCGCCTACCGCTCCCGGCACGCCCTGCCCTCCTGGGAGGCGACCGTCCAGGCGCTGCTGGACGGCGCGGATTCGCCCGCGCACGACCCGCTGCGCGCCCTCACCGCCCTCACCGCGACCACCGGAAGGACCGATCCGTGACCGTGACCGCGTTCGCCTCCGAGACGGAGGAGCGGTTCGCCCTCGCCCGGCAGGTGGCCGACGCCGTCCTCTTCGAGGGCTACGTGCTCTACCCCTACCGTGCCTCGGCCGCCAAGAACCGGCTGCGCTGGCAGTTCGGGGTGCTCGTGCCGCCCGGCTGGGGCGCCGAGTGCGAGGAGCACGACTTCCAGCACACCGAGTGCCTGATGGAGCCGAAGGCGGGCGCGACCCTCTCGGTCGAGGTGCGCTTCCTGCACGCCCGACGGCGCACCGTGCAACGCGCCCGCCCGGCCGGCGGCTACGAAACGGTCGCCGAACTCCGCCTCGAAGACCGGGTGTTGATGCCCTGGGACGAGGGGAACGAGGAACGCGTCGAGGTCGTCGCGTCGGTGGCCGAACTGCTCGGCGACGGCGTCACCCACCCCTTCCGACGCCCCGCCCGCGAGGACACCGAACCGGTCCTGGACGCGGCCGGCCGCACCGTGGGCCGACTGGTGCGGCGGTGCGAGGAGATCAGCGGCACGGTCCGGCTGTCCGCCCGCGAACTCGACGGCCCCTACCGGGCCCTGCGGCTCACCGCCGTCGTCGAGAACACCAGCGACTGGACACCGCCCGAGGGCCGCGCCGCCGACCGGGACGCGGCGCTGCCGCGCGCCCTGGTCGCCACCCACCTCCTGATGGCCCTCAGCGCCGGATCGTTCCTGTCGATGACCGATCCCCCCGAGTGGGCCAAGGGCGCGGTCGCCGCCTGCCGCAACCTGCACACCTGGCCCGTACTCGCCGGCGAACCCGGCCGCGCCGACCTCGTCCTGTCCTCGCCGATCATCCTGGAGGACCATCCGGCCATCGCCCCGGAGAGCCCCGGCGCGCTCTACGACGCCACCGAGATCGACGAGATCCTCGCGCTGCGCACCGCCGCCCTCACCGACGAGGAGAAACGCGAGGCCCGGGGCACCGACGAACGGGCCGCCGCCGTGATCGAGCTGGCGGACTCGATGCCGCCCGAGGTCCTGGAGCGCCTGCACGGAGCGGTCCGCAGCCTGCGCGAGGTCACAGGGCCGGACCCCGCCCCCCGCCCGGGTCCCGCCGCCCCGGACGGCGGCTTCCCCGACGAGTTCGGGGTGCAGCGGCCGGACACCCCCTGGTGGGACCCCGCGACCGACGCGGGCTTCGACCCGGAGCGGGACCGGGTCGTCGTGGCCGGCCGGCCGGTGGGCAAGGGCAGCCGCGTCGAACTGCACCCGGGCCTGCGGCGCACCGACGCCCAGGACATCTTCCTGCGGGGCCGCGCCGCGAAGGTCGAGGCGGTGCTGCACGACGTCGACGGCGGCGTCCACCTGGCGGTCACGGTCGAGGGCGACCCGGGCGCCGACATCCGCCGCGAACAGGGCCGGTACCTGTACTTCCAGCCCGACGAAGTCACCCCGCTGGAGGACCTGGAGGACGACGTATGAGGACCCTCGTGGCGGGCATCGGCAACATCTTCCTCCGCGACGACGGCTTCGGCGTGGAGACCGTACGCATGCTGACCGAACGCCGACTGCCGGACCACGTCGAGGTGGTGGACATCGGTGTACGCGGCGTCCACCTCGCCTACCAGCTCCTGGACGGCTACGACACGCTCGTCCTCGTGGACGCCACGGCGCGCGGCGAAGCCCCCGGCACGCTGTACGTGATCGAACACGACGTCGGCGGCGCCGGCCCGTCACCCGTCGCCCCCGCGCTGGACGGGCACCGGATGACCCCGGACACCGTCCTGGCGCTGCTGGGCACGCTCTGCGCCGGAACCGGCGGCGAACCACCGCGCCGCGTCCTGGTCGTCGGCTGCGAACCGGCCTCGGTGGACGAAGGCATCGGACTCACCGCGCCGGTGGCCGACGCCGTACCGCAGGCCGTCCGGCTGATCGAAGACCTGCTGCGGGACGGCGAGCCGCCCGTGGCACCGGCCTCGACCACCGAGGCCGCAACCGCTGAGGTCTCGACCGCTGAGGCCTCGACATGAGGAGAGCCGGGATGAAGAAGATCGTCATCGGCGGAGCGGCAGTCGCCGCCCTGGTCGCCGTCTTCGCAGAGGTGCTTCCCGACGTCAGGCGCTATCTGCGGATCCGCCGGATGTGAACCGTGGGCCGCGCCCGGCGGTGCGCACACGGTTGCGTCGAACGGCGTACGCGCCCGGCCGGTGACGGCGCGCCGGGCCGTGCCCCCGGGTGCGCGCGCCTCTAATGAGGCGGTCGGAAGCCAGGCCGCGGAAGAACGGAGACCCATGCACGAGATGTCCGTCGCGCTGGCCGTCGTCGACCAGGTGGCCGAGGCCGCCGAGCGGGCCGGCGGCGTCACGGCGGTGCGATCGGTACGGCTCCAGGTCGGCGAACTGGCCGGCGTCGTACCCGACGCGCTCGCCTTCTCCTTCGAACTGGCCTGCGCCGGAACCCTGTTGGAAGGCGCGGAGCTGGTCACCGAAGCGGTGCCGGGGCGGGCCCGCTGCGCGCCCTGCGCCCACGAATGGGCCGTCGGCATGCCACCCCGGCTGACCTGCCCCCGGTGCGACGGGACGCGTACCGACCTGCTCGCGGGCCGCGAACTGCAGATCCTCGCCGTGCACTGGGACGACGGCGGCCCCCCGCACGCCCCCACCCGCGAACCGATCTCCGAGGAGCGCTGAACCATGTGCCGTGTCGTCGACCTGCGGCAGGCCGTACTCGCGAAGAACGACGCGAGCGCCCACGAACTGCGCGCACACCTCGCCGCCCGAGGCACCGCCGTCGTCAACCTGCTGTCCAGTCCGGGCAGCGGCAAGACCGCGCTGCTGGAGCGCGAACTGCTGCGGGCCCGGGAGCGGTCCGTGCCCGTCGCGGCGCTGACCGCCGATCTCGCCACCGAGAACGACGCGGCGCGCCTGGCGCGTTCTGGCGTCCCCGTCAAGCAGGTGCTCACCGACGGACTGTGCCATCTGGAGGCGGGGATGCTCGCCGGGCACCTGGACGGCTGGCTGCCCGACGACACCCGGCTGCTGTTCGTGGAGAACGTCGGCAACCTGGTCTGCCCGGCCTCCTACGACCTGGGGGAGACGCTGCGGGTCACCCTCGCCTCCGTGACGGAGGGCGAGGACAAGCCGCTCAAGTACCCCACCGCCTTCGGCCTCGCCCACCTCGTCGTCGTCACCAAGACCGACATCGCGGAGGCCGTCGAGTTCGACGAGGCCGCGTTCCGCGCGAACGTGGAACAGGTCAACCCGGGAGTGGAGGTCGTCCTGACCTCGGCCCGGCGCGGGCAGGGGATCGGCGCCCTGCTCGACCGGGCGCTGGCCGCCGCGGACGGCGCACCCGTCCACGCACCGGTCATGACCCGGCTGCCCCATGACCACGGTCACACCCACGGGCCCGACGGCCACACCCACCCGCACACGGAGGCCACCGGCACCATGGCCCACACCCACTCGTGAGCGGAGTCCCGCTGGTGAGTGGTTCGCAGGCCCCGGTCGCCGTCGCCGAGGACGCTCCGTGCCGCCGCCGGGTGACTGTCCGAGGAGTGGTGCAGGGCGTGGGGTTCCGGCCCTACCTGTACGGCCTCGCCACCGAACTCGCCCTGGCCGGACACGTGACCAACACCCCGGAGGGCGTCGTCGCGGAGGTCGAGGGCACCGCCTCGGCAGTGGCCCGGTTCTGCGACCGGATCGCCGTCCAAGCGCCGCCGCTGGCCCGCGTGGAGTCCGTCCACCACCGGGAGCTGCCGCCCGCCGGAACCGCCGCCGGCACCGCGTTCACCATCCGCACCTCCCGCACCGACGGCCCGGCCCGCACCCTGGTCTCCCCGGACTCCGCGACCTGCGCCGACTGCCTCGCCGAACTGGCGGACCCGGTGGACCGGCGGTACCGCCACCCGTTCGTCAACTGCACGCACTGCGGCCCGCGCTTCACGATCGTCACCGGCGTGCCCTACGACCGGGCCCACACCACCATGGCCGGCTTCGCGATGTGCCCCGACTGCGCCCGGGAGTACGCGGATCCGGCCGACCGCCGTTTCCACGCCCAGCCGGTCGCCTGCCCGGCCTGCGGGCCACGGCTGCGGCTGCTGGCCGCGCGGTCCGGGGAGGTCACGGGGGCGGACCCGGTCGCCGGGGCACGCGCACTGCTGTCGGACGGGGCGATCGTCGCCGTGAAGGGCCTGGGCGGCTACCACCTGGCCTGCGACGCCACGAACCAGGCGGCGGTCGCGCTGCTGCGCCGTCGGAAGGCGCGCGGGGACAAGCCGTTCGCCGTCATGGCCAAGGCCGCGTACGACGTCCGGCACCTCGTCCGGCTGAGCCCCGAGGAGCAAAGCCTGCTCGAGGACCGGGCCAGACCGGTCGTCCTGATGCGGCGACGCCCGCAGCCGTCGTACGCCGCCGGGGCCCCGCGGCCCGCCGACGCCGTCGCGCCCGGCAGCCCCGACCTCGGCGTGATGCTGCCCTACACGCCCCTGCACCATCTGCTGCTCGGCCTGCCCGGCGACCCGGACGGACCCCGGCTGCTCGTCATGACCAGCGGCAACGTGTCCGGTGAGCCGATCGTCACCGACGACACCGAGGCGCTGGAGCGGCTCGCGCACCTGGCCGACGCCTGGCTCACGCACGACCGGCCGATCCACGTCCCGTGCGACGACTCCGTGGTCCGCGTCTGCGACGGGGAGCCGCTGGTGCTGCGCCGCTCCCGCGGATACGCCCCGCTACCGGTAGCCCTTCCGCTGCCCGTGCGGCCGGCCCTCGCCGTCGGCGGGGACCTGAAGAACGCCTTCTGCCTGGGCGCGGGCCGGCGGGCCTGGCTGTCGGCGCACATCGGCGACATGGACGACGTCGGCACCCAGCGCGCCTTCGAGCACGCGGCGGCGCAGTTGGAGTCCATCACCGGGGTGCGGCCCGAGACCCTGGTCGCCGACCGGCATCCCGGCTACCGCTCCGCCCGCTGGGCCGACCGCACCGCGGCGCACCGGCCCGTCGTACACGTCCAGCACCATCACGCGCACGTCGCCGCCGCGATGGCGGAGCACGGGTCGGACGGCACCCGGCCGGTGATCGGCGTCGCCTTCGACGGCACGGGCCACGGCGACGACGGCGCGGTGTGGGGCGGGGAGTTCCTGCTCGCCGACTACGACCGCTGCATCCGGTTCGGGCACCTCGCGTACGTCCCGCTGCCCGGCGGCGACGCCGCGGTGCGCCGCCCGTACCGCATGGCACTGGCCCATCTGCGGGCGGCCGGCATCGCCTGGTCCGCCGACCTGGCCTGTACGGCCGCCTGCCCGCCCGACGAACTCCGCTTGCTGGAACGGCAGTTGGAGCGCGACCTGAACTGCGTCCCGACCTCCAGCATGGGCCGGCTCTTCGACGCCGTGTCCTCCCTCGCGGGGGTGTGCCACCGCGCCGGATACGAGGCACAGGCCGCCGTCGAGTTGGAGGGCGCGGCCCTGCACGCACCCGCCGAGGACACCACCGCGTACGCCTTCGCCCTGCGCGAGTCGGAGGAAAGCGGGGAGAACGGGGGCGGCGGTGTCGTACGGGCCGATCCGGCGCCCGTGTTCGCGGCGATCGTCGGTGATCTGCGCGCGGGCGTCGCACCGGCCCTGGTCGCGGCCCGCTTCCACCGGGGCGTGACCGGTCTGGTGCACCGGATGTGCGCGCTGGCGCGCGAGCGGCACGGGCTGGACACGGTCGCCCTCACCGGCGGCGTGTTCGCCAACACGCTGCTCTCCTCCGCCTGCGCCGCCACTCTGCGCGAGGACGGCTTCACGGTCCTGCGACACCACCTCGTGCCACCCGGCGACGGCGGCCTGGCGCTGGGCCAGTTGATGGTGGCGGCCCGCGCCACTCCCCCTTCAACTCCCCTTTCCACTCCCCCTTCCATTTCCACCGACTGAGCAACGCGCGACCCATAGCGAGGAGAGGCTCATGTGTCTGGCGGTACCCGGCAAAGTGCTGGACATCGAGGAACGGGACGGTACCCGGATGGCCACCGTCGACTTCGGCGGCGTGGTCAAGGAAGTGTGCCTGGAGTACCTGCCCGACCTCCAGGTCGGCGAGTACGCCATCGTCCACGTCGGGTTCGCCCTGCAACGGCTGGACGAGGAGTCGGCGCGGCAGACGCTCGAACTCTTCGCCGAACTCGGCATGTTGCAGGAGGAGTTCGGCGACCCCTGGGAGACGGCGGCGGTGGAGGCGGGCGTGGACCCGGTGGAAGAGGTGCGCAACCAGTGAAGTACATCGACGAGTTCCAGGACCCGGAGCTGGCGCGGCGGCTCCTCGACGACATCCATGCCACGGTGACCCGGCCGTGGGCCCTGATGGAGGTGTGCGGAGGTCAGACGCACAGCATCATCCGGCACGGCATCGACCAACTCCTGCCGGAGGAGGTCGAGTTGATCCACGGGCCGGGCTGCCCGGTGTGCGTGACCCCGCTGGAGGTCATCGACAAGGCGCTGGAGATCGCGTCCCGGCCGGGGGTGATCTTCTGCTCCTTCGGCGACATGCTGCGCGTGCCGGGCACGGGACGGGACCTGTTCCAGGTCCGCGGCGAGGGCGGTGACGTGCGCGTCGTCTACTCGCCGCTCGACGCGCTGCGGATCGCGCAGCAGAACCCGGACCGCGAGGTGGTGTTCTTCGGCATCGGCTTCGAGACGACCGCGCCCCCCAACGCCATGACGGTCCATCAGGCCCGGAAACTGGGCGTGCGGAACTTCAGCATGCTGGTGTCCCATGTCCGCGTGCCCCCGGCCATCGAGGCGATCATGTCGTCGCCGAGCTGCCGGGTGCAGGGCTTCCTCGCGGCCGGGCACGTGTGCAGCGTGATGGGCGTGGGGGAGTACCCGGAACTGGCGGAACGCTTCCAGGTCCCGATCGTCGTCACGGGCTTCGAGCCGCTGGACATCCTCGAAGGCGTACGCCGGGCCGTTCGGCAGCTCGAACGCGGTGAGCACACCGTCGACAACGCCTACGCCCGCGCCGTCCGCCCGGAGGGCAACGCGGCCGCCCGGGCCATGCTGGAGGACGTCTTCGAAGTCACCGACCGCGCCTGGCGCGGCATCGGGGTCATCCCCGGCAGCGGCTGGCGGCTGTCGGCGAAGTACCGCGACCACGACGCCGAGCACCGCTTTTCGGTCGGCGACATCCAGACGACCGAACCCGCCGAGTGCCGCAGCGGCGAGGTCCTCCAAGGGCTGCTCAAGCCGCACGAGTGCGAGGCATTCGGCACCCTGTGCACCCCGCGCACCCCCCTGGGGGCCACCATGGTCTCCAGCGAGGGCGCCTGCGCGGCGTACTACCTCTACCGGCGGCTGGACATGCCCACCACCACGACGGTCCGGGAGGCGAGCCCCGTTGTCTGACCTCACCGATCTCCCCGCCCCCGCCGCTCTGGACATCGAGGCGTGGACGTGTCCGGTGCCCGTGCGTGACCGGCCGCGGGTCGTCATGGGCCACGGCGGCGGCGGAGTGCTGTCCGCCGAACTGGTCCAGCAGATCTTCGCGCCCGCCTTCGGGGGCGAGGTGCTCGCGCAGATGGGCGATGCCGCCGTCGTCTCCCTCGGCGGTGCCCGGCTGGCGTTCTCCACCGACTCGTACGTGGTGCGGCCGCTGTTCTTCCCCGGCGGCAGCATCGGTGACCTGGCGGTCAACGGAACCGTCAACGACCTCGCCATGAGCGGCGCCCGTGCCGCCTACCTCTCCTGCGGATTCATCCTGGAGGAGGGCGTCGAACTGGACGTCGTCACGCGGGTGTCGGAGGCGCTGGGGGCCGCCGCGCGCACCGCCGGTGTGGAGGTGGCGACCGGCGACACCAAGGTGGTGGAGGCCGGCCACGGCGACGGGATCTACATCAACACCGCGGGCATCGGCGTCGTCCCGGCGGGCGTCGACCTGCGTCCGCAACGCGTCGTCCCCGGCGACGTCGTGATCGTCAGCGGCGCGATCGGCGTCCACGGGGTTGCGGTCATGAGCGTGCGCGAGGGCCTGGAATTCGGCGTGGAGATCGAGAGCGACTGCGCGGCGCTCGGCGGTCTGGTCGACGCCATGCTCGCCGTCACCCCGGAGCTGCACGTACTGCGCGATCCCACCCGAGGCGGCCTCGCGGCCTCGCTCAACGAGATCGCGCAGGCCTCCGGCACCGGGATCGTCATCCGGGAACGCGACGTCCCGGTCCCGCCGGCCGTGGCCAACGCCTGCGCCATCCTCGGACTGGACCCCATGTACATCGCCAACGAGGGCAAGTTGGTCGCGTTCGTCCCGCGCGAGCACGCCGACGCCGTCCTCGAAGCGATGCGCGCCCATCCGCTGGGCGCGGACTCCGTGGTCATCGGCGAGACCGTCGAGGCCCACCCCGGCATGGTCGTGGCCCGGACCGGCCTCGGCGGAACGCGGGTGGTCGACCTGCCGATCGGGGAGCAACTGCCGCGGATCTGCTGACAGGGATCCGCCGAACTGACCGCCGTCAGCCCCTGACGGCGGTCAGCGCCGTGTCGAGGAGGTCACCGATCGGCTTGGTGCCGCCGGTTCGCGCCCACTCGTCGACGGCGACGTTCAGGCAGGCCAGAGCCGAGGAGACGATCGCGCGGGCGCGCAGTTCCCGGGTGCCGGTCGGCCCCCGGAGCCGTCGGACGGTGTTCGGGAGGAGCGCCTCCGCCCAGCGCGCCCGCTTGTTCAGCAACGACGGCCGGAGCGCGGGAGTCGCGTCGAGCATCGCCGCCACCGCGAGGTTGGTGTCGGCGTTGTCGGTGAGTTCGTCGAGGTGGGGCTGCATGGCGTGGCGCAGCGCGGTCCAGGGGCCTTCTTCCAGGGGACGCGCCGCCAGGGCTTCGGCGAGTCTGTCGCCGATCTCGTCCATGTGGCCGACGACCATGTCCTCCTTGGTCGGGAAGTAACGGAACACGCTGCGCCCCGACATACCGACCGCGGCGGCGATCTGGTCGACCGTCGTCTGCTCGAAGCCGTTCGCCACGAACAGCGTCATCGCGGTCTCGGCGATCTGTGCCCGCACGGCCCGCCGGGTCAGCTCCCGCAGCCCTGATGTCGCCCTCGCTGTGTTGACCATCCACCCAGGGTATCGGTCGCCGCCGAACCTGTCAGTCACTGACAGAATGGTCTACGATTGACGAAAGTGTTGGCGGCCATCATGTCGCGGGCTCGCGTATGAAGTGATCGATGACCCGAGGGGTGCGTCATGAAGGTGATCGTTGTCGGAACCGGGACGATAGGCGCGGCGGTGCGCAGCACGCTTGTCGCGCAGGGACACGAGGTGGTGTCGGTGGGCCGCACTTCCGGCGACCACCAGGCGGACATCACGGACATGGCGCGCCTGCGGGCCCTCTTCGCCGAGGTCGCCGGGTCCGGGCCGTTCGACGCCGTCGCCAACGCGGCCGGTGACGTGTTCCCGGCGCCGCTGGAACAGGCCACGGACCAGCAGTGGGCCGACTCCGTCGCGGCCAAGGGCATGGGGCAGATCAACCTCGTACGGGCCGCGCTGCCGCACATCGCCGACCGGGGCTCGTTCACGCTGGTCTCCGGCGTGCTGACGGACGAGTTCACGGCGGCCGCCACCATCGGTGCGACGGTGAACCACATGGTGGAGGGGTTCGTGAAGGCGTCCGCGACGGAGCTGCCGCGCGGCCTGCGCATCAACTGCGTCAGCCCCACAGTCCTGACCGAGTCCGTGGCCTACCACCCGCACTTCCCCGGTTTCACCCCCGTACCGGCCGACGAGGTCGCCCTCGCCTACCTTCGCGCCATCGCGAACCCCATCACCGGCCGCATCCTCAAACTCCACAAGACCGACAACTGACCGCCACGGCCTCGGCCACGACCTCGGCCACGGTTTCGGGTTCCGGTACCTGGGCGGTTGCCCTTCTTCTGGCGGAGAGGCGCTCGACAGGCCCCCTCGCGGCGGGCCCCGCCTCGGCCGACTTCCTCTCCCTGAAGGCGGTCCCGGCTTCGGCGACCGAGATACGAGCACTCCTGGCGAAGGCGTGAGGCCGCCGCCGTCTCCGGGCAACTGGCCGGCGTCACCTCACCCTCGCCCGCCCGCGCGGCGCGGGTCTGAGAAGCCCCACGCCTGATTGCGCCGGGCGGGAATCGGGCACCCGGTGAACCAGTGGCACGAGACCGGACGTGAGACAGGAGGTGGGCGCGATGCCGCGAGGGTCGAACGCCAAGCGGGAACGGCAGTATGAGCACATCAAGGACAGCGCCAAGGAACGCGGCGAGTCGGACGAGCGGGCCAAGGAGATCGCGGCACGCACCGTCAACAAGGAGCGCGCCCGCGCCGGGGAGTCCCGCATCGCCAGCCGTACGTCGACCCAGGACATGTCCTCGTACCGGCGGGGCGGACAGCGCTCGCACTCCGGGTCCGCGGGCCCGACGAAAGACCAGCTCTACAACGAGGCCCGGCAACGCGGCATCAAGGGCCGCTCGACCATGACCAAGGCCCAACTGAGCAGGGCGCTGGGCCGCTGACGGCATGCCGGTGCCGGTGTCGGTGCCGACGACGGCGAATTCTCCTTTGTTGCCCCCTGAGTAATCGAAAAATTAACCTTTCACGTGTATTCGAGTTCGCGCGGGCCGCTCGGCTGATCCGGTGGTTCTGTGGCGCGAGCGGCAGGTGTCGCCGGTGAAAGGTAGTGCGAATCAAGCTGTCGTGCTAGTGTCCTGAGTCGTTAGTTCGTTTGCGGTTGTAGGGTGGGGTGATGCCTGGTCCGAAGCCCTTGCCTCTGGAGCTGTCCGGTCACGAACGCCGGGTGCTGCGGGGCTGGTTGCGCAAGCAGACCGCGTCTCAGGCACTCGTACTGCGGGCGAGGATCGTGCTGGCGTGCGCGGACGGCCGGTCGAACGCGCGAGTCGCGGATGACCTGGGCATCTCGCGGGAGACGGTGCGTAAGTGGCGTTCCCGGTTCGCCGCGGACCGGCTGGAGGGCCTGGTGGACCGGCCGCGGTCGGGGGCGCCGCGGAAGATCACGGACGAGCAGGTCGAAGCCTTGGTC
>NZ_FOFF01000069.1 GCF_900110755.1 Streptomyces sp. yr375
TGCAGTGCCAGCGCCGGGCCGAGGTGATCGACGATCCGGTCGGCCGCGGACTTGGACACCCCGAACAGCGGCGCCAGTTGGCGCAGGGTCAGGTTGGTCCGCCAGTACGCGGCGACCAGCAGGACTCGGTCCTCCAGTGGCAGGCTCCACGGCCGGCCCTTGCGGACCGGGTCTGCACCCTCACGCCGCAACGCGGTGATCAGCTTGCCGAACTGACGCGGGCTCAGCCCGGTGAACGGGGCTATCCAGGACGGCTCCGACGCCGTGATCACACCAGACACGGCAAGATCATCTCATCCGTGACCAGCAGTTACGGGACAGCTCTTAGGTGGGCCGGAGAGCGAGGAGAAGCTCGCCGACCGGCACCGGCGGTATCTGGAGGTGTCCCCCGGCTGTATGTACCGGGTCGTGCTCGCGGACGGCGGGCAGAGCGTCGGGTCGATCGGGTACTGGGAGACCGAGTGGCGCGGCGGGGTGGTGTGGGAGACGGGCTGGGGGATCCTGCCCGAGTTCCAGGGCAGAGGGCTCGCCGCGCTGGCGGCGCGGGCGCTCGTGGCCGTCGTCGGACAGGCGGCGGGCGGTCATCCGGCCCTGCACGCCTTCCCCAAGGTCGACAACGCTCCGTCCAACGGGGTGTGCCGCAAGGCCGGGTTCACTCTGCTCGGGCAGGTCGACCTGGAGTACCCGAAGGGGAACCCGATCCGGTCCAACGACTGGTACGTCGACCTGCGGAGCACCGGGACGGGGAGCGGCACGGGGGCCAGCACCGGTGCCGGGACCAGCACCGGCTAGTGCCTGCCGCGTCCTGGGCAGCCGGTCTCGTCTCCGCCGGTCTCGTCTCAGCCCGCGTGGACGTCGCCTTCTGTCGCCGTCATGTCCTGGGTGCCGATGACGCCGAGCAGTTCGAGCTGGGCGGCGCCCTCGGTGCCGGGCGGGGCCGTGAACCACAGGAGGCGCTGGCGGCCGTCCTCGCTGAACAGGCTGTGGCAGTCCAGCTCGATGACGCCCAGCGTGGGGTGCACGATGCGCTTGTGATCGGCGCGGCGCAGTCCGACGTCGTGGGTGTCCCACAGGGCGGCGAACTCCGCGCTGCGCCGCCGCAGCGCGGCCGTCATCCCGGCGACCTCGCTGTCGCGGCCCCGGCGGGCGGCGACCGCCTGCAGGTCGGCGACGAAGACCCGTGAGTGGTGCGGATGGTCCTCGGGCGGGTAGAGCGCGCGGGCGGCCGGATCGGTGAACCAGCGGTACGCGAAGCCGGTGGCGGGGCCGCCCGGCCGCGAAGCCCGGCCGAGCAGCGCCGCGGCCGGCTCGTTCTGTACGAGGGTCTCGTGCAGGTCGGTGATCACCTGGGCCGGGGTGGTGGCCAGCCGGTCCAGCAGCCCGAGCAGGGCGGGCTGCACGTGCCGCCCGTGCGCGCCGTGCGCCGACGCGGGCAGCGGCCGGTCGGCGAGGTGGAACAGGTGGTCGCGCTGGTCGCCGCCCAGCCGCAGCGCCCGGGCGAGGGCGGCCAGGGTCTGCGCCGAGGGCTGGGCACCGCGCCCGCGCTCCAACTCGGTGTAGTAGTCGGCCGACAGGCCCGCCAGTTGGGCGACCTCCTCGCGCCGCAGACCGGGCACCCGGCGTCGGGGCCCGGCGGGCAGACCGACGTCGACCGGCCGGATCCGGTCACGCCGGGACCTGAGGAACGCCGCAAGCTCGGGAAGGTTCACCCACTCATCGTCGCCCCCCGGGCGGGGTCCGAGCCAGGGGCCGGCAACCCCTGGGTGGGCTCAGCCCTGGCCGGATCGGGCGACCCCGACGGATGGTTGCCCCAGTTGCCCCATCGGGGTCGGCCACCTGCTCGTCGCGAGCAGCTCCGGCGCACCCCCCTCGTACGAAGTACGAAGCACGAAGAGAGAGAAGAGATCAGCATGCCGTTCGCGAACTTCAAGGTCCCCGTCGGAGCCCTCACCGCAGAGCAGAAGGAGCAGATCATCACGCGCACGACCGACCTGTACGCCGAGATCTTCGGCGACGGCGCCCGGGCCACCACCCTCGTCCTGGTCGAAGAGGTCGCCGACGCAGGCTGGGGCATCGGCGGCGGTGTCCTGACCCTTGCCAAGATCCAGCAGACACCGCAGGAGTGACGGACCGTCAGGTCACCGTAACGTCACTGCCCGCAGCGCGGGAACCCGGCGGCTACGTCAACTCCCGTACCAGGCGCGCCGTTACCGGCACCGGCACCCCGTGCCGTTCGGCCGCGCGGAGCAACGCCCCGCCGATCGCGTCGAGTTCGAGGGGGCGGCCCGCCTCGGCGTCGCGTTGCATGGAGGACCTGGTGGTGGGGGCGAAGGCGTCGTACCGGGCGAGTGCCCGGGCCGGGTCGGCGGGGGCGCCGCAGGCGCGGCTGACGGCGGCGGTCTCCTCGACCAGGGCGGTCAGCTCCGCGCGGTGCCGGGTGCGGACCTCGCCGAGGGGCAGGCCGTGCCGGGTGGTGAGCAGGGCGAGGGGCGCGAGGAACGCCATCTTCGCCCACAGGACGGCCGTCTCGTCCGGCAGGACGCGGACGGTCGGACCGGCCGCCGTCAGCGCCCGCGCGAGCGCGTCGAGGCGGGGGCGCGGCACGGCGTCGCCGGTCAGGTCGACCTCCGCGAAAGGGGTCCCGTGCTCGATCACGCCCGGGGCGAGACGGGTCGACTCGACGCGGATCACGGCCGGGGCGACCCGGTCGGGGCGGTGGTGGGCGCGGAGGACGGCCGGGTGCTCGACGCCGTTCAGGAAGGGGACGAGGAGGGTGTCGTCGCCGAGCGCCCGGGCCGGGACGCGGGTCAGGGCGGCGTCGAGGGCGGTGTGCTTGACGGCGATCAGGACCGCGTCGACCGGGGCGCGCAACTCGGTGTCCGCGTCGACACGAGCCGTGAAGTCGCCGAACGCAGCGCTGCGGACGCGGATGCCGTGGGCGCGCAGGGCCGTGGCCGTGGCCTCGCCGGCCAGGCAGGTCACCCGGTGTCCGGCCCCAGACAGCAGGGCCGCGAGCAGACCGCCCACCCCGCCGGGGCCGAGCACGGCGACGCTGAGCACGTCGTTGTTCGTCATATGAAGGTGTTCCTCTCGTGGGTCGGCCCCGCAGGGGTGCGGTGGCCGCCTCGGACGCGATCATGGCACGCGGCCGGGGTCCCGAGGGAGACTGGGGACATGTGCCGGAGTATCAAGACGCTGCGTCCGCCCGTACTGCCCGAAGAGGCCACGGAGGACGAGATTCGCGCCGCAGCCCTGCAGTACGTACGCAAGGTGTCCGGGTTCCGGGCGCCGGCCGAGCACAACCGGGAGGTGTTCGACAGAGCGGTCGACGTCATCGCGGCGGCCACGGCTGAGCTGCTGGACGGCCTGGAGGTGCGCGGCGCGCACCGGTCACCGGCCGCGTGAGGGCACGTACGACGCTCGAGTGACGCCCGCGTCAGGCATGCGGCCGGCGCGGCCTTACGCCGGTTGCCGCCGCATCACGTACGCCGCGCCCGCGCCCGCGCCGAACAGCGCGAGCACCGACACGCCCGTCGCCAGCCACGTCGTGCCCAGCCAGTGGGCGCCGAAGTAGCCGAGGGCGACGCTGTAGGCCGCCCAGGACAGGCCGGCCAGCGCGGACCAGGGGAGGAAGTCACGGGCGCGGCGATGGGCCGCGCCCGCGATGAGGGAGACGACGGAACGCCCGGCCGGCGCGAACCGCGCCAGCACGACCAGCGCGCCGCCGCCTCGCGCGAGCGCGTCGCCGAGACGTTCCTGCGCGGTGGTCAGCCGGCGGGAGCGGGAGATCGCCCGGTCCAGGCGCTCACCGCCGCGCCAGGCCAGCCGGTAGGCGACCAGGTCGCCGAGGACCGAGGCCGTCGTCGCGGAGAGGATCAGGACCATGATGTCGGGGACGTCGTGCGGGACCTGGCCTGCCGCCGCCGCTCCCGAGCCCGCCGCAGCGGCCGTCGCCGCCGTGATGACGAGCACTCCGCTGGGCAGCACCGGCAGGAACACGTCGAGGAGGACCGACAGGCCCACCAACGCGTAGATCCAGGGGCTGCCGAGCAACGCCCCCACACTCTCGAACACCGCAGACTCTCCCCGTGTATCCCCCGTGACGTCCGACCGTGTGGTGCCGCTGTGTCGCGGGGGAGCGGCAGGTGCGGCCATGACAGCCATACAGCGTACGCCGGGGGCGTGACAGCGGATTCACGGGGGCTCGTGTGTTCGGCACACCATGTTCACCGAAGCCGAACCACGACCGCCCGGACTCCGACGGAGCCCGGGCGGTCGTACAACACGGCACTGTTGCAGTGCTGTTGGTGTGGGTCAGGCGGCGACGGTGGCCTTCTGCGCCGCGGGCTCCTGCTCGTCGGCCGTGCGGCGGCCGGTGAACAGGCTGTCCAGGCCGAGGGCGCCGGAACCGGTGAAGACCAGCAGCAGGAAGGCCCAGCAGAACATCGCCGAGGCCTCGCCGCCGTTCTGCATCGGGAACAGGCCCATGGACTGGTGCACGTTGAAGTAGGCGTACGCCATCGAGCCCGAGGCGAGGAACGCGGCGCCGCGGGTGCCGAGGCCGAGCAGCACCAGGACACCGCAGACGAGCTGGATCACGGCGGCGTACCAGCCGGGCCAGGCGCCGGCGTCTATGGTGCCGCCCTTGCTGCCCATGGCGCCGCCGAGGACGCCGAAGAGCGAGGCCGCGCCGTGGCAGGCGAAGAGCAGGCCTACGACGATGCGGAAAAGGGCGATCGCATAGGGCTGTGCGGAGTTGAGACGAGCGGACATGGTGGGGGGTGCTCCTTCGGTGTCGGTCTGTGCCGGTCCCGGACAGGGGACGGGACCGATCGGTGGGGGCGGCGGTACCGAATGAGCGTCACGTTAGGCGTACCTAAACGATGGTTGCAAGTTCAACTTTTAGCCACGGCTTACACCCCATCCGGGGCCCGTTTTCCGCCTCCGCGCCACCTTCGCACCGCCTCCGTGGCACGTGGGCGACGCGCGGAACGGCACTCGCCGGCGCACCCGAGCTCGAAAGTTTGACCGAATCCACTCTAGGGTGGGGTGTGCCCGCCAGGGCGACCCGCTGCACACCCTTTGTGGTCACTCTGAAGGTGAACTCCGTTGAGTGCAAACGACTCTGACGAACCATCAGATACTAGGCGAGCTGTGTTACATCCAACTCCCGGTCATGTAAACGGGGGCCGATGGAGGACCTGGGTCGGCTGCTCGGACGACGGCGGGCCCGGCGGTGGTGGAGGTGGTGGGGGGTGCGGCGGCGGGGGCTGGTCCTTGAGCAGGGGCAGCGGGGTGTGCAGGTGCCAGATGCCGGGGAGGTCGAGTCGGCCCTGCCGCTCCGCCAGCGGGATCTGTTGGACGGCGAGACGTGCCTCCAGCACGCACTGTCCGCTGCGTACGGCGACCACGTGGGCGTCGCGTACGACGGTGACGAGCCCGCTGATCCGGAAGAAAAGGTCGAGCCAGACGTCGAGGGTGCCGACCTTGGCGCCGTCCAGGAAGACGTCGACGTAGGGGTGGTGGTTGGACGTGATCTCGTGGCTCGCCAGCGCGACCACCTCCTCGCTGCCCGGGGCGGCCCGGGTGCGGCGCGCGGCCTCGGTGAGGGCGGCGTGTCTGCGCCAGCCGCCGGCGGCCACGTCGAAGACGTCGAGGGAGAGGAAGGAGCCGATGGAGCCCGCCAGTTCGTGTTCGACGGCCTGGTCGGCCGCGGGCGGTAGGGGGCGCGTACCGCGGAGGAGCTCGTTGGCCGCGCCGGCGCTGTGGAGTGGGCCGGCGAGGGCGTCGGCCGTGTCGGGGCAGTCCGGGCCGAGCAGGAAGGCGCGGACCGTGAACGGTTCCGCCGGAGCGGTCGTGGTCATGGCTTCACCTCGCCAGTGATCGTCAGTAGGTCTTCAGCAGGTCTCTTCAGTA
Organism: Streptomyces sp. yr375; assembly: GCF_900110755.1. Classification (GTDB taxonomy): domain Bacteria; phylum Actinomycetota; class Actinomycetes; order Streptomycetales; family Streptomycetaceae; genus Streptomyces. The sequence continues at coordinate 5,917 of NZ_FOFF01000069.1, forward strand.
GGTCTCTTCAGTAGGTCCTCGGCAGGTCATGGCAGGTCATCAGTAGGCCTTCAGTGGAAGCGCTGGTCGCCCGGGTCCGGGTGGGGTTCGAGTCGTACGGTGCGGTTCGCCGAATCGCTGTCACGCCGCTCGCGCAGCTCGACCGTTCCGGACCCGGCGGACCCGGAGCGCAGTGCGGTGCTGATGTGGTCGCGGACCCAGCGCGGTCCGCGTTGGCGGTGGTTCATCAGGGAGGACAGGAGCCCCAGGAGCAGGAGGGCCCCGAACACGGAAGGCCCGACCACCCATCCGACGGGCATCGCCGTGCCCCCACCATCGCCACCGCCGGTCCCGCCGATGGCCCCCGGGTCGGTCGCACCGGTCGTGCCGTTGCCGGTGCCGTTCGACTCCCTGTTGGTGCCGTCGCTCTCCGTTCCGCCGTTGCTCGAGTCACCGGGGCTGGGGCTGTTCGATTCCGTGCCCGTCACCGTGAAATCGGCGTCGGAGTAGTACTCGTCGGCGGACTGCGTGCAGGCGGCCCGTACGGTGTGCGTGGTCGCGGACGAACCCTCCGGCACGTCGAAGTCCTCTTCGAAGTCTCCCTCGGTCGAGACCTTGGCCCCCGTGACGAGTTCGTCGCCGTCGTCCCACGACACACTCACCTCCGAGCACGGGAATCCCGAACCTGTGACCGTGACGGATGTCCCCGAAGAGCCGCTGGTGGGATCCAGCGCGATGTCGGGATCCCGGTCCGGGGCCGGTGTGAGCGTGAACCTCGCGGTGCCGTAGGTCTTGTTGCCGCACGACGCCCCGACGGTGTGAGCGCGGAAGGCGTCGTCGTCCGGGACCTCGAACGTGTCTCCGGAGCCGATGAGCTTCCTGTCCCAGTAGATGCCGGTGATGACGCCGGCCCCGACTCGAGCCGGTGTCCAAGCCGCTGGTGGCTCGAAGTCACCGTCGTCGTCCGGTGGGGAGGGGGAAGATTCGTCAGGCAAATCGTCAGGTTCGGAAGGTTCGGGAGGTTCGGGACTGGACCTGGTGCAACTGTCGAACGTTATGTGGACCAGAGTCCCCGGCGGCCCCTCGGACGGGCTGAGGGTGATCGACTCCTGCTGTGCCACCGCGGCCGACGCCCAGGACGCCGTCGGGGCCCACCCGATCGCGATGCTCACCAGCACGGCGGTCAGGCATTGCCAGAAGAATCGCGCAGCGGATGTCATGAGCCGAAGCAAGCTGGGGTGAAGAGGGAGCCGCTTTTATTCTCCGCCGTCTCGCCGTTTTCCGCGCGCCGACAGATCTGCGGCGAGCAGCCCCACCATGCCGTCGCATGATGGGGCTGCTCCGAGCCGGTGCGGGTCGGCCGAGTGCTCAGACGGTGCCGAACTCACCCGTCTTGACGCCCGTCACGAACGAGGTGAACGCGACGGCGGGGAGCTCCAGAACCGGACCGGCCGGGTTCTTGAAGTCACGCACGGGGACCATGCCGTGCGAGACGGTCAGGTTGGCGGCGACCTCGACGCAGGCGCCACCGTTGTCGCTGTACGAGGACTTGAACCAACGCGGGGATTCGGTCGTCACGGGGTGCCCTTTCGTACCTCGTTGATCAAGGGCACGGGTGCCGCCTGTGACAGCGCTTCGGCCTGTAGCTGATGGCAGGCCGTCAGCATGGGCAACACGGACACGCTTTCGCGGTCCAGGTGCCCCTGTGCCTGAGACTCGGCCCGCTCGAACGCATCGCCCGTCCCTAACGCCTTGTCAGCACTGCGCGCGAACGCAACGTTGGAGATTTGCGACCGGTTTCAACCGACGAGAGATGCGTGCCGGAATGGCCCATCTGTTCGCCCAGGGCCTCTTGTGCCATGCCGAGCGCCTCGCGTGCGGAGCGCGGGCGTGCGCCGAAGGCGGCCTCCATCAGAGGGCCCTGCTTCTTCGGCGACTTCCAGGCGACTTCGGGCGGTTTCCAGGCGGCTTCCTGAAGGGCACGCTGGTTTGCCTAATCAGAGTAGGTAAACGCATAATCATCTACCGTAGAACTTGAAGGTGATTCGGAGGATGGTTATGGCTCGGGTAGGACTGACCGCGGAGCGCCTGGTTCGGGCGGGGGCGGAGTTGGCCGACGAGATCGGGTTCGAGCAGGCGACCCCCGCGGAGCTCGCCCGGCGGTTCGGTGTCAAGACCGCGAGTCTGTACTCGCATCTGGCGAGCGCCCATGACCTGAAGACCAAGATCGCCCTGTTGGCCCTGGAGGAACTCGCCGACCGCGTATCCGCCGCGGTGGCCGGGCGGGCCGGTAAAGACGCCCTGGTCGCCTTCGCGAACGCCTACCGCGACTACGCCCTCGAGCACCCGGGCCGCTTCGCCGCCGCCCGGTTCCGGCTCGACCCGCAGACGGCGGCCGCCAGTGCCGGGGTCCGGCACGCTCAGATGACGCGCGCGATCCTGCGCGGCTACGACCTGGCCGAACCGCACCAGACGCACGCGGTGCGGCTGTTGGGAAGCGTCTTCAGCGGCTACGTCGGCCTGGAGACCGCCGGAGGCTTCAGCCACAGCGCCCCCGACGCACAGGAAAGCTGGACCGAGATCCTCAACGCGCTCGACACCCTGCTGACCAACTGGCCCACCACCACCTGACCAACCCTCCCGGCCACACCCGCCCCCCCTGCCAGTCGCCCTCCTGATCAAGGAGACCGAGGACATGCCCACCGAGCCCGACTGGACCACCACCCCCATCACCGCTGACCTCCTGCGCGGCGCCCTCGACCTGGAACACACCGAACGCGGCGTACTGCCGCACCGGTTGCCCGCGTGCGCCCGCCGGCAGATACCCGACGGCCAACTGGCGATGGCGGAGTCGCAGCCCTCCGGCGTGCGACTGGTCTTCCGCACCGCGGCCACCGCCGTCGAGTTGGACGTCGTGGCCACCAAGCGGGCCTATGCCGGAGCGCCGCCACGCTCCGACGGGGTGTACGAGCTTCTCGTCGACGGACGGCTCACGGGCCGGGCCGGGGTGCCGGACGGCGACGTACTCACCATCGACATGGCCGCCGGGACCGCGGAAACGCGTCCCGGGCCGGTGCGGACCCTGCGGTTCACCGGCCTGTCCGGCGACGAGAAGGACGTCGAGATCTGGCTGCCGCACGACGAGACCACCCGCCTGGTCACCCTGCGCACCAACGCCCCCGTCCGGAACGCGCCGCCCCACGGCCGCAAGGTCTGGCTGCACCACGGCAGTTCGATCAGTCAGGGCTCCAACGCCACCGCCCCGACCGGGACTTGGCCCGCCGTGGCCGCGGCCCTGGGCAAGGTGGAGCTGGTGAACCTGGGATTCGGCGGCAGCGCCCTGCTCGACCCGTTCACCGCCCGCGCGATCCGCGACGCCCCTGCCGACCTGATCAGCCTCAAGATCGGCATCAACGTCGTCAACGCAGACCTGATGCGGCTGCGCGCGTTCGGCCCGGCCGTCCACGGCTTCCTCGACACCATCCGTGACGGACACCCCACGACCCCTCTCCTGGTCGTATCCCCCCTCTACTGCCCCATCCACGAGAACACCCCCGGGCCCACCGCCCCGGACTTCAGCGCGCTGAGCGAGGGACGGGTGCGGTTCATGAGCACCGGCGGCACTGGCAGCACCGGCGATCCCGCCCAGACCGCCGCCGGGAAACTGACCCTCACCTTGATCCGGGACGAACTCACCCGCATCGTCCACCGGCGCGCCGCCACCGACCCGAACCTGCACTACCTCGACGGCCTCGCCCTCTACGGCAAGACCGACCACGCGAAATGGCCGCTGCCCGACGAACTCCACCCGGACCCGGCCACCCACCACCACATCGGCGAACGCTTCGCCCACCTCGCCTTCGGCAACGGCGGCCCGTTCACCCTGGCTGACGCCCAGACTGATCACGGTGACGGGACGGTCACTGTTGGGTGCGGGAACTCCGTTGGGAATCCGGCCCGTTGGGATCGAGTGCCGTTCGGATCCGGTCGAGCCACTCCGTGCCCAGTCGGCGGCCGTCCGGGAGTTGGTCGTGCCGGTCCCAGCGCCAGGCCGTGATCATCGCCAGGACGAGGATCCGGCACTCGCGCAACAGGTCTCGGTCGACGCCCGGATAGTGCTCGCCGACTTCCTCGGCCGCGTGGGCGAGGTCGAACTCGACGGGCCCACGGCAGCATGTCTCGAGGTCGATGAACAGCGGCCCGTTCTTCGTGGTGAGCAGGTTGCCCGGGTGGGGTTCGCCGTGCAGCAGTTGCTCGGGGGCGGCGCGCTCGCCGATCGCGCGTCTCAGGTTGCGCAGCGTCTCGCCGAGCAGTTCCCGGTCGGCGTCGGCGAGTGCCGGAGTGCGGTCGCGGTGCGCCACGAGTCGCTGCGCCTGCTCGACCCGGTCCGTGAAGTGCGGTGTCGGGACGTCGAGTTGGCGCATGCCGGCATGCAGTCGATGGAGCGCGTCGGCGTAGTCGGCCGGTGGGATCTCGCGATGCGTCACGGGGCCGTAGTAGGTCCACAGCGTGACCACGAAGCCGTCACGTTCATGGACGCGTGGCTCCACCCGGGGGTCGAGAGCGGCCACCGGGCACCCGGACGCGGAGAGCCGCTGGGCAAGGTCGACCTCGAACCGCGCGACCTGATCCGCCGTAGGTGCCACCCGGGCGAGGACCTCACAGGGCAGCAGCCGCAGAGTGAGCTTGTTCGAGTCGTGGAGAACGATCGCGTCGTCCGCCGCCAGACCGAGCGACGAGGCGGTCCACATGGCCGCGGCCACCGCACGCCTGACCTCTGATGCCTGCATCGGCACCTGCTCCTCTCCCCTGCGCACGTACCGGTCAGGGTGTCAGGTCGGACTCGTTAACGGTCGCCAACGCCCCGTCCCCCCGGGCCTGTTCCAGTCGCAGCCGGGCCGAACGGCCTTGCAGGGTCAGGGACATGAGCTGGTTGCCGAACCACGGGCCGCCTGTGCGACGCCAGTTGACCGGCGGGCGCGGGCAGTGGCCGTGCCGGCGGAAGCGGCGGCCGAGCGCACGGGCCAGGGCGCTCCAGCCGAAGCGGAAGCCCACCTTTATCGACAGGGGGATGGAGTTGTGGACGGGGGAGCAGGTGAGCTGGAACACCCGCGCGTCCGGCCCGGCCGCCCCGCCGCCCCCTGTTGCTTCGGGCCAGCGGGCCTCCGCCACGTACGCGTGGTGTACGTCCCCGGAGAGGACGAGGACGGTCGCCGGGGCCCGCGCCCCCGTCCCCGCCTCGGCGATCAGCGCCGCCAGCGCGGTGAAGGAGGTCGGGAAGGCCGCCCAGTGCTCCAGGTCCGCCGCCCGCCGCAGCTTCTCCCCGAACCGGGCCCAGCGCACCCCGCGTTCACCCCGGCACAGGGCCGCGTCCCACTCCTCGGCGTCGTGCACCAGGTGCGGCAGCAGCCAGGGCAGGGAGGTGCCGATCAGGAGGTGGTCGTAGGAGCCGGGGCCGTCGAGGACCTGCTCGCGCAGCCACGCCGCCTCGCCGCGGGTGAGCATCGCGCGCTCGTCCTCCGCCAGGACCCGCGCGGCCCGGGTGTCGACCATCAGCAGCCGCACCCGCCCGAAGTCCCGCCGGTAGCTCCACCGTACGGACGCCGGGTCGGCGTCGGCGCGGCCGGCGAAGGCGCGCAGCACGTCGGTGCCGTCGGGGACGGCGCGTACGGCGGCGTAGACCGGGTCGGCGGCCAGCTCGGCCGGGGCGAGGTTGCCGAGGTGCTGGTGCACCCAGTACGACATCAGGCCGCTCAGCAGCCGCTCACTCCACCAGGGCGTGGCCCGCATGTCGGCCAGCCAGGCGGCGGAGGTGTTCCAGTCGTCGGCGATGTCGTGATCGTCGAAGACCATGCAACTCGGCACCGTGGACAGCAGCCAGCGCACCTCGGGGTCGAGCCAGGACTCGTAGTACAGCCAGGTGTACTCCTCGAAGTCCGCGACCTCGGCGCCCGGCGGATCCGCGAGGCCGCGGCGCGCGCCGATCCGCTCACGGGTCGCGTCGGACACCTCGTCGGCGTACACCTGGTCGCCCAACAGCAGGAGTACGTCGGGCCGTTCGCGTCCCGGGTCGGCGGCGAGGCGGGCGGCCAGGCTGTCCAGGGCGTCGGGGCCCACGGGGTCGTGCGCGTCGGCCGCGGGCGCCGCCCACCGGCAGGAGCCGAACGACACCCGCACCGCGTGGCCGTCGGCCTCGACGGCGGGGGCGTGGATCTCGGAGGGCGGGAAAGGCGAGTCGGGCAGCGGCCACACGAGGGTGCCGTCGAGGAGGACCTCGTACGCCGTCGCCGTACCCGCCGTCAGGCCGGTCACCGGGACCAGGGCGTAGTGATGGCCCGCCACCTGGAAGGTGCGGGCCGTGCCGCCGGCGCCGTCCGCGCAGCGCACCTCGGCGGCGCACGGACGGCTCGCCTCGACCCAGACGGTCGCGGACGAGCCGTCGGCGTACCTCAGCAGTGGTCCCAGCCGCAGTCCGGCCACCCGATCGCCCTCCTCCGTCGCCCCGTACGGTACGGCCAGTACGGCCATTACGGACGGTACGGAACGACGGAGGCCCGCGGCGAGTGCCCTGCGGTCACGGATCGATCAGATCAGCGGCCGGATCGATCGGCGGCCGGATCGATCGGCGGCCGGATCGATCAGCAGTTGGCCAGGTAGCTCGTCAGCGCGCTCTTCTCGGCGGAGTCGACCGAGAGGTCGTAGTAGTACTTCACCTGGACCCAGGCGCGGACGTAGGTGCATTGGTACGAGGTGAGCGACGGCATCCACTCGGCCGGGTCCTGGTCGCTCTTCTGCTGGTTCACGTTGTCCGTGACGGCGATGAGCTGCGGGCGGGTCACGTCGTTGGCGAAGGCCTGGCGCTGGGCGGTCGTCCAGGCGCTGGCGCCCGAGTCCCAGGCCTCGGCGAGCGGGACCAGGTGGTCGATGTCGAGGTCGGAGGCGGCGGTCCAGGTGGCGCCGTCGTACGGGGAGTACCAGCTTCCGCTGGTGGCCGTGCAGGCGGAGTTGGTGACGACGTTCGTACCGTCCCGCTTGAGGATGTACTCACGGGTGTTGCAGGTGCCGCTGATGGTGATCCAGGTGGGGAACAGGTCGCGTTGGTAGCCGGTGCGGTTCTCGGTCGCCACGGTGAGCGAGGCGAGGTAGGTGCGGGCGGTCGCGGCGCTGACCGGGGTGGGGAGAGCGGCGGAGGCGGTGGGGGCGGTGAACAGCGCGGCCGAGGCTATGAGGCCGGTGAGGGCGGCGACTATGCTCAGCCGTCCACGCGCGTAGAACTTCGACATGCGAACTCCATGGGGTGGTGGGGGTGTCGGAGCGCGAGCGTTGGGGTGTGGGCGTTGCGATGCGGCGGGCGTTGGAATGCTCGCGGTGCCGCATTGCGGGGAAGTGTGCGCCGGGTAAGAAGCTAGTGACGCGCGCATGACACGACAAGGTCTGCGGCAGGGTTCGTGGCGAGGTTTGCGACAAGGTTCATGACAAGGTTTACGGCGGAACGATCTCGTACACTGGGGAGCGCAGAAGGGGAGTAGCTCTTCGCCGGACCGTCGACATACTGCTCAGCTCGTCTGAGCCGGCGCCCGGAGGCGGACCCGTTGTGGCGGGTCGGCCAGCGAGACCTTCGGCAAGCAGTGCACATCCGTGCCGTACGGCGCGGATGACGTGTGCTGCCGTGCCGAGGTGTCTGTTCTGAAGGGTCGGGACTCTCGGTGGGGCGGCCCCCGACCGATAGAGGAACCTTGATCAGCATCACCGTGACGGCGGTCGTCTTCGGCGTCGTCTTCCTGGCCGAGCTGCCCGACAAGACCGCGCTCGCCGGCCTCGTCCTCGGCACCCGCTACCGCGCCTCGTACGTCTTCGCCGGCGTCGCCGCCGCCTTCGCGCTGCATGTCGCGCTGGCCGTCGCGGCGGGCAGCGTGCTGACCCTGCTCCCGCAGCAACTCGTACAGGCGCTGACGGGCGTGCTGTTCCTGGGCGGCGCGGCGGTGCTGCTGCTGAAGAAGGGCGACGGCGAGGAGGAGGTCCGGCGGCCCGAGGACCAGTCCTTCTGGAAGGTCGCGGGCGCGGGCTTCATGCTGATCCTGGTCGCCGAGTTCGGCGACCTCACGCAGATCATGACCGCCAACCTCGCCGCCCGCTACGACGACCCGCTCTCCGTCGGCCTCGGCGCGGTGCTCGCGCTGTGGACGGTCGCCGGTCTCGGCATCGTCGGCGGAAAGGCACTGATGAAGCGGGTGCCGCTGACGCTGATCACCCGGATCGCGGCGCTGCTGATGCTGGCGCTCGGCGTGTGGAGCCTGTGGGAGGCGATCGCGGGCTGAGGGCGGGCGGGCTTGAAAGACGGGCTTGAGGGACAGGGGTGAGGGGCAGGCTTGAGGGGCCGGCCGAGCTGAACGCGCGGTGAACGGTTGCCGGAGGTTTCCGGCGGGAGTGGCGGTGGGGCCCGAACATTTTGTACCGTGAGAAAACAAAGTGGCTCCCGCTCGTTTTCCCTGACCGGCGGGCGGGGCCACCTTGTTCTCTCTCCACCTGGAGCTGCTGATGCCGGTCCTGACCGCCCGCGCCCTCCTGCTCGACATGGACGGCACCCTCGTGAACTCCGACGCCGTCGTCGAGCGCATCTGGCGGCGCTGGGCCGACGAGCACGGGCTCGACGGGGACGAGGTCATGAAGGTCGTCCACGGCCGTCAGGGGCACGCCTCGATGGCCGTACTGCTGCCCGACCGGCCGGCGCACCTGAACCTCGCGGACAACGCGCGGATGCTCGCGCAGGAGACCGCCGACCTGGCGGGCGTCGTGCCGGTGCCCGGCGCCCCCGAGTTCCTCGCCTCCCTGCGGGGCGTCCCGCACGCACTGGTCACCTCGGCGGACGTCCCCCTGTCGACCGCCCGGATGGCCGCGGCGGGACTGCCCCTCCCCGACGTCCGCGTCACCGCCGAGTCGGTGGGCGCGAGCAAGCCGGACCCCGAGGGCTTCCTCAAGGGCGCGGCCGAACTGGGCATCGCCCCGGCGGACTGCGTCGTGTTCGAAGACTCCGGCGCGGGCATCGCGGCGGGGCGCGCGGCCGGGATGCGGGTCGTGGGAGTGGGGGCGCGGGCGGCGGCGCACGGGCCGGACGTGGTGGTGGAGGATCTGCGGGGGGTACGGGTGGAGGTCGCCGGGGGCGGAGTGCGCATTCACGCCGGGTGAGGACACTGCGGCGGGGGCCGGGGCGGGAGTCTGCTCGGTGCTCGGTGCTCGGTGCTCAGTGCTCACGTGGTCGTGGCGGGGCGCGAGTGGCGGCGTTGCGCCTCCACCACAGGCCCCGGCACGACGGTCGCGAGAGGCCGAAGCGCGCCCCGCACCGTGGGCACCACGGGAGCCCGTTCTCAGGGTCTGTGGGGCACTCGGCGGTACAGCGGGGGCACTCGTTCACAGGGTGTCGGGCCGGCGCAGGTACACCCGGCCGACCAGGGCGCGTTGGTGCGGCGGGAGCCCTGTGCGTTGCGGCCGCTGATGCCCTCGCCCGATCAGTGGCCACGCTGAGAGACCTCAGTGCCACGGGCGACTGAGCGAGGGATCCGACACCGAACCACCGCAGCACACTGCTTTGCTCCGGTGGGACCATCGTGTTAGCTGCCAAACGACGTACGAAAGCCACGGCCCGGTAGGTAGTCCGGGCGGCGCCCGTTTCCGGCGCCCGTACAAGTGCCCGATCGGGTCACCGGTGCGTCCTTTGTCGAACCACTCAGCAAAGGACCACGCATGTCCACACTCAGCAGAGTGCTCATCATCGGCTCCGGTCTCGGCGGCCTGACCCTCGTCCAGGCCGCAGGCACACCCAGCAGATCGCCAACTGGGAAGGAGACCTTTCGGGGACCGGTCTGACATGGCATGAACTGGTCCGCCTGGCCGACAGCCCGTCCCCCGCGGCCGAAGGTGTCGAGGACACGGCCGCCCGGCTCCTGCTGATCCTTCCCCTCCTTACCGATTCGGACGTGCCGAAGTCAGCGGCGGCAAGGCTCGGCGCCGCCCTGGCTTCGGTTGGAGCGCCGCAAGACACCGTCTTCAGTACGGCGGAGCATCTGCTTACCCACCTGACGAGAAGATCGCGCCACGATCCCACTTGGGGATCGCCGCTGAGCGGTAGCTGAAGGATTGGTCAATGCCCTTGGTCACCTAATGGGACGCCAAGGGCACCGTGCTCATCGTGGACGGCATCCTGGTGCCCACCCGCGACCACGCCACCGCCGCGCAGCCGAAGAACCACAGGTACTCCACCAACCATCAGGTCGTCATCGACGCCCAAGGTGACGGCGTCCACCCCCCCCACTGTCCGCACCGACGCAGAGAGCACCTAAGGGACAGCCCTCAGACCTTCAGTTCCTTGGACCTACGACGGTTCCTTCGTCTCGGATTCCAGGATTGCCCGGGTCAACGGGCCGTACACGCCCAAGCCGTCCGCCGTGGTCCCCTTGGCTGACTGGTAGTTGCGCAGTACGTCCTCGACCTCGTCGCTGAAGATGCCGTCGGCCGCGCCGTCGTAGAGGGACAACTGGGCCAGCCGTAGCTGGAGTTCGGTCACCTCCGCGCCCGTGTCGCCGCGTCGTAGCACTACGCCCAAGGAGCTTTCCCCGTTCTTGTCGGCCCCGTCCTCCGGCGGCACCACGGAGCCGGTGACGCGGGCGGTCGGGGCGGTTCGGGTCGCCGTGGGCGACGGGGACGTAGTGGGCGCGGTGTTTTCCTCCGACGTGGACGGTGACGGGCTCTCGGTCTCGGACGGTGACGGTGAGGCGTCGGAGGCCGATGGGGACGCGGAGTGGCTTGGCGTCGGGGACTTGGCGGTGGTCGGGGGGCTGGTCGAGGTGTCGGGTACGGCGGCTCGTACGTCCTCGGGGGCGGCTCCGTCGCGCGTCGGTTTCTCGTAGGAGAACAGGCCGCTCGCGAATCCGGCCGCCGCCACCAGGGCCACGACGGCGGCGGACGACGCCACCAGCAGCGCCCGGCGGCGGCGCGGGCGGCGCGGTTCCTCGTGGTCGTCGAGATGGGCGGGGCCGACGTCCGCCGTCTCGAACAGACGCACGTCGGTGGTGCTGGGTGCGGAGACGGGCGGGGCCAGTGGGGTGGGCAGTGTCGTCGTCGCTTCGGTCGGGACCGGCTGCAGCGGCATCGTCGGCTCACCGTCGGTCGCATCCGACGTGCCACCGGCTCCGGCGTCAGCGGCCTCCGTCCCCTTGTCGGAGGCCGCCGTGTCGTCCAGTTCCACGTACGGCCGTATCCGTAGCGGATCGAAGTCCTCCGCTGCTGCCGCCTCCGTCGTGCGGGTGTCGTGCAGGGCGTCGGCGGCGCGTCGGGCGCAGGAGCAGGACGGGGTGTTGTCGGGCGCGCGGAGCGCTCCGCACTGCGGGCACGGCAGCCCGTGCCGTCCCTGCTGCCCCTGCCGTCCCTGCTGCCCCGTCGGATCGATCACGTGTTCGTCCCTCCCCGTCCAAGCTTCAGAGAATATGCGGATCCTCCACACAACCGGTGGCCCACCGCCCCCGGAACGTCCGCTTTCGACGGATTCCGCGAGGACTCGGGAGGCCGTAACGGGTGACACCGATCACGATGAAAGGGTCACCAGCCCCAGGAGGCATCCATGGCCTTGGACGCGCACAGCAGGACGGCGGATCCGCGTCAGGAACACGTGTCCGGAAACGTTCTCGTCTCGATCGGTGCCCTGCTGCTCGGCATGTTCCTCGCCGCCCTCGACCAGACGATCGTCTCGACCGCCCTGCCCACGATCGTCAGCGACCTCGGTGGTATGGAGCACCTGTCGTGGGTGGTCACGGCCTACATGCTGGCGTCGACGGCCGCCACCCCGCTGTGGGGAAAACTGGGTGACCAGTACGGACGCAAGCGACTGTTCCAGACCGCGATCGTGCTGTTCCTGATCGGTTCGGCGCTGTGCGGAATGGCGCAAAACATGCCGCAGTTGATCGCCTTCCGGGCCGCACAGGGCCTGGGCGGCGGCGGGTTGATGGTGCTGTCGATGGCGATCGTCGGCGACATCGTGCCGCCGCGCGACCGGGGCCGCTACCAGGGCCTGTTCGGCGCGGTGTTCGGCGCGACGAGCGTCCTCGGCCCGCTGCTGGGCGGCCTGTTCACCGAACACCTGAGCTGGCGCTGGGTGTTCTACGTCAACCTGCCCGTCGGCGTCGTCGCGCTCGCCGTCATCGCGACGGTCCTGCGCATCCCGCGCAAGGCGACCAGGCACGTCATCGACTACCTCGGCACCTTCCTCATCGCGTCCGTCGCCACCTGCCTGGTCCTGGTGGCCTCGCTCGGCGGCACCACCTGGGACTGGGGCTCGCCGCAGATCGTCGGCCTCGCGGTGCTGGGCGTGCTGCTGGCCGTGGCGTTCGTGGCCGTCGAACGCCGGGCGGCCGAACCCGTCCTCCCCCTCAAGCTGTTCGGCATCCGCACCTTCACCCTCTCCGCCGTGATCAGCTTCATCGTCGGCTTCGCGATGTTCGGCGCGATGACGTACCTGCCGACTTTCCTCCAGGTCGTGCACGGCGTCTCGCCGACCATGTCCGGCGTCCACATGCTGCCGATGGTGGCGGGCCTGCTCCTGTCGTCCACGGTCTCCGGGCAGATCGTCAGCCGCACCGGCCGCTGGAAGGTGTTCCCGATCGCGGGCACCGCCGTCACCACCCTCGGCCTGCTGCTCCTGCACCGGCTCGACGAGCGCAGCTCCACCGCCGGGATGAGCGCCTGCTTTCTCGTCTTCGGCCTCGGCCTCGGCCTGGTCATGCAGGTCCTGGTGCTGATCGTGCAGAACGCGGTCGGCTACGAGGATCTCGGCGTCGCCACCTCCGGCGCGACCTTCTTCCGCTCCATCGGCGCGTCCTTCGGCGTCGCCATCTTCGGTACGGTCTTCGCGAGCCGCCTCGGCGACAAGCTCGCGGACGCCTTCCGGGGCGTCCGGCTCCCGTCCGGGGTCTCGGTCGGCGGGCTGGAGTCCGACCCGCGTGGCATCGCCGACCTGCCGCCCGCCCTGCGCCCGCGCGTCCTGCACGCGTACGCCGCCTCGATCACCGACGTCTTCCTGTACGCCGCCCCCGTCGCGCTGCTCGGCTTCGTCCTGGCGTGGTTCCTCAAGGAGGACCCGCTGCGCGGCTCGGTCACAGCGCCCGACGTGACGGAGACCCTGGCCAGCAACCCGGTGGAACGCTCCTCGTACGACGAGGTGTGCCGGGCGCTGTCCGTCCTCGGCACCCGCGAGGGCCGCCGCGAGATCTACCGGACGATCACCGCACGCTCCGGCTACGACCTCCTCCCCGCCGCGAGCTGGCTGCTGCTGCGGATCAAGCGGGACGGCACGGTCGAGCCGAACGTGCTCGCCGAGCGCAGCACCGTCCCGCTGTCGGTGATCGTCGAAGCGGTCCGGCAGGTCGAGGGCCGCCGGCTCGCCGTACGCGACGGGCCCGTCATGGCGCTGACGGACGAGGGCCGCGAGGCCGCCGAACGGCTCGCCGCGGCCCGCGAGGCGTCGCTGGCCGAGCTGCTCGGCGACTGGTGGGGCCCGGACCGGCCCACCGACCTCGTCCAACTGGTCAAGGAACTGAACGCCGAACTGTGCGGCTCGGACCGCGAACAGCCCTACGACGGCCGGGTGTTGCCCGACCACCGCCTTCCCTGACGTCTCCGCCCAGGCGGTCGGTCACCGGTCGAGCGGCTTGGCGAACCAGTGCTCGGCGTACCGGTTGTCGTTGTACGGCTCGGTCTCGGTGTAGCCCAGCCGGGCGTACAGGGCGCGGGCCTCGACCAGGTCGGTGCGGGTGTCCAGGACGATCCGCGTGGCACCGAGCGCGCGGGCGGCGTCCTCGGCGGCCCGGACGAGGAGCGGCGCGCCCCCCTTGCCCCGCAGCGCCTCCCGTACGAACATCCGCTTCAGCTCGGCGGTCGTCGCGTCCAGCAGCCGTACGCCCGCACAGCCGCCCGGCGCACCCTCGTACCGCCCGACCACCAACTGGCCGCCGGGCGGGGTGAGTTCGGCCCAGTCCTGGGCGGCGATCGCCCGCTCCAGCTCGGCCGGGTCGGTCCGGCGCCCCTCGTGCAGCAGGTACCAGCGGTCGCTGACCTCCGTGTGGTACTCCTGCCAGAGCGCGACGGCGACCGGTGAGTCGACGGGTTCCGGGGCGACGGTCCAGGCCGTCCAAGTCGTCCGAGTCGTCCAGGTCATTGGCTCATTCTGCGGCGACGGTGTGCGGGGCCCGCAACCGGATATGCGTGACCTCCGGCGAGTCAAGGACCTGCGTCTTGCGCCACTCGATGTGCTGGTCGCCGAGTTCGCCCCGGTCGCCGAACAGCCGCCGTCCGCCGCACAGGAGCACCGGCACGATGTGCAGCAGCAACTCGTCCAGCCGGCCGTCGCGGATGAACTGCTGCACCAGGTCCGCGCCGCCGGCCAGCGACACGTCCTTCTCGCCCGCCGCCTCCCGGGCCAGCTCCAGCGCCCGCCGCGGGCCCTCGGTGACGAAGTGGAACGTGGTGCCGCCCTGCTTCACCAGGGACGCGCGCGGGTGGTGGGTGACGACGTACACCGGCGCGTGGAAGGGCGGGTCGTCGCCCCAGGGGATCTCGCCGGTCATGAACATGCCGTGGCCCATCACCACCGCGCCGGGCCGGACGACGTGCTCGGCGAGCAGGTCGTCGTCCGGCCCGGTCTCCCCGCCCGTCATCCCCTGCATCCGCCGGAACGTCCGCAGCCCGAACACCCACGAGTGCAGCCGCTCCCCGCCGATGCCGAGCGGATGCGCGGGACCCGACTCCGGGCCCGCGAGGTATCCGTCGAGCGACACGGCCAGCCGTGCGATGACCTCACCCATGACAACCTCCTGTTTCCCCTGTTTGCCTGTTTCCGTACGACCGCTGTTCCCTCACCCTTGCGTCGATCGGGCCGTCGGCGGATCGACACACCGCGCCGCGCGGTTTGGGTGCGGCCGTCCGGGCAACCCGACCCGGGAACCGGCCCGTGGGGCCGACCCACCGGAAGGCAAGGCATGTCCACAGGAGTGCTCATCGCTCTGATCGTGGTCGTGGCGGCCGTCGTCGCCGTCGCGGCCGTCTCGGCCGTGCGGGCCCGCGGCTCGCACGGCGGACGCGGCCTGAAGCACCGCTTCGGACCCGAGTACGACCGGGCCGTCGCCCGGCACGACGGCGACGTCGAGGCGGCCGAGCGGGAGCTCGACGCGCTCGTGCAGCGCCACGGCGAGCTGCGCGAACGGCCCCTGGAGCCCGCCGAACGCGAGCGGTTCATTGCCCGCTGGACGGCCGCGCAGGAGCGGTTCGTCGACTCGCCCCGCGCGGCGGTCACCGAGGCGGACCGCCTGCTCGCGGAGGTCGCCGGCGCCCGCGGCTTCCCGGACGCCGGCCGCTACGAGGAACAGCTCGGCGCGCTCTCCGTCCACCACGCCGACCACGTCCACGGCTACCGACGCGTCCACAGCGCCGTAGACGCCCACGAGGGCACGACCGGCGACCGCGCAGCCGGTACGGAGGACATGCGGGCCGCGATGGTCGAGGCCCGCGCCCTCTTCGACGACCTGGTCGGCCGCGCCCACCGGGACCCGGGCCGCCGCCGCGCACCGCAGTCCACGCCCCAGGACCACTCCCGCCCCGGCCTCCACCTGCCCCGGGGCTTCCACCGCCACCAGGCGAAGGAGGGCTGAGCACGATGCCGGACACGACCCCCACAGCCAAGCTGCCGCTGGAGAAGGACCCCACGACGGCCGCCAAGACAGCCACCAAGACGGCCCCCACGCCCGGAACCACCGCCCCCGGCGCGCCCCTCCTCCCGGACGACGAGTACGACCGCATCGCCTCCCGCATGCGCGACGCGGTCGTCGGATTCGTCGACGGCCCCCGGGACGCCGTCGCGGAGGCCGACAAGGTGCTGGAGGAACTCGCCGCCCGCTTCACCGACGCCGTGGACCGCCGCCGCCGTACCCTGCGCGGTTCCTGGCAGCAGCAGCAGCAACAACAACAGCAGCCGACGGCGGGCGGCAAGGACCGGTCGGCGACGGGCGTCGACACCGAGCAACTCCGCCTGGCCCTACGCGACTACCGCGATCTGACCGAGCGCCTGCTACACATCTGACTCCCCTGTCGCTGCCCGGCGCTCCCGGTCCTCCCGGCGCTCCCGCCACTCCCGTACGACCGCCTCGACGTCGTACGGCTTCATGCCCAGCGGGGGGCCGGGCGGCGGCCTGAACATCATGTCGCGGAGCTTGACGTTGACGTCCGTGATGATCTTCCGGACGATGCGTTCCGAAGGTGCCGCGTACGCCGCCGCGAGGGCGTCCTCCGCCTCCTTGCGCAGGGCGAGCGTCGGCGGCAGGACGGACAGGCCCTCGCGGGCCATCTTGCGTCTGATCCACCAGAGTTCGTCGTACGACGTGTCCGTGCCCGGCGGCAACGGCTTGCCCGCGCCCGGGAGTTGGGCGAACTCGCCGCGCCGCTCCGCGTCACGGATCTGCTTGTCCACCCAGGACTCGAACGGGACACCTGGTGGCTTTCGCTCGGTCATGCGTCCATTGTGCCGGACGCGGTAGGGCCGAGCGATTTATCATGCGGCGGCTGTACACGCACATCCAGCACACATCTCAAGGGGAGCGCACGTGCTCGAACTGACCATGGCCACCGTCTCCGGGACGGAAGAGGGCGCCACGGCCGGCATGCTGATGGCCGACTCGCCCAGTGAGCCGGGCGCCGTGCTGCGGGTGGGCCGGGACAAGTCCGTGTGCCGCCTCGTGACCCCGGACGACTGGCTGTTCGTCTCCCGCGTGCACCTGGAGTTCCTGTGCGGCCCCGAGGGCACCTGGCAGGTGTCCTGGCTGCGCGGCTCGCAGGACGAGCCGTCCTCCGAGGTGCGGCTGGTGAGCGGGCAGTACGCGCAGCCGCTCACCTACGGCGGGAGCGTGCCGCTGGCGCGCGGCGGCTCCGGCGAGATCATCGTCCTCGACCGCACCGGGCCGCGCAGCGTCAACGTGGGCTACTACCACGAAATGTGACACGAAATGTGACACGTGTGGCGGCCGGCGGAGGCTATGCCAGGACGCGCGCCAGCGCGAAACCGTCGTAGCCCTTCGCCCCCACCGTCTGGATCGCCGTGCCGCTCAGTCGCGGGTGCGCGGCGATCAGTTCGATGGCGGCGCGGGTGCCGCGCACGTCGCCCGTGTCGCTGTCCGCGTCGACGACCCGGCCGCCCCGTACGACGTTGTCGACGACGATCAGACTGCCCACGCTCGTGAGCTTCAGCGCCCACTCCAGGTAGTGCGGGTTGTTGGCCTTGTCGGCGTCGATGAAGACGAGGTCGAACGGGGGCGGGTTCTCGTCGGCCAGCAGCGGCAGCGACTCCAGGGCCGCTCCGACCCGCACCTCGACCACCTTGTCGAGGCCCGCGCGGGCGATGTTGCGGACGGCGACCTCCGCGTGCCGGGGGTCGTACTCCAGGGAGATCAGCCGGCCGTCGGCGGGCAGCGCGCGGGCCATCCAGATCGTGCTGTAACCGCCGAGCGTGCCGATCTCCAGGATCGCTCGGGCGCCCTGGATCTCGGCGAACAACTGGAGCAGCTTGCCCTGGTTCGCCGTGACGCTGATGGACGGCAGTCCGGCGGCCTCGCTGTCGCGCAGCGCGGCCGCCGTCACCTCGTCGTCCGGGGAGAGTCGGTCGGTGAAGTAGGCGTCGACGGCGTCCCAGACCTGCGACTCGGACTCGCTCATGCGCTCTGCCTCTCGTGTGCCTGACGTAGGGATACGTGGGGGTACGTGGGGGTACGTGGGGGTGGGCCCGGCATTGCTCGTTAGGAATGCTAACGACAGCGGTACGGATTCAGCCGTTCGGCGCACGGGGCACGACGGCACGTTGAGCGAGAGATGGGGACGGTGTGGGGGGTGTCGGGGGTGGCGAGGGTGGGGCGGCCGGCTCGGGCGGCACCGAGGGGACTGGTGGTGCGGGTGGTACCGAGGGCACTGGTCGCGCTGACGGCACCGGCGGTACCGGCGGTACCGGCGGTACCGAGGGCGTCGGCGGTACGGGTGGTACCGGTGGCACCCGGGGTGGGCGCGGCGCGGAGGCCGCAGGGGCCGCAGAGGCTGCGGGGGCCGCAGAGGCCGCAGGGGTCGCAGGGGTCGCGGGGGACGCGGCATGGCGAGGGCCCGACAGGCCCGCGCGTCGGGACCGGCCCCAGCGCACGCCCAGGACGACCGCCGCCGTGTTGAGGACGGCCAGCCCGCCGACCACCGTGAGCAGCCACGCCGGGATCCCGGCCACTGCGAGCAGCCGGTCCTCGTAGACGACCTGCCGGAAGGCGGTGTCGGCCCGGGCCCGGCGCAGTTCGTGGTCCCCGGAGATGTTCGAAGGCTGCGGGAAGTCCTGGGCGACGGCCGTCAGAAACGGGGTGCCCGGTATGCCCTTCGCCAGCTCGGCCAGCGGCCCCGTCGTCTTTCCGAGCGGCCCCGCGAAGGTCACCCGGGGTCGCTCGCCGCCGATCCGGGAGGCCGGTTCCATGCGGTGGGCGGCGAGGACGTACAGGCCCAGCGCCTGCGGGGTGGCCGCCAGCCGGGACAGCCGCATCGGGTAGACGAGGCTGTCGGCGGCGAAACCGAGGTGCAGCGGTTCCAGCTCGCCGCGCAGCGCGGTGCCGGTGTTCTCGGGGGCCAGCCGGACCGCCACGTACTCCCAGCGCCGGTCGACGTACGGCTGGAGGGCGGTCTTGAGGCGGGCGGGGAGGGTGAAGTCGTTGGTGCGCAGCCAGTCGGCGAGGGCGTCCGGGTCGGTGGCGGTGAGCCGGGCCACGTCGAACGGGCCGAGCCGCTCGCGCCCGATCACGCCGACGCCGCCGGGCCCCGCGCCGGGCGGCGGCGGGGGTGGCATGGCGTCGCCGGTGGTCAGCGGCCAGTCGCCGTCCTGCGGCCAGAAGTGGCGGCGGGTGCGGTGTTCGGGCGCGGTGGCCCCGGCCAGTTGGTCGAAGAGCTTCGGGTCGCCGAGCCGTACGGTCGCGCGGTGCGGCACCGGCATGATCCAGGCGGCCCGCTCGGCGTCGCCGTCCACTGTCAGGCGCATGACGATCTGCTCCTGCGCGCCGTCCCAGCGCACGACGGAGACCTCCCGGCCGACCGCGACCTGCCGCGCGTCACCCGGGACCAGCGCGCCGCAGCCGCACGCGTAGGCCGGCGCCACGAGCGAACCGAGCTGGATCGCGAGCAGCGCCAGGAGAACGGCCGAGACCCGAGCGCGTAAACGCTTACGCATAGGCACACGCGCAGACGTACGCACACGCACAGGCGTACGCGAAAGCCTGCGTAAGCGTTTACGTAAACGCTTACGTGACCCCCGCAGGAAACAGACCATGCCTCGCATCCCCTCCGCCACAACCCTCCGCCCTCTCCGCCGTGCGTGTGGTGGCAACGACGGTACGGCGGACGAGCGGGTTCCGTTCGCACGCCGATCCGGTTCCCGCCCCGAACCGGCCGGGATCCGACCCTGATCCGACCCTGATCCGACCCCGCGGAGGCGGGCGGCCCCGAGGGCCACTATCGTCTTCGGGACAAAAGGAGAGCGGACGTCAGGTGAAGTGGGGGTGGCCTGCGTCTGTGTCCGGGGGAGGCGCGACCCTCGTAAGGTGCGCTAGAGAAAAACCCGCGCACGGCACGCGTGGGACGAATGGGGCGGAGGCCGACCAGGCGTGGCGAATGCGGAGCACAGCGGGCGGCCGGCGGAGGCCTTCGGGTCGACGGCGGTCGACACAGCGAGGGCACGACTGCGTGCGGCCCGCCTCGGCCTCTGGCTGGTGGCGGCGGTCCTCGCCGTACGCCAGGTGGCCGTCGTCCTCGGCACCCCGCGCGGAGAACGGCTGACGGACCTGGAGACCTGGGTCGGACCCGACGGCGTACTGCACGTCAAGGGTTCGCTCTACGACTCCACGCAGTTCACGGGCACCCCCTTCGGCGGGCTCGTCCTCAAGCCCCTCACCCGGGCCGCCGAACAGGCCCTCGGCTGGGGCTGGACCTTCGGCACCCTGCTGCTGGTCGCCGCGCTCGGCCTGGTCGTGGCCCGCGCCCTGCCGCAGCCGATCAGCAGACGGACGTCGCTGCTGGCCGCGCCGGTCGCGATCAGCCTGCTGATGCTGTCGCTGCCGGTGCGCAACACGCTCTGGCTCGGCCAGACCAGCATCATCCCCGTCCTGCTCGTCCTCCTCGGCTGCTTCGTCGTACGGGACTGGCGGGCGGCCGGCGCGCTCATCGGCCTGGCCGCCGCCCTCCAGCCGACGGTGCTGCTCTTCGCCGCCCTGCTCTGGTTCACCGGCCGGCGGCGCGCCGCGGCCGCCGCCGGCGCCACGTTCGCCGCGGGCACCGCGCTCGCCTGGGCGGCGATGCCGCACGACTCGTACACCTACTGGGTGCACCATGTGGCGGGCGTCGGTCTCGGCGGTGCGGCGGACGCGCTCGCCAACCAGTCGCTGCACGGCGCGCTGCTGCGCCTCGGCCTCGCCGGCCCGCTGGAGATCGGCCTGTTCCTGTCGCTGGGCACGGCCGTCGCCGTCCTCGGCATCCGCCGCGCGGTGCGCTACGCCCGCGACGGCCAACTGCTGCTGGCTGTGGCCCTGACCGGCTGCGCGGCGATCGCGGTCTCCCCGACGACCTGGCAGCACCAGCTCCTGTGGGTGCTGCTGGCGGTCGTCGGCAGGGTCGGCAAACGGGCGTCGGACCGCTACGTCTGGCCGGTCGCGGTGGCCCTGGTGATGACCCTCCCGGCGAAGATGATGCTGCCGAACGTGCCGGTCATGTACCCGCTGCGCGACAACGTGGTGCTGCTGGCCGCGATCGCCGCGGCCACGCTGGTCCCGTTCCTCCCGCGCACCTCCCCGTACTACCGGACCCCGGTCCCGACGGAGTACGCGGCCCCGGTCCCGACGCGCTGGAAGCACGTCCCGCTGCTCCCGTTCCTGAAGCGCGTCCTGACCCGCCCCAACCTGCTGCTCGAACTGCTCCTCATCCGGGTCACGTACGCGGCGTACCAGCAGGTCCGGCTGGCGGCGACGGGCGGCTCGAACGCCGACGGCCGGCTCCGCGCGGAGGCCCACGGCCAGCAGATCCTCGACATCGAACGCTTCCTGCACATCGACATCGAGCACTGGGCCAACCACGCGGTCGTCAAGGTCGGCTGGCTGCGGGACTTCTTCGACTTCTACTACGAGTCCTTCCACTTCGTGGTCCCCCTGACGGTCCTCGCCGTCCTCTACTGGCGCCGCCCGGTCGACTACCGCTGGGCCCGCGCCTCCCTCGGCTTCGCGACCCTGCTGGCCCTGATCGGCTTCTGGCTCTACCCGCTGGCCCCGCCCCGCCTGATGCCGAACCTGGGCGTCATCGACACGGTCCACGGCGTCCAGGACTTCTCCAAGCCGGACTACGGCACCCTGACGGCCCTCACCAACCAGTACGCGGCGATGCCGTCCCTGCACTTCGGCTGGTCCCTGTGGTGCGGCCTCGTCATCGCGATCGTCGCCCCGAAGTGGTGGATGAAGGCCCTGGGCCTGCTCCACCCGTTCTTCACGGTCTCGGCGATCGTCGCAACAGGCAACCACTGGGTCCTGGACGCGGCCGGCGGCGCACTGGTGGTCGCGGGCGGCTTCGGACTGTCGTACCTGTTCATGGGGCCGAGGGCGAGACCGGAGACCACACGGCCCCACCCCGCCCCCCTCCCGGCGGCGAAGGAACCCACCCCGAGCGCCTGAACTCCTCTCCATCGTCCGGACCCGTCAGCACGTCGGACACGTACAGCCCGGCGGCCTGGTCCGACGCCCCGGTGCCGGGATACAGGGTCTCGATCATCTGCCGGGTCCGGCGGGCCAGTTCGGGCCGGAGGCGACCGCTTGACCTCGTCGTCCGGTCAGGCAGGCTGGTGGGCGGACGGAGGGGTCGTAGCGGGACGGCGGCCCACGCGGCCTCGCAGCCACCGCTCGGCGGGGCGCTCCACGCAGTGATACGCGAGGGCGGCGAGGCCCAGGCTGGCGGCCGACACCCCCGCCCAGAACACGAGCGTCTCGCCGCCCGGGGCGGGCTTGCCCCAGTGGAAGACGGCCGCGCGGATCACGATCTCGTGGAGGAGGTACCAGGCGAACGACCAGTGTCCCAGCCTGATCATCCAGGCCCCGCCCAGACCGGTGCGCCTGCCGTCCAGGTCGGCGCGGGCGGCGGCGCAGATCAGGGCCGCGAAGAGGGGCGCGGACAGCAGTTGCGAGGCGGAGTAGGGGCTGTACCAGAGGGCGTCCGGCACCGCGTTCGACCAGGGGATCAGGACGAGGTGCCAGGCGACGACGAGCCCGAGGGCCACCGGCAGTGACACGGGAGGCCGCCAGCCCCGCTTGAGCGCGAGGCCCGCGACCACGCCGAGCACGAACTGCAGAGACCGGGTCAGCGGCAGGTAGTCGAGCGCCCAGGTGCGGTCGGTGGGCGACAGCCCGGACAGGGCGGGCCACAACAGGAGGGCGGCGACGCTGACCCCGGCCGCCGTCCACCCCCAGACCCTGGCACGCCGGCCCGCGAGCACCGCCAGCAGCACCGGGAAGGTCACATAGAACCAGGCCTCGTCACTGAGCGACCAGGCCGCCGGGTTGCCCCCGGTGAAGACGACAGGTTCCGGGAACCAGGCGTGCACCAGCAACAACGTCGCGCCCACGGCCTTGAGCGACACGGCACGCCCCATGACGCCCCACACGGCGACCGACCCCACCACGCTGACGGCGAGCAACGGCCAGATGCGGGCGAACCGCCGCCACAGGAACACCCGGGCGGGGACGCCGGCACCGTCGTAGGTCCAGGCGAGCACAGCCCCCGACAGCACGAAGAAGAACGTCACCCCGCTACGCCCGTACCAGACCGCCTCACTCAGTCCCGGCACGGCCCCCACCTGCCGGGACAGGTGATACAGGACGACGAGCAGAGCCGCCCAGAACCGCAGCCCGGTCAGCGAGGGCAGCCGGTCGCGGCCGGGGGCGGGGGCCGGTATGGAGGTCACGGAGGGTCCTTCATCGTTTCTTCTCGGGTCATCGGGTCAGTTGTACGGGATGACGAGCTTCATCGGATCGTAGGGATAGACGCCGGCGGGCGCGGTCCAGCCGGCGAGGCCGCCCTTGAAGGCCCCGTCGGCGGCGGACCAGTTCCAGGTCCAGGTCTGGATGCTGGTGTCCTGCTTGCGCAGGGCCGCCAGGTCGTCGTATCCGTCGCCGTTGAAGTCGCCGGTGGCGAGCTGGGTCTGCTTGATGTCCCAGCTCTTCTTGCCGTCGAGGGTGACCTTGGCAGAGCCGAACTGACCCGGCTCGGACACGGCGAGCATGGTGGAGACCCGGTCGGTGCCGTCGTCGTAGTCGTACCAGATCATGATGTCGTCGCGGCCGTCGCGGCTGAAGTCACCGGCGTGCGGGGTGGCCTGGTCCCAGTCGAGGGACGGCGTGTACCACCATGACGTCGGCTTCTCGAAGCCGCCGGTGACATCGGCCAGGAACGTGTGCGTGCGGATGGTGTCGTCGCCCTGACCGTAGAAGACGGCGATGTCGTCGCGGCCGTCCGCGTTGAAGTCGCCGGTGGTGAACTTGCAGCGGCTGCGCAGCCAGGTGCCGGAGGGCGCCGACCAGGACTCGAAGGGGCTGTTGAAGCCGCCGCGGACGTCGGCGGTGAGGGTGAACAGCTTGGTGGTGCCGTCGGGGTAGGCGTACCAGACGGCGACGTCGTCGCGACCGTCGCCGTTGAAGTCGCCGGCCTCCGGGGTCATGTAGGTGCCGTGCATGACGTTCTTGCCGAGGGTCCAGGAGACGAACGGCTCGGCGAAGCCGCCGCTGGCCTGTCCCAGGAAGGTCAGCATCTCCAGGCTGGTGTCCGGCTTCGGGTGCAGGGCCGCGATGTCGCCGCGACCGTCGCCGTTGAAGTCGCCGGTCACGAACTTCATGTACGCGGCGTCGTACGTGCCGGCGGCGGCAGCGAAGGACTTCAGCGGTTCCTTGAAGGTGCCGTCGGAGTTGGTCAGCAGGCTGTAGGTGGCGTCTGTGCCGGCGTCGAAGTCGTTCCACCAGGCCAGGTCGCTGCGTCCGTCGCCGTTGTAGTCGTGGCGCGGGCCGGAGCCGTTGGTCCACAGGGCCTGGCTCTTGGCGTTGTAGACGACCAGGTTGCCCTTGTCCTGGAGCAGGACGTAGCCCTCACCGGTCAGGTTGGGGGTGGTGGCCGCGGTCAACCCGGTGGACCACAGCCGGGTCTGGCCGTCGGCGCTGTAGACACTGAGGTTGCCGTTCGCCTCGACGCGGGCGGTGGCGTCCGGGTTGCCCGAGGTCTTGGACTCCCAGACGACCGCGCCGGACTTGGCGGCGACCGTGAGGTTGCCGTCCCCCTTCATGGTCAGCGTGGCGGAGTTGGACGTGACGGACTGGCCGGCGGTGAGCTGGGTACCGGCCGCGACGCGGGCGCCGCCGGTGATTCCGTCGATGCCGAAGGCGGTGCCGAGGCCCGTGAGTTGACCACTGGTGGCCTTGCCGGGCCAGCCGGTCATCGTGTTGTCTGCCTTGCGGGTCCACAGGTCGAGGACGCCGTCACCGGTGAGGTCGCCGGAGGTGCCCAGGGTGGGGTGGTCGGCCTTCTTGAACCCGGTGGCGATCTGGGTGAGCTGCGTTCCCCAGGTGGCGAGGTTCAGCTTGCCGGTGATCGGGTCCTTCGTCCCGTAGGAGCGGTAGAGGACGCCGGTGGCGTCGTTGCGGAGGATCAGGTCGGGGAGGGTGTCGGCGTTGAGGTCGCCGGGGGCGACCAGGGTGTACTTGTTCCAGTCGGTGCCGCCGACGAGCGGAGGGTGGAGTTCTACCCGGTCGAGACGTGCCGTGCGGTTGCCGTAGTAGACCCAGAGGTTTCCGCCCTGCCTGACCAGGATGTCGGGGCGGTCGTCGCCGTTGAGGTCGCCGCCTGGGGTGACTTGCTGGGCGTCGTACCAGTGATCGTCGCTGCCTGAGGCCACTCGCAGGGTCAGCGGTTGGTCCCGGTCGATACTTCCCTGGCCGTTGTTGGCGTAGACGCGCAGCTTGTTCTTCTGGTTGTTCTCCTCGTACTCGAGGGAAACGAGGTCGTTGTAGCCGTCCTGGCCCCAGTCGCCGGAGAGACCGACCTGTTGGCCGGGGAAGATGCCGCCCGCGTTGGTGGCGGCGTAGAAGCGGCCGCCGTCCTGGCCGGCGTGGGTGAGGAGGGTTCCATTGGAGTCGGTGCTCCAGATGTCCTTGTACGTGTCCCCGTTCAGGTCACCGGGCTCGTCGTGGGCCGTGGCGCGCGTGGCGTAGTACAGATAGGTGGCGGTGTCGGAGCGGTTGCCGGCCGCGTCCACGCTGTAGGCGTACACGAGGTGCGGACCGTAGGAAGGAACCGTGAACTGTGCCCAGGCGGCGTCCGGGGGCACTTCCTTGAGATCCGGACTGCTGTCCGTCCACCAGAAGTAGGCCTTCACGTCGGTGACGCCGTTCGCGGCGAACAGGAAGCGCGCGGTGGCGCGGGCCGGGCCGGTCTGCTGCGGCCAGCCCTGGTCCCCCGGCGGGTACGTGTTGTCCTGGGAGGTGACGACGGGAGGTCTGCTGGGCCGGACGCGGTCGATGCCGAAAGTGCAGGTCTTGCTGTACGGCGAGTAGGCGCCGTCGGAGTCCTTGGCGCGAACCTTCCAGGTGTAGGTCCCGCTCGGGGTCTTGTCCGTGGGCAGCACGACACTGGGGACGCGTCCGCGGATGGCCGGGACGCTGCTTTCGTACACGGGGGTGGTCGAACCGGCTGCGAAGAGCTGGAACTCGGCGGTCAGGTTTCCGGGGTCGGGGTCGTCGACCTTCGCGTGCAGGCTGACCGAGGTGTTGCCGATGGTGCCGCCCGCGGTGCAACTGGTACTCGGGTAGGTACCGAGTTCGGTCGGGGTCTTGGGCGGGTTGTTGTAGACGACCTCCAGGACCGCGGTCTTGGGGTCGAACTTCTTCCAGCCGAAGGTGTCCGTCTCGTCGGAGGCGTACATGCCCAGGGTGACGTTCGCGGCGTCGTTCGCGGCCGACTTGCGTACGACGCTGGTGGCGTTGAACTCCAGGTTGCCGGCCGGGCAGTCGTCGCTCCAGCCCTTGGCGGCGTCGACGGTGTCCAGCACGGAGCCGATCCTGCCGGGCTGATTCTTCCAGGTCGTCTTGTCGGAGATGCCTCCGACCTCGAACAACTGCACCTCGCGGGCCTGGCAGGACCAGGACCAGGTGTTGCGGATCCGGAACGTCGCGGACTTGACCTGCGCCCCTTGGACGGCGCTGGTATCGAGCTCGAAGAACGAGCGTGAGATCCGGTCCAGACCGCCGGTCTCCGCCTCGTAGCCGACGCGTACCACGTCCTTGGCGTCCCAGAACGACGTGCCGGGATAGGCCTGGTACACCCTCGTCCAGTGGGTACGGACGCTGCTGGACCAGGTCGGGTCGATGTAGACGGGGTAGGTGGTCTCGGCCCCGGTCAGCAGCTCTTGTTGCGGGGTGATCGTCAGCGTGTCGCCGCTGACGGACGTCTCCATGGCGGCGTCCTTGGCCCCGGCCCCGGGGTCGAACGCGGCCTGTGTGGCCGAGGCGGTCGCGGTGCGAGCGGAGAGCAGTTGTCGTGCCTGGGCGGTGGTGGGTCGGCTGGAGTCCCACATCATGGGAGTGGGGCTGGTGAACACGGTCTGCCCGGCCGGATCGGTCGCCTCCAGGGACCCGGTCTCGCCGTCCTTGGCCACAGTGAGGCCGACCGTGCTGATGGCGAACTGGAGTCGGGCCAGCTCCGGGTTCTTGGCGGCCTCCGCGTTCTTGACCACCAGCAGTTGGGAGAACCCTTCCACCTCGGCCTTCAGTTGCAGGTCCACGCCAAGCAGCACCTCGGCGTAGGTGGCCACGTTGCCCGCCAACGTGGGCGTGGGCAACGCCTTGGGCCAGGTCAGTGACAGCGTGCGGCCGTCGCGGACTCCGGTGAGCATGGCGCCCGTTCCCCCGCCGGAGAAGCGCACCGACACCGCGGTGGCCTTGGGCACGACGGACCCGTCGGTGGCGAACATCAGCGTGGGGTCGGTCCCGACCCATGTCCCGTTCCGCCACACCCGCACGGCACTGCCGTACTGCTTCACCGACACCGAACCGTCCGGCTGCGCCCAGGTGTCGCTCGACTCGGTGCGGGCGGAGACCACCTCGACCGGCTGACCGGAGGCCTGGGCGTCGGCGAGGGCCTTGTCCTCCTCGGTCATCGAACCGTCGGCTACCGGATCGGACGCTGTGGTGAGTGACGTTTTCTCAACGGAATTCACGTAGCCACCGCTGTCCCGTGCCTTGCAGCAGGGACACATGATCCCTGCCCCTTCGGTCATGGGCAGGGCGG
>NZ_FOFF01000094.1 GCF_900110755.1 Streptomyces sp. yr375
TCGTCTAGAAGACTGCTGAAAATCTTTTGCGTTCTGGCCCCGGACCGGCTGGTCCGGGGCCAGTCTTGTAGGCATGCAGGGGGAATGGGCCGGGGAGATGGTCGGGCCGGATGTGTGGGAGACCTGCCGGGAGTTGATCCCGGCCGGGAGCGTGTTCGCGTTCCTCGCCGAGCACCGTGAGGTGTTGTTTCCGCAGTCGATGTTCGCGGACATGTATCCGTCGTCCAACGGGCGTCCGAGTCTGCCGCCGCAGGTGCTGGCCGCGACGGTGGTCCTGCAGAGCCTGCACGGGCTGTCGGACTTCGAGACGGTCCAAGAGCTGCGCTGTGACCTGCGGTGGAAGGCCGCCTGCGGACTCGGCCTGTACGACACCGCGTTCGATCCGTCGCTGCTGACGTACTTCCGGCGCCGCCTGCGTCACTCGGCCGACCCGACGCGGATCTTCACCAAGGTCAAAGAGGTCGTGGCCTCAACCGGGGTACTCAAGGGCAAGCGGCGGCGGGCACTGGACTCCACCGTCCTTGATGATGCAGTGGCCACCCAGGACACCGTCACCCAGATCATCTCCGCGGTCCGCCGGGTGATCCGCGAGGTCCCCGGCGGCGAGGAGACCGCGCAGCAGTGGTGCACGGCGCACGATTACACCGATCCGGGCAAGCCGAGGATCGCCTGGGACGACGAGCAAGCGCGCGCCGCACTGGTCGACGCGCTGGTCACCGACGCGATCAACCTGCTCGGACACCTGCCCGAACAGGACCTGGGCGAGAAGGCGGCGAACGCGGTGGGTCTGCTGGCCCTGGTCGCGGGCCAGGACGTGGAGCCGGCCGAGGACTCCGACGGACGCGACGGACGCTGGCGCATCGCCCGGCGCACGGTCGCGGACCGGACCGTGTCCACCGTCGACGCGGACGCACGGCACATCCACAAAAACCGAACCCGCCACCAGGACGGCTTCAAAGGACATGCGTCCTTCGAGCCGGAGACCGGGCTGTTCACCGCGATTGCTGCCACCGGCGGCCACGGCCCCGACAACCACGAGGCCGCCGTCGCCGTCGGTCTGCTGGCCGACGAGGACGAGGGCCAGGAGTTAACCGTGCTCGGCGACTCCGCGTACGGCACCGGCCGGCTGCGCGAACAGCTGCAGGCCGACGGCCACACCCTGGTGATCAAGCCGCCACCGCTGCGGCAGGCCGTCCCCGGCGGCTTCACCATCGACGACTTCCACATCGATGCGGCGTCCGGCACCGCGACCTGCCCGGCCGGACACACCGCCAACCTCGGACAGGTCAAAGCCGACGGCGCCCGCACCGCCCAGTTCAAACGCCTGTGCACCGGCTGCCCCCTGCGCGGACGCTGCACCACCTCCAAGACCGGGCGCACGCTCAACGTCCACCCCCAGCACGAGCTGCTGGCCGCCGCCCGGGCACAGGCCGCCAACGATGTGGCCTGGCAGGACGAATACCGCAGATGGCGGCCACCAGTTGAACGGGCCATCGCCTGGCTCGTCGCCAAGGGCAACCGCAGAGTCCCCTACCACGGCGTCATCGCCAACAACATCTGGCTCCACCACCGCGCCGCCGCCCTCAACCTCCGCCGACTCATCAACCTCGGACTCACCCGGGCCAACGGCAGCTGGCACCTCACCCCGGCCATCGCATAGCGCAAGGGCCGCCCGGCCCACGGCCGGACAGCCCCACCCTCAAGATTTTCAGCAGTCTTCTAGCCCGAACCCGCTGCACATGGCGGCCTACCAGCATGAAGGAACTTGTATGCACGAGTATACGAGTACTGCCCGGGTCTGGGGACTGTCTTGCCCAGGTTTCCCTGAAGAGGTCAGCCGGGCCCGCCGCTGGACGCGCGACATCCTGCGCGGCTCCCCTCTTGCCGAAGACGCCGAACTGATCGTGAGCGAGCTGAGCGCGAACGCGATCCTCCACACGGCCAGCGGCCTGGACTCCGGCACCTTCCACCTGGCCGTAGCCGTCTCGGCGCAGGTGGTCGCGGTCTCGGTGACAGACGACGGAGGCACCGGCACGGCCCCCAAGGCCGAGCACCAGGACCAGGACGCCGAACACGGCCGGGGTCTCGGCATGGTCAGCGCGATCGCTCACCGGGTCGTGATCCACGACAGCGACGGCGGCCACACGGTCACCGCGGAGCTCTTCACAGACGCACGACGAGGAGGGCACCCATGCTGAAGACGACGACCAGCCCCGGCTTCTGGTGCGAGTGCTGGACGGAAAGGCTGGACGGACAGCAGCCGCCGGCACTCTTCGGATCCTTCGACGCCTACACGGCGGTCGAGGCGAACAACTGGGTGGCGACGATCCTGCGCACCATTTCACCCGCCCTCGACACGGCCGCCTCCCAAGAAGCGTGGACGCGGCTCCACGACCACCGCATCGACACGAGACGAGCCCTCCTGCGCCGGGAGCCCTGGACGGTGTCCATCACCCACGTCAGCACGCGCATCACATGGACGGTGCGACCAGTACTCTTCCTGTCCCTCGCGCACCGCCAAGGCGTCGAACTCCCAGACTGCGCATACGACTTCAAGCCGCACAGGCCCCGCAGGACCGACTGAGTTACAACTTTCTCTACTGGTTCAAGGCGGCTCGCTCCGCTCCCCGCGCGCGGCCCGGCCCCCGGCCGGGCCTGCGCTCCAGTCTCCGCCCCGCTCCAGCCCGGCCGGCACCCGTGCCGCGCTCATGGCAATCAGCCGCCTGATGCCAGAGAAGGGGTACGTCGTGGCTGGGGCGGTCGGCTCCACGGCTTTACGGAGCCACTTTGGCGCGAGCATCGCAGATCATGGCCCCAACGTCGTGCTTTACCGGGCAGGTCCACAGATTGCCCGACGCGCCGGAAGCTTACGGGCCATGATCACTCGCGCCAAAGCAGCGCCACCCCAAAGCCGCTCCACCGACCTCAGCTCACAGATCTGCGCGCGTAACATCTACCCGAGAGGAAGGCCGTAAGATAATCTCTCCGTGCGGGTTTTTGGTATTTAAGACACAGGAATATGTCCGCAAGAAAACGGATCCGAGGTAGGCATTTTGAATATCGTCGAGCAGTATTGGGCCAGCGCCGTGTCACGATTGCAGGCAGAGGTCGACGGCTTCAATAAGTTGATCGGACACGCAGGCGAGCAAGGGCGAGAAAACGAACTTTCCCTAGCCCGACTCCTGGAAAATCTAATCCCTCGACGCTTGGGCATCGGAAGTGGAGTTGTCATCGACAAAGGCAATGGCCGGTCTAAACAAACGGACATCATCATCTACGACTTGGCAGATCAGCCTACTCTAATGGCCCAGTCAACTCAGGTCATCTTCCCGATCGAGGTTGTACACGCTGTAATCGAGGTGAAAACAACCCTGACGGCAGATGAAGTTAAGGACTGCGCGGAAAAGAAAGTGAGCATTGATACCCTTAAACCTGCGGAGTCAAGAGAAGCGCCTTTTTTTGGGGTCCTAGCCTACGAGGCATGGGCTTCGCCGAAGACGGTCGCTAGCCATCTGCGCGGAATCCCCGAAGGAAACCGCGCCGACTGCATTTGCATCTTGAATCCCGGAATTATCGGATCGCCTGACACTGTCGATCAGAATAAGTACGATGTCGAGCTAGTTGCACTGCATGAACGTAATCACAGCGGCAGTCGCACGGGAAGTTCCTGGATCAAGGTGCAGAAGCCACCTGCTGACGCCGCCCTGTCAATGTATGGCTCCACATACCCGGTAACCAAATTGGCAGATGTGGGATACATTGCTGGCGAGCCGGGCAGGGCATTGTTGCTTTTTTGCGACGCACTGTTGCGCGCTCTCTCTGCGCGCGGGGTTATTCCGAACCCGGCTCTTTCTCATTACCTAACGGACACGGCTCGTGAAACTCTGGATGTGCAATAGGATCACTCGGTTGGAGACAAGTAGGAGTCCAAGCCGGCCTGAGTGAGAAATTCGAGTACCGTCAAGTCGCTCACGTCCATTTCCTTGCAGGCATCGGCAAGGCAAGCTCGTGTCGGCAGTGGTCGGCGGTCTTCGGTGACAACCACTACGTCAGCCCCCTGAGATGAGAAGTAGAGAGCCATTGCAGCGACGGCTACCTGCGACGACTCTTCCTCGCCTTCCTCGTCGAGCAGATCAGGAGCAGTTGCTAGCACTTGAATGGTGAACGAGTAAGCAACGCTCTTACATACCCGACTCCCGGCCACCGATCTTACCCACAACGCGACGCTCTCACCGTGAGCTAGGCGCTTGCATTCAGCGATGACAAGGTCTGGGAAGCAAACCATTCCTTCTTCTACAAGAGGAACCAGCTCTTCTAGAAGTAGATTTACGTTTGATTCAGGAACTAGTTGCGCCATGGAAACTAGCGCGTCCGTGTCGATCACGTACACGGATCACGCCTCAATCGGCGAGTGAGTCACTCGCTCGTGAATCTCGCTGAGCTGGCTTCCATCTACGTCGAGATGGCGCCTTACCTCTACCTCGGATAGGGATCCCGCATCCCGAGCAGCGAACAATAGGCGGGGTAGCTCGTGCCCGAGCTCACGCACTCTAATAACCGGCGTGGTTTGACGCTCCGCATTGGGGTTGAAACCTCCACCCCCGAACTCACCAATGCGGTTCACCTGATCGTACAAGGTTGCACTTGCGCGACCTACCTGCTTCAAGCGAATAGCGGCGGCCCTCAGGCTAATCTTGTAATAGTTAGCCACTCGCCGCACTTGGTCTACATCATCAACGTAAGCCGTCTTTAGCCACTTGCTGACGTACTCATTTAGGTCATCGGCTGGAACGAGAAAGATAGCCGCGGTATTCTCACAAAAACGCTCGATGCCGTCATCCCGCGGGTCGCCACACAAAGCACTGTCACCGCGGAGAAGGTGAGTCAACTCGTGGAGAAGCGTAAAAATGCGCGCCGCCGGGTTATATGCTGAGTTGATTGCGATGATAGGCGAGTCTGCATGCGGCAAGGAGAAGCCCCGGCAAGCTTCACTTCCTAGCGAAAACTGCATAACTGCAACGCCGTGGTCCTCTACTCGCTCCCGCAGCATCTTAAAAACAGCGCTTGAGCTTGTGGTCTTCTTCTGAAGACTCACATGCCACTGCAGCCAAGAGGACAGAACGGAAGCAGCATTAACCGGACTTCCAGTCTCCCCGATTCGAGGAAGATTGGCCGGTTCGACTGCCGATTGCTGTCGAATCCAGGCGGCAATTTTCTGCCACCGCAGCGCACTGCGCAGAGCTGATCGCTCAGTAAAGTGCAGAGACTGTTCATTCCTTCTACCAGGTGGATACCTGAAAGAGGTCAGACTCTTCTCTTTCTGCGGAGGTGCAGGAAGGAAGAAGAACGCCGTCGACCGAGCCAGTGCTTTTGCAAGTGCTTTAAACTCGCCCGTCATGGGCTGTTCATGATCTCTCAGGATGGCATGCAGACGCTCTTCCGGGATCCTGGAGCTAGCTGCAATCTCTCGCTCAGTAAGGCCTGACTCCCGGACTGCCCAGTCCAGGACATCCGGGTTGATCGGTGCCAGCTTCCCCGCCATGTCTCAACTGTACGGTGTGCGTCTGACAGAGGCACAGCCATAGGTCCCAGTTGGTTGGGGTTGTCAGGGAGACCCTCGAACGGCCGTTCAGGGCGGTCCTCCAGGAAGCAGCCGGCGTGTGCGTCACCTGAGCAGACCCCTCCCGTTGGGCAACCCCACTCGCCTCTAGCCATCTACCGATGGTCCTGAGCCAGTGACCTTGACGGACACCCACGACGTGCAAGCGCCCGACGAAGCGGATGAAGCATGTGCCAGAAGCGTGCCAGACCCTGCAGAGCACCGGGGAACCCAAGCCACGGCCATCGAGCCTTGACATCGCTCCGCCGCAGGTCAGCAGAGCAGCTGCCGCCGGAGAACCCAAGCTTCCCAAGCTGATGGTTTAAGGAGGCGACCCTGAGGTCGTACGGCCCGGCCGGCGCGGCTTGCCCTGGTCGACGACATGGCAACGTGGCTGAGGCCGGTGGGGGTGCAGCGAGGCACACGCGCGCCCGATCGGTCGGCGCACCCGCCGCCGTGGCTGACTGTCGTCGGCTGAGGCGCAGACGCCCACTCGAAGTGTCAGCCCACCTGCCCGGCTAGACCGAGAGCGCCGGCCCCACGGCGCATCGTTGCTGCTGTGGCAGGGCCCGGGTCATGCACACAGCAGACCCCTTGGCAACTCGGCTATTAACTGAGTTATCTATTGTCTTATGGACTTCACTGTGATTGCCAACGCGGTAGAGGTGGACCACGGCATCAAGCGCCTCTCGATGCGCTTCATCAAGAAGTACGCCGCACCGGAGAGAGATCGGCTCAGCGCGGCACTGCGCGAGCAGATCAGCAAGGAGCTTGACAGGCACGGCTTGATGACACTGCCGAAGACGCTTCCTCCATCCGAGAATGAGTTCGTGTTCGTCATCCAGAAGGACAGCCCCCTAGGGCAGGTCGTGTCTCTGGCGGCCGTGGTGGCGGGCATGGAGAAGCTCGGCATGACGTCGTTCCCGCCGGGCATGTTCGACAGCATCCCTGGGGCCTTGCAGGACCTCACCTGACATCCACGCCTGACATCAACGGTGCCGAACACCGACAGCCGCCCACGTCCCTTGGTGGCCGATGAATCCGTGCCGATCCACGGCATGGCCGGGCAGTGATCGAACTCCTAAAGCGGTGCTCGGTTCCCGCCATTCAGGGCGCTACTGATCTCCAGAAGGCGCCCCTCGGGCAGAGTGAAGGCGTTGCTGGGGTTTCGGTAGGAGTGCCCACCGTCGTTGATCCAGACGCCGTCTGCCGGCCTCCAATGAGCGGGGGCCCATTGCCCCTGGTCCTCAAGGAGCATCCTTGCCACTTCGGCGGGCTCTTCGATCAAGGTGAGAGCGGCGAGCGCGGTGGTGAGGGCAGCGGAGGCGTCGTCAGGAAGCCGTGCGTCGCCGAGTGTGGGGAAGAGCAGCAAGAGTCGGGCGGCAGCGTCGCCAACGCCTTCTGTTGCCGTCTGGCGAGCAGCGGACAACAGTTCTGGCCAGGCCATACCAGGCCCCATGAAGTGGCCGTCGTCCACGGCGAGGGTTTCCGCTTCGGGCCAAGCCGGTTGGTGTATCAGATAGTCCACCCTGAGGAGCCTCGCGTTTTCCGGACAGGCTTCTGGCCGTTCATTTCACGCGGCGATTCGCAACTTCTCGTACTCGGCGTGGACTTCGTACGGA
>NZ_FOFF01000108.1 GCF_900110755.1 Streptomyces sp. yr375
TGGTAGATCTGGTCGACCGCCCCGTGGAAGATCTCCAGCCGACCGTCCCCGGACATCCCCACCGCCAACCGCTGCCGCCGGTCCGGCACCACGGGGGCGTTCCACCAGCTTGTCTCCTGGCGGGCTCCCGCCCAGGAGAAGCTGAAGTGGATGTGGTTGGTGTGGGGGTTGGCGCCCCGATAGGGCTGCCAGCCGGCGCCGTGCCGGTTGGCCATCCAGATACGCCGGTTCCAGATCATGTACATAATGCCGAACCGGCGGGCCAGGGCATGGGTGTTGCCGTGCCGGTCGGTGGCGTGGAGCCAGTCGATCAGGTCGTCCGCCAGATGGCCTTGGCCCTGGACGTTCACGCCCCAGTCCCAGGCGCGGCCTTCCTTGTGCTCGCTCTGGCCTCCGCTGCCGCATTCCCGGCTGATGCCCAGGCTGGTCGTTTCGGGATACGCCGCGAGCACCAGGTCACGGAAGCCGAGCAGGCCGGGTTTGGCGGCGGGATCGCAGCCCTGCTGCGGATCGTAGAGCGCGTAGGGGTCGATGTCCGGACCGAAATCGGGTGCGGTGGGTGCCATACCGGGCTCCTTCAGCCTGTCCCTCGCCCGATGCGAGGGTGCAGTACCCGTATTGCGCGTGATCGGAACTCGCCACCGCCGGATGCGATCACGCGCCTTCCTCGTGGCAGGGCCCTCCGTGCCGAAAGGCGCGCCCGATCAGGCCGCCTCCGGTGCGTCCACGCACCGGTGCCGACGACCACGAGGAAGGCTTGCGTTGTGACGCACCTCAGAACTCCTCGCCGGGCGGCCGTATTGACGACGGCCACCGCCCTGGCGCTCACCGCGCTGAGCACCACCGCGAACACCGATGCCGGTCAGGCAGCCGCCGGGACCCAGCACGCCGCCGTCATCGCAGGCGACACGGTACGCACGAACGCGGGTCCGGTCCGCGGCACCCAGTCGGGCGCGTACCGGATCTTCCACGGCATCCCCTACGCGGGCGCCCCCACGGGACGCCACCGGTGGGCGCCACCCCAACCGGTACGGCCGTGGAAGGGGGTCAGGGACGCCACCAAGCCGGGGCCGCTGTGCCCGCAGGTGCCTTCGCCCTACGCGCAGGTGTCCAGCACGGAGGAGGACTGCCTGGTCCTGAACGTCACGACACCGCCCCCTTCGACCCTGCGGCAGGCCGCGCCAGCGCCCGTGCTCGTGTGGATCCACGGGGACGGTTCCGTGGGAGGCGGCGCCTTTTTCGACGGGCGCCGACTGGCCGGGCGGGGTCTGGTGGTCGTCACCGTCAACTACCGACTCGGCGTCTTCGGCGGCCTCGCGCTGCCGGATCTGGAGGGGGCCGGCACCTTCGGCCTCCAGGACCAGCAGGCGGCGCTGGCCTGGGTACGGCACAACGTACGGGCCTTCGGCGGTGATCCCGGCAACGTCACGGTGGCCGGCGTGTCGTTCGGCGCGTCAGCGGTCGCCGGGCATCTGACCTCGCCCGGTTCCCGAGGCCTGTTCCACCGCGCCGTCATGGCGAGTGGTGAGGCCATGATGGACATGCCGGCCGGCGCCATGGGCCCGGGCGTGCCGGGGTACCCCTGGTACGTCTGGCGGACCGGCCGCGAGATGGAGGACATCACCACCGAGATGACCTCGTCCCTCGGCTGCCGGAGCGACCGTCCCGTACGCACCCTCGCCTGCCTGCGCGCCCTGCCCGTGAAGACGATCCTCAAGGTGCCCTACATCATGAACGCCTTCCAGGCGTTCGGATACGGCAACGCCACCCTGCCCGAACTGCCGCCCACCGCACTGCGCGCAGGGCGCTTCCACCACGTTCCCGTCCTGTCCGGCGCGACGCGTGACGAGCACCGCGTGTTCGTCGGGATGATGTACGACGCGGTGGGCAAACCGTTCACCGAGGCGGACTACGACGACGCGCTGCGCACCGCGTTCGGGGCGAGCCGGGCGGCGCGCGTGCGGGCCGAGTATCCGTCGACCGCGTTCCCCTCACCCGGCCTGGCGTGGGCAACCGTGATCACCGACCGGATGTGGGCACGCGGCACCCAGGCCCAGCACAACGCACTGGCACGGCATGTGCCGCTGTACGCCTATGAGTTCGCCGACCGCGACGCACCGATGTACCTGCCACTGCCGGGCGACTTCGACTTCGGCGCCTTCCACGCGGGCGACACTCCGTACCTGTTCGAGGACGAGGCGGCCGAACCGCTGTTCACCCCGGCGCAGCGCCGCCTGTCAGCCACGATGGCCCGATACTGGGCGGCGTTCGCGCGAACCGGCGAGCCCCGCAGTGCCGGCCTGCCGGCCTGGCTCTCCCATGGACCTGCCGAAAGTGGCGGCCCGTACACACAGTCGCTGTCACCGGAGCGGATCGGGCCCGTCGACTACCACCGCGAACACAACCTCGGTTTCTGGAGCCGTCTGCCCTGACAACCGGGCCGACCTGCCCGCCACATGGCTGGAGACCGCCGTACCCCACCGCCAGGCGCTTCGTTGAACCGGACAGGGACCTCTGAGCATCGAGGAGCGACCACCGCAGCGTTCGATCGGCAGAGAGATGAAGGCCCTGTTCCATGTCCCCATCTACCTACCTGCCGATGCCCCGAACAACCGGGAGCGTGCTCCTGACACTGGGATACCGCCTCACCGTGACAACGGCCCTGGTCCTTGCCATGCATGTCGGCGGGCAGCACGCTCCCTCACTCAGGGTCTGGGTATGGACGGCGGGCGCCTTGGTGTACGGCAGATGGCTGCTCGCGCGAAACCGCCTGGCCCTGAGGGGCCACGAAGTTTCCGGACAGGCACCCAATAGGGTTGTCCTGAACAAGGAAACGAGGAAGAAGTGGCGCCACCCAGTAAGTACTCGCCGG
>NZ_FOFF01000071.1 GCF_900110755.1 Streptomyces sp. yr375
TCCGTACGAAGTCCACGCCGAGTACGAGAAGTTGCGAATCGCCGCGTGAAATGAACGGCCAGAAGCCTGTCCGGAAAACGCGAGGCTCCTCAGGGGATCCAGTGGTACCGAATAGTTGATGCTCCTTTTGCCAGACTTCAGCGTTGATCACGTGGTGGGCAAGACGTGAAAAACAGGTCACATCCTCGTCCTGTGTCAGGTCGAGTTCCACACCCATCAGAGGATCACGCTGCGGAAGAAAGCGCCGCCGAGGGGATCTCTCATGTCGTTGGACAGCGGCTTCAGAAGCGCCCTGAAAGGCTTGCCTTGCCCGCTCGCCAGTCAATGGTTCATCTGTGTAAAGGTCCAGGTAGACCCGAGCCTCCATAGCTGCGAACTCGACGGCGACCTTTGAGAGGAAAATTTCCATGTCATGTGGAGTCGACGCCGAGATGTAGCGCATGGCTCAGCTCCTCATATCTTGGGCGTGCCCCTGCTGTTGATGGAATGACAGGGAAGGTCTCATCACGGACTGGTTCCGGGTCGGCCCAGGTCGCCGGGCAGACCTTCCTCGGGTGGCAAGGCCCCAGCACCAACCGACCGTCGCTAGCTCCATCGAGCCTATTGTCACGCCCTCCGACCTGGGCCAACGTCTCAACTCACGACACCCCTCTCCTCATGACCTCGCCGAGGCGACGGTCGGCAGCCGGTAGAACGCTCTGGCGTCCACGGCCCGGGGATCGAAGTCGATACGCATGCCGGTCAGTATCCCGCGAACCTTTCTACTGACCGGCGAACCGTGGCTCGCGTTTGTTCAGGAAGGCGGTCATGCCCTCCTTCTGGTCCTGTGTGGCGAACAGGGCGTGAAAGACGCGGCGTTCGAAGCGGACGCCGTCGTTGAAGCCGGTTTCCAGGGAGCGGTCGACGCATTCGTGGGCCGCGGTGACCGTGGCCCGGCCGTAGGAGGCGATGACGGTGGCCACCTGGGCGGCTTCCGTCGTGACCTGGCCGTCGGGGACGACTCGTCAGACGAGGCCCGACCGTTCGGCCTCGTAGGCGTTCATCATGCGGCCGGTAAGGATCATGTCCATCGCCTTGGCTCCCCTTCCCGCCCCTGCCGCCCCTACGACCGCGGGACCACCAACCGCTCCTCCGGGATCACCGCCACGCCGAGGATTTCGATCATGGCTTCGGGCTGCCAGAGCGCGGTGCAGCCGATGCCGGCCATGGCCGGGTAGACGGGGCCGGCGAGTTCGCGCCAGGCCTTGCCGATCTCCTTGCCGTGGGCCTGATAGTCGGGGATGTCGGTGAGGTAGATCGTGATGCTGACCAGGTCCTCGGGCTCGCCGCCGGCCTCGCGGAGTGTGGCGAGCACGTTGCCGAACGCCTGCCGGAACTGCTCGACGATGCCACCCGGGGCGATCTTCATGTCGGCGTCGAGTGCGGTCTGTCCGCCCAGGTGGAGGGTGTTTCCGGCGAGCGTGCCGTGCGAGTAGCCGCTGGGCTTCGGCAGCGTGCTCGGGTTCACGGGGACGGTGGTCATACGGCCTCCGGCTCGTTGCGGTCTCGCCAGTCCCTCGATCGGGCCAGCCGTATTGACTTTAATTTACGGCCGTGAAAAATACGAGACATAGGATCCTGGCGCCTCCGCCTCCCCGATCGAGTCCTCACCGACCGAGTCCTCACCGACCGAGTCCTCACCGATCGAGTCCCTCGCCGACCGAACGGAGCCGAACCCATGGAGCCCGACCTCAGCAGGTACCGCCTGGAGGGCGACAACTCGATGTACCGCCTGCCCAGCGGCATCGTCGCCCCGGTCGTCACGCGCGGCGGTCTGGAGAGCGCGAACACCGCCGACTCGGGCGGCGCCGTCCGCGTCTCGGGCGTGAGCATCCAGCACACCCCGGCCACCCGTCTGTGGTTCGGCAAGGTCAGCAACGAACCCGGCTACCGCTCGGTGACCCACCACCACGGCGAGGCGGAGACCGGCGGCTACGTCCTGTCCGGCCGGGCCCGCATCTACTTCGGCGAGAAGTTCGAGGACTACGTCGACATGGCGGAGGGCGACTGGGTCTTCGTGCCGCCGTTCATGCCGCACGTGGAGTGCAACCTCTCCCGGACCAAGCCGCTGACCTGGATGACCACCCGGACGCCGGAGAACATCGTCGTCAACCTGCCCGACGTCACCGACGCGGACCTGCGCGACTGGCTGGACCGCCGGTGACCGGGACGCCCACGGCCGGAAAGCCGACGACCGGGAAGCCGACGATCGGGAGCCCCACGACCTCCGCGGCCCCCGTGTCACCCGCGACCTCCGCCGTCTTCACCGCTGCCGTCACCCTCAAGCCCGCCCGGCCCGAGTACTTCGACCTCGCCTTCACCGCCGTCACCCAGCCCTGCCCCTGGCCCAAGGCCTACGGCGGCGATCTGGTCGCCCAGGCCGCCGCTGCGGCCATGCGGTCGGTGACCGACGGCAAGTCGATGCACTCGATGCACAGTTACTTCCTGCGCCCCGCCGACATCGGGGCCGAGGTCCGCTACGAGGTGGAGGTGCTGCGCGACGGCCGCGGCTACAGCACCCGGCAGGTGCGCGGCTACCAGA
Organism: Streptomyces sp. yr375; assembly: GCF_900110755.1. Taxonomy (GTDB): domain Bacteria; phylum Actinomycetota; class Actinomycetes; order Streptomycetales; family Streptomycetaceae; genus Streptomyces. The sequence continues at coordinate 2,582 of NZ_FOFF01000071.1, forward strand.
ACGGCAAGCCGCTGTACGTCTGCCTCGCCAACTTCGCGGCGGGCGAGGCCGGTTCGAGCTTCCAGCCCGCGTTCACCGAGGAGGTGCCCGGACCGGAGGGGCTGCCCGGTGCGGCGGAGTACCTCGCGGAACGCGGCGGCGGCACGATGACCGACCAGAGCAGGGCCTACTGGTCCGGCGGGCGCGGCTTCGACATGCGGCACGTGCCCGGCCCGGTCTACCTCACCGTCGAGGGTGAGCGCCTTACGCATCAGGCGGTCTGGCTCAGGCCGTTCGATCCGCTGCGCCCGGTCGAGGGGCTGACCGACGCCCAACGGGACCTGGCCGCCCTGGCGTACGTCTGCGACTACACGATCCTCGAACCCGTCCTGCGGGTCCTCGACCTGGCCTGGGCGAGGCCCGGGCTGGTCACCGCGAGCCTCGACCACGCCATGTGGTTCCACCGTCCGGGGCCGGTGGGCGACTGGCTCCTCTACGTGCAGGAGGCCGTCGCCGCCGACGCGGGGCGCGGCCTGGGCTCGGGCCGCTTCTTCACGCGCGATCACCGTCACCTGGCCACCGTCGTCCAGGAGGGCATGATCCGCACCACCTGATCCGCCGCTCTTCCCGGCGGCTCCCGGAAGGACACTTCCGTTGACTCTTCCGCTGTTCCTCTCGCCCTCGGCGCACACCGACACCTTCACGCGCGACCACCTGCCGCCCGCGCACCTGTGGCCGACGATCGAGTTCACCACGCCGGAACTGCGCTACCCGGACCGGCTCAACGCGGCGACCGAGCTGATCGACACCCCCGTCGCCCTGTACGGCCCCGACCGCCCCGCCCTGCGCACGCCGTCCGGCGAGATGTGGACGTACGGCGAACTGCGCACCCGCGCCCACCAGATCGCCCAGGTGCTCACCGAGGATCTGGGCCTGGTGCCCGGCGGACGCGTGCTGCTGCGCGCCCCCAACAACCCCTGGGCCGTGGCTAGTTGGCTCGGGGTCCTGAAGGCCGGCGGTGTCGTGGTGACCACCATGGCCGCCCTGCGCGCCCGCGAGCTCACCCCGATCGCCGAACGCACGCGGCCGTCCGTCGCCCTCGTCGACCACCGGTTCACCGACGACGTCCGCACCGTCCGCGACACCGTGCTGCCCGCGCTGACGGTCGTCGAGTACGGCGGCACCGGCCCGGCGGATCTCGTGGCCCGGGCCGCCGCCAAGTCCGGCGAGTTCACCGGCGTGGACACGGCCGCCGACGACGTGGCGCTCCTCGGGCCCACCTCAGGAAGCACCGGCGTCCCGAAGATCACCATGCACTTCCACCGGGACATCCTGTCCATCGACAACACCTTCGGCCGCCACGCCCTGGGCCTGGTCGCGGGCGACCTGGTCGCCTGCACCGCGCCCCTGGCCTTCACGTTCGGCCTCGGCATGCTGGTCGTCTTCCCGCTGCGGGCCGGCGCCTGCGCCCTGCTGACCGAGTCCGCCACGCCCCCGCAGCTCGCGAGGCTCGTCGAGCGGCACGGTGTCACGGTCCTGGCGACCGCGCCCACCGCGTACCGGGCGATCCTGCGCGCCGGCGAGGAACAGCGGTTGGCCGGGCTGCGGGTCGGCGTCTCGGCGGGCGAGCACATCCCGCGCGCCACCTGGGAGGAGGTGCACGAGCGCATCGGCCTGCGGGTCGTCGACGGCATCGGCGCCACCGAGTTGCTGCACATCTTCATCTCCGCCGCCGGCGACGCCATCCGGCCCGGCGCCACGGGACAGCCGGTCCACGGCTACCGCGCCGCCGTCCTCGACCCCGACGGCGCGGAACTGGGCCCCGGCGAGCCGGGCAGACTCGGCGTCATCGGCCCGGTCGGCTGCCGCTACCTCGACGACGAACGTCAGCGCGACTACGTCCTCGCGGGCTGGAACGTCACCGGTGACATCTTCCACCGGGACGAGGACGGCTACTTCCACTACCACGCCCGCAGCGACGGCATGATCGTCTCCGCCGGGTACAACATCGGCGGCCCCGAGGTCGAGGCCGCCATCGACACCCACCCGGACGTCGCCGAGTCCGCCGTCGTCGCCCGCCCCGACCCCGAGCGCGGCTCGATCGTGTGCGCGTTCGTCGTCCTGCGCGACGGGGTGGCGGGGGACGCGGCCAAGGCGAAGGAGATCCAGGACCACGTCAAGCAGGTCCTGGCGCCCTACAAGTACCCGCGCGAGGTGCGCTTCCACACCGCCCTGCCGCGCAACACCAGCGGCAAGTTACAACGGTTCGCGCTCCGCAGGATCATCGAGGCCGAGCAAGCCATCGAGGCCGAACAGGCCGCCGAGCAGCAGCGGTAGCGGTAGCGGTAGAGGTCGCGGTAGCAGCGAAGTGAGAGGAACTTCCTTGAAGATCGCCATCATCGGCGGTGGTCCCGGCGGGCTGTACTTCGCGGCCCTGATGAAGCAGCTCGACCCCGCCCACGAGATCACCGTGTGGGAACGCAACGCCCCCGACGACACGTTCGGCTTCGGTGTCGTCTTCTCCGACGAGACCCTCGGCGGCATCGAGAACGCCGACACCGCCATCGCCGAGGCCATGGCCCGCCGCTTCGCCCGCTGGACCGACATCGACATCCACCACCGGGGCGAGAGCCACACCGTCGGCGGCCAGGGCTTCGCCGCCATGAGCCGCAAGGACCTGCTCCGCCTCCTCCAGCGGCGCTGCCGCGACCTCGGCGTCACCCTGCACTTCTCGGCCGTCGCCCCGGACACCGGAGGGCTGCGTGCGTCGCACGACCTGGTGGTGGCCGCCGACGGCCTCAACTCCCAGGTGCGGGCGGCCCATTCGGACGTCTTCCGGCCGTCCCTGGACCGCCGGCACAGCAAGTACATGTGGCTCGGCACGGACCGGGTCTTCGAAGCCTTCCAGTTCTTCGTCAGGCAGACGGAGTGGGGGGTCGTGCAGGTGCACGGCTACCCGTACTCCGCGTCCGGCTCGACGTTCATCGTCGAGATGCACGAGGACGTCTGGCGGCGGGCCGGCTTCGGCGCCACCGAGGGGACCGACTTCGCGCCGGGCGTCTCCGACGAGCAGGCCGTCGCGCGGATCCGCGAACTCTTCGCCGACGAACTCGCCGGCCACCAGGTGTTCGCCAACAACTCCAAGTGGCTGAACTTCACGACCGTGCGCAACGAGCGCTGGCACGACGGCAACCTCGTCCTCATCGGGGACGCCGCCCACACCGCGCACTTCTCCATCGGCTCGGGCACCAAACTGGCGATGGAGGACGCCCTCGTGCTCGCCGCCTGCCTGCACGAACACCCAAACGCCGAGCGGGCGTTGACCGTCTACGAGACCGAGCGGCGCCCCGTCGTGGAGTCCACGCAGCGGGCGGCGCAGGCCTCGCTGGAGTGGTTCGAGAACATCGGCATGTACGTCCACCAGGAGCCGACCCAGTTCTGCTTCAACCTGCTGACCCGCTCGCGCCGCATCACCTACGACAACCTGCGCACCCGCGACGCCGAGTTCGCCGACCGCGTCGACACGGCGTTCGCCGCGTCCCAGGGCCTCGACGAGGTCGCCCCGGCGATGTTCCAGCCCTACCGGCTCGGCCGACTGGAGCTGCGGAACCGGGTGATCGTCTCCCCGATGGACATGTACTCGGCGGTCGACGGCGTGCCCGGCGACTTCCACCTCGTCCACCTCGGCTCGAAGGCCATGGGCGGCGCCGGGCTGGTGATGACCGAGATGGTCTGCGTCTCGCCCGAGGGCCGCATCACCCCCGGCTGCACGGGCCTGTGGAGCGACGAGCAGCGCGACTCCTGGCGGCGGATCGTCTCCTACGTCCACGAGCGGAGCACCGCCCGCATCGGTCTCCAGCTCGGCCACGCGGGCCGCAAGGGCTCGACCCGGCTGATGTGGGAGGGCATGGACGACCCGCTCCCGGACGGCAACTGGGAGATCACCGGCCCCTCCCCGCTGCCGTACGGCCCCGCTTCCGCGGTTCCCCGCGAGGTGACCCGCGCCGATCTGGACCGGATCACCGCGGACTTCGTCGGCGCCGCCCGCCGGGGCGCCGAGGCCGGCTTCGATCTGCTCGAACTCCACTGCGCACACGGCTACTTGCTGTCTTCCTTCCTCTCCCCGGTCGCCAACCGCCGCACCGACGAGTACGGCGGCTCACTGGACAACCGGCTCCGCTTCCCGCTGGAGGTCTTCGACGCCGTACGGGCCGCCTGGCCGGACGGGCGCCCGATGATCGTGCGCATCTCGGCCACCGACTGGGTGCCGGACGGCAACACCGAGCACGACGCGGTGGAGATCGCCCGCGCGTTCATCGCGCACGGCGCGGACGCCATCGACGTCTCGTCGGGCCAGGTCACCCACGACGAACGCCCCGCCTACGGCCGCTCGTACCAGACGCCGTTCGCGGACCGGATCCGCCACGAGGTCGCCGCCGCCACCGGCACCGCGGTCATCGCGGTGGGCGCGATCGCCTCGTACGACGACGTCAACTCCCTGCTGCTGGCGGGCCGCGCCGACCTGTGCGCCGTAGGACGCACGCACCTGCACGACCCGCACTGGACGCTCCACGCGGCGGCCGAGCAGGAGTACCGGGGGCCGGGCGCCGAGTGGCCGGTCCAGTTCCGGGCGGGCAGCCGCAAGCCCCCGACCTCCCGCACCGACGCCGTACGCCCCCGCCTCGCCCTGCTGCGGGCAGCCGACTCGGGCCGGACCGCCCACCTGCGCTGGCTCCCGCCCCGCGCACCGGCGGCGGTGTCCTGACGCGGGGGCGGCGGTCGGCGGGATTCGTTACCGTGTACGAGATCACGCACCCTGCCGCCGGCCACGAAACCGCCCAAGAGATTGCTAACCGGATTGAAATGCGATAAAAGCACCGTCGCCGCGAGCCGCGAGCCGCGAGCCGCGAGCCGCGAGCCGCCCGGTGACCGGCTCGGGGTGCGGGTTTGCTAGAGGCGGGCGCCTTGTTCGGTAGCCGGCCGCTGCGTGTGCCCGTGGGGCATGACGCCCACCGTTGGAGCACCTTCCACGGCGAACGCACTCTCGTCGTCGCCGCCCGTACGGTCACCTCCACCGTGCGCGTCCTCGAGACGCTGCCCTCGCTGCTGCGCGACGACAGCCGCGTGACCGTCGTCTTCGCGTACGACCCCACCTCCGCCTTCAACGACGGCGTCTGCGAACTCCTCCAGGCAGCCGGGTGCCGGGTCATGCCCTGGGAGCAGTTGGGGCACCTCTCCCCCGCCCCCGATCTCATCGTCTCCGCCAGCGAGAACGTCGACGTACCGGAAGGCGACTGCCCGGTGCTGGTGCTGCCGCACGGCATCGGCTTCCAGAAGTACGTGCCGGATTCCCGGAGTTCACGCGAGCGGCTCTCCGGCGTCGTACCGGACTCGCTGCTGGAGAGCGGGCGGGCCTGGCTGGCGGTGTCGCATCCGGCGCAGGAAGAGCAGTTGCTGGCCACCCACCCGAAGGCGGCCGGGCACACGCTGCTGGTCGGCGACCCCTGCTTCGACGAACTGGTCGCCAGTCGGCCGCGCCGGGCGGCGTATCGCGAGGCGCTGGGCGTCGCGGAGCGTCAGCGTCTGGTGGTGGTCAGTTCCACCTGGGGTCCCACCTCGCTCCTGGGACGCCACCCGGACCTCCTCGCGCGGCTGCTCGCGCACCTCCCCTGCGACGAGTACCGGGTCGGCGCGATCATCCACCCCAACGTGTGGTCGGCGCACGGGGCCTGGCAGCTCCGCACCCTGCTGGCCTCGGCCCTGGACGCGGGACTGCTGCTGATGCCGACGGTCCATGCGTGGCGGCCCGCGCTCGTCGCGGCGGACGTCGTCGTCGGCGACCACGGTTCGGTGACGCTGTACGGCGCGGCGGCCGGTACGCCGGTGCTGCTGGCCGCGTTCGGCGGCGACTCGGTGCCCGGGACGGCCGTCCACGACATGGCGGCCGTGGCCCCCCGCCTCGACCTTCGCGGGGATCTGCGCCAGCAGGTGGCGGACGTCGCGCGCGAGCACACGCCCGAGCGGTACGCCGCCGTCGCCGCGCTCGCCTTCGACGAGCCCGGACACGCGCTCGCCCGGCTCCGTACCGCTCTCTACCGCCTGCTGAAGCTCCCGGAACCGTCCTCCCCGCCCCCGGCCGCTCTGGTGCTGCCGGTGCCGGATCCGCCCGCCTCGCCGGTCACCGCGTGGCAGGTGACCACGGACATCACCGAGGCCGACGAGGACGGTGCGGAGTTCAGCGTCGCCGTGCGGCGCGCTCCGGCGGTCGTCGCCGCGCACGACGACGACCGCCCGGATTCCGACGTCTCCTTCACCCATCTGGCCTGCGCGGACGACGAGCGCGACCACCGGGTGACCGAAAGCGCCTCCGTACTCGTACGGCGCCACCCCGCAGCCACCTCGGTCGGGGCTCTGCGATGGATCGAGGACACCCTCGCCCGGCTGCCCGGCTGCCTTCTCGCGGCGGCGGCCGTGCGTGGGGGCTGCTGTCTGGTCGGGCTCAGGGACGGCCGGATCGTGGAGGCGGCGGCCACCGGACCGGCGCTGGATCCAGGTCTTCCGGCGGCGGTCGTCTACGCGTGCCTGCGCGCGGGTCGCCCGCCGCACGACACCCGGGCGACGCTGCGGATCGGCGACACCCGGGACGAGGACGTCGTCCTACGCCTTCGTCCTCGTCCTACTGGCTGACTGACTGATTACCCCAGGTCTGCCAACCGCCGCCGCAGACTCTCCGCCAGGCCGCTGCCGGCTGCCTCGTGGATCTCGACGGCGCGGCTCAGGCACTCGCGGACCAGGTCCAGGTGCTCGCCGTCACCCGTCCGCTCCGCGATGTCGGCGAGCTGCACCAGGGCCTGCGCCTCGTAGTGCGTGGCCGCCTCCTCACGCAGCACCCGGGCCGCCTCGCGCAGCTCGCGCATCGCTTCGTCGGTCTCGCCGAGATGGCCGCGTACGACGCCGATGGCGGCGCTCGCCCGGGCCGCCATCCGCCGGTCGGGCTCCGCGCTGGTCTCCAGGTCCCGCCGCGCCCGGTCCAGCGTGACCAGGGCCTGGGCGTGATCGCCTCGGGCGTCCTGCGCGCAGCCGAGGAAGTAGGCGGCGATGGCCGCGCCCCGGGCTTCCCCGGCGCGCTCGTTGAGTTCGAGGGAGAGCTGATACGCCTCGACGGCGCGGGACGGCTCGAAGAGGTCACGGTAGCGGCCGAGGAATTCCCGTACGGAGGCCCGTAGTACGAGGTGGCCGGACGCCTCGGACAGGGCGACGGCCGTGGCCAGTTCCGCGCCCGCGCGGTCGTTCTCGCCGAGGTCGAGCAAGGGGCGCGACAGCAGGCTGCGCAGCCGTGCCTCGGCTGCCGTGGCCTCCTCGATCTCCCCCGCCGTGGCCGCCGACGCGGCGGCTGCGGAAGCTGCTTCGGCACCCAGCTCCAGCGACTCCTTCCACGCCCCGAGGTGGCGGCGGTACAGGAACAGCACCGTGAACGCCTCGGCCAGTCGCCAGGCCAGGGTGGCCAGGCCCTGCCGGACCGCCGTGCGCAGGATCGCCAGGATGGCGGGCCGCTCGGTGTCGAGCCACTCCAGCGGCGGCGGCCCGTCCGCGCCGGCGAAGGGATCGTCGGCGTCCCGCAGGAGGGCGGACAGGTCGGCGATCCGCAGCCGGTCTTGGCGCAGTGCCCGGTCGGCGAACGCGGTGAGGACGAGATAGTGCGTGCCGACCCGCTCCGTCAGCGCCCTCTGTTCGGTGTCCGGCTCCTCCTGTGCGGCGCGCTCGCGCGCATGCAGCCGGACCAGATCGTGCATGCGGTAGCGGCCGTCGCGCATGGCCTCCACCAGGCTCGCCTTGGCCAGCACACCCAGCAGGCGTTTCGCGCTCCTCGGGTCGGTGTCCGCGGCGACCGCCGCCACACCCGCGTCGAAGACGCCGACCGGCAGCCATCCCAGCAGCCGGTAGAGCCGAGCCGCGTCCGGCGGCAGCAGCCGGTAGGAGGTACCCAGAACAGCGGACACCGAGAACTCCTCGCCTTCCAGTGTCATCCCGGCCAGTCGTCCGGCCTCGTCGTCCAGTTCGGCGGCCAGCGCCGTCATGCTCAGGATGTCGTCGGTGACCAGTCGCGCCGCCACGATCTGCAGGGCCACCGGAAGACCGCCGCACAGCTCCACCAGACGCCGCGCGGCCTCCGGTTCGGCGTCGACGGCTTCCGCACCGCACCGGTCCTTCAGCAGCGTCAGCCCTCCGTGCGCGTCCAGCGGCTCGACGGAGATCAACCGGGCGCCGTCCAGGGCCAGTTCACCCAGCCTGCCCTGGCTCGTGACCAGCACCGCGCTGCCGGGGCCCTTGGGGATCAGCGCGCGCACCTGTGCGGGCTGGTTGACGTCGTCGAGGACGAGGAGGATGCGCAGGTCGGCCGAACGCGAGCGGAACAGGTTGGTCCGCTCGGCGAGTGAACTCGGGATGCCGTCGTCGCTTCCCGACAGCGACCTCAGGCACATGGCGAGGGCCTCGGAGACGTCCGCGCCGGCGGCGGTCACCGGGGCGGAGCGGTCCCGCAGGGCGGCGAAATCCACGTAGAGCTGTCCGTCCGGGAAGAGTCCCCGGGCCGTTGCCGCCCATTGCCAGGCCATCGTCGACTTGCCGACCCCGGGGAGCCCGTCCAGCACCCCGACGTCGACGGATCCGGAGCCGCCCGCTCGCGCGCCGGGTGCGCCGAGTGCCTTGTCCAGGACCGCGAGTTCGGCCGTCCGGTTGCTGAACGGGACTGTCACGGCGGGCACTTGATCCGGCCGGAGCGTCCGTCCCGGCCCGCGCGCGGGCGTCTGCTGGACGTTGAAGGTGATGCCGCCGTGGATGTGCGAGCCCTGGAAGGCCGGGCCGTGGTTGACGCCTCCGCCGACCAGGTTCACGAAGGTGCGTGACGCGTCCGGCGCCAGTTCGGAGAGTAACTGGGCGAGTTCCGCGGCGGCACGAGGGTCCGCCTCGAACATCCCTTCAAGCCGCTGCCGCAGCCGGGCTCGGACTTCCGCCTGGGTCTCCACGTCACCCGCCGCCCGCGCGCTGTCCAACTCCTGGCTCGCCGCCTGCAGTTCTTCCTCGGCGGCCGCACCCGAAGCGCGGCGCCCGAAGAACGGGGCCAGTCCGCTCTTCGCGCGCTCCCACGACTCCGACACCATCAGCCCGACCAGTGTCGTCGCCCCTGACGCGGCAAGAGCGGCCAACTCGGCTTCCACACAGCCCCCTTCACTCATTCCCAGCCCCGCTGGGCGGTCGGGTCAACCGTAGAGAGATCTTGGACACTTGGACAGTCCGGCTCGCCAGGCGTACACGTGAACGCCCGGTCCTAGGATCGACGTATAGAGCGACGTACAGATGGCCATGCAGATCGACATGGAGATCGACATGGAGATCGGCTGGAGCGACGTACGGAGGGAGTGACCGGGGCCGCATCGGCGAGAGACGAAGGTCACGAATACGTATCGGACATTTAACGCTTCAACCTTCACTCCAGTCACACAAGTTGGTTTACTTGGCGTCAGGCCGTACTACTGCTCCTCAGGGCAGGGGGCTTGGGGCACCCGCAACAGGGGTCGCCCGGATTCCGCCAGGCCGACAGGCAGGCGGAGCACGGAAGGAGTACGTCTTCCATGGCGACGGATCGCAGCCCGCGCTCCCCAGGCAGCAGCACCGACGAGCCGAGCCGCGCGGAGATCCGGCAGCGGGTCAGCTCGCTCTACGACCGGGCCGAGACCGACACGGGCACCTACAACGTGACACGTGCCATGTCGAGCCGCACGCGCCGGACAAGCGGCTCCGGATCCGGCTCCGGCTCTGGATCCGGCTCTGGATCCGCCGGCGGCGGCCGGGGGTCGGCCGACCCGTCGCTCGACGCGGTCGCCCGGCAGTGGTTCGACGTCGCGCGCGACCGGCTCGGTCCGACCACTCCCGCCGTACTGCCCGCCGATCGCCAGCCCGCCCGTCCGCCTCGCGCCGCGCGTCCGCCTCGCGCCGCGCGTCCGGCGAGCCCGCCGGAGCGCTCCGGCGACAGCGCCGTGGTGCGCGAGTTGGAGGCGGCCACCCGACGGACGCCGGAGCCGGCCTCGCGCGCCGCCGTCGCCGCGCTGCCCGCCGCGCCCGAGCCGCGCCGGGACGAGCCCAAGGCCCTGCTGCCCGCCGTCCCCGCCCCTGCCGCCTCCCGCGACTCCGCCACCGCATCCTCCTCCGCCGCCGCTCCGACGGACCGGCAGGCCTCGCTCAAGAAGAACAAGGAGCAGATCGGCCGGAAGCTCGTCACGGCCCGGGAGGTGCTGGCCCGCGGCCTCGCGCAGCCCGCGCCGCCCGTGCCAGCGGCGGCTTCCGCGCCCACCGCGGAGTCCCTGCTCACGTCCTCCATCGCCATGCCCGTGGTCCAGGCACGGCCCGCCGTGACGCCGTCGGCCCCGTCGCAGCCGGTCCAGCAGGCACCGGCCCGGCAGGCGCCGATGCAACAGCCGGTTCAGCAGCCCTGGGACACCGCGGAGCAGCAGGCGTTCCGGGCGGAGATCGCGGCCGCGTGGGCGGGAACGCCCTCTGCCGCCGCTACCGGCACGGCATCGACGACCGGCACCGGCAGCTTCCGTACGACCGGTGAATTCGGCTTCGCCACACCGGCGTCGGGCTTCGCGACAGCCGCCGTCCCGTTCTCCGCACCCACACCCACACCCACGCCCGCTCCCACATCCGGATACCTGGGGTCGGAACTCGGCTTCACCACACCGCCGTTCAGCTTCCCGCTGCCCAACCTCGGCCCGACGGCACCCGAGTCCGGCTTCGCGACACCGGGTACCGATCCCCGCATGGCCGTGCCCGGCACGGCCGCACCCGTCACAGGCATGGCCGGCACCGGCATGGACGGATACCAGACGGGCCAATTCAGCTTCCCCACACCCCCGTCCGGCTTCACGGCTGCTCCTACTCCCGCCCCTGCCCCTGCCCCTGCCCCCGTTCCGGGCTATCAGACATCCGAACTCGGTGTCATGGCAGCCGCGTCGGACATCATGACCGCCGGTTCCGGCTACCAGGCCGCTCCCGGCGGCCTCGCGGCCCCGCCGGCCCCGGCCCCGGTCCCGGACCCGCTCACCGATCCCCTGCCCATCCCCACGCCCGCGCCGACCGCGCCCCCGGTCGCCGCCCCCGCCGACCTCACGGTCAGCGCGACCGGGACCGCCTACCTGGGGAAGGCGGACAAGGCCCTCGCCTTCGCCCGGGCCCAGATCGGGCGGCCGTGCGTGTGGGGAGCGACGGGGCCGGAGTCCTACGACTGCTCCAGCCTCACGCAGGCCGCCTGGCGGGCCGCCGGGGTGACCCTGCCGAGGGCCGCCATCGACCAGGCGAAGGACTTCACCCGGATCAGCCTGGCCGACCTCCGCCCCGGCGACCTCGTCTTCTTCTTCGACGACCTCAGCCACACCGGCCTGTGCACCGGCAACGGCATGATGATCCACGCTCCGGGTCCGGGCGCGTACATCCGCGAGGAGGCGATCCTCCCGTTCGGGGAGGGCGCGCTGCGCGGCGCCGTCCGCCCCGCGTAAGGGGCGGGGAGCCGTCGACCGGCCGGAACGCGTCAGTGCATCGTGGTGTTCGCGCGCGCCTGCGCTCTTCTGACGTTGTTGTAGATGCGCAGCAGGTGTTTGGACACGGCGCACGGCGACCTGTCGACGTGGCACTGACGGCACGAGCCGACGTGCGCCTCGTAGGCGTTGCGCGCCTCTTGCAGGGCATCCTCGGGAGAGAGCATGGGGGGTCCTCCGAACGGAACGACGGTTACCGAGGGCCTCCGCTACTCACCAGTAAGGCCCACGCCAGGAGAAAGTGGATCATGTTACTTCCGGTAGCGGAAAATATGATTCCGGTTCTGGGGAGGCAGGCGTGACGGACGAGGACGACGGACGGCGTGCGGCGCGGGTGTTCGACGCTCTGGGAGCCGCCTACGAGAAGGCGTTCGCGCACTCGGATGCGCACCGCCGCTCCCTGGAGTGGCTGCTCGACCGGCTCGCGCCGGGCAGTCGGGTGCTGGACGTCGGCAGCGGCACGGGGCGGCCCACGGCCGAGACCCTCGCGCGGGCCGGGCATGACGTGCTGGGCGTCGACGTCTCCCCCGTGATGGTCGACCTCGCCGCGCGCCAGGTGCCGCAGGCGACGTTCCGCTGCGTCGACGTGCGTGAACTCCCGTTGGAGGAAGGCACGTTGGACGCGGTCTGCGTGTATTTCTCACTGCTCCAGATGGAGCGTGCGCGGCAGAGCGCCCTGCTCGGGCGGCTGGCGCGGGCGCTGCGCCCCGGTGGCAGTCTCGTGCTCGCCACCGTGCCGCTGGACGTGCAGGGGGTCGACGCTGTCTTCATGGGGGAGCCCGTGCGGGTGACCAGTTTCACCGGCGAGGCGCTCGTCGACGTGGTGACCGGCGCCGGGCTGACCGTACTGGCCGAGGAGAACGCGCTGTTCACCCCCGACCATCCCGAGGCCGCGCCCGAGCCGCACGTCTTCCTCTGCTGCGGCAGGGCGCAGAGCCCTGTGAACTAGAGGTCTTTCAGGCCTCGTTGCGGGCGGCGAGGGCCAGGACCAGCGCCGCCGAGCCCGTGCCCAGCAGCGCGCCGGCCACGACGTCGCCCGGGTAGTGCACGCCCGTGTGCACGCGCGAGTAGCCGACCGCGCAGGCCAGCAGGCCCAGCGGGACGGCGGAGACCGGCAGCGCCGGGCCGACGGCGGCGGCGAAGGCGACGGCCGAGGCGGTGTGCCCGGACGGGAACGACGCGGAGTGCGGCATCGGCACGTGCCGGCCCGGGAACGGCGAGTCCTCGGCGCGGTACGGGCGCGGCCGGCGTACGAGCTGCTTGCCGAGCAGGTTGGCGGTCGCCGAGGCGACGCCGATGGCCGCGACACCGAGGGCGGCGGCCCGGCGCGAGCGGCCGCCGCGCAGGGCGAGCGCCGCCGCGATCGCGAAGGACAGTTTGGAGTGGTCGGCCGCCGCCGACAGCCGGCGCAACGCGGTGTCCAGGGTGGGCGTCCGCGTCACCGTGACCGTCTCGTACAGGGCCTGGTCCATGGTGGCGAGGTCACTGACCAGCCCCAGGGCGGGGAGCTTCGGTCGGCGGTCAGACATCGTAGGCCTCCTTGATCGTGCGGGGGTCGGGGCGGCCGAGCGCGAGGCGGACGATGCGCCGCCAGTCGACCGTGGGGGGCGCGTAGGCCGCGCCCGGGCGGTGCCGGGGCACCCGGACCCGCAGCGCGGCGGGCCGGACCGTGCACACGACGGGGGTGGCCAGTTCGAGTGCCTCGCCGTCGACGGCCACCGCGATGCGCTCCCGGTCGGCCTCGACGACGACGCGCCGGGAGGTCACCGAGGTGATGCTGCCCGCGCGCTCGCCGAGCAGGGCGAGTTCGGCGGCCTGGGCCGGGCCGTCCACCCGGACGCCGATCACGCCGAGCAGTCCGGCGTCCAGCCGGGGGCGACGGCCGCCGCCGAGCGGGTCGGCGCGGGCGTAGGCGTTGTTGCTGACCAGCAGGGCCTGCGGCGCGTGGACCTGGATGTCGTCCGTACGGACGTCCAGGGTCGGGCCCGAGTCGCCCTGCAACAGGTCGGGCAGGTGGTCGAGGGCGGTGGCGGCCTTGGCGTCGCGGTAGTCGGGGTTCTGCACTATCTCCGCGTACGCCCCGAAGGAGACGGTGTTCACGAAGGGCCGTCCGCTGACGTCGCCGAGGTCGACGCGGAGTTCGACGCCGTTGGTGAGGGCGTCGAGGCCGCGCACCGGGTCGGCGCGGTCGAGGCCGAGGTCCATGGCGAAGTGGTTGCGGGTGCCGGCCGCGACGACCAGGAACGGCACGCCGTGTTCGGCGGCCACGGCGGCGACCAAAGCCTGGGTGCCGTCGCCGCCCGCGACGCCGAGCAGGTCCGCGCCGTCGGCGACGGCCCGGCGGGCCTCCTGCGCCGGGTCGACGTAGGTGTCGTCGGTGCCGAGCAGGACCACCCGCGCGCCGAGCGCCTCGGCACGCGCGACGAGGCCGTGCTTCTCGACCTTCCCGCCGCCCGAACGCACGTTCATGATCAGGACGGGTCGGCGCGGCGGCGGGGTCCTGCGGCCGTGCGTGCCCTTGGGGCGGCGCACACTGCGCAGGGAGGCGCGGGCCGAGGCCAGGGCCCCCGCCCACAGGGCGACCGCGCCCACCGCCACCGGCCACAGACCGGACAGGGCGTACAGCACCATGACGCCCAGGGGCGCGGCGACCGCCAGCAGGCCGCCGAGCAGGCGGGCTCCGCCCCGGTGCGCCAGCATCCACCACACGCCCGCCCCGGCCAGCGCGAGGAGGGCGAATCCGGTGAGCAGGATCAGCCAGCCGCCGGACGACGCGCCCACCATCACCACCGCGACACAGCCGGCCACCAGGACCAGCGCCAACTGGGCCCAGCCCCGCGCACGGGCGACGGCGTCCTGGTGCGCCGCGCCGAGGTGCGGCAGCGCCCACTTCGATCCACGTGTCTCGTTCATCTCTCGATCAATTGTCCATGGCACAGCACCCGGGCGTGACCACGGACCCGGTGCCGGTACCTGTGCCCGTGTCGGTACCCGTGTCTGTGTCGAGGCGGCAGAAGCAGGAGGCCTGTACGGGTACGTCGGCCAGGGCGGCGGCGAACTTCAACTGGTGGGCCACGATCCGCGCCTCGGCCGTCTTGCCCTGCCGGACCAGGCACTCGTGCAGGCCGTGCAGGGACCAGACGTTGCCGGGGTGCTGGGAGGGGCGGGGCAGTGTGTCGTCGAGTCCGAGGTCGGCGCGGTAGACCGCCTCGGCCTCAGCGATCCGGCCCTGCTCCAGCAGCAGGGCGCCGTAGGCGTGCCGGGTGGGCTGCATCCAGCCCCAGGGCTCGTCGTAGGGGAGGGCGTCGTCGAGTTCGACGGACCGTTCCAGGGCGGCGAAGGCGAGGTCGTGGTGGCCCTTGCGGTACTCCAGTTCGCCGTCGAGCATGGCGGACGCGATGGCGAGGACGTCCCGGCAGGTGTTGTTGAACAGCATGCGGGTCTCCGGCACGCGGTCGACCGCCGCACGGAACAGGGCGCGTTCGGCCTCGGCCCGCTGGACCCGGCCGGTGGCGGAGAGCGCGACGCCCCGGGCGTAGTGGCGCAGCGCGGAGGTCACGCTGTACAGGACCGGGTCGGCGGGCGGCGGTACGTCGAGGACGTCCTGCCAGCGGCCGAAGCGGATCAGCACGTGGAAGCGCATGCCGAGGAACGCCTCCAGCCAGTCGGCCATGGGCGGGCTCTCCACCCTCAGCAGTTCCTCCGGGATGGAGGCCTCCAGGAGTTCCGCCGTCTCCAGGGCGGTCCCGAACCGGCCGAGGAACATCGCTCCGTAGATCTTGAAGTGGTAGTCGTGCGACCGGTACAGCGTGTAGAAGTTCATCGCCCCGGAGCGCGCCCGGTACTTCTCGTCGGCGGCGATCGCGGCCGTGTTGTCGGTGACGACGCGGCGGTAGTCGCCGCACAGCACGTCCAGGTGCGAGGGCATGTGCTGGAGATGCCCGGCGTCGGGCACCAGGCCGCGCAGCCGGTCGGCGACCAGGAGGGCGGCCTCCGGGGTGGGCGACATCTCCATGAGGTGGATGTAGAAGTGCAGGACGCCCGGGTGCCGGGTCGCCGCGTCGTCGGCGAGGGCGCGGTCGAGCACCGCCTTCGCCTCCCGGGTGCGGGCGCCCTCGGCGGGCTCGCCCGTGCGCGGGTCCCACAGTTGCCAGGGGGTGAGGTTCATCAGGGCGTCGGCGTACAGAGCGGCGACGTCGAGGTCGTCGGGGGCCAGTTCGTGGACGGCGCGCATGGCGTCGGCGTAGGGCTCGTTCCATACGGCGCAGTCCTGCGCGGGGCGCGTCTGCGGGTAACGGGCGCGCAGCGCGCCGATCAGGGCGCGTTCGACGGGGGTGGCGCCGGCCGCGGCCTTCTGATGGGCGCGTTCGACGGCGGCGTGGGTGCGGGCGACGGTCCGTTCCAGGTCCTGGTCGTCGAAGAACTCCCACGGTTTGTTGTAGTTGGGGCCGAGCGCGTAGGCGATGCCCCAGTGGGCCATGGCGCAGTCGGGATCGGCGCGGACCGCCGCCTCGAAACAGGCGACGGCCTCCTCGTGATGGAAGCCGTACGACCAGACCAGCCCCCGGTCGAACCACAGTTGCGCCTCGCCGGACGAGGTCGTCACGGACCGGCTGTGGGTACCGAGGTCGTAGTACTCAGCGGACTCAGCGGATGCTGTGTACTGCGTGTGTTCGGCGTGTTCCGTGTGCTTCATGGGTCTCCCGTCGTCGCGCGCGGTTCGAGCGACGTATACCGCGCGGCCGGGTGCCGGGGCGGTCGGTTGCGGGCGGGAGTACCCGAATTGGCTGCGCGGAGCGACGGGAATCACCGTGGACGTGGTGGCCGCCACGGAGGTCGGGGGCGGCCGGTCAGGACTTCTTGACCACGCTCGACTTGAGCTGCATGGCCCCGAAGCCGTCGATCCTGCAGTCGATGTCGTGCCCGTCCACGCCGTCGACGAGGCGGATGCCGCGCACCTTGGTGCCGGCCTTGATGCCTGAGGAGCTGCCCTTGACCTTGAGCGCCTTGACGACGACCACGGAGTCGCCGTCCTGGAGAACGTTGCCCACGGAGTCCCGGACGACCTTCTCCGCGACGGCACCGACGGCACCGGCGTCCGCCGCGCCCTCGGCGGGCACCCACTCGTGGCCGCACTCCGGGCAGACCACGAGGGCGTTCATCTCGTACGTGTACGCGCAGGAGCAGCGGGGGCAGGGCGGCGGGTTCTCGGTCATGCGGCCAGCGTATCCGCAGGTCGGGCGAGGGCCTGGCGTCGGCGGCGGGACCGCTCGTGGAGCAGGCCGAGGACGAGGGCGGCGGCCACCGCGATCAGGTGCTCGCGGCCGGCGAGGTTGGGCTTGGCGATCGACTCGAGCACCATCGAGCCGCCGGTGAGCGTGAACACGATGGGCGCGTGGCGGACGACCGAGAGGTA
Source organism: Streptomyces sp. yr375 (assembly GCF_900110755.1). Lineage (GTDB taxonomy): Bacteria > Actinomycetota > Actinomycetes > Streptomycetales > Streptomycetaceae > Streptomyces. Next base: position 19,571 of record NZ_FOFF01000071.1, read on the forward strand.
CGTGAACAGTCCGACGACGGCGGCGGAAGGGCCGGTGTCGAGCACCTGGCCGACCTCGGGCGGCAGTCCGATGCCCCACCAGCCCGGCCCCAGCGCCATCATCAGCCGCACCGTGAGGGTGCCCGCGAGCGTCGACGCGTAGGCGACCAGCAGGGTCCTGCGGCGGCCCAGGGACAGTTCGGCCAGCGCGAAGGCGAGGAACAGTTGGGTGATGCCCGCCCACACCGGCAGGTCGAGCGCCGGGACGTAGAGGGAGACGGGGGTGCGCAGCAGGGCCAGCCACAGGGGCAGGTCGCCCTGGACGCCACCGATGAGCCGTACCACCGTCGCGCCGCTGGGGTGCTGGGCTATGGCGTGGAAGAAGATCACGCCCGCGCAGGCCACGAACGCCAGCAGCAGGGCGGCCGGACCGCGCTGGCGCAGTTGCCGTAGGGGGTCGACGACGATGCCGTACCACTCGCCGCGCAGGGTCCGGCCGACGAACCTGGCCGCGCGGGCGAGTGTCGCGGCTATGCCGCGGCGCGGCCTGTCCTCGGACCGGCCGTCCCGGGGCTCAGCCGCTGCGGCTCTGTCGCGAGGCCGCTCCACTTCCGGACGCAGGATGCTCAAGGTCTCCCCCCACCCACTCGTCGCACGATGTTTTCGTACGAGTCACGCCCTGGAAGACGCGAAGACGGCTCGCGAGGATCACTCCGTTCGCAAGCCGTCTATCTCACACTTCCCCGGGGCACTCCATGACACCCGGTCACGCCACCGTAACTCAAGTGGGTTAATCTCACCTCTGTGGAACGCACTGACCAGCGGAACATGACAACGGCAAGGTTACGTAGCGTCGAACCCGTACCGGCGCTGCTCGCCGACGGCCTGCTCACCGAGCGGCTCGCGCTGGCCGTGCCGGCGGACACCAGGGTGGTGGTGGCGGACTACGAGGTGCCGCCGGGCGGCTCGCTGCCCTGGCACTACCACGAGGGGCGGGTCGTCGCCGTGGTGACGGCGGGCGTCCTGACCCGGACCCTGGCGGACGGGTCCGAGTGCGTGACGCCCGCCGGCGGGTGCATCGTCGAGCCGGTGGGGCCGCAGGGCGTGCACCGGGCGGAGAACCGGGAGCCGGAGCCGCTGCGGATCTGCGCCCTGTTCTTCCTGTCTCAGGGCAGCCCGCTGTCTACGCGCGCAGAACCGCCGGACGCCGTCGCGTACCCATGAGCGACCCCGGCCGGGTCAGCGCTGCGGGTGGCGGCTCGTCTCCTGGTAGGGGAAGGTCTGCTCGGCGCCCGGCAGGGTGGGCTTGGGCAGGGTGGCGACCTCCTGCTGCGCCGTCAGCAACTGCTCCGCCGTGTCGTCGGGCAGGACCGGTGCGAGCGGGCGGGCGTCCTCGAAGCGGAAGGCGGAGGTGAAGTCGCCGAAGGTGCGGCGGCGCCAGGCGCTGATGTTGGGCTCCGCGACGCCGGTGACCCGTTCCAGCAGGCGCAGGGCGGAGGTGTGGTCGAAGCGCTCCGAGGCCACCCAGCCGCCCACGGTCCACGGCGAGACGATGATCGCGGGGACCCGGAAGCCGCCGCCGACCGGCAGCCCGGCGACGAACTCGCCGGGCGTCCCGGCGGGCGGGGTCGGCGGCGGCACATGGTCGAACAGGCCGTCGTTCTCGTCATAGTTGAGGATGAACGCGGTCTTGCGCCAGACCTCCGGGTTGGCCGCGATGGCCTCGATCTTCGAGGCGACGAAGGCCGCGCCGGCCGCCGGCAGGTAGTCCGGGTGCTCCGACTGGTGGCCCGGCGGCACCAGCCAGGACACCGTCGGCAGCCGGTCGTTGCGGGCGTCGTCCTCGAACGTGCCCTCCGGCTGCGCCCGTACGCCCCGCTCGTACAGTTCGGAGCCCGGTCGCGCGTTCTTGAACGCGGCGAACTGCTCCAGCAGGTTGCAGCCGTAGTCGTCCTCCTGCTGGTACACCCGCCAGTCGACGCCGGCCGCCTGGAGCCGTTCGGCGTACGTCGTCCAGGCGAACGGCGTGGGCGCGAAGTTGCGGACGACGGGGCCGCCCCGGCCGCCGTCGGGGTCGATGGTGCCGGTCATCCACATCAGGCGGTTGGGCCAGGTCGGGCCGAGGACCGAGCAGAAGTAGTGGTCGCAGACGGTGAAGGTCTCGGCCAGCGCGAACTGGAACGGGATGTCGTCGCGCGTGTAGTAGCCCATGACGTAGGGGCCGTCGGCGCCGTCGGCCTTGCGGTGGGCGGGCAGCCAGTTGTCCATCCGGCCGCCGTTCCACGCCTCGTGCTGGACCGACCAGGCGTGGCTGGTGGACGGGATGGCCTGGGCGCTGGAGGTGTGGGTGTCCAGGTGGAAGGGGAGCAGGTAGCCCTTCGGGTTCTGGGCGTCGGGCTGGTGGAAGACGGACCGCCCGCTGGCGAGGGTGAGCGCCTCGGGGTCGGCGAAGCCGCGTACGCCGGCGAGGGTGCCGAAGTAGTGGTCGAACGAACGATTCTCCTGCATGAGCAGCACGACGTGTTCGATCTCGGCGAGCGAGCCGCGGCGGGGCGGTTCGGCCGCGACGGCCTGCTGGACGCTCGGCGGGAGGAGGGAGAGGGCCGCGGCGGCGCCCAGCGCGCCCGTCGCGGAGCCCAGGAGTCTACGGCGGGTCAACTCGGCCATGTGGTGAGCCCCTTGTGAGCGGAGGAAGCGGCGGAGGAGGAAACGGCGGGGGAAACGATGGGAAGTCGGCCCGTGACGATCGGCGCGGTCGTGCTCATGCCGCTATGGCTTCCCCTCCGGGTGGCGAATGTGACGACACGTCACTCGTCCGTGCGAGCGAGCGGTCGCGGGGCCCTCGGTTACAGTGCTCCGCCGGCATCCGGCCGGCGGCGAGAGGAGACACAGCGGTGCGCTTCGGGGCGGGGAACGTGGGACGCATGGGACGGAGACCGACGAGAACGGCCCTGGTGACGGGGATGGCGGCAGGGCTGCTGACGGTGCTGGCGACGGGGTGCGCGGCCGAGGGCGGGACCTCGGACAGCGGCGCGTCGGGGACGTCCGGAGCATCGGCGAAGGCCACCGCGAAGGTCGCTGTCGCTGTGCGCGGCGGGTCCGTCGGGGCCTCCGGGTCGGCCTGCGAGCTTCCCGTCACCTTCGACATCGCCGAGTCCTGGAAGGCGGAGGCCGTCGCCGCCGAGGAGGCGAGCGCCGCCACCGGCGACCTGGCCGAACTCGCCGACGCGTTCGTGCGGCAGGGCCCGGTCACCATGGCCTGCGAGATCGACGCGAAGCCCGCCGGGAAGATCGGGTTCCTGCGGGTGTGGACCGGCGAGCCGGGCGACACCGACCCGCGCGCCGTACTGGAGAAGTTCGTGGCCGCCGAGCAGGAAGCGAGCGGGGCGAAGTACCGCACGTTCACGACGGACGACGTCACCGGCGCGGAGGTCGAGTACATCACCACGAGCAAACTGATGGAGGAGAGCAAGAAGGAACGCGCACTCGCCGTCAGCACCGCCGCGGGCCCCGTCGTCCTACACCTCGGCGGCCTGGACACCACCGAACACGAGGCAATGCTCCCGGCCTACGAACTCGCGAGAAGCACCTTGCACCCCACGGCGGCCTGACGGCCGCCGGATCGACGGCCGGGCAGCGGCCGGGCAGCGGCCGGGCAGTAGCCCGGCCGACAGACGGCCCGGCGACGGCCGGGCCACGGCCGGGCCGAGCGCGTGCGGATGCACATCCGGCCAGGTCGGCCCAGCAGCAGCCCGACAACGGCCAAGCCGACAACCGGCCCTACGACCGCCCGGCGACGGCCAAGCCGACCGGATGCGGCTGCCGCCGACCCGACAGCAGCCCGACAACGGCCAGACGGCAGCGCGGCCACGGCCGGGCCACGGCCGGGCGGGGCGCGTGCGGATGCACATCCGGCCCAGTCGGCCCAACGGCGGCCAAGCAGCACCACGACAACAGCCCTGCCGACAACCGGCCCGACGACAGCACGACAACAGCCCTGCCAACAACCCGCCCGACGACAGCCCTCCGACGGCCAGGCGGACCGGGTGCGGCTGCCGCCGACCCGACGGCAGCCCGGCCACGAACCCACGGCAGCCCCATGGCAGCCCAGCCACAACCCGGCCGCCGCCCGGCGGGCCGTGTGCGGATGCATGTCCGGCCTGGTGTGGCGCATTCTTGCTGTGTCGACCAAGCGGCGGCGCATGGACGAGGTAGGGGCGATGACTGGGAGCGCCGGGGACGAGGGGGAGCCGTCCGGGGCGTCGTCCGTGCTGCTGACCGGGGCCGTGGCGGACGCGCTGCGGGTGACGGACGGGCGCGCCGGTGGGGTGTACCTGTGCTCGGCCACGCCCGGGCTGCTGCGGCTCGCGGTCCTGTCGGGGCTGCCCGGGCCGCTGTTCCGTCCCTGGTGGCGGATGAACGTGGACCGGCCGTTCCCGGTGGCCGACGTGTTCCGGACGGGTGTGCCGGTGGTGCTGGCGAACGCCACGGAGGTGATGCGCCGGTACGCCCAGTTCGCGGCGGGGCTGCCCTTCCAGTTCGGTTCGCTGTATGTGCCCGTCGTGGCGGACGGGCGGTCCTTCGGGGTGCTGACCGTGCTGCTCCCGGCGGTGGGCGACGCGGCGGAGGTGCTGGCGGAGCGTGAGCGGCTGTCGGTCGTGGCGGCCGCGCTGGGCGTGGCTCTGCTGCGGCTTGAAGCGGCCGGCGAGGCCGTGACCTGGGACGACGAGCCGCTGTGCGTGCGGCCGCCGACGGCGGGAGCGGCGCCGGGGCGGGTCGGGCGGTTCTCGTGGGACCCGGCGACCGACGCCGTGACCATGGACCGGCAGGCCCGCGCCCTGCTCGGGCTGCCGCCGGGCGAGCCCCCGGCCACGCTGGACGCCCTGGCTCGGGCCGTCGACCCGACGGACGCCCACCGGCTGCCCGGTCTGCTGCGCCGGACGGCCCAGGGTCCTCCCTCGCCGCTGCCGATCCAGGTGCGCACCACCGAGGGCGGCCTGCGGCTGCTGGAGCTGTGGCAGGCGACGGGCGTGGGCGTGGCTGGTCCGGCCGATGCCTCCGACGCGCTCCGGCCCGTCGCCGGTGTGCTCCTCGATCCCGGGCAGGGCGCGCTGGCCGACGGAGCCGCCGATCTTCTCCCGGAGGGCGTGTTCTGTCTCGACCGGCTCGGGCTCGTCGTCTACGCCAATCCTCGCGCCGGGCACCTGCTGGGCGTGGCGCGGGACCGGCTGGTCGGCCGGTCGCTGTGGGAGGCCGTGCCGTGGCTGACCCAACCGACGTGCGAGGAGCACCTGCGGGGCGCGCTGCTGACGCCGGAGCCCGCGCACTTCCACGTACGGCTGCCAGCCGCCGACGACCCGCTCGCCGTCCCGCGCCCGTACGAGGGCGACTGGCTGCGCGTGTCCCTGTATCCCGGCGCGGATCTGGTGACCTGTACGGCGGTCCCGGCGAACCGGGTGCCGGACGACGCGGCACCCGAGCCGGCCGGCCCGGAGCCGCCCCTGCCGGACGCCGCCGCCGCGACGGCCCCGCTGTACCGGCCGATCGTGCTGGCCATCGCGCTGACCGAGGCGGTGACCGCCCGGCAGGTGTCGGCGGTGGTCATGAAGGAGCTGCTGCCGGCGTTCGGCGGCCGTCGGCTGGCGATCTACCTGCTCCAGGAGCGGCACCTGTACCTGGCGTGGGAGTCCGGCTTCCCCGAAGGGTTCCTGGCGCCGTTCGAGGGGGTGGGGCTGGACGCCCGGCTGCCCGGCGTGGAGACGCTCACCACGGGCCGTCCGCTCTTCTTCGACTCGATGCAGCAGCTCGCCGCCGCCTATCCGGGCATCGCCCTGGACGCGACCGAGGGGGCCCGCGCCTTCCTCCCGCTGATCGCCTCCGGCCGCCCGGTCGGCTCGTGCATCCTCGGCTTCGACGGCCGACGCGGCTTCACCTCGGAGGAGCGCACCGTACTGACCGCGCTCGCCGGACTGATCGCCCACGCCATGGAGAAGGCCCAGCGCTACGACACGGAGGCGGCCCTCGCCCGCGGGCTCCAGCAGGCGCTGCTCCCCCGGCGGCTGTCGCAGCACCCGCGCGTGGAGACCGCAGGCCGCTATCTGCCGGGCACGGAGGGCATGGACGTGGGCGGCGACTGGTACGACGTCGTGGAGGCCGGGGACGGGCTGGCCCTGGTCATCGGCGACGTCCAGGGGCACGGGGTGCAGGCGGCGGCCACCATGGGGCAACTGCGCAGCGCGGTACGGGCGTTCGCGCTCGGCGACCGGCCCCCGGAAGAGGTCATGGGCGGTACGAACCATCTCCTCATCGACCTGGACCCCGGCCAGTTCGCGAGCTGCTGCTACGTCCGGCTGGATCCGGCCACCGGGCTGGCCCGGGCGGCCCGCGCCGGGCATCTGCCGCCGCTGCTGCGCCACCCCGACGGGCGAACCGAGGTCGTGGAGCTGCCCGGCGGCGTGGTCCTCGGGGTGGACCCGCGCGCCCACTACCCGGTGACGGAACTACGGCTGGAGCCGGGCGCGATCCTCGCCCTGTACACGGACGGGCTGGTCGAGCGGCCGGGCCATGACATCGACGAGGGCATCATGGCGCTGCGCACGGTCCTGGCCGGAGCCGAGGGCCCCGTCGGACGTCCCCTCGCGGAGGTCGCGGACCGGCTCACCGCGACGGCCCGGCAGGCCGCCGACCGGCCCGACGACATCGCCCTGCTACTGGCCACCCGGCGCGCCGACGACGGAAATTTGCCGGGCCACGGGTGAACGTCGCGGCCCGTGACGCTCCGTGATGCCTCTCGCCTCACGGGGCCGGGCAGTGTAGACATGGCACATGGTCCGACTCCTGGGGCGCTCGGATGCCCGGCCGGCCCGTCGTCCCCGGGGCCCGGGGATCCGGCGTACGCCCGAGTCCGCGTTGGGCGGGCGCAGTCTCGCCGCGCAGGTGTTCGTCCTGCAAGTGGTCATCGTGCTGCTGCTGGTCGTGGCCGCCGTGGTGGCGCTGCTGCTCCAGGTGCGGCACGACACCACGCAGGAGGCCCGCAACCGCTCCGTCGCCGTCGCGGAGACCTTCGCGAACGCGCCGGGCATGGTCGCGGCGCTGGCGAGCCCGGATCCGACGGCCGTGCTCCAGCCCCGCGCCGAGGCCGCCCGCAAGGCCTCGGACATGGACTTCATCGTCGTCATGAACGCCGACGGCATCCGTTACACCCACCCCAAGCCGGACCGCATCGGCAAGAAGTTCGTCGGGACCATCCAGCCGGCGCTGGACGGCGGCGTCGTCGTCGAGGTGGTCGACGGGACCATAGGGCGGCTGGTCCAGGCCGTCGTACCGGTGAAAGCGCCCGACGGGAAGGTGGTCGGGCTGGTGTCGTCCGGGATCACCACCGCGCACGTCGGGGGCAACGCCGACCACCAGTTGCCGCTGGTCCTGGGCAGCGCCGGCGTCGCCCTCGTGCTGGCCACCGCGAGCACCGCGCTGGTCAGCCGCCGCCTGCTGCGCCAGACGCACGGCCTGGGCCCGCGCGAGATGACCCGCATGTACGAGCACCACGACGCGGTGCTGCACTCCGTGCGGGAAGGCGTGATCATCGTCGGCGCGGAGGGCGATCTGCTGCTCGCCAACGACGAGGCGCAGCGGCTGCTCGACCTGCCGCCGGACGCCGAGCTCCGGCAGGTCCTCGATCTGGGGCTGGACCGCGACACCGCCGAGCTGCTGGCCTCCGGGCGGATGGTCACGGACGAGGTGCACCTCGTCGGGGACCGGCTGCTGGCGATCAACCAGCGGCCCACCGACCTGGCGGGCGGACCGGCCGGCAGCGTCGCCACGCTGCGTGACTCCACGGAGCTGCGCGCCCTGTCCGGCCGGGCGGAGGCGGCCCGCGAGCGCCTCGACATGCTGTACGCGGCCGGGGTCGGCATCGGCACGAGCCTGGACGTGGCCCGCACGGCGGAGGAGCTGACGGAGCTGGCCGTGCCGAGGTTCGCGGACTTCGCGACCGTAGACCTGTACGACGCCGTGCTGGCCGGCGAGGAGCCGGAGGCGCGGGGCGCGCTGCGGCGCACGGCGCTGAGCGCGATCCGCAAGGGCGCGCCGCTGTACGCGGTGGGCGAGCGGATCCGGTTCGTGGACTCCGCCCCGCAGGCCCGCAGTCTCGGCGGCCGGCGGGCGGTCCTGGAGGCGCACCTCTCCCGGTCGCCGGGGTGGCGGGCCCAGGATCTCGAACGGACCGAGCAGGTCGTGGAGTTCGGCATCCACTCGCTGATCACCGTGCCCGTGCGGGCCGGTGCGCTGATGCTGGGCGTGGTCAGTTTCTGGCGGTCGGAGCGGCCGGATCCCTTCGACCCGGACGAGGTGGTGCTCGCGGAGGAGCTGGTGGCGCGGGCCGCGATCTCCATCGACAACGCGCGCCGCTTCACCCGCGAGCACGGCATGGCCGTCACGCTGCAGCGGAGTCTGCTGCCGCGCACCCTGCCCGAGCAGAACGCCCTGGACATCGCCTACCGCTATCTGCCCGCCCAGGCGGGGGTGGGCGGCGACTGGTTCGACGTGCTGCCGCTGTCGGGGACCCGGGTCGCGCTCGTCGTCGGCGACGTGGTGGGGCACGGGCTGCACGCGGCGGCCACCATGGGCCGGCTGCGCACCGCCGTCCACAACTTCTCCGCCCTGGACCTCGGGCCTGAGGAACTCCTGGGGCTGCTCGACGAGTTGGTGGCCCGGATCGACCAGGACGAGGCGGCCGACGGCGCGGGCGAGCCCGTCTCGGGGGCGACCTGTCTGTACGCGATCTACGATCCGGTGACCCGGCGCTGCACCGTGGCCCGCGCCGGGCATCCGCCGCCGGCGCTGGTCCATCCCGACGGCCGGGTCGAGTACCCCGAGGTGCCCGCCGGGCTGCCGCTGGGGCTGGGCGGGCTACCGTTCGAGACGGTCGAGCTGGAGCTCGCCGAGGGCAGCTCGCTGGTGCTGTACACGGACGGGCTGGTGGAGGACCGGGAGCGGGACATCGACACCGGTCTGGAGCTGCTGCGCACCGCCCTGGAGCAGGGCGCCGACGGCTCGCCCGAGGAGACCTGCCAGGGCGTCCTGGACGCCCTGCTGCCGGCCCGCCCGAACGACGACATCGCGCTGATCGTGGCGCGCACCCGGGCGCTGGACGCCGACCGGGTCGCCGAGTGGGACGTACCGGTCGACCCGGCGGCGGTGGGCGAGGTGCGGGCGGCGGTGGCCCGGCAGTTGGCGCGCTGGGACCTGGCGGAGCTGTCGTTCACGACGGAGCTGATCCTGAGCGAACTGGTCACCAACGCGATCCGCTACGGCGGTGCGCCGGTGGGCGTCCGGCTGCTGCGCGACCGGACCCTGATCTGCGAGGTCTCCGACAGCAGCAGCACCTCGCCGCACCTGCGGTACGCGGCCATGACCGACGAGGGCGGGCGCGGACTGTTCCTGGTGGCCCAGCTCACCGACCGCTGGGGCACCCGCTACACCCCCAAGGGCAAGGTCATCTGGGCGGAGCAACCACTGCCCGATGGCTCATAAATGACGTTTATGAGTTCATAGACCGGACCCGCCTACCGGGTTAGGCTTGCCTGAGTTTAGGCTTCCCCCGAGTCGATCTGTCGCCACTCGAAGGGAACCTGATCATGCCCCGCCCCCTGCGGGTAGCCATTGTCGGAGCCGGCCCCGCCGGGATCTACGCCGCCGACGCGCTGCTCAAGTCCGATGTGGCCGCCGACCCTGGTGTCTCCATCGACCTCTTCGAGCGCATGCCGGCCCCGTTCGGCCTGATCCGTTACGGCGTCGCCCCGGACCACCCGCGCATCAAGGGCATCATCACGGCCCTGCACCAGGTTCTCGACAAGCCGCAGATCCGTCTCTTCGGCAACGTCGACTACCCGACCGACATCAGCCTGGACGACCTGCGCGCCTTCTACGACGCGGTGATCTTCTCCACCGGCGCGACGGCCGACCGCGAGCTGGCGCTCCCGGGCGTCGAGCTGGCCGGCTCGTACGGGGCCGCGGACTTCGTCTCCTGGTACGACGGCCACCCGGACGTGCCGCGCACCTGGCCCCTGGAGGCCGAGAAGGTCGCGGTCCTGGGCGTCGGCAACGTCGCTCTCGACGTGGCACGCGTTCTGGCCAAGACGGCGGACGAGCTACTGCCCACGGAGATCCCGCCGAACGTCTACGAGGGCCTGAAGGCCAACAAGGCGCTGGAGGTCCACGTCTTCGGCCGCCGTGGCCCGGCGCAGGCGAAGTTCTCCCCGATGGAGCTGCGGGAGCTGGACCACTCCCCGAACATCGAGGTCATCGTCGACCCGGAGGACATCGACTACGACGACGGCTCGATCGCGACCCGGCGCGGCAACAAGCAGGCCGACATGGTCGCCAAGACGCTGGAGAACTGGGCGATCCGCGATGTCGGCGACCGCCCGCACAAGCTGTTCCTGCACTTCTTCGAGTCCCCGTCGGAGATCCTCGGCGAGGACGGCAAGGTCGTCGGCCTGCGCACCGAGCGCACCGCCCTGGACGGCACGGGCAACGTCAAGGGCACCGGCGAGTTCAAGGACTGGGACGTCACGGCGATCTACCGCGCCGTCGGCTACCTCTCCGAGAAGCTGCCGAAGCTGCCCTGGGACCTCGACTCGGGCACGGTCCCGGACGAGGGCGGCCGGGTCATCGAGGAGTCCGGCGCGCACCTGCAGTCCACGTACGTGACGGGCTGGATCCGGCGCGGCCCGGTCGGTCTCATCGGCCACACCAAGGGCGACGCGAACGAGACGGTGGCGAACCTGCTCGCCGACCACGCGGGCGGCCGTCTGCACACGCCCGTCTCGCCCGACCCGGCGGCGGTGGAGGCGTTCCTCGCCGAGCGCGAGATCCGCTTCACCACCTGGGAGGGCTGGTACAAGCTGGACGCCGCCGAAAAGGCACTGGGCGAGCCCCAGGGCCGCGCACGCGTGAAGCTCGTCGAACGCGAGGACATGCTCCGCGAGAGCGGCGCGTAAGCAACAACACGGTCGGGGCCCGGAGAGTCTTCCCTCCGGGCCCCGACCGCGTTCCCCCTGGACCCCGACAGGGAGACCACGGGGCCGCGCAGCTCGGGCAGCCGCCCGGTCAGGAGCTCCAGCAACCCTGGCCGGGCCGCTCCGAAAATCCGGGCGGAGACGGGCCGTTGGGGCACTGCCCGGTCGCGACAGCCCGGAGGGCGTCCGCTACCTGGACCGACCGGCTGACACCGTGCCGACGCCCGCGGACCGGGCCGTCAGCGGCGGCCGCGAGATCCCGGCCGCCGACGACGGCCAGCGCCGCGGTCAGGAGCAGCAGCG
>NZ_FOFF01000072.1 GCF_900110755.1 Streptomyces sp. yr375
CAGGCCCTGGCCATCGGTGACGACAGCGGCACCACGTCCGCCAGCGGCAACGGCGCCTCGTCGGAGTTCGGCAACTCGGCGACCTTCGGCGACATGAGCCCGCAGCTCTCGCTGGTCCAGGGTTCGCTGAACAAGCCGTGCATCGGCCTGCCGGCCAAGGTCAACGCCCAGTCGATCATCGCGGCCCTCAACATCGGCGTGCAGGACATCCCGATCCTGTCGGCCCCGCAGAACCAGCAGTGTGTCGAGAACAGCACCCAGGCCAAGGGCGACGAGCCGCTGTCGCACATCCTGGACGACATCTCGGCCCTCTCGGGCAACGGCGCGGGCAACGGCTGAGCCTCACCCTGACGTACCGCGACGGCGGGTCACCGGTTCTCCGGTGACCCGCCGTTTCGTATGCGTCCAGTGTGTTCGGGGTGTTCGGGTTACGAGACGACGTCCTTGCGGGCGAAGCCGCGGAAGGCCAGGGCGAAGAGGATCAGGGCATAGGTCACGGAGACGGCGGTGCCCTGGATCATGCCGGACCACTCGGGGGTGGGCTGGACGGCGTCGGCCCAGGCGAACTGCCAGTGCGCGGGCAGGAAGTCGCGCCAGTCACCGAGGGCGGTGACGGCGTCGAGGACGTTGCCGACGATGGTCAGGCCGACCGCGCCGCCGACCGCGCCGAGGGGCGCGTCGGTCTTCGTCGAGAGCCAGAACGCCAGGCCTGCGGTGACCAGTTGGGAGACGAAGACGTACCCGACGACGATCACGAGCCGGCCGGCCGCGGTGCCCGGGTCGAGGGCGCCGCCGGTGGGCAGTTCCAGTGGGCCCCAGCCGTAGGCGGCGGTGCCGACGGCGAGGGCGACGACCGGGAGCAGGACCATCGCGGCGAGGCTGAGGCCGAGGCCGACGACGAGCTTGGACCACAGCAGCCGGGCCCGGGGCACGGGCGCGGCGAGGAGGTAGCGCAGGGAGGACCAGCCGGCCTCCGAGGCGACCGTGTCGCCGCAGAACAGGGCGACCGGGATGACGAGCAGGAAGCCCGCCGACACGAACAGGTTGACGGCGGCGAAGTTGGCGCCGGACGCGGTCGCCGTGTCCATCAGGGTGACCCGGTCGTTGCGGCCGCCGGGCTCGCCGCCGATCGCGAAGGCGATGAGCAGGACGAACGGCAGGACGGCGAGGATGCCGCCCATGATCAGCGTGCGGCGGCGCTTGAGCTGGCGGACCAGTTCGACGCGCAGCGGCAGTGTGCGGCCCGCCTGGTAGCCGGAGGCGACCTCGGTGAGCGTGCTCATGCGGAACCTCCGATCAGGGTGAGGAAGGCGTCCTCCAGGCGGCGGTGCGGGCCGACCGACGTCACGGGCACGTCGAGCCGGACGAGTTCGGCGACCAGGTGGTGGGCGGTGCCGTCGGTGTCCAGGCGGATCAGCAGGCCGTCGTCGGCGGGGACCGCGGAGGCCACGCCGGGCAGGGCTGCGATCTTCTCGGCGAGCGGCTCGGTCACGGGGGCGGCGGTGCCGACGAGGAGGGTGTCGCCGGAGCCGACGATCTCGGCGACCGGGCCGGCCTGGACCAGCTTGCCGCGGTCCATGACGACGAGGTGCGTGCAGGTCTGCTCGACCTCGGACAGCAGATGGCTGGAGACGATCACCGTGCGGCCGGCGGCCGCGTAGCGGATCATCACCTCGCGCATCTCGCGGATCTGCGGCGGGTCGAGGCCGTTGGTCGGCTCGTCGAGGATGAGCAGGTCCGGGAGGCCCAGCATGGCCTGGGCGATGGCCAGGCGCTGGCGCATGCCCTGGGAGTAGGTGCGGACCGCGCGGGCGAGGGCGTCGCCGAGGCCGGCGATCTCCAGGGCCTCCGCGAGGTGGGCGTCGGCGGCCGGGCGGCCGGTGGCCTGCCAGTACAGCTCCAGGTTCTCGCGCCCGGAGAGGTGCGGGAGGAAGCCGGCGCCCTCGACGAAGGAGCCGACGCGGGACAGGACGGGGGCGCCGGGGCGGATGGCGTGGCCGAAGACGTGGATCTCGCCGGCGTCGGGCCTGATGAGGCCCATCAGCATGCGCAGGGTGGTCGTCTTGCCCGCGCCGTTCGGCCCGAGGAGGCCGAGGACCTGGCCCTTCTCGACGCGGAAGGAGAGGTCGCGGACGCTGTAGCGGTCGCCGTTCGCGTACTTCTTGCTCAGGTCGGTGATCTGGAGCGGGACCTCGGCGAGGGCCGGGTCCGGGGCGGGGGTGGCGGTGCGGCGGCGGGCCGTCAGGAGCAGGGCGAGGGCGATCGCCGCGCCGGTGAGGGGCAGCCACCAGACCCAGGACGGGAGCGTGGCCGCCGCTGTCGTCACGGCGGGGGCGGTGGGGACCTCGAGGTCGCTCTTCAGGGAGACGGTGTACGTCGCCGGGGTGAGCGGGGAGGCGTAGCCGAGGTCGGTGGAGGCGAGGACCAGGCGCAGGCGGTGGCCGTCGTCGACCTTGTGGTCGATCGCCGGGAGGGTGATCGTGACGTCCTTGCCCGCCTTGGCGCCGTCGACGCGGACCGGGGCGACGAGCTGGGAGGGCAGCACCTGCTGGGCGCCGTCGGCGCCGACGTCGTAGACCTTGGCGAAGAGGACGGCCGTGTCGGTCGTCGACCTCACGTGGACGGTGACCTTCGGGGAGCCGGTGACGCGCAGGTCGCCGGTGACCGGTGCGGAGTCGTAGGCGGCGTACTGGCCGGGGAAGTCGAGGGAGACGCCGACGCCGAGGGCGGAGAGCTGGGAGAGGCCGCCGCCGCCGAGGCCGGGCAGGGCGGAGACGGCGGGCGGGTTGGCGCCGGCCGGGTTGGCGAAGGACTGCTCGGCGCGGCGGCCGGTCAGGGGGAACGCGTGCTCGCCGCTGGTCAGGCCGGGGTAGCTGTCCGCGCTCGCGCCGCGGAGTTGGGCGGCGCCGTCGGTGGAGTCGACGCCGCCGGTGCGGGTGACGCGGAAGGCGGGGCCGGTGTCGGCGGACTTGTCGCCCTTGAGGTACCGGTCGAACCAGTCGGTCACCCGGGCCTGCACACGGCTGGTCTCCATGTCGCCGCCGTCGTGGCCGCCCGCGATCCAGTCGACGTCGACGGGCGCGCCGTTGGCGCGGATCGCCTTCTCGGCGGCGTCGGACTGGGCGAGGGTGAAGAGGGAGTCGGTCTGGCCCTGGATCAGGAGGGTGGGGACCTTGATGCGGGTGGCGACGGCGGACGGCGAGCGCTCTTCGAGGAGCGTGCGGGCGGCGGCGTCGGGGGTGCCGGACTCGGCGACGCGCTCGTACATCGCGGCCAGCGCGGGTTCGAAGTGGGCCGCGCCGCCGCCGCTGTTGAAGAAGATGCCGGACCACAGCTTCTTGAAGACGCCGTCGGGGAACAGGGCGTCCGCGAGGTTCCAGTACGTGATCGCGGGGGCGATGGCGTCGACCCGGTCGTCATACCCTGCGGCGAGCAGGGAGACCGCGCCGCCGTAGGAGGCGCCGGCGACGCCCACGCGCGGGTCGCCGGGCTTGTCGAGCTGGACCTGCGGCTGCTTCGCCAGCCAGTCGATCAGCTTGGAGACGTCGGCGACCTCGCCCTTCGGGTCGTTCAGCCCGATCTTGCCGGTGGACCTGCCGAAGCCGCGCGCCGACCAGGTCAGCACCGCGTAGCCGTCCCGGGCGAGGTTCTCGGCCTGCCCGCGGACGTCGTCCTTGCTGCCGCCGAAGCCGTGCCCGAGGAGGACGGCGGGGCGGCGGCCGGCCGAACCGGCGGTGAAGTACGTGGTGTCCAGCTTCACGCCGTCCACGGCCATGACCCGGTCGGTGCTGCGCACCGCGGGCGTGCCGTCGTCGGCGGCGACGGCCGTCCAGGTACCGGCACCGGCGAGTACGACGACGGCGGCTGCGGCGGAAAGAAGCCGCCGCGGCCGCCGTGGCCCTCGCAGGCCGGACAGTCGAAGATCCATGCTTCAACCGTACGGGGTCAACCTGTCGCAGGCGTGTCACCCGAGACCGAACTCCGGGACCTCCTTGGGGCGTACGGGCCGGTGTCGTCGTACACCAGCCGCGGTACGCCCCCGGTGGCGGCGCGTGCTCAGTGGTTGCGCGGGAAGCCCAGGTCGACGCCGCCGGGGCCGTCGGCCGGGTCGGGCCAGCGGGTGGTGACGACCTTGCCGCGGGTGTAGAAGTGGGTGCCGTCGTTGCCGTAGATGTGGTGGTCGCCGAAGAGGGAGTCCTTCCAGCCGCCGAAGCTGTGGTAGCCGACGGGGACCGGGATCGGGACGTTCACGCCGACCATGCCGGCCTCGATCTCCAGTTGGAAGCGGCGGGCTGCGCCGCCGTCCCGGGTGAAGATCGCGGTGCCGTTGCCGTAGGGCGAGCTGTTGATCAGCGCCACGCCCTCGTCGTACGACTCGACGCGCAGGACGCACAGGACCGGGCCGAAGATCTCGTCCTGGTAGGCCTTCGCGGTGGTGGGGACCTTGTCGAGGAGCGAGATGCCGATCCAGTGGCCGTCCTCGAAGCCGTCGACCGTGTAGCCGGTGCCGTCCAGGACGACCTCCGCGCCCTCGGCCGCCGCGCCCGTGACGTAGGACGCCACCTTGTCGCGGTGGACGGCGGTGATGAGGGGGCCCATCTCGGAGGTGGGGTCGTTGCCGGGGCCGATCTTGATCTTCTCGGCGCGTTCGCGGATCTTCTGCACCAGTTCGTCGCCGATCGCGCCGACGGCGACGACCGCGGAGATCGCCATGCAGCGCTCGCCCGCCGAGCCGTAGGCGGCGGAGACGGCGGCGTCGGCCGCCGCGTCCAGGTCGGCGTCGGGGAGGACCAGCATGTGGTTCTTCGCGCCGCCCAGGGCCTGGACGCGCTTGTGGTTCGCGGACGCGGTGGTGTGGATGTAGCGGGCGATCGGGGTCGAGCCGACGAAGGAGACGGCCTTGACGTCCGGGTGGTCGAGGAGGCGGTCGACGGCCACCTTGTCGCCGTGGACGATGTTGAAGACGCCGTCGGGCAGGCCCGCCTCGGCGAGCAGCTCGGCGATCTTCAGCGAGGCCGACGGATCCTTCTCGGACGGCTTCAGCACGAACGTGTTGCCGCACGCGATGGCCATCGGGAACATCCACATCGGGACCATCGCCGGGAAGTTGAACGGCGTGATGCCCGCGACGACGCCCAGCGGCTGGCGCAGGGACGACACGTCCACGCGGCTGGCGACCTCGGTCGACAGCTCGCCCTTGAGCTGCACGGTGATCCCGCACGCCAGGTCGACGATCTCCAGGCCGCGCGCGACCTCGCCCAGCGCGTCGCTGTGCACCTTGCCGTGCTCGGCGGTGATCAGCTCCGCGATGGCGTCCCGGTTCGCGTCGAGCAGCGCCCGGAACTTGAACAGGATGGTGCTGCGCTTCGCGAGCGAGGTGGTGCCCCAGGTGGCGTACGCGCTCTTGGCTGCGGCGACGGCCGCGTCGACCTCGTCGACGGTCGCGAACGGGACCTTGGTGGTGACCGCGCCGGTCGCCGGGTCGGTGACGGGTCCGTAGGTACCCGACGCGCCCTCGACGGACCGGCCGCCGATCCAGTGGTTGACGATCTTCGTCATGACCCAGTACTCCTTCACAGATGGTGGCGTCGGGTGGAGACGTGCCGTTCGTACAGCTCGCGGGCCTTGACCGCGGACGGTCGGGTCGCGGTCTCGGCCACGGGCACATCCCACCAGGCCTGTGCGGGCGGGGGCCCCGACACAGTGTCGGCCGTTTCGGTCTCCACGTAGACACAAGTGGGAGTGTCGGCGCGGCGCGCCTCGGCCAGGGCCTCGCGCAGTTCGCGGACGGTCTTCGCGCGCAGCACCCGCATGCCGAGGCTGGCCGCGTTCGCGGCCAGGTCGACGGGGAGCGGGGCCCCGGTGAAGGTGCCGTCCGGCGAGGTGTAGCGGTAGGCGGTGGCGAAGCGCTCGCCGCCCACCCTCTCCGACAGACCGCCGATCGAGGCGTAGCCGTGGTTCTGCACGAGCAGGATCTTGATCGCGATCCCCTCCTGCACGGCCGTCACGATCTCGGTCGGCAGCATCAGGTACGTGCCGTCGCCGACCAGCGCCCAGACGTTGCGTTCGGGGGCGGCCAGTTTCACGCCGATCGCGGCCGGGATCTCGTAGCCCATGCAGGAGTAGCCGTACTCCAGGTGGTACTGGTCCCGGGAGCGGGTCCGCCACAGGCGGTGCAGGTCGCCGGGGAGCGAACCGGCCGCGTTGATGATCACGTCCGACTCGTCGGCGAGGGCGTCGAGCGCGCCGAGGACCTGGGGCTGGGTGGGGCGGACGTCGGGTTCGTCGGCCTCGTAGCAGGCGTCGACGCGCTGTTCCCAGCGCTCCTTGTCCTCGGAGTACTCGGTGACGTACGCGTCCGCGACCCGGTGGCCGTGCAGGCCCAGGGCCTGGGTGAGCTCCGTCAGGGCGCTGCGGGCGTCGGCGACGAGGGGGAGGCCGGCGAGCTTGTGGCCGTCGTAGGGGGCGATGTTGAGGTTGAGGAAGCGGACGCCGTCGCCGGTGAAGAGGGTGTTCGAGGCGGTGGTGAAGTCGGTGTAGCGGGTGCCGACGCCGATGACCAGGTCCGCGGTGCGGGCGAGTTCGTCGGCGGTGGCGGTGCCGGTGTGGCCGACGCCGCCGACGTCCTGCGGGTGGTCGTAGCGCAGGGAGCCCTTGCCCGCCTGGGTGGAGGCGACCGGGATGCCGGTGGCCTCGGCGAACTCGGCGAGGGCCGCCTCGGCGCGGCTGTGGTGGACGCCGCCGCCGGCGATGAGCAGGGGTCGCCGGGCGGCGCGGACGGCGGTGACCGCCTCGGCGAGTTCGGTGGGGTCGGCGCCGGGGCGGCGGACGACCCAGGTGCGCTCGGCGAAGAACTCGTCGGGCCAGTCGTGGGCCTCGGCCTGGACGTCCTGGGGCATCGCGAGGGTGACCGCGCCCGTGTCGACGGGGTCGGTGAGGACGCGCATGGCCTGGAGGGCGGCCGGGATGAGGGCTTCGGGGCGGGTGACGCGGTCGAAGTACTTCGACACCGGGCGCAGGGTGTCGTTGACGGACACGTCGCCCGCGTACGGGACTTCGAGCTGCTGGAGGACGGGGTCGGCGACGCGGGTCGCGAAGACGTCACCCGGGAGGAGGAGCACCGGGAGGTGGTTGACGGTGGCGAGGGCCGCGCCGGTGACCAGGTTGGTCGCGCCGGGGCCTATGGACGTCGTCACCGCGTGGGTGGAGAGGCGGTTGGACTGGCGGGCGTAGCCGACGGCCGCGTGCACCATCGACTGTTCGTTGCGGCCCTGGTGGAACGGCATCACGTCGCGGGCCTCGATGAGCGCCTGGCCGAGGCCCGCCACATTGCCGTGGCCGAAGATGCCCCAGGTCGCCTGGATCAGCCGCCGCCGGACGCCGTCGCGCTCGGTGTACTGGGCGGCGAGGAACCGGACGAGCGCCTGGGCCACCGTGAGCCTCGTCGTCGAAGTCGGCGCGGGCCGCACCGTCATCGGTAGCCCTCCGCGTGGTCCGGGTGGAAGCAGATCCGCCACTCCCGCTTCTCGCCCGGCCCGGCCATGACGTTCAGGTAGTACATCGCGTGGCCCGGCTGGGCGATCGACGGCCCGTGCCAGCCGTCCGGTACGAGGACGGCGTCGCCGGAGCGGACCTCGGCGAGGACCTCCGAGCCACCCTCGCGGGACGGGGACACGCGCTGGTAGCCGAAGCCGTTTCGGCCGTCGATCTCGAAGTAGTAGATCTCCTCGAGCTCGGCCTCCTCGCCCGGCCGGTTCTCGTCGTGCTTGTGCGGCGGGTACGAGGACCAGTTGCCGCCGGGGGTGATCACCTCGACGGCGATCAGCTTGTCGCACTCGAAGGCGTAGGCGGAGGCGAAGTTGCGCACCAGGCGGGTGCAGGTGCCGCTGCCGCGTTCTTCGACGGGGACCTCCGGCGCGGGGCCGTAGCGGGCGGGGAGTTGTCGCTCGCACTTCGCTCCTGCCAGGGCGAAGCGGCCTCCCGCGCCGGAGGCGATCGTGGCCTGGGCGTCCCGGGGAACGTACGCGAAGTCGGAGACCGACGCGAACACCGTTTCCCTGCCCAGGAGTTGGAACACTTTCTCGTCTACTTGTACGGTACAGCCGCCTTCGAGGGGGAGCACGATCCACTCGCTGTCACCGGTGGCGAAGGTGTGCGCGCCGCCCGGCGCCAGCTCGACGATCCGCAGACTGCTGTGGGTCCAGCCGGCCCGCCGCGGGTCGATGTCGAGCACGTAGTCGCCATCGGCGGCGCCGCCGCGCGGGATGTAGAGGCCCTGCGGGTCCTTCGGGGTGTGCGGCTCTGTGTTCGTCATACGCCGGCCCTCACAGCAGTCCTACGGCGGTGTCCACGGCGGCGGTGACGTCCCCGTCGGCCGGGTACAGCAGCGAGCGGCCGACCACCAGGCCCCGCACGGTGGGCAGTCGCAGCGCGCTGCGCCACTTCTCGTACGCGCCGTCCTGATCGTCGCCGACCTCGCCGCCCAGCAGGACCGCGGGGAGCGTGGACGTCTCCATGACCTCGGCCATGTCGTCGGGGTCGGCGGTGACGGGGAGTTTCAGCCAGGTGTAGGCCGAGGTGCCGCCCAGACCCGAGGCGATGGCGATCGACTTGACGACGGCCTCGGCGGAGAGGTCGTTCACCACCTTGCCCTCGGGGGTGCGGCGGCTGATGAACGGCTCGACGAAGAGCGGGAGTTTGCGGGCCGCCATGTCGTCGATGGCGCGGGCGGTGCTCTCCAGGGTGGTGAGGGAGCCCGGGTCGTCGTAGTCGAGGCGCAGCAGCAGCTTGCCCGCGTCGAAGTTCAGGCGCTGGATGTCCTCGGGGCGGTGCCCGGTGAAGCGGTCGTCGAGCTCGAAGACGGAGCCCTGGAGGCCGCCCCGGTTCAGCGAGCCCATGACGACCTTGCCGTCGAGCGCGCCGAGCAGGAGCAGGTCGTCCAGGATGTCGGCGGTCGCGAGGACACCGTCCACGCCGGGCCGGGACAGCGCGAGGACGAGGCGTTCCAGCAGGTCGGCGCGGTTGGCCATGGCGAGCCGGTCGCCGCCGACGCCGAGCGCGCCCCGGGCCGGGTGGTCGGCGGCGACGATCATCAGCCGGCCGGAGTCGTGGAGGAGCGGCCTGCGCAGGCGGCGGGCGGCCGCCTCGGCGATCGCCTCGGGGTGCTGCGCGCGCAGCCTGACGAGTTCGGAGACGTCGACGGCGCTCACCGTACGGCTCCCGCCTCGATCGCGGCTTCCACCTCGGCCGGCGTCGGCATCGCGGAGGAGCACTCCAGGCGGGAGGCGACGATCGCGCCGGCGGCGTTGGCGTGCCGCATGATCTTCTCCAGGTCCCAGCCCGCGAGCAGGCCGTGGCAGAGGGAGCCGCCGAAGGCGTCACCGGCGCCGAGGCCGTTGAGGACGTTCACCGGCAGCGGCGGGACCTCGGCGGTCTCGCCCTCGCGGTTGACGGCCAGGACGCCCTTGGGGCCCTGTTTGACGACGGCCAGCTCGACCCCGGCGTCCAGCAGCGCCTGCGCCGCCGCGCGCGGTTCGCGTACGCCGGTGGCCACCTCCACCTCGTCGAGGTTGCCGACGGCGACGGTGGTGTGGCGCAGGGCCTCCTCGTAGAAGGGGCGGGCGACGGCCGCCGGGTCACCCCCTGCCGGGTGCTTCCAAAACATGGGGCGCCAGTCGAGGTCGAAGACCGTGGTGCCGGACTTGGCCCGGTGGGCGAGGGCGGCGAGCGTCGCGCCGCGGCTGGGCTCCTCGCTGAGACCGGTGCCGGTGACCCAGAAGATACGGGCCTCGCGGACGGCGTCGAGGTCGAGCTCGTCGACGCCGATCTCCAGGTCCGGGGCCTTGGGCTGCCGGTAGAAGTACAGCGGGAAGTCGTCCGGCGGGAAGATCTCGCAGAAGGTGACGGGCGTCGGCAGGCCGGGCACCGGCGTCACCCAGCGGTCGTCCACGCCGAAGCCGCGCAGGGCCTCGTGCAGGTACGCGCCGAAGGGGTCGTCGCCGGTGCGGGTGATCACGGCCGTCTCGCGGCCGAGCCGGGCGGCGGCGACGGCGACGTTGGACGCCGATCCGCCCAGGAACTTCCCGAAGGACGTGACCTGCGGGAGCGGGACACCCGTCTGCAGCGGGTAGAGGTCCACGCCTATCCGCCCCATGGTGATCAGGTCGTACCCCATCGAGTTCCCTTTCGTACCGGCTCGTCCCCGCACGTACCTGTGTCGCATCGGCGCCGTATCGGCCCTCACGGCTTTGTAGCCCCGCTCGGAGGGCCCTGTCAATGTTTTGTCCAGACATTCGGACCAGACCTTGACACCCCCTTCCGGAGAACGCACCCTGGCGGCCATGACGTCGTTGTCACCTGAGTCCTCTCAGTCCTCACTTTCCCGCATCCGGGTCGGATCGGCCCCCGATAGCTGGGGCGTCTGGTTCCCGGACGATCCCGCCCAGGTCCCCTGGCAGCGCTTCCTCGACGAGGTGGCGCAGTCCGGCTACGAGTGGATCGAGCTCGGCCCCTACGGGTACCTGCCAACCGATCCCGCGATCCTCACCGCCGAGACCTCCAGGCGCGGCCTGAAGGTGTCCGCGGGCACGGTCTTCACCGGGCTGCACCACGGCACGGCCGTGTGGGAGAAGACCTGGGCGCACGTCGCGGACAACGCGGTGCTCGCGCAGGCGATGGGCGCGAAGCATCTGGTCGTCATCCCGTCCTTCTGGCGGGACGACAAGACCGGCGAGGTGCTGGAGCCGGACACGCTGACGCCCGAGCAGTGGCGCAACCTCACCTCGCTGACCGAGCGGCTGGGCAAGGAGGTGCGGGAGCGGTACGGGCTGCAGATCGTCGTCCACCCGCACGCCGACACCCACATCGACAGCGAGGAGAACGTCGTCCGGTTCCTGGACGGCACGGACTCCGACCTCGTGTCGCTGTGCCTGGACACCGGGCACTACGCGTACTGCGGCGGCGACAGCGTCAAGCTGATCGAGACGTACGGGGAGCGGATCGGGTACCTGCACCTCAAGCAGGTCGACCCGGAGATCCTCTCCGAGGTGAAGGCCAAGGGGACGCCGTTCGGGCCGGCCGTGGCCCAGGGCGTGATGTGCGAACCGCCCACCGGGGTACCGGAGTTGGGGCCGGTGCTGGCGGCTGCGGGGAAGCTGGACGTCGATCTCTTCGCGATCGTCGAGCAGGACATGTATCCCTGCGCGCCGGACGCTCCGCTGCCGATCGCACAACGGACCCGGGCGTTTTTGAGGTCCTGCGGGGCGTAGGCAGTTCGTCGCCTGCGGGTTGTTCGTGGCTGGTCGCGCAGTTCCCCGCACCCCTGGGGGGACTGCGGTGCCGCCAGTTGTCAACGCGCCCCTCCCGTAGGTACCGCGTGCACCTTTGCGTCACTCGTGTCACAAAAGACTCCCCCGTGTCACGCATGTCGCGTGTACGCGGGTTTTGGGTCACGTGCGGTCAACAGCCGCTTCCCGACAGTCACCGAGCGTCGTTCACGGGGCACTGGCTTGGTGATCGCCAGCGTGCGCCGGGCTCCCCCGGGCGGCCTCCCGGCCGCCGCCCCCGCGTACGCAGGGAGGTGCAGCTCATGACCGACCGAAGGCTCTGGTCCTACAAGGAGATCGCGGCTCACATCAAGGTGCAGCCGGACACCGTACGGTCCTACCGCAAGCACGGACTGCTGCCCGCGCCCGACCACGTCGAGGGCGGCAAGCCCTTCTGGTACGCCGACACCGTCCGCACCTGGGTCGCCTCCCGGCCGGGCAACCGGGGCCGCCGGTTCGACTGACCCCCACCGGGAGGGCCCCCACCGCCGGCGGGCCCTCCCTCAGCTCCACGGCTCGATGACCGTCACCCCCGCGCCCGGCGCCGCCCCCAGTGCCGCCAGCGCCTGCGGGACGGCGTCCAGGGTGATCGTCGACGTCACCAGGAGGTCGGGGCGCAGCACGCCCGTCCGGACCAGCTCCAGCATCTGCGGGTAGGCGTGCGCGGCCATGCCGTGGCTGCCGAGGATCTCCAGTTCGAGGGCGATGGCGCGGGCCAGCGGGACGGGGGTCGTGCCGTCCGCCGAGGGGAGCAGGCCGACCTGGACGTGCCGGCCGCGCCGGCGCAGGCCGTTCACCGAGGCGGCGCAGGTGGCGGGGGAACCGAGGGCGTCGAGGGAGAGGTGGGCGCCGCCGCCGGTCAGCTCACGGATCGCCGCCGCCGTGTCCGGCGTACGCGTCGCGTCCACGCATTCCGCAGCGCCGAACTTCCGCGCCAGGTCCAGGGCCTTCGGGGAGACGTCCACGGCGACCACCCGCGCTCCCGAGGCCGCCGCGATCATCACCGCCGAAAGGCCCACGCCTCCGCAGCCGTGCACCGCCACCCACTCCCCCGCCGCGACCCGGCCCTGCCGCACGACCGCCCGGAACGCCGTGGCGAACCGGCAGCCGAGGGAGGCGGCGGTGGCATACGACAGGTCGTCGGGGATCGCGATCAGGTTCACGTCGGCGTGATCGAGGGCCACGTACTGGGCGAAGGAGCCCCAGTGCGTGAAGCCGGGCTGGGTCTGCCGCTCGCACACCTGGTGGTCGCCGGCCGCGCAGGACGGGCAGGTGCCGCAGCCGCACACGAAGGGCACGGTGACGCGGTCGCCGGGCCGCCGGCCGGTGACGCGGTCGCCGACCGCCTCGACCACACCGGCGAGTTCGTGCCCCGGCACGTGCGGCAGGGCGATGTCCGGGTCGTGGCCCTGCCAGCCGTGCCAGTCGCTGCGGCAGAGACCGGTGGCCTCCACGCGGACGACCACTCCGTGCGGGGCGGGTCGGGGGTCGGGCAGCTCCCGTACCTCAAGGGGCCCGCCGTACCGCTCGAAGACAACCGCTCGCATCTGCGCTCCCATCGCGTTCCGCGCGCCCCTGACGGGGTGCTCGCCGCCACTCTCGCTCAGGCCGAACCGTTCATGGAAGTGCGCCAGTGGATGGGGAATACCCCCTAGGGGTATAGTGTGGGTTAACGGGAGACCTCTCATGGTCCCGATCGCCCCACCTGTGCCGCCACGAGGAGAACGACATGACCGCTCAAACCGACACCCCGGGCTCTGTCACCACCGTCTACAAGGTGAGCGGCATGAGCTGTGGGCACTGTGAGGGCGCCGTCTCCGGTGAGCTCTCCGAGCTTGCCGGGGTCGCCTCGGTGAAGGCCGTCGCCTCGACCGGTGAGGTCACGGTCGTCTCCACGGGGGCGCTCGACGACGAGGCCGTCCGCGCCGCTGTCGACGAGGCCGGGTTCGAGCTCGTCGGCCAGGCCTGAGACACACCCTCCGGCACCGCCCGGCACTCACCTTCCTCCACCCACCGGGCCGTACCGACCAGCTCATACTGGTTCCGTACGGTCCGGCCCGCTTCCTGGAGTACGGACATGACCAGCACCGCGACCGCCGCGTCACCGATAGCCTCCCCGGCCTCCGGGTCCGAGGTCGAACTGCTCATCGGCGGGATGACCTGCGCCTCCTGCGCGGCCCGCATCGAGAAGAAGCTCAACCGCGTCGACGGCGTCACCGCGACGGTCAACTACGCGACGGAGAAGGCGAAGGTCAGTTATCCGGCCGGTATCGAGGTCGCCGATCTGATCTCGGTCGTGGTGAAGACCGGGTACACGGCCGAGGAACCCGCGCCCGTGGCTGTGGCCGTGGGTGTGTCGGAGGAGGAGCACGGCTCCCTGGATCCCGAGTTCGCGGGGCTGCGGCATCGGCTGCTCGTGTCCGTGGTGCTCGCCGCGCCCGTCGTGCTGCTCGCGATGGTGCCGTCGCTGCAGTTCGACAACTGGCAGTGGCTCTCGCTGACGCTCGCCGCGCCCGTGGTCGTGTGGGGCGGCGGGCCGCTGCACCAGGCCGCGTGGACGAATCTGCGGCACGGCGCGGCCACCATGGACACGCTGGTCTCCGTCGGCACGCTGGCCGCGCTCGGCTGGTCGCTGTGGGCGCTGTTCTTCGGCGACGCGGGCATGCCCGGCATGCGGCACCCCTTCGAACTCACCGTCTCCCGTACGGACGGCGCGTCGACGATCTATCTGGAGGTCGCCGCCGGCGTCACCGCGCTCATCCTGCTCGGCCGCTACCTGGAGGCCCGCTCCAAGCGGCGCGCGGGGGCGGCCCTGCGGGCGCTGATGGAGCTGGGCGCGAAGGACGTCGCCGTGCTGCGGGGCGGGAGGGAAGTGCGGGTTCCCGTCGACCGACTGGCGGTCGGGGAGCGGTTCGTCGTACGGCCCGGGGAGAAGGTCGCCACCGACGGGACGGTCGTGGAGGGCACGTCCGCCGTGGACGCCTCGATGCTGACCGGCGAGTCGGTGCCGGTGGACGTCGGGCCGGGCGACGCCGTCACCGGGGCGACCGTGAACGCGGGCGGCCGGCTGGTCGTCGAGGCCACCCGGATCGGCGCGGACACGCGGCTCGCGCGGATGGCGCGGCTGGTCGAGGAGGCGCAGACCGGCAAGGCGGAGGTGCAGCGGCTGGCCGACCGGATCTCCGGGATCTTCGTGCCGGTGGTGCTGCTGATCGCGCTCGCCACCTTCGGCGGCTGGCTCGGCGCGACGGGCGACACCGTCGCCGCGTTCACGGCGGCCGTCGCGGTCCTGATCATCGCCTGCCCGTGCGCGCTCGGGCTCGCCACGCCCACCGCGCTCATGGTCGGCACCGGGCGCGGCGCGCAACTCGGCATCCTCATCAAGGGCCCCGAGGTGCTGGAGTCCACGCGTCGCGTCGACACGGTCGTCCTCGACAAGACCGGGACCGTCACCACGGGACGTATGACGCTCCAGGACGTCCATGTCGTCGACGGGACCGACGAGCGGGAGCTGCTGCGGCTCGCGGGCGCGCTGGAGCACGCCTCCGAGCACCCGGTCGCGCGGGCGGTGGCGGCGGGCGCCGCGGAGCGGGTCGGCGAGCTGCCGGCCGTCGAACGGTTCGAGAACGTGCCCGGGCGGGGCGTACGGGGGCGTGTGGCGGGGCGTGAGGTGGCCGTGGGGCGGCTCTTCGACACCGTCCCGGACGCGTTGGCGCGGGCCAAGGACGAGGCCGAGCGGGGCGGTCGTACGGCTGTCCTCGTCGGGTGGGACGGAGCGGCGCGCGGAGTGCTCGCGGTCGCCGACGCGGTGAAGGAGAGCAGCGCGGAGGCGGTGCGGGAGCTGCGGGCGCTGGGGCTCACGCCGGTGCTGCTGACCGGGGACAACCGGGCGGTCGCGGAGGCGGTCGCGCGGGCCGTGGGGATCGACCGGGTGATCGCCGAGGTGCTGCCCGAGGACAAGGTCGCCGTCGTGCGGGAGCTCCAGGGCGAGGGGCGGGTCGTCGCGATGGTCGGGGACGGCGTCAACGACGCGGCGGCGCTCGCCACGGCCGATCTGGGGCTGGCCATGGGGACGGGGACGGACGCGGCGATCGAGGCGAGCGATCTGACGCTGGTGCGCGGGGATCTGCGGGTGGCGGCGGACGCGATCCGGCTGTCCCGGCGGACGCTGGCGACCATCAAGGGGAACCTGGTGTGGGCGTTCGGCTACAACGTGGCCGCGTTGCCGCTGGCCGCGGCCGGGCTGCTGAACCCGATGATCGCGGGCGCGGCGATGGCGTTCTCGTCGGTTTTCGTCGTGACCAACAGCCTGCGACTGCGGACCTTCAAGTAGGACCGGCATATTTTCAACTGAGACCGTGCCTTTGTCGGAGACCCCTGGAGTCCTGCGCGAGCCTCACATAAGCTCTTCACAAGGCTCGCGCATCATCCTTACGCTTGGGCCTCGATCGCCGTATCCGGTCTCTTGCGCATCTAACGGACATATGCAAGAGACACAGATCACAGTGATGGGAACGTAACCATCGAAGGGGCTCGAAGGTCTAAGTTGACGGTGTCAGGAAGCGTCTTGGGGGGCGTGACCTGACGTCTGGGGATGTCTTGGGGGACTTCCTCAGAGATGCGTTGCCGGGGCAGTACACCGGGAAGCTTTGAGCGGCCCTCCCAGCGTGGGCTGTCCCGGCAGATCGCACACGCGGTAGTACGGCGAGTTCTGCTCGTTCTGCTCAGCCGCGGGCACGACAACCGAAGATGGTTCACGTACAACCGAAAACGTACAACCGAAAACGTACAACCGAAAATGGTTACGAACAGCGAATTCAGGCGCTGTCCTCACAAACGCCCGGCCGGATCCCGTGGGGGGAATCCGTACCGGGACATGGGAAGGCGCCCTGGTCGTCGGCCCGTGGGGGGACCGCCGTCAGGGCGCCTTCCGTATGCCTCACATCTCGCAACATCTCGCACGAGCCGTATGCCGCACGCCTCATGCAGGCCGTATGCCGCCCGCCCAGGCAGTCGTCCTGCCTGGGCGATGGCGATGGCGGCTGCGACTACCGGCTCAGCGCTCCTCTACCGGGACGAAGTCGCGCTCGACGACGCCCGTGTAGATCTGGCGCGGGCGGCCGATGCGGGAACCCGGCTCCTTGATCATCTCGTGCCACTGGGCGATCCAGCCCGGGAGGCGGCCGAGGGCGAACAGGACCGTGAACATCTCGGTCGGGAAGCCCATGGCGCGGTAGATCAGGCCGGTGTAGAAGTCGACGTTGGGGTAGAGGTTGCGCGAGACGAAGTAGTCGTCCGAGAGCGCGTGCTCCTCCAGCTTCAGGGCGATGTCCAGCAGCTCGTCGGACTTGCCGAGGGCCGAGAGGACGTCGTGCGCCGCCGCCTTGATGATCTTCGCGCGCGGGTCGAAGGACTTGTACACCCGGTGGCCGAAGCCCATCAGGCGGACGCCTTCTTCCTTGTCCTTCACCTTGCGGATGAAGGAGTCGACGTCGCCGCCGTTGGCCTGGATGCCTTCCAGCATCTCCAGGACCGACTGGTTGGCGCCGCCGTGCAGCGGGCCCCACAGGGCGTTGATGCCGGCCGAGATCGACGCGAACATGTTCGCCTGGGACGAGCCGACGAGGCGGACCGTGGACGTGGAGCAGTTCTGCTCGTGGTCCGCGTGCAGGATCAGCAGCTTGTCGAGCGCGGAGACGACGACCGGGTCGAGGTCGTACTCCTGCGCCGGCACCGAGAACGTCATGCGCAGGAAGTTCTCGACGTAGCCGAGGTCGTTGCGCGGGTAGACGAACGGGTGGCCGATCGACTTCTTGTACGCGTACGCCGCGATCGTGGGCAGCTTGGCGAGCAGCCGGATCGTGGAGAGGTTGCGCTGCTTCTCGTCGAACGGGTTGTGGCTGTCCTGGTAGAACGTGGACAGCGCCGACACGACCGACGACAGCATGGCCATCGGGTGCGCGTCGCGCGGGAAGCCGCGGTAGAAGTTCTTGACGTCCTCGTGCAGCAGGGTGTGCTGCGTGATGTCGTTCTTGAAGACGGTGAGCTCGTCGACGGTCGGCAGCTCGCCGTTGATCAGCAGGTAGGCGACCTCGAGGAAGGTCGAACGCTCGGCCAGTTGCTCGATCGGGTAGCCGCGGTACCGGAGGATGCCCTGCTCGCCGTCCAGGTAGGTGACGGCGGATTTATAGGCGGCGGTGTTGCCGTATCCGCTGTCCAGGGTCACCAGACCGGTCTGGGCGCGGAGCTTCCCGATGTCGAAGCCCTTGTCGCCGACGGTGCTGTCGATCACCGGGTAGGTGAACTCTTCGCCGCCGAACCGCAGTACTACAGAGTTGTCGCTCACGTCATCCCTCACCGACGTTGTGCCTCTTCTTCGAGGTTGCCCTGACTGTCTCTACCATCCCCCATTTGGCGCAGGAGAGTGCACTCGGGGTCGACCATTGGGCCCATTGGCGGCACTCAGTGCCGCCAACTAGCTCATCCTGCCGCCTTCGTCACGGTGGGGGAAGTCCCCTGTGACCTTTGTGACTCATTTGATCGATCATTTTTTGTGGTCACCCACCATTGACCGACCCCACCCATCACTCGCCGATCAGCTTCCCCGCCCCGCTCCACGCCCGCTCCACACCCGCATCGCCCGCTTCACCAAACGCCCCACCACCCGCTTCACTGCCGCGCGAGCCGGAAATCGAGGGCTGTGCAGCGGCGGCCCGCCGACACCGTGCGCACCGCCTGGCCGATCGCCTTGCGAGAGCCGACGAGCACGACGAGCTTCTTCGCGCGGGTCACGGCCGTATACAAAAGGTTCCGCTGGAGCATCATCCATGCTCCCGTGGTGACGGGGATCACCACTGCGGGATATTCACTCCCCTGTGAACGGTGGATCGTCACCGCGTACGCGTGGGCCAGTTCGTCCAGCTCGTCGAAGTCGTACGGAACCTCCTCGTCCTCGTCCGTCAGGACCGTGAGGCGCTGGTCGACCGGGTCGAGCGAGGTGACCACGCCGACGGTGCCGTTGAAGACGCCGTTCTTCCCCTTGTCGTAATTGTTGCGGATCTGGGTGACCTTGTCGCCGACGCGGAAGACCCGGCCGCCGAACCGCTTCTCGGGGAGGTCGGGGCGGCCGGGGGTGACGGCCTGCTGGAGCAGGCCGTTGAGGGCGCCGGCGCCGGCCGGGCCGCGGTGCATGGGGGCCAGGACCTGCACGTCACGGCGCGGGTCGAGGCCGAACCTGGCCGGGATGCGGCGGGCGGCCACGTCCACCGTGAGGCGGCCGGCCTCCTCCGTGTCGTCCTCGACGAAGAGGAAGAAGTCCTTCATGCCGTCGGTGAGCGGGTGCTGCCCGGCGTTGATCCGGTGCGCGTTGGTCACCACGCCGGACTGCTGGGCCTGGCGGAACACGCGCGTGAGGCGCACGGCCGGGACGGGGCTGTCGGCGGCGAGCAGATCGCGCAGCACCTCGCCCGCGCCGACGCTGGGGAGCTGGTCGACGTCCCCGACGAAGAGCAGGTGCGCGCCCGGCGGCACGGCCTTGACCAGCTTGTTGGCGAGGAGCAGGTCCAGCATCGACGCCTCGTCGACGACGACCAGGTCGGCGTCCAGCGGGCGGTCCCGGTCGTAGGCCGCGTCGCCGCCGGGCTTGAGCTCCAGCAGGCGGTGGACGGTGGAGGCCTCGGCGCCGGTCAGCTCGGCCAGGCGTTTGGCGGCGCGGCCGGTGGGAGCGGCGAGGACGACCTTGGCCTTCCGCGCGCGGGCCAGCTCCACGATCGAGCGCACGGTGAACGACTTGCCGCAGCCGGGGCCGCCGGTGAGCACGGCGACCTTCTCGGTCAACGCCAGCTTGACGGCGGCCTCCTGCTCGGGCGCCAGCTCGGCCTTCGTACGGGACTTCAGCCAGGTCAGCGCCTTGTCCCAGGCCACGTCCCGGAAGGCCGGCATACGGTCCTCGCCGGTGCGCAGCAGACGCGTGAGCTGGGCGGCCAGGGACAGTTCGGCGCGGTGGAAGGGGACCAGGTAGACGGCCGTGACGGGGTCGCCGCCGTCGGCCGCCGGGACCTTCTCGCGGACGACCCCAGGGTCGTCCTCGCCCTCCTCCGGCGGCGTCGCGAGGTCGGCGAGGCACTCGATGACGAGGCCGGTGTCGACCTGGAGCAGCTTCACCGCGTCGGCGATCAGGCGCTCCTCGGGGAGGTAGCAGTGGCCCTGGTCGGTGGCCTGGGACAGCGCGTACTGCAGGCCCGCCTTGACGCGCTCCGGGCTGTCGTGCGGGATGCCGACGGACTGGGCGATCTTGTCCGCGGTGAGGAAGCCGATGCCCCAGACGTCGGCGGCGAGGCGGTACGGCTGGTTCTTGACCACCGAGATCGAGGCGTCGCCGTACTTCTTGTAGATGCGCACGGCGATGGACGTGGACACCTCGACGGTCTGGAGGAAGAGCATGACCTCCTTGATCGCCTTCTGCTCCTCCCAGGCGTCGGCGATCTTCTTGGTGCGCTTCGGGCCGAGGCCCGGCACCTCGATGAGGCGCTTCGGCTCCTCCTCGATGACGGTGAGGGTGTCCATGCCGAAGTGCTGCGTGATGCGGTCGGCGAAGACCGGGCCGATGCCCTTGACCAGGCCGGATCCCAGGTAGCGGCGGATGCCCTGGACGGTGGCGGGCAGCACGGTCGTGTAGTTCTCCACGGTGAACTGCTTGCCGTACTGGGGGTGCGAGCCCCAGCGGCCCTCCATCCGCAGGGACTCCCCCACCTGCGCGCCGAGCAGCGCGCCGACGACCGTGAGGAGGTCGCCGGCGCCTCTGCCGGTGTCCACGCGGGCGACCGTGTAGCCGTTGTCCTCGTTCGCGTACGTGATGCGTTCGAGCACGCCTTCCAGCGTGGCCAGTTGGCGCTCTCCCGCCCCTGGGGCGGCCCCCGTCTGTTGGGACATGATCCGACGGTACCGCCCGGCACTGACACCGCTCCGGGTCAGTCCTGCGGTCAGTCCTGCGCGATCGTCACGCAGGTGCCGACCACATAGCCGGTGACGCCGCTCCTGGTGACCTTGACCCAGCGCTTGCTGACGATGTCGCACTTCTCGTACGAGGCGGTGCCGTAGTACATCGTGCAGGACGCCGACGCGCTCTGACCCTTGTTGAGCTGAGCGAGGGCCGTACCGCTGGTGCTCGTCGTGGACCGGATGACCACGGTCTCGAGAGCCTTGGCCGTGCAGCTCGCCGCGGCTGCGGGGGTGGCGACGACGAACGAGGTCCCGACCAGGGCCGCCGCCCCTATGGACCCACCGAGTATCCGACCTGCGCGCATATCTGTTTCTCCCCTGTTGGTTGACCGTCGGTCGACTCTTGCGTTGGCTTCGGATTGACCGGTCCCTGGCGCGGGCATGTCATCCGATGCCTGTAGAGGCAGCCTAGATCCACCCGCGGCTCCGTTCATCACGATCCGGTTTCAGCCACGCCGGAGGCTTGATTTACCTCCGTGTAATCGATTCCAATCCTTCGTACACGTCGATGTAATCGATTCCATGCGTGTCCATGCGTGTCCATGCGTATCCACGAGGAGGTGGGCCGGCGATGGCGAGCATCAAGGACGTCGCTGCCGCGGCGGGGGTCTCCGTCGCCACGGTGTCGCGCGTCCTGAACGAGCATCCGTCGGTCAGCGCCGACGCACGCGCACGCGTGCTGGCCGCCGTCCAGGCGCTGGGCTACCGCCCGAACGCCGTCGCCCGGTCGCTGCGCACCGACCAGACCCGCACCCTCGGCCTGGTCATCAGCGATGTGATGAACCCGTACTTCACCGAGCTGGCCCGGTCCGTCGAGGAGGCGGCCAGGGCGCTCGGCTACAGCGTGATCATCGGGAACGCCGACGAGCGCCCCGACCTCCAGGACCACCACGTACGGACGCTGCTGGACCGCCGTATCGACGGGCTCCTGGTGTCCCCCACGGACGGCGGCTCGCCGCTGATGCTGGACGCCGCGCGCGGGGGGACGCCGATGGTGTTCGTCGACCGGTGGATCCCGGGCCTGGACGTGCCGGTGGTCCGGGCGGACGGCCGCGCGGCGGTACGGGACCTGGTAGCGCATCTGCACGGGCTGGGGCATCGCAGGCTCGCCATCATCGCGGGCCCGGCGGCCACCACGACCGGCAGCGAGCGCGTGGAGGCCTTCCGCGCCGCCATGGCCGAGTACGGGCTGCCCCTGCCGGACGCCTACATCGGGCAGGGCGACTTCCAGGCCGAGAGCGGGCGCCGGGTCACCGAGGGCTTCCTCGACCTGCCCGCGCCGCCCGAGGTCGTCTTCGCGGCCGACAACCTGATGGCACTGGGTGCGCTGGACGCCGTACGCGCGCGTGGGCTGCGTGTTCCGGACGATCTCGCGCTCGCCGCGTTCGACGACATCCCGTGGTTCGTGCACACCGATCCGCCGGTCACCGCGATCGCCCAGCCGACCGGCGAGTTGGGGCGGGCCGCGGTGCGGGCGCTGGTCGACCGGATCGAGGGGCGGCCCCCGCGGTCCGTCACCTTCGCCGCCCGGCTCGTGGTGCGCCGCTCGTGCGGCGAGCCGCCGGCTGCCTCGACCGAGCCGCCCCACGAGCCGTCCCCCGAACCCTCCCCCGAGCCGTTCCCCGTGACGAACAGGAGTGAGTCGTGAGCAGCGTGGACGAGTTGCTGCGCATCGAAGGCATCCGCAAGACCTTCCCCGGGGTGGTCGCGCTCGACGGCGTCGACTTCGACCTGCGCCAAGGCGAGGTGCATGTGCTGCTCGGTGAGAACGGCGCGGGCAAGAGCACCCTCATCAAGATGCTCTCCGGCGCCTACACGCCCGACGCCGGGCGGATCCTGGCCGGCGGCGAGGAGGTGCGCATCCATGGCGCGCAGGACTCCGAGCGCCTCGGGATCGCCACGATCTACCAGGAGTTCAACCTCGTCCCCGATCTGACGGTCGCCGAGAACATCTTCCTGGGACGGCAGCCGCGCCGCTTCGGGATGATCGACCGCAAGCGGATGGAGGCCGAGGCCGCCGTCCTGCTGGAGCGGGTCGGGGTGAACGTGTCGCCACGCGCGCGCGTGCGTGAACTCGGCATCGCGTGGCTCCAGATGGTCGAGATCGCCAAGGCGCTGAGCCTGGACGCGCGCGTGCTGATCATGGACGAGCCGACGGCCGTGCTGACCTCCGAGGAGGTCGAGAAGCTCTTCGGCATCGTGCGCAGGCTGCGCGAGGACGGCGTCGGCATCGTCTTCATCACGCATCACCTGGAGGAGATCGCCGCCCTAGGTGACCGGGTCACGGTCATCCGGGACGGGAAGTCCGTCGGCCAGGTGCCCGCCAGCACGCCCGAGGACGAGCTCGTACGGCTCATGGTGGGCCGTTCCATCGAGCAGCAGTACCCGAGGGAGCGCGCAGAGGCGGGCGCCGCGCTGCTGTCCGTCGAGGGGCTGACGCGGGACGGCGTCTTCCACGACGTCAGCTTCGAGGTGCGCGCCGGTGAGGTGGTGGGCGTCGCGGGGCTGGTCGGCGCGGGTCGTACCGAAGTCGTACGGGCCGTCTTCGGGGCGGACCCCTACGACCGGGGAGCCGTGCGGGTCGGGGGCGAGCGGCTGCGCGGGTACGACGTCAGCGCGGCGATGGCCGCCGGGATCGGGCTGGTGCCCGAGGACCGCAAGGGTCAGGGGCTGGTGCTCGACCAGTCGGTCGAGGAGAACCTCGGGCTCGTGACCATGCGGGCCGCGACCCGGGGCGGGGTCGTCGACCTCAAGGGCCAGCACGTCGCCGCCGCGCGGATCGCCGAGCAGCTCGGCGTGCGGATGGCCGGGCTCGGCCAGCAGGTGCGCACCCTGTCCGGCGGCAACCAGCAGAAGGTCGTCATCGGCAAGTGGCTGCTGGCCGACACCAAGGTGCTGATCCTCGACGAGCCGACGCGCGGGATAGACGTCGGCGCGAAGGTCGAGATCTACCAGTTGATCAATGAACTGACGGCCGCCGGGGCCGCCGTCCTGATGATCTCCAGCGATCTGCCCGAGGTGCTCGGCATGAGCGACCGGGTGCTGGTGATGGCCCAGGGGCGGATCGCCGGCGAGCTGCCGGCGGGCCAGGCCACGCAGGACTCCGTGATGGCACTCGCCGTCAGCACACCGACCCAGGCAACTACCGCTGTGGAGGGCCACCGTGGCCACTGAGACGCATCTGAGCACGACGGGCGCGAGTGGCGTCTCCGGGATCCGCAGGCTCCTGCTCGACAACGGCGCGCTGAGCGCGCTCATCGTCCTCGTCATCGCCATGTCGGCGTTGTCGGGCGACTTCCTGACCACCGACAACCTGCTGAACGTGGGCGTCCAGGCGGCCGTGACGGCCATCCTCGCCTTCGGCGTGACCTTCGTGATCGTCTCGGCGGGCATCGACCTGTCGGTCGGCTCGGTGGCGGCGCTGTCGGCCACCGTGCTGGCGTGGAGCGCGACGCAGCAGGGCGTGCCGGTGGCCATAGCCGTGGTCCTGGCCGTCGTCACGGGTGTCGCGGCCGGTCTGGTGAACGGTTTCCTCATCGCGTACGGGAAGCTGCCGCCGTTCATCGCGACGCTCGCGATGTTGTCGGTGGCGCGTGGTCTGTCGCTGGTGATCTCCGAGGGCTCGCCGATCGCCTTCCCCGACTCGGTCTCGCACCTGGGGGACACGCTCGGCGGCTGGCTGCCGGTGCCGGTGCTGGTCATGGTCGTGATGGGGCTGATCGCGGCGTTCGTGCTCGGCCGGACCTACATCGGCCGTTCGATGTACGCCATCGGCGGCAACGAGGAGGCGGCCCGGCTGTCGGGGCTGCGGGTGAAGCGGCAGAAGCTCGCGATCTACGCGCTGTCCGGTGTGTTCGCCGCCGCGGCGGGCGTCGTGCTCGCCTCCCGGCTGTCCTCGGCGCAGCCGCAGGCGGCCGACGGCTACGAACTGGACGCGATCGCGGCGGTCGTCATCGGCGGGGCGTCCCTCGCGGGGGGTACGGGCAAGGCGTCGGGGACCCTGATCGGCGCGCTGATCCTGGCGGTGCTGCGCAACGGCCTCAACCTGCTGTCCGTGTCCGCGTTCTGGCAGCAGGTCGTCATCGGTGTCGTCATCGCGCTGGCCGTGCTGCTGGACACCGTGCGGCGCAAGGCGGGGTCGTCGCCGGGGGCGGCGGGTGCCGGGGGCGGCTTCGGCGGCGCTCTCGGCGGCGGCAAGGGGAAGCAGGCGGCGACGTACGGGCTGGCGGCGGTGGTGACCGTGGCGATCGTCGGCGCGACCTCCTTCCTGCACGGCGGTACTTCGGCGACGGCGAACCCGAAGGTCGGGCTCGCGCTGTCCACGCTCAACAACCCGTTCTTCGTGCAGATCCAGTCGGGCGCGAAGGCGGAGGCGAAGAAGCTGGGCGTGGACCTGACGGTCACCGACGCGCAGAACGACGCCTCCCAGCAAGCCAACCAGTTGCAGAACTTCACCAGTTCCGGCTTCGACTCGATCATCGTCAACCCGGTGGACTCGGACGCGGCGAGCAACTCCGTGAACGCCGCCGACCAGGCGAAGATCCCGGTCGTCGCGGTCGACCGGGGCGTCAACAAGGCCGCCGTGGCCGCGCTGGTCGCCTCCGACAACGTGGCGGGCGGTGTGCTGGCGGCGCGGACGGTCGCCGAGAAGCTGGGCGGCAGCGGCAAGATCGTGATCCTCCAGGGGCAGGCCGGTACGTCGGCGGCGCGGGAGCGGGCGGAAGGGTTCGCCAAGGGGCTGAAGGCCTACCCGGGCATCCAGGTCCTGGCCCAGCAGCCGGCCGACTTCGACCGCACCAAGGGGCTCGACGTGATGGCGAACCTGCTCCAGGCCCACCCGGACGTCCAGGGCGTCATCGCCGCCAACGACGAGATGGCGCTCGGCGCGATCAAGGCGCTGGGCGCGAAGGCGGGCACGTCCGTCCAGGTCATCGGGTTCGACGGCACCCCGGACGGGCTGACGGCCGTCAAGAACGGCACGTTGTACGCGTCCGTGGCGCAGCAGCCGTCGGAACTGGGCCGGATCGCCGTGCGGAACGCGCTGGACGCGCTGCAAGGCAAGAAGGTCGAGGAGACGGTGAAGGTGCCGGTGAAGGTGGTCACCAAGGGGAACGTGGCCGGTTTCAGCGGCTGACACATGTGACACCTGACTGGCAACCGATAACCGGTAACTGGCAATGGGTTGCTGACAATTGGCATCGGCGAGGAGTGCTTCATGTACGACTACGACCTGCTGGTCGTAGGGTCGGCCAACGCCGACCTGGTGATCGACGTCGAGCGGCGTCCGGGTGCCGGTGAGACGGTTCTGGGCGGCGACCTGGCCGTCCACCCCGGCGGCAAGGGCGCGAACCAGGCCGTCGCGGCGGCCCGCCTCGGGGCCCGTACGGCCCTGCTGGCGCGGGTCGGCGACGACGCGTACGGCCGGCTGCTGCTCGACTCGCAGCGGGCGGCCGGGGTCGACACGGTGGGAGTGCTGGTGGGCGGGGCGCCGACCGGGATCGCGCTGATCACCGTGGACCCGTCGGGCGACAACAGCATCGTGGTGTCGCCGGGCGCGAACGGGCGTCTGACGCCGGTGGACGTACGGGCCGCCGCCAGTCTCTTCCGCACCTCCCGGGTGGTGTCGGCCCAGTTGGAGATTCCGTTGGAGACGGTCGTGGAGGTCGTACGGAGTCTGGCGCCGGGCAGCCGCTTCGTGCTGAACCCGTCGCCGCCGCGCCCGTTGCCGGCCGAAGTGCTGGCGGCGTGCGACCCGTTGATCGTCAACGAGCATGAGGCGCGGGTGATTCTGGGCGAGGCCGGGGCGGGTGACCAACCCAAGGACTGGGCACGGGCGTTGCTCGCGAAGGGACCCAAGTCGGTGGTCGTGACGCTGGGTTCGGAGGGTGCGTTGGTGGCGTCGGCGGAGGGGGTCGCGCGGGTGGCGTCGGTGCGGGTGGACGCCGTGGACACGACGGGCGCGGGCGACTCCTTCACGGCGGCACTGGCGTGGAAGCTGGGCACGGGGTCGTCCCTGGCCGAGGCGGCGGCGTACGCGGCGCGGGTCGGGGCGGCGGCGGTGACGCGACGGGGGGCGCAGGAGTCGTTCCCGACGGTTGAGGAGGTGGCCGCACTATGAAGAAGGGCGGGATTCTCAACCGTCATCTCTCCGGGGCGCTGGCCGAGTTGGGGCACGGGGACGGGGTGCTGGTGTGTGACGCCGGTATGCCGATACCGGACGGTCCCCGGGTCGTGGACCTCGCGTTCCGGGCGGGGGTGCCGTCGTTCGCGGAGGTGGTCGAGGGGCTGCTCGCCGAGCTGGTCGTGGAGGGCGCGACGGCGGCGGCGGAGGTCCGGGAGGCGAATCCGGCGGCGGCCGAACTGCTGGCGGGGCACTTCGCGGAGCTGACGTTCGTCTCGCACGAGGAGTTGAAGAGGCTGTCGGCGGGGGCGCGGCTGGTGGTGCGCACGGGTGAGGCACGGCCGTACGCGAACGTACTGCTGCGGTGCGGGGTGTTCTTCTGATCCCGTCCCGATCCGCACCCTGAGACTTCACAGGATGTGCGGCGCTCCGTTCGGTGGCAGGGTCGGTGACCGTGGCAATCGAACGGAGGAACCGATGCAGATGTCACGGCCATCGAGGTCAGGATCGCTGCGGTCACGGCTGTTGAAGTCGCGGTTCGGGGCGGCGGCCGTCGCGGGGGCGGCCACCGCCCTGCTCGTCGGAGCCGGTGTGCTCGCGGCCTCGCCCGCGCAGGCCGCGCCGCGCGCCTGTCCCGGCGCCGGGCCGGGCGACCCGGCCCGCTGCGCGCAGGTGATCGGCATCGACGCGGGCTCGGCCCTGGTGATGCGCACCGAGCCGCGCTACGGCGCGACGGCGGTGGCCCGCTACGGCAACGGGCAGTGGCTGGAGGTCGAGTGCTGGACCACCGGCGACCCGGACGCGGACGGCCACGGCTACCGCTACTGGATGCGGGTCTCCACCGCCAGTTCCTGGGGCTACGTCAACGACTGGTACCTGGACACCGGGGGCCCAGGTACTTGGAAGCAGCAGCTTCCGCACTGCTAGTGTCCTGAGTCGTTAGTTCGTTTGCGGTTGTAGGGTGGGGTGATGCCTGGTCCGAAGCCCTTGCCTCTGGAGCTGTCCGGTCACGAACGCCGGGTGCTGCGGGGCTGGTTGCGCAAGCAGACCGCGTCTCAGGCACTCGTACTGCGGGCGAGGATCGTGCTGGCGTGCGCGGACGGCCGGTCGAACGCGCGAGTCGCGGATGACCTGGGCATCTCGCGGGAGACGGTGCGTAAGTGGCGTTCCCGGTTCGCCGCGGACCGGCTGGAGGGCCTGGTGGACCGGCCGCGGTCGGGGGCGCCGCGGAAGATCACGGACGAGCAGGTCGAAGCCTTGGTC
>NZ_FOFF01000073.1 GCF_900110755.1 Streptomyces sp. yr375
GATCGCCATCCCCCGACCGCCCTCACCGTCCCCGAGGTCCTCCAACCGGCGCGGAGGCTCGGGCGGTTCGGGATCGGCGTCCCAGGCCCCGATCTGCAGAACCCCGTCCCGGAAACGGAGGCGCAGGCAGGCGGGGCCCTTGGTGTGGAGTACGGCGTTGGTGACCAGCTCGGAGGCGAGGAGTTCGGCGGTGTCGAGGAGTCCGGCGAGGCCGTGGACGGTGAGGATCGGGCGGAGCGTGAGACGACAGACGGTGACGGCTCTGGGGTCGTGGGGGATGTAGAGGGAGTACTCCCAGGAGTCGGGGGCGGGGGTGAGGGCGGGAATGGGAGCGGTTTCGGGCATGGGGTAGCTCCAAGTAGGCAGTGGGGGGCGGTGGCAGTGCCGCAGCCGTCATGGCAGGACGGGGCGGTGCGCTTCCGCAGCGTGTGCGTCGCGTCACCGACGGTAGATCTAAATATAGAGACGCGGCAAGCGGATCCCGTAATCTGACGTCGAACGGGTCGCGCTCGTGGGCGCGTTGAACAGAGGAGCGGTCGAGAGCTTTGAGGCGCGAACCAACGGCACGTCAGATGCGTCTGGCCACTGAACTGCGCAGACTTCGCGAGGCGGCAGGCCTCACCGCCCGCCAGGCGGCAGCCCTGCTCGGCGTGAGCCCCGCCCAGATCACCCACATCGAGTCCGGCCTCGCAGGCGTGAGCGAAAAACGACTGCGCCTCCTCGCGTCCACCCACTACGCCTGCACGGACGAGGAGTTCATAGACGCCCTGGTCGCGATGGCCACCGATCGGACGCGGGGGTGGTGGGAGGAGTACCGGGGGCTGCTGCCGGCGTCGTTCCTGGACCTGTCGGAGCTGGAGCACCACTCCCGGTCCCAGGCCAATGTGGGCGTTCTGTTCGTGCCTGGCCTGTTGCAGACGGAGGAGTACGCCCGCGCCGTGTTCTCCAACAGGATCCCTGAACTCACCTCGGACGAGCTTGAGTTGCGCGTCCAGCACCGGATGGCGCGGCGCGTGGTCCTCGCACGTCCGGCACCCATCCGTTTCGAGGGGGTGATCCACGAGGCGGCGCTGCGCATCAGGGTCAGCGACCGTGCCGCGTCACGCACTCAACTCACGCGCATCCTGGAACTCTCCGAAGCGGATCACGTCACCGTGCGGGTCATCCCGCTCGACCTGGACGGCTTCTCCAGGGGCGGCAGCACCATGACCTATCTGGGCGGCCCGGTGACCAAGCTGGACACGGTGGTCCGCGACGCTCCCCACGGTGCGGCCCTGGTCGATTCCGAGGCTCAACTCGCGGAGTACCGGGCACGCTTCCGTAAGGTGGAAGCCGCGTCACTCGAACCGGAACGGTCGCGTGATTTCATCCACACGCTGGTGAAGGAGCTGTGAGGCACGCCGTGACCACTCCCGACAACTGGCAGAAGTCGACCTACTCCGACGGCGGCGACGGCAACGACTGCCTCGAACTGGCCTCCGCCACCCCCACCACCCTCCACCTCCGCGAATCAGACACCCCCACCACCATCCTCACCACCGCCCCGGCCCCCCTCACCCACTTCCTGTGCTCCATACGCACAGGAACTCTTGGAATCGCGGGAGTGGGCGTTCTGCCGCCGGACAGATCATGAGCGGAATCGGTGAGCCCATCCGGACAGCCGTTCCCGCGCCACCTCTCCGAACGAGGCATGCTCTTCGTACGCGGAGAATTCCTTCAGGTATGCGGAAATGTCCCGATGGTCACGGAACACCATTGCCCCGGTGTGAGTCTCGACGGTGGCTACCCGTGCGTCGTAGACGGTGAAAGTGTTCAACGGAGATATGGGCAGGTGGCCTTCCAGCGGGATGACCCCGATCTGGATGTTGGGCAGCAGGCTGAGCGATACAAGCCGGTCGACTTGCACGGCCATGGCGGGCGCGGGAAGGAATGGCCACCGCACGGCCTGTTCCGTCAGGATGAACGTGAAACTCTTCGGCGTGTCGTAGAGAACGGACTGTCGTTCCAGCTTCCTCGCGATCGCCTTGCTCTGATCGCCGGGGACGTGGGCCAGACTGGCCCGCACATACTCCGGCGTGGCGAGCAGGCCGGTCACCATGGACGGCAGGAAGTAGCGGAATTCCGTGGAAGACCGCTCGAATTCGGCCAGCTCGTTCTGCTTCTTCTCCAGGCCGGTTCGGCGCTGCGACCAGACGTCCTGCCATTCGATGTTGGCAGTGCGGGAAAGCGCCTGAACTTTCCCGCTTTCAAAGTTGCCGATCTTCTTGCGCAGCATCTTCAGAGTTTCAGCCAGGACCGCCCTGGACTGCCCCAACTCATCCGGTTCAAAGGTCAAGACTCTGCTCCGCTCGTGCCGCCGCGTTCGCCTGCTCGGGTGCTGACCACTGCGGCCAACCCTGTATCCCTGCGGGCGAGTCCGCCAGCAAGGAAGCGCCACTTTCCCGTTCCGGAAAATCGTGCCCCTTGCCCAGGGGCACTCATGCCGGAACGATCAGACACGACATCAGCCACCTGGGAAAAGGGGAGCGCTCGTGAAGGTGACGATGCTGGCGACGACGTGCGACAAGAAAGAGTGCCCGACCATCTACCGGACGGACCGGGGCACGATCCTCGTGCAGGGTGAGACGCCGACGGACCACGGCCTGAACATCCCCCCGCACGAGACGCTCGTCGAGATCCCCCTGGACCTGATCCGATAGGCGTTCGGTGACCAACTCGCCTAGGACCCTCGGCGATCTCTTCGACGCCTTCCAGCAGGAGGCGTTCCGGCTGGAGACCCTGGACGACTACAGCAGGTCGGGCAGTGTGGAGGCGTACCAGGCGTTTCTCGACGGCCAGGACAAGCCTGCCGACTACAACGCCGACTGGCTCGACGAGGTGCGTACGCACACCGGGGCCGGACGCCGTATGTACCGCGTGCACGTGGTGGCGCGACCTCTTACCCCCTACCTGCGCTTCGAGTTGGGCTGGGGGTACAAGACGAACGCCACGGCGGGCGAGGAGTTCTTCATCCTGGACGTGACCGGCCGGCCCAGCCCGCTGCCGTCGGGTGTGGGCGACTTCTGGCTGTTCGACTCGACCACGGCCGCGACCATGCACTACGGCGATGACGGCACGTTCCTCGGAGCCGACGTACTGGCCGACGAACACGCCTCCGAGTTCGTCGCCTACCGGGACACGGCCCTGGCGCTCGCTGAGCCGTTCGCAGACTGGTGGGCCAAGCACGCCGAGTGAACCGTTCCGAGTTGGGTGCAGCACTGCGGGTACTGCGACAGGCGTCCGGCAAGGAAGCCAAGGCAGTCCGTTCCGGAAAGTGGCAGCCCTCGGTCGTCGTCCGTGACGTCCAAGATGCGGATGTCCTCGCCGGCTTTGATGTTGCCGGGGATTCCCCAAGCGAACTGGTAGCGCTGGTAGTCCGTCAGCGGTTGCCGGACGATGCGCACGCGCCCGATGGTCCGCCCCGAGGCCACAAAGCCGCGTACGCGTTCGTGCCATCGCGCGTTGTGGTCAGCGGGCTTCGGGTCTCCCCGGAGGAACCGGGCCAGGCTCTCGGCCTCGTTGGGCATGGTGTAGGTGGGCTGAGCCTCGAACCGCCAGGCGTCTCGCGCGTAGGCATCGAACGTCCGCCGCCACTCGTCACCGTCCAAGAGCACGTACGGCCTCCTTCTCGCAGACCTGGTCGGGCCCGTCCGAACCGACGCTACGGGCGGCGTCGTCCCGGGTCCATGCCGGCTCCCGACCGCTCCCGTGCCGGAATGGGTGCACGCCCTGGTGCGTGCTCCGGGCGGATGCGCCTTCGCAGCCTCGTGCTCGCCCTCTTCGGAGGTGGACTGGCGTGGGCGGCGGCCGCGTTGGCCGGGCCGACCTGCGTGGCTGTCCACTCGGAGGTCTGAGATCCAACTTTTTACCTGTGTCGGTGAGTGCGGAGCCGTCCGTGTTCGTATTCCTCTTCGTCTGACCCCGCCGGGTGACGACACAGCGACGGCAAAGCGGCGGTTTTCCGACCGGGCAGGAGGAACGGTGCGACTTTCGCGGAACGCGATGGGGACTCTCTTCGTGGGCGGCGCGTTGTCTCTGACGCTCGGCGCTCTCGCGTACCCATCGATGCTCGGGCTCGACACTGTGTCCACGTCCACCGACCGGATCATCGCCAACACCCAGTGGGGGCCGTTGACCGAAGGTGACCGGGCGTTCGTGGTGGCGGTGCGGGCGGCCGGGCTGTGGGAGTACCCGGTGGGACAGATCGGGCTGCAGAAGGGGCAGAGCAAGGGCGTCCTCACGGCCAGCCAGCACCTGATCGACGGTCACGCGGCGCTGGACACCACCTGCCGCAAGATCGCCCCGATGCTGAACATCACCCTGCCCAACATCGCCAGCCCGCAGCAGGAGGGGTTCGTCAACACCCTCAAGGCGGACAGCGGCAAGCAGTTCGACGTGGACTTCGCCAACATCCTGCGCCAGACGCACGGTTCGATCTTCAACACCGTGGCGAAGATTCGCTCCACGACGAAGAACACGCTGGTGCGCGCCCTGGCCGACCAGGCCAACGACACCGTTCTGGACCACATCACGGTGATGGAGAAGACCGGTCTGGTCGACTTCGACACCACGCTGTTCAACCAGACGACCCCGCCGAAGATCCCCAAGTCGGACATGACGCCGCCGGTCCCGCCCGTCGGGCAGCCGCTGATCGTCCTCACCCCGCCGCCGAACGCCACCTCCACCCCGGTGGACATCAGCGGGGACCTGTCGGGGGCGGGCACCAACTCCCAGTAGTTCTAGGCCAGCCAGATCGTCGTGTCCGGGGGCAGTCGCCTGTCCCCGGTGCCGTCGTCGTGGTCGTGGTCGTCCAGTGGGGTGCTGCTCAGCAGTACTTCTCCCGGGGGCAGTGGCACCGGTGCCGGCGACAGGTTGGTGACGCAGCGCCAGTCGTCGGAGCGGGTGAAGGACAGTACGCCGGGCGGGGTGTCCGGCTGCCAGGTCAGTTCCTCGCCCTGCGCCAGCTTGCGGCGCAGCCGCAGGGCCGTCCGGTACAGCTCCAGGGTCGAGCCTTCGACGCCCTCCTGCGCCTGGACGGCGTAACGAGCGAAGTACGACGGCTGCGGCAGCCACGCTTCGACCTCACCACCCCCGCCGCTGAAGCCGTACGACGGGCCCGTCGTCGTCCACGGCAGCGGCACCCGGCAGCCGTCGCGGCCCTTGCGGGTGCGGCCCGTCTGTTCCCACAGCGGGTCCTGGAGGACCTCCACGGGCAGGTCGGCGACCTCGGGCAGACCCAGTTCCTCGCCCTGGTAGACGTACGACGATCCCGGCAGCGCCAGCATCAGCAGCGTCGCCGCGCGGGCCCGGCGCAGGCCGGCCTGTTCGTCGACGCGCGGGGTGCGGCCGCCGGAGAGGAGCCACGCGTTGTCGTCGGCGCCCGGCGGGAGCATC
Source organism: Streptomyces sp. yr375 (assembly GCF_900110755.1). GTDB lineage: Bacteria > Actinomycetota > Actinomycetes > Streptomycetales > Streptomycetaceae > Streptomyces. The sequence continues at coordinate 5,434 of NZ_FOFF01000073.1, forward strand.
AGGCGGGAGGCGTGGCGGACGACGTCGTGGTTGGACAGCACCCAGGTGGCGGAAGCGCCGACCGCGCGGGCGGTGGCGAGCGAGTCGGTGATGACCGCGCGGATCTCCTCCGTCGCCCAACCCGCCTGGAGATACTCGAAGTTGAAGGCCTGGTTCAGTTCGTCCGGGCGGGCGTAGAGCGCGCGGCGGGCGCCCGGGACCCAGGCCTCGGCGACGGCGGTGCGGGGCGGGGTGTAGGCGTCGAGGACGCGGCGCCAGTCGCGGTAGATCTCGTGGACCTCGTCGCGGTCGTAGAACGGGTGGGTGCCGGGCGGGAGGACGGCGAGGGCCCGGTCGCCGTCCTCGGCCAGTTCCCCGAGGTCGCGCAGCGGGTCGGCGAGGTCCTTGGTGAGGGCGTGCGCGACGTCGACGCGGAAGCCGTCGACGCCCCGGTCGGACCAGAAACGCAGCGTCGTGCGGAAGTCCTCGCGGACCTCCTCGTGGCCCCAGTTCAGGTCGGGCTGCTCGCGGGCGAACAGGTGCAGGTACCACTGGCCGTCGGGGACGCGCTGCCAGGCGCTGCCGCCGAACACCGACTGCCAGTCGGTGGGCGGGAGTTCACCGCTTCGGCCGCGTCCGTCGCGGAAGACGTACCGGTCGCGGGCCGGGGCCCCGGGGCCGGCGGCGAGCGCCTCCTCGAACCAGGCGTGCCGGTGGGAGGTGTGGTTCGGGACGAGGTCGACGATCACCTTCAGGCCGAGCCGGTGGGCCTCGGCGGCGAGGACGTCGAAGTCGGCCAGGGTGCCCAGGCGCGGGTCGACGTCCCGGTGGTCGGCGACGTCGTAGCCGCCGTCGGCCAGCTCGGACGGGTAGAAGGGGGAGAGCCAGAGGGCGTCCACGCCGAGGGCGGCCAGGTGGGGGAGCCGGTCGGTGACGCCTCGCAGGTCCCCGAGACCGTCGCCGTCGGCGTCGGCGAAACTGCGCGGATAGACCTGGTAGACGACGGCCTGGCGCCACCAGTCGGGATTGCCGGACGACAAGTCGGTCATGGGGGGAGTGGTGGGGTCCGTCGTAGGGCGCGTCGTGGGGCGGGTCATGGGGAGATGACTGTCCATATCGCCGGGTAAGTGAACGCACGGACCGTTCGGAACAAATCATTCCGGACGTGGCGGCGGTGTGGCGGAATCTTGAACTCGCTTGGGTTTGGCGCAGGTTGACAGCGATCTGGCGTCCACACGACGATGGGGCCACACTGCGGCCCCTGTGACCGGTGGGCCCGGTGTTTCTCCTGATCTGACCAATCAGCAGCTCTGCATCAATCAGCCCTGGCACTCGCCAAGATGGGAAACGCATGTCCATAGCGAGACGTGTCACCGTGCGCCGCCTGCTGGGGACGGGCACCGCTTCGCTCACCCTGTGCGCCGCCTCCGTCGCCGCCGCCTCCGGGGCCCTCGCCGGGACCGGGACGCCCGGTGGCGACGGCTGGAAGACCGGCGGCCACTACCAGCCGGGGACGGGCGCGGGCACCGAGACGGGGACCGACCGCTGCCAGTTCTCGCTCGACGGCGCCAAGTTCTTCGACTCGGTCCGCGTCGACGACCAGAATCTCAAGCCCGGCAAGGACGGCAAGATCCACGTCGCGGTCCGGGCCGCCGGTGACGCCAGCACCTGCACCGCCTCCCTCGCCTCCTACCTCGCCCACGGCCCCGACTTCGCCACCTCCGGCGTACAGGTCTTCGTCGACTTCGACACCGTGACGGTCAAGCCCGGCAAGACCGACACCCTCGACATCGCCGTGCCCGACGCGGGCTGCTACGCGCAGATCGACCTCTACCGGGGCGCGGTCAAGTTCGACGGCAAGCTCGACGCGAAGGACGAGTTCGTCCACGGCGACGTGCCCAAGGGGCCGGACCGTCCGGTGATCAAGGACAAGCTGATCGCGGCCTGGAACGGCGGCACAAAGGACTGCACGGTCACCGAGCAGCCCCCGGCGTCCCCGCCGGCCGGTGGCGGCACACCGCCGTCGCCGTCGACGCCCGCCTCCTCGACGCCGTCCACGCCGTCCACGCCGTCCACGCCGTCCACACCGTCGAAGCCCACCGAGCCGTCGAACGACAGCACGTCTCCGTCGCCGTCGCCGTCCGCCTCCACGCCGGCCGAGTCGGGTACGCCGACGCCGTCCGCGTCCGTCTCCGAGTCGACCTCCCCGCCGCCGGTCACGCCGAAGGGCGGCGGCGGCCTCGCCGAGACCGGCGCGAGCAGCAACACGCCCGTGCTCATCGGCGGCGCCGCCGCGCTCCTCGCGGGCGGCCTGGCGATCGTCGCCGGCACCCGACGCCGTAAGGCGACCCGCTCGTAGGTCGCGCTTCTCCGGTACGTCCGCCCCGGCCCGCCCACGGTGCCGGGGCGGACGTGCGTCACCGGCCGCCGAGACGAGCGGAGCGGCGGGCGCGGGGCGGCACGCGGTCGTACGGTGACGGTATGGACGACAGCCCGAAAGACCTCGTCAGCCCGGACGACGACGTCGTCAGGCCGGAAGACGTCGTCGAGGCCGCGTTCCGGTGCTACCGGTCGCAGGACCGGGCCGCGGCCCTCCCCCTCTACGCCGACGACTTCACCTTCACCAGCCCCCAGGACGACCACATCGGCAAGGCGGCGTTCTTCGAGCGCTGTTTCCCGACGGCCGACCGGATGACGGAGCAGCGGCTGCTGCACGTCACCACGGCGGACGCGGACGCGGAACTCGTCTTCGCGTACTACGAGTACCGGCTCACGACGGGCGCCAGGCACCGCAACGTCGAGGCGATCACCGTCCGGGACGGCCTCATCCGGGAGGTGCAGGTCTTCTTCGGCGGCGAGGTGTGAGAGGGAGAGGGGTCGTCCTAGTCGGCCTCCACCACGGTCAGCCACAGCTTCACGTAGCGGTCCGCGTCGACGTCCAACGCGACGTCCACGAGGGCCTGTTCGCGTACGGCTCCGGCTGCGTGGATCTCGGCCTCGCCGGGGCGCGGGCGGCGGTCCACGACCGTCTGGCCGCGGGTCGGGCCGGGGGCGAGGGAGACCTCGACCGGGAGCAGCGAGGTGGTCAGGCCCGCCGGGTCGGCCACCGCGCAGACCGCGCCCGCGTCGCCGAGGCCGCCGGTGGGGGTGGGGTCGCCGGAGGTGGCCGGGTCGCGGTGGGCGAGCAGCTCGCCGGCCAGCCGGAGGCGGGGCTCGGCGCTCGCCCGCAGCCGTGCGACGTCCGCCGGCGGGACCAGGACCCGCTGGAAGACGTCCAGGCCGTACATCGTGATCGGCACCCCGGCGGTGAGCAGCACCGCCGCCGCCTCCGGGTCGTGCCACACGTTGAACTCGGCGACCGGCGTGGCGTTCCCGGTCGCCACCGCGCCGCCCATGAACACGATCCGCTCGATGTTGCGGACCACCTCCGGGTAGGTGCGCAGGAGCAGCGCGATGTTGGTCAGGGGCGCGGTGGGGATGAGGGTGACCGGGCGCGGGGAGGCGAGGATCTCGCGGCGCAGCAGGGCCACGGCGTCCACGTCGACGGGGCGGCGGGTCGGCGCGGGCAGGCCCAGGTCGCCCATGCCGTCCTGCCCGTGCACGTGCCGCGCGGTGCGGACGGGTTCGAGCAGCGGGCGTTCCGCGCCCCGGGCGACCGGGATGTCACCGGCGCCCGCGTGCTCCAGCACGGTCAGCGTGTTGCGGACGACGCCGTCCACGTCCGTGTTCCCGGCCACGCAGGTCACCGCCCGCACGTCCAGCCCCGGGTGCCGGACGGCGAACAGCAGGGCGAGGGCGTCGTCGACACCCGTGTCGCAGTCGATGATCACGGGGACGGGCTGCTGTAGCTGCTCGAGTTGCTGCTGCTGTTGCTGTTGCTGTTGCTGTTGCTGTTGCTCCAGTTGCTGCTGTCGCTGCTGCTCGGTCACATCAGGACTCCTCACGCACGCCACGCACCGCACACCGGGGTCGCTCCCGACGCTATGCGACGCGCCCGCACCCTGGCCACCCGCCCGCAGCAACGCCGGTAACCCGTACGGACCGCCGCGCTGGTCCCGTACGGGCGGCGATGGTGCCGTGAGGGGAGGCAACTCTCGCGCGTACTCCTGGAGGCACCCCCGATGACCCGCCGCACCCGCAGCATCGGCCGCACCGGCCACACCCGCCGGGCCTCCACCTCCGTCCTTCTGCTGCTCACCACCACCCTCACCACCGCCGTCACCACCGGCTGCGCCACCCTCGGTCTGGAGCACCCGCCGACCGCCGCCCCGGCCACCCCCACCGTCGTACGTCCGTCCGCCACGCCCACCGCAGCGGCGAGCGGCGGCCCGACCTCCGCCCTCACCGAGGCGCAGGCGCACGCCGCTCTCATCACCGACACCGACCTCGGCGCGCCCTGGACCCCGACCCGGGGCGCCGCCACCTGGCGGGACGGCATGCTCAAGGCGACGACCGCCACGCCCGACTGTCAGAAACTCCTCGACGCCCTCTACGCCGACGAGTTGCTCGGCGGCCCCGCCCGCGCGGTCGTCGCGCTCGACGACCCCGACACCGGCGCCCAGCTCCGCTACCAGCTCACCGGCAACCCCCCGGCGGCCGTGGACCGCACGCTGGCCTGGCTGAAGACGATGCCGCAGACGTGCGCCCGGTTCACCGCCAAGGCGACCGGCGACGCCGTGCTGGACGTGCAGGTGTCCGAGCTGCCGCTGCCGGAGGTGGGCGACGTCCGCCAGGGCCTGCGCGTGACCCTGACGATCTGGGCGGCGACCGGCGAGAACGCCGGCGGCGACCCGACCGTCCTCACCCTGGACGTGGCCGCCGTCCGCACCGGCGAGGACGCCTTCGCCCTCACCAACGGCGGCCTCGCCGACGCCCCGAACGAGGCGACCCAGGCGGCCGTACAGCTCGGGGTACGGCGTCTGGCGGACGTGCGGAAGCAGGGGAGGGTGCAGGTCTGAGGCGCCTGTCACCTCACTGTGTCGCCCCCGGGGCCGTCCGGTGGCCCAGGCCCGTGCGGTAGGCGTCCAGCGCGGCCTCGGTGCGGCCTGTGCGGCGGAGCAGGTCGCCGAGTAGGCGGCAGAGGTCGGCCAGGTCGCCTGCTGTGCCTGCTGCACCTGGTGTGCCTGGTGTGTCCGCCTGTTGCAGGAGGGTGAGGGCTTGGGTGTAGTGGTGTTCGGCCGTCTTCGGGGTCTGGATGTCCTCGGCGATGATGCCGAGGAGTCGGTGGGCGCGCGCCGAGTGGAGGGGGCTGGGTTCGGAGGACAGGGTGTCGTGGAGGATGGTCGCTGCCTCTTTCGACTTGCCTCTGTGGTGCAGTACTTCGGCCAGTTCGACCGTGATCCGGGTGTTGTCGAGGGCGGCTCGGCGGGGCGGGAGCATCGCCTGGGCCTTCCTCAACTCGGCTTCGGCCAGGTCCAGTTCGTCGTTCTGGGCGTGGACGTGGCCGCGTATCCAGTGGCAGTTGGCCAGTTCGGTGCGCAGGTGGAGGCGGCGGTAGAGGTCAGTTGCCTTGGACAGGGAGGCGTCGGCCTCCGTCAGGCGGCCCTCGGCGAGGAAAGTGCGGGCCACGGAACCGTGCATGCGGGCGATCAGGGCCGGGTCGTCCACCTGCGGGCCGAGCGCGAGGGCGAACTCGGCCGCCTGTGCGGCGCGGGTCTGGGCGCCCATGTCCATGTACGGGCCGATGACGGAGGCGTACAGGAGGAGCAGCGCGTCCGGGTCGGGCAGGCCGGCCCGGTTGAGTTCGTCGAGGGTGGACTCCAACAGGTAGACGGCGTACCGGAGTTCACCGGCGAGGTGGTGGGTGACGGCGCGGCCGCGCAGGGCGGGGACGCGGGCCGGGAGCGGGGCGTCGGCGAGACGTTCCTCGGCCCGTTCGAAGCAGCGGCGGGCGGCCTCCAGGTCGCCCGTGTCGATCCCGCACTCGCCGAGCCCCAGCAGCGCGGTGGCCTGCTCCTCGGGCAGGCCGTGTTCCTCCGCCTCCGCGAGGAGCCCCGCGTACTGCCGTGCCGCGTCCTCCGCCGCCCCGGTGGCCAGCGCCCGCTGGGCCTCGGTGAGACGGAGCCGTAGATCGGTGACCAGGCGGGCGGGGCGGCCCGTCGCCAGTTCCTGGAAGTCGACGCCTAGCCGGTCGGCGATATGCCTGAGCGCCTCGTCGGAGGGGCGCACCCGGCCCGCCTCCAGGGTGGAGACGTAGGCAGGGGTGTAGGTCGGCTCGGCCAACTGGCGTTGTGTCAGCCGCCGTTCGATACGCAGCCGCTGCACTCGGCGCCCCACCACCGCCGGCTCGTCCCGCTCTCCCACCCGCCCCCGCCTCCAACTCCCGTTGCGCCTCTTGCCGTTGGGATGTCCCAGCCCCTAGGTTAAACAGTGAGTTAAGCACGCTTAATAGCTCTTGATAGCTGGCTGACGTGAGTTTCGCAGTCGCCGACGTTGCGAGGTCGCCGTGCCCGTAAGCACATCCGCACGCCCTTCCGCACGACCTTCCGTGCCCTACGCCAGGGCCGTCGCCGCAGCCCTCCTGACCGTCACGGCCCTGCTTCTCGCGGCGAACACGGGCCCCACCAGACCCACGAACATCGATACGAATACGAGTACGGGTGCGGGTTCGGGTTCGGGTTCGGCTCCCGTGTCTCCGACCTCGCAGCACGAGATGGCGCAGCGGACGCCCTGAGCGCGCGGCCCCTGGGTCAGCCGCACACCTTCCGGTACGGCGCGTCCGGTACGTACGTGCGCCACTCCGTCTGTGTCAGGTCGGTGTCGAACGCGCGGGCGCAGACGCCGGTCACCGCGTGGTCGGTGTCCACCGCGTAGCGGTGCAGGGAGACGTGGGTGCCGCCGGCGTACAGGGTCTTGCTGTCGGCGGTGAAGGTGAGGGTGTCGATGGCCTCGCCGGGGGTGGGGAGCGGGCCGCCCAGGGGCTGTTGGCTCGCGGTGTCCCAGAGCTGGAGCGTGCCCGCGTCGCCGCCGACGGCGAGGGTGTGGCCGTCGGGGGACAGCGCGAGGGCGCTGACGCCCTCGGGGGTGTCGCCGCTCAGGGGCGCCGGGAAGACGTTGCGCAGGACGCCCGCGCGGTGGCGCAGCTCGCTGTCCCACAGGGCGACGCGGCCCGTCATGTCGCCCGCCGCGAGCCCGCCGCCCGCGGGGTTGAAGGCGAGGGCGCTGATCTCCTCCCCCTGCACGAGGTCCTTGGCGAGGACCGCCCCCTTGGGCAGCTCGGCGGAGCGGTTGTCGCCGACCAGGAGCCCGCCGTCGGGCCGGATGGCGAGGTGGTAGCTGGCCAGGGCGGGGTCGGTGACGGCCTGCACGCGGCGGTGGCTCGCGGTGTCCCACGCCTCGTTGCTCAGCGCGCCGATCTGCGGGGTGCGGGTGGTGAAGAGGGTGCGGCCGCCGGGGGACAGGGCGAGGGAGACGACGGCGACGGCGGACTCGGACGTCGACAGGTCCAGGGAGCTCTGCGCCCGGCCCCGGCGGACGTCCCAGACGGTGAACCGCTGCGGGTCCGCCTGCCGGCCGGCGACCGAGACGCCGTACGCGAACGAACCGCCGTCGGGGCTGAAGGTCATCAGGGGCGCGGTGTCCTGCGGGACGACCGGCAGGGCGGGGTCCCGGGAGACGGGCACGGGCTGGGCGGGCAGCGTGTTCAGCAGTCGGCCGCCGGCCGCGTCGTGGAGTTCGAAGCGGTAGCGGTCGCCCACGAGCTCGGCGGTGGCGAGGGTGCGGCCGTCGGGGCTGAGCAGGACGCCGGCCAGCGGGTGGGCGCGCCAGGCCGGGGTGAGGGGCATCGTGAGGTCGAGGGTGTGGACGGTGCCGCCCTCGAGGTAGCGCAGGACGGGCCGGGCGGGATCCCAGGCCAGGGAGTCGTAGATGTGCTGGTTGTTGAGGGGGTGGCGGAAGACAGGGGTGCCGGGGACGGAGAGGCGCCAGATGCGGATCTCGTCGGTGCCGGCGGTCACGAGGAACGTGCCGTCCTTGCTGAGGGAGGCGTACTGCACGCTCGCGTCGGCGATCGCGGCGACCTGCCGCCTTGAGTGGATGTCCCAGACGCGGACGCCGGTCTCGGTGACGACGGCGAACCGGTCGGCCGCGCTGTAGCCGTACACGACCATCGACGTGTCGTCGTCGCAGAGGGCGCCGGCCTTCTGCCAGGCGCCGGGCAGCGCGCGGTGGGTGGCCGTGTCCCACACCTGGGGGGCGTGGCCGGTGGGGCAGACGATCACCCTGCGGTCGTCGGCGCTCGGCATCACGTTCGCCCGGTCGGCGTCCCGGGTCTCGAACAGCAGCCGGCCGTCCGTGACGGACCGCAACTGCACGCCGTCCTCGTAGGTGTTGCCGATCAGGTAGCTGCGGCCGCTCGGGGCGATGGCGAGGTCGTAGCCGCCGGCCGCCGGGCGGGCCGCCGCCCAGCGGCCGGTGGCGGTGTCCCACAGGCGTTCGCCGTCGCCGACGGACAGGGCGAGGATCCGGCCGTCGGGTCCCGCCGCGAGCGCGTCGCCCACGGGCAGGGCGCCCCGGCCGGTACGGCGGTGCGTGGCCACGTCCCAGGTCTGCCAGACGCGGTCCCCGACGCCGAGCAGGGTGCGGCCCGAGTCGACGAGGAAGCGGCGCTCGGCGTAGCCCGAGGAGGGGTCGGTGAAGGCGTCCGGTTCCGGCTGGGCGAGGGAGCCGAGCAGGGCGCGGCGGGTCTCCGGCAGCTCGGCGATCCGCCAGGCGGCGGCGCCCAGCAGCAGCGCGGCGCGCGGGTCGGTGGTGCGCAGTCCGTCGGCGACGGCGGCGATCCGGCGGGCGGTGTTCTGGGTGTGCTGCCGGGTGTTGTCGATGTGCTGCTGGTAGGCGGCCAGCACCACCACGAGGCACACCGCCAGGACCGCCGACAGGGCGCTGACCAGCAGTCGGCCCCGGCGGCGGGAGCGCGCCCCGGCCAGCAGCTCGGCCTGCCGGGCGGCGAACGTGGCGACGAGGAAGCTGCGCTCGGCGTCGGTCAGCCCGGGGTCGTTCTCGTGGTCGGGGAAGATCTCCTCGGCCCGCACCAGGCGGCTGCCCCGGTACAGCGCGCCGGGGTCGCGGTCGTGCTCCACCCAGGCGCGGGCCGCCTCGGTCAGCAGCCGGTGGTGTCTGAGCCGTTCGCGGTCCTCCTCGATCCAGCCGTGCAGCCGGGGCCAGCGGTTGATGAGCGCCTCGTGGGCGAGGTGGACGGCGTCCTCGTCGGCGGTCAGCAGCCGGGCGCCGGCCAGCAGTTCCAGCACGACCGGCGCCTCGGGGTCGGCGTACTCGGCGAGCTCGGCGCGGGTCAGGGGGCGCCGGGTGTCGGGGGTGCCCTGCCCCGGCTCGACCATCCGCAGCAGCAGCCGGCGGGCGGAGTGCGCCTGGTCGGGGGAGAGCTGCCGGTAGACGTCCTCGGCGCTCGCCGCGATCGCGCCGCTGACCCCGCCGACCGCCTCGTAGGCGGCCAGGGTCAGCATCCGGCCCTTGCGCCGCCGCCAGGTCTCCAGCAGGGCGTGCGACAGCATCGGCAGCCCGCCCGGCTGCTCGAGGACCTCCTCGACGATGCGTGCGGTCAGCTCCCGCTCCACCAGCAGCCCGGCCGCCTGCGCGGGCCGTACGACCGTCTCGCGCAGTTCGTCGGCGGTCATCGGGCCGACCGGCAGCGCGGCGGAGCGCAGCGCGTCCGCCAGTTCCCGGTGCTCGGCGCAGCGGGCGTAGAAGTCGGCGCGGACGGCGATCAGCACCTTCAGCCGCGAGCCGGGGGCGCGGGCGGCCAGCAGCAGGTCCAGGAACCGGGTCCGCTCGGCCGGGTCCCGGCAGAGCGTGAAGACCTCCTCGAACTGGTCGACGACCACCCAGCTCTCCGGCTCGCCGGCCGCCGGTTCCAGCAGCTTCCCGTACGTGGCGGCCGGCCGCGGCCCCGGCGTGAACACGCGCAGCACGGCCGGACAGCCGCGCTCGGCGATCCGCTCCCGCAGCCGGGGGAGCAGTCCGGCCCGCAGCAGCGAGGACTTGCCGCTGCCGGACGCGCCGAACAGCACCGCGAACCGCTGCTCGCCGCAGACCAGCTCCTGCACCTCGTCGAGCAGCCGGTCCCGGCCGAAGAACAGGTCCCGGTCGTCCGGCTCGAAGCGGGCCAGCCCCCGGTAGGGCGGTATCTCGTCCTCCGCTTCACCGACCGGTGTCTCGGCGACCTCGGCCGCCACGCCCTTCCAGCGCGCGTCCCACTCCCCGGGGTCGCCGCCGCAGGCCCGTACGTACCCCTGGAAGACCGCGAGCGACGGCAGCCGCTCGCCGGCCGCCGCCAGCGAGAGCGTCGTCGCGGAGAAACCGGCCTCGATCGCCATCGTGCGGTACGAGGGGGATCCGGCGGCCTTGCGCAGCTCGCGCAGATCGTTCGCGAGGAGCTGCACCGGACCGGCATCGGGGTCCAACGGTCGTTCGGGACGTCCCACGGGTCACCTTTGCGTGCGAACCACAGATGAACACGATGTTCAACGGTGTTCAGGGACCCTCAACCTACGTTTCGGCATGATCCGACGTAAACCAGCCCATGGTGTGAGGTACATGACGTTCGGGCAGTTGACGGGCCGGTTAACACCTGTCGGCGGAATTGATTGGACCGAGGAATCGTGGTGCGGAACAACTCCCCCGCTGGAAATCTCTGAGTGGCGCGCCGCGATCCACACGTAGAACCGAGCACCTGCTCAAGCAACTGAACAAGCATCGGGAGAGACCCCCACATGTCTTTCAGCACCCTCCGCAAGGCTGCCCTGGCGGTCGTCGGCGCCGCGACGCTCGCCGTCGGCACGACCGGCAGCGCGTCCGCCGGCATCCTGACCGCGCTGCCCTGGCAGGCCAGCGCCTTCCAGACCAAGTACATGCCCTACTTCGACTACGACGCGGACGGCTGCTACCCGGCGACCGCCGTCGACGCCAGTGGAAAGACCAACGGCGGCCTCGACACGACCGGCTCGACCGGCGGCGGCTGCAAGAGCAACCACCTCGGCAGGGCCAACACCTACGTACGGACCGCGTGCGACGCCAACTGGTGCGCGTACATGTACGCCCTCTACTTCGAGAAGGACCAGGGCACGATCGGCCTGACCGGCCACCGCCACGACTGGGAGAACGCGGTCGTCTGGCAGAAGCGCGGCGCGGAGACCCCGTCGTACGTGTCCGTCTCGGCCCACGGCGGCTACGACACCAGGGCGTTCAACTCGGTCGAGCGCGACGGCAACCGCTTCAAGGTCGTCTACCACCTGGACGGCGCGGCCACCCACGGCTTCCGCTTCGCCAAGACCGGCGAGACGCCGGAGGCCTGGGGCAGCGGCAAGTGGGACGAGCCGACCCTGGTCTCCATGGACCGGATGCGGAGCGGCTTCCCCACCGCCTTCAACAAGCTGTGGAACTTCGACTGGTCGGGCCCCGAGGCGGGCCAGGGCGCCACCGGCGCCAACTTCCCCCTCCAGGACTTCAACAACCACTTCAAGAACGGCCTGGCCAAGGCGAAGCCGAGCGGCATCGCGTCCTTCAACCCGAACCTGTCACTCTGACCTCGGGCCCCGAAACCCGGCCGCCGGCGCACTCCCCCACACGCGTCGGCGGCCGTCTCGGCTTTTATCCCAGGGTCTGCAACTGCTGGCGGACATGGTCCAGCGCGCCGTCCCGCCGGCCGGGCACCCGGCCGCGCAGCTCCACGAGCGCGGGCCCCAGCTCACGGGCGCGGTCCGCGCTGCCGATCCGCCCCCACTGGTGATGCGCCCGGTCCACGGCCGCCTCCACGGCGGGCGCGTCGACCGGCTGCCCGGCCGCCAGCCGAGCGACGGCGACCGCCATCCAGGTACGGCAACTGCGCGCCGCGTCCCCCGCGAACATCGCCAGATCCGCCCGCACCTCGGCCCAGTGCAACGCCTCCTCGGAGCCACCGACAGCGGCCCCCTCCCACCGAGCCGCGATCGCATCGGCCTCGTCATGCCGCCCGGCCTGAACGGCGGCGGCGATGGCGGAATGCGGATCGCCGCCGGTCTCCGGCCCCAGGGCCGATTGCGGGGGTCCGGGGGCGGCAGCCTCCAGGGGATGGGGATGGGGATGGGAATGGGTAGGGGCGGCGGGGGCGGAGAACACCAGGTCACCGACCTCCCCCTCACCCCCGATCCGGGCCAGCGCCATCTGATGCAACTGCTCCAGCCCCGGCCGCCCCCCACTCCGCAATATCGTCGCGACCGCCTTCATGTACGAGGGCGACGCCACCCCCCGCCGCCCCCGCGAGGACCCCGCCGAAGCGACCCGCCCGTACAGGGCGACCCCGACCCCACACCCCAGCCCCCCGCCCGCTGCGCCCTCGTCCCCCCGCAACCACTCCCACGTCTCCGCGTCCGCCCGCAGATCGAGCACCACGGTCGTCGTCCCGGCCGCCCGCAACCGCAACTCCTCCCGCAGCCAGTGCCACGGCAACGCCGTGTACCGCACGGTCGACGCCGTCGTACGAGCCAGCGCCAGATGCGGCAACCGCTGCCGCCGGTCGAGCTGCACCTGCCCGGCGACGAAGATCGTCAGCGGCCCCGGCGTCCCCGCGGCGGCCCGCAGCCGGGTCAGCACGGCCTGCGGCTCGAGCGGATCGGCGAGCTCGACGACGTTCGCGGTGTCGGTTCCGGCCAGCACGGCGGGCGGCACGGCCGCCAGCACGGGGAGCACGGAGGCCGCGTCCACCAGACACCCCTTGCCCACGGGGGAGGCGGCGAGCAGCAACACGGTCCCGGGCACGGTCCCTTCCTTCATGTCAGCACCGTAACCGCTGCCGCCGTGAACGGAAGCGTCAGGAGGCCTCAGCCGGCGCCGGGCGGGACTCTCCGTACCGCGAAGACCGTCGTGTCGTCGGCGAGCCGCCCCCCGCAGTGCCGCAGCGTGCCGTCCCGTACGACGGCCACCAGCCGGTCGGGCTCGGCCGTGCGCGGATCGCGGGCCAGCGCCGCCGCGACGTCCTCGGCCAGCGGATAGAACTCCCCGGCGCTGTCCCGCGCCTCGGTCACCCCGTCGGTGACCAGCAGCAACGTCTCGTCGGGAGCGACGTCCGCGCGCAGCACCGGCGGCGGCTCGTCCCGCCCGAGCAGCTCGCCGATGCCGACCGGCACGCCGTCCCCGTACGGCAGCTCCCGTACCCCCCGCGGTCCCCCGATCGCGAGCGCGGGCTCGTGCCCGAAGCCGACGATCTCGACGGCGCTGTCCTCCCCCTCGGGAAACCCGATCAGCACGGCCGTGGCGAACCGGTCGCCGTCCGTCCGCCCCAGCGCCACCGTGCGCAGCCGGTGCCGGCGCATCCGTTGCTCCAGGCGGCAGGCCACGACGGCGAGGTCCGGCTCGTGGAACGCGGCCTCGCGAAACGTGCCCAGCAGCGCGGCCGCCGCCTCCACGGCCCCGAGCCCCTTGCCCTGCACGTCCCCGATGAGGAGACGGGTGCCGTGCGGGCCGGGCTGGATGTCGTAGAAGTCGCCGCCCACGCGGGCGTCCGCGTCGGCGGCGAGATAGACCGCCGCGTGGTCGAGGCCGCCCCAGCGCGGCGGCAGCGGGCGCAGCACGGTACGGCGGGTCGTCTCGGCGATGTCCATCATGTGCAGCATCCGCCGCTCGCCGCGTACCCGGACCGACGCCGCCAGCACGGACAGCACCCCGCCGACGAGGACGAGGACGAAGTCGGCCGGTCCCTCCCGGTACTCGGACGGCCAGGCGGCGTCACTGGCGACGTACGTGAGGAGGGCGAGGGCCGCGAAGAGCGCCGTCGTCCACACCCCGCACAGCGCGGAGGCGATCGCGGCGACGAACACGCACCAGGAGACGATCCGGAACTCGCCGGTGGTGTTGACGTCGGCGAGGCTGATGGCGACGAGCACGACGAGCGGCACCAGCCAGGTGACGCTGCGGCCCCGGATCTGGAGCAACTGGTGCCGTTGCAGCACGTCCCGGCGCCGGGCCCGCGGCGACGGCCGACGGTCGAGCAGACCGTGGTCGCCGGACTCCATGGCCCCAGCGAAACACGCCCCGAAGCACCCCGCATCCGGGACCCACCGCACCACCCACGCACAACCCACCGCATCCGACTTGCCACGGCACCCTCCCAGGTGTGCTCTGGAAGGGCTGGAAGCTGGAAGCTGGAAGCTGGAAGGCGGGGGCGAGGAGAGAGGAGCCCTCTCATGATGAGCACTCACGCGGCACTGGCGCCGGTCGTGCGTACGCCCGACGTCTTCAGCGCACGGACCCACGAGATCGCGCGATGGGCGGTACCCGTCACGCTCGGACTCGTCTACGGCTACTGGGTCGCGGCCAACAACCGCTCGGGCGGCCCGATCACCGGCTGGAACGTCCTGCTCGGCTTCGTGAGCGCCTTCGCGTTCGCGGTGCTGTGGATGGGCGTCCACGCCGTGGCCCCGCACCTGCCGCGCGAACTGCACGCCGCGCTGTGGACGGCGTTCGCCGGCTGCGCCTTCGGCTTCGTCTACAGCGAGACCGGCGCGAGCGTGCTGCGCTCCGTGTGGATGGCGCTGGCGTTCTCGGCGTTCGTCTTCGCGACGCTCTTCTACCACTTCTACACGCACGAGGACGCTGAGGGACACCGCATCCGCTGACCTCCGCTGCCTGCGCTGACTCGTGTGGCCCCGCCCCGCTCGCGCCGCCCGCCCGCACGCCGTTGCCTGGAACCGTGTCCCGAACCAGCAGCCTGCGGACCGCCGTCTCGGCCGTCCTGATCGCCCTGTCCTGCCTCCTGGTGCCGTTCGGCACGCTGGCGGCGTGGGCGGCGTACGACCTGACGGACACCGGCCGGTACGTCACCGCGATGGCGCCGCTGGCCGCCGACCCGGCCGTGCGGGACGCGGTCGCGGACACGGTGGGCGACGGCGTGGCCCGCGAGGCGGGCGTCGAGGACGGCGCGAACCGGCTGTTCATCCGCGACGCCGTCCGCTCCTTCACCGCGACCCGCGCCTACCGCACCGCGTGGGACGCGGGCAACGAGGCCGCACACACGGCCGTGATGCGCGCGCTGCACGACGACAGCACCGGCCGGGTGACCGTCGACCTGGCCGCCGTGACGACGCCCCTCAAGCGTCAACTCACCGCCGACCACGTCCCGTTCGCCGAACGCGTCCCGGTGACGCACACCCGGGTGGCACTGGCGTCGCCCGCTGAACTGACCGCACTGAGGAAGGGCTACCACGTGCTCGACGTGGCGGGTTTCTGGCTGCCGCTGGCGGCCGTCGTGTTCGCGGTGGCCGGGATCGCCGTGGCTGCCGTCCGCCGCCGGGCGATCACGGCGACGGCCCTCGGCACGGCGCTGGGCGGCGCGTTCCTGGGCGTGGCCGTCGCGATCGGCCGGCACCTCACCCTCACCGACCTCCCCGACAGGGCCCACCGCCCGGCCGCCGCCGCGGTCTACGACGCCCTCACCACCACCCTCCGCACCGCCTCCTGGCTCCTCCTCGCCCTGGGCCTGACCGTGGCGGCGGCCACCTGGCTGACGACCCACCCCCACTCCCCGACGACCCGCCTCCTACGCCGCCGCCCCGCCGCCCCGACCACACCCCCGCCCCCGCCCCCGGAGCCGACCCGCGTCGAAGCCTGACCCCGCCCGGCCGGGACGCCCGACGGAGTTCAATGGGCGCAGGGTGACTACGCGGAGCGGGGCGGGGCGGGGCGGGGGCGGTCGGATGAGCAGGGCCGGATGGCGATGGCGATGGCGATGGCGGCTCGTGGGTGTCTGGTGTGCGGGGGCGCTGCTGGCCGGGGTGAGTGTGGTCGTCGGGTGCCGGGCGGCCGATGCCGACGGCGTCACGCCCGTACCGCAGTTGCTGGCGTTCCTGCCGTGGCTGACCGTGCCCGCCGGGATCGGGATCGTCGCCTCGGTGCTGGCCCGGTGGTGGCACGGGCTGCTGTGGGGAGCCGTCCTGGTCGGGCTGCTCGCATGGTTCACCGCCCCTTACGGGACGACGGCGACAGCGACGGGGATGGCGGGCGAGGAGCCGGGTGGGGCGGTGGTCGCGGAGCTGCGGGTGCTGACGTCGAACGTCGAGTTCGGGTGGGCGACCGGCGCCCTGATCCCGGTGATCCGGCGCGAACGGCCGGACCTCGTGTTCGTCGAGGAGTGCGAGTACGGCTGCCAGGCGGCGGTGCGGCGCGAACTCGGGGGTGCGTACCCCTACCGGCAGGCCGTGGCCGGGGACTCCTCCGTCGGGTCGGTGATCCTGAGCCGGTTTCCGCTGCGGCCCGCGGCCACCGTGCCCGGCAGCATGGGCATGCCGGGGGCGGTGGCCGACGTCGACGGGCATGCCGTACGGCTCCAGCTCGCCCACCCCAAGCCCCCGCTGCCCGGCCAAGTGGCGCTGTGGAAAACGGAGTTGGGTCGGCTGCGCGACTTCGCGGACCGGTACCGGGACACCGGTCCGCTGATCCTCGCCGGGGACTTCAACGCCTCCCGGGACCACGCCGTCTTCCGCCGCGTCCTGGCCACCGGGCTGCGCGACGCGGCCCGCCTCGCCGGGGCGGGCCGCGCGCCCAGTTGGCCGAGCGGCACCGCGCCCGTCTTCGGCGCGCAGATCGACCATGTGCTCGTCTCGGCGGAGTTCACGGCGAGCGACGCCCGCTTCCTCCACCTCGACGGCACCGACCACCGCGCCCTGCTGGTGACCGTCACACTCCACCAGCACCGGGAATAACCGGGGCCCGGAGCCGAGGACCTACACGCCGATGTCGTCGCCGTCCGCGCGCCACACGGCGACGACCGACGGGCGGACGAGCTTCCCCGCACCGTCCGGCCAGGTGCTCGCCGGCTTCTCCACCGACGCGCCGTCGACCTCGCCCGGGTGCTGCACCGCGACCAGCACCCGCCGGTCCTGGATGACGGGCCCGCAGGTCTCCGCGCCGGTCGGCACGGTCAGGAACTGCTTCAGCTCACCGCGCCGCGCGCCACGCGTGGCGACGCCGAACAGCCCGTCGTGCGAGCCGAGTTGGCTGCCGTCGGTGGAGATCCACAGGTTGCCGTGCGGGTCGAAGGCCACGTTGTCCGGGCAGGAGATGGGGCTGACGTCGTCCTTCGGGAAGCCCGCGAAGTACGTCGCCGGGTCGTCGGGGTCGCCCGCGACGAGGAACAGCGACCACGCGAACGTGACGCTCTCCGGGCGGTTGTGACGTTCCGTCAGTTCAAGGATGTGCCCGTGCTTGTTGGCGTTGCGCGGGTTGGCCTCGTCGGCCTTGGCGTTGGCGCCGACACCGCGGTTGGTGTTGTTGGTGAGGGCGACGTACACCTTGCCGGTGACGGGGGACGGCTGGATGTCCTCGGGCCGGTCCATCTTGGTCGCGCCGACCTTGTCACCGGCGAGCCGCGTGAAGACGAAGACCTCGTCGGCGCTCATCCCCTCGACGTGCGAGACGGCGCCCCCGGCGGTCGCGGTGGCCAGCGGGATCCACTCGCCGCCGCCGTCGAACTCACCGTCGGCGGGCAGCTTTCCGGTGCCGTCGATCTCGAGGGCGGGGGAGTCGCCGGTGAGCCGGGCGACGTAGAGGGTGCCCTCGTCGAGAAGGGAGAGGTTGTGCTCGCGGACTGCCCGGCTCGACCCCTTCTTCATACGCTTGCTGCCGACGAACTTGTAGAAGTAGTCGAACCGTTCGTCGTCCCCGGTGTAGACGACGGGCCGCCCGTCGTCCGTGAGCCGCACGGTCGCCGCCTCGTGCTTGAAACGGCCGAGGGCGGTGTGCTTGCGGGGCGTGGACGTCGGATCGTACGGATCGAACTCGACGACGTACCCGAACCGGTGCACCTCGTTCGGCTCCCGCGCCACATCGAACCGCTGGTCGAACCGCTCCCACTTGCGCTCGGACGCGCCGGTCCCGATCCCGTACCGCTTGTCGGTCGCGCGGCTGCTGTTGGCGAAGTACTGGTTGAAGTTCTCCTCGCCGTGCAGCGTCGTGCCCCAGGGGGTGGTGCCGCCGGAGCAGTTGTTGAGCGTGCCGAGGACCTTGGTGCCGGTCGGGTCGACGGACGTCTTCAGCAGGTCCGAACCGGCGGCGGGGCCGGTGAGCCGGAACTCGGTGGTGGCGGTGACCCGCCGGTTGAGGTGATGCCGGGGAACGGGCGTCAGCCTGCCCGTCCTGCGGTCCTCGTCCACGACGACGGCAGTCAGCCCGTGCGCCGCCCAGGCGACCTCGACCTGCTGCCGGGTGGGGTTGGCGGGGTCGTAGCCCCGGAACATCAGGATTTCGTTCGTGTACTCGTGGTTGGCGACGAGCAGTTGCCGGTCGCACTCACCGGGGAGCGGCAGCAGCGCCAGGAAGTCGTTGTTGTACCCGAACTGTCCGGCCTGGGCGGCGGCGGTCTGCCGCTCCGGGTCGAACGCGGGCGCCCCGCGCAGAATGGGCTCGCCCCAGCGGATGACGACGTTCTGCCGGTACCCCTCCGGGACGGTGACCGCGTCGACGGTGTTCGGCGCGACGACGTCGAACCGCAGCCCCCGGGCGCTCCTGCCCTTGGGGGCGGGGCCCTTGGGGGCGGGCTTCCCGGCCGACGCCGCTGAAGCGGCCGGAGCGGCGGCGGCCGCCCCGGCGACCCCGGCGGTGGCCGTGAGGGTGACGACGGCGGCGGCGGCGCGCATCATCGCCCGCCGGCCGAGCGCCCCGACGATGACGTCCCCCACGTACGCGTTGTCGCTGGTGTTGGGCACCTCGTGGAAGCAGGCGTCACCACACCGGAAACGACAGGTCATGGCGGACCGCCCGCCGGGATGCGAGCCGGACGGAGTCCCGATGATCGGCAGTAGCTTGCGCACCTTTACTCTCCCCTTGCGTTCCCTTGGCATGAACGTGACGTTAGGGGCAAGCGCGTGCGAAAGAGCTGCGTTCAGATGAATGGACGGTGAATCCCCGCCATCTTGCGGGAAGTTGACCGGAATGGCCGAAGGGGATGGCCGACGAGAAAGCGCCCGGCAAGTCCACCGGTCCACGAGTCCATCAGGGTGTCGATGTGACCGGGAGGCGGTGTTGACACACCCTGTTTCCCGGCACTCACCCCTGCCCAAGATCACCACCCAGGGCCGCTAACCTTACGTGTCCGTCCTGGCCAGGGATTGACGGGCTTCAACTCACGCGAAGGGTTGCGCACATGGGCATTCTCACTCTCCTGCGGAACGCGTTCGGGCGGTCCCGCAAGGGGCGTACCGCCGAGGCAGAGGGTGCGGAACAGGTTCCTTCGCAGGAACAAACCGCTCCCGAGGTACGGGGACAGGCAGAGGTACAGGCACAGACAGTGACCGCCCCGGCACCGAAGCCGGAACCGACGGTCCCGTCCCCCTCCCCCGAACCCACCCCGAAGCCCACCCCCACGGCCCAGGTCCCGGAACCCCGCCCGGCAACCCAGGACGAACACGACCTCGTCGCAGCAGCCTTCGACAACGTAACGGTCCCCAAGCCGACACGGTCTACGGAGGCGACGACGCCGACGCCTGCGGCGGCGGAGCCGACGGTGACGGCGGAGGCGGAGGTCGTGGGTGAGCTGGAGACGGAGGTCGCGGCTGAGCCGACGGTGACGGCGGAGGCGGTGCCGGAAACGGCAGCGGAGGCCGAGCCGGAGGCGGAGGTGAAGCCGGAGGCTGAGGCCGAGGCATCGGTCGCCGAGGCTGAGGTGGACGCCGAGGCTGAAGCGGAGCCGGTGGCCGAGGAGCCCACGGTGACCGCCGAGGCGGAGCCTGCGGTGGAGGAGTCCGCGCCGGAAACGGTGACGGAGACCGTCGCCGACGACGCCGTGTCCGAGCCGGACGTTGCCGCAGTGGCAGAGGAGCCGACGGCGGACGCCGAGGCAGAGGCGAAGGCCGAGCCCGCAGTAGAGGAATCCACGCCGGAAACGGCGACCGAGACGGTCGCCCCCGACGCCGAGTCCGAGTCCGAGCCGAAGGCTGCTGAGCCCGCGCCGGAAACGGAAGCCACGCCGGTCGCCGAAGCGACGGCCGAGCCCGTAACCGGCGAGCCCGCGCCGGAAGCCGCCACCGAGCC
>NZ_FOFF01000074.1 GCF_900110755.1 Streptomyces sp. yr375
GCAGCTGGCACCTCACCCCGGCCATCGCATAGCGCAAGGGCCGCCCGGCCCACGGCCGGACAGCCCCACCCTCAAGATTTTCAGCAGTCTTCTAGACCCCCGTCCAGACCCCCGGCTCCGGAGCGAGGCCTAGACCGGGCCCGCCACCACCGAGATCGTCTTCGGCAGGGACACGCCCGAGCCGTCGCGGCGCGGGTCGATCTCCGGGAGTTCGGCAGGCAGGCCGTTCTTCTGGGCAGCCTTGGCGGGGACGGGGCCCGCCCAGGCCAGGGACAGGCAGTCCTCGCCCTTCAGGAACCGCTGGCAGCGCACACCGCCGGTGGCGCGGCCCTTGCGCGGATACTGGTCGAAGGGGGTGAGCTTGGCGGTCGTCTGGACGGAGTCGTCCAGAGTGCCGCGCGAGCCCGCGATCGTGAAGACCATCGCGTCCGCCGCGGGGTCCACGGCCGTGAACGAGATCACCTTCGCGCCCTCGGTGAGCTTCACGCCCGCCATACCGCCCGCCGGACGGCCCTGCGGGCGCACCTGCGAGGCCTGGAAGCGCAGCAGTTGGGCGTCGTCGGTGATGAAGACCAGGTCCTCCTCGCCGGTGCGCAGCTCGATGGCGCCGACGATCCGGTCGCCGTCCCTGAGGGTGATGACCTCCAACTCGTCCTTGTTGGTCGGGTAGTCGGGCACGACCCGCTTGACCACGCCCTGTTCCGTGCCGATGGCCAGACCCGGGGACGACTCGTCGAGCGTGGTCAGACAGACCACCGTCTCGTCGCCCTCAAGGGAGACGAACTCCGCCACCGGGGCGCCGCCCGAGAGGTTCGGCGCCGCCGCCGTGTCCGGGAGCTGCGGCAGGTCGACGACGTTGATCCGCAGCAGCCGGCCCGACGAGACGACCGCGCCGATCTCCCCGCGCGCGGTGGCCGGCACCGCCGAGATGATCACGTCGTGCTTGGTGCGCTTGGCGTCGGCGCTCCCGGCGTCCTCGGTGTCGTCGGCTTCCTCGGTGTGCTGCGCGAAGGGGCCGCCGTTCGCCGTGCGGGCCAGCAGGCCCGTGGAGGACAGCAGGACGCGGCACGGGTCGTCCGCGACCTGGAGCGGTACGGCGGAGGCCGTGACGCCCGACGACTCCAGCAGGACCGTACGCCGCTCGGTGCCGAACTTCTTCGCCACCGCGGCCAGTTCGGCCGAGACCAGCTTGCGCAGCTCCGCGTCCGAGTCCAGGATCCGGGTCAGCTCGGCGATCTCCGCGTTGAGCCTCTCCTTCTCCGCCTCCAGCTCGATGCGGTCGAACCTGGTGAGCCGGCGCAGCGGGGTGTCCAGGATGTACTGGGTCTGGATCTCCGACAGCGAGAAGCGCTCCATCAGGCGCTCCTTCGCCTGCGCGCTGTTGTCGCTGGAGCGGATCAGCCGGATGACCTCGTCGATGTCGACGAGCGCCGTCAGCAGGCCCTCCACCAGGTGCAGCCGGTCGCGGCGCTTGGCGCGGCGGAACTCGCTGCGGCGGCGCACGACGGTGAAGCGGTGGTCGAGGTAGACCTCCAGGAGCTCCTTGAGGCCCAGCGTGAGCGGCTGGCCGTCGACCAGCGCCACGTTGTTGATGCCGAAGGACTCCTCCATCGGCGTCAGCTTGTAGAGCTGCTCCAGGACCGCCTCCGGCACGAAGCCGTTCTTGATCTCGATGACCAGACGCAGGCCGTGCGCACGGTCGGTGAGGTCCTTGACGTCGGCGATGCCCTGGATCTTCTTCGAGCCGACCAGGTCCTTGATCTTGGCGATGACCTTCTCGGGGCCGACGGTGAAGGGCAGTTCGGTGACCACCAGGCCCTTGCGGCGGGCCGTCACCGTGTCCACCGCCACCGTGGCACGGATCTTGAAGGTGCCGCGGCCGTTCTCGTAGGCGTCGCGGATGCCGGAGAGGCCGACGATCCGGCCGCCGGTCGGCAGGTCGGGGCCCGGCACGAACTTCATCAGGGCGTCCAGATCCGCGCCCGGGTAGCGGATCAGATGGCGGGCGGCCGCGATGACCTCGCCCAGGTTGTGCGGCGGCATGTTCGTGGCCATGCCGACCGCGATCCCCGACGCGCCGTTGACCAGCAGGTTCGGGAACGCGGCGGGCAGCGCCACCGGTTCCCGCTCCTGCCCGTCGTAGTTCGGCGTGAAGTCGACCGTGTCCTCGTCGATCGACTCGGTCATCAGGCTCGTGGCCTCGGCCTGGCGGCACTCGGTGTACCGCATGGCGGCCGGCGGGTCGTCGTTGCCCAGGGAGCCGAAGTTGCCGTGGCCGTCGATCAGCGGCACGCGCATGGAGAAGGGCTGGGCCATCCGCACCAGGGCGTCGTAGATCGACGCGTCACCGTGCGGGTGCAGCTTGCCCATGACCTCGCCGACGACCCGGGCGCACTTCACATAGCCGCGCTCCGGGCGCAGGCCCATCTCGTTCATCTGGTAGACGATGCGGCGGTGCACCGGCTTGAGGCCGTCACGGGCGTCCGGCAGGGCGCGGGAGTAGATGACCGAGTACGCGTACTCGAGGAAGGAGCCCTGCATCTCGTCGACGACGTCGATGTCGAGGATCCGCTCCTCGTACGACTCGTCGGGCGGCGGGGTCTTCGTGCTGCGGCGGGCCATCGCTGCCGGCTCCTTGCTGGGGCGTGTGACGGGATCTGACGCGGACCATTGTGGACCGTGGCACTGACAGTGCGGGCGAGGACCTGGCGTCGGCCGTCCGGCCCTGCGCCAGGAGGCATCTCCTTCACGGTTGCCCGCAGGCTACGCGATCTCGCTCTGGGCGTACGCCGTCCGGGAACTTCGCCGACCGTCCGCACGCTTGCATACAGTGGCAGGACGGCAGGAAAACCGCGGTTTCGACGACCGCGACCGCGATCGGAAGGGACGTACATGCCCATGGGTCACACCGCCACAGCCCAGGCAGGCTCCGGGGGCCTGACAGCGACCGAGCACCGCCTGGCCAACGGCCTGCGCGTGGTGCTCTCGGAGGACCACCTGACCCCCGTCGCGGCGGTGTGCCTCTGGTACGACGTCGGCTCGCGCCACGAAGTCAAGGGGCGCACGGGCCTTGCTCACCTTTTCGAGCACCTGATGTTCCAGGGCTCCGGCCAGGTCAAGGGCAACGGCCACTTCGAACTGGTCCAGGGCGCGGGCGGTTCGCTCAACGGCACCACCAGCTTCGAGCGCACCAACTACTTCGAGACGATGCCCGCCCACCAGTTGGAGCTCGCCCTCTGGCTGGAGGCCGACCGCATGGGCTCCCTGCTCGTCTCGCTCGACGACGAGTCGATGGAGAACCAGCGCGACGTCGTCAAGAACGAGCGCCGCCAGCGCTACGACAACGTCCCCTACGGCACGGCGTTCGAGAAGCTCACCGCCCTCGCCTACCCGGACGGCCACCCCTACCACCACACGCCGATCGGCTCGATGGCCGACCTGGACGCGGCGACCCTGGAGGACGCGCGCGCGTTCTTCCGGACGTACTACGCGCCCAACAACGCGGTCCTCTCCGTGGTCGGCGACATCGACCCCGAGGAGACCCTCGCCTGGGTCGAGAAGTACTTCGGGTCCATCCCGGGCCACGACGGCAAGCCCGCCCCCCGGGACGGCTCGCTGCCCGACGTGATCGGCGGGCAACTGCGCGAGATCGTCGAGGAGGAGGTCCCGGCCCGCGCCCTGATGGCCGCCTACCGCCTGCCGCAGGACGGCACGCGCGCGTGCGACGCCGCCGACCTGGCGCTCACCATCGTGGGCGGCGGCGAGTCCTCCCGCCTCTACAACCGGCTCGTGCGCCGCGACCGTACGGCCGTCGCGGCCGGCTTCGGTCTGCTGCGGCTCGCCGGCGCGCCCTCCCTGGGCTGGCTGGACGTGAAGACGTCCGGTGACGTCGAGGTGCCCGTCATCGAGGCCGCCATCGACGAGGAGCTCGCCCGGTTCGCCGAGGAGGGCCCCACGGCCGAGGAAATGGAGCGCGCGCAGGCCCAGTTGGAGCGCGAGTGGCTCGACCGGCTCGGCACGGTCGCCGGCCGCGCCGACGAACTGTGCCGCTACGCCGTCCTGTTCGGCGACCCGCAGCTCGCCCTGACCGCCGTCCAGCGTGTGCTGGACGTGACGCCCGAGGAGGTGCAGGAGGTCGCCAAGGCCCGCCTGCGCCCCGACAACCGCGCGGTGCTCGTCTACGAGCCGACCGCCGCCGAAGCCCCCGCCGACCAGGACGAGAACGAGGAGGCGGCCCGGTGACCGAGCTCGCCACGATGGACTACCACCCCCAGCCCCAGGCGGGCGAGGCCAAGCCGTGGGCGTTCCCGGCTCCCGAACGTACCGCGCTGGCCAACGGCCTGACGGTCCTGCACTGCCACCGCCCCGGCCAGCAGGTCGTCGCCGTCGAGATCCACCTCGACGCGCCCCTGGACGCCGAACCGGCCGACCTCGACGGCGTCGCCACGATCATGGCGCGCGCCTTCGCCGAGGGCACCGACAAGCACTCCGCCGAGGAGTTCGCCGCCGAACTGGAGCGCTGCGGCGCCACCTTCGACATGCACGCCGACCACCCCGGCGTCCGCCTCAGCCTCGAAGTGCCGGCCTCGCGCCTGTCCAAGGGCCTCGGTCTGCTCGCCGACGCCCTCAGGGCGCCCGCGTTCACCGACAGCGAGGTCGAGCGCCTCGTCCACAACCGGCTGGACGAGATCCCGCACGAGCTGGCCAACCCCTCCCGGCGCGCCGCCAAGGAGCTCTCCAAGGAGCTGTTCCCGGCCACCGCGCGCATGTCCCGCCCGCGCCAGGGCACCGCGGAGACCGTCGAGAAGATCGACTCCGCCGCCGTACGCGCCTTCTACGAGAAGCACGTACGCCCCGCCACGGCCACCGCCGTGATCGTCGGCGACCTCACCGGCGTCGACCTAGACGCGCTGCTCGGCGACACCCTGGGCGCGTGGACGGGCTCCTCGGCGCAGCCGCGGCCGGTGCCGCCGGTGACCGCCGACGACACCGGCCGGGTCGTCATCGTGGACCGCCCCGGCGCCGTCCAGACGCAGTTGCTGATCGGCCGGATCGGCGCCGACCGGCACGACCGCGTGTGGCCCGCGCAGGTGCTCGGCACGTACTGCCTCGGCGGCACCCTCACCTCCCGCCTGGACCGCGTCCTGCGCGAGGAGAAGGGCTACACCTACGGCGTCCGCGCCTTCGGCCAGGTCATGCTGTCCGCCCCGGACGGCTCGGGCGCCGCGATGCTCGCCATCAGCGGCTCCGTGGACACCCCGAACACCGGTCCCGCGCTGGAGGACCTGTGGAAGGTGCTGCGCACCCTCGCCGCCGAGGGGCTGACCGACGCCGAGCGTGACGTCGCCGTGCAGAATCTGGTCGGGGTGGCGCCGCTGAAGTTCGAGACCGCCGCGGCCGTCGCGGGCACGCTGGCCGACCAGGTCGAGCAGCACCTGCCCGACGACTACCAGGCGACGCTGTACCAGCTGCTCGCCGCGACCGGCACCGTGGAGGCCACCGCGGCGGCCGTGAACGCCTTCCCGGTGGACCGGCTGGTGACCGTCCTCGTCGGTGACGCGGCTCAGATCAAGGAGCCGGTCGAGGCCCTCGGCATCGGCGAGGTGAAGGTCGTCCCCGCCGAGTAGCCGGCACGGCGGACGCGGGCAACGGCACGCGCGCGTAGGGGCCCTGGTCGACGGACACGTCACCAGGGCCTCCTGGTGTCCGAATTGAGGTGGAGGTTGCCTGTCTGCCCTGTGGGATGCGCTACAAAAACCGGGATTCGTTTGAGGATTCAAAGGCGTCCCGCTTAGCTGTTTCCGGACTGTTCGTCAGGCAGTGCGCCGCAACCGCGGCACCGGGCAGCCATCGCCGAGTCCCCGTACGGCGCGAGCCAGGGGAGCCGGGGACCCACATGTGAAGTCCCTGGGGTGAATCGGACGCCCGCGCGAGCCGCGAGGGGGTCCGTAGGAGACCTTCCTGCTCCGAACCCGTCAGCTAACCCGGTAGGCGAGAGGGAAGGAAAGGACACCCCCCACTTCATGGCGTTCACCTGCGCCACCGGGAAGCACCGTCGGCCCAGCCGTATGCAGCGCACCACCGCGCGCGCGGCAGGCGTGGCGGCGCTCACCACCACCGGTGTCATGGCCACCGTCGCCTCCGTTCCGGCCTTCGCCGCCGAGCCCGCCCCCGAGCAGACCGGGCTGACGCCCGTCGTCACCGCCGGCGAAGCCGTCATCGAGCAGATCGACGACCAGGTCGCCGTGCAGAAGCAGGCCGCCTACGAGGAGGCCGCGCGCGAGGCGGCCGCCAAGAAGGCCGTGGAGGAGCGCACCGCACGCGTGCGTGCCGCCCGGGAGGCCGAGCGCAAGCTGCTCAACGCCTTCGTGCCGCCGATCACCGGCTCGTACGTCTCCACCGGCTACCACGCCAGCAGCTCCCTGTGGTCCTCCGGCAGCCACACCGGCATCGACTTCCATGCCGCGACCGGCACCACGGTGCACGCGGTCGGCCTGGGCACCGTCGTCGAGGCCGGCTGGGGCGGGTCGTACGGCAATCAGATCGTCATCAAGATGAACGACGGCACCTACACCCAGTACGGCCACCTGTCGTCCATCGGCGTCTCCGTGGGCCAACAGGTCGCCCCCGGCCAGCAGATCGGCCTGTCCGGCGCGACCGGCAACGTCACCGGCCCGCATCTGCACTTCGAGGCCCGCACCAGCGCGGAGTACGGCTCGGACATCGACCCGGTCGCCTACCTCCGCCAGCACGGCGTGAACGTCTGACGACGCTCGGCGACAGATCGTCCAGCCCCGGCCCTTCCGGCCGGGGCTTTCGCCGTTTTCGATGCCCTCCTGTCCAAAAAATATCCCTGGATTCCGGCCCGCCATCGGAAATTCCCGCTCATTGCAATAGAGTCACGGAACACACGTCAATCGTCGACGTTTCACGGGGATTAAGGCGGAGGTCCGTCATGCGTATTCCGGCGCACTCGGTGTGCACGGCCATTCGGGACGACATCGTCGCGGGTGTCTACGAGCGCGGCAGCCGCCTCACGGAGGAACTCCTCGCCCGCCGCTACGGCGTTTCCCGCGTCCCGGTCCGGGAGGCGCTGCGCACGCTGGAGGCGGAGGGCTTCGTCGTCACGCGGCGGCACGCGGGCGCGTGCGTCGCGGAACCGACCGAGCAGGAGGCCGCGGACGTGCTGGAGATGCGCATGCTCCTGGAGCCGCTCGGCGCCTCCCGGGCCGCCCAGCGGCGCACGGAGGCCCATCTGAAGGTGCTGCGCGGCCTCGTCCGGCTGGGCCAGGAGCGGGCCAGGAGGGGCAACAGCGACGATCTGCGCTCCCTGGGGGGCTGGTTCCACGAGACGCTCGCCCAGGCCTCCGGAAGCCACGCCCTGACGTCGATGCTCACCCAGCTACGCCACAAGATCGCCTGGATGTACGCGGTGGAGGCGCCGCTCGACCCCGTGGAGTCCTGGGTCGAGCACGGCGCGATCGTGGACGCGGTGGCGCGCGGCGACGGGGAGCGCGCGCGGGCGGTCACGGCGCTGCACACCGAGCGCTCGACGGCCGCGCACCGGCTGCGCTTTTCCGGCGGACCGGAACGCATCGACCGTGTGAGGACTTCGCAACCTCCCGTAAACATGACGGGCCTGCGGCATTAACACGGGAGCCGTATACAAAGAGGGGGATAATTCGCGGGGGATTATTTCCGCTGCCCGCTGACGGGAAATGCAAAGGGCTCGCCCGATAATTTCGGACGAGCCCTTCGGAGTTTGCGGGACGGCGTCTTTCAAGTGACGAGCGCCACGCCTCTTAAATAGGACGGTGCCTGCCGGCCGGTCCTCGCTCAGACGGTCTCGGGGAGTTCCTCGAGACCCTCGGCGACCAGCTTCGCCAGCCGGTCGAGGGCGGCGTCCGCACCCTCGGCCTCGGAGGCGAGGACGATCTCCTCGCCGCCCGTGGCGCCCAGGCCGAGCACGGCCAGCATGGAGGCCGCGTTGACGGGGTTGCCGTCGGCCTTGGCGATCGTCACCGGGATACCTGCGGCCGTGGTGGCCCGGACGAAGATGGAAGCGGGGCGGGCGTGAAGGCCCTCGGCCCAGCCGACGTTGACGCGGCGCTCAGCCATGTGATGCTGCCCTTCAGTGTTCAGGTTGTCTAGACCAGTGTTCCACACGTGAAGCGTGTGAGGGAGGGGTCGTGTCGGCCCTTCCCTGTGGGGTCGTCGGATCGCGGCCTCGATCCGATGACCGTCCTCGCCAGCTCGTCTCGCGCCGTTGTCAGACGTGAGCCGTACTCTGGGCCCCATGCAGAGCGCGTCGGACCGGCACGAGTACCCCGCCCACTGGGAGGCCGACGTGGTGCTGCGCGACGGCGGCACCGCGCGCATCCGCCCCATCACCGTCGACGACGCCGAGCGCCTGGTCAGCTTCTACGAGCAGGTCTCGGACGAGTCGAAGTACTACCGCTTCTTCGCGCCCTACCCGCGCCTGTCCGCGAAGGACGTCCACCGCTTCACGCACCACGACTTCGTGGACCGGGTGGGACTCGCGGCCACGGTCGGCGGCGAGTTCATCGCCACCGTACGCTATGACCGCATTGGCGCCGACGGCATGGCCGCCTCCGCGCCCGCCGACGAGGCCGAGGTCGCCTTCCTCGTGCAGGACGCCCACCAGGGGCGCGGCGTCGCCTCCGCGCTCCTCGAACACATCGCGGCCGTCGCGCGCGAGCGCGACATCCGCCGCTTCGCCGCCGAGGTGCTCCCCGCCAACAATAAGATGATCAAGGTGTTCACGGACGCCGGGTACACCCAGAAGCGTCACTTCGAGGACGGCGTCGTCCGCCTGGAGTTCGACCTCGAACCCACCGAGCGCTCCCTCGCCGTGCAGCGCGCGCGGGAGCAGCGCGCCGAGGCGCACTCCGTACGGCGGCTGCTGGCGCCCGGCTCCGTCGCCGTCGTCGGCACCGGCCGGACGCCCGGCGGTGTCGGCCGGAGCGTCCTCGGCAACCTCCGGGAGGCCGGGTTCACCGGCCGCCTGTACGCCGTGAACAAGGCCTTCCCGGACGACCTGAAGGAGCTCGACGGGGTGCCCGCCCACCGCTCGGTGCGCGACATCGACGGGCCGGTCGACCTCGTGGTCCTCGCCGTCCCGGCCGAGCACGTGACCGAGGCCGTCACCGAGTGCGGCGAGCACGGCGTGCAGGGACTCGTCGTCCTCTCCGCCGGCTACGCCGAGAGCGGCCCCGACGGGCGCGAGCGACAGCGCCAACTCGTACGGCACGCGCGCGCGTACGGCATGCGGATCATCGGCCCCAACGCCTTCGGGATCATCAACACCTCCCCCGAGGTGCGGCTCAACGCCTCGCTCGCCCCGGAGATGCCGAGGCCCGGCCGCATCGGCCTGTTCGCCCAGTCCGGCGCCATCGGCATCGCCCTGCTGTCCCGGCTGCACCGGCGCGGCGGGGGCGTCACCGGCGTCACCGGCGTGTCCACCTTCGTCTCCTCCGGCAACCGCGCGGACGTCTCCGGCAACGACGTCCTGCAGTACTGGTTCGACGACCCCGACACCGACGTCGCCCTCATGTACCTGGAGTCCATCGGCAACCCGCGCAAGTTCACCCGCCTCGCCCGCCGCACGGCGGCCGCCAAGCCCCTGGTCGTCGTCCAGGGCACCGGTTCCGCCCCGCAGGGGCACGCGGTACGCGCGACGCGGCTGCCGCACGCGACGGTCTCCGCGCTGCTGCGGCAGGCCGGCGTGATCCGCGTGGAGACCATCACCGAGCTGGTCGACGCGGGCCTGCTGCTCGCCCGTCAGCCGCTGCCCACCGGACCGCGCGTGGCGATCCTCGGCAACTCCGAGTCGCTGGGCCTGCTGACGTACGACGCCTGCCTCTCCGAGGGCCTGCGTCCGCTGTCTCCGCTGGACCTGACGACGGAGGCGTCCGCGCAGGACTTCCACGCCGCGCTCGCGCGGTCGCTGGCCGACGAGACCTGCGACGCCGTGGTCGTGACGGCGATCCCGGCGATCGGCGAGGCGTCGCCCGGCGAAGCGGAACTGGCGCAGGCCCTGCGCTCGGCCGCGGCCGCCGCTCCCGCCAAGCCGGTGCTCGTCGTGCACGTGGAACTCGGCGGCCTCGCCGCGGCCCTGTCCGCCGCGACGAGCACCGCACCCCGCGCGGAAGCGACCCCACGCGCGCGTGCCGCAACGGAGGACACCGGCACCCGACCACTCACCGCCGCCGTCGAGGCACCCGAGGGCGCGCACCTCATTCCCGCCT
The DNA here is from genome assembly GCF_900110755.1 of Streptomyces sp. yr375. Taxonomy (GTDB): domain Bacteria; phylum Actinomycetota; class Actinomycetes; order Streptomycetales; family Streptomycetaceae; genus Streptomyces. The sequence goes on from NZ_FOFF01000074.1 coordinate 10,269, forward strand.
TCCCCGCCGCCGAGCGCGCCGTCCGCGCCCTCGCCGAGGCCGTGAAGTACGCCCAGTGGCGGCGCGAGGCGGCCGACCCCGGCAAGGTGCCCGAGTACGAGGACATCGACGAGAAGGGCGCCGCCGAACTGATCGGCGGGCTCCTCGCGCGCGGGCAGGGCCTCACCCTCGGCACCGAGGAGACCTGCGAGCTGCTCGGCCGCTACGGCATCCGCACCCGCCCCGCGATCCCCGCGCTCACCCCGGACGAGGCCGCGCGGGCCGCGGGCGCCCTCGGCTACCCCGTCGCCCTCAAGGCCACCGCCCCGCACCTGCGCCACCGCGCCGACCTGGGCGGCGTCCGCCTCGACCTGGCCGACGAGGAACAACTGCGACGGGCGTACGCCGAGTTGACCGAGCTGTTCGGCAGACCGGAGGAGCTGCGCCCGGTCGTCCAGTCGATGGCCCCGCGCGGGGTCGACACGGTCGTCCGCGCGGTCATCGACCCGGCGGCCGGAGCCGTGCTGTCCTTCGGACTCGCCGGAGCCGCCTCGCAACTGCTCGGGGACATGGCGCACCGGCTGGTCCCGGTCACCGACCGGGACGCGACCTCGCTGATCCGCTCCATCCGGACCGCCCCGCTCCTCTTCGGCTGGCGCGGCTCGACACCCGTCGACACCCCGGCCCTGGAGGAGCTGCTGCTGCGGGTGTCGCGGCTGGTCGACGACCACCCCGAGGTCGTCGCGGTCACCCTGGAGCCGGTCGTCGTCGCCCCGCACGGCCTGAGCGTCCTGGGCGCCTCCGTACGCCTCGCGCCCCCGCCCGCGCGCGACGACCTCGGACCGCGAACCCTGCCGGCGTACTAGAAGCGACCGCAGAGACCGGACAGCGCGCCCACGGAAGCCGCCGCGAGCGGTGCCTCGCAGTCAGTGGGTCCCCGTAGGATGGAGGGCATGGCCAAGACCAGTACGACGACCCAGGGGCTGCGCGCGGCGATCGAGCGCAGCGGCTACTACCCGGCCCTCGTGGCCGAGGCGGTGGAGGCCGCTGTGGGCGGCGAGCCGATCCGGTCGTTCCTGGTCCACCAGGAGACCACCTTCGACCAGAACGAGGTGCGCCGGCATGTGACCGTGCTGGTCCTCACCGGCAACCGCTTCATCGTCAGCCACACCGACGAACAGGCCGCCGACACCACCTCCCCGACGCCGTACGCCACGACGTCGACCGAGTCCGTGAAGCTCGGCCGGATCTCCTCGGTCGTGCTCAGCCGCGTGGTCGCCAACCCGGAGTCGTACACGCCGGGCACCCTGCCGCGAGAGGTCGTGCTGACCATCGGCTGGGGCGCCGTCTCCCGCATCGACCTGGAGCCGGCCGCCTGCGGCGACCCCAACTGCGACGCCGACCACGGCTACACCGGCAACTCGACGGCGGACGACCTGAGCCTGCGCGTCAGCGAGGCCGGGGACGGCCCGGAGACGGTGCGCCAGACGCTCGCCTTCGCGCAGTCGCTCTCCGAGGCCACAGCGGACGTAACGCGCTGATGTCCCACCCGTCTCCCCCCTCCGCCCATGATCGGGGGCGCTCAGCGCCCACCCCTGCCGATTCCGCCACCTGGGGCTATCCCGAACCGCTCGCCGTCGCCTCCGCCCCCGTCCCCGAGTACGGCTCCGGCTCCCTCGCCGACCTGCTGCCCACCCTGGCGGCGGGCATGGGCGTACCCGGCATGACCGCGGCGATCCCGGAGCTGACCCCGGCCGACCGCAACTGCGTCTTCCTGATCGACGGCCTCGGCTGGGAGCAGATCAAGAGCCACCCCGACGAAGCGCCGTATCTGCACGCGCTCCTCGGCAGCTCGCGCGGCGGCACCGGACGCCCGCTCACCGCCGGCTACCCGGCGACCACCGCGACCTCCCTCGCCTCCGTCGGCACCGGCCTTCCGCCGGGCGCCCACGGCCTGCCCGGCTACACCGTGCGCGACCCGGCCACCGGCGCGCTGATGAACCAGCTCCGCTGGCAGCCGTGGACCCCGCCGGAGGCCTGGCAGCCGTACCCCACGGTCTTCCAGCTCGCCCAGAAGGCGGGTGTGCACGCCGCCCAGGTGTCGGCCCCCGCCTTCCAGAACACCCCGCTGACCAAGGTCGCGCTCAGTGGCGGAACGTTTCACGGGCGGCTGACCGGCGAGGAGCGCATGGACCTCGCCGCCGAGCAACTCGCCGCCGGCGACCGCTCCCTCGTCTACACGTACTACGCCGAACTCGACGGCGCGGGCCACCGCTACGGCGTCGCGTCCGACACCTGGCGCGGCCAGCTCATGTACGTCGACCGGCTCGTCCAGCGCCTCGCCGAGCAACTCCCGCCGCGCAGCGCGCTCTACGTCACCGCCGACCACGGCATGGTCGACGTGCCCTTCGACGACGAGCACCGCATCGACTTCGACGCGGACTGGGAACTGCGCGCCGGCGTCGCCCTGCTGGGCGGCGAGGGCCGCGCCCGCCACGTCTACGCCGTACCGGGAGCCCAGGACGACGTCCTGACCTGCTGGCGCGAGGTGCTCGGCGAGCAGTTCTGGGTGGCCTCGCGGGACGAGGCGATCGCCGCGGGCTGGTTCGGGCCGCGGATCGACGAGCGGGTGTACGACCGCCTCGGCGACGTGATCGCGGCCGCCCGCGACGACGTCCTGATCATCGCCTCCGAGCGGGAGCCCAAGGAGTCGGCGATGGTCGGCAACCACGGCTCGATGACCCCTGCCGAGCAGTTCGTCCCGCTGCTCGAAGTACGCTCCTGACGCTCCAGAACCGTTTCTCCCCTCCTTCATCTTCACCGAAAGGCGCACGACTCCCCATGCCCGAGCTGGTGTTCTTCTCCGGAACCATGGACTGCGGGAAGTCGACGCTGGCGTTGCAGATCGCCCACAACCGGTCGGCGAGGGGGCTGCAGGGTCTGATCTTCACTCGGGACGACCGTGCGGGGGAGGGGAAGCTGTCCTCACGGCTGGGGCTGGTGACCGACGCGGTGGAGGCGGCGGTGGGCATGGATCTCTATGCCTATGTCGTCGACCGGGTGTCCCATGGTGGCAGGGTCGACTACGTGATCGTGGACGAGGCGCAGTTCCTGGCGTTGGTACAGATTGATCAACTGGCGCGAGTCGTGGATGACTTGGGCCTCGACGTCTTCGCCTTCGGTATCACCACCGACTTTCGGACGAAGCTCTTTCCTGGCTCGCGGCGGCTGATCGAGCTGGCGGACCGGCTCGAGACCCTCCAGGTCGAGGCGATGTGCTGGTGCGGGGCGCGTGCCACGCACAACGCCCGCACGGTGGACGGCGAGATGGTGGTCGAAGGCGAGCAGGTCGTGGTCGGTGACGTGATCGGCTCCGCCGCGGAGGTCGGCTACGAGGTGTTGTGCCGGCGCCACCATCAGCGCCGTATGACGAGCGCTTCCGCCGGCGCCGGCGCGCTGTCGCCGGACGTCCTGCCAGTGGCCTCTGACTGACGGTCGGTCTCCGCCTGCGCCCGGTGTCCGTCCGGTGCGCCGGCGGCCCAGGCAAAGGCCCTCTCCGTCAGCCTCCTCCCATCAGCCTGCGATCGCCCGCAAGATCGGCTGGCCGAGCGCGCCGAGCCAGCCCGCGAGCGCTCCGAGCGGCCCGATCAGCCCCATGCCGGCCGCCGCCAGCGCACCCGCCGAGGACAGCAGCCGGGTGATCCGGCCGAGCCGGCCCGCCACTGCCTCCCGGTCCGGCTCCGGCCGGGCGACCTCCTCGTCCAGCGAGTCCAGCTCGGCCCGCACCTCGGGCTCGATCGCCGGCGGCAGCGCCGTCCGCTCGATCGACGCCCTCAGTTCCCGGACCAGACCGCGCACCTCCTGCCCGCCCGCCGTGAAGACGGCCGACTGGCCACCGTGAACGGTCTGGTTCCCGGCGACGTTGTTGACCACGCCGCCCTGCTGGTTGCCGATGTTGAAGGACATGGCTCCCCCTCTCCTCACCGCTGCCGCCAGGACGCCTGCCGCTCGGCATCCTCGAAGCGGCGGCGCCGGGACGTCGTCACGATGTGCAGAACGATCCCGATGACCATCAGAACCGTCCCGACGGCCGCCATCGCGAACCCGACCGCCCCTACCGGCACCCCGGCCACCTTCGGTCCGAGCAGCTCTGTGGAGGAGCCGAAGTCCGAACTCCCCGACGAAAAATCGTCGTTGGTCCTGACAATGAATCGAATGATCACCCAGCCGTAGATCCCGACCCCGACCAGAAAGATCAGGAAGCCGAGCATGATCAGGTGTCGCGCCCTGGTACGGGTCGCGGCGATCTCCTGGAAGAAGCTCTCGCGCTGGGCCTGCTGAACGTAGTTGTACTGGTTCCCGGCGATGTTGCTCAGCCGGTCGGCCTGCTGCTCCCCGATGTCGAACCGCCGCTCGCCGCCGGTCGGCGGTTCGCCGGCCTCGCGCGGTGGCGGGCGGCCCGGCGGGCCGGAGGGGGGCGGCCCTGCGGCGGGAGCGCCGTGAGGCGTGGGCCCGGGCTCAGGGGCGGGGCCCCAGCCCGGCATGGTGTCCGAGGTACCGCCCAGGGTGGTGCCGGCTCCGGGCTTCGGGGTCTGAACGGTCCGGTCGGCGGGGCGCAGCTCTTCGTAATGCACCTCTAAGGGCCCGAAATCCAGCACGTCGCCCGAGTGCAGCACCTGCTGCCCGAGCACCGGGTGACCGTTCAGCATGGTGCCGTTGGTGGAGGCCAGATCCTCGACGGTGGTCCGGCCCGAGGCCCGCCACACCACCGCGTGCCGTCGGCTGACGCCCGGATCGCCTACCTGGATCTGGCAGTCGGAGTCCCGCCCGACCAGCATCGGCTGGTCGTCGAGGACGAAGACCCGGCCGCGCAGCCGGTCCGGGCGGTCGACCACGAGGTGCGGTAGCTCGCGCTCTCGCAGAGGCGGGTCCATGGCACGACCTCCTGCCTTGGCGAAGCATCCGGCGTCGGGCGAGACGATTCGGTCGCCTGTTCCGGTGGTCCTCACCTTCCAGTAAAGGCTGATCGGCCCCGTCCTGCCACAGCGTCCCGGACGGCCGGAACTCGGCAGCGCGTGGCCTCCGGCACGTCGGCCAGGGCCACCCCGGCCGGGTCCCCGCCCCATCGCTGCAAGCGATGCTCTCCGAGATCTCCCCGCCGGAACCGCTCGCCCCCTGTGCTCGTCTTGTGCGCTGAACTGTGTACGGAACGGGCAAGTGGGGGATGTCGTGACGCGGAATGTGACGAAAGCCGGTCTCATCGGCGTGGCCATGGTGATGGTGTTCGGGGCCTCGGCCTGCGGCGGGGAAGCCGGCGCGGCGGCCTCAGGGGGCGGGGCGCCGTCCGGCTCGGCGGCGGTGTCTGACGCCGGTCTGGAGAAACTGGCCGCACCGGCCGCGGCGGCCGCACCGGCCGCACCGGCGCGCGTCACCCGGAACGTGCCGTGGAACCTGGACATCCTGGACCAGCGGTCGCGTCCGCTGAACGGGAAGCTCACCACCACCGCCACGGGCAAGGGCGTGCACGTCTATGTGATCGACACCGGGATGGACATCGGCCACAAGGAGTTCGGCGGCCGCGCCCACCTCGGCGCCGACTTCGTGGGCCCGCAGGACTCCGGTGACTGCTTCAGCGAGGAGGGGACCGGCCACGGCACGTTCGTCGCCGGCGTCATCGGCGGGGCGAAGTACGGGGTGGCGCCCAAGGCGGAGCTCGTACGGGTCCAGGGCGTCCTGTGCGAGAGCGGGGGCGGCGGTTCGTCGGCGGCGGCCGAGGCGGCGCTCGTGAAGTCGGTCAAGTGGGTCACCGCGCACGCGCAGAAGCCGGCGGTGGTGAACATGTCGCTCAACCTCGACCACCGGTCGGCGGCGCTGGAGTCCGCCGTGAAGAAGATGGTCGATGCGGGGATCCCGACGGTGGTGTCGGCCGGCAACTTCCATGACGACGCCTGCAAGCACTCCCCGGCCGGCGTCCCCGGCACGATCGTCGTGGCGGCCTCCACGTCGAACGACCGAGCGTGGAGCGACGGCGGCTCCTACGGCTCGGGTTATGGACGATGCGTGGACCTGTACGCCCCCGGCCAGAAGGTGACCTCGGCCCTCGCCGGCGGCGGTACCGTCACGGAGACCGGCGGCGCGACGTCCTGGGCCGCACCGCACGCGACCGGCGTGATCGCGCTGTACCTGTCGGCACACCCGCACGCCACGGCCGACCAGGTCCACGTCTGGCTCGACCACACGGCCACCCGCGGTGTCGTACGCGGCGTCCGCTCCGACACCCCCAACCGGCTGCTCAACACCGGCGGCCTCTGACCCGGCCGCCCCGGCCGCCCCGGCCGCACGGTCACCCAAGCGCCGCGTCGCGCCTCACCGGCACGGCGGGCGCACGCCGCGCAGCCACCGCGCCGTAGGCTTCTGTCAGCGCGGACCCTGGATCAGGACGAAGCGGGCCCCCTCGGGGTCGGCCACGGTCGCCACGCGCCCGTGCACGCCGTCCTGGGCGGGCCCGAGGACGTGCCCGCCGAGGCCGGTGACGCGGGTGAGCGCCGCGTCGGTGTCGGCCACCTCGAAGTACGTCGTCCAGTGCGGCCCCTGGTCGCGGGGCAGCGCGGCGCCCACGCCGTGGATGCCGGCGACCGGGCGGCCGTCGATGTGCAGGGTCAGGCGGTCGGCGTCGGCGGACACCACCGACTCCTCCGCGTAGCCGAAGACCGTCTCGTAGAACTTGCGGACGCTCGCGGTCTCGTACGTCACCAGCTCGTACCACGCGGGCGTGCCGGGCACGCCGGTGACGGCCGTGCCGACGAGCTCCGCCGCCTGCCAGACGCCGAAGATCGCGCCGGAGGGGTCCGAGCCGATCGCCAGGCGCCCGGATTCGGAGGCGTCCAGGGGGCCGACCCCGATCGTGCCGCCGCACAGCCGGACCGTTTCGGCGGTCGTGTCCACGTCGTCCGAGGCGAGATACGGCGTCCAGGCCACGGGAAGGTGGCGGTCCAGGGGCAGTTGGCCGATGCCGGCCACCTCACGGCCGTCGAGCAGCGCCCGCACGTAGGGGCCGAGCTGCCGCGGACCGGGTTGGAATTCCCAACCGAACAGCTCACCGTAGAACTCTTGCGTCGTGGTCAACCCGTGCGCCATCAGACTCACCCAGCAGGGTGTGCCTGGCGCGTACCGAGCGTGTGCTGCGCCGATCGGGCCGGCCGACCCGCCTGCCTCGGTCATCGTCACTCTCTCCTCGGCCCCTCGTGGTGGCCGCGTCGCCGCCGCCCTCGGAGGATGCCTGATGGGGGGTTTCTCATCGGTGCACAGGCGGTTGTCGCCGGATGCCGATGGCCTGTACGGCATGTGCTCGATCCCGCACGCCCCGTGATCGAGCCTGTCCGGCGGAGCAGAGTAGCCGGACATGAGCGACAGGGCCACCCCGTGCGCGAGGATGGTGACCATGAACGCCATCATCACCGCATCGGAACTGGCGGGCGACCTGGCGGGGGAGAACCCGCCCGTCGTCCTCGACGTCCGCTGGCAGCTCGGCGTCGCGAAGGCGGCCGGCGAGCCGCCCTTCGACGGCCGGGCCGCGTACGAGTCCGGGCATGTGCCCGGCGCGGTCTACATCGACCTGGACCGGGAACTCGCGGGCGCGTCGGGCGGGCGCGGCCGGCATCCGCTGCCCGATCTCGGGGAGTTCGGCGCGGCGATGCGCCGGGCGGGCGTCTCGGCGGGCCGGCCGGTGGTCGTGTACGACGGGGGGCAGGGCTGGGCGGCGGCCCGCGCGTGGTGGCTGCTGCGCTGGACGGGTCACCCGGACGTGCGGGTCCTAGACGGCGGGTTGCCGTCGTGGCGGGGGGACCTCTCGGTCGACGTCCCCGCGCGCGTGGAGGGCGATTTCGAGCCGATGCCGGGCGCCACCGGCCTGCTCGACGCGGACGGGGCGGCGGCGCTCGCCCGTTCCGGAGTGCTGTTCGACGCCCGCGCGGGGGAGCGGTACCGGGGCGAGGTCGAGCCGATCGACCGGGTCGGCGGTCACATCCCGGGCGCGGTGTCCGCGCCGACGAACGACAACGTGGCCCCGGGCGGCGGCTTTCTGCCCGCAGAGGACCTGAAGGCCCGCTTCAAGGCGCTGGGAGCGGCGGACGGCACCGAGGTGGGTGTGTACTGCGGTTCGGGCGTCTCCGGGGCTCACGAGGTGCTGGCCCTGGCGGTCGCGGGGATTCCGGCGGCCCTGTACGTCGGGTCCTGGTCGGAGTGGTCCTCGGACCCGGCCCGTCCGGTCGCCGTGGGCCCCGACCCTCAGTGACCGACCGCGCGGACCCGTCCGGGGAGGGCCGCACCGAACAGGTGCGGCCCTCCCCGACGTAAGTAACTATGTGCGAGCCGACATCCGCGAACCGACGGACGCCCCGGGCGAGTTGCCCGGGGACCGCTCACACCTGTCACACCTGGCACGCCTGCTGCGCCAGTTACTCCTGCTTCTTCCGCCGCGTGCCGAACACGATCTCGTCCCAGCTCGGCACGGCGGCCCGGCGGCCCGGACGGACGCCGTCCGCCTCGGCCTGCCGGTCGGTCGCGCCGATGAGACGGTCGCGGTGACTGCCGACGGACCGCGGCATGAGGACGTCCGCGTAGGCGGAACCGGCGGAGGCGGCCGGCGCCGGGGGTTCCTCGGCGGCCGGCTCCTGCTCGTCGGGCTCCTCCGTGGCGGGCTCCGCCGGGCGCTCCGGGACGACCATGTCGCCACGGAAACTCGGCACCGCCTCCAACAGGCTGGTCAGCGAGTCCCGTTCGCGCTCGCCGATGTTCTCCTCGGCCGGCTCCGACGGCTGGGCCGGCAGGCTCGGCCGGTCGAGGGCGCGGTCCAGCGGGCGGTCGCGCGGCAGCCGCGCGATCCTCGGGACGAACGGAAAGCTGGGCTCGGGGGCGGCCAGGTCGTCGGACTCGCCGATCAGCGAACGCGCCTCGTCGTCGACTGCCTGGACGAGCCGCCGGGGCGGGTCGTACGTCCAGCTCGCCGAGTGGGGTTCGCCCGCGACCAGGTAGACCAGCAGGACTTCCCAGGTGCCGTCGTCGCGACGCCACGAGTCCCACTGGACGGTGTCCTTGTCGGCGCCGCGCAGCAACAGCCGTTCCTGGACGGCCTCGCCGAGCTGCGGCCCGGCGTTCTCACCGGGCCGCCGGACCGGGGTCTTGCGGGCCCGCTCGGCCATGAAGGCGCGTTCGGCCAGCACGGGGCCCTCGAAACGGCGCACACGGTCGACGGGGATGCCGGCCATCTGCGCGACTTCTTCCGCGGTCGCACCGGCACGTATACGCGCCTGGATGTCGCGGGGGCGGAGATGGCTCTCCACCTCGATCTCGATCTGGCCGAGGCGGGGACGGTCGCCGCGTACAGCGGCGCGCAGACGCTCATCGATCGGAAGCGTGTACTCCGTGCTGTCCGCAGCCTTCAGCACCAGCCGTGTGCCGTCATTCGAGACGGCCACGACACGCAGTTCGGGCATGGGGACCTCCCGGGTGGTGCCTGCCGACGTCACGTGCGTCGCTGCTTCCGCTAGTCGAGTGTGGCCTGCCCGGGTGCAGCCTGCCACAACCTTGCCGAGTTGCCCGGCGTGTCGGGCACAGGTCCTGCGCCGCCGTTATGGCACGGTTACCTATTCACCACGCTAAGTGACCAACGCCGTCACCCTGTGCAACGAGTCCCCCTCCGGACGTTCCGGCGAGGCCCCGGACATCCTGGCGGGAGACCGGGCCCAGGGCTCGCAACAGTACTCCATTTGGGCCACGTGCGTGGATTGGCGCGCCACTCAACTTCTGGCAAGAGGTGGGACTTGACTGTCCGTGGTGCCCTTTTTGCGAGCCCGCGCGAGGTCGCCTTCACATAATCTCCCGAAACGGAAGCAACCGCTTCGTCCGTGCGTCCCCTCCGGCCGTACCTCTCCTCAGGCGTCCTCCCGCGCTCCTCAGGCGGGGTCCGCTACGACCCCAGGACCCGCCGCAAGTAGTCGTTCTGGAACCGGCGGTCGGGATCCAGCCGGTCCCGCAGCTCCGTGAACTCGCCGAAGCGCGGATACACCCCGGCGAAGTACTCCGCGTCCCGCGTGTGCACCTTGCCCCAGTGCGGCCGGCCCTCATGGGCGGTGAAGATGCGCTCGGCGGCGGTGAAGTACCCCTGGTAGGGCGTGCCCTTGACCATGTGGACGGCGATGTACGCGCTGTCGCGGCCGGAAGCCGTGGAGAGGGTGATGTCGTCGGCGGGCGCGGTGCGCACCTCCACGGGGAAGCTGATCCGTAGGCCCGAGCGCTCGACCATGGACTTCAGTTCGCGCAGCGCCCCGGTCACGGCCTCGCGCGGGACGGCGTACTCCATCTCCACGAACCGCACCCGGCGCGGAGACGTGAAGACCTTGTAGGGGATGTCCGTGTAGGTGCGCGCGGACAGCGCCTTGCTGGAGACCCGGGCGATCGTCGGGATCGTGGCGGGCACCGCCCGGCCCACCCACTGGGCCGCCTGGAAGACGCCGTTGGAGAGGAACTCGTCCTCGATCCAGCCCGCGACCGGGCTGACCGGCTTCGCGGGACCGGCGCTGCGGTTGTTGCGCTTGGTGGTGGTGCTGCCGGTGTGCGGGAACCAGTAGAACTCGAAGTGCTCGTTCTCGGCCCACAGTTCGTCGAAGTCGGCGAGGACCTTGTCGAAGGGCATCGGTTCCTCGCGCGCGGTGAGCAGGAAGACCGGCTCCACGGCGAACGTGATCGCGGTGACGATGCCGAGGGCGCCCAGGCCGATCCGCGCCGCCGCGAAGACCTCGGGGTTCTCCTTCTCGGAGCAGGAGAGCACCGAGCCGTCCGCCGTGACCAGTTCCAGGCCCCTGATCTGGGCGGCGATCGAAGCGGACTCGCGGCCGGTGCCGTGCGTGCCGGTGCTGGTGGCCCCCGAGACCGTCTGCTCCATGATGTCGCCCATGTTCGTGAGCGACAGCCCCTCGCGCGCGAGGGCCATGTTGAGTCTCTTGAGCGGTGTACCGGCCTCGACCGTGACCGTCATGTCGTCGCGGTCAATGTTGCGGATGCCGGTCAAGAGTTGAGGGCGGATCAACACCCCGTCGGTCGCGGCGATCGACGTGAAGGAGTGGCCGGTGCCGACCGCCTTCACCGTCAGCCCGTCCTCGGCGGCCCGGCGCACGGCCGCGGCCAGTTCGTCGACGGAGGCGGGCGTGACCTCCCGCGCGGGGCGTGCGGTGACATTGCCGCCCCAGTTACGCCACGTGCCGTTCGTCCCGCTCGCTGTGCTGCTCAACGGTGCCTCCCCGCCCCGGAGCCGGCCTGCTCAGCCGGCGGTACCCCAGGAAACCGACCGCGACCGCGACGGCTCCGGACACCGCCGGAACCCCGTACCCGGCCCGCGCGCCTGCCGAGTCGATGACCCAGCCGGCGAGGGAGGACCCGAGCGCGACCCCGACCGCGAGCCCGGTGCTGATCCAGGTCATGCCCTCGGTCAATTGCGCGCGTGGTACGTGCTCTTCGATGAGGGACATCGTGGTGATCATCGTCGGAGCGATGGCCAGACCCGCAACGAACAGCGCCGCGGCCAGAAACGGCAAGTTCCCGACCAGTAGGAGGGGGATCATACTCACGCCCATCATGAACACGCCCAGCAGCCAGCGCCGTTCCGGCGACCCCTTGAGGCGCAGCAGGCCGAACACGAGCCCGGCCGCGCAGGAACCGGCCGCGTAGAGCGCGAGGACGACGCTGGCGGCGCCCTTGTGGCCCTGCTCGTCGGCGAAGGCGACGGTGACCACGTCGACCGCCCCGAAGATCGCTCCGGTCGCCACGAAGGTGGCCACCAGGACCTGCAGTCCGGGCGAGCGCAGCGCCGAACCGCCGCGCTCCTCGCGCGGGTGCGGCTCCGGCTCGGTGGCCCGCTGGGCGGTCAGCCAGAAGACGCCGACGGCGAGGAAGCAGGCGGCCAGCAGCGGCCCCGCCTCCGGGAACCAGACGGTGGACAGACCGATCGAGATGATCGGCCCGAAGATGAAGCACACCTCGTCCACCACGGACTCGAACGAGTACGCCGTGTGCAGTTGCGGCGTGCCCCGGTACAGGGCCGCCCAGCGGGCCCGGATCATCGCGCCCAGGCTGGGCACGGTGCCGACACCGGCGGCGCTCACGAACAGCACCCAGTCCGGCCACTCGAAGTGCGCGGCCAGCAGCAGCCCGGCCGCCGCGGCGAGCGCGACCAGCGTCGCCGGGCGCAGCACCCTGCGCTGACCGTGCCGGTCCACCAGGCGCGAGATCTGCGGCCCGAAGGCCGCGGCCGCCAGCGCGATGGTCGCCGACAGCGCGCCCGCGAGCCCGTAGCGCCCCGTGAGTTGGGAGACCATCGTGACCACGCCGATGCCCATCATCGACAGCGGCATCCTGCCGAGGAACCCCGCGGCGGAGAAGCCCTTGGAGCCGGGGGCGGCGAACAGGGCGCGGTAGGGGCTCGGCACAGGGTCTCCGGTGGTCCGGTTCACGCGCGCGTGGCGGCTCGGCGCGACATGAAGAAAGGCGGCACGGCAGGGCTCGGCGCGGCGCGCGGGGAACCCGGCAGAACCGGTAAGGCGTGACTACTGCTCATACAGCTTACGAAGTTAGGCAACCCTAACGCACACGGGTGTACGGCTGACGCGCCCCGGCCGACCCCCCGCCGTTTCCCGGCTGTCAGAGGCGGGTGGCAGGATCGACCCATGCGAGACGAGCACGATGCCACCCCCTACGACGCCCTGCTCCTGCTCTCCTTCGGCGGCCCGGAAGGCCCGGACGACGTGGTCCCGTTCCTGGAGAACGTGACCCGCGGGCGCGGCATCCCCAAGGAACGCCTCAAGGAAGTCGGGCAGCACTACTTCCTGTTCGGCGGGGTCAGCCCCATCAACGACCAGAACCGCGCCCTGCTGGACGCCCTGCGCAAGGACTTCGCCGAACACGGCCTGGACCTGCCGATCTACTGGGGCAACCGCAACTGGGCGCCGTACCTCACGGACACCCTGCGCGAGATGGTCGCCGACGGCCGTCGGCGCATCCTCGTCCTCGCCACCAGCGCCTACGCCTCGTACTCGGGCTGCCGCCAGTACCGCGAGAACCTCGCCGACTCGCTGGCCGCGCTGGAGGCCGAGGGCCTCGAACTGCCGAGGGTCGACAAGCTGCGGCACTACTTCAACCACCCGGGCTTCCTGGCGCCGATGATCGACGGCGTCGTCGAGTCCCTCGCCGACCTCCCCGAGGACGTCCGCGCGGGCGCCCACATCGCCTTCACCACCCACTCGATCCCGACGGCCTCGGCGGACAGCTCCGGCCCGGTCGAGGACCACGGCGACGGCGGCTCGTACGTGCGGCAGCACCTGGACACCGCGCGGCTCATCGCCGACGCCGTCCGCGAGCGCACCGGCGTGGACCGCCCCTGGCAGCTCGTCTACCAGTCCCGCTCCGGCGCCCCGCACATCCCGTGGCTGGAGCCCGACATCTGCGACCACCTGGAGGAGCGGCACGCGGCCGGCGCCCCCGCGGTCGTGATGGCCCCCATCGGCTTCGTCTCCGACCACATGGAGGTCCTCTACGACCTCGACACGGAGGCGAAGGCCAAGGGCGAGGAGCTCGGCCTGCCGGTACGCCGCTCGGCGACCGTCGGCGCCGACCCGCGCTTCGCCGCCGCGATCCGCGAGCTCGTCCTGGAGCGCGCCGCGCAGGAGAGCGGCCTGGAGGTCACCCCGTGCGCCCTGGGGGCGCTCGGCGCGAGCCACAACCTGTGCCCGGTCGGCTGCTGCCCCGCCCGCGCCCCCAGGCCCGCCGCCGCGGGCGCCGACAGCCCCTACGCGGGAGGAGCGGCGTGAGCGACCCCCTGCACAGCGAACTCCTCGGGCTCGCCAAGGAGGCCGCCCGCCGGGCCGGTGAGCTGCTGCGGGACGGCCGCCCGGCCGACCTCGCGGTCGCCGCCACCAAGTCGAGCCCAATCGATGTGGTCACCGAGATGGACATCGCCGCCGAGAAGCTGATCACGGGCCTCATCTCCGAGCACCGCCCCCACGACGGCTTCCTCGGCGAGGAGGGCGCCTCCAGCGCGGGCAGCAGCGGCATCCGCTGGGTGATCGACCCGCTGGACGGCACGGTCAACTACCTCTACGGGCTGCCCACCTGGTCCGTCTCCATCGCGGCCGAGCAGGACGGCGAGACGGTCGTCGGGGTCGTCGAGATCCCGATGCGCGGTGAGACGTACCACGCGGTGCGCGGTGGCGGGGCGCGCGCGACCGGCGCCTGGGACGGTGAGCGGGTGCTGTCCTGCCGTCCGGCGGCGCCCCTGGACCAGGCCCTGGTCTCCACCGGCTTCAACTACGTCACCGAGGTCCGCGCCCACCAGGCCGACGTCGCGCAGCGGCTCATCCCGCTGCTGCGGGACATCCGGCGCGGCGGCTCAGCCGCGATCGACCTGTGCGACGTGGCCGCCGGCCGCCTCGACGGCTACTACGAGCGCGGCCTGCACCCCTGGGACCTCGCCGCGGGCGACCTGATCGCCCGGGAAGCGGGCGCGCTGACCGGTGGACGGCCCGGAGAGCGCCCCGCACGCGAGCTGACGGTCGCGGCCACGCCAGGCGTCTTCGAGCCCCTCCAGCGCCTCCTGGACGACTTCGGCGCCTGGCACGACTGAACCGCCCGCGTGCGGACAGCACGAAGCGGACACACGAAGGGGCCCCGGCGCTGGATTCTTGGGTTCAAGGGGTCGTCGCAACACCACCTGGTTTCAGGTGGTGAGTAGATCACGTAGACGCTCGGCTGGGGTATCCCAGTCGAGCGTCTTGCGTGGGCGGCCGTTGAGTTCCTGGGCGACGTGTTCGAGGTCTTCGGGACTGTGCAGGCTCAGATCGGTGCCTTTCGGGAAGTACTGCCGCAGCAGCCCGTTCGTGTTCTCGTTCGAGCCGCGTTGCCAGGGCGAGGCGGGGTCGCAGAAGTAGACGGGCATGTCGGTGGCCATGGTGAACTGCTTGTGACGTGCCATCTCGCTGCCCTGGTCCCAGGTGAGGGAGCCGCGCAGGTGCGCGG
>NZ_FOFF01000039.1 GCF_900110755.1 Streptomyces sp. yr375
GACCCATCCCCGACCACTGAGAACCCTGACCCGAAAACAGGAACCCGCTCAGCCCACCCCGATCAGCCAACCCACTGACCACACCAGGCGCACCCGCCGCCAACGCGTCCAACCCCGCCAGCAACTCGTCCCGGTCCGCGGCCACCACCGCACCCCGAAACTCCAGCGCCGCCCTCGTCGTAGCCGCAGCCAACGCCAGCCGAGACATCGTCAGTTCAGACCCCGACGCCACCACGAACTCACGCAAACGAGCCGCCTGAGCAGCCAGACCCGCCGCACCACGGCCGGACACGAGCACGGGCAGCGCCTCAGACTCGGCAGGCCCAGCGGCAGGCCCCGTGGCGGCGGATGCCGTGACGGGTGACGTGGCGGGCGGTTGCTCGATGATGACGTGGGCGTTGGTGCCGCTGACGCCGAACGCCGACACGGCGGCGCGGCGGACATCGGTCTCCGGCCAGTCGATCGCCTCGGTGACCAGTCGCACCGGTCCGGCCGACCAGTCGACGTGCGGGGTCGGTTCGCCGACGTGCAGGGTGCGGGGCAGCGCCCCGTGACGCATCGCCTGCACCACCTTGATCACACCGGCGACCCCGGCGGCGGCCTGGGTGTGGCCGATATTGGACTTGACCGACCCCAGCCACAACGGCCGGTCACGTTCGGCACCGTAGGTGGCCAGCAGGGCCTGGGCCTCGATCGGGTCGCCGAGTGTGGTGCCGGTGCCGTGCGCCTCCACCATGTCGATGTCCGAAGGGGACAGTCCGGCGGCGCTCAGCGCGGCGCGGATGACCCGCTCCTGTGAGGGACCGTTGGGGGCGGTGAGCCCGTTGGACGCGCCGTCGGAGTTGACCGCCGAACCGCGCAGCACGGCCAGCACCTCGTGGCCGGCCGCCTGCGCGTCGGACAGCCGCTCCAGTACGAGTATCCCGATGCCCTCGGACCAGCCGGTGCCGTCGGCGTCGGCGGAGAAGGACTTGCAGCGGCCGTCGGCGGCCAGGCCGCGCTGCCGGTCGAACTCGCGGAACGGGGTGGGGCTGGACATGATCGTCACGCCGCCGGCCAGCGCCAGGGTGGATTCGCCTGAGCGCAGCGACTGGGCGGCCAGGTGCAGCGCCACCAGCGAGGACGAGCAGGCGGTGTCCACAGTGACCGCCGGACCGGTGAACCCGAAGGTGTAGGCGACCCGGCCGGTGGCGATGCTGCCCAGGTTGCCGTTGCCGAGGTAGCCCTCCAGCTCCTCGGGCACGTGCGCCAGCCTGGTCGCGTAGTCGTGGTACATCAGCCCGGCGAACACACCGGTGCGGCTGCCGCGCATGGTGAGCGGGTCGATCCCGGCGCGTTCGAACGCCTCCCAGGACAGTTCCAGCAGCAGCCGCTGCTGCGGGTCCATGGCCAGCGCCTCGCGCGGCGAGATGCCGAAGAAGCCGGGGTCGAAGTCACCGGCGTCGGCCAGGAAGCCGCCCAGTCCGACCGGCAGTCCGGGCAGGTCCCAGCCACGGTCGGCGGGGAACCCGGAGATGCCGTCCCGGCCCGCTGCGACCAGGTCCCACAGTTGCTCGGGGGTGCCGACCCCGCCGGGGTAGCGGCAGGCCATGCCGACGATGGCGATCGGCTCGTCCGCCGAGGCCACGACCGTGGGGGTGGTGGGTTCGGGTCCGGTTCCAAGGTCACCGGCCTGGGTGAGGACGAATCCGGCGAGCGCGGCCGGGGTGGGGTGGTCGAACACCAGGGTGGTGGGCAGCCGCAGCCCGGTGGCGACGCCGAGCCGGTTGCGCAGTTCCAGCGCGGTCAGCGAGTCGACGCCGAGGTCGGCGAAGGACTGTTCAGCGCCGACCTGTGCGGCCCCGGCCAGGTCCAGGACCCCGGCGGCCTGGGTGCGCACCAGGTCCAGGGCGGCGCGGCGGCGCTCCGGCGCGGGCAGCGCGCGCAGCCGGTCGGCCCAGCCGGACTGCTGCCGCGTACGGCGACGGCCACGGACCAGGCCCGCGAAGACCGTGGGCAGCGGGTCCAGCCGGTGCAGGGCCGCGGTGTCCAGCCGCATCGGCAGCACGGCCGCCTCACCGAGCCCGACAGCGGCGTCCAGCAGTGCCAAGGCGTCTTCGGTGGACAGGGCGGCGATACCGCTGCGGGCGATGCGGGCCAGGTCGGCTTCGGCGAGCCCGCCGGTGATGCCGCTGCGCTGCTCCCACAGACCCCAGCCCAGCGCGTGCGCGGGCAGCCCGGCGGCGCGGCGCTGCCGGGCCAGCGCGTCCAGGTGGGCGTTGGCGGCGGAGTAGGCGGCCTGTCCGGCGTTGCCGATGGTCGCCGAGGCGGAGGAGAACAGTACGAACCGGGTGAGGTTCCGGTCGCGGGTCAGTTCGTCCAGCCATCGCGCGCCCAGCACCTTCGGCGCCAGCACCGCCCGCAACCGCTCCTCGGTCAGCCCGGTGACGAGGCCGTCGTCCACGACCCCGGCAGCGTGCACCACGGCCGTCACCGGGTGCTCGGCCAACAACGCGGCCACCGCCTCCCGTTCGGCCACGTCACAGGCCACCACCGCCACCTCGGCACCCTGCTCCCGCAGCTCGGCCACCAACCCCGCCATACCCGGCGCCGCATCCCCGCGCCGGGAGGCCAGCACCAGACCACGCACCCCATGACGGCCCACCAGATGCCGCGCGACCAAACCCCCGAGCGTCCCACTCGCCCCCGTGATCAACACCACGTCCTCAGCCGGCCAAGGACCATCCCCCGCATCCCCGGCCGCCTCGGTCACCCGCACCAGCCGGGGCACCAGCAACCGCCCGCCACGCAGGGCCAGTTGTGTTTCGGTGGTGGTGGTCAGCGCCGCGGTCAGTTCCGCGTCCGTGACGGTGGGGTCGGGCGCGTCCAGCAGGACGAACCGGTCGGGCCACTCGACCTGCGCCGAGCGCACCAGGCCCCACACGGCCGCGCCGGCCGGGTCGGGCACCTCCTCGGCGGTGGTGGCGACCGCGCCCCGGGTGACCAGGACCAGCCGGGCACCCGGCGCGGGCTCGTCGGCCAGCCAGCCGCGCACCCGCTCCAGCACGGCGGCGATGCGCTCGGCCACCGGGGTGTCCTCGACCCGGAACAGCTCGTCGGCGCCGGTGTCGTGGTGGTGCCCGGTGTGGGCGGGCGTCCAGTCCAGCCGGTACAGCGAGTCCAGCCGCGCGGGCGGGCGCAGTGCGCCGGTGAGGGCACGCAGCACCACGCGCTCGACGGTGCCGACCGGCGTGCCGCTGTCGTCGGCGAGGTCCACCCGGACCGCGTCGTCCCCGGCGACGGTGAGCCGGACTCGCAGCGCCGCAGCGCCGGCGGCGTACCAGTGGACCCCGTGGAAGGCGAAGGGCAGCCGCAGGGCGTCGCCGCCGCGCAGGGCGAGGGCGTGCAGCGCCGCGTCCAGCAGCGCCGGGTGCAGGCCGAACTCCCCTGCCTGGCCGCGCTGTTGGTCGGGCAGGTTGATCTCGGCGAAGATCTCGTCGCCGCGCCGCCAGGCCGCGCGCAGCCCCTGGAACGCCGGGCCGTAGCCGAGACCGGTCCCGGCGAGCCGGGGGTAGAACTCGTCCAGGGCGACGGGTTCGGCGTCGGCCGGGGGCCACCGCACCAGGTCCACGCCCGTGGTGTCCTCGGTGCTCCCGGTGTCCTCGGCCAGCACACCGGTGGCGTGCCGGGTCCAGGGCAGTGCGGCGTCTTCCGGCCGGGAGTGGACCTCGATGCTGCGGCAGCCGGCGTCGTCGGGTTCGCCGATTCCGACCCGCAGGGCGAGACCGCCCTCGGCGGGCAGCGTCAGCGGGACTTCCAGGGTCAGTTCGTCCAGCCGGGTGTCGCCGAGCAGTTCGGCGGCGTGCCGGGCGAGTTCGACGAACGCGGTGCCGGGCAGCAGCACGGTGTCGGTGACCCGGTGGTCGGCCAGCCAGGGGTGGCTGCGCAGGCTCAACCGTCCGATCAGGACGGTGTCGATCGCGCCGGGGAGGGCGACCAGCGCGCCGAGCAGCGGGTGCCCGGCGGGCAGGGCGCCCAGCGCGGCCGGGTCGGTCGGTTCGGCGGACTCCAGCCAGTAGCGGCGGTGCTGGAAGGCGTAGGTGGGCAGGTCGACCGGGTCGGCGGCGGGCAGGTACCGGGTCCAGTCGACCGTGCCGCCGTACGTGTGGAAGCGGGCCAGCCCGGTGGGCAGGGTCACCGACTCCGGCTGGTCACGACGCATCAACGGGACGAACGCGGCCGTGGCGTCCTCGGGCAGGCAGCCCGGCCCTGCGGCGGTCAGCGCGGTGTCCGGGCCGACTTCGAGGAAGGTGGTGACGCCCAGTTCATGCAGATGCGCCACGGCATCGGCGAACCGGACCGTCTCCCGGACGTTACGCACCCAATAGTCGGCGCTGGTGGGCGTCGCCCCGACCTCCACCGTCGACACGAAGGGGATACGCGGGGCGTCGAAGGCGACACCGGCGATGGCCTCGCGGAACCGCTCCAACACCGGCTCCACCAACGGCGAATGGAACGCATGACTCACCCGCAGCCGGGTGCACCGCCAGCCCCGCTCCCGTACCCGCCCCTCGACGACGTCCACCGCCGACTCCACACCCGAGACCACAACAGATCGAGATCCGTTGACGGCCGCGATCCCGACCTCGCCGTTCAACCCGGTCAGGACTTCGGCCACGTCCGCCTCAGCCGCGTTCACCGCGAGCATCGCGCCACCCGACGGCAACTCCTGCATCAACCCCGCCCGCGCACACACCAACGCCACCGCGTCATCCAACGACAACACCCCGGCCACATGCGCAGCAGCCACCTCACCCACCGAATGCCCGGTCACTAAGTCCGGCACCACACCGAACGACTCCAACAACCGGAACAACGACACCTCAACCACGAACAGCCCACACTGCGCGAACAACGTCTGGTCCAGTTGCTCACCGCCGCCGAGGATCACCTCCCGCACCGGACGCCCGACAACCGACTCCACACGGCCGCAGATGTCCTCGAACGACGCGGCGAACACCGGATACCGCGCCAGAAGCTCCCGACCCATCCCCGACCACTGAGAACCCTGACCCGAAAACAGGAACCCGCTCAGCCCACCCCGATCAGCCAACCCACTGACCACACCAGGCGCACCCTCGGCCAGCGCGTCCAACCCGGCCAACAACTCGTCCCGGTCCGCGGCCACCACCGCGCCCCGAAACTCCAGCGCCGCCCTCGTCGTAGCCGCAGCCAACGCCAGCCGAGGCACCGTCAGTTCAGACCCCGCCGCCACCACGAACTCACGCAAACGAGCCGCCTGAGCGGCCAGACCCGCCGCACCGCGGCCGGAGAGCACCACCGGGACGGGCAGGGAGAGCACCGGTTCCGGTGCGGGGTCGGTGGTCTGTTCCGGTGTGTCGTCGGCGGGTGCGGTCGGGTCGGGAGCCTCCTCCAGGATGACGTGGGCGTTGGTGCCGCTGATGCCGAACGAGGACACGGCGGCGCGGCGCGGTCGCTCGCCGCGCGGCCAGGACACCGCCTCGGTGACCGGTGCGAGGGTGCCGGACGACCAGTCGATGTGCGGGGACGGGGGGTCCGCGTGCAGCGTCTTCGGCACGGTCTCGTGGCGCAGCGCCAGCACGGACTTGATCACCCCGGCGACCCCGGCGGCGGCGAGGGTGTGCCCGATGTTGGACTTCACGGTGCCCAGCCACAGCGGCCGGTCGCGGTCGGCGGCGTAGGTGGCCAGCAGCGCCTGCGCCTCGATCGGGTCGCCCAGCGAGGTGCCGGTGCCGTGCGCCTCGATCAGGTCGACGTCCGCGCCGGTGAGCCCGGCGCCGGCCAGCGCGGCGCGGATGACGCGCTGCTGGGAGGGACCGTTGGGGGCGGTGAGCCCGTTGGACGCGCCGTCCTGGTTGACGGCGGAGCCGCGGATGACGGCGAGGACCGGGTGGTTGTTGCGCTGTGCGTCGGACAGGCGCTCCAGGACCAGCACGCCGACGCCCTCGGCCATGCCCATGCCGTCGGCGGCGGCGGAGAACGCCTTGCACCGGCCGTCGGCGGCCAGCACCCGCTGGCGGCTGAACTCGACCAGCGGCCCGGGGCCGGCCAGCACGGTCACGCCGCCGGACAGGGCGAGCGAGGACTCCCCGTTGCGCAGCGACTGCACGGCCAGGTGCAGGGTGACCAGCGAGGTGGAGCAGGCGGTGTCCACGGTGATCGCCGGGCCCTCGACGCCGAGGGTGTAGGAGACGCGGCCGGACAGCACGCTGGAGACGACGCCGGTGACCAGGTGTCCTTCGACGCTGGCGGGGGCCTGCGCCAGGCTGGTGCCGTACTCCTGGTAGTTCTGGCCGACGAACACGCCGGTGCTGCTGCCGCGCAGGCCGGTGGGGTCGATCCCGGCGCGTTCCAGTGCCTCCCAGGAGGTCTCCAGGAGCAGCCGCTGCTGCGGGTCCATCGCGAGTGCCTCGCGCGGGGAGATGCCGAAGAAGCCCGCGTCGAACGCGCCCGGGTCGTCCAGGAAGCCGCCGCGTCGCACGTAGGTGTGGCCGGAGCGTTCCGGGTCGGGGTCGTAGAGTCCTTCGACGTCCCAGCCGCGGTCGGTGGGCAGGTCGCCGGTGACGTCCCGGCCCTCGGCCAGCACCTGCCACAGGTCCTCCGGGGAGCGCACTCCGCCCGGGTAGCGGCAGGCCATGCCGACGACGGCGATGGGCTCGGTGCGGGTCTGTTCGACCTCTTGCAGGCGGCGGTTGGCCTTGCGCAGGTCGACCATGACCCGCTTGAGGTAGCCCCGGAGCTTTTCTTCCTCGGACATGTCCAACCCTTTCTCAGCTCGTCCCGAGTTCGCGGTCGATGAGGTCGTACATCTCCTCGTTCGACGTCGGGTCGAAGTCGTCGTCGTCCTCGCCGTCCTCGCCGTCCTTGCCGACGAGCGAGAGCATCGCCCGCAGCCGCAGTTCGATGTCGGCCCGCTCGCCGTCGAGATCCGCGGTGGACAGTCGCTCGGCGAGCCGGTCCAGTTCGGTGAGGACGGGTGGTTCGGCGGGTGCCAACCGGGCGCGCAGGTACTCGGCCACCGCGGCCGGGGTGGGCTGGTCGAAGACCAGCGTGGCCGGCAGGGTCAGCCCGGTGCTCTCGCCGAGCCGGTTGCGCAGTTCGATCCCGGTCAGCGAGTCGTAGCCCAGGTCGCGGAACGCGCGGTCGGCGCCGATCGCGGCGGAGCCGGAGTGGCCCAGTACGACGGCGGCCTGTTCGCGCACCAGTCGCAGCAGGGCGCCGCGGCCTTCGGTGTCCGAAAGGCCGGCCAGCCGCTGCGACCAGGAGGAACCGGCCGACTGCGGTTCCGTTTCGACGGTGGTGCGCAGCGCGCGCTGTGCCTCGGGGATCTCGGCGAACAGCGGCCTGCTGCGGGCCGAGGTGAACAGCGGCATGAACTTCGCCCAGTCCACATCGGCCACCGACAGTCCGGTCTCGGCGCGTTCGAGGATGGTGCGCAGCGCGTCGAGCGCCGGTTCGGGGGCGATCAACGGCAGGCCCTGGCGGCGCAGTTGGTCGGCGTCCACCCCGTCGGGGAAGCGCGCGCCGTCCCATACGCCCCAGGCCACCGAGGTCACCGGCAGGCCGGCCGTACGGGCCTGCTCGGCCAGCGCGTCCAGTTCGGCGTTGGCCGCGGCGTAGGCACCGTGGTCGCCGCTGCCCCACACCCCGGCGATGGAGGAGTAGAAGACCATCGCGTCCAGTTCGGCCGGGTCGAGCAGGTCGACGAGGTGCCGGGCGCCCTGGACCTTGGCGGTGAGGACGTCGGCGTACTCGGCGAGGCTCGTGTCGGGCAGTGCGGCCAGCCGCATCAGCGCGGCGGCGTGCACCACCGTGCGCACCGTCTCGCCCTGCTCGCGCAGCCCGGCCAGCAGGGCCGCGACGGCGGTCCGGTCGCCGATGTCGCAGGCCCGTGCGGTCAGCCGGACGCCGAGGGCGTCGAGTTCGGCCGCCAGTTCGGCGATCCCCTCGGCGTGCGCGCCGCTGCGGCTGACCAGGACGACGTGCCGGGCGCCGAGCCCGGCGAGCCAGCGGGCGATCTCCGGGCCCAGCGCGCCGGTGCCGCCGGTCACGAGCGCGGTGTCCCTGGCCTGCCAGCCGTCGGCCGGACCGCCGTCGAGCGGGGCGTGCACCAGCCGCCGCAGCAGCGTGCCGGAAGGGCGTACGGCGAGCTGGTCCTCGTCGCCCCAGCCGCCGGCCAGGACGGCGCGCAGTTGCTCGAGCGCGGCGTCGTCCGGTTCGGCGGGCAGGTCGACCAGGCCGCCCCAGAGCTTCGGGTGCTCCAGCATCACCACCCGGCCCAGGCCCCACAGTTGCGCCGCGCTCGGCTCGCGCAGCGGATCGGTGTCGCCGGTGCGCACCGCGCCGGAGGTCGCCAGCCACAGCGGCAGCGCCGCGTCCAGGTCGCCCAGCGCCTGCACGACCGCCAGGGTGGCGGCCACGCCGGTGGGCACCACGGGGTGCTGCGGGTGCGGGCGGCGGTCGGCGGCCAGCAGGGACAGCACGCCGCGTGGGGTGTGGTCGGCGAGCGCGCGGCGCAGTTGCCCGGTCAGGGCGGCGCGGTCGGCGTGTTCGGTGTCGACGGTGACGGTGCGCACCGGGAGGCCTCCGGTGAGCGTGTCCAGCCAGTCCTGGTCCGCGCCGGTGCCGGGCACCAGGGCCAGCCACTCGCCGTCCGGCGCGGTGCGCTCGGGCGCGCCCGCGGCGCGCCATTCGACGCGGTGGCGCCAGGTGTCGGACCGGGCCGCGGCCTGCTCCGCCAGCCAGTACCAGCGGTGCTGGAAGGCGTACGTGGGCAGGTCCACCGGCCGTGCGCCGGCGCCGGCGAACACGTCGGCCAGCCGCACCCCGGCCCCGCGCACGTGCGCCTCGGCGAGCGACTGGGCGAACCGCGGCCAGCCGCCGTCGTCGCGGCGCAGCGTGGACAGTACGGTGGCGCGCGCCCCGGCGGCGTCCACCGTCTCCTGCACGCCCTGGGCGACCACCGGGTGCGGGCTGATCTCCAGGAAGGTGCCGATCCCGGCGTCCAGCGCGGCGTGCACCGCGTCGGCGAACCGGACGGTCTGGCGCAGGTTGGTGTACCAGTATTCGCCGGTCAGTTCGCGGGTGTCCAGGCGCTGCCCGGTGACCGTCGAGTACAGCTCGACCCGCGCCGCCTGCGGGCTGATCGCCGCGAGCAGCGCGGCCAGTTTCTCCTTGACGGCGGTGACCTGGGTGGAGTGCGAGGCGTAGTCCACCGCGATGCGCCGGGCCCGTACCCCGCGCGACTCGCAGACGGCCCGCAGGTCCTCGAGGGCGGACGGGTCCCCGGAGACGACGGTGGAGGTGGGGCTGTTGACGGCGGCCACGCCCAGCTTGTCGTCGGCGAACAGGGCCCGTACGTCGTCGGCGGGCAGCGCCACCGACATCATGCCGCCCTTGCCGGACAGTTCGGTCAGGGCCTGGCTGCGCAGGGACACCACCGCGGCGGCGTCGGCCAGGGACAGCGCCCCGGCGACGCAGGCCGCGGCGATCTCGCCCTGCGAGTGCCCGATCACCGCCTCCGGTTCCACGCCGTGCGCGCGCCACAGCGCGGCCAGCGACACGGTGACCGCGAAGGTCACCGGCTGCACCACGTCCACCCGCTCCAGGCCCGGCGCGCCCGGCGCGCCGCGCAGGACGTCCAGCACCGACCAGTCCACGTGCGCCTCGATCGCGGCGGCGCACTCGGCGAGCCGGGCGGCGAACACCGGCTCGGAGTCCAGCAGTTCCAGCGCCATCCCGGCCCACTGCGCGCCCTGTCCGGGGAACACGAACGCCACGCGCCGCGCCGCGTCGGTCGCGGCGGCGCGCAGCACGCCCGGGGTGTCACGGCCCTCGGCGAGTGCGGCGAGCCGGTCGCCCAGTTGCTCGGGGTCGGCGGCCAGCACGACCGCGCGGTGCTCCAGGGCGGCCCGGCCGGTCACGCTGGACCAGGCGATGTCCAGGACCCGGTGGCCGGGGTGGTCGGCGAGGTGCGCGGCCAGCCGCGCGGCCTGCTCGCGCAGGGCGTCCTCGCTCTGCCCGGACAGCGCGACCGGCAGCAGCCGAGGCGCGGCCTGCGGCAGCGCCGTACCGGATGCGTCGGCGGGTGCGGGTTGGGCCTGCTCGACGATGACGTGCGCGTTGGTGCCGCTGATCCCGAAGGAGGACACCCCGGCGCGGCGCGGGCGGCCGGTGTCCGGCCACGGCTGTTCCTCGGTGAGCAGCCGGACCCCGCCGGACGCCCAGTCCACGTGCGGGGAGGGCTCGTCCACGTGCAGGGTGCGGGGCAGCACCCCGTGTTGCAGTGCCTGCACCACCTTGATCACACCCGCGACGCCCGCGGCGGCCTGCGCGTGCCCGATGTTCGACTTGATCGACCCGAGCCACAGGGGTTCGCCGGCGCGGTCGCGGCCGTAGGTGGCCAGCAGCGCCTGGGCCTCGATCGGGTCGCCGAGCGGCGTCCCGGTGCCGTGGCCCTCCACCGCGTCGACGTCCTGCGGGGACAGTCCGGCGGCGGCCAGCGCGGAGCGGATCACCCGCTCCTGCGAGGGGCCGTTGGGTGCCGTCAGGCCGTTGGACGCGCCGTCCTGGTTGACCGCCGAGCCGCGCACCACGGCCAGCACGCGGTGGCCGTTGGCGCGCGCCGCGGACAGCGGTTCGAGCAGCAGCAGGCCGACGCCCTCGGCCCAGCCGGTGCCGTCGGCGGCCCCGGTGAAGGACTTGCAGCGCCCGTCGGCGGCCAGCCCGCGCTGCCGGGAGAACGCGGTGAAGGTGGTCGGTTCGGCCATCACCGTCACCCCGCCGGCCAGCGCCAGCGAGCATTCCCCGGAGCGCAGCGCCTGCGCCGCGAGGTGCAGCGCCACCAGCGAGGAGGAGCACGCCGTGTCCACGGTGACGGCGGGCCCCTGGAGGCCGAGGGTGTAGGCGACCCGGCCGGAGGCGACGCTCGCGGCGGTGCCGGTGAGCAGGTGGCCCTCGACGCCTTCGGGCAGCTCGCGCAGCGTGGTGGCGTAGTCGTGGTACATCAGGCCGGTGAACACGCCGGTCTGGCTGCCGCGCAGCGAGGACGGGTCGATGCCCGCCCGCTCCAGCGCCTCCCAGGCGGTCTCCAGGAGCAGCCGCTGCTGCGGGTCCATGGCCAGCGCCTCGCGCGGCGAGACCCCGAACAGCGCGGCGTCGAAGCGGCCGGCGTCGTAGAGGAAGCCGCCGTGCCGGGTGTAGGTGTGGCCGGCCCGGTCGGGGTCCGGGTCGTAGAGGCCGGTCACGTCCCAGCCGCGGTCGGTGGGGAACCCGCCGATGGCGTCGCCGCCGGCGGCCACCAGGTCCCACAGGTCCTCCGGCGAGGCGACCCCGCCCGGGAAGCGGCAGGCCATGCCGACGATCGCGATCGGCTCGTCCGCGGCGACCGCCGGGGTTACGGCCGCGTGGGCGGTCGTCGGGGTGTCGTCACCGGCTTCGTCGCCGAGCAGTTCGCCGCGCAGGTACCCGGCCAGTCCGGCGGGCGTGGGGTGGTCGAAGACCACGGTCACCGGCAGCCGTATCCCGGTCGCCCGGCCCAGCCGGTTGCGCAGTTCCACCGCGGTCAGCGAGTCGAAGCCGACGTCCTTGAACGGCCGGTGGGGTGAGAGCCCGCCGGGGTCGGAGTGGCCGAGCACGACGGCCGCCTGGGTCAGCACCAGGTCCTGGAGCACCCGCAGCGGCTCGCCCTCGGCGAGTCGCCGGCGCAGCCCGTCGGCGCCGTGCGCCGCACCGTCGGCGGTGGCGGCGGCCCGGCGCACCGCCGGGACCAGTGCGCGCAGCACCGGGGACAGCACGCCCTCGGCCGCCCGCTCGCGCAGCGTCGCCAGGTCCAGTCGGGCGGCCAGCAGCACCGGTTCGTCCAGCGCGGTGGCCGCGTCGAACAGGTCGAGCGCGGTGCCGGAGTCCAGCGGCGACATGCCGGCGCGGGCCAGCCGGGCCCGGTCGGTGTCGGCCATCTGCCCGGTCATCCCGCTGCTTTCGGCCCACAGTCCCCAGGCCACCGCGGTGGCGGGCAAGCCGGCGGCGTGGCGCTGCGCGGCGAGCCCGTCGAGTGCGGCGTTGGCCGCCGCGTAGGCGGCCTGTCCGGCGTTGCCGAACGTTCCGGCCACCGAGGAGAACAGGACGAACGCGGTGAGATCGGGGCCGGTCAGTTCGGCCAGGTGCCGTGCGCCGTCCACCTTGGCCCGGAACACCTCGGCCACCCGCTGTGGGGTGAGCGCGGCGAGCAGTCCGTCGTCGAGGACTCCGGCGGCATGGACGACGGCCGTCACCGGGTGCTCGGCCAACAACGCGGCCACCGCCTCCCGCTCGGCCACGTCACAGGCCACCACCGCCACCTCGGCACCCTGCTCCCGCAGCTCGGCCACCAACCCCGCCATACCCGGAGCCGCATCCCCGCGCCGGGAGGCCAGCACCAGACCACGCACCCCATGACGGCCCACCAGATGCCGCGCGACCAAACCCCCGAGCGTCCCACTCGCCCCCGTGATCAACACCACGCTCTCAGCCGACCAAGGACCATCCCCCGCACCCTCCGCCACCTCGGTCACCTCGGTGACGCGCACCAGCCGGGGCACCAGCACCCGCCCGCCACGCAGGGCCAGTTGGGCTTCTCCGGTGCCGGCGAGCCGGGGCAGCAGGGCCTCGGACGCGGCGTGCCCGTCGGTGTCGGCCAGCACGAAGCGGTCCGGGTTCTCCGTCTGCGCGCTGCGCAGCAGGCCCCACACCGCCGCGGCGTCCGGGTCGACCGGCGGCTCCCCCGGCCCGGCGGCGACCGCGCCACGGGTGAGCAGCACCAGCCGGGAGTCGGCGAACCGCTCCTCGGCCAGCCAGCGCTGCGCGACCGCCAGGGCATCGATCACCCCGGTCACCGCGACGCCCACCGTGGCGGGCACCTGGTCACCCAGTTCGTCCAGCCCGCCCGGGCCGGCCAGTGCCGCCCACGGGCCGTCCTGCGCCGGGGCCGCCGAGGGAACCCAGTCGGTGCGGTACAGGTGATCCTGGCGGCCGGCCGCGAGTTGCCGGGCGGTCACCGGGCGGAAGGCCAGCGAGTCGATCACCGCGACCGGGTTGTCCTCGGCGTCGGTGATGGTGATCGACACGGTGCCGTCGGCCGCGGGGCGCAGTCGTACCCGCGCCGTGGCCGCACCGGACCGGTACAGCCGGACCCCGGTGAACGCGAACGGCAGGGCGGTCGTGGCAGCGGGGTCGGCGGTGCCGTCGGCCGGGATGGCCGCGTGCAGCGCCGCGTCCAGCAGCGCCGGGTGCAGTCCGAACGACCCGGCTTCGCCCGCCGCCGGTTCCGGCAGGGCGACCTCGGCGAACAGTTCCTCGCCGTGTCGCCACAACCGGCGCAGGCCCTGGAACACCGGCCCGTAGCCGTAGCCGAGCCGGGCCAACGCCGGGTAGCGGTCGGCCAGTTCGACGGGGGTGGCGGCGGCCGGCGGCCAGTCGCCGGTCTCGGGCGCGGGCGCTGCGGTCACGCCGAGTCGGCCCGTGGCGTGGTGCGTCCACTGCGGACCGGCACCCGGCCGGGAGTACACGTCCACGGCGCGGCCGCCGTCGTCGTCCGGCGCGCCGAGCACCATCTGCACCCGTACGCCGCCGCGCTCGGGCAGCGGCAGCGGCGCGTGCACGGTCAGTTCCTCCAGCACCGGGCAGCCCGCCTCGTCCCCGGCGCGCACGGCCAGTTCGACGAGTGCGGCACCGGGCAGTACGACGGTGCCGAACACCGTGTGGTCGGCCAGCCAGGGCTGGCGCTGCCGGGACAGCTCACCGGTCAGCAGCAGCTCACCGGTGGAGGCCACCGGCGAGGCCGCGCCCAGCAGCGGGTGCGCGGTGGCGTCCAGCCCGAACCCGGCCGGATCCGATCCGCCCGCCGGGGTGGACAGCCAGTACCGCTGCCGCTGGAAGGCGTAGGTCGGCAGCTCCGCCCGGTGGCCGGTGGCGCCGAACGCGGCGGTCCAGTCGACCGGGACCCCGCGTACGTGGGCCTCGGCCAGCGACAGCAGGAACCGGCCGGGGCCGCCCTGGTCGCGGCGCAGCGAACCGACCACCACGGCCGTGCTGCCCGCCGACTCGACGGTGTCCTGTACGGCGGTGGTCAGGATCGGGTGCGGGCTGACCTCGACGAACACCCGGTGCCCGGCGCGGTCCAGCTCGCGGACGGTCTCCTCGAAGTGGACCGTCTGGCGCAGGTTGCGGTACCAGTACTCGGCGTCCAGGACCGCGGTGTCCAGCCGCTCGCCGGTCACCGTGGAGTAGAACGGGATCTCGGCGCCGCGCGGCTCCAGTCCGGCGAGCCGGTCCAGCAGGTCGGCCCGGATCCGTTCCACCTGCGGGGAGTGCGAGGCGTAGTCGACGGCGACGAGCCGGGCCCGCGCCCCTTCGGCGGTCAGCTCGGCGGCCAGTTCCCGCAGCGCGTCCGGTTCACCGGAAAGCACCACCGCGGCGGGCCCGTTGACGGCGGCCACCGACACCCGGTCGGCCCAGGCCGCCAGCCGTGGTTCCAGCTCGGCGATCGGCAGCGCCACCGACATCATCCCGCCGGCCCCGGACAGCGCGCCCAGCGCGGCGCTGCGCAGCGCGCTCACCTTCGCCGCGTCCCGCAGGGACAACGCCCCCGCGACACAGGCAGCCGCAATCTCACCCTGCGAATGCCCGACCACCGCATCGGGCTCCACCCCGAACGACCGCCACAGCGCCGCCAGCGACACCATCACCGCGAACGACACCGGCTGTACGACGTCCACCCGGTCCAACGACGGCTGACCCGCCTCGCCCCGCAGCACACCCACCAACGACCAGTCCACGAACTCGCCCAGCGCCGACGCGCACTCGGCCATCCGCGCCGCGAACACCTCCGACGAGTCCAGCAACTCGACCGCCATGCCCGCCCACTGCGCGCCCTGGCCGGGAAACACGAACACCGTGCGCCCGGCCACGTCGGCCACCCCGCGCACCAGGTCGGGCGACTCCTCGTCGGCGGCCAGCGTGCGCAGCCCCCGCACCAGGTCCGCGCGGTCGGCGGCGGTCAGTACGGCCCGGTGCTCCAGCCCCGCCCGGGTGGTGGCGCTCGCGCGCGCGACGTCCTCCAGGGTCAGTTCGGGCCGCCGCTCCAGGTGCGCGGCCAGCCGCTCCGCCTGCGCCCGCAACGCGGCCGCGGTCTGCCCGGACACCACCACCGGCACCGGACCGGACCGCAGCACCGTGTTCGCCGCCGCCGGGGATACGACCGCTGCTTCCGCCGCCGTCTCGGGTGCCTGCTCGACGATGACGTGCGCGTTGGTGCCGCTGATGCCGAACGACGACACTCCGGCCCGGCGCGGCCGGTCGCGCTCCGGCCAGGACCGCGCCTCGGTGAGCAGTCGTACCCCACCGGCCGACCAGTCCACGTAGGGGGAGGGTTCGTCCACGTGCAGCGTGCGCGGCAGCATTCCGTGCCGCATCGCCTGGACGACCTTGATCACCCCGGCGACCCCGGCGGCGGCCTGAGTGTGCCCGATGTTGGACTTCAGCGACCCCAGCCAGAGCGGATCCCCGTCGCGGTCGCGGCCGTACGTGGCCAGCAGCGCCTGCGCCTCGATCGGGTCGCCCAGCGTGGTGCCGGTGCCGTGCGCCTCGACCAGGTCCACGTCCGAGGTGGACAGGTGCGCGGCGGCCAGCGCGGACCGTACGACCCGCTCCTGCGCGGGACCGTTCGGCGCGGTCAGCCCGTTGGACGCGCCGTCCTGGTTCACCGCCGAGCCGCGCAGCACCGCCAGCACCGGGTGGCCGTTGGCTTGCGCGTCGGACAGCCGCTCCAGCACCAACTGCCCGGCGCCCTCCGCCCAGCCGGTGCCGTCGGCCGTCGCCGCGAACGACTTGCAGCGTCCGTCCGGCGCGAGTCCGCGCTGCCGGGAGAACTCCACGAAGATGCCCGGCGTGGACATCACCGTCACCCCGCCGGCCAGCGCGAGCGAGCACTCCCCGGCGCGCAGCGCCTGCGCCGCCAGGTGCACCGCCACCAGCGACGAGGAGCACGCCGTGTCCACGGTGACCGCCGGGCCCTGCAGTCCCAGGCTGTAGGCGATGCGGCCGGACGCGACGCTGGCCGTGGTGCCGGTCAGCACGTAGCCGTCCAGGCCGGCGGCGTCCTCGTGCATCCGTGGGCCGTAGTCCTGCGCCATCACCCCGGCGAACACCCCGGTCGTGCTGTCCCGCAGGGACAGCGGGTCGATGCCGGCCCGCTCCAGCGCCTCCCAGGACGTCTCCAGCAGCAGCCGCTGCTGCGGGTCCATGGCCAGTGCCTCGCGCGGCGAGATCCCGAACAGGGCGGCGTCGAACTCGGCCGCGTCGTACAGGAATCCGCCGTCGCGCGCGTAGGTGCGGCCCGGCCGGTCCGGATCCGCGTCGAACAGCCCGTCCAGGTCCCAGCCACGGTCGGTGGGGAACCCGCCGACCGCGTCGCCACCGGAGGCCAGCAGGTCCCACAGCTCCTCGGGCGAGCCGACCCCGCCGGGCAGCCGGCAGGCCATGCCGACGATCGCGATCGGCTCGGCAGCGGGAGCCGCCACCACGGGCGCGAGGTCCGCCGGTGTCCCGGCGGCCAGTACGGCGATCAGGTGCGCGGTGATGCGTTCCGGCGTCGGGTGGTCCAGCGCGACCGTGGCGGGCAGCCGCAACCCGGTCGCCTCGGCCAGCCGCTGCCCCAGCTCCACCGCCATCAGCGAGCCGAAACCCAGGTCCCGGAACGGGCGGTGTACGTCCAACTCCTCGACGGAGTCCAGTTCCAGCGCCGCGGCCACCTCGGCACGCACCAGGGCGCGCACCGCCTGCTCCCGCTCGGCCGCCGGCAGCCCGGCCGCCCCCGTAACGGGCCGCGTCGACGCCTCGGCCGTCGGCGCGTCCGCCACGGCGGGCGTCGCGCCGCCGGTGACCGTCACCCCGGCGAGCCAGTGCCGCCTGCGTTGGAACGGGTAGGTCGGCAACGGGATCCGCCGCGCCCCGGAGCCGGCGTAGAACCGCGCCCAGTCCACCGGCACACCCCGTACGTGCACGCGTGCCACCGCCGTGAGCAGCGACCGCAGGTCCGGGCGCTCGCCGCCGGCCATCGCGGCGACGAACGCCACGTCGTCCGGCGCGCTGCCCGGGCCCATCGCGCACAGCGTCCCGTCCGGGCCCAGCTCCAGGAACGTGCGCGCGCCGCGTGCGCAGGCCGTGGCGATCGCGTCGGCGAAGCGCACCGTGCCGCGGGTGTGCCGCGCCCAGAACTCCGGCCAGTCCAGGCCGGTCACGTCCAGTTCGGCACCGGTCAGCGAGGACAGGACCGGCAGGTTCGGCCGCCGCCAGTCGATCCCGGCGGCGGCGGCGCGCATCCCGTCCAGGATGCCGTCCACGTGGGCCGAGTGGCTGGCCATCGGGACCTGGATGCGCCGGGTGCGCCGACCCGTCGCGGACCAGCGGCCCGCGATCTCCAGCGTGGCGGCCTCGTCGCCCGAAAGCACCGTGGCGGTCGGGCTGTTGAGCGCGGCGACCGACACCAGTCCGCCGGACGCCTCGACGTCCGGCAGCAGCTCCGCCTCGGACGCCTCCACCAGCATCATCACCCCACCGGGCGGGATCTCCTGCATCAGCCGGCCACGGGCGGCCACCAGCGCGCAGGCGTCGGCCAGCGACATCGCCCCGGCGACGTGCAGGGCGGCCAACTCGCCGAAGGAGTGGCCGAGTACGGCGTCCGGGGTGATCCCCCAGCTCTCCACCAGCCGGAACAGCCCAACCTGGACGGCGAACAGCGCGGGCTGCGTGTACGTCGGCTCGTCGAGCAGCGCCGCGGCCGCCGAACCCTCCTCGGCGAAGACCACCTCCAGCAGTGGCCTCGGCAGGTGGGCGCCCATCTCCTCGGCTATCTCGTCCAGCGCGGCGGCGAACACCGGGTGACGCCGGTAGATGTCCCGGCCCATCCCGGGCCGCTGGTTGCCCTGGCCGGCGAACAGGAACACGGTCCGCCCCTCGACGGCCGTACCGCGCACCACCCGCGCGCTCGCCGCGTCGGCGGCCAGCGCCTCCAACAGCCCGGGCACCTCGTCGGCCGACTCGGCGACCAACACCGCCCGCCGCTCCAGCCGACTGCGCGTGGTGGCCAGCGAGTAAGCAAGGTCCACCGGGGCCCCCGCCGTCGCCCCGCCCAACAAACCGGCCAACTCGGCCAGCGCCCCCGGACTCCGCGCGAACAACGGCACCAGCACCGGACCGTCGTACGGCCCGACGGCGCGCTCGGGCACGGCGGCGGGAACGGGCGCGGCGGCGGGGGCAGGCTCGGTGCCGGGAACGAGCGCCGTGCCGGGAACAGGCGGTTCGGTCAGTACGACGTGGCAGTTGGCACCGCCCATGCCGAACGCGCTCACCCCGGCCAGGCGCGGGCCGTCGGCGGCGGGCCACGGTCCGGTCTCGGTGACGACCCGCAACCCCAGCTCCGTCAACGGGATCCGCGGGTTCGGGGTGCGGAAGTTCAGGCTGGGCACCAGTTCCCGGCGCGACAGGCACAGCACGGTCTTGACCAGGCCGGCGATCCCGGCAGCGCCCTCGAGGTGCCCGATGTTCGTCTTCACCGAGCCGACCAGCAGGGGCCGCTCGCGCCCCGCCACCGCACCCAGCGCGGCGCCCAGCGCCGCGGCCTCGACCGGGTCGCCCAACGGCGTTCCGGTGCCGTGCAGTTCCACGTAGCTCAACTCGGCCGGGGACACCCCGGCCGCCGCGCAGGCCAGCCGCAGCACTTCCTGCTGCGCCTCCTGGCGCGGGGCGGTGAGCGAGTCGCCGCCGCCGTCGTTGTTGGTGGCGCTGCCCCGGATCACCGCGTGCACGGTGTCCCCGTCGGCCAGCGCCGCCGACAGCGGCTTGAGCACCAGCACCGCGCCGCCCTCGCCGCGCACGAACCCGTCGGCCCGCTCGTCGAAGGTGTAGCAGCGCCCGTCCGGCGAGATCGCGCCCAGCGCCTGGGTGACGTCGTAGCCGTGCTGGGAGATGTTCAGGTTGACGCCGCCGGCCAGCGCCACGGTGCACTCCCCCGCCGCCAGTGCCTGGCAGGCCAGGTGGACCGCGACCAGCGCGGAGGACTGCGCGCTGTCCACCACCAGGCTCGGCCCGCGCAGTCCGAGCGCGTAGGACACCCGGTTGGCGATCATCGCCCGGTTGCGGCCGGTGGCCGAGTGCGGGCTCAGTCGTGCGCCGCGCAGCGCCGCGTAGTCGTCGTAGGTGGCGCCGACGTACACGCCGGTGCCGTCCGCGCTGCCGTCCGTTCCGTCGCCCGGGATGATCCCGGCGTCCTCGAACGCCTCCCAGGCCAGTTCCAGCACCAGCCGCTGCTGCGGGTCCAGCACCGCCGCCTCGCCCGGGGAGACGCCGAAGAACCCCGCGTCGAACGAGTCGACCTGGTCGAGGAAGCCCGCCCGTACCGGCTCGCCGGAGGGCAGCACGGGCACGGCCGGGCCGTCCGGGTGGCAGCGTCGCGGACCGGGTTCGCTCAGCGCGTCCCGCCCGTCGCGCAGCAACTGCCAGAACTCGGCGGGGTTCGCCGCTCCCGGCAGCCGGCACGCCAGGCCGACGACGGCGACCGGTTCCTGGCCGGCGGCGTTACCCACTCGGTTACCCACCCGGGTTTCCCCCTCCACGTCGCCTCATGGGCGAGGACACGTCGGATCTGCCCGGCAGTCACTCCGGGCGGACAGTTTTCGCAACGCTGCGGGCAGGCCGGGACACCCAGTGGTGCGCACCCGGCGCGTTCGGCCGACGGGACACGCCCCGGTCCGGCCCGCGATGGCAGCAGGTCGACCGCGTTCGGGATCGATGATCGATCGTGGACCGGCGTAGGACGCCGGTCCACCGCGATCTGCGACGTGGTCACCACGCTGTGACCACACGACCCGGCGCCCGCCGCGCAAGCGGCGGAACACCGGTCAGTAGCGGAACACCGGTCCGCTCAGGCCCGGACGAACTCCACCGGCACCTTCAACGCCACCGTGTGCTTGCTGTTGTTGGCCCACGGCACCGGCTCGGTCAGCCGTACCTCGGCGACCCGGTCGAGCAATTCGCCGAACAGCGTGCGCAGTTCGAGGCGGGCCAGGTCCACCGCGAGACAACTGTGCGGCCCGCCGCCAAAGGCCAGATGCGGGTTGGGATTACGGCGCACGTCGAAGGACATGGCGTCGGCGAACACGCTCTCGTCCCGGTTGGCCGAGGCCCACCACAGGGTGACCTTGTCCCCGCGGCGGATCTGCGTGCCGTGGAACGTGAAGTCCTCGGTGGCCGTCCGCCGGTTGTAGGGCGTCGGCGTGGACCAGCGCATCATCTCCTCGATGGCGCCGTCCAGCAGCGACCGGTCCGCGCGCAACGCCTGCCACTGGTCCGGCCGTTCGGCCAGGGCCATCAGGCCCACCGCGATGACGTTGCGGGTCGGCTCGCTGCCGGCCAGGGTCAGCAGGTTGACGAACACCTCGCGCTCGTACTCGCGCAGCGGCGGCACACCGTGGCCTTCCGGCAGATCACCGGCGGCGACGAGGGAGAGGAAGTCCTGCGCCGGGTCGGCCCGCTTCTCGGCGATCAGCTTGACGCCGTACTGGTACATGGCCATGAGCGCGGCCTGGCTGCGCGAGGAGGACTCGCCGGACTCGCGGTCCTCGTAGCCCATGACCACTTCGGTCCAGTCGACGAACTGCGGCCAGTCCGCGCGCGGTACGCCCATCAACAGGGCCATGACCTCGACGGAGAACCGGCCGGCGACGTCGTTCTGGAAGTCGCAGGAGCCCTGCCCGACGACCTCGGAGATGATCGCCTCGGCGCGTTCGGTGATGGTCGGGGTCAGCGCGTCCAGCACCGGGCCGGTGACCGACGGGGTGACCAGCTCGCGCAGCAACCGGTGCCGCGGGTCGTCCATCATGTTCAGCATCGCACCGGAGTAGGTGCCTGCGGGCAGGTCGTCGAGGTGGGTGCCGCCACCCTCGCGGTCGCCGCCGCCCTGGGAGGACAGCAGCGGATGCTTCGCGGCCTCGACCACGTCGGCGTAGCGGGAGAGCACCCAGAAGTTCTCACCGTCGCGGGTGCGGCCGGGCGGGTGCAGCAGGATCGGCGCTTCGCGGCGGAGCCGCTCGAAGACCTCGTGCGGGAACCCGTCGCCGAACCGGTCCTGATCGCTGAGGTCGAACCCGCCGAGAACAGCAGGCAACCCGTCCTGGGTGACCTCGGTGGCGCTTCTTAATCGCGGGACAGCCGGTTGTTCCAACGACATAAAGTCTCCATTTTTTGCACTGCCGCATCAGGGTGCATCAAAAACAATGAGCAGTTTCACCCCATCACAGAAAGATCGTCAAGCGCCTCCGTGGCCGGATCCGCCCTCGACCATGGGACAGGGATCCATTTGTCGACCTATCGGCGATTTATTGAACCTGGTAGGCAGGTAAAAGAAGGAGCGGTGCCGACTTCTTCCGGCCACGCCGGCAGGGGTGAATGGGCCGGTTTTACTGGATCCAGTCGCCAATCCTGCGGATCCACACCATTTCGGCGAGATCGACGGCCGGACAGGAACTGTCGGCCTTTGAGCAGATCCGGGGCGCGGCAAATAGGGGCGAATCGGTATCTGGTGGACTTCTCCGGCGGCGCTCAAGGGGCCGCCGCGAAGGGCGGGCCGACAGTGGCCGGTTCACCGCGAAACCGTCCTTGAGTCTCCCTCGAATCCCGGTAGAGGACGGCAGCGGGTCAGATACTACTCATGAGAGGATCGATGACCAGGGCTGCCGCGGAATTACCCGCCGGAGTCGCCTGAGCGTGCGGTGCGAATTAGCGGTGCAAATGAATCGCAACCACCGAGCAGAGGCCGTAGATCAAACGGCCGACCGCCGATATCGGGGGACACCCCCGGAATTCGCGACTCCGCAAAGGAGAACGCGCAACCCGCAGCACCGGACCCCTCGCGGAGCCCGGTGCTGCGGGGATGACGGGTGCGACCGTCACCGGTCGACGCCGCCCAGTACGGGGTCGAGGGACGCGACGACGACGATGACGTCGGCCAGTTGGCCGCCCTCGCACATCGCCGCCAGCGCCATCAGGTTGGCGAAGGACGGGTCGCGGAAGTGAACCCGGAAGGGGCGGGTGCCCCCGTCGGACACAAGGTGCACGCCCAGCTCGCCCTTCGGCGACTCGACAGTCGCGTAGGCCTGCCCCGGCGGTACCCGGAAGCCCTCGGTGACCAGCTTGAAGTGGTGGATCAGGGCCTCCATGGAGGTGCCCATGATCTCCCTGATGTGGTCCAGGGAGTTGCCCAGACCGTCGGGGCCGAGCGCGAGCTGAGCGGGCCAGGCGATCTTCCGGTCCGCGACCATCACGGGCCCCGGCTCCAGCCGGTCGAGGCACTGCTCGACGATCCTGAGCGACTGTCGCATCTCCTCCAGCCGGATCAGGAAGCGGCCGTACGCGTCACAGGTGTCGGCCGTCGGGACGTCGAAGTCGTACGTCTCGTAGCCGCAGTACGGCTGCGTCTTGCGCAGGTCGTGCGGCAGGCCGGCGGAGCGCAGGACGGGCCCCGTGACGCCGAGCGCCATGCAGCCGGTGAGGTCGAGGTAACCGACGTCCTGCATACGGGCCTTGAAGATGGGGTTCCCGGTGGCGAGCTTGTCGTACTCGGGGAGGTTCTTCCTCAATGTCCTGACCAGGTCGCGCAGTTGGTCGACGGCGCCGGCCGGCAGGTCCTGGGCGAGTCCGCCGGGCCTGATGAACGCGTGGTTCATCCGCAGCCCGGTGATCAACTCGAAGGCGTCCAGGATGAGTTCACGGTCGCGGAACCCGTAGATCATGATCGTGGTCGCGCCCAGCTCCATACCGCCGGTGGCGATGGCCACCAAGTGCGAGGAGAGGCGGTTGAGTTCCATGAGCATGACCCGGATGGCGCTGGCCCGGTCGGGGACGTCGTCCTCGATGCCCAGCAGCTTCTCCACGCCCAGGCAGTAGGCCGTCTCGTTGAAGAACGACGAGAGGTAGTCCATCCGGGTCACGAGCGTGGTGCCCTGTGTCCACGTGCGGTACTCGAGGCTCTTCTCGATGCCGGTGTGGAGGTAACCGACGCCGCAGCGGGCCTCGGTGACGGTCTCGCCGTCGATCTCCAGGATGAGGCGGAGCACTCCGTGGGTGGAGGGGTGCTGGGGCCCCATGTTGACGACGATGCGCTCGTCGTCGGCGCGGGCCGCAGATTGGACGACCTCGTCCCAGTCGCCACCGGTGACCGTGTACACGGTGCCCTCGGTCGTCTCGCGGGCCCTGGACAGGGGGGTGGCTTGCCTGTGTGAAGTGGTCATCGGCTGTACGACCTCCGCTGGTCCGGAGCCGGGATCCGGGCGCTCTCGCCCTCGACGGGGACACCGCCGAGGGGGCGGCCCTCGCACTGCGGACGGTCATGCCGGGGCGTCATCGCAGGAGCCCCTTGATCTCGATGGTCGGGAGCGCCTTGAGCGCCGCTTCCTCCGCCTCGCGGGCCGCTTCCTCGGCGTTCACGCCCAGCTTGGAGTGCTGGATCTTGTGGTGGAGCTTGAGGATCGCGTCCATCAGCATCTCGGGGCGCGGCGGGCAGCCCGGGAGGTAGATGTCGACGGGGACGATGTGGTCGACGCCCTGGACGATCGCGTAGTTGTTGAACATGCCGCCGGAGGACGCGCAGACGCCCATGGAGATGACCCACTTGGGGTTCGGCATCTGGTCGTAGATCTGCCGCAGGACGGGCGCCATCTTCTGGCTGACGCGCCCGGCGACGATCATCAGGTCGGCCTGGCGCGGTGAGCCGCGGAAGACCTCCATGCCGAACCGTGCGAGGTCGTACCTGCCGGCCCCGGCCGCCATCAACTCGAAGGCGCAGCAGGCGAGGCCGAACGTGGCGGGGAAGACGGACGACTTCCGTACCCAGCCCGAGGCCTGTTCGACGGTGGTCAGCAGGAAACCACTCGGC
Source organism: Streptomyces sp. yr375 (assembly GCF_900110755.1). GTDB lineage: Bacteria > Actinomycetota > Actinomycetes > Streptomycetales > Streptomycetaceae > Streptomyces. The sequence goes on from NZ_FOFF01000039.1 coordinate 23,987, forward strand.
AGTTTCTCTTCGAGTCCCATTTGGTGCCCCTCAGCCCCTTGAGTCCTCTTGGTCACATTTCAGACTGTCGCGCCGCCGGACGTACGCGGGGGTTCAACGTATGTCTGATCGAAATGATCGAACCGGTCGAACTGTCTGACGTGGCGCGCCTGGAGAGGATCGCGGCCGCCGCCCGAGGGCGTCGCGCACGAGGACGGATGCGTAGGTGTTCACGCCCTTGCTCCTTCCAGTCGTCCTTGACTGATGGACCGCACACGCCAGGCGCACTCACGACCTCCGGCCCATGACCGGCCCCGTGGACCGCCGCCGAGAGGCGTCCCCCACGGAGATCACAGGCATGTGAGACAGTTCACAAGCCCTGGCTGCGTGCATCCTATGCCCGACGCACTGTGATCTGCGACATAGCGTCCGGCGCTCTCTTTTGTGACCTTCACCACCTGCCGAGGAGGGCTGAGTCGTCGTCATCTCCCTTTCGGCAAGCGCCGGTTCAGCGCCGGACCCGGGTTCGAGCGACGTCGTGCGCAGGCCTACGCGCCACCGGCCGCCCGGTGTTGCCGCAGTGCCGCCACCCTTCGGTACAGCTCGGCCGCCTCCTGGCCGCGGCCGAGCTGTTCCAGGCAGTGCGCCTCGTCGTCGCGGCTCGCGAGGGTGTCGGGGTGGTCGCCGCCCAGGACGTGTTCGCGGGTCGCGGCCACCCGCCGGTACTCGGCCAGGGCGTCGGCCCAACGGCCCAGCCAGCCCAGGCCGACGGCGACCTCGCGGCGGCTGACGAGCGTGTCGGGATGGTCGGCGCCGAGCACCCGCTCGCGGATCGCGCACACGTCCCGGGACTCGGCGAGCGCCTCCTCCCAGCGGCCCAGTCGGCCGAGGTTGACGCCGAGACCGTGCCGGGCGCGCAGGGTCTCGGGGTCGGCCCGGCCGTGGACGCGGGTGCGGTGGTCGACGAGGTCGCGGTAGAGCTCGAGCGCCTCCGCGCTGCGGCCGAGGCGGCCCAGGCTGATGCCGGTCTCGTAGTGGGCGGCGAGGGTGTCGGGGTGGTCGGGGCCGAGCGCCTGCGCACGGGCCGCCGCGACCTCCCGGTAGGTCTGCAGCGCTTCCGGCCAGCGGTCCAACTGGCCCAGGGCGTAGGCGACTTCGTAGCGGGTGACGAGCGTGTCCGGGTGGCCGGGGCCCAGCACGCGGGCGCGGGCGTCGGCCACCTCGCCCGCCATCCGGTACGACTCCTCCAGACGGCCGAGCCTGCTGAGGTTGAAGGCGAGGTTGTGGCGGCAGCGCAGGGTGTCGGGATGGTCGGCGCCCGTCGTGCGCACCCGCACGGAGAGGACCGCCGTGTACACCTGCTGGGCGTCGAAGTGCCGGCCCAACTGCCCCAGCACATAGGCCAGTTCCTGGCGGGCGGCGAGCGTGTCGGCGTGCTCTGCGCCCAGTACCCGGATACGGGCGGCGGCCACGTCCTGGTACTCGCGCAGCGCGTCGGTGGCGCGGCCGGTGCGGCTGAGGGTGAAGGCGACCTCGTAGCGGCTGGCGAGGGTCTCGGGGTGGTCCGGTCCGAGGAGCCGCGCGCGCTCGGCGGCGACGGCCCGGTGAGCCTCCTCGGCCTCGGCCCAACGCCCGAGACGACCGAGACCGAGGGCCGCGTCATGCCGTCCGGCGAGGGCGGCGAGCGCGGTGAGCGCCTGCGGGGACGGCGTGTCCGGTGCGGTCGGCGTATCCGGTGCATCCGGTGCGTTCGGCGCGTCTGTTGCGTCCGGTGTATCCGGTATGTCCGGTGTCGGCGGGGCGGGGAGCGTGCCGAGGGCCGGCCGGGGGATCCACTCGCCGGTCAGGGCGGCCCCGGCGTCCGGGGGTGTGACCGGCAGTCCGGCGCCGATGGCCTTGTGACCGGTGGTCATGCCCCGGGTCCAGGCCGGCAGCCGGGCCTCGTGGCCCGTGGACTCGGGCGGCCGCGGCTCGGGCCGGGGTGTCACCACGGTCGGCACGTACGCCGGTGCGGTGCGGCCGGCGGCGATGCGCCGGACGATCTCGCGGGCGTCGTCAGGGCGTTCTCCGGGCTGCTTGGCCAGCAGGTCCAGGATGATCCGGTCGAGGTGCTCGGGCAGGTCGGCGCGGAGCTCGCGCGGCGGCCGGGGCGGGGTGTCGCGGTGCCCGACGAGGATCGCCCAGTGGTCGTCCAGGTCGAACGGCGGTGCCCCGGTGGCGATCTCGTACAGCACGCACCCCAGCGAGTAGAGGTCGCTGCGCTCGTCGACCTCCTCGCCGCCGATCTGCTCCGGCGACATGTAGTGCGGGGTGCCCATGGCGATGCCGGTGCCGGTGAGGCGGGAGGTGAAGCCGATGTCGTGGCCGAGGCGGGCGATGCCGAAATCGCAGATCTTCACCGTGCCGTCGGTGAGCCGCACGATGTTCGCGGGTTTCAGATCGCGGTGCACGATGCCCTGCCGGTGCGTGTAGGCGAGGGCCGCGGCGACCTGGTCGGCGATCTCCACGACGTCGGCGACGGGCAGCGGCCGGCGCTCGTTGGCGTCCAGCAACTGGCACAGGTCGCTGCCGTCCAGGAGCTCCATGACGAGGAAGAGGACGCCGTCGTGGTCGCCGAAGTCGTGGACGACCGTCACCCCGCGGTGCTGGAGCGAGGCGGCGACGCGGCCCTCGCGCCGGAACCGCTCGCGCACGACGCGCCCGGCGGACGGGTCGTGGTGCGGCCCGATCGGTTTGAGACACTTCACGGCGACCTGCCGCCCGAGGGACTCGTCACGGGCCCGCCACACCTCGCCCATGCCCCCGCGCCCGATCACGTCGAGCAGCCGGTACCGGCCCTGGATCAGCCTGCTCTCCGCCATACCGCGCCGCCGCCCCCGTCACTTTCCGGCCCTCCCCTTGGCTCGTCCAGTATGGCGGCCTATGACTTGACCTTGTACGGCGCGGGCCGGGCCTGGGGGCCGAGCCGGGCCATGGCCCGCAGGATGTGCTTCGGCGGAAGCTGCCACCGCACCCGTGCCGGGACGCGCCGCAGCAGCGTGCCCGTGGCCCGCAACTGGCGGGTGACGGTGGCGGGTTGCGGGGCGCGCCTGCCGTACAGCTCGTGGGCGTACGGCGGCAGCGAGGCGTACGCCAGGTGCGCCACGCGCCGCCACAGCAGGGCGCGCGCCGGGACGAGCAGGGGATGGACCGGCGGTCGGAGCAGAAAATCGTCCACCTCGCGCGCCTCCAGGCCGGCGGCGAGTTCGGGGCGCACCTTCTCGAAGTACGCCGCCATCTCGGCCCGGTCGCCCGGTACGGCGTCGGGGTCGAGGCCCACCAGGCGGGCGCTGACGCGGTGTTCGGCCAGGTAGCGGTCGGCGGCGGCGTCGGTGAGGGGGTAGCCGGAGCGGCGCAGGACGTGCAGGTAGGAGTCGATCTCGGCGCAGTGAACCGTTCCGGGTTCCATAGAGATCTCAGATGTTGGCTGTGACCTGGAGATTCGTGGTTGCTCGGTAGAAGTTGGCTTCGTATTCGACGGGTGGGATGTGCCCGATCTCACCGTGGAGTCGGCGATGGTTGTACCAGTCGACCCACTCGGCAGTGGCGAGCTCGACGTGCGACAGCGTCTTCCACGGCCGCTGCGGCTTGATGACCTCGGTCTTGAACAGGCCGATCGTCGACTCCATGAGCGCGTTGTCGTAAGCGTCGCCGACCGATCCGATCGAGGCCGCGATCCGGGCCGAGTCCAGGTGTTCGGCGAGGCGAAATGATGTGTATTGCGACCCGGTCTCGGAGTGGTGCACCAACTCGCCGGGGATGGGCGGACGACCGTCTCGGTCGTGCTGCCACAGGCCCATGTCCAGTGCGTCCAGGACGAGTTGGGTCTGTTTCGACAGCGACGCGGACCAGCCGACGATGCGGCGGGAGAAGGTGTCCACGATGAAGGCGGCATAGACAACGCCCGCCCAGGCGGCGACGTGCGTGAAGTCGGCGACCCAGGTCCGGTTCGGCGCCGGTGCGACGAACTCGCGGTCGAGCAGGTCCGGGGCCCTGGCCGCGGCCGGGTCCGGCATGGTCGTGATGACCTTCTTGCCGCGGACGGCGCCGGCGATGCCGATCTCGCGCATCAGACGCTCGACCGTGCAGCGGGCCACTTTCTGGCCCTGCCGGTTCAGCTGCCGCCAGACTTTTCTCGCGCCATAGACACGGTAGTTGGCCTCGTAGACCTCCTTGATCTGTTCCTTGAGCCCTTCGTCCCGCACGGACCGCGGCGAGGGCGCCGACTGGCGTTTCTTGCAGGCGTAGTAGGTGGAAGGGGCGATCTTGCAGCCGTGCTGGGTGAGCACGCGGCAGATCGGCTCGACACCGCCGAAGCGGTCCCGGTGCTCGTCGATGAACGCTACGAGCGCGTGTGTGGCCGGTCGAGCTCGGCCGCGAAGAAACTCGCCGCCGCCTTCAAGATCTCGTTCGCCAGCCTGAGTTCGGCGATTTCCTTCTTCATCGCCTTGACCTGCGCGGACTCCTCTGTCGTCGTTCCCGGCCGGGCTCCGTTGTCGATCTGGTCCTGGCGGACCCACTTGCGCAGCGTCTCGGTCGTCCCGATCCCCAGCTTGGCGGCGACCGCCTTCATCGCGGACCACTCGGTGTCGTACTCGGGCCGCACCTCGGCGACCATGCGGACTGCACGTTTGCGCAGCTCAAGGGGGTAAGGGGAAGGGCGTGCCATGACTCGATCCTCTCAAATGATCGAGTCCCTATCGAACCCGGAGCGGTTCAGTTGAGGTGGGTGTACACGAGGTTGAGGCCGGGCGAGGTGCCCCAGTGGCCCAGCAGCCTCGGCTTGATGTGCTCGGGCCGCAGGGGTTCGGTCAGCAGCGGGTTGGCCATGAGGTGGATCTGTCCGGCGGCCAGATAATTGGCGGCCCGCCAGTGCGCGTCCAGGGTGCGCAACTCGTCGTCGGAAAGTACGGTGGCGTTCTGGTGTTCGACCTTGGGCATGAGGGACTCCTCAAGTCATCGGGGGGTGGAGGCGGCATGGCCGGCAAGAAGGCGGCGGAGCTGCCGCGCAAGGTGTACGAGAAGGAACTGCTGCGTCTGCAGACCGAGTTGGTGAAGCTGCAGGAGTGGGTGCGGGCGTCGGGCACCCGTCTGGTCGTCGTCTTCGAGGGACGGGACGCTGCGGGCAAGGGCGGCACGATCAAACGGGTCGCCGAACACCTCAACCCTCGGGTGGCCCGGATCGCGGCGCTTCCGAAGCCGACCGAGCGCGAGCGCACCCAGTGGTACTTCCAGCGGTACGTCGAGCATCTGCCGGCGGCGGGCGAGATCGTGCTGTTCGACCGGTCCTGGTACAACCGGGCCGGCGTCGAGCACGTGATGGGCTTCTGCACGAAGGAGGAGCACCAGCTCTTCCTCCGGCAGTGCCCGATCTTCGAGCGGATGCTGGTCGAGGCGGGGGTCCTGTTGCGCAAGTACTGGTTCTCGGTGAGCGACACCGAGCAGCAGGAGCGCTTCCGGCGTCGGCTGGAGGATCCGCTGAGGCGCTGGAAGCTGTCCCCGATGGACCTGGAGTCGATCACCCACTGGGAGGCGTACTCCCGGGCGAAGGACGAGATGCTGGTGCACACCGACATCAGCGAGGCACCCTGGTACGTGGTGGAGAGCGACGACAAGCGCCGGGCGCGGCTGAACATGATCGCCCATCTGCTGGGCTCCGTTCCGTACCGCGACGTCCCGCCGCCCGTCCTCGACCTGCCGAAGCGCCCGGAGTCGACCGGCTACGAGCGCCCGCCGCGCGATCTGCAGACCTACGTCCCCAACCACGCGGCGAGCCTCTGAGCAACCGGCCACCGCTCTCACGCCCGCTCGGGTACGACCGCGACGGCGCAGGCGGCGTGGTGCAGTACGGCATGGGTGACCCGCCTCGACCGGAGACCGAACCGCCCGGGGCTGCGCCGCGCGCCGACCACCAGCAGGGCGGCCCCGTGCGAGGCGGCCGTGAGCACCTCGCGGGCCGGGCCCTCTACCGTGCGTCGGCGCAGCTCCACGTCCGGCGGCGCGTCCTTCAGCGCCTGCTCCAGAACCTCGGCGGCCTGCCGCTCGTGCAGCCGCGCGGGTTCACCGGCGAGCAGCGGGTGGTCGGTGCTGTCCTGCGCCGGGCACCGCCAGGCCCGTACCGCGTCCAGGGTCGCGTGGCGCAGCCTCGCCTCCTCGACGGCGAAGCGCAGGGGCGGCGGAGTCCGGGCCCGTCGCTCCCACGCCCACCACGACGGGGCCGCGCGCCTCGGCGCGGACCTGGTCGTCGTGGCTGCCGCGCGGCACGATCACCGGGCAGTCGGCGTGGGCGGCGACGGTCAGGCCGACCGACCCGAGCAGCGTCTCCACGAAGCCGCCGCGACCGCGGGTGCCCAGCACCAGGGCGGAGGCGGCACGTCCCTCGCGGACGAGGGCGGACTCGGGCTCCTCGGACAGGACGTCGGTGGAGATCTCGACGTCGGGCCGGCGCAGGCCGGCCCGACGCGCGGCGACCCGCACGATGTCCTCGGCCGTGACCTGCTCGGACGGCTTGCCGGGGCCGGCCGCGAGAGACTCGCCCTCGTACCGCTCCCAGAGGGAGGCGTACACCAGCCGCAGCGACGATCCGCGCAGGGCGGCCTCGTCGGCCGCCCAGTCGACGGCCCGCAGGCTGGGTTCGGAGCCGTCGACGCCGACGACGATCGGGAGGACCATCGCTCTTACCGTCCCGCGTCCAGGTCGAAGACGATCCGGGCCTTGACCTCGCCGCGCAGCACCTCGTCGATGCAGTCGTTGACGGAGGCGAGCGGGCGGGCCTCGTAGATGACCTTGGTACGGCCGGCCGCGTGCAGCTGGAAGACCTCGGCGAGGTCCTGCCGGGTACCAACGATCGAACCGATCACCGAGGTGCCGTTCAAGACGGTGTCGAAGATGGGGACCCGGACCGTGCCGTGCGCGGGCAGGGCCACCATGACCAGCTTGCCGCCGCGCCGCAGCCCGGAGTTGACCGCCTCGAAGGCCGCGTCGTTCACCGCGAGCGCGATCGCCGCGTGGGCGCCGCCGTGCCGCTTCAGCACCTCACCGACGCTCTCCTTGCGGGCGTCGATGACGATGTCCGCACCGAGGTCGGCGGCCAGCTGGAGCTTCTCGTCGGTGACGTCGATCGCGGCGACCGTGGCTCCGGCGATCTTCGCGTACTGCACGGCGAGGTGACCGAGGCCGCCGACGCCGGAGATCGCGACGAGCTGCGTGGGCCTGACGTCGGCGACCTTGAGCGCCTTGTACGTCGTCACGCCCGCGCAGGTCAGCGGGGCGGCCTCCAGCGCGGTGATCCCCTCGGGCACCGGCTGGGCGAAGTCGGCCCAGGCGAGCATCTTCTCGGCGTAGCCGCCGTCACAGCCGTAACCGGTGTTGACCTGCTGCTCGCACAGCGTCTCCCAGCCGGACAGGCAGTGCTCGCACCGCCCGCACGCCCTGCCCAGCCAGGGCACGGCCACCCGCTGCCCCACGGACAGGTGGGTGACGCCCTCGCCGAGCGCCTCCACCAGGCCCACGCCCTCGTGCCCGGGGACGAACGGCGGGTTCGGCTTGACGGGCCAGTCGCCGTGCGCCGCGTGGATGTCGGTGTGGCACAGCCCGGACGCCTCCACCCGGACGCGGACCTGGCCGGGGCCGGGCTCCGGGTCGGGGCGCTCCTCGATGACCAGGGGCTCGCCGAACGCTCGTACGACCGCTGCCTTCATGGATCTCTTCTCCTCGCGAACAGGTGCGGGTGGGTCAGCCGTGGGGGACGACGGCGACGGGGGCGGTGGAGTGGTGCAGGACGGCGTGCGTGACGTGTCCGATGTGGGCGCCGAACGGGCTGCGGCGGATGCGCCGGCCCACGACGACGAGCGAGGCCCCGCGGGAGGCGTCCACGACATGGACCGCCGCGCTGCCGTAGCGGGACACCTCGACGACGTCCACGTCCGGGTACTTCTCCCGCCAGGGCCGCAGCGCCTCGGCCAGCGCCTCGGCGTCCCTGAGGGCCAGCGCCTCGTGCAGGGCGGGGTTGGCGGGTGTGCCGTAGGCGTAGTAGGGCGGCGGGTTCCAGCCGTGGACGACCCGCAGAGGCGTCGCGCGCCGCCTGGCGGCGTCGAAGGCGAACTCGATCAGCGTCTCGTCCGGGTTCTCGACGTCCAGTCCGAGGACCACGGGCAGGAAGGGCGTCGCGGCGGAGGGAACTCCGACCGGGTCCGGCTCGTGCTCGTCGGCGGCCACTTCCAGCGCGCGGACCAGCACGACGGGGCGGTCCGCGTGCGCGACGGCGGACAGGCCGACGGAACCGACCATGAACCCGCCGATCCCGCCGAAGCCACGCGAGCCCAGGACGAGCAGCTCGGCGCTCCTCCCCGCCTCGGCCAGCACGTCGCCGGGGTGTCCGGAGAGCTCCTCGGTGATCACCTCGACGCCGGGGTGGCGCAGGCTGACGCCCTCGGCGGCCTCGCGCGGGATCCTCCCCCAGCCTTCGGCCGGGGGGACCCCCGTCTCGCTTCGCTCGGTCCAGTGCTGCCGGGTCTCGGCTCCCAGGAGCGGCGCCTGGGCCATCGGCTCCGGTACCGGCTCCCAGACATGGACGATCTTCAGGGACAGGCCGCGCAGCTTCGCCTCGCGAGCCGCCCATTCCGCGGCGGCCCGGCTCTCCTGTGAGCCGTCGAGGCCTACGGTGATGGTACGGAGCATGATCTCCACCTCCTGTGGCGAGGGATCGTGGGGCAGGGGTTCCGATTCCAGAGTCGTCGTCGGGCGGTTCCTCGCCCAGGGGCCACTGGTCCCGAATCGGGGCCGACCGACCCCCCGCACGGCTCGCGCCCCGGGCGGCGCAGGATGCCGAAGGTCCGCGGCCATGGGGCTGAACGGCCCTGCCTGAAGGGGCCGTTGGGCTCGGTGCGGTCCGGCGGGCGCCCGGACCGGCCGCCGGGGTTCTCGCGCCCGGCCGCACACCGGTGGATCATGAGGTCAGACGACGGAAGGCGGCAGATGTCCCAGGGCTCGGGCAGACGACACGTCGCGCGATGGCGCCGACTGGTGCCCGGCCTCGTCGCGCTTCTCGGTTACCGGCGCACGTGGCTGACGGGTGACCTGCTCGCCGGTGTGACGGTGGCCGCGTACCTCGTGCCGCAGGTCATGGCGTACGCGGGGGTGGCGGGACTGCCGCCGGTGGCCGGGCTGTGGGCGATCCTGCCGGCCCTCGCGATGTACGCCCTGTTCGGTTCCTCGCGGCTGCTGTCGGTCGGCCCGGAGTCCACGACCGCCCTCATGACGGCCGCCGTGGTCGCACCGCTCGCCGCCGGGGACCCCGGGCGCTACGCGTCGCTGGCGGCGGCCCTCGCGGTCACGGTCGGGCTGCTCTGCCTGGTCGCCCGGGTGGTACGGCTGGGCTTCCTCGCGGACCTGTTGTCCCGCCCCGTCCTGATCGGCTATCTGGCGGGCGTGGCGCTCATCATGATGGTGGACCAGCTTCCCAAGCTCACCGGGGTGCGGACGGCCGGCGCGGAGTTCTTCCCTCAACTGTGGTCCTTCGTCACCCACCTGACGGACGCGCACCTGGCGACCACCGTGTTCTCCGCCGTCGTGCTCGTGTTCCTCTTCGTGATGTCCCGGTACGCCCCTGCCGTGCCCGGTCCGCTGCTGGCGGTCGTCCTGGGCACCGCCGCCGTCGCCGTCTTCGACCTCGACGGGCGGTACGGGCTGAAGGTGATCGGCGAGGTCCCGTCCGGTCTGCCGAGCCTCGCCGTCCCGGACCTGACCGAGTTGCCGCGTCTCGTCCTGCCCGCGCTCGGTTTGCTCCTGGTCGCCTACACCGACTTCATCCTCACCGCGCGGGCCTTCACCGACCGCGACGACGAAGGTCCCGGGCTCGACGCCAACCAGGAGTTCCTCGCCCTGGGCGCGGCCAACCTGGGCGCCGGGGCACTGCACGGCTTCCCGGTGAGCAGCAGCGCCAGCCGCACCGCGCTGGCCTCCTCGGGGGGTGCCGGCAGCCAGGCGTACTCCCTGGTGGCCGGGGCGGTGGTGCTCGCCGTGCTGCTCTTCCTGAGCCCGCTGCTGTCCCACACGCCGTCCGCCGTGCTCGGCGCGCTCGTCGTCTACGCGGCGGTCCGCATGATCGACCTCGCCGGCTTCCGCCGGCTGGCGTCCTTCCGCCGCCGGGAACTGCTCCTGGCGCTCGGCTGCCTCGCCGGGGTGCTCGCCCTGGACATCCTGTACGGGGTGATCGTGGCCGTCGGTCTGTCGGTGGCCGAGCTGCTGACCCGGGTGGCGCGCCCGCACGACGCCGTGGAGGGCCTGGTCCCCGGTGTGGCCGGCATGCACGACGTCGCCGACTACCGGCAGGCCCGGACGATTCCCGGCCTGCTCGTCTACCGCTACGACTCGCCGTTGTTCTTCGCCAACGCCGAGGACTTCCGGCGTCGTGCCCTGGCCTCCATGGACGAACAGAGCGACCCGGTCCGCTGGTTCGTCCTCAACACCGAGGCCAATGTCGAGGTCGACATCACCGCCCTCGACGCGGTCGACGAGCTGCGCCGCGAACTGACCCACCGCGGCGTCGTGTTCGCCCTCGCCCGCGTGAAGCAGGACCTGCGGAACGACCTGGAGAGGTACGGCCTGGTGGACTCGGTCGGCGAGGAACGGATCTTCCCTACGCTACCCACGGCCGTGACCGCGTACCGCGCGTGGCTCGACGGTCAGCCCGGCGGTCAGCCCGACGGAGGGAAGACGATCATCTGACGCACGGTTCCGGAAGACTCCCCCTCCGGTACCGAACGGCCCGGTCTGTGGACCAGGTGGCCCATGGCCCGCCCCGGAGGACCGGCACACGCTGGAGCTGGAAGTCCGCAGTCCGCAGTCCGTGTCCGTACGGCCCGCCCCGGAGGCATGCCATGAACGCTTCCCCCAGCCCCAGTCCCGGCACGCTGCGCGCGCTGTCCGCCGAACACCGCCTGCGGCTCATGCGCGTCGCCCGGGAGGTGTCCATCCCCCAGGGAGCACGTCTGTTCGAGGAAGGTGGACGCGCCGACCGCTTCTGGATCATCCGCACCGGCAGGATCGACCTCGACATGCACGTGCCGGGGCGTCGGGCGGCTGTCATCGAGAATCTCGGGCACAACGAACTGGTCGGCTGGTCCTGGCTCTTCACCCCGCACGTCTGGCACCTGGGCGCCGAAGCCACCACACCGGTGCGGGCCTACGAGTTCGACGCCACGGCCGTGCGGTCCATGTGCCAGAACGACGCGGCGCTGGGCAACGACGTCGCGCAGTGGGTCGGTGACGTAGTGGCCCACCGTCTCCGCTCGGCCAGGACCCGCCTCCTTGACCTGTACGCCCCCTACGGCGCCGACAGCACCGTCTGACCCGCGGCCGGACGAACACCGACACGAAGAGCCGAAGGACGCGCTCGCACGCGCGAGTGGGGCCGGTCGGCTCTGGTGCATTCGGTTCAGGCGCGTGATGATCGGAAGCGTCGACAGGGCGCAGTCCGTCCTCCGCCGGGGAACGAGGGATCACCATGCCAGAGCCGCGCACCTTCACCGAGCGGGACCCGATCCGGGTGTTCCTGCTCGACGACCACGAGGTCGTCCGCCGTGGTCTGGCCGATCTGCTCGACGCCGAGCCGGACATCAAGGTGATCGGCGACGCCGGCACCGTGGACCAGGCGCTCGCGCGAGGCCCCGCGCTGCGCCCCGACGTCGCCGTCCTCGACGTGCGGCTGCCGGACGGCGACGGCATCTCGGTCTGCCGGGAGCTGCGCAGCCAGATGCCGGAACTGACCTGTCTGATGCTGACCTCGTTCGACGACGAGGAGGCCCTGCTCGACGCGATCATGGCCGGCGCCTCCGGCTACGTCCTCAAGCAGATCAAAGGGTCCGACCTCGTCTCGGCGGTGCGCACGGTGGCCTCGGGCCAGTCGATGCTGGATCCCGCGACCACGGCCCGTCTGATGCGCTCGCTGCGGGCGGACCCCGCGAAGACCCCTTCCGTGCCTTCCGAGCTGGCGGGACTGTCACCCCGCGAGAGGGACATCCTCGCGCTGATCGGCGACGGCCTGACCAACCGCGAGATCGGCAAGAAGCTCTACCTGTCGGAGAAGACCATCAAGAACCACATCTCCCGTCTCCTGGCCAAGCTGGGCGTGCAGCGCCGGGTCCAGGCCGCCGTCCTCGCCTCCCATCTGGAACAGCCGGAGACGGGCGGACACCGGACCAGGTGAGACCGGCCCACCCGCACGGCCGCTAACGCCGGACCCGTGGCATCCCCAGGCCGATCCACGAGATGATCTCCCGCTGGATCTCGTTGTTGCCGCCGCCGAAGGTGAAGATGACGGCGGAGCGGTAGCCGCGTTCGAGGTCGCCGTGGAGCACGGCGCCCGCCGAGCCCTCCTGGAGTGCGCCGGGGGCGGCGACGATCTCCATGAGCCAGGCGTAGGCGTCCCGGCGGGCCTCGGAGCCGTAGACCTTGACGGCGGAGGCGTCCTGCGGGGTGAGGGTGCCGTTCTGGAGGGCGCCCACCATCTGCCAGTTGAGGAGCTTGAGCGCGTCGAGTTTGACGTGGGTCCGGGCGAGCAGACGGCGTACCCAGGGCAGGTCGACGACGCGGCGGCCGTCGGCGAGCTTGGTCTCCGTCGCCCAGCGCTGCACGTCGTGCAGGGCGCGGATGGCCATGGTGCCGTGCGCGGCGAGGGTCACGCGCTCGTGGTTGAGCTGGTTGGTGATCAGCCGCCAGCCCTGGTTCTCGGCGCCGACCCGGTGGGTGACGGGGACACGGACGTTCTCGTAGTAGCTGGCGGTGGTGTCGTGGGAGGCGAGGGTGCGGATGACCGTGCAGGAGTAGCCGGGGTCGGTGGTCGGCACGAGGAGCATGGTGATGCCCTTGTGCGGCGGGGCCTTCGGGTCGGTGCGCACGGCGAGCCACACCCAGTCGGCGGTGTCGCCGTTGGTCGTCCAGATCTTCTGCCCGTCGACGACGTACTCGTCGCCCTCGCGCACGGCGCGCGTCTTGAGGGCGGCGAGGTCGGTGCCCGCGTCGGGTTCGCTGTACCCGATGGCGAAGTCGATCTCCCCGGCGAGGATCTTCGGCAGGAAGTACGCCTTCTGGTCGTCGGTGCCGTAGCGCATGATCGTCGGTCCGACGGTGTTCAAAGCCATCAACGGCAGCGGCACACCGGCCTGGGCGGCCTCGTCGAAGAAGACGAACTGCTCGATCGGCGTGAGGCCCCGCCCGCCGTACTCCTCGGGCCAGCCGACCCCGAGCCAGCCGTCCGCGCCGAGCCGGCGGATGGTCCTGCGGTAGAAACGTTTGGCGGCGACCTGGTCGGTGTGCCGGGCGTAGGCGTTGTCGGGCACCAACTCGGCGAAGTAGGCCCGCAGTTCGGTACGCAGCCGCAGTTGCTCGGGCGTGTGGTCGAGGTGCACGGCGCCTCCTGGCTCCCCAAGGCCGGTGTCCTGACGGCGCACACGGTAGAACGTGTTCCAGAAATTGGGAATGGCGGGGCGGGAAGAGGTGCCGGGAGGATGTCGTCCCGTGCCGTCGGAGGAACTCGGGGCGCTGCTGCGGCGGGCGGGACCGGAGCTGACGGGGCCCTGGTGGTCGAGAGACGCGTTGCCGACCGAGGCCGCGGGGTGCCGGGTGTTTACGGGCTCTGGAGCCACTCGGTGTACCAGGTGCGAAAATCGGGGCTCACCGGGACGAAGCCGCCCCAGTCCGGATCGAGCTGCCAGACCTCTCCCTTCCGCGGGCCGTTCAGGATCAGCCTGACGAAGATGCCGCAGCCGTCTTCGGCCAGCATGAGCGTGCCCCGGGTCACCTCACAGGCCGATGGGCCGATCCGGCCGGGCAAGGGTTCGGTGAGGGGAAACGGCTCGGCGAGTCGGCCCGACAACCGGTCTTCTTGCCACTCGCCGTCCACAGCCCACCCCTCGCCGATCTCCGGGCGCGGGACGGTCAACGGCATCAACCCGTGGCCGGGACCGGCGGGCCCATTGCCCACTTCTGCGACGAAGGACCGGTACTCCGCCGGCAGATCGATGCCATGCGCTTCCTCGAATGCCCTGATCTCCGCCTCCGGCAGCGCCGACGCCAGCTCGTACCGGTGCGTGTCCGCCCCGAAGCGCGACCACCCCGGATCCCGTGCCGCCATCTCCCCTATCCGAGCGCGTACGCCACCCTCGATCCAGCTCTCCATCCAGCGACCGTAACAACGACGTCGGCGTCGGGTGCTCAACGCGTCGTTCAGAGCAGCGTCGCGATGAACTCCGTGCAGGTTTCGGCGCAGGTGCGGCAGGTGGTCGCGTCCTGTTCGGCGCTGGGGTGGCGGTCGAAGACGCGGGCGGACTCCAGGCAGACGGTCCGGCACCACTCCAGTTGGGCGCGGATGCCGGCCTCGTCCGCGCTCGCGTCCTCGGACAGCACGCGGCAGGTCGCGTCGCACACCTCGGCGCACATGATGCCCTTGCGTCGCACGAGTTCCTCGCGGTCGGGCCCGTCCGGTTCCAGGAGGCTCGCGCGCCGCGCACAGGCTCGCGCGCACTCGGTGCACGCCAGGGCGCAGGCGAAGCGGTCCTCCAGGAACCGGAAGAGATCCTGTTGGTCTCGCCGGTCCCGATGGATCCGTTGGTCCTGCGTGTTCCGTTGGTCCTGTTGGGGTTTCGTCGAAGTCACCTCTGGCGGGTAGCCGGGGCTTGTGGCGCCAAACCCGTCCTACCGTCGCGGGGGCAGGCGGCGAGCGCCGTATGCGAGGGGTTGTGGACGGAGAGTCATGGGGGCGGAATGGCGGGTTCATGACCCGTTGTGGGGGTATTCGCCTGATATGACTACCGCTAGCCTGCAACTGGCCGCCGCGAGCGGCCTGCTCAGCCTCGGGCTGTTCGTGGTCGCTCTGGCCGTGGTGGCCGTGCTGGCCGGCAGCGTCTGGCTGGGCGCGCGTACCAGGTCGCGCGAGCCGAACCGGCCGCGCCCCGAGGAGCAGCCGCACCTGCCGCCCGGCGGCGCGGTGCACGAGGTGCGCGAGAACCGGGAGCCCGAGGAGGTGCCCCTGACACCGAAGGGCGGCCGTCCCCTCACGCCCTACGAACTGACCAACATGCAGACCCGGCCGAGCACGGACAAGAAACGGCCGCGTTGGAGCCGCGGCAGCAGCGGCTCGTTCGGCGGGGGCGGCTTGGGCGCCCACTGAGCATGGGCGCCCGCTGAGACCGGTGCCGGGGCCGGCCGGGTGGCCTGCCGGTCACGGCGCGCTCAGGCGCCGACGTAGGCCGCGAGGTGCTCGCCGGTCAGGGTGGAACGGGTGGCCACCAGGTCGGCGGGGGTGCCCTCGTAGACGATCCGGCCGCCGTCGTGGCCCGCGCCGGGGCCGAGGTCGATGATCCAGTCGGCGTGGGCCATGACCGCCTGGTGGTGTTCGACGACGATGACCGACTTGCCGGAGTCGACGAGCCGGTCGAGCAGGCCGAGCAGTTGCTCGACGTCGGCGAGGTGCAGGCCCGCGGTCGGCTCGTCGAGGACGTAGACGCCGCCCTTGTCGCCCATGTGGGTGGCCAGCTTGAGCCGCTGGCGCTCGCCGCCGGAGAGTGTGGTGAGCGGCTGGCCGAGGCTGAGGTAGCCGAGGCCGACGTCGGCGAGCCGGGTCAGGATCCGGTGCGCGGCCGGGGTCGCCGCCTCGCCCGCGCCGAAGAACTCCTCGGCCTCGGTCACCGACATCGCGAGCACCTCGCTGATGTCACGGCCGCCGAGGTGGTATTCGAGCACCGACGCGTCGAACCGCTTCCCCTCGCACTCCTCGCAGGTGGTGGCGACGCCGGCCATCATCGCCAGGTCGGTGTAGACGACCCCGGCGCCGTTGCAGGTGGGGCAGGCGCCCTCGGAGTTGGCGCTGAACAGGGCGGGCTTCACGCCGTTCACCTTGGCGAACGCCTTGCGGATCGGTTCGAGCAGTCCGGTGTACGTCGCCGGGTTGCTCCGCCGGGAGCCGCGGATCGCCCCCTGGTCGACCGACACCACCCCCTCCCCGGCCGGGATCGACCCGTGCACGAGCGAGCTCTTGCCGGAGCCCGCCACACCGGTGACGACGGCCAGCACGCCGAGCGGGACGTCGACGTCGACGCCCTTCAGGTTGTGCGTCGTCGCGCCCCGGATCTCCAGCGTGCCGGTGCGTTCGCGCACGCTCTCCTTGAGGGCGGCCCGGTCGTCGAAGTGCCGGCCGGTGATGGTGCCGCCGGTGCGCAGGCCCTCGACGGTGCCCTCGAAGCAGACGGTGCCGCCCGTCGTGCCGGCGCCGGGGCCGAGGTCGACGACGTGGTCGGCGATCGCGATCGTCTCCGGCTTGTGCTCCACGACCAGGACTGTGTTGCCCTTGTCCCGCAGCCGCAGCAGCAGGTCGTTCATCCGCTGGATGTCATGCGGGTGCAGGCCGATGGTGGGCTCGTCGAAGACGTAGGTGACGTCCGTGAGCGAGGAGCCGAGGTGGCGGATCATCTTGACGCGCTGCGCCTCGCCGCCCGACAGCGTGCCCGCCGGCCGCTCCAGGGACAGGTAGCCGAGGCCGATCTCCACGAACGAGTCGAGGGTCTGCCGCAGGGCGGCGAGCAGCGGCGCCACCGACGGTTCGTCGAGGGCGCGGACCCAGTCGGCCAGGTCGCGGATCTCCATCGCGCAGGCGTCGGCGATGCTGATCTTCCCGATCTTCGACGACCGGGCCCCCTCGCTGAGCCGGGTGCCCTCGCACTCGGGGCAGACGGTGAAGGTGACCGCCCGCTCCACGAACGCCCGGATGTGCGGTTGCAACGCTTCCTTGTCCTTGGACAGGAACGACTTCTGGATCTTGGGGATGAGCCCTTCGTAGGTGAGGTTGACGCCGTTGACCTTGACCTTGACCGGCTCCCCGTAGAGGAAGTCCCGCAGCTCCTTCTTGGTGTACCTGCGGATCGGCTTGTCCGGGTCGACGAAGCCGGACTGGGCGTAGACCTGCACGGTCCACTGGCTGTCCGACTTCCAGCCGGGGATGGTGAACGCGCCCTCGGCCAGCGACTTGGAGTCGTCGTAGAGCTGGGTGAGGTCGATGTCGGAGACCGAGCCGCGGCCCTCGCAGCGCGTGCACATGCCGCCGGTGCGGTTGAAGGTCGCCTTCACGGTTCTCGTCTTCTCGGCACCGCGCTCGACGGTGATCCCGCCGCTCGCCCGGACCGAGGCGGTGTTGAAGGAGTACGCGCCGGGCGGGCCGATGTGCGGCTTGCCGAGCCGGCTGAAGAGGATCCGCAGCATCGCGTTGGCGTCGGTGGCGGTGCCGACCGTGGAGCGCGGGTCGGCGCCCATCCGCTGCTGGTCGACGCTGATCACGGTGGTCAGCCCGTCCAGGACGTCGACCTCGGGCCGCGCCAGCGTCGGCATGAAGCCCTGCACGAAGGCGCTGTAGGTCTCGTTGATCAGCCGCTGCGACTCCGCCGCGATCGTGTCGAACACCAGCGAGCTCTTGCCCGAGCCGGAGACGCCGGTGAACACCGTCAGACGGCGCTTCGGGATCTCGATGCTGACGTCCTTGAGGTTGTTCTCGCGGGCGCCGTGCACCCGGATCAGATCGTGGCTGTCGGCGACGTGCCCGGCGGCATGCTCGGCGACGTGCTGCGCAGGCGGCGGCGTGGCAGTCCGCCGAGTCCTCGTGGCCATGCTGATCGTCTCCCCATCTGGTCCATCTGGTCCATCTGTCCCGCCGGGCCGCTCGCGCGGTCTCGGCCGGCGTCGCCCGCTCGGTCCGGTCCGGTCCGGTCACCCACGCTATCCACGGCCCCGGGCCCGCGCTTCTCGAATACTGATCGGTGCGGCGGCGTTCAGGTTCGGACAGCGGCGGCCAGTAAGCGACAACGCGGGGCGCGGCCGGGCCAAAGGCGCTGAGATGGCCTGATTCGTCGTGCGGGATGAGGTGGAAGATGGCCGATGTGATGCGGGCGGAATCTGCGCGGCGCGCGGGGTCGGGGGCCGACGCTGCCAACCAGGGTGTGAAGCAGAGTGCGAAACGGAGCGTGAAGCGCAAGCCTGAGCAGAAACGGTGCGCCTGTGGGGCGCCCGCCCCCGCCGCGCCGCAGGAAGGTGCCGTGGGCGGGGCCGAGGAGCGGTTCCGGGGGCTGCTGGAGGCGGCGCCGGACGCCATGGTGATCGTCGACGACACGGGCATCATCAAGCTCGTCAACGCCCAGACCGAGGCCCTGTTCGGGCACGGCCGCGAGGAGCTGCTCGGCCGCCCGGTCGAGCTGCTGATCCCGCACCGTTTCCACGACCAGCACACCGCGCACCGGCGCGGGTACACGGCCAACCGCCAGGTGCGGCCGATGGGTGCCGGACTCGAGCTGCACGGTCTGCGCAAGGACGGCACCGAGTTCCCGGTCGAGATCAGCCTGAGCCCGCTGGAGACCGCGGACGGGCTGCTGGTGTCGGCGGCGGTGCGCGACGTCAGCGACCGCAAGGCGGCCGAGGCGCGGATCAACGAACTCGCCGCGCTCGTGGAGTCGTCCCAGGACGCGATCCTCGCCAAGACCCTCGACGGGTACATCACGTACTGGAACGCGGCGGCGCAGCGCCTGTACGGCTACACCGCCGACGAGGCCATCGGCCGGCACGTGTCGATGCTGGCCCCGCCGGAGCTGCGGGGCGAGGTCCGCGAGCTACTCAAGCGGCTGCGGCACGCCGAGAAGGTCGAGCACTACGAGACGCTGCGGCTGACCAGCACCGGGGCGCTGCTGGACGTGGACGTCACGCTGTGGCCGACCCGGGACACGCGCGGCACCGTCGTCGGGGCGTGCGCGATCGTGCGGGACATCAGCGACCGCAAGCGCGCCGAGGCCGAACTCACGGCCCTGTACGAGCAGCAGCGGCACATCGCGCTGACGCTCCAGCGCAGTCTGATGGGCACCCCGCCCGACCTGCCCGGGCTGGCCACCGCCAGCCGCTACCGGCCCGCCACCCAGGGCGCCGGGGTGGGCGGCGACTGGTTCGACCTGATTCCGCTGGGCGCGGACCGGGTGGGTGTGCTGATAGGCGACGTGATGGGCCGCGGGCTCGAAGCCGCCGCCGTGATGGGCCAGTTGAGGTCGGCCGCGCACGCACTGGCCAAGACCGGGATGCAGCCACGGCAGTTGATGCGGGCGCTGGACACCTGCGTCGCCGACCTCGACGTCCCGGACCAGCTCGTCACCTGCTGCTATCTGGTGATCGCCCCGGACACGGGCACGGTGACGGTCTGTTCGGCGGGGCATCTGCCGGTGCTGGTCGCCGGGGTGGGCAACCGCGTGAGCGCCCTGCCCTGTCCGGTCAACACCCCGCTCGGCGTGGGCGACGTCGTGTACGAGGAGTCCAGTTCGGAGATACCGCCGGGCGCCACGCTGGTGCTCTACACGGACGGCATGATCGAGACGCCGGGCAGTGACATCGAGGTGCGGATCGGTGAACTGACGGTGCTGCTGGAGGAGTTGTTCGTCGGCACGCCGTGTCTGGAGGCGGCGGCGGACCATGTCCTGGCGGGTCTGCTGCCGGACTCGGACGGCCACAACGACGATGTCACCCTGCTGCTCGCGCAGTTGCCGGCCGCGCCGCTGGCCGCCGTCACCACCCACCTCCCGGCGGTCCCGGCGTCGGTGCCGGAGGGGCGGGCCTTTCTGCACCGGGCGCTGGCCTCGTGGAACTGTACGGACAGCGCCGACGACGCGCTCCTGCTGCTGTCGGAGACGCTGACGAACGCCGTCCAGCACGCCGAGGGCCCGGTCGGCGTGCATCTGCACCGCACGGCGACCGATCTCACGGTCGAGGTGAGCGACCGCAGCCCGCAACTCCCCCAGCCGCGGCTGGCGGTCGAGGGCGAGGAGTCGGGCCGCGGCCTGGTCCTGGTCCGTGCCCTCGCCGCCAGTTGGGGGGTACGGCCGACGGACGAGGGCAAGACGACGTGGTTCACGCTGAGGCTGTGAGCCCCCGGTGCGGGCCGCCGCCGGCCAGCGCGAAGGCGTCGAGGTGCGCCTGGACGTAGGGCACGGCCACGGCCTTCAGTTCGAGTTCGCCGTCGACGAACGCGGGCTGCACGTTCACCTCGAAGACGACCCCGCCGTTCTCCACCGCGAGGTCGACGCCGGCGAACGGCAGTCCGACCGACGCGGTGGCGGCGACGGCGAGTTCGGCGAGCCGGGGCGGCAGGTCCGGCGGGGCGATGTGGACGGCGGTGGCGCCCTGGCAGGTGTTGCAGGGGGTGTCGGGGGCGGGCTGGAGGTGCTCGCGGGCGTGCACGACACGGTCGCCGAGGACGAAGACGCGGAACTGGTGGCGCCGGCCGTCGGCGGTGAAGTTGCCGGCGTCGCGGGAGAGCAGCCAGTCGGTGTCGCGTTCGGCGTAGTAGGCGGCGGCGTCCGCCAGTTGGGCGGGGGTGGTGACGTGGAAGGTGTCGTTGCCGCCGGTGCCGACGACGGGCCGGGCCCAGGTGTCGCGGCCGAGCCGGTCGAAGATGCCGGCCGCTTCCGCGAGGGTGGGCCGGGACAGTACCGCGGTCTCCATCTGGGCGACGCCGTCGCGCAGGAAGCGTTCGACGGTGAGGTTCTTCTCGGTGGCGGTCCGCCAGGCGTCGGGTCCGGCGGCGAGCGTCACCACGTCGTGGCTCTCCAGGAGCTCCTGGAAGCCGGCGAGGGCCCGCCGGTGGTGCGGCGGGATCTCGTAGAGCAGGACGACGTCGGGTACGAAGTCCAGGCGCTCTTCTGGGACTTGGAGCCGTAACCGGCCGCCGTCGCGGACGCCCCGGCCGGTGTTGCCGGTCGCGAAGTGCCGGGAGTCGATCCGGACGGGCGGGGCGCCGGTGAGCAGTTCGACGGCCTCGGCGAGGTACTCACGGCAGCCTTCGGGCGAGGTGGGGTCGGCGATCAGGGCGATGCACGGTCGGGACACAGCGGCCTCCAGTGGCTCTCGACTGGCTCTCGACGCGCGCTCGTACCGCGTGCGGCCCTCGCGCGGCCCGAGCGGTGTCACGGATGGTGCCTGTCGCGCGGGTGGTCGTCACACTCGTCGCACTCGTCGCCCGGGGAGCCGCGCCGGTGTACGGGGCTGGTGTGCGGGCTCGCGCACGCGGCTCGGTGCACGGGCTCGGTTGTGCGGGGCTCGGTTGTGCGGGGCCGTCCCGGGTCCGGACGGGTGCCGGGTGGGGACGAGGACGACGGGTGACCACAGGTGGGACGAGCGGGTGGGGCGAGCGGGTGGGACGGTGCCCAGCCTCGCCGGATCCGCGCGCAGGGCTGGCCGACCACTGTAGGCACCCGGCGGGACGCCGTGCCAGGGCGCACGACGGCCCGTCTTCTGCCCCTCCTTCTGCGCCGTCCGCCCCGGTCCGTGCGCCCTGTCCGGTCATCGGTGAGCTGCCGTCTCAGCCGTCCCAGACCCACTCCGTGACCTCGGGAAGGTCGGTGCCGTGCTCGCGGATCCAGGCCTGGTGGCGGGTGCGGACGTCCGCCATCTGCTGGCGTACGGTGGCGGCGCGCGCGGCGAGGCCGGGGACGCGGTCGATGACGTCCATGACGAGGCGGTAGCGGTCGAGGTCGTTGCGGACGACCATGTCGAACGGCGTGGTCGTGGTGCCGATCTCCTTGTAGCCGCGCACATGCAGGTTGCGGTGGCCGGTGCGGCGGTAGGCGAGGCGGTGGATGAGCCAGGGGTAGCCGTGGTAGGCGAAGATCACCGGTTTGTCGGGGGTGAACAGGCCGTCGTACTCGAAGTCGCCCATGCCGTGCGGGTGTTCCTCGCTCGGCAACAGGCGGGCGATGTCGACGACGTTGACGACGCGCACCGCGAGCTCGGGGAGGTCGCGGCGCAGCAACTGGGCGGCGGCCAGCACCTCTTGGGTCGGTACGTCGCCCGCGCAGCCGAGGACCACGTCGGGTTCGTGGCTGCCGTCCTCGGTACCGGCCCAGTCCCAGACGCCCGCGCCCCGCGCGCAGTGGCCGCGGGCCTGGTCCATCGACAGCCAGTCGAAGCACGGCTGCTTCCCGGCCACGATGACGTTGACGTGGTCACGGCTGCGCAGCGCGTGATCGGCCACCGCCAGCAGGGTGTTGGCGTCCGGCGGCAGATAGACCCGCACGACTTCCGGGCTCTTGTTGAGGACGTGGTCGACGAAACCGGGGTCCTGGTGGGAGAAACCGTTGTGGTCCTGACGCCAGACATGCGATGTGAGCAGGTAGTTGAGGGAGGCGACGGGTGCGCGCCAGGCCAGTTTCCGGGTGACGCGCAGCCACTTGACGTGCTGGTTGACCATCGAGTCGACGATGTGCGCGAACGCCTCGTAGCAGGAGAACAGTCCGTGACGGCCCGTCAGAAGATAGCCCTCCAGCCAGCCCTGACAGGTGTGTTCGGAGAGAATCTCGAGCACCCGGCCGTGCCGGTCGAGGTGCTCGTCGACCTGGAGGGTCTGTGCCTGCCAGGCCTTGCCGGTGGCGCCGTAGACGGCCTGAAGCCGGTTGGAGGCGGTCTCGTCGGGGCCGACGAGACGGAAGTCGCGCCGGTCGGCGGTAGCGCGCATGACGTCCTCGATCAACTCGCCCAGTACGCCGGTGGGTTCGTGCCGGGTGGTGCCGGGTTTGTCGACCGGGACGGCGTGCGAGTCCAGGTCGGGCAAAGGGAGTTCACGCAGGCGCAGGCCGCCGTTGGCGTGCGGGGTGGCACCGAGGCGGCGGGTGCCGTCGGGGATCCAGGCGAGCACGTCGAGGCGCGGGCGGCCGTGCTCGTCGAAGAGTTCTTCGGGCCGGTAGGAGCGCAGCCAGGCCTCCAGTTGGCGCAGGTGTTCGGGGTTGTCGCGGACGGCGGACAGCGGCACCTGATGGGAGCGCCAGGTGCCCTCGACGGGCAGGCCGTCGACGTGGGCGGGGCCGGTCCAGCCCTTCGGGGTGCGCAGCACGATCACCGGCCAGCGGGGGCGTTCGCCGCTGCCGTCCTCGCGGGCGGCGCGCTGGAGGGCGGCGACGCGGTCCAGGGCGGTGTCCATGGCCTGCGCCATGGCGCGGTGGACGGCGTTCGGCTCGTCGCCTGTGACATGGATCGGGTCGTGGCCGTAGCCGCGCAGCAGCTCGTCCAGCTCGGGTTCGGGGATCCGGGCCAGCACCGCCGGGTTGGCGATCTTGTAGCCGTTGAGGTGCAGGATCGGCAGCACGGCCCCGTCGTGCACCGGGTCCAGGAACTTGTTGGAGTGCCAGGAGGCGGCCAGCGGCCCGGTCTCGGCCTCACCGTCGCCGATCACGCAGGCGACCAGGAGGTCGGGGTTGTCGAAGGCGGCGCCGTAGGCGTGGGAGAGGGAGTAGCCGAGTTCGCCGCCCTCGTGGATCGAGCCGGGCGTCTCGGGCGCGACGTGGCTGGGCACACCGCCCGGGAACGAGAACTGCCGGAACAGCCGGGCCATACCGGGGGCGTCCCGGGTGACGTCCGGGTACGTCTCGGTGTAGGAGCCCTCCAGCCAGGAGTTGGCGACCACGGCCGGACCGCCGTGCCCAGGCCCCCAGACGCACAGGGCGTTCAGGTCACGGGTGCGGATGACGCGGTTGAGGTGCGTGTACACCAGGTTCAGCCCGGGCGAGGTGCCCCAGTGGCCCAGCAGCCTCGGCTTGATGTGCTCGGGCCGCAGCGGTTCGGTGAGCAGCGGGTTGGCCATGAGGTGGATCTGGCCGACGGCCAGGTAGTTCGCGGCGCGCCAGTGGGCGTGCAGCGTCCTGAGCTCGTCGTCGGTGAGCCGGGCGGACGTCCCTTGCGGGTCGACGGACATCTCGGGTTCCCTTCCGGACCAGGACCGCTCGGAGGTGCGGACCGATCGATCCGTACCTCCCACCCTCGCCCGCCCGCCGGGTGCCCCGCCCGGGCCGAGCGACCCGTACGGCGCAACGGAGCCGTCCGTAAGGGCGCGGCGCGCTACGCGTGCGAGCCGGTCCTGCCGGTGTCGAGACCGCTGACGTGGGCCACGTTCCGCCGGTCCTCGGCGTCCCCGCTCGCCTCGGCGGCGAACCAGGCGCCCAGGATCTCCTTGAGCAGCGGCTCGGAGGTCAGGCGCAGGCCGAGGGCGAGGACGTTGGCGTCGTTCCAGCGGCGGGCGCCGTCGGCGGTGTAGGCGTCGGTGCACAGGGCGGCCCGGACGCCGGGCACCTTGTTCGCGGCGATCGACGCGCCGGTGCCGGTCCAGCAGCACACCACGGCCTGCTCCGAGGTCCCGTCGGCCACATCCCGGGCCGCCGCCTCCGAACACACCGCCCACTGCGGATCGTCACCGGGCCGCAGCGCCCCGTACGGCACGACATCGTGCCCGCGCCCCCGCAACTCCGCGACGAGAGCCCGCGCCACTGGTTCGTCCATGTCCGAGGAAACGGAGATCCGCATACCGGCGAGCCTACTGAGCGAGGACGCCTGCTGTCGCCCCAAGCAGCCACTCTGCGCGGTCACCGGGGGTGCGGGCGAGCGGATGATCGTCGCCGCCCGCGCGCGGTGGACCGAGGGGGGCTTCCGGTGCGTGGCTGGTCGACCGGGGTGTGGAGCATCTGCGGCCGGCCAGCCGGAGCGGCCCGGCCGCAGCCGGTGCCGGGGAACTGGTCGCCGAGCTGACCGCGTCCGATGCCCGTGCGATGGCGGTGGCATGCGACATCGCCGACCGCGTCTTCCACCACGAACTCACCGAACCGGTGCGGGCGTTGGCACGAGCGCGGCGCGTGCCGACGTATCCCCCGCGCGACGGTGTGACTCACTCCGAAGTCCTCCTCACCGCTGACTGATCGATGGCCCTGGCAGTGACAACGACAGCGATAGCGACAGCGATCGTGTCAACGCCGAGAGGCAGCTTCCGCTGCGACAGGGGTCGACAACAAGCCCGCCCGGCACTGTCAGTGGGCTCGTTTAGCCTGCGCTCATGAGTGAGACGACCACCGACGACCGCCGTTTCCCGCCCGCCCTCGCCGAGGTGGCCGCGGCGGATTTCCCCTACGACGACGGCGAGGGCTACGACTTCGAGCCGTACGACGCCTTCGACTCGGCCGAGGAGACCACCGACTGGCTGCGCCAGTGGACCGGCGACCACGAGCTCGACGCGGGCGCCTACCGGGTGTTCGGGCAGGACGGCACCGGCGGGCTCGCCGCCCTCTGGTGTGTGCGGCCGGGGCTGCCGCTGACCGAGCAGCCGGTGGTGTTCCTGGGCTCGGAGGGCGAGTGCGGGGTGGTCGCCGCGAACCTGTCCGACTTCCTGTGGGTGCTGGCCGACGGCCTCGGCCCGATGGAGGCCGTGACCTACCCCGACCACGACGCGCGTCCGAGGCCGGCACTCGCCGCACTCGCCGCACTGGCCGCGCGCCACGCCACCACCCCGCGCCGCCCCGCCCGGGTCCTCATCGCCGAGGCGAGGAGCGAGTTCCCGTCGTTCGAGGAGGACATCCTCGCGCTGTGCCGCTAGCGACCTCACCCGCGATCGACGTGAGGGCCCGTTGCCGTACCGACGCTTCGCGGAGCGGCCGTCGTGCACGGTTATGGACGCCGTGGCCGGTGCTGACCTAAGGTGCGCGGGAAAGCGCTTTCTAGCATGGTCATGCCAGTGCCTAGTCCGGGAGCGTCGATGCCGCACACCGCACCACGGGACTCCTCGCAACCACAGGACCCCGCGCACTCGTGGTCCCGAAAGGCGTTTCTCCGGGGCCTGACGGCCGTCGGACTGGCCCCGCTGCTGCCTGCCGTACTCCCGGCCGACGCCCACGCCGCGTCGGCGTCCGCCGCCGCTGCCGCCCCGGGCTTCGATCTGGTGCGGGACGGTGTCGCGGTCGACGTGTTCGTCGACGCGGCCGACGACGACGCCGTGGTCCGTGCGGCCGGGGACCTCCAGGCCGACGTGGAGCGGGTCGGCGGGGTGCGGCCCGCGCTGCGGCGCACCCTGCCGGCACGGTCCGCGGCGCTGGTCCTGGTCGGCACCCTCGGCGCGAGCCCGGTCATCGACCGGCTCGTCGCGCGGGGGCGGCTGGACGTCGGGCGGGTCGAGGGGCGCTGGGAGGCCTCGGTGACCCAGGTGGTGGAGCGTCCGGCGCCCGGCGTGGACCGCGCGCTGGTGATCGCGGGCAGCGACCGGCGCGGCACGGTGTACGGGATCTACGACACCTCGGAACGCATCGGCGTCTCGCCCTGGTACTGGTGGGCCGACGTACCGGTGGAACGGCGCGAGACGGTCACCGTGCCCGCAGGCCCCGTCAAACGCCTTGAGCCGTCGGTCCGCTACCGGGGTGTCTTCCTCAACGACGAGCAGAATCTCACCACTTGGTCGCATCGCACCCAGGAGCCGGACAAGAACATCGGCCCGGAGACGTACAAACGCCTCTTCGAGCTGCTGCTGCGCCTCAAGGCCAACTACCTGTGGCCTGCGATGCATCCGTACTCCGACTTCTTCAACCAGTACCGGGAGAACCCCGAACTCGCCGACCGCTACGGCATCGTCGTAGGCTCCAGTCACCCCGAGGCCCTGCTGCGCAACGGCGTCCACGAGTGGGAGCCGTGGGCCGAGGCGCACCGGGGCGCGGACGGGAGTCTGCCGGTGTACGACTACACGGTGAACCCGGGCGTCATCTCCGACTACTGGCGAGCCCGGGCCCGGGAGAACGCGGCCTACGAGAGCAGTTGGACGATCGGCATGCGCGGGCTGCACGACACCGCGCTGGAGACGAAGTACGCGACGACGATCCCGGAGAAGGTCGCGGTGATGAACGACATCGTCGCCGACCAGCGCCGGATCCTGGCCGAGGAGGTCGGCGCGGCGGCCGAGCCGCAGATCTTCATCCCGTACAAGGAGGTCCTGGACCTGTACAACGCGGGCGTCGAGGTCCCCGGCGACGTCACGCTGATCTGGCCGGACGACAACCACGGCAACATGCGCCAACTGCCGAACGCGGCGGAGCGCGCCCGCCCGGGCGGCAACGGGATCTACTACCACCTCTCCTACTGGGGCCGCCCGCGCAGCTACCTGTGGCTGGATACCACCCAACTCGCCAAGGTCTGGCAGGAGTTGCGCCGGGTGTACGAGCATCAGGTCGACCGGATGTGGATCTTCAACGTCGGTGACCTCAAGTCGATCGAGACCGGCCTGTCCTTCTCCATGGACATGGCCTGGGACGTGGACCGGTGGGACGCCGACGACGTCGAAGGGTTCCTCGCCCAGTGGTACGGGCGGCAGTTCGGGCTCCGGCACGCCCGGGAGATCGCCGCGATCCGCACCGAGTACTACCGTCTCGCGGCGGAGCGGCGTCCGGAGTTCATCGACCGGAACATCTTCTCCGTCATCCATCACGGGGACGAGGCGGGACGCCGGATGGCCGCGTACGACCGGCTGCTCCAACGGACCGTGAAACTCGGAGCCGAACTCCCCGCCGCCTACCAGGACGCCTTCTTCGAACTGCTCCACTACCCCGTGCACGGCGCGTACTTGATGAACCTGAAGTACTACTGGGCGGACCGCAACGCCCTCGCGGTACGTCAGGGGCGCGGGGCGGGGGCCAACCGGTTCGCGGACCTCGCCGAAGCCGCGCACGCCGACGAGGTGGCGCTCACCCTGCGGTACAACACCGTGGTGGCGGGCGGGAAATGGGACGGCTACATCAATCCGTACCCCTCGCAGATCCCGAAAGCGCCGGGCCGGCCGGCGGTCACGAGGGTCGCCCGGCAGGAGACCTCGGGGCTGGGGATCGCCGCCGAGGGGAACGAGACCGGCGCGCAGCGGCCGTTGTCCTTCTCCTCCGCCACCCGGGACCGGCGTTTCGTCGACGTCTTCAACACCGGCTTCCTCGCGGTCACTTGGGCCGCGCAGGCCGATCGGCCGTGGGTCCGGCTGAGTTCGTCGGGCGGCTCGCTCACCGAGCAGACCCGGGTGTGGGTCGAGGTCGACTGGGCCGGGGCGCCCGAGGGCGCGCACGACGTCACGGTCGTCTTCACGGGTACGGGTGGCGGGCAGCGTTTCGAGGTGCCCCTGAAGGTGGTCAACGACGGGGCGCGGGCACGACGGCGGGCGCGCGGGTTCGTCGAGGCGAACGGCTGGGTCTCCATCGACGCCGTGCACACCGAGCGCCGGGTGGCACGCGGCGGGGCCCGCTGGCAGACCGTGCGCGGGCTCGGGCGGCGCAGCGCCGCCGTGGCGGCGGTGCCCTCGACGGCGGCCCCGGTCACCGCCGAATTCGCCTACCGCGCACCGGAGTTGAGGTACCGGGTGCGCTTCGGCAGCACCGGCGCCTTCCCCGTCACCGTCTTCCGGCTGCCCTCGCTCGACGAGCGCGGCGCGCGGCGGCTGGCCCTGGCCCTCGACGACCAGCCGCCGACCGTGCTGTCGGGGCAGGCCGTGGCCACCGGCAACCGCGGTGACGCCTGGGCGCGCAACGTGGAGGAGGGCGTCGAGAAGCTGACCGGCACCGTGACCGTCACCGAGCCGGGCGAGCACGTCCTGCGCCTGTTCATGGTGGACCCGGCGATCGCCGTGGACCAGATCGTCGTCGACACCGGCGGGCTACCGGCCGCCGCCTATCTGGCGCCGCCGGAGAGCTACCACCCGGTGTTCAACCCCGAGCCGGACACGGCCCCGGGGCCGGCCGCGCCGGACCAGTAGCCGGGAGGAGGGGCCGGGCGGTCGAAGCGGGCCGGGACGCCCGGCGAGTACAGCACGCTGACCGGCTCCCCCACCGGTGCCGGCAGCCCCGCCGCCATGACCAAGTCCTCCTCGTACTCGACGAGTTCGGCCCGGTGCAGGGGCCAGCGCGGGTGGGCGTTGGGCAAATACATCGGGCGGCCGAAGAAGGTGCTGTGCATGCCCCAGCGCGCCGTCAGGAAGTGCTCCAACGCGGTGGGTTCCTCGACCGGTCGCCCCACCCGCACGGTGAGCCGGCTGCGGGCGCGCGGGCCCGGCCAGCGGCGGCGGCTGGTGTACGTGACGGTGTCGCCGTCGGCGTCGATCGCCATGCGGGACCACACGTAGGGCATCCGGAAGCCGAGCCGCGCCACGGCGACCGGCAGCAGGCGGGAGGCGTCGAGCGAACGGAAGACGACGCCCCGCCGCCCGTGCGCGTCCACCGAGTAGAGCCGGACGTTCGTCTCCGGGAAGGACCCCAGATAGGGGACGCCCGGCAGCCTGAACCAGCCGACGCGATGCATCCGGAACGCGACCAGACCGACGTAGGTGACGCCGTCCAGGGTGTCCGGGACGGTCCCGGCCGGCAGCAGACCGGCGACGTCCGCCGGGTCCGCCGCCCAGTGGAGAAAGGCGAGGTCCAGCCAGGACTGGGTGAGCAGCGGACGCTCTATCGGATCCGGCGCGTCAGGTGTGATCGGCTGCGGGGTGACCAGGGGCTGCGGCTGTGGTGTCGGCGGCACCGCGTCAGTATCGCCCGCGCCGGTGGGCGGGTCGACCGAGTCGACCCGCCCACCTTTGATGAAACCTTCCTGCTAAGACTTCGTCCGTGGTCAGGAGAGCTTGATCACGGTGAAGTCGTCGCAGTAACCGGCCGCCGCACCGGCGTTCTTGTAGCAGTAGACGGCCGCCGAGGTGGCGGCGGCGCCCGTCGTGAAGAAGACGGGCTGCTGCGCGTAGGACGTCGTCGAGGTCCGCAGGAACGTTTCCGTTCCGCCGAAGCTCTTCACGCCGACCGCCACCTCCTCACCGGCGGTGGCCGCCTTGGCCCAGCCGGCCAGCAGGTAGGTGCCGCTGGAGGAGAGACCGCTTGCCGTCTGGATGGCGCCGCTGGCGCTGGCCCCGGTCTGCAGGGAGTTCGTGCCGCTGCGGGCGTTGGTGGCGACGACGCTGGACGCCGTACCCGCGCTCTGCGCCCAGGGGGTCAGCGCGCCCGTCTCGAAGCCCGGGTTGGTGACCGCGTTGGTGGCGGACGACAGGGGCTCCACCGCGAGGTCGTCGCAGTTGCCGGTGCCGGTGCCACCGGAGTTCTTCCAGCAGTAGACCAGGGCGGAGGTGTTGCCGCTGCCCGTGGTGAACAGCACCGCGGCCTGGGAGTACGCGGTCGTCGCCACGTTGGTGAACGTCTCCGTGCCGCCGTAGTTCTTGACGCCGATGGCGAGAGTCTCCCCCGCATTCGCCACCTTGGCCCAGCCGGTGAGGAGGTAGGTGGTGTTCGGGGTGAGGCCGGTCAGGTTCTGGTTGGCGCCGCTGCCGCTGGCCAGGGTGGTCAGCGCGAAGCCGCCGGTGCGAGCGCCCGTGGACGTCACGGAGGGAGCGCCGCCGCTGTTGGTCCAGGGGCTCATCGCGCCGGTCTCGAAGCCGGCGTTGGAGACGAGGTTGCCGCCGGTGCCGTTGTACGCGCCGATGTTGGGCGCGGCCGTCGCGGAGACGGTGTTGCCGAAGGCGTCCTTGCCGCCGTTGTCGCTGATGACCGCACCGGCCCGGATCACGGGAGAGGACGGGTGGACCTGGTAGGCGTTGGCGCCGGTGTACGCGCCGGTGGTGACGGTGTTACCCGGGTTGCGGAACTCGGGGTCGGTGACGACCTTCGCCGCGTCGGCCGGCTCGGAGCCCGGGTGGGTGCCGTAGAAGAGGTTGTTGGAGTAGACGGATCCGGCGCTGGTGGTGAAGTAGCCGCCGGTGCCGTAGTTGAAGACCGCGTTGTTGCGGAAGGAGAGCGTGCCGGAGATGCTGCCGCCCGCGCGCGAGTACAGGATCTTGGTGTTCAGGCCGCTCTGGTTGACGTAGATGCTGTTGTTGTAGATCTGCGGGACGGCGACCGAGCTGCCGCTCTTGTTGGGGACGCCGCCGACGAAGTGGAAGACGCCGGTGCCGTGGGTCGGGTTGCCCGCGGCGGGGCAGCCCGCGTTGGTGCCGTCGTTCTCGCTGATGTTGTAGCGAATCACCGTGCCGTCGCTGGGGACGGTCGAGGTCGGCTCGTTGGCGATGCTGAACGGCGGCATGACCAGGATGAAGCCGCCGAGGTTCTGGTGGCTGTAGTTGTACTGGAACGTGGTGTTGTGGTTGCCCCAGTCGACGTCGTAGCCGGTGCCGTCGGCGAAGTTGACGTGGCAGTACACCTCGTTGTTCTGGACGAGGGTGTCGTTGCTGCCGGACATCCAGATGCCGGCCGAAGCGCCGTTGCAGTACTGGCCGGACGGCGGGCAGGTGGCCTTCGCGCCGCCGTAGCCGGCCTTGTTGCCTTCGATGAGGGCGCCGTCGTTCTTGACGACGAGGATGTCGTCCGCGCCGTCGAAGGTCATCGTGTTGTTGCGGATGACCGTGCCGGTGGTCTGGCCGGTGCCCTGGCCGTCGCCGTCCGGGGTGACGGCCACGGCGATACGGTCCACGTGGTCGAAGACGTTGTTCTCGACCACGACGTCGTCCCAGGTGGAGACGGGCGTGGTGTGGTTGGTCTGGACGCCGACGCCCGCGTTGGTGGCGTACCAGCCGCCCGACCAGCCGCTGATGTGGTGGATGTTCATGTCGTGCACCCGGATGTGGTGCAGGACGCCGCCCGAGCTGTTCTCGGCGAGGACGCCGGAGCGGTAGGCGGGCGAGGCCGCCGCGTTGGTCAGCTCCAGGCCGCCGATCTCCCAGTACTGCTGGTTCAGCAGGTGGATGACGGGGCCGGTGGCGCCGTTCGCGTTGATGATCGGCTTGGCGCCGGTGCCGTACGCGCCCATCGTGATCGGGCTGCCCGACGCGCCCGAACCGCCGGGGTGGAGCTGGCCGGTACAGGTGGTGCCGGCGGCGAAGAGGATGCTGTCGCCGGCGCCGAAGGTGGCGCTGTTGACGCTGCCGACCGCGTTCCAGGGGCTGGCCTGGGTTCCGGTGCCGTTGGTGGCGGCCGAGCAGTCGACGAAGAAGGTGGTGCCCGCGGCCAGAGCGGTGTGGGCCGGAAGGAGGAGGGCGCCCGCCAGGGTGGCGAGCAGGGTGAGGATGCGGGAGGCCCGCACTCCCGGGCGGTCCGTTCTGCGACGCTTCATCGCGGCGCTCCTTGATCGGTGGATGTGTCCTCCGCGCCGCGGGACACGGCGTGGATCTTCCTGCACCGGGCGGACCGGCCGAAGCGGGTGCGCCCGGAGTCTGTGGTGGTGGCGGGGGCCTGCGGCACCCCGGCCGTACGCGGGCCGTTCACGAGGCGGGAGGCGAGCTCCCGGCGGGCCGTGCGGACCTGGCAGGGCTCGGCGAACGGCGGTTCACCGGGTCGGCAGCGAGGCCGGGAGGGGCGTTTCGAGGACGGAGGCGTGGCGCATGCCGGGCGGCAGCGTCAGGGAGGCGAGCTCCCAGTCCACGCCGTCCCTGCTGCGGACCGCTCCGTACCGTCCTTCGAGGAAGTGGTCGAAGATCATCACCATCTCGTCGCCGCGGCGGAAGATCGACGGTCCTTCCACCACCGAGGGGGTGACCGGCCCGGTGGCTGAGGTCAGGGGGCCGCCGGGGGTGTCGAAGGTGGTCACGTGGATGTCCTTGTGGGCGGTGACGAGGTCGTTGGTGCCGCGTTCGTCCTTGTAGGCCATGAGGAATCCGCCGCCGTCCAGCTCCCGCACGGTGGCGTCGATGACCGAGTGACCGGGGTCGAAGAAGAGTCCGGGGTCCGAGAACGTTGTGAAGTCGCCGGTGGTGCAGTGCCAGATGCGGTGGTTCTGGCCGATGTGTTCGAAGTCGCGGCCCTCGGCCGTGCTCCCGGACTCGACGACCGAGGACCAGATCAGGTGGTACAGCCCGGTGCCGCGGTCCAGGAAGAACTCCGGCGCCCAGGCGTTGAGGGCGCCCTCCACCCCGGCCATCACCGGCAGGAGTTCCTGCTCCGACCAGGTGAGCAGGTCGCCCGAGGTG
This sequence comes from Streptomyces sp. yr375, assembly GCF_900110755.1. Taxonomy (GTDB): domain Bacteria; phylum Actinomycetota; class Actinomycetes; order Streptomycetales; family Streptomycetaceae; genus Streptomyces. Next base: position 56,790 of record NZ_FOFF01000039.1, read on the forward strand.
GCGTGGACGATGTGGGGGCTCGTCCAGCCGTCGGTGGCCAGCAGATGGAACAGGCCGTCGGGGCCCACGCCTATGAACGGATCCCGCAGCCGGCCGGTGCCGACCGTCCCGCGCAGCACGGGCCGGCCGCCGTTCACCACCGTGAATTCCTCGCCGTCGTGGCTGTAGGCCAGGTGGAGCGCCTCGTCGGCGTTGGTGAAGTAGGAGACCACGTACATCGGTGGGGGGTCCTTCCGGGACATGGGGTCAGCGAGACATCGGGGCAGGGGTCGCCGAGGGAACGGGGCACCAGGGCACCGTCGTTGTTCGGGCAGACCGGTCGTCGGCGGGGCGGGCCCGGCTTTCAGGACTTGACCGCTCCGGCGGACATGCCGGCGACCACCTGGCGCTGGAAGAAGGCGAAGATGATCAGCAGCGGTACGACGCCGAGCAGCGCGGCCGGGAACAGGGTGGTCGGCTGCACGGTGTGCGGGTCGATGAACGAGTAGGCGTTCACCATGACGGTCCGCTTGGCCGGGTCCTGGAGGAACACCAGGGGGACCAGCAGGTCGTTCCAGATCTGCAGGGAGACGAAGGTCAGGAGGGTGCTGGTGACCGGGCGCAGCAGCGGCAGGATGATCGTGAAGAAGGTGCGGAAGGCGCCGCAGCCGTCGAGTGCCGCCGCCTCCTCCAGGTCCGCCGGGATGGAGCGGATGAAGCTGGTGTAGAAGAACACGGCGACCGGGAGGTTCAGGGCGATGTAGATGAGGACGACGCCCGTGTACGTGTCCAGCAGGTTCAGGTCGCGCATCAGCAGGTACAGCGGCGCCACCACGACGAAGACGGGGACGGACGTGCCGAGGATGAACAGCCGGTACACGGCGGTGGACCAGTGCTGGGTGATGCGGGCGAGCGGGTAGGCGGCGAGCGAGCCGATCACGGTGACGGCCACGCACGAAAGGCCGGTGATGAGCAGGGTGTTGAGGGTGCTGGACCCGTAGTGGATCTGGCTGAAGGCGTCGGAGAAGTTCTTCAGGGTCAGCGACTGCGGGATGCCGAGGGGGGAGCGGGCCACGTCGGCCGCGGTGCGCAGCGAGGTGACGACCGTGAAGAGGAAGGGCAGGACGAACAGCAGGGTGCCCAGGCAGAGCAGGGCGGTGCCGAGGCCGCCGGCCAGTCGGCGCAGCGGGTTGCGGGGCGCCCTGGACGTCGTACCCCCGGCGGGGGGTCGGGTGGCGGGCCGGGTCCCGGAGACCGACGGGGCGTCCGGCGCGGTGATGTCTGAAGTCATGGTGGCGATCCGTCAGATTCCGTGAGATGCCGTCAGATGCGTCGCTCGCGCAGCCGGAGCAGGGAGGAGGTGGCGCTGGACAGGACGACGACGGTCACCAGGAGCACGACCGACAGCGCGACGCCGTAGGCGAACTTCCCGCCGCCGAAGACGTTCCGGTACACCAGCAGGGTCAGCGTGTCCGTCGCTCCGGCGGGGCCGCCGTTGGTGAGGACGAGGGGGAACTCGAAGACCTTCAGCGAGCCGATCAGGCTGAGCGTCACGTTGACGGTGAGCGCCGGGGCGAGCAGTGGCCATTCGATGCTGACGAAGCGCCGCCAGCCGCTCGCGCCGTCCAGCGCGGCCGCCTCCAGCAACTCGGTCGGCATGCTCATGTAGCTGGCGAGGAAGATCGCGCAGGAGTAGCCGGTGAACATCCAGACGTTGACGGCGGCCACCGAGTACAGCGCGGTCGAGGTGTCGCCGAGCCAGACGTGGCTGAGACCGTGCAGGCCGACCAGGTCGAGCAGCGCGTTGATGCCGCCGGTCGGGGCGAACAGGTACGACCAGATGAAGGCGGCCATCACCGGGGAGATCAGGGTCGGTGTCAGCAGGACGACGCTGAGCGTCCTGCGCACCTTCGGCCGGCGGAACAGCATGCTCGCGAAGAGCAGTCCGAGGCCGTTCTGCACGATCACGACGACGGCCGCGTACAGCACGGTGTGCCACAGGGCGTCGGTGACGGCCGGATCGTCGGCCATGGCACGGTACTGCTGGGTGCCGACGAAGTTGGCGATCGGACCGCCGAGGCTGTCGGTCATGCTCAGGTAGACGCCTCGGGCCAGCGGATACAGCATGAACACGCCGTACACGACGATCGCCGGAAGCAGGAAGGCGGCCATGGTGGCGCGCCGTCGGTGGAACACGGGGATCCTCCTCTTGCCCGTGAAGAGCCGTGGCGGGGGCGGTCGGTGAGCGCTGACTCGCACCCCCACCACGGCTGACCAGAGTGGCCGGTTACTTCGCGGACGCGGCGGTCTGGATGTCCTTGAGGGTCTGCGCGGCGGACGCCGAACCCAGCAGGTAGGCCTGGACCTTGGAGCCGGTCGCGGTCTCGGCGGCGGCGGCGTACCAGGAGTCGGACGGGAGGATCCGGTAGCGGCCCTCCTTGAAGGCCGTGGTGAACGGCGTCGTCTCGGTGCTCTCCGGCGTCAGGCCGCTGATGAAGGGCGACTCGGCGTGCTCGGCCTCGAGGAACTTGGAGAGGTTCTGGTTCTGCGACCAGAACTTGACGTACTCGCGGGCCGCGTCACCCTGCTGGGACTGGGAGTTGACGGACCACATGGTGCCGGCGAAGAGCATCCCGTTGGGCTTGGTGCCGGCGGCGCCGCCCGGCCAGGGGGCGAAGGAGACCGGGAAGCCGGCCTTCTTGATGTTGGAGACCTGCCAGGCGCCCTGGTACCAGAAGGCGCTCTTGCCCGCGCTGAAGTCCTGCGGGCCCTGCGACCACTCGTCGACGCCGAGCTCGTTCTTCCAGTTGACGTACCCCTGGTCCTCCAGGGTCTTGAGCTGCTGGAGGGGTTCCTTCCAGTCCGGGTCGAAGGACGTCTTGCCGGCCAGGAAGTCGGCGTCCCACTGCTTGTTCTTCTGGTAGACGACGGTCGATCCGGCGGCCTGGAGGACCGAACTGCCGGTCCAGCCGGACTTGTCGGGCAGCGCGATGGGGTCGATGCCGGCCTTCTTGACCTTGGCGAGGTCGGCGAGGAACGTCGGCCAGTCGGCCGGGACCTCGGTGATGCCCGCCTTCTTCAGCAGGTCCATGTTGGCGTACAGACCGATGCCGATGAGCTCCATCGGCATCGCGAGGGTCTTGCCGTCGGCCTGCGCGAACTGCTTGGCGTCCGGGGTGATCCGGCTCGCCCACGACTCGCCGGACAGGTCGGCGAGGTAGCCGGACGCGCCCCACTTCTTCATCCGGTCCGTGTCGACCATGATCACGTCGCCGGCCTTGCCGCCGAGCAGCTCGGGCTGGAGCTTTTGCGTGTAGGTGTCGTTCGCGGTGATGTACTCGAAGTCGATCTTGATCTTGGGGTGGGCCTTCTCGAACGCCTTGTTGATCTCGGCGACGTTGGCGGGCTCCGCGCCGCCGCCCTTCCACGCCTGCACATGGAGGGTCACGGTGCCGTCGGCGGAGGCGCCGGACGACCCGCCTCCGCACGCGGCCAGCGATATCGCCATGGCGGCGACCGTGGTGGCGACCGCGAGACATCTCCCAGAACGCTTCATTGCACACCTCACCCGTCGGCCGGGACCGACAGTCATGTCTGAAGGGGTTTTGAACCTGTGTGGACCTGCGTGGACCGATATGGATCGCTGCGACTCGATCAGCCTGTGCCGGGTGGGTACAGCGCTGATTCGTATGAAAGGGGCCGGTCGACCCGAGTTGCGGCGAACGTTCGCACCGTTGGCCGGGACTGTAACGCAAAACTTAACGGACATCTATACGTAACTTTCCGTGGCCGCCGAGGCCACGTAAAGTTGCTCCCGAACCCCGGCACCCCGCCCACAAGCCCCGCCTCCACGCTGATCACGGGGTGGAGAGCGCCCGCGCGGGACCGCCATTGACGCCCGCGGCAACTTAACGTTAAAGTTTCCGCCAGTGTTCGCGTAGGTGATAAAGGCGAGGAGTTGGGGTGGCAGGGCGGGTGACCATCGCGCAGGTGGCCGAAGAGGCGGGTGTCTCCGCGATGACCGTGTCCAACGTCGTGAACGGCAAGCCGGGGGCCTCCGAGGAGACGCGGCGGCGCGTCATGGAGGTGGCCGGGCGGCTCGGTTACCGGCCGAACGTCTCGGCCCGCAACCTCAAGGCCGGCCGCAGCGGGCTCATCGGACTGATCGCGCTGGACCTGACCAGTCAGTACGGACTGGAGATCCTCCGCGGCGTCGCCGACGAGCTGGCGGGCGCCGAGCAGGAGCTGCTGGTCAACGCCTCGTACCACGACGCGGCGCGGGAGAAGGACCGGCTGGAGTTCCTGGGCCGCGGTCTCGTCGACGGTGTCCTCATGATCGCGCCCGTCCTGGAGGACGAGACGATCCGGCTGCTGCGCCGGCAGAAACTGCCCTGCGTCATCATCGACCCCCGTCGCCTGGACGTGCCGCTGCCCCGGCTGAGCGTCGACAACTACCACGGGATGCGCCAGGGCACCCAGCACCTGATCGACCTGGGCCACACCCGGATCGCCTACCTGCGCGGCGAGGAGGACCTCGAAAGCACGTCCATCCGCTTCCAGGGCTTCGAGGACGCGATGCGGCTCGCCGGGCTGAAGGTCGACGAGCAACTGGTCGCCTCGTGCGACTTCTCCTACGCCAGCGGCTTCCGGGCGGCCTCCCGCCTCATCACCGACCACCGTCCGACGGCGGTCGTCGCGGGCGCGGACCTGATGGCGCTGGGTGCCATAGACGCCGCGCGGGCGTGCGGTCTCACCGTGCCCACCGACTTCTCCGTCGTCGGCTTCGACGACCTCCCGCAGGCGGCGCAGAGCTTCCCCGGCCTGACCACCGTGCGTCAGCCGCTGCACGACATGGGCCAGAAGGCGGCCCGCGCGCTGCTGTCCGTCATCGACGGGCAGCAACTGCTGATGGATCACATGGAGGTGGGCACCCACCTCGTGGTCCGCAGGTCGACCGCCGCGCCGCACGACGGCGGCGGGGCCTGACGGAAACAACAAAGGCGCGGAAACAACAAAGGCAAGGAGTCACGCACTCCTTGCCACTCCCAACGTATAGCGCACCGGGGGGCTTGCGGCAAGGCCCCGGTGCTGCCGCAGAATGGCCGACCGAGGCCAGAACCTGCGGAAACGAGAGATTCGCGACATACGCTCGCATTCGTCGAGGTATGGGACGCGCGGGCGGCTGGCCGACTTTCCCTCCCGGTTCTCGTCGAATGGGTGTTCCGATGATGGACGTGATCGTGGTCGGCGGTGGACCGACCGGTCTGATGCTGGCCTGCGAGCTGCGGCTGCACGGCGTGCACGTGGTCGTGCTGGAGCGGTTGGCCGAGCCGACCGAGCAGTCCCGCGGCCGCGGCCTGCACGCGCGCAGCGTCGAGCTGATGGACCAGCGCGGCCTGCTGGACCGGTTCCTCGCGGTCGGTGACAAGTTCCAGGTCGGCGGTCTCTTCGGCGGCGTCATCAAGCCGTGGCCGGACCGCTTGGACACGGCGCACCCGTACGGCCTCGCCGCCTCACAGCCGGCCACCGAGCGGCTGCTGAACGAACGCGCCCTCGAACTGGGAGCCGAGATCCGGCGCGGCTGCGACGTGGTCGAAGTGAGTCAGGACGACGACGGCGTGAGCGTCGAGCTGGCGGACGGCACGCGGTTGCGCTCGCGCTACCTCGTCGGGTGCGACGGCGGCCGCAGCACGGTCCGCAAGCGGCTCGGTGTCGGCTTCCCCGGTGAGCCCTCCACGGTCGAGACGCTGCTGGGCGACATGGAGGCGACCGAGGATCCGGCGACGATCGCCGCCGCCGTCGAGGAGGTCCGCAGGACCCAACTGCGGTTCGGCGCCATCCCGGACGTGGACGGGCACCCGGGGGTGTACCGCATCGGCGTACCCGCCGAGGGCGTGGCCGAGGACCGGGCGAACCCGCCGACCCTCGACGAATTCAAGCGGCAGCTACGGGCCTTCGCGGGCACCGACTTCGGCGTGCACTCGCCGCGCTGGCTGTCCCGGTTCGGCGACGCCACCCGGCAGGCCGAGCGCTACCGGGTGGGCCGGGTGCTGCTGGCCGGCGACGCGGCGCACATCCACCCGCCGACCGGCGGGCAGGGCCTCAACCTCGGTGTGCAGGACGCGTTCAACCTCGGCTGGAAACTGGCCGCCGCCGTCAACGGCTGGGCGCCGGAAGACCTGTTGGACAGCTACCACGCCGAACGGCATCCGGTGGGCGCGGCCGTCCTGGCCAACACCCGTGCGCAGATGACCCTGTTGGGGACCGATCCGGGGGCGACCGCGCTGCGGGAGCTGTTCTCGAAGCTGATGGACTTCGAGGAGGTGAACGAGTACGTGACCGGCATCATCACGGCCGTCGGGGTCCGTTACGACTTCGGCGAGGGCCACGAACTGCTGGGCCGGCGGCTGCGTGACGTGAAACTGAAACGAGGCCGCCTCTACGAGTTGACGCGTACCGGCCGCGGTCTGCTGCTCGACCAGACCGGCGGCCTGCTGTCGGTGGCGGGTTGGGCGGACCGGGTCGACCATGTCGTCGACGTCAGCGAGGAACTGGACGTGCCCGCCGTCCTGTTGCGGCCGGACGGTCACGTGGCCTGGGTCGGCGAGGACCAGCGGGAGCTGCTCGGCCGACTGCCCCGGTGGTTCGGCGCCGCCACCGGCTGAGGTCAGACCGTCCCGGGCAGCGTCGTCCAGCGCCACTGGGTGAACTGTTCCAGGTTGGCGGTGCCCCCGATGCGGGAGCCGTTGCCCGACGCGCCCATTCCGCCGAAGGGCGCGTTCGCGGCGTCCTTCGCGGTCACGTCGTTGATGTGCACCATGCCCGTACGCACCTGTCCGGCGAAGGCGGTGGCTCGCGGCAGCGAACGGGAGTGGACGGCCGCCGCCAGCCCGTACGCGGTGTCGTTGGCGATGTCGAGGGCCTCGGCGTCGGTGCGGAAGGCGATGATGGGGGCGACCGGCCCGAAGATCTCCTCGCCGAAGGCGGGCATGGCGCGCGCGACCCGGTCCAGGACGGTCGGCGGGTAGAACAGTCCGTCACGGCGTCCGCCGGCCCGTACCCGGGCCCCGGCGGCCACGCTCTCGTCCACGATGCGCTCGATCCGCGCGGCCTGCCGCTCGTCGATCACCGGGCCGAGGTCCACCCCGTCGTCGCGGGGGTCGCCGAGCCGCAGCGCCTGGGCGTGCCCGATCAGCGCCTCGGTGTACGGCTCCACGAGGTCGGCGTGCACGAGATGGCGTCCGGCGGCGACGCAGGCCTGCCCCTGGTAGCCGAAGGTGCTCATCGCGCCGGCCGCCGCGGCGGCGACGTCCGCGTCGTCCAGTACGACGATCGAGTTCTTGCCGCCGAGTTCCAGGGCGACCCGCTTGAGCCCGTCGCCGGCGGCGCGGGCGACGGCCCGCCCGGCCCGGGCTGAGCCGGTGAACGAGACCATGGCGACGTGCGGATCGGCCACCACGGCCTCACCGGTGCCAGGGCCTCCGGGCAGGACATGGAGCAGCCCCTCGGGCAGTCCGGCGTCCTCGAACAGCCGCGCCACGACGACGCCACCGGACACCGGGGTGCGCGGATCGGGTTTGAGCAGGACGGCGTTGCCCAGCACGAGGGCGGGCGCGAGGACCCGCATGGCGAACAACAGGGGCGCGTTCCAGGGGTTGATGACGCCGACCACCCCCAGCGGCACCCGCCACGCGTAGCTGGACTGGCCGGGCAGCGACGGGCTGAGGATCTCGCCGAGGGGCAGCGACGCCATCCCGGCGGCCTGCGCGAGCTGGCTGAGTCCGGCCGCGATCTCGTAGTCGCCCTTCGCCGGGACGCCGGCGGACTCCCTGACGATCCACTCGCGGATCGCGTCGCTGTGCTCGCGCAGTTCCCGGGCAGCGCGGAGCAGGACCTCGGCGCGCTCCGCGGGCGACACGGCCGCCCAGTCCCGCTGGGCGCGGGCGGCCAGGGCACCGGCCCGGGCGACGTCCCCGGGCGACGCCACGCCCACCTCCGCCAGCCGCGCTCCGGTGGCGGGTTCGTACACCGGCTGGGTGCCGCCCTCGGCCTGCCGCCAGCCGCCGCTGTAGATCTTCCCCGTCCACTCGGCCGCGTCCGGCCATGTCTCCGCGCTGGTGGCAGTCGTGGCAGTCATGGCACGCCCTCCCTCGTCGACGCACTGATGACCGCCGACGGGCCGATGGGTTTTTCGCCTTTACCTTATGATTAATCCTATATATTCAGCTATTCCGCCCATTGGTTCGGTTGCTCCTGGCCGGACCCGGGCGCACGGTGGAAAGACCGAGGCGAGGGCGGATGAGCGCGATGACGGGTTCCGATGCCACCGGCGGCGACCAGGTGGCGCGGGGGTCTGACGATCCCGTCGACGAGGCGGCCACGGCCCGTGCCACGGTCGACGCGCACGGCGTCGTCACCGCGTGGAACGAGGGAGCGCGGCGGCTGCTCGGACACCGGTCCGCGGAGGTCGTCGGCCGGCCCGCGGCGCGGCTGCTCGCCGGGGAGCCGCCCACGCAGGACCTGCCGTCCCTGCCGTCTCTGCGGACCCTGCGGAGGTGGAGCGGGGCGGTCCGGCTCCTGCACCGGGACGGCCACCCCCGCACGGTGAACCTGCTGGCGCACCACCGGAAGAACAGGGCGGCCGGCGAGTGGCTGCTGGTCTCGCCGCTGGCCCTCCCGGTGTCGTCGGCCCAGGACGACGCGCTGGTGACGTGGGCGTTCGCCGCGTCCCCGTCCGCGACGGCGCTCTACGACACCGGTCTGCGGCTGCGGCGGGCGAACGCCGACATGGAGCGCGTGATCGGCCTGCCCGAGGCGGCGGTGCGGGGGCTGCGTGTGTCGGAGATCGTGGTGGACCCGGAGGGCGACCGGACGGAAGAGTGCATGCGCCGGGCGCTGGAGACCGGCGAGCAGCAGCATCTGCAGCAGACCCTGCGCATGGTCGGCCACGACCGCGAGAGCATCTGGACCACGTCGCTCACCCCCGTGCGGGACGCCGAGGGAAGGGTACGGGGCGTGCTCCTCGCAGCCCACGACACGACCGAGGAGCATGTGGCCCGGGGGCGGCTGGCCCTGCTGAACGACGCGAGCGTGCGCATCGGCAGCACCCTGGACCTCGCCCGTACCGCGCAGGAACTCGCCGACGTGGCCATCCCCCGCTTCGCGGACTTCGTCACCGTCGACCTGCTGCCCGCCATCGAAGGCGGTGACGATCCGCCCGCCGGTCCGCCGGCCGGCCCTGTCGTGCTGCGCCGGGTCGCCAACCAGTCCGTCCTGGAGGGCTGCCCCGAGGCCGTCATCGAGTACGGGGCCGTGGCCGTCTACCCGGACGCGTCGCCCGCCGCCGAGTGCCTGGCCGCCGACCGCCCGCTGATCCGCAAGGTGACCGAACCCGCCATCGACAGGTGGGCGAGCCAGGTCCCGGACCGGGCCGACCGGGTGCGGCGGTACGGCTTCCACTCGGTGCTCGCCGTGCCGATGCGGGCCCGGGGCATCACCCTCGGCGTGGCCACCTTCTCCCGCCACCGCCGCCCGGAACCCTTCGAGCAGGACGATCTGCTGCTGGGCGAGGAGATCACCGCGAGGGCCGCCGTCTGCATCGACAACGCCCGCCGCTACACCCGCGAGCGCCGCACCTCCCTCACCCTCCAGAGCAGTCTGCTGCCGCAGCGGCTGCCCCCGCAGGCCGCCGTCGACGTCGCCTCCCGCTACCTGCCCGCCAGCACCCAGGCCGGCGTCGGCGGCGACTGGTACGACGTGATCCCGCTGTCCGGCGCGCGGGTCGCGCTCGTCGTCGGCGACGTCGTCGGGCACGGCATCCAGGCCTCGGCCACCATGGGTCGGCTGCGCACCGCCGTACGCACGCTGGCCGACGTGGATCTGCCGCCCGACGAACTCCTCACCCACCTGGACGACCTCGTCCTCCACCTGTCCGCCGAGGCCGAACGCGCGGCCGACACCGCCGCCGGCATCGGCGCCACCTGCCTGTACGCGGTCTACGACCCGGTCTCGCGGCACTGCACACTGGCCCGGGCCGGCCACCCCCTGCCCGCGCTGAAGACCCCGGACGGAACGGTGGAGTTCCTCGACGTCCCGGCGGGCCCGCCGCTGGGGCTGGGCGGCATGCCGTTCGAGACCACCGAGATCGAGTTGCCCGAGGGCAGTGTCCTCGCGCTGTACACGGACGGGCTCGTCGAGGCCCGTGACCGCGACATCGACGAGGGCCTCGACGCCCTGCGCGCGACCCTGGCCCGGCCGACCTCGTCGCTGGAGGACACCTGCGACACCGTGCTGGAGACGCTTCTCCCGGAGCGCCCGGCCGACGACGTGGCGCTGCTCGTGGCCCGCACCCGGGCCCTGGACGCCGCCCACGTCGCCACGTGGGACGTGCCGGCCGACCCCGCCTCGGTCGCCGAGACCCGCAAGAACGCCTGCCGTCAACTGGACATCTGGGGCCTGGAGGAGGCCGCCTTCGTCACCGAACTGATCGTCAGCGAGCTGGTCACCAACGCCATCCGGTACGGCGCACCCCCCATCCAGCTCCGGTTGATCCGCGACCGCAACCTGATCTGCGAGGTCTCCGACGCCAGCAGCTCCGCCCCGCATCTGCGCCGGGCCCGCACCTTCGACGAAGGCGGCCGCGGACTCCTCCTGGTCGCCCAGCTCACCCAGAGCTGGGGCACCCGCCACACCTACACCGGCAAGACGATCTGGGCCGAACAGGAACTCCCCGCCGCCCCATGACGCCCACGCGCCGGTGCCCGGGTGGCGGGTGGACCCGGTGCGCGCCTGACGTCTGACCTCGCTCAACACCCGTCCCGGACGCCCCACTTGGCAGTACGGTCGACACCGTGCCGCAGACAAGCCCCACCTTGCCTACCGCGCCCACCGTGGCGATCCTCACCGCCCTGTCGCTCGAATACAGCGCCGTCCTCACCCACCTGGCGGACGTCGAGAAGCTCACGCACCCGGGCTACGGCACGCGGGCCCGCCGGGGCAGACTCCCCGGCACGCCGTGGCACATCGCCCTGGTGGAAACGGGCGAGGGCACCCTCGCCGCGGCCACGCTCACCGAGCGCGTGCTGACGTGGCTGGAGCCCGAGGCGGTGCTGTTCGTCGGCGTCGCGGGCGGGCTCAAGGACGACGTCGAGATCGGCGACGTCGTGGTCGCGACGAAGGTGTACGCCATCCACGGCGGCAAGCAGACCCCGGACGGTTTCCTGGACCGCCCGGAGGCCTGGCGTGCCTCGCACCGTCTGGAGCAGGCGGCCAAGGAGGCGCTGCGCGGCACGGCGCACTTCAAGCCGATCGCGGTCGGGGACGTCGTTCTCGCGGACGCCGACTCCGAACTCGCCGCCCGCATCAAGCGCACGTACAACGACGCCGCCGCCATCGAGATGGAGAGCTCGGGTGTCGCCCACGCCGTCCATCTCGCCGGTCACGCCGACGCGTTGGTCATCCGGGGCATCAGCGACAAGGCCGACGCGGCCAAGTCCACCGAGGACGCCAAGGGCTCTCAGCTCCGGGCCGCCGAGAACGCCGCCGCGGCCGCTGTCGCCGTCCTGCGCGAACTGCAACCGAGGCCGGCGGCCCCGGCCGCCGTACGCGGCGCCGACGACGACGCGCTGGCGGAGCAGGCCGCCGTGCTCGCGCGCGAGGTCAACAGCCTCCGCCGCCGAGGAGACGGAGGAGACCGAGGCGGCAGAGCCTTCTCCGATGGACCTGGCCGGTCAACTGGACGAACTGGCGGCCCTTTACGAGCGGACCCGGTCCGGCTGGTTCATGGTGCTGGGCGGTCCCGGCTCCGGAAAGACCGTCCTGGCGTTACGTTTCGCACGGACGAGGCTGAAGCTGCCGCCCGACGCCGACAAGGCCCCGATACCCGTGATCTTCAGTCTGGGATCGTGGGATCCCGACAACACCTCGCTACGGGACTGGATGATCGGCCAGTTGGAGCGGGACCACCCCTTTCTGGCCGGGGTCGACTCCAGAGGATCGACGTGGGCCAGGGCGCTGGTCGAGGCGGGCTACGTCCTGCCGATCCTGGACGGGTTCGACGAGATCGCCAGGGGCCTGCGCGCCCACGCGCTGCGGGAACTCAACGGCAGTACCCGGCCGTTGCTGGTGACCAGTCGCCGCGACGGACTCGAAGACGCCGTGCAGGCGACCAAGGTGGTGCCCGCCGCCGTCGGCATCGAACTGACCGCCCTCCCCCTCGACGACACGCTCGCCTACCTGCGGCGCGCCACCCGCACGCCCCTCCCCGACACCGCGGACACCACCGCCCCGACCAGATGGACGTACGTACTGGGCGAGTTGGCTCGCCGCCCCCGGACACGGGCCGGCACCCATCTCACCGCCGTGCTGACGAGCCCCCTGATGGTCACGCTCGCCCGCGCCGTCTACGAATCCGACCGCGACCCGTCGGAGCTGCTGGACGACGAGGAGCTCGGCAGCACTCAAGGAGCCCTGGAAACCCACCTCTTGGACAACTTCGTCCCCGCCGCCTACGCCCGCTTCCTCAGCAACCGGCCCGCGGCGGACCACCGGCGCTGGGACCCAGAACGCGCCCGGCACTGGCTCGGCTACCTCGCGGCGCACCTGAGAGAACTCAGGACACAGGACATCGAATGGTGGCGGCTGGGCACGAGCATGACCCTCTCCGCACGCATGCTCGTGGTCGGGGTCACGGTCGGACTCCTGTCCTGGCTCGCGGTCGGAATCGCCTTCGGGTCCACGCTCGGGATCGTGTACGGGCGGGCGTGGTGGTTCGGGGAGGGAGTCGTCGACATCGTGCTCAACGGGCTCGGGATCGGGCCGGCCTTCGGGCTCATCCACGGGTTCGCCACGAAGCTCGAGGTCGGCGGCCCGGCGTTCGAGCCGTCGCGCATGCGGATACAGCTCCGGGGCGGGACGAAGAAGGTGCGGGAGAGCTTCCTCCCCCGAGTTCGGGGCGGGCTCGCGGCCGGCCTGGTGTTCGGCGTCGTGTTCGGCCTCGGAGGCGCGGCCTATTGCGTTTTCCTGGGTTGTCCCTGGCTCGTGATCGCGTTGGTGTTCGGGAACGGGTTCCTGCTCGGGATCGGACTCGGGCTCGCGGTCGGACTCACGGTCGCGCTCATGGCCGGGTTCGAGGCCGTCTACGAGAGTGCCGAGAGAGAAACTTTCGCCGGCCCGTCGGCACTGCTGGACACCAACCGCAGGACGGTACTCACCCAGATGCTCGCGGTCGGGCTGGTGACCGGGCTCGGGTACGGGATCGTCGTCGGGCTCGTGAACGGCTTCTGGCCGGCGCTCGGGAGTGGGCTCGCGGCCGCGCTCGCGGTCGGCCTCGGACTCGGCACCCTGACCGCCTGGGGCCGCTGGGTCGTCCTCGCCCGCGTCTGGCTGCCCCTGACGGGACGGCTCCCGCGCACCGTGGACGCCTTCCTGGACGACGCCTACCAGCGCGGCGTACTGCGCCGGTCCGGCGCGGTCTACCAATTCCGCCACGCACGACTGCGGGACCACCTGGGCGAGGCCTACGAGAAACGAGCCGAAAAGGTTTTCTGAGACGCCGGAAACCGGGTGGGCCCACCGCGTGCATGTCTCTTGACACTTCCGGGGCCCACACCTACGTTGCGAAAACCTTTCAGGTTGTTTCAGCACCGCCCGAGAACGCGGAATCCGCACGTGCACAGGCATATGTCATGAGCACTACATGACGGAGCAACCGATGAGAAAACGACGGACGGCGGTCCTCGCGGGACCCACCGCCCCCTCCCCCACCACGAGTCCGGGCTCCACCCCTACGACCACGCCGGCGGCGACCCGCTCACGCCGGTTCCTCTGCCTCTGGGCGACCGTGCTCACCATGCTGGTCGGTACGGTCATGGGCACCGTCGCGCTCGCACCGCCCGGCCACGCCGCGACGGCGTTCACCTCCACCGTGGTCAACCAGAACGGCGGCAACTGCCTGGACGTACCGGGCAGTTCCACGGCCGACGGCGTCCAGCTCATCCAATGGTCCTGCCACGGCGAGGCCAACCAGACCTTCACCTTCACCCCGGTCGCCGGCACCACCGACCAGTACGGCATCGGCACGTCGGCCGGCGGGAAATGCGTGGCCGTCAACGGAGCGTCCGGCGCCGACAACGCCACGATCGTCCAGCGGACCTGCGGCTCCGGAGCCGACCAGAAGTTCCGTCTCGTACCCGTGACGGTCGGCGGAACGAGCAACGTCTTCAGCGTGCAGGCGGTTCACTCCGGCAAATGCGTCGCCCCGGCCGGCGACTCCTCGGCCGAGAACACCGGCCTCGTCCAGTCGCCCTGCACCAACGCGATGTCACGGACCTGGCGGCTGCCCACCTTCGCCGGCAGCAGCGGCCCGACCACGCCCCCGACCACACCTCCGACCACTCCCCCGGCGAAGACCGTCCGGGTGTACTGGCTGAAGCCCTCCGACGTCCCGTTCGACCAGCGGTACCCCGACGGCATCGCCAATGTGATGCGCGAAGCACAGCGCTACTACCGGCAGGAACTCGGCAAGACCTTCACGCTGAACAGCCCCGTGGTCGAGGTCGTCAACGGTGACCACCCCAGGAGCTGGTACGAGAACACGCCCAACGGCGGTGACCGTTACTGGTGGACCGTCACGAACATGCAGAACGAACTCGCCAGGAAATTCGCCCTCGGCAACCCCGACAGCCGCTGGCTCAACGTCGGCGAGATCAGCGCCGAGGGAGAGGGCGCGGGCGGCGGCGGCAACACCGGCTGGGTCATCCTGAGCGGACACGACGCCAACGGCGCCGCCGGCACCAGCGGCGAGCCGATGAACCGCTGGTACGGCGGAATGGTGCACGAACTCGGCCACTCCTTCGGCCTGCCGGACTCGTCCTCGACCGACGGCACACCGATGTCGGCGTCCTTCTACGACTACCCCAACACCCACTTCAGCCAGAGCCAGAAGAACCAGATCCTCAACGGCCCCTACGGAGGCTTCCTGTCCTGACCCCGCCCCGGCGCTGAACGGCCGCGGGCCCGGGCACCGAGGGGCACGTCCTCTGACGGCCGAATGCCGCCGTGGTGTCGATCACCGCGGCCAGGGGGCAAAGGTACAGGTCAGCGTCGTATCGGTGGAGGGCGGGGGCGGGGAGCGGGGGCGTGATCGGTTGCGGCGGGGTGCGGTGGTTCGCACGGTGGCCCCAAGAACAGTTTTCGAAAGGACTGTGCATGCGTGCCCTCGTATCCCGTGGCCTCCTCCTGTCACCTGTGGTCTGCGCCGCGTTGATCTTCGGTCCGGCAGGCACCGCCGCCGCCACCGCCGACATACCTCGGGAGGCCGCGGGTGGTGCCGCGGCGGCGCGGTACTTCGCCGAGCCGGACGCCGTACTGGCACAACTCGCCGTAATCGACCAGGCGGACCGCCACGACGGCGCGCTCGACCCGATGCTGGACGCGCTGTCCGGCCTCGCCGACCGGACGGCCGGCCCCCTCGACGCGACCGAGGCGGCCACGGTCGCGAAAGCCGTCGAGAAGGCGAACGCCTCCCTCCAGCAGCGGCTGAAAGAGCGGGCAGGTGCCACGACACCCACATCGAACCGGGCGGGGGTGGCTGCCGCCGACCCCGTCTCGGATCTGGTGGCGCAGCTCCAGTCGGCGGTCAGCGGACTGCTCACCGCGCTGACCTCGCTCGACCTCGGTGCGGTGCTGGGCGCGGTCACCGGGCTCCTGGCTCCGGTGCTCGGCGCGATCACCGGGCTCCTGGGCGGCGCCCTGCCCAGCCTCCCCGAACTGCCGACCCTGCCGACCCTGCCGGCCACGGAGGAGCTGCCGACTCTGTCGTAGTCGGCGCGCGGCGCTTCAGCAACCGGTTGCCGGGTGCTTCAGGACCCCCTGACGCACCCGGCAACCGGCTTTCCCCAGGAGCGCATACCGGGACGTTGCACGCGGAACGTAGCACTATGGATGCGAGAGAAAGAGATACGCACATCTGATCGGAAAGCGCGCTCCGGGTGGAGGTGAGACGGTGGAGGGACGGCGAGACACCCACGACGTCGACCCGCCGAACTCAGTCGACCTGTCCGACGACCCCCTTACGGCGCGTGCCGTCGTCGACGACCACGGCATGATCGCCGAATGGAGCGAGGGCGCTCGCAAGCTGCTGGGCTACCCGTCCGCACAGGTCATCGGCAGACCGGCCGCCGACCTGCTCGACGAGGAGATCTCCGCGGCGGCACTGCGTGGACTGCCGGCCCTGCCGAGGTGGAGCGGCACGGTCCGGCTGCGGCACCAGGACGGGCACCGGGTGACAGCCCGGCTGCTGGCCCACCACCGGCAGGACGAGGGCAGCGCCCCCGACTGGCTGCTGTTCTCCCCGCTCGCCGGCACCGCCGCCCACGACGAGGACGCGGAGAAGCTGCCCGTGTGGGGCTTCTACCAGGCGACCTGCTGCTCGCTGGAGACCTACGACACGAACCTGCGCCTGCGGCAGGCCAACCAGTTCGCCGAGCGCGCCCTGAACCTGAGTGAGGCGGAGATGCGCGGGCTTCGGCACGCCGAGCTGGCGGCCCACCCCGAGTTCGCACGGGTCGAGCAGCGGATGGCCCAAGTGCTGGAGACCGGTGAGGCCCAGGACGTGGAGGTCGAAGTACGCGTCTCCGGGGAGATCCGCAAGCAGGCCTGGTCGCTGTCGCTGTTCCCGCTACGGAACGAGAAGGGCGTCCTGCGCGGCGTGGGGCTGTCGGCCCACGACATGACCGAGCAGTACTGGGCGCGCACCCGGCTCCAACTGCTGAACGACGCCGGCACCCGCATCGGGACGACGTTGAGCGTCGCCCGCACCGCCCAGGAACTGGCCGACGTGGCCGTCCCGGAGTTCGCCGACTTCGCCACCGTCGATCTCCTTCCGGACGTCGAGCGCGCCGAGACGCCGCCACCGGGAGCGGCGATGTCCGGGCTGACTGCGGACGGCACGTTCCTGCTGCGCCGGGTGGCCCAGCAGTCCGTGCTGCCGGGCGTCGCCGAGGCGGTGCTGCGCCCCGGCGAGGTGGACAGCTACGCCGCGAACTCCCCCACGGCGGAGTGCCTGGTCACCGGCCGGCCCGTGCTCCATGCCGCGTTCGACCCGGATTCCGCCGACTGGTCGGTGGGGCATCCCGGGCGGGAGGAGTCGGTCCGCGCCTTCGGCATCCACTCCGTCATGGCCGTGCCGCTGACGGCCCGTGGCCACACCCTGGGCGTTGTCGTGTTCCTGCGGCACCGACGGCCGGAGTCCTTCAGCGCGGGCGATCTGCTGCTGGCCGAGGAGATCACCGCCCGGGCCGCGGTCTGCATCGACAACGCGCGCCGTTACGCGCGCGAGCGGGAGACCGCGCTGGCGCTCCAGACGGCCCTGCTGCCGCAGCGGCTGCCCGCCCAGCCCGCGGTGGAGGCGGCGTTCCGGTACCTGCCGACGGACACCCTGGCAGGGGTGGGCGGGGACTGGTTCGACCTGATCCCGCTGTCCGGCGCCCGGGTCGCGCTGGTCGTCGGCGACGTGGTGGGGCACGGCGTCCAGGCGTCGGCGATCATGGGGCGGCTGCGGACCGCCGTCCGGACCCTCGCCGACATCGACCTTCCCCCCGACGAACTGCTCACCCATCTCGACGACCTCGTCATCCGGCTGTCGGCGGACGCGGACGCCGACGGGGCCGCGTGGGACCAGGCCGCCGAGATGGCCACCGGCCTCGGCGCGACCTGCCTGTACGCGGTCTACGACCCGGTCTCCCGCGTCTGCACGCTGTCCCGCGCGGGCCACCCGGTGCCCGCCGTGGTCAGCCCCGCGGGCGACGTGAGCTTCCTGGACGTACCCGCCGGTCCCCCGCTGGGGCTGGGCGGGCTGCCGTTCGAGACCATCGAGGTCACCCTCCCCGAGGGCAGCCTGCTCGCCCTCTACAGCGACGGGTTGGTGGAGTCCCGCGACCAGGACATCGACGAGGGGACCGCGCGGCTGCGCAACGCCCTCGCCGGTCCCGTGGCGTCCCTGGACGATCTCTGCGACCTCGTGCTCGCCACCGTGCCTCCGAAGGATCCCGCCGACGACATCGCCCTGCTCGTCGCCCGCACCCAGGCGCTCGACCCCGGGGATGTCGCCACCTGGGAGCTGCCGGCCGATCCCGCCGTGGTGGCCGGGGCGCGCAAACTCGTCAGCGCGCAACTCGAGGCGTGGCACGCGCAGGAGGCGTCCTTCGCCACCGAACTGGTGGTCAGCGAGCTGGTCACGAACGCGATCCGGCACGCCGAACCGCCCATCCGGTTGCGCCTGCTCCGGGGCCGCCACCTCATCTGCGAGGTCTCGGACGCCGGCAACACCGCGCCCCACCTGCGGCGCGCCCGCACCTACGACGAGGGCGGTCGCGGCCTGCTCCTCGTGGCACAGGTCAGCCGCGGCTGGGGCACCCGCCACACCAACACCGGCAAGACCATCTGGGCGGAACTGACCTTGGACCCGTCCGAGTCCCCGTAGCCCTCCACGCCGTCCGTGGCTCTCAGAGCAGGCGGAAGCGCAGGCGGCAGATGACCGCGTCCGTCTCGCGCCGTACGGCGTGGGCGACGACCGCGCCGCGCTGGTTCTGCAACAGGCGCTGCCACAGGCGTTCCGGCTCCGTCTCCGGGATCAGGACGGTGACCTGGGTGGCCGGTTCCGCCGCCGCGACCTCACGGACGTACGCGGCGATGGGACGGCCCAGGCTGCGGTGCTGCCAGGACAGCCGGACCAGCGGTATCCCGGGGTCCCACTCGGCCCAGGCGCGCTCCAGCGCGTGGAGCGCGCTGCGGTCCTCGGGGTCGGGGTGGCAGACGGTGACCGCGCGCACCTCGTCGCCCAGCGAGGCCGCCGCGGTCAGCGCCTCGGACGTCAGGCGGGAGAGGGACGACACCGGCACGATCACCAGGGAGCGTGCGCGGTGCGGGGGCTCGGGGATGCGTCCCAGGCCCAGGCTCTCCCCGATGCGGGCGTAGGCGCGGTGCACGGCGCCGAAGGCCGCCACGAGCAGCGGGAGCGCGACCACGACCAGCCAGGCGCCCTCCGCGAACTTGCTCGCCGTCACGACGACGGTCGCCACGCCGGTCAGGAGCGCGCCGAAGCCGTTGAGCAGGGCCTTGCCCCGCCACCCCGGCCCGCGTTCGAGCCGCCAGTGCCGGACCATGCCCACCTGCGCGACGGTGAAGCCGACGAAGACGCCGATCGCGAACAGCGGCACGAGGGTGTTGGTGTCGCCGCCGGAGAACACCAGCAGCGCCGCCGACACCACTGCCAGAGCCAGGACGCCATGCCGGTGCACCTGGCGGTCGGCCTTCAGGGCGAAGACGTGCGGGAGGTAGTTGTCGCGGGCGAGCAGTTTCAGCAGCACCGGCAGCCCGCCGAAGGACGTGTTCGCGGACAGCGCCAGCAGGATCATCGTGGCGAACTGGATGACGTAGAAAGCCCAGTTGTGGCCCAGGGAGGCGTCCGCGAGCTGGGCGAGGACGGTGACGCCCTGGACCGGCTGGAGGTGGAAGCGGGAGATCAGCACCGACAGGCCGATCAGCATCACACCGAGTACGGCGCCGAGCGCGACCTCGGCATGCTGGGCCCGCTTCACACGCGGCACCCGGAAGGAAGGGACCGCGTTGGCGATCGCCTCGACGCCGGTGAGGGCCGCGCAACCGGAGGCGAAAGCTTTCAGCAACAGCAGTGCGCCCACCGTGGTCGCGTTGTCGGCCAGCACCGAAGCGTGCCCGTCCGCGGTGACGGTGCTGACCGGGCCCGACCGGAACAGCCCGACGACGATCAGGACGAGGATCGAGCCGACGAACACCACGGTCGGCACGATGAACACCTTCGCCGACTCCACGATGCCCCGCAGGTTCACCGCCGTGATCAGCACCAGCACCGCCAGGCACACCCACAGGCGGTCCCCGTACAGCTCCGGGAAGGCCGAGGTCAGCGCGGCGACACCGGCGGTGACGGCGACGGCGACGTTGAGCACGTAGTCCAGGACCAGGGACGCGGCCGCGACCAGGCTGGTGCGCGCGCCCAGATGCGTCCTCGCGACGGCGTACGACCCGCCGCCGTCCGGGAAGGCCGCGATCACCTGCCGGTACGAGGCGACCAGCACCGCCAGCAGACCCGCGATGGCCAGCGTCACCGGCAGCGTGAAACCGAGGCCGTGGGCGCCGGCCGCGGCGAGGACGAGGACGATCGCCTCGGGGCCGTAGGCCACCGACGCCATGGCGTCGAGCGAGAGGGCGGCGAGGCCGGTGACAGCGGTGAGCCGGTGGCGCTCGCCGGTATCGGGCGGCTCTTCACCGGCGGGGGTCGCGCCCGGCTCCAGGGTCAGGACGGACATCGGCGCGTGCTCCTTCTTCCAGGGCCGCGCACGAGGGCTGAGGTGCGCGCGGTCCACTCAGGGTGGGTCCGATTCCGACCGAGACCGACCGTCCTTTGCGGCTTCTTCGCGCCGAAACCGCCGACTTTGACGGGACCTTGACGGGCCTGTGCCCCAGGTGACAGCGCCGTCAGAGCCCCGTAGCCAGGGCCTCGTCAAAGGGCGGCGATCCGGCCTCCGACCGGCCTGCGTCCCGGCCGTCCGGATCCGTACGGCGCTCCTCGTCCTGCTGCGCACAGGGCAGTGATACGACCATCGTCAGGCCGCCGCCCGGGGTGTCCTCGGGGGTGAGGGTGCCGTTCATCGCCTCGGTCAGGCCCCGGGCGAGGGCCAGACCGAGGCCGAGACCGGTGGTGTTGTTGGTGTCCCCGAGCCGCTGGAACGGCTCGAAGAGCCGCTCACGGCCGTCGGCGGGCAGGCCGGGCCCCCGGTCGACGACCCGCAGCTCCACGCGTCCCGCAAGCGCGCTGGCGGTGACCAGCACCTGCTGCCCGGGCGGCGTGTGCCGGGCCGCGTTGCCGACCAGGTTGGCGACGACGCGCTCCAGCAACGGAGGATCGGCCAGCACCGCCGGGATCCGCTCCACGTCCCGCGCCTCGGCCACCGGCACGTCCGCGAGCGCCGTCGGGAGCACCTCCTCCAGGGTCGTGGCCCTCAGGTTCAGCGGCAGGACGCCGGCCTCCAGGCGGCTGAGGTCGAGCAGGTTCTCGACCAGGCGACTGAGCTTGGCCATGGACTCGTCGGCGGTGGCGAGGAGTTCGTCGCGGTCCTCCGGGGTGAACTCCACGTCCCGGCTGCGCAGCGAGGTGACGGCCGCCCAGCCGGCGGCGAGCGGGGTGCGCAGGTCGTGCCCGACGGCCCGCAGCAGCGCCGTACGCATCCGGTCGGCCGCCTTCACGGGCTCCACCTCGGCCACCGCCTCGGCCAGCCGGGCCCGCTCGACAGCGGCCCCCACATGCGCGGCGAACGCGGCAAGCACCCGCCGCTCGGAGCCGGACAGCGACCGCCCTCGCAGCAGCAGATACGCACCGGGACCGGCTGGCACGACGGTGACGGCGGTGACGGGAGTGACGGCAGTGACGCCCTCGGCGTCGGGCGGTTCGGCATCGGGCGGCTCGGGGGCGGGCGGTTCGGCGTTGAGCGGTGGGCGGTCTAGGGGTTCGGGGTCGGGCGGTTCCGCGTCGAGCGGTGACGAGGCCAGCGGCTCGGCGTCGGACGATTCCGCGTCGAGCAGTGACGGGGCCAGCGGCTCGGCGTCGGACGATTCCGCGTCGAGCGGTGAGCGGTCCAGCGGTTCGGGGTCCAGCGATTCGGCATCGGGCGGTTCGGTGACGAGTTCTGCCGAGTTCATGCCGAAGGTTTCGCGGGTGCGTTCCAGGAGGGCCGGGATGGTCGCGTCGCCGCGGACGATGCTGCGGGCCAAAGACGACATCGTCTCGGCCTCGATGTCCTGCCGGCGCATGGCGTTACGGCCGTCACCCGGGACGTTGCGGTGGGCGAACTCGTCGACGACCGCCACCTGCGGACGGCGGGCCAGCACGGCCGCGAGGTCCATCTCCTCGCACTCGCCGCCACGGTGGACGCAGCGGGCACGCGGGACGACCTCCAGGCCGTCCAGCATCGCCTCCGTGCGCGGCCGGCCGTGGCACTCGGCGAAGCCGACCACGACATCCGCACCACGGGCGGCCCGACGCCGCGCCTCGTCGAGCATCCGGTAGGTCTTGCCCACCCCCGGAGCCGCCCCGAGGTAGACCTTCAGCCGTCCGGGCCGTCCGTCACCACTCATCGCCGCCGACGCGCTCGCTCACTGGCTCAACTCCCCCGAGGGACGGGTCACTTCTCTCTATCGAAGCGCTTCCGGCGACCGAACGGGGCGGTTGTTAGCGGTTCCTTGGCACTGATCACGGGGACCTTGACACTGCCTTGACATCCCTGGGCCGGACAGGGCGAAGGCAGTGCGAAGGCCGATGAAAGGTTCGACGAGAGGCTTCGACGAGAGGCTCGATGAGAGCTCGGGTCCGCGCTGCTTCTACGACGCCGAGCAGGTGGCCGTCGCCGTGGGCGTGCCCGCCGTGGCCGATGTGCTCGCGAGGAAGCCGAAGGTGGTGCTCGCGCCCGCCGTCAGCGTGCCGTTCCACCCGGCGTTGCGCACCGTCGTCCCGGTCAGCGCGCCGTTCCAGACCTGGGTGACCTGGCTGCCCGTCGGGAGGCCGAGGGCCACCGCCCAGGAAGAGATCGCCGCCGTGGACGAGGTGTTGGTGACCGTCACCTCACCCTGGTAACCGCCCTGCCACACCGACGCCGCCCGGAAAGTCGCCGAGCAGCCACCGTTCCCGGGGTCACCCGGGTCGCTCGGGTCGCTCGGGGTGAGCAGCGCCGACAGCGCCGGGTACCAGCGCGCCGCGATCTTCGCGTCGCCGGAGGCGTTGGGGTGGACGCCGTCGTTGGTGTCGGTGGCCGAGTCGAAGCCCGTCCACTGGTCGACGACGGTCACCGGCGACTGCGCGGTGGTGATGCCCTGGGCCCACGCCGGAATGCGCTGGTTGAAGGCCACCGTACGAGCGGCGCACTCGGCGCAACCGCTCGGGTTGATCGGGATGAGCTGGGCGACCAGCACCTTCATCGCCGGGTTGCTGGCCCGCATCTGGCCGACCAGCTTGGTGTACGCGGCGAGGATGGTGTCCGGCGCGATGCTGCTCCAGACGTCGTTGGTGCCGAAGTGCATGACAACGATGTCCGGCAGGGTCGCCGCCAGCCATCCGGGCAGCAGGTTCTGGTCGGCGGTGGCGGTGACCTGGAAGCCGCCGTGGCCTTCGTTGTCGGCGTCGTGCGTGAGGGCGCACGCCTGGGCGTTCAGCGTGCCGACGAAGTCGATGTCGGTGTAACCGGCGCTCTCCAACTGGTTCCAGAGGAGGGAGCGCCAGCAGCCCGGGGAGCCGGTGATGGAGTCGCCGAGCGGCATGATCCGTACGGGGGTCGCGGCGGCGGCGGACGGAGCGCCGGCCAGACCGAGACCGGCGGCGAGGACGAGCAGAGCGGCCAGGAGAGCGGCGAGGAGGGGGTGATGTCTGCTGCGCACGGGGTGTCCTTCCCGGAGTGGGGCGGGAGTGGGAGTGGCAGTGCGGTGAGCGGTGCGTGGTAGCGGTGCGTGGTAGCGGTGCGCGGTACGCCGTACGTATATATGGGAGCGCTCCCACATATACGTATCGTTCATCAAGCCACCGTTGTCGCCGGCACGTCAATAACCCGGACGGGCTTTCGGATGTCAGCTTGTCAAGGACGCCAGTACCGACGGGAGTTCCGCCCGGGTGACGTTGAGTTTGCGGTAGGCGTGCGTGAGATGCTGCTCGACCGTGCTCACGGTGACGTACAGCCGCTTGGCTATTTCGCGGTTGGTGTATCCGTGGGCGGCCAGTTCGACGACACGCTGTTCCGCCTCGCTGAGCATCTGCCCGGATTCGGTCGGCGCCGGGTCCTCGTCCGTCCCGGGCCCGATCCGGCCGAGGCCGGTTCCCAGCACGAGGGCGAGCGGGCGGGCGCGGCACTGCTCGACGAGGTCCCAGGTCCGGCGGCCGACCAGGCGGGCGAGCCGGAGCTCCCCCAGGTCGACATAGGCCCGTGTGAGATCCGTCAGCGCCCGGGCCAGTTCGTAGCGGTCACCGGTGCCCTGGAGCGCGTCCGCGGCCTTCCGCAGCAGAAGGGGACGTCGCCGCACGGGGACGGTGCCCGCGAGGATCCGCAGCGCCGCCCCGCGTTCCCGTGTCGTGGTCGGACCGCACCGGTCGAGCTGCTCCTCCAGGAGCTGTCGTGCCTCGTCCGGCCTGCTCTGGAGGAGGAGCGCCTCCGCCGACTCGTTGCGCCAGGCGATCAGGCCCGGGACGTCCAGTCCCCACCGGCCCATGAGTTCACCGCAGGCGCGGAAGTCGCGCAGTGCGGCGTCCGGTTGTCCCGTGCAGAGGTGGTATCGCCCTCTGGCCCGCAAGTAGTGCAGTCCGTGCCGGCTCTGCATCATCGTCTCCGGTACGGGCAGGGCGAGTTGGCGAGCCGCGTCCTCGTACGCGCCCATGGCGGTCAGCGCCATCAGCAGACTAGCCAGCGGCGACCCCACGGTCACTCCCCAACCGCCCGCCGGGAGGACCCGCAGCGCCTGCCGCGCGTTCCGCTCCGCGCCGGGCAAGTCACCTTGCCGCAACGCGATTTCGGCCCGGATGGCCAGCAACCTGGCCTGTCGGCCGGGGGATCGGCGTACGACGGCTTCGTCGAGCAGGCCGTCGCAGCGCAGTGCGGCGCGGTCGAGCCGCTGCCCGTAGGTCAGGGCCAGCAGGGCGGATTCAACGGTGTCCATGCCCGTCTCGCCCAACCGGGTGCGGCTCAGTACGCGTTCGGCCTGGGACCACGCCTGCGTGGACGGCTCTGCGCCGAGTACGGAGTCGAGAGTGCCGGCGGCCTCCAGCCGCTGATCGACGGCGAGCGAGGGAAGGTCCTGGCGGTGCGGTTCCGGCTCGGCCCGGGGCAGGCACTCCAGGACGGGCGGGTAGGTGCAGCGCAGCCAGGACCGGGCGATCCGCAGTTCGTGCGCGGTCTCCGAATCCTGCGGCGCACCGGAGCGGCCGAGTCGGAGCAGTACGTCCTTCGCCGCCGCGAACCGCCCGTGCCACAGCAGCGCCCTGGCCAGCACCACGGCGTCACCGGCCCGCAGGTGGCCCCGGCGTTGCGCGTCGGCGAGGTCGGCGAGATACGGGGTCGGCGCGCTGGGGTTGACGCACCATTCGGCCTGCACGAGCGCGGTCTTCAGCCTGCTCAGCCGACGCTCGTCGGCACAGGTGCGGCAGGCCAGTCTGAGGTATTCCACGGCACCCTCGGTCAAGCCTTCGGACAGGGCCAGCTCGGCGGCCCGCTCCAGCACCGGGACGGTCCAGGGCGCTCCGGGGTGGGACGCGGCGACCAGGTGGTCGGCGACGACGGTGGCGAGTGCCCCCTCGGCGTGCGTCAACTCGGCTGCCCTGCCGTGCAGTTCGGTGCGCTGCGAGGAGTCCATGTCCGTGAGTACGGCGGACCTGGCCACGCGGTGCCGGAAGGTCCCGGCGTCGAGCAGCCCGGCCGCCATCAGGTCGCGCAAGGTCTCGTCGACGTTTCCGGGGTCGAGCCCCAGCAGTCGGTCGACTCCGTCCGGCGAGCCGAGCACCGCGAGTCCCCGAGCCACGGTCAGGGCCCGGGAGCCCGAGCGGCGCAGACAGGAGACGACGGCATGGCCGTATCCGTCGGCCACCACGAGTTCGGCCGAGCAGCCTCTGGCAGCGCCGCCCGGGGCCACGGTGCGCAAGGCGGCCTGATGACCGGTGAGCAGCGCCTCCAGGAGCAGCGGATTGCCTCCGCTGACGGCATGGCAGTCGGCCGCGAGCCGGTCGGCGTCCTCGGCTCCCAGCCGGTCGGCGGTCATGGCCCGGACCCCGCACCCCGTGAGCAGGGGCACCTGAAGAATGCGGTTGCCGGGCCTGCGCAGCAACTCCAGCCGGAATCCGGTGTGTCGGTACGGTGCCTGCTCCGCGTGGCCGAACGCGGCCATGATGCGGGCCGTGTGCATGCGCCGCACGAGGTGGGACAGGCAGGTCAGGGACGCCTGGTCGGCATGGTGTACGTCGTCGACGACGATGGCGAGCGGCTGCCGCGCGGAGAGCGCGAGCAGTACCGCGCACACGGTGTGAGCGTCGCGCGGGTCCATGGGGAGTTGTCGTGCGCCGGGGCCGCCGTCCGCCGCGACGTCGAGCAGCCGGTCGACGTTCGCCCGTTCTTCGGCGGTGAGGGGCGCGTTGCACAGCAGTTGGCCCATCACGCCCAAGGACATCGGTGTCTCCGCTTCCGAGGCCGCCGCCACCAGTACCAGGGCACCGGCCGTCGCCGCCGCGTCGGCGACGGCCTCCAGGAGCGCGCTCTTGCCCACCGCCACGGCTCCGCCGACCAGGACGGTCCGGCCCCGGCCCGCCATGGCGTCGGACAGCAGCCCGGTCAGGAGGTCCACCGACTCGTCGCGCTCGATCAGCGACATGCTCATCCTTCCTCTCCCCCGCGAAATCGCCCAGAATTTTTTACTTTCACCAGGCAAGAAGTTTACGGAAATCCTACATAACCGCATCGTCGGCCGAGCCGGAGAAATATCGCCCGCCTTTCGCATTCACGCTAACCAGAATCCCGAGGGGCGAACAAGCCGGACGATACGTTCGTGCACCCCAGGGCGACCGACAGGGTCACCGCCGGTATCGAAAGGAGCAGCGTCGCAGCCCCGTCCGGTCACCGTCGCAGGTAAACCCCCTGTCACCCCGAGCCCATGACCGACGCCATGGCCCGACCGCGCCCGCCAGGGCGACGGCGGCACCCGCGAGAACCGGCCACGACACCGACGCCCGCACCCCACCCGCCCTACTCGGATCACCATTCGCATTGCCCAAAAAGGAATCCAACGACGAGCAAAGAAATGCCGGGCAAAACGGGATGTTTCCAACAAATGAAACGGCGGACCGGCATGACGGCCATGGCAGAAAACGAGCAGAAGTCGCCGCGAATCTTGACGCCTCCCTGACGGCGTCAATCTCCCTCCCCCGCATCGAAGAGTTAATCTTCAACCAATAGGGCTCTCTGCATCACGGAAGGGGCGCCAGGATGCTGAAGACTCACAGTGCATTCACAGCAGAGGCGCATCGAGCGGCCGCATTACTCGAAACGCATTCTCCCAGGATTCGGGCAGCATTCGAAGCCGAACTCCGCGCCGGCGACCACGCCTTGGCTCGTGATCCGGTGACACTGGACCAGGAACTGACGCACGCCGACCGGACAACGGCCGACGTCGTGCTGAGCCTTCGATCCGGTCGGGTTCGGACAGACAGGAGCCACCGGCCGGCGATCCGCGCCGACGGGGCCCGGCGGGCCGCCCAGGGTATCCACCCCCAGGAATCACTGACGGCCTCAGCACTCCTCCATACCGTTCTTCTTCGCGAGGCGTCGGCACTGGTCGCTTCCTTCGCCCGACCATTGCCCCTCATCAACCTGATCGCTTCCGCACTGCACCAGAGTATTTCCTTTCGGGTCGACGAGGCCCTGGAAAGCTACACCGCGCTCCTCGTCGAAACCGTTCACGAAGCACAGGTGAAGGAACAGAGTCGGATAGCCCGTGAACTCCATGACCGAATCGGTCATGGGGTGAGTACCGCTTATCGAAACATCGAGCTCTTCGGCATTCATCAGAAGAGCGATCCGGAGAAGGCGAACGCCAGGGTGGAGAAGGCAAGGCTGGCGATCCGGAGCACCATAAAAGAACTGCGCGCCCTGACCTCGGATCTGCACACCGGCGAGATCTCGAGGAATCTCGAGAAAAGCCTCGTCCACTATCTGGAAGCAGCCGACTGCGACGGCGTCGACGTCCACCTTCAGATCAGCGGAGACGAAGGGTGGGCCCGGCCGGAAGTGCTCGACGAGGTCTTCCTCATGGTCAGAGAGGCCTCGCACAACGCGCTGCGCCATGCCGGCGCCCGCGTGGTGCTCATCCGCGTGACCGTCACTCCGCATGAACTCCGCGCCTCGGTCAGGGACGACGGCTGCGGCTTCGACGCGCGACGGCACGAGGACACCGACGGCCTCGGCCTGTCCTGCATGCGGGAGCGGGCAGGGCTGCTCGGGGGAACAGCGGTGATCAACAGTCGGATCGGCCTCGGGACAGTCGTGGAGTTCGCGATCCCCCTCAAGGAAGTGCCCGCCCTGTGAGCCCGCGTAAGGAACGTAAGGAACGTGCGGAGCGTGAGGAAGGCGATGCCGGACGGGCTGCGGGCGGCGCGGGAATCACCGTCGTCCTGGTCGACGATCACGCCCTGGTGCGCGAGGGGCTGCGGGAGATCATCGACTCCCAGGACGACATGACCGTCGTGGGCGAGGCCGACCACAGTGAAGCGGCGGTCGCCCGCGTCACACGGCACCGTCCGGACATCGTCCTGCTGGACATCGAGATTCCCGGCGGCGAACCCACGGACACCGTGACCCGGATGCGCGCCCTCTCTCCGACGTCCCAGATCATCATCGTGAGCATGTACGACGGACCGCAGTTGCTTCGGCGGCTGATCGCGGCCGGCATCCGGGGTTATCTGCTGAAGAGCGTGGACCACCGGGAACTGATATCGGCGATACGCAGCGTTCGGCACAACCCCGACCGCATGGTGCTCGCCGTCTCCCGTGGGTCCCTCGCCCAACTACAGGGATCGGACGACGTCCTGCTCTCCCCTCGCGAGCTGGAGATCCTCCGGCTCGTGGCGCAGGCCCTCACGAACAACCAGATATCCCATCGGCTTCTCCTGTCCGAGGCGACGGTGAAGCGGAATCTGCGCAACATATTCGCCAAGCTGGACGCCAATTCGAGAATCGACGCCGTCAACAAGGGCATCGCCGCGTCGTTGATCTCGCCGCAGCGCGACCGCTAGAGCGGATCGCCGCCTCCCCGACCGAAGATCGCGCTCAACCTGTGCTGTGTCTCCGGCTCGAGGCGGAGGTCACAGGTCGACAGGTTCATCTCCAGATGGACGGGGTCTCGGGTGCTCGGCACCGGAATGACGTCCGCTCCACGGGAGAGCAGCCAGGCCAGGGCCAGTCGCCCCGCCCCGAGATGCGTGTCGGCGGCGATCGCCTCTAGTGCTCGCAGCGAGTTCTGGGCGGCCGACAGCCCCTCGGCCGAGAACCGGGGGTCGACGCGCCGCGGATCCCGCGCGCCGAGCCGTGTCGCGGCGGTGATCCGGCCGGTGAGCAGCCCGCGCCCGAGCGGCTGACAGGCCATCAGCCTGATGCCCAACCGCCGGGCCAGCGGGAGAAGTTCGCACTCCGCCTGCCGCTGCCACAGCGAGTACTCGACGGCGAGGACGGCGATGGGGTGGGTGGCGTGGGCGCGGGCCAGTTGTGTCGGACATGCACCGCCGATCCCGACGCCGACCCCGACGCCGTGGATCTTCCCGGCCTGCACCAGTCCGCTCAGCTCGCCGATCTGTTCCTCGATCGGCGCCCCCGGACCGCCGGGATGCACCACGTACACGTCGATGCAGTCGAGGCCGAGCTGTTTCAGCGCCCGTTCGCAGTCGGCGACCAGTGTCCGGGGGCCCGCCCCCGCCGTGACGTCGCCGCCGTCGCCGCCGCCGTCGAACGGGCGGCTGTGGACGGCGATCAACGCGTCGCCGCGGCGGGAGGCGACCGCCCGGCCGACGACTCGGCGCACCGTGCCGCGGAGCGAGGAGTCGGCCGTGTCGATCAGGACGACCCCCGTGTCCAGGGCCTGTTGGACCAGGCGGACGGCTCGCGCACGGTCGATCGGGCCGTGGGCTCCGTCGAGTGCCATGCCGCCCAGCCCGAGCCTGGCCCCTTCGACGGCCATCCGATCCCATTGGCCCCAGCCCATGCTTTCCAGCCCCCACCATGAGAACTCACGCGCCGCGTCCGGCCCTTGCCGCCATGCTGGTCTCGACGTCTCGGGAAAGCGACCCCATGCCGTCCCCCTAGTGTCCTGAGTCGTTAATTCGTGTGCAGTATGCGGCGAGGGTGTCGAGGATGTCGTCGGCGGTCTTCGTCCAGACGAACGGCTTGGGGTTCTTGTTCCACTCGTTGATCCAGCCGCGGATGTCGCGTTCGAGTTCGACCACGCTGCGGTGGGCCGAGCGGCGGAGTTTGCGGCAGGTCAGTTCGGCGAACCAGCGCTCGACGAGGTTGAGCCAGGACGCCGAGGTGGGGGTGAAGTGCAGGTGGAAGCGGGGGTGGCGAAGCAGCCACTTCTTGACCGGCTCGGTCTTGTGGGTGGCGTAGTTGTCCAGGACCAGGTGGAGTTCGAGATCCTTGGGGAC
>NZ_FOFF01000061.1 GCF_900110755.1 Streptomyces sp. yr375
AGGCGCATCCCGTGTTCGCGGATGCGTTGGACGAGGTGTGTGTGCGCTTCGACGGGCTGTTGGAACGTCCGTTGCGTGAAGTGCTTTTTGAGGATGCGGAGAAGGTGATCGACCGGACGGAGTTCACCCAGCCTGCGTTGTTCGCGGTCGAAGTGGCCCTGTTCCGGCTGCTGGAGTCGTGGGGCGTGACGCCCGACTTCGTCGCCGGTCATTCCATCGGTGAGATCGCCGCCGCGTACGTGGCCGGTGTCTGGTCCCTGGACGACGCGTGCACGCTGGTCGCGGCGCGTGGTCGTCTGATGGGCGAACTGCCCTCGGGCGGTGCGATGTTGGCGGTGCAGGCGACCGAGGCGGACGTACTGCTGGAGCTGGACGAGCGTGTTGCCGTCGCGGCGGTTAACGGACCCTCGTCGGTCGTGGTCTCCGGTGATGCGGAAGCAGTCGCGGAGTTGGAGTTGCGCTGGCGTGAACAGGGACGCCGGGTCAAGCAGTTGACGGTCAGTCATGCGTTCCACTCGCCGTTGATGGACCCGATGCTGGCCGAGTTCCGCCGCCTGGCCGAAGGCCTGTCGTACGACGCCCCGCGTATCCCGGTCGTCTCGAACCTGACCGGTGAGATCGCCACGGCCGACGAACTGTGCTCACCGGAGTACTGGGTCCGGCACGTCCGCGAGGCCGTCCGTTTCGCCGACGGGATCGTGACGCTGCGGGACCGGGGTGTGGCCACCCTGCTGGAAGTGGGCCCGGACGGCGTGTTGTCGGCGGCGGCCACGCAGTCCCTGGACGCGGGGCAGGCGTGCGTACCAGTGTTGCGCCGGGACCGGGCCGAGGGCATCAGCGTGGCGTCCGCGCTTGCGTCCCTGCACGTGCGCGGTGTGGTGGTGGACTGGTCGGCGTACTACGCGGGCTCGGGTGTCCGCCGGGTCGAGCTGCCGACGTACCCGTTCCAGCGCAGCCGTTACTGGCCCGAGGTGTCCACCGCCGTACCGCACACGACGCACACGACGCACACGCCGGACGGGTCGGGCAGCGAGATCGACCGGAGGTTCTGGGAGGCCGTCGAACGCGAAGACCTCGAGGCACTCGCCGGCGACGGTCTGGATGCCCTGGCCGATGCTCTGCCCGCGCTGTCCTCCTGGCGTCGTCGGCAGCATGAGAGCGCCACGGCCGACGGCTGGCGTTATCGCCTGGCGTGGCGTCCGGTGAGTCTGCCCACGCCGGAACTGCGCGGTGGTTGGCTGCTGGTGAGCACACCGGACGCGGGACCCACCGCCCGCCAGGCGGCCGAGGCTCTGGAACTGGCCGGGGCCGCCGTCGCACACGTCGTGCTGGATCCGGGCAGCGCCGACCGCGAGACGATCGCTGCAACGCTGCGCGAGGCGCTGGAGGCAACGGCCGCCCCGGCAGTCTCGGGCGTCCTCTCCTTGCTCGGCTGGCACGACGGGAGCGACGGGAGCGACGGACAGGACGGGGGCGATGGACATAACGGGGGCACCGGGGCCGTCCCGGTCGGCCTGTCGGCGACCACCGGGCTGATTCAGGCTCTCGGTGACGTGGGCATCGATGCCCCGTTGTGGTGTGCCACGCAGGGCGCGGTCGTCACGACGGCCTCGGAGCGGATCGTCGAACCCGCGCGGGCCGGGGTGTGGGGTCTGGGCCGGGTCGCCGCGCTGGAGTACCCGCAGCGCTGGGGTGGCCTGGTCGACCTGCCCGGCGACCTCACCCCGGCGGTGGGCGTACGCCTGGCCGGGGCGCTGTCCCAGACCGGCGAGGACCAGTTGGCGCTGCGTCCGGACCACGCGCTGGCCGCCCGTCTCGAACCGGCCCCGACGGCCCTGACCGCCCCGACCGGGTCCCTTGACTCCACAGGGTCTCTTGACTCCACCGGCTCCCTCGGCTCCACCGACTGGACGCCAGGTCCGGGCACCGTCCTGGTCACCGGTGGCACCGGTGCCCTCGGCGGCCATGTCGCCCGGTGGCTGGTCCGGCAGGGGGCGGAGCATCTGCTGCTGGTCAGTCGCCGTGGGCAGGAAGCGCCCGGTGCCGAGCAGTTGGGCAAGGAACTGGCCGAAGCGGGGGCGCTGTCGGTGACCATCGAGGCCTGCGACATCGCGGACCGGGACCGGCTCGCGGCCCTGCTCGACGGGATTCCCGCCGACCGGCCGCTGACCGCCGTCTTCCATACCGCCGGTGTCCTGGACGACGGCGTCATCGACGGCCTGACCGCCGACCGGTTCGCCGGTGTCCTGGCCGCCAAGTCCCACGCGGCCTGGCACCTGCACGAGTTGACCCGCGACCGTGATCGGGGCCGCGATCTCTCCGCGTTCGTGCTGTTCTCCTCGGTGGCCGGCACGGTCGCCGGTGCCGGACAGGCCAACTACGCGGCCGCGAACGCCGTACTGGACGCTCTCGCGCAGCACCGGCGGGCGGCCGGGCTGCCCGCCACCGCGATCGCGTGGGGCCCCTGGGCCGACGGCGGCATGGCCGCCGACAGCGACCTGGCCCGCAGCCGTACGGGCGGTGCCGGGCTGCCGGCGATGGCTCCCGACCGGGCGGTGGCCGCCCTGGCCCGTGCCCTGGCCTCGGGGGACACGACCGTCGCGGTCATGGACGCGGACTGGCCCCGGTTCGCGGCCGGTTACACCGCGGTCCGGCGCAGCGCGCTGCTCGGCGGGGTGCCGCAGGCGGCAGCGGTGCTGGCGGCCGTCGGCGTGGCCGCCGAGGAGACGCGGCCCGCGTTCGGGGCCCGGCTCGGCGCGGCCGGTCCGGCCGAACGGGACCGGATCGCCCTGGACCTGGTCTGCGCCGAGGTGGCGCTCGTCCTCGGACACGGCGCGGCGCAGGACATCGACCCCCAACGGGCCCTGCGCGACATGGGTTTCGACTCGCTCACGGCCGTCGAACTGCGCAACCGGCTCGACAAGGCGACCGGCCTGCGGCTGCCGACCACCCTCGTCTACGACCATCCGACCCCCACCGCGCTGGCCGAGGAACTGCTCGCCCAGCTCCTGCCCGACGCCGGACCGGCCACCGCCGACGCCGGACTGCGGCAGCTCAACTCCCTGGAGTCGGTGCTTTCGGGCCTGTCCCCGCTGGACACCGACCCGGCGACCCGGAACGCGATCGGCACCCGCCTCGGCGCGCTGCTGGCGGTCTGGTCGGACGGCGCCGCCCACCGCGACCCGGCGGCCGAGAACGCCGTACGGGACGAGTTGGGCGACGCCACCGACGACGAGGTCTTCGACTTCATCGGCAAGGAGTTCGGGATCTCCTGACCGCCCGCAGCAACGGCTCATCGCGCAGCAACAGTTCTCATCCCGCAGCGACGGCTCATCCCGCGCGTAACAGCTCGTTCCGCCGCCGCGGCGGCACCAGCGCACCGGGCCGGCCCCACCAGCCCGAAAACCGGTCCCCCGACCGCGACCACGATCTACCGGCCCCACCCCGAGGTGTGACACGACATGGCGAACGAGGAGAAGCTCCGCTACTTCCTGAAGCGGGTGACGGCCGACCTGCACGAGACCCGGCAGCGGGTGCGCGAGTTGGAGGAGGGCGGGCAGGAGCCGGTGGCGATCGTCGGCATGGCCTGCCGGTTCCCGGGCGGGGTCGGTTCGCCGGAACAACTGTGGGACCTCGTGGCCTCCGGTACGGACGCGCTGGACGGCTTCCCCGACGACCGGGGCTGGGACGTGGAGGCGTTGTACGACCCGGACCCGGACCACCCCGGCACGTCCTACGTCCGCGAGGGCGGATTCCTGGAGGGGGCCGGCGACTTCGATCCGGAGTTCTTCGGGATCTCGCCGCGTGAGGCGCTGGCGATGGACCCGCAGCAGCGGCTGCTGCTGGAGACCGGCTGGGAGGCCGTCGAGCGCGCGGGCCTCGACCCGACCACCCTGCGCGGCTCCCGCACCGGCGTGTTCGTCGGCTCCAACGGCCAGCAGTACACCGCCCAGTTGCTCGGCGACCCGACCGAGGGCATCGAGGGCTACATCGGGACCGGCAACTCGGCGAGCGTCATGTCCGGCCGACTGTCGTACGTCCTCGGCCTGGAGGGCCCGGCGGTCACCGTCGACACCGCGTGCTCCTCCTCGCTTGTCGCCTTGCACCTGGCCGCCCAGGCGCTCCAGCGCGGCGAGTGCACCATGGCGCTCGCGGGCGGCGTCACCGTCATGACGAGCCCCGGCATCTTCGTCGACTTCAGCCGGCAGCGCGGTCTGGCGGCGGACGGCCGCTGCAAGGCGTTCGCGGCGGGAGCGGACGGTACGGGCTGGGGCGAGGGCGTCGGCATGCTGCTGGTGGAGCGGCTGTCCGACGCGCAGCGCAACGGCCACCGGATCCTGGCGGTGGTGCGGGGCTCCGCCGTCAACCAGGACGGCGCGTCCAACGGCCTGACCGCCCCCAACGGCCCCTCGCAGCGCCGGGTCATCCGGCAGGCCCTCGCCACCGCGGCCCTGTCGGCCGCCGAGGTCGACGCCGTCGAGGCGCACGGCACGGGGACGACCCTGGGCGACCCCATCGAGGCGCGGGCCCTGCTCGACACCTACGGTCAGGGCCGCGACCCGCAACGGCCCTTGTGGCTCGGGTCGGTGAAGTCCAACATCGGCCACACGCAGGCGGCGGCGGGCGTGGCGGGCATCATCAAGATGGTCATGGCGATGCGCCACGGAGTCCTGCCGCCCACCCTGCACGTGGACGAGCCCACCCCGCACGTCGACTGGTCCGCGGGCGCGGTCCGACTCCTGACCGAGACGACCCCCTGGCCCCAGACCGGCGCCCCCAGACGAGCAGCGGTCTCCTCCTTCGGAGTCAGCGGCACCAACGCCCACACCATCCTCGAAGCAGCCCCGGAACCGGCCCCGGCCCCGGCCAACGCCTCGGCCCCGGCCAACGCCTCGGCCCCGGCCCCGGCCAACGCCTCGGCCCCGGCCCCGGCCAACGCCTCGGCCCCGGCCTCGGGTTCGGGCTCGGCCCCGGCCTCCGCCCCTGGCAAGCCGGTCGCCCCGGCCACTGCCGCCCCCGCTGAACCGGCCGAAGCCGCCTCCCAGCCTGCCTCTGGCCCTGCCGCCGCCCTCGCGCCCTTCGCTCACGAGTCGGCCCCGTCCATCCCCTGGATCGTCACGGCCCGTACCCCCGAAGCACTGGCTGCGCAGGCCGACCGCCTCGCCGGTTTCGCCCGGTTCGCCGCAGGGGATACCGCAGGACCGGGCGGGACACCGGCACCCGATCTCCGCGCCGTGGGACGGGCGTTGGCCTGTGGGCGGACGGTCTTTGAGGAGCGTGCCGTTCTGCTCGGTGCGACCGGGGCCGAACTGCGCCTGGCCGCCGAGGCGTTGGCGGTCGGCGATGACCAGCCGGGAAGCGTCGTACGCGGACGAGCCGCGAGACGCGGCGGCGTTGTTTTCGTCTTCCCCGGGCAGGGTGCGCAGTGGGCGGGCATGGCCCGTGAACTGCTGGGCACCAGCCCGGTGTTCGCCGCGTCGATCGCCGACTGCGAGACGGCACTGGCCCGTTACGTCGACTGGTCGCTGACCGAAGTGCTCACCGGTGACGGCACCGAACTGGGCCGGGTGGACGTGGTCCAGCCGGCGCTGTTCGCGGTCCTGGTGTCGCTGGCCGCGCTGTGGCGGTCGGTGGGCGTGACGCCCGCCGCCGTGGTCGGGCACTCGCAGGGCGAGATCGCCGCCGCCTACGTGGCGGGCGCGCTGTCGCTGGACGACGCGGCCTGCGTGGTCGCCCTGCGCTCCAGGGCGATCACCCGCCTCGCGGGCACCGGCGGCATGGCCTCGGTCTCCGCCCCGGTCGAACGCGTCCGTGAGCTGACGGCGGACGACCACGGCGTCGGTACCGGCGTCGGCGTCGGCGTCTCGGCCGTCAACGGGCCCCGCTCCGTGGTCGTCTCCGGAGAGGCCGCGGCCCTGGACGCCTTCCTGGCCGCCTGCGCGCAGGCCGGCGTCGAGGCCCGCCGGATAGCCGTGGACTACGCCTCGCACTCCGCGATGGTCGAGGAACTCGCCGCCGAGATCACCGGCGCCCTCGCCCACATCACCCCGCGCGCCCCCGCCGTGCCGATGCTGTCGACGTA
The DNA here is from genome assembly GCF_900110755.1 of Streptomyces sp. yr375. Taxonomy (GTDB): domain Bacteria; phylum Actinomycetota; class Actinomycetes; order Streptomycetales; family Streptomycetaceae; genus Streptomyces. The sequence goes on from NZ_FOFF01000061.1 coordinate 6,083, forward strand.
CACCGGCGCATGGGTCGAGGGCGCCGAACTGAACGCCCGCTACTGGTACGAGAACCTGCGCCACCCGGTGCGGCTGCACGACGCCGTACGGACCCTGGCCGGTGCCGGACACGCGGTGTTCGTCGAGGTCAGCCCGCACCCCGTGCTGGCCGTGCCCGTGCAGGAGACCCTGGACGAGGCGGGCGGCGGCACCGCGCTGGGCACCCTGCGCCGCGACCACGGCGGCCCGGCACGCTTCACGGCGTCCGTCGCGGAGGCGTTCTGCTCCGGCGCGGCCGTGGACTGGCCGGCCCTGCTGCCCGGCACCCCGGCCGCCCCGGTGGACCTGCCGACGTACGCCTTCCAGCACCGCCGCTTCTGGCCGTCCGCACCGGTACCGGGCGCGGGCGATCCGACGGGCCTGGGCCTGGCGGGCGTCGACCACGGGCTGCTGGGCGCGGCCATGACCCTGGCCGAGGGCGACGGCCTGGTGCTCACCGGCCGCCTCGCGCTGCGCGGCCGGCCATGGCTGGCGGACCACACCGTGCGGGGGACCGTACTGCTGCCCGGCACGGCGTTCCTGGAGTTCGCGCTGCGCGCCGCCGACCAGGCGGGCTGCGACCGGGTCGAGGAACTGACCGTCGAGACCCCGCTGCTGCTCCCCGCGACCGGCGGCGTACGCGTCCAGGTCCGAGTCGGAGCCCCCGACGGCACCGGCCGCCGGCCGCTGACCGTCCACTCGGCCCCCGACGACGCCGACGACGACCTCCCCTGGACCCGCCACGCCACCGGCTCCCTCGCCTCCGGCCCCGCCCCCGTCTCCGGCACGGCACTGTCCGGCGAGTCCCTGACCGTCTGGCCGCTGGCCGGGGCCGAGGCCGTCGACACCGACGGCTTCTACCCGGCGCTGGCCGAGAGCGGCTATGGCTACGGCCCCGCCTTCCAGGGCCTGCGCCGCGCCTGGCGGCTCGGCGACGAGGTGTACGCCGACGTCGAACTCCCCGCCGACCAGCACCGGCAGGCCGCCCGCTACGCCCTGCACCCGGCGCTCATGGACGCCGCGCTGCACACCATCATGGCCGCCGGCCTGTTCGCCGACGACCCGGACGGCCAAGGCCGGCTGCCGTTCTCGTTCGCCGACACCGTGCTGCACGCCCACGGGGCGTCGGTGCTGCGCGTACGGCTGCGGCAGACCGCGCCGGACACGGTGTCGCTCGCCGTCGCCGACGCGGCCGGTGCCCCGGTCGCGACCGTGGGCGCGCTTGTCCTGCGCCCGATGACCGACGAGACCCTCACAGGCAGCGGGGGCGACGATCTGTACGCCGTCGAGTGGACCTCCGTAGCCGTCCCGGAAGCCGATCCGGAGCGCCACGGCGAGCAGACCTGGGCCCTCATCGGCGAGCTATCGGCGCAGACGCAGGCACATGCCTGGGAGCCGCTGGCCGCCGCCGGTGTCACCCTCGACACACATCCGGACCTGTCCGCCGTCGGTGACGGCCCCGCGCCGCCCCCCGTGGTGCTGCTGGACCTGCGCGCCCACGGCGTCGCCCCGTCCGGGGCCCGCTCCGGGGCCCGCGAACTGACCGCCGATGTCCTGGGCACCGTCCAGCAATGGCTGGCGGACGCCCGCTTCGACGACTCCTGCCTGGTCGTCCTCACCTGCGGCGCGGCGCCCGCCGTGGCCGGTGAGGCGGTCACCGATCTGCCCGCCGCCGCCGTCTGGGGCCTGGTGCGGTCCGCCCAGTCGGAGCACCCGGGCCGTTTCCTGCTGGTGGACACCGACGGCGACCCCCGCTCCTGGTCCGCCCTGCCCGCCGCGCTCGCCGCCGACGAGACCCAACTGGCCCTGCGCGCCGGGACCATGACCGTGCCCCGCCTCGTCCGGCTGCCGCCGCCCGCCGACGACTCCCCGCTGCCCTGGGACCCGGCCGGCACCGCCCTGCTCGTCGGCGGCACCGGTGTGCTGGGCCGCCTGACCGCCCGTCACCTGGTCACCGCGCACGGCGTACGGCACCTGCTGCTGGCCTCCCGGCAGGGCCCCGCCGCCCCGGGCGCGGCCGCGCTCGCCGCCGAACTGACCGAGCTGGGTGCCGAGGTCACCGTGGCCGCCTGCGACGCCGCCGACCGCGACGACCTGGCCAGGCTGCTGGCCGCCGTACCCGCCGAACGGCCGCTGCGGGCCGTACTGCACCTGGCGGGGGCCCTCGACGACGGCACCATCGGTACCCTGGACGCCGGGCGGCTGGACACCGTCCTGCGGCCCAAGGCCGACGCCGCCTGGAACCTCCACGAGCTCACCCGCGCCCTCGACCTGACCGCGTTCGTGCTGTTCTCCTCGCTCACCGGCGTGGTCGGCACCCCGGGCCAGGCCGGCTACGCGGCCGGCAACACCTACCTGGACGCCCTGGCCGCCCACCGCCGGGCCGCCGGACTGCCCGCCACCTCGCTCGCCTGGGGCTTCTGGGCCTCGGCCAGCGGTATGACCGGCCACCTCAACGACACCGACCGGCGTCGTATGGCCCGGGGCGGCGTCCTGCCGCTCGACGACGAGCGCGGCATGCGCCTGCTCGACGCGGCCTGCGCCGCCGGCCGCGCACCGGCGGTCGTGCCGGTGCTGCTGGACCTGCCCGCGCTGCGCGCCCAGGCCGCCGCCACCGGGCTGGCCCCGCTGTGGCGGACCCTGGTGCCGGTCCGGGTGCGGCGCACGGCGGCGGCCGTCGGCGTCCCGGCCGACGCCGGAGCCGCCTGGGCCGCCCGGTTGGCCGCCCTGCCCGAGGCCGAACGCGACCGCGAACTGACCGTCCTGGTCCGGGACCGGGCCGCCGCCGTGCTGGGCCACGCCTCACCCGACGCGGTCGGCGCGACCCGCACCTTCAAGGATCTCGGCTTCGACTCGCTGACCGCCGTCGACCTGCGCAACCGGCTCGCCGCCGCCACCGGCATCCGCCTGCCGGTCACCCTCGTCTTCGACCACCCCACGCCCAGCGCCCTGGCCGCCCGCCTCGCCACGGAACTGCTAGGCACCGCCCCGACCGCCTCCCTCACGACCGCACCGGCCGCCCGGAGCAGCACCGAGCCGATCGCCATCGTCGCCATGGCCTGCCGCTACCCCGGCGGCGTCGCGAGCCCCGAACAACTGTGGGACCTGGTGGCCGGCGAGACCGACGCGGTCGGCGACCTGCCCGGCGACCGGGGCTGGGACCTGGAGGCGCTCTACGACCCCGAGCCCGGACGGGCCGGCCGCAGCTACGCGCGCCACGGGGCCTTCCTGCCCGACGCCGCCGAGTTCGACGCGGGCTTCTTCGGCATCTCGCCCCGCGAGGCGCTGGCGATGGACCCGCAGCAGCGGCTGCTGCTGGAGACGTCGTGGGAGGCGTTCGAACGCGCGGGCATCGACCCGCAGTCGGTGCGCGGCAGCAGCACCGGTGTCTTCGCCGGGCTGATGTACCACGACTACGCCTCCCGGCTGCGCTCGGTGCCCGAGGGCGTCGACGGTTTCCTCGGCACCGGCGGCTCGGCGAGCGTCGCCTCCGGCCGCATCGCCTACACGCTCGGCCTGGAGGGCCCTGCGGTGACGGTGGACACGGCGTGTTCGTCGTCGCTGGTCGCCCTGCACCTGGCCGCGCAGGCGCTGCGCTCCGGAGAGTGCGCGATGGCGCTGGCGGGCGGTGTCACGGTGCTGTCCACGCCGGGCGTGTTCATCGACTTCAGCCGGCAGCGCGGCATGGCCGCCGACGGCCGCTGCAAGCCGTTCGCCGCCGCCGCCGACGGCACGGGCTGGGGCGAGGGCGCGGGCATGCTGCTGCTGGAGCGGCTCAGCGACGCCCGGCGGCTCGGCCACCCGGTGCTGGCCGTCGTCCGGGGCTCGGCCGTCAACCAGGACGGCGCGAGCAACGGTCTCACCGCCCCCAACGGCCCCGCCCAACAGCGCGTCATCCGGCAGGCGTTGGCCGCCGCCCGGCTCGGCCCCGACCAAATCGACCTGGTCGAGGCCCACGGCACCGGCACCACACTCGGCGACCCGATCGAGGCGCAGGCCCTGCTGGCCGTCTACGGCCAAGGGCGGCCCGAGGAAAGGCCGTTGCTGCTCGGCTCGGTCAAGTCGAACATCGGCCACACCCAGGCGGCGGCGGGCGTCGCCGGCGTGATCAAGACGGTCATGGCGCTGCGGCACGGCATCGCCCCGCGCACCCTGCACGTCGACGAACCGTCCCCGCACATCGACTGGACCGCCGGCGCGGTGCAACTGCTCACCCGGTCCGTGCCCTGGCCGGACACCGGCCGCCCGCGCCGGGCCGCCGTCTCCTCCTTCGGCGTCAGCGGCACCAACGCGCACGTCCTGCTGGAACAGCCGGCCCCCGCCCCCGACCGGCAACCGCCCGCCGACGTACGACAGTCACTGGCGCCGCTTCTGCTGTCGGCCCGGAGCGCGGCGGCGCTGCGCGCCCAAGCAGGCCGGCTCGCCGACCGCCTCGAGACCGGCGGCGACCGGCTGGCCGACATCGCCTACTCGCTGGCCACCTCCCGGGCCGCCCTGGAACACCGCGCCGCCCTGGTCGGCGACGACCCGGCCGCACTGACGGCGGCGCTGCGGGCCCTCGCCGGAGACGAGGTCGCCCCGGGGACGGTCACCGGCCGACCCGACGGCGGCGGCACGGCCTTCCTCTTCTCCGGCCAGGGCAGTCAACGCGCGGGCGCGGGACGGCAGTTGTACGCCGACCAGCCTGTGTTCCGGCGCGCGCTCGACGAGACGTGCGCGGCGTTCGAGGGGCTGCTCGACCGTCCGCTGCGCGAGGTGCTGTTCGCCGAACGCGGCACACCCGAGGCCGAGTTGATCGACGACACCGGCTTCACCCAGCCCGCGCTGTTCGCCCTGGAAGTCGCCCTGTACCGGCTGCTGAAGTCCTGGGGCGTGACCCCGGACGCCCTGGCCGGGCACTCCATCGGCGAACTGACCGCCGCCCACCTGGTCGGCGTCTGGTCGCTCCCCGACGCCGCCACCCTGGTGGCCGCCCGCGCCCGCCTCATGCGCGCACTGCCGCCAGGCGGGGCCATGTTGGCCGTCGAGGAGACCGAGGACGCCGTCCGCAAGACGCTCCAGGAATACGGCGAACGGGCCGACGTCGCCGTCGCCGCCGTCAACGGCCCCCGGGCCGTGGTGGTCTCCGGAACGGCGGAAGCCGTAGGCGAGTTGGCGTCTCGCTGGCGCGAACAGGGCCTGCGCGTCAAACAACTGACGGTCAGTCACGCCTTCCACTCGCCGCTGATGGACCCGATGCTGGCCGAGTTCCGAGCGGTGGCCGAGAGCCTGACCTACAACGAGCCCCAACTGCCGCTGGTCTCCTGCCTCACCGGCCGCTTCGCCGAGCCCGGCACGGTCACCGACCCCGACTACTGGACCCGGCACGTCCGGGAGGCCGTACGGTTCGGCGACGGCCTGACCGCACTGGCGGAACGCGGCATCCGCGTACTGGTGGAAATCGGCCCGGACGCGGTCCTGTCCGCGATGGCGTCCAGCACCCCACCGGGCACCCCCGGCTCCGTCGCGCCCATAGCGCCCGTCGCCGTGCCACTCCTCCGCACCGACCGCTCCGACCGCCAGGCACTGGCCACCGCGCTGGCCGCGTTCTTCGCCCACGGCGTCCCGGTCGACTGGCCCGCGTGCTTCGACGGCACCGGCGCGACCCGCGTCGACCTGCCGACGTACGCCTTCCAGCGCACCCCCTACTGGCTGCACGACGCCCCGCCCCCGGCCGCACCGGACGCCGGTCTGTGGGCGGCGATCGAGAACGAGGACGTCGAGGAGCTGGTCCGCGTCCTCGGCGACGGCTCCGGTGCCCTGGCCGAGGCGCTGCGGCCCGCGCTGCCGGTGCTGGCGCCCTTCGTCCGGCGCACCCGCGAACAGCTCACGGGCGTCGGCCCGACCGCCGGACCCTCGCCCGATGAGGCCCCGGCCGCGCCGCAGCCGGAGCCGGGCGGGCTGCGCCGCAGGCTCGCCGAACTCCCGGAGGAGGCCAGGCACGGCCACCTCCTCGGGACCGTACGGGCCATCGCGGCCGATGTCCTCGGCCACCCCTCGGCGGACCACGTGGAGCACGGCAAGGACTTCCTGGACCAGGGCTTCGCCTCCCTCACCGGCGTCGAACTGCGCACCCGCCTGGCCGCCGCCGCCGGACTGGACCTGCCCGCCGCCCTGATCTACGACTTCCCCTCCCCGGCCGACGTCGTCGCCCACCTCCTGGAACTCCTGGACCAGGACGAGACGGCTCCCACGACCGCCCCCACCACCGCCCCCGAGACCGTGTCCTCGCCCCGCCCGGCGGACGGCGTGTTCGGACCGCTGCTGGTGCGGGCGTCCGAGGAGGGCCGGACCGCCGAACTGCTGCACACGCTCGGCTCGGCGGTCGCCTTCGACCCGCGCTGGACCGGCCGCCACACCCCCGCCGCCCCGGCGCGACCGATACACCTCGCCCGCGGCCCGGAGCAGCCCGCCCTGGTCTGCCTCGGACCGCTGACCGCGGTGTCAGGGCCCGAGCGGTACGCCGCTCTCGGGGCCGCGTTCGACGGGGTGCGGGACGTACTGCTGCTGCCGGCCCCCGGGTTCGGGCCCGGTGAGAGCCTGCCGCCCTCGTTCGAGGCGCTGGTGAACCGGCTCGCCGACGCAGTCACGGACCTGGCGGGGGCGCGGCCGGTCGTGCTGGCCGGACACGGCTCCGCCGCCGTACCGGCCGCCGAGGTTGCCCGGCTGCTCGCGGAGTCCGGGCGCGCCCCGGCCGGGCTGGTACTGATCAACGCCCCCGAGCCGGACGCCGACCCGGCCGACATCCTCGCCGCCGAACTCACCGACGGTCTGGCGGCGGGCGACCCGCAAGTCCTGCACGACGGGCGGCTGTTGGCCACCGGCGGCTACCTCCGGCTGCTGCCCGCCCGGCAGTTCACCGAGCCGCCGGTCCCCACCCTGCTGGTCGGCCCCGGCCGGCCCGTCGACCCGCGGGCCGTCCACGACTGGTGCACCGACCTGTGAGCTGTGACCTGTGACTCGTCCTCCACATTCGGCAACTCGTGGGCTCGTAGCCGTGTTTCGTATTCCGTAGCCAGTAAGTCGGTAATCAGCAATCAGTAGCCCGTGATCCACCCGACAGACAACAGACGACAGACGACAGAACAGAGGAACCACGACGTGACGACGCACACCCCCTCCGACACCAGCCTGTGGGTGCGCCGGTACCACCAGGCGCCCGGCAGCCGGGTCCGCCTGATCTGCTTCCCGCACGCCGGGGGATCGGCCAGCTACTTCAACCCGGTGTCCGCCGCCCTCTCCCCGGCCGTCGAGGTCGCCGCGATCCAGTACCCCGGACGGCAGGACCGCCGGGCCGAACCGTGCGTCGGGGACCTCCGCGAGCTGGCCGCCCTGGTCTGGGAGCAGTTGCGGCCGGTGCTGGCCGAGCGGCCCGAGGTGCCGACCGCGCTGTTCGGACACAGCATGGGCTCCATCGTCGCGTTCGAGGTGGCCCGGCTGATGGAACGCGAGCCCGGCACCGGCCCCCTGGTGCTGTTCGCCTCCGGCCGCCGCGCGCCCGCCATCCCGCACGACGACGACATCAGCGGCCGTGACGAGGCGGGCATCGTCGCCGAGATGCGGGCCCTGGGCGGCACCGACTCACGGGTGCTGGCCGATCCGGAACTGCTGGAGATGGTGCTGCCCGCGCTGCGCAACGACTACCGCGCCGTCGAGAGCTACTGCAGCGACGCCGACACCCGGATCTCCGCGCCGGTGTCCGTGCTGGTCGGCGACACCGACCCGCGCACCTCCATGGAACAGGCGCACGCCTGGAGCGGGCACACCAGCGGCACCATGGAGATCCACACCTACCCCGGCGGCCACTTCTACCTGGAGCACAACCAGGCCGGAGTGCTGGGCACCATCCGCGACACCCTCACCAAGCACGGCATACGCCTGGCCCCCTGATCACGGCACACGCGAACGTGAAAAGGCCCGCCGCCCTGTAGACCGTTACAGGGCGGCGGGCCGGTTCATGTGCGCCGGGACCGGGCGTCAGCCCCCCGTGCCGTTGGCGTCCCCGGCGTCCAGCACCTCGGCCAGGGCCCGCACCGACGGGGCGTCGAACACCTGGGCCATCGCGATGTCGACCGCGAACTCCCGCTCCACCAACTGGCAGAGCTGGGCCGCGTACAGCGAGTTGCCGCCCAGCAGGAAGAACGACGTGTCGCGCGGCACCTGCGCCAGCCCGAGCACCTCGCCGAACACCGCCGCGAGCCGGGCCTCCGTACCGTCGCGCGGTGTCGTGCCGGCCGCCGCCTCCCGGTCGCGCAGCCGCTCGGCCAGCTCGGCCAGCGCGTGGCCGTCGACCTTGCGGTCCTCCAGCACGGGCAGGGCAGGCAGCCGGTGCACGCGGGCGGGCAGCAGATACCCCGGCAGCCGCTCGGCGAGCACGGCCCGCACATGTTCCGGCTCCGGCTCCTCGGATGCCGTGTCATCGGCCGTGCCGGTCGCCACGTAGAAGAGGCACAGGTCCTCGCACGCGCCCTGCGGCCCGTACAGCGGGACCACCCGGCAACTGCCGACCCCGGGCACCAGCCGGGCGGCGCGCTCGACGTCGTCCAGCTCCACGCGGTAGCCGCGCATCTTGACCTGGCGGTCGGCGCGGCCGTCGAAGTGCAGCAGGCCGTCGGCCGACCAGTGGCCCAGGTCTCCGGTGCGGTAGACGGTCAGCAGCGCGCCGTCGGGCCCGACCGGGACCTTGACGAACTTCTGCGCCGTCAGCTCCGGGTCGCCCAGGTAGCCCAGGGCCAGGCCCGCGCCGGACAGGCAGATCTCGCCGGTCTCGCCGACCGCGCACGGCTCGTCGCCGTCCAGGACGTACGCGGCGGTGTCGCCGTACGGGCGGCCGAGCGGGACGCCGGACTCGTCCTGGCAGTCCTCGGGGGTGACGATGTGCCCGGTGGCGGCGATCGTGCACTCCACCGGCCCGTACATGTTGTGCAGCGGGATGTCCGGATGCCGCTCCAGGAAACGGCGGGCGTGCACCGGGGACAGCCGTTCGCCGCCGGTGCCGACCACCCGCAGACCGGTGAAGGCGTCCAGGTCGGTGTCGATCACCATGTGCAGGACGGCCGTCGGCAGGAACACCGTGTCCACACCCTGCTCGGCAACCAACTCCCGCAGACGGCGCGCCAGTTCGACGGTGTCGGAAAGGATCAGCACCGTGCCGCCGCCCAGCAGCACCGCCCAGGAGTCCAGCCCGAAGGCGTCCCAGGTGGCAGCCAGCGACTGCGGCATCACAGCCCGGCCGCCCACCGGCGCGAACGCCCACTCGTCGAAGAGGCGCACATTGCCGCGGTGCGCGGTCAGCACCCCCTTGGGCGTGCCGGTGGTGCCCGAGGTGAAGAACACGGCGCTCGCGTCGTCGCCCCGCACAGTCACCTCGGCGGCCTGCCGCCCGTCGGCCGCCAGCGCGGCGAAGTCCGCCTGCCCGACCCGCCAGACGGGTACCGGCCAGGACGCGTCCTCGGCCACCGCCATCAGCGGCGGCGCGAGCCGTTCCACCAGCGCCTCGATCCGCTCCTTCGGCCACCGCGGATCCAGCGCCGCGTACGCGGCCCCACGGCGTACGACCGCGAGCAGCACCGCCAGCAGCTCCGCGGAGCGGGGCATCAGCACCGGCACCAGATCGCCGGGGCCAACGCCCCGGTCGGCCAGCTCGGCGGCGAAGTCGTGGGAGGCGGCGGCGAGTTCGGCGTAGGTGACCCGGCGCGGGCCGTCCACCACGGCGGTCGCGTCGGGATACCGGCGCACACACCAGTCGAACAGCTCGTGCATGGTCTCGCCCCGGACCGGGGGCCCGGCGAGCGGGTTCCAGGCCGGGTCGGGCAGGGGCGCGCGGGGCGTCACGGGGGCGCTCATGAGCGCGCCGCCAGGGTGGACATCCGCACGGCCAGGCCCGCCGGGGTCGGGTTCTCGAAGACGTCGGCCAGCCGCAGCCGGATGCCGGTGTCCTCCTCCAACTGCTGGACCAACTGCGCGGCCAGCAGCGAATGGCCGCCGCTGCCGAAGAAGTTGGCGTCCGGGCCCAGGTCCTGCCGGCCGGTCAGGGTGTTCCACAGGTCCACCAGGCGTGGCGTCCAGTCGCCGTCGGCCGGCGGCGTGCGCGTCGCGGCGGCCTCGGCGGCCAGCGCGGTGACCGCGACGAGGTCCACGGTGCCGTCGGCGGTCTGCGGCAGCGCGTCTGTCACCAGCACGAACGCCGGGACGGCGGCGCGCGGCAGCCGCAGCTCCGCGTGTTCGCGCACCGTCTCGGGGCTCGGCGGCTCGTCCGGGCCTGGCACCGGGCGGACCAGGGCCACCAGCGTCGGCTCGTCGCCGGGCAACTCCACCACGGCGGCCTGGGCGACCGCCGGATGTTCGCTCAGGACGCTCTCGGCGCGCTCCGGTTCGACCCAGCCGCCGAGCCGGTACAGGCGGCGCGCGACGGAGCCCAGCACCTCGACCGTGCCGTCGGCGGTCCACCGGCCCAGCAGGCCGGTGGCCACCGCGTCGTGCCCGCCCCGGGACACCCGCAGGTCACCGGTCACACCGAGGGGCAGCTCCCGTCCGCCGGGCCGCCCGGTGACACGGACCCGGACACCCGGTGCCGGACGCACCTCGTTCAGCCGTCGGCCGTCCGCGTCCACCGGCGTCGCCACGCCCCACACACCGCAGTCGTCGACGCGCAGCAGGTACGGACGCGCGCCGAGGGCCGTCAGCCGGGGCGTGAGGCCCGTCGGCGGCGGCTCGGTCAGCAGGGCGGGCCGGGTCACCGGGCCGCCCCGGGCCAGCAGGTCCCACCAGGTGGCGGGCGCGGCGCGCAGCGCGGCATGCGGATGCCGGTCCAGCAGTTCGTCCAGCGTGCCGTCGTCCCCGGTGGCGACGATCACCCGGCCGCCGGTGGCCAGCGGCAGCCACATCTCCAGCACCGCCGCCGGGTCTCCGGGCGCGCCGTGCCAGACGGCGTCCACCGGGCCGTCCGCCGGGCTGTCCTGTCGGGCCGCCAGCGCGCGGGCCGCGTCCTCCAACAGCGCGCCCAGATCGGCGTGTTGGACCACACCGTCCGCCCGCCGCCAGGCCGCCGCGCCGGGGTCCAACCCGCCGTCCTCACCGGCACTGGCACCGTCGCCGTCGGTCACGTCCGGGAGGGCCAGTCGTACGCCGTCCGGCAGGAGCAGGGCGGTGTCGCCGTCGCCCGCCTCGGTGGCACCGCAGGCCGCGCCCGCCAGCCACAGGCCCAGGACCGCCGTCAGCCCCGCCGACCCCGCAGCCGCCGACACGCCCACGGTGTCGCCGGGTGCGACCCCGTGCTCACGCAGCAGGGCGGCCGTGGCCCGGGCGGCGCGCCACAGCGCCGCGTACGTCACGGTCCGGCCGCCCTCCTCGACGGCCACCGCGTCCGGGGTGGCCGTGGCCCGGGCGGCGACGATCGCGGGCAGGGTGCGCGGAGTTCCCTGCGCGCGGGGGGTTTCCTGCGGGCGCGGGGCGTGCGCGCCGTCCACGGTCGTCTGGTCGGTCGCGCACCACGCGGTGATGTCGGCGAGCCGTTTGCCGGGGTCGCGGCCCAGTTCGGTCAGCAGCGCGTCGTACCGGTGCAGCAGCAGGTCCACGTCCCGCGCGGTGTGCGCGACCGTGGAGTACACGGCCTTGACCTCGTAGCTGCCGGGCACCGGCGAGATCACGAACTCCAGGTCGAACTTGCTGCTGCCGGTCTCCACGACCGTCAGCTCGCCCGGCAGTCCGCCGACCAGGATCTCGCGATTGTCGCGCCCCGGCAGGTAGTTGAAGATATGCCGGAACAGCGAGGAGCGCCACGAGGAGTCCAGCCGGGGCGCGTCGGGCACCAGGACGTCCACGGGCGCGTCGGCGTGGCCGACCGCCTCCAGGAAGATGTCACGGGTGGCGCGGACGAACTCCCGGAAGCCGAGTTCGTCGTCCACGTGGTTGCGCAGCGGCAGGATGTTGACGTGGTAGCCGATGGTCCGCTCGGTGCGCGGGCCACGGATGTTGACCGGCAGGCCGACCGCGAAGTCGGGGCCCGCGCCGTGCCGCGCCAGCAGCAGGTAGTACGCGGCGAGCAGCACCACCGCGTCCGGCGCCCGCAGTTGCCGCTGGCAGTCGTGCAGCACCGCCGCCGACTCCGCCGACAGCACATGGCTGCGCGTCGCCCCGGCCAGCGAGTCGCCGTCCACGGGCCGGTCTCCGACCCGCAGTTGGGCGCTGTACGGGTCGATGCCCTCCAGATGCCGCTGCCAGAACTTGAGGCTCGCCTCGGCGGGCTCGGGCTCCACCCAGGCGGGCACCACCTCGACCGGAGCGGCGGACAGGTCGTGGCCGTCGGCCGCGATGCCGTAGGCGGCGGCCAGCTCCTCCAGGAAGATCGAACTCGACATGGAGTCGAAGACCAGGTGATGCACCGACAGGCACACCACATCGCCGTCCGGTGCCCCGAAGTGGCCCACCCGCAGCAGCGGACCGCCGTCCAGCGCGAACGGCCGCAGCACGAACTCGGCCATCGCGGACCGCAGTTCGTCCTCGTCGCCGACGCTACGACGCTCCACCGACGGCGCGGTGTCAGCGGCCGGCAGCAGTTCCTTGACCAACTGCCCCGCCTCGACGCGGAAGACGGTACGCAGGGTCTCGTGGCGGCGCACCATCGCCCGCACCGCGTCGCCGAGCAGCCGGCCGTCCAGCCGCCCCGCGACCCGGACGGCCGCACCGGGCACGTTGTTGACGCTGCCGTCGGGCACCAGGCGCTCCAGCAGCCACAGCGCCTCCTCCTTGCGGCTGACCGGCCGCGGCGCGCCCCGGGGCCGACCGTGGTCGGCCGTGACAGTGCTCTCAGACGATCCCATGCGCTGCGCTCTTTCGTGCTCGGGGCCGGGCCCTGGCGGCCTTCGGCGTCCGTGATGCGGCGTGCCGGGCGGCAGGCCGCCGTACGGGGTGCGGGGTGCGGCGTGTCCTGCGGGGTGTCGTGCGGGGAGTCCGGTCAGCCCGCGGCGACCGGGAACCGCCGCAGCCCCCGGGCCGATGCCGACATCCAGCGCTCCTCAGGACCGGTCTGCCGCAGGTCCGGCAGCCGGGCCGCCAGTGCCCGGAACGCGGCGGCGGCCTCCATACGGGCCAGCGGCGCGCCCAGGCAGTAGTGCGGACCGCCGGAGAACGACAGGTGCTCGGTCTTCGTGTTGCGGGTGATGTCGAAGCGGTCGGGGTCGGGGAAGACCTCCGGGTCCCGGTTGGCGGCGCCCAGCAGAACCGCCACCAGCGACCCGGCGGGCAGGGTGTGCCCGGCCAGCTCCACGTCCTCGTGGGCGACCCGGGTCGCCAGTTGCGCGGGGGAGTCCCAGCGCAGCGTCTCCTCCACCACGCCCGCGGCCAACTCGGGGTCCGCGCGCAGCAGTTCCCACTGCTCGGGGTGGTTCAGCAGCGCCATCGTGCCGTTGGCCACCAGGTTGGTGGTGGTCTCGGTGCCCGCCACCGCGAGGATGCCGCAGATCCCGATGGCCTCGCTCCTGGTCAGCACACCGTCGCGTTCGGCCGCCACGAGCCGGCTGATCACATCGTCGCCCGGCTCCATGGCGCGCAGCTCCATCAGGTCGGCGAACACCTCGTACAGGCCGTCGACGGTCAGTTGCAGCTCCCCGAGCAGCTCGGGCGAGACGAACCCCTCCAGCACCTGCGCCGCCCCGTGGCAGCAGTGGTCGAACTTCTCGCGGTACTCGTCGGGAATTCCCAGCAGGCCCCGGATGAGGGCGATGGGAAGATGCTTGGAGAAATCCTTCACGAGGTCGAACCCGGCGACCGGATCGAGCCGGTCGAGCAGTTCCGCGCAGACCTCTTCCACATGCGGAAGATACGTCCCCATATGGCGCGGGCTGAACAGCGGAATGGCCAGTCGGCGCATCCTGGTGTGGTCCGGCGGATCCAGTTTGAGGAAAGAATCGTCCAGCGAGGAGAACTGCGGCGCGACCCGTTCCCCGGCGACCGTACGCGTGCCGAAACGGCTGTCGCGCAGAATGCGGTTGCCCAGCGCATGGTCGGCGGTGACCCAACTGTCGACCCGGCTCAGATGCAGCGGACCGCGCTTCCTGATCTCGTCGTACAACGGGTACGGATTCGCCTGCCCACGCAACAGCAGTGCGTAGGGATCCCCCAGCGCGCCCATACTCCATATGAACCGCGAGCTCTGGAGGTAGCTTTCCATTTCTTTTTCGGTCGGGACCGGCATGCAGCTCCTCGGACATTACGCAGACCGCGATTCGATACGTGTCGTATGCTAGCGACGCGATGCGTGGGAGAAACCCCCTACCGTGCCCTGAAACCCCCTAGTGGCACCCCCGATCGCCGTGCCGAACGACCCTATGACGGCTGCTTGCAATTGGCGGGAGTGGAAGTCGGGAGTGGAAGTGTCAAGACCTGGGAAAGACTGGGCGGGCTCGAACAGCTCGTGGGCCGTGGAGACCGCCCGGTGGGAGATCCTGGACGCCTGCGAGGCCGAGTTGCAGGGTATGCTCGCGCCCGGTGAACCCGCTCTGATGGCCTGGCTGTTGGCGCAGGCGGACCAGATGGTCACCGAAGTCGTGGACAGCCTCAGGGCCGGCGAACCGAAAGTGCGGTCCGCTTCCCGGGGAGTCTGCGACGGCCTGACAGACCCCCCGGCGCTCGAGGACTTCATTCACGCGTCCTCCGCCTGCTTCTGTTCCGTTCTTGATTCGATCCTGCGGCTGGCGGAGCTGGACAAGGCGCTGAACAGCGATATCCGGCTGGTGGTCAAAGTCCTGGAGGAAAGCCGCAGCCGGCGCCTTCGGGAACTGACGGAAAGACTCCGAAAACTTCTGATGGAATGGACCCTGCGCGCCCAGGAGAGCGAGCGTACCCGAATATCGCGCGAACTCCACGACCGTATCGGCTACGGGCTCTCGGTGGCCTACCGGAATCTGGAGCTGTTCCATCTGTACCGCGCCTCCGATATCGCCGTCGCGACGGTGAAGGCGGAGGCCGCCCAGAAAGCCGTACGCGATTCCATGGACCAGTTGCGCATGATCAGTGCGGATCTGCGCGGAAACGACAGGAAGGGCGGCCTGAAAAAGGCGCTGCTGCACTCGCTGCAAGACCTGGAGATCGAAGGCGTCTTTGTGCAGGTGCAGGTGGAGGGCGACGAGTCGACGGTGCCCGTCGGCATTCTTGACGAAGTGTTCCTCATTCTCCGCGAAGCGCTGCTCAACGCGCTCCGGCACGGACGGCCCAGACGACTGCGGATAAAGGTGGACATCTCCGCCGACGAGATCCGCGCCAGGGTCGACGACGACGGCCGGGGATTCGACCGGGAACCCCTTCCGTCCGCCAAGAGCATCGGGCTGATGGCGATGGCCGAACGCGCCCGGCTGCTGTCCGGGTCCGTCGTGATCCGCAGCCAGGTCGGCACCGGAACCCACGTCGCCCTCGCCGTACCCCTGCGGGAGGTGCGATGACGACGCCCGGCGCACCGAGCAGCGCCGTCCCGGGCGCACTGATCAGCGTGGTCCTGGTGGACGACCACACCCTCTTCCGCGACGGCATCCGCGAGATCCTCGGCTTCTACCCGGACCTCACCGTCGTCGGCGAGGCCGCCACCAGCCAGGCGGCGATCGAGCAGATCGACGAACACCGCCCCGACATCGTCCTGTTGGACATCGAACTGCCCGGCGGCGAGCCGTACGACACCGTGACCCGGATGCGCGAGCTGTCCCCGGCCACCCGGATCATCGTGCTGAGCATGTACGACCGGCCCCAGATGGTGCGCCGCCTCACCGAGGCGGGAGTCCGCGGCTACCTGCTCAAGACCGCCGACCGCGAGGAACTCGTCGGCGCCGTCCGCCGCGTGCACACGCACGCCGACTGCCTGGTGCTCGGCATCTCCGCCCAGTCGGCCGCCACCCTGCACGACCGGGCCGAGAACCCCTTGTCCCCGCGCGAGAGCGAGGTCCTGGAAATGGTCGCCCAAGCCCTCAGCAACAGCCAGATCGCCGTCCGGCTCGACCTCTCCGAGGCCACCGTCAAACGCCACCTGCGCAACGTCTTCGCCAAACTCGGCGCGGTGTCCCGCATCGACGCCGTCAACAAGGCGGTCGGCGCGGCCCTGATCTCCCCCACACACCACTCGGAGAACACCCCGTTCACATGAGCGCCGCCCGACTGGCCGACTGACGGACTGACCGCCTGCCGGGCCCTGTGCCGAGCAGGGACTCCTGCCGTGCCGGAGGCCGCCGCGGGGGCGTGAAGCGCACGGCGTCCTTCGGGATGCGCTGGGCCAGAGGGGCTTGTACCACTGCGCGCGCGCCGCGTGAGCCATGTGCTCCCGCGCTCCCTCGCATGCATCAGAACAGTGCAAATAGGCTGAAATTCCACAGAGGTCACGCAAGACCTCCCTGGTCATCAGGGGAGACTCGATGGCACAGCTCCGGCAGCCGAACGACACTCTGCGCAGCATGCTGGTGCGGTCCGCCTGGACTTTGGAGGCGCTTGCGCGTTCCGTCAACGCGGTGGCCGCCGAGACCGGCAGGTCGCTCACCTACGACCGCACGTCCGTCTCCAAGTGGCTCGCCGGTGTCCTGCCCCGCGACGACGTGGTCCCGTTGCTGGTGGAGGCGTTCTCTCGACGACTGGGGCGGCCTCTTACTTCGGCGGATCTCGGCCTTGGCGGAGCAGTAGCGGCTGCGGGCCGGTCGGCCGCGCGAGGGGTGTCCGAGCCCGCCGTGGTGCTCGCTGAACTCGCTGCCGGCCAGGCCGATTTCCGTCGGCGAACGGCGCTGGAGTCGTCTCCGTACCAGTTGCTCGACAGCCTCGTCCGCCCGGTTTCGGCCCCTCGCGTGGGCGTGGGCGTGTCGCCGTATCGGTCGGGGCGGGCCGAGGTCCAGGCCCTGCGGACCGCGAGCGTCCTGTTCGCCTCACTGATGGAGGCTCTCGGTGGCGGCACTGCGCGCGTCGCGCTCGCCACCTTCCTCGCCGAGGACGTCACCACATGGCTGCACGCCCACGCCAGTGACACCGTCCGAGGTGAACTCTTCACCGGCGCCGCCGAACTGACCCTGCTTCTGGCCCGGATGAACATCGACCTGCATGCCCATGGCCTGGCTCAGCGCTACCTCGACATCGCGTTCGCGCTCGCCTCGGAAGTCGGTGGCCGTACCACGGAGGCCATCGCGCTGCGCGTCATGAGCGCCCAGGCCCTCGACCTCGGCCACCACGAGGCAGCGTTGCATCTGGCCGAAGCGGCCGAGAGTGCGGTACGGGAGTCACCGGGCGCCGTTCGGGCCTTTGTCGACGCCCAGCTCGCACTCGCCCAGGCGGCCACCGAACAACACCGTTCCTGCCTCCGGTTGTTCGACCGTGTGGATCGCAACTCCCCTGATGGAGAAGGTGCATTCGCAAGTCCCTTCGGCTCGTACAGCCGGGCCTCGGCGCTGTACCAGCGCGCCGGCGCTCTCACCCACCTCGGCGAGGTCCGCCTGGCCGCACAGGACTTGACCGTCTCGCTTCGCCACCGCGCCCATGACGAGACCCGGGCCCGGGCCCTCACACTGTCCCGGCTCGCCGGCCTCCACCTGCGCATGGGGCATGTGGACGAAGCCTGCGCCGCCTGGCTGGAGTTCCTCGACCTCTACCCGCTGCTGCACTCCGCTCGTGCCGATCGTGAACTGACCGGCCTCATCCAGAAGTTGCGTCCGCACGGCCGACATCATGCGGTCGCACACGTGCTGGAGCGAGCGGGCGGACACGGCTACGGCGGTCTGCGCCGGGCAGGGCCGGCCTGATCTGACGGGGGTTCAGGAAGGGGCGGGGATCGTTCGTCGACGTGTTCAGCCTGGCACCCATGGTCCCAAGGGTGCCTGGAGAAAAGGGAGTTCCGTGACTGCTGAGAACCCTTCGGCCGCCGCGAGCACGGCGGCCCGGTCCGCCTTGCGCGGCCGCACCGTGATGATCACCGGCGCGGGCGGCGGGCTCGGCCGGGCGTTCGCCACGGCCCTGGCACGGGAGGGCGCCCGCCTCGTCCTGGTCGGCCGGGACCCCGACTCCCTGGCACGCACCGCCGAAGAGGTGCGGCCGACCGGTGCCTCCGTCCTGATCGCGGCGGGGGACGTCACACGGGCCGCGGATCTCGCGGCTGCCGTGGCCGCGGCGGTGTCCGCCTTCGGGTCCGTGGACGTGCTGGTGAACAACGCGGGACAGCCGGGGCCCATCGGGCCGACCTGGGAGGTGGACCCGGACCACTGGTGGCGGGCCATGGAGGTCCATGTCAAAGGAACGCTCCTGGCCTGCCGCGCGGTGCTGCCGCACATGGTGGGACGCGGGTCCGGACGCGTCATCAACATCGTCAGTCAGGCGGGGGTGGATCGCTGGCCCTATGTGACGGCGTACGCGGTGTCCAAGGCGGCCGTGATCAAGCTGACCGAGAACCTGGCAGCCGAGCTGCGCGGACACGGGGTGACCGTGCTCAGCTACCACCCCGGGCTGGTGGACACGGGCATCACCCGGGCCCAGATGGCCCGGCCCCGTGACAGCGACCCCTGGTCGGACCTGGTGTCCGGCTGGTTCCTGGAGCAGGACCGGCAGGGGGCCTTCACGGACATCGGCCGGTCGGCGTCCATGTTGGTGCGGCTGGCGCGGGGAGACGCCGACGCGGAGTCCGGGCGCTACGTCACGCCCGACTCACGGCTCGGCGACGGCGAAGGCGACGGCGAAGGCGACGGGCGGGCGGCTACGTGAGACCGGCGGTCCCGAAGCGTTCCCGGAGGGCCGGCTTGTCGGTCTTCCCGGTGGCGGTACGCGGGATCTCGTCGACGATGTGGACCACGGTGGGCTGCTTGTAGCGGGCGAGGAGTCCGTCGGCGTAGGCCCGCAGCGACGCGGCGGAGACGGTCTGTCCCCGGGCGGGCCGGACCGCGGCGGCGACGGTCTCGCCCCACCGGGCGTGGGGAATCCCGAACACGGCGATGTCCCGCACGGCCGGACACTGGCCCAGGACCTGCTCGACCTCGGCGGGGGAGACGTTCTCACCGCCGGTGATGACCATGTCCTTGCGGCGGTCCACCACATGGACACGGCCGTCGGCGTCCAGGAATCCCACGTCGCCCGTGCGCAGCCAGCCGTCCGGACCGAGGTGTTGTGCGGTGTGCTGCGGATCCTTCCAGTAGCCGGGTGTCACCTGTGCTCCGCGGACCCACAGCTCGCCACGCCGGCCCGGCAGGAGCGGCTCGCTGCCGTCGAGCGCGGTGACACGTACTCGGGTGAACGGCATGACCGGGCCCGCGGAACCGGCGTGGAGGAGGGTTTCGTTGCGCGGCAGGCAGGTGACGAACGACGTCGTCTCGGTCAGCCCCCATGCCTGCTGGAGCAGTATCCCGTGGCGGGCGTACGCCGTGACGAGCTGACGCGGTACGGGGGCACCGGCGACGACGGGCAGCCGCAGGTGGGGCAGCGGCGTGTCCGCGGTGTCGAGGTGGACGAGCAGCTCCTGGTACATCGTCGGCACCATGAACAGCGCCGTCACCCGGTGCGTGACGAGGTCGGCCAGAGCGGCCGCGGGGTCGAAGGCGCGGTGGACGAGGAGCGTGCCGCCGTAGGTGAGCACGGGCAGGGTGAGCGCGCACAGTCCGCCGACGTGGAAGAGCGGTGCTGCGCCCAGGACCGTGTCCCGGGCGCCGAGGCCCAGTGCCTGACGGACGTTGCGGTTGTTGCTCCGCAGGTTGCCGTGGGTGAGGATCACCCCGCGGGCCCGGCCGGTGCTGCCCGAGGTGTAGAGGAGGACCGCGAGATCGTCGTCGCCGGCGCACACGGGGGGAGCGGGGGCTTCAGGGGGAGCGGGCGCGGGCGGGCGGCCGTCGACGAGTACGGGTCGGTCGCCGAGTACGGGTCGGTCGACGAGTCCGGGTCCGTCGCCGAGTCCGGTGTCGAGGAGGGGACTTGACGCCTCGGCGACGACCGCGGCCGGTGCGCAGTCCTCCAGTACGGCGAGTGCTTCATGGGGCGACGAGCGGAAGTTCAGGGGGACGAAGGCCGCGCCCAGCCAGTGCGCGGCGTACATCGTCTCCAGGAGCAGCGGGCTGTTGCGTCCGGCGTAGGCGATCCGGTCGCCGGCCCGCACTCCGCAGGCGGCGAGGGCGCCGGCCAGCCGCCGTACCGACGCCAGGAGGTCCGCGTAGGAGAGGGACCGGCCGTCGTAGCGCACGGCGACAGCTCCGGCAGCGTCTGCCGCGAGGCGGCGCAGGGCGGTCAGCGGGTCGTCGGCAGGCCCTGCGGTCCCGTCGTGGCTAGCCATGACCCGCGCCCGCGACGGCCTCGCGATCCGTGGCCGTGTTCCTCGCTGCCGGGGCGGGCACGTCGAGGGTGAGAACCGGTTTGGTCACCCGGCCCGCCTTCATGTCGTCGATCGCCTCGTTGATCCGCTCCAGCGGATACCGGGTGATCAACTGGTCGAACGGCAGGCGGCCTTGGCGGTAGAGCCGGATCAGAGCGGGGACGAACGACTGCGGTACGCCTTCGCCCTCCACGATGCCCACGACCCGGCGGCCGAGCAGCAGCCCGAACATGTCGAGCTTCACCTCCGTACCGGGAGTCGGCACGCCGGCCAGTCCGCAGGTGCCGCCGGGTGTCAGGCAGTCCACCGCCTGCCGCAGCACCTCCGGTGCGCCGGTCGCCTCCAGGCTGTAGTCGGCGCCCGCGCCCCCGGTCAGCGAGCGGATCGCGGCGGTGGCCTCGCCGTCCGCGAGGTTGAGGGCGTGGGTCGCGCCGAGGGCCTCGGCGCGGGCCAGCCGGGCCGGGTTGCGGCCCACGACGATGATCGTGGTGCATCCGGCGATGCGGGCCGCGAGGACGGCCGCGCAGCCGACCATACCGGTGCCGAACACGGCGATGCTGCTGCCCGCTTCGCATCTGAGCACGTTCAGCACGCTGCCCGCGCCGGTCTGCACACCGCACCCCAGCGGGCCGAGAACCTCCAGCGGCAGGCCGGGCCACGCGTCGACGACGATCGCCGAGCGCGCGGGGACGACGGCATGGCTGGCGAACGCGGACTGCCCGAAGAAGGAGTCGTGGATCACCGAACCGCCCGCACTGAGCCGGCTGGAGCCGTCGGGGCGGCGCCCGGACATGTTCCGGGCGAAGAACTCGTGGCAGTAGGCGCCGTTGCCACGCAGACAGGGGCGGCACGACCCGCACGTCGCGTAGTTCAGCACGACGGGGTCGCCCGGCGACACCCCCAGAACCCCGTCACCGACCCGCTCCACCACGCCCGCGCCCTCGTGCCCGAACACGGCGGGCAGCGGGACGGGCAGGCGGGCATCGCGGGCACTGAGGTCGGTGTGGCAGACACCGGTACCGGCGATCCGGACGAGGACCTCGTCCGGTCCAGGCTCGGCGAGCTCCAACTCCCGCACTGCGAAAGGCTCATGGGCGGTCTCGGTGACCGCCGCGGTGATCCGCATCCTGACGTTCCTCCCCGGGTCGGCTCCGGGCGTCACTCGCCCGGCGTGCGCACCTTCAGCCTCCGGCGTCCCGCACGGATCATCACGGACATCAAGGCCAGCAGACCGGACCATGTCCACCGGTGAGTCCACGACCGGCTTCGTCTTCTGCCTGGTTCCGGGGTTCATGGTGAGCCCCAAGGACTTCTCGCGTCCCTGAAGCCCATGCCACCGCCTGTGGTCGGGCCTTGGTCGGCGGCGAGTTGTACCTCCCCAAGTGCGCCGGGCCAGTTCACCCTTCGTGGCGAACTCCCGCTCGTCGCGGCCGGGGCCCGTAATCGCAAGAACCCCACCCGGCCCGAGCCAGGATCCTCGCCGCCGGCGACAACGCCTGCCGACTGCTGGAACACCTCCACCGGCACAGAGCGGGTTACCGGCCCGGCCAGCAGGCCGAGGCGCTGCGGCAGATCGTCGTGCTCCTCGTCCTTCACACCAATGGCCCCTGGAGCAGCAGGGCAGCATGCGGCCAGGCAGGAGATGTGGCAGCGTCACGGGAATCTGTCCCATTCCTGCGCTCGCTTCAAGAAGGGCGAACGGTGGCTGGTGCGGTTGTCGAGGCGGGGGCAGGGGTCGCGCTGTCATGGGGAAGAGAATTCAGCCTCGGGCAGTACCTGGGGCTGATGCTGATCGCGGCGGGGACACTGGTCGGTGCCTGGTCGGGGCGGCGGTGGTCGCATCGTTCGACGGTGCTGCTCGGGGCCGCGTCGGGAGTGCTGCTGGCCGTGGCCGGGGCCGACATCGTGCCGCACGCGGTCCACGAGGCGGACGAGGTGGGGCTTTCCCGCTGGGTCGTGCCGGTCGCCGTCGTGATGGCCTTCGCCCTTGCCTCGGCGGGCCGCCTACTGCGCAGGCGGTGTGAGCCGGGACGTCTTCAGAGTGCCGGGACCGCGATGGCCCTGGTGCTGCACCGGTTGGTGGAGGGCATGACGGTGGCCTTGCTGGCTTCGGTTCCTGTGGTTGCCGCGCTGGTCGTGCACTCCGTCAGTGAAGGACTCGCCCTGACGGCGGTCCTCGACGCGCGGGGCCGGCGCCGCCTGACCCCGTGGCTGGTCACCGTCTGCCTGAGCCCGCTCGTGGGCGGCTGGATCACCCTGGTGGCGCCCGTGCCGGAGTGGGTGCACGTCCTGCTGCTCGCCGTGGTCGCGGGGGTGCTGCTGCGGGGTGCGGGCACCGCTCTGGCACTGGCCCGGCGCCGCCGGGCGGCCGGGGAGTTGGCGGGGCCGCCCGTGCTGCTGGCGCTCGGGTCGGCTGCCGTCGTCACCGTCGCAGCAGTGCTGGTCCAGCGCTGACCTCGCCAACGTCGAGCAGGTCCACTGGGAGAACGTCCCTCCGGGCGATGTCGACATTGCAGGCCTCGTTCGGCTCCGTGATCGTGGGCGGACACCGTGGATGCACCTCGCAAGACCCAACTGCTCGGGTCAGCAGCCGGCCGCTGCAGAGGGGTGACCGGGCGCGCCACCCGGACGAGCGGCAGCGGTGGAGCAGGGAAATTCCCCCGTTCCAACAGAAGTGCGCCCCTCGCGCTCGGCACCCGGTTGGTGCTTTCCCGCTCGCGGAGCCGCCTCGGTCGCAGCATCCTGGACGGGCGCGCTCAATGCGGGTCACCTTGCCCAGGAGGGACATGGCGAACGTCGTAGATCTGACCGGGACGTCCACGTACCGGAGTTTTCTCAGCCGGCCGGAGCCTGTTGATGACTTCAACAGAAGGAACCGGGAGCCGAACCTATCGCTATGGACATGACGGGACGGGCGTAGGGCTCGTCTCCCGTGCCGTTCACCTTGACCGGAAGGGGTCGGCCGAACAGCCCCATCGTGGACTTCGACTACGAGTATGACGGCATCGTCCTGCGCCACTGGGAGACGCGGCAGCCGCTATCAAACGCCCTTTCCCACCACAAGTAAGTACTGAGGGGAACGGGACTACGCCTTGAGTGCCGAGGGTGACGGGTTGGTGAGGCCAATTTTGTGCGCGCAAACCGCCACTCTTATAAAGACGAGAAGGTTTTACGTACCCCATGCTTGCAATATCTCTTGCGAGAATCTCGGCGACTGTAATGATGAGTCGACCGTAACGCCTCTTCGGAACCCAGCGGAGGAATCATGAACAGCCCGATCGTTGATCAAGTCGTTGCAGCGCCGACTTATCTGGCGAATATTCGCTTCTTCTTCCGGCCGGTCGACGTGGAACATATGGCCGCCAAGGGAATCGAGATCGGCACCTACGACGGGGTGAGGAGCAACGCGCTCTCCATTCACGCACAGACCGCTCCGCCAGATGCACGGATGCCCCCGGACGCGGAAGGGAAATGGAGTGCCGAGCGCTCGCAGACGTTCCGGAACTGGATCGTCAACGGATTCCCGCTCGGTACAGCGACGCCGGCCGAACCGTCGCCGCCCCCGACACCCCCGACCCGGCTGCGCAAGGACGTCACGGCGCTGAGCGATGCCGAGTTCGACCTGCTGACGGCAGCGTTCACCGGCCTGATGGCCCGCGACCCGGAGGCTCCGGACAGCTACTTCGCCCTGGCCGGGCACCACTGGCTCCCGAAGCGTTGGTGCTTGCACCACGAAGACCGCTTCAACCCCTGGCACCGCCAGTACCTGCTTGAGTTCGAGGACGCGCTGCGCTCCGTCCCAGGCTGTGCGGAGGTGACGATTCCTTACTGGGACATCGCGACCGACCTGCCGGACCGGCTACAGCATCCGCCGTTCGACAAATACGTTCTGCCGGCCGATCCCGGAGCCGCCGCGACGCCGCCCGCGACCGGATTCTTTCCGTACACGACCCAGCGCTTCTCGGTCGCCGACATCGCACAGAACGTGACGGAGTTCGGGGTCCTGGATGACATCGCCACGTCGTTGACCCAGTCCCTGTGGGGCGTGTCCGATGTGAACGGTTACCAAGACTTCTCGATCCAGGCCCACGACTCTGGCCACGGATCGATCGGACCGACGATGGGCAATCAGAATGTCTCGTCCTACGACCCGGTGTTCTGGTTCTTCCACTGCAACCTCGACCGCCTCTGGCTGAGCTGGCAGACACGCGTCGCCGCGACCACACTGACCGGATTCCGATCCACACTGGGACAGAACACCGACTGGCTCACGGCGCCGTTCAACGCACTGCCACCGTTCAGCGCGACCGCCGACCAGACGATCGAAACCGAAGTCTCGTACGATCGACTGGAACTCGTCACCCCCGAGGAGGGCGTGTTGGAGAATCTTTCCGGAAACATCGACGCCGCCCACGCCTTCGCGTTCCGTAGTGCCGACCCGGTCTCGGTGCGGGTGAAGGGAATCGACCGGCTGAACATTCCGGGGTCGTTCGTCGTGAATTTGCTCGCCGACGGAGAGCCGGTCGCGAAGCGCTTCTTCTTCCAACCGGACGAACCGCGGAGCTGCGCGACGTGCGCGCAGCACGGCACCGTCAACATCGACTTCCGGATGACACAGGAGCAGCTTCTCGACCGGACGCTGTCCGTCCGTATCGACGTGCCTGGGCACTCCGAGGAGATCGGTACGGCCTTCCCGCTCACGCAGGCAGGCAATCCCACCATCAACGCCCGGCTGCTGGTGCAGGAAGCGTAGTCATCGGGACGCCGCCCGTGTAGACGCCGCCGCCGGCCCTGGCGACGGCGTTTGCCCGGCGACCGAGTGAGCACGTGGCAAATACAGCCGGACCGGAAAGCTCAGTTGGCTGGGACAGGCGCCCCAACTCGTCCGCGTGTTGCCCGTTCCCCGGCCCCGAACAAGCCGTTCTGGCCACTGACGGTGTCGTCGGGGACGGTCCCGTTGCCTGGGCGGGGGCCCTGCCGGTCGCCCCCCCTGACCAAGGGCCTTCGATCCGGCCGCTGCTGTACAGCTCCGGCGAGGCGGGCGTAGCGGTGGACCTCAACTCTTCTGCCGCCGTGTCGGGTGCGCAGTAATTCGATGGCGTCGCCCCCTCGTGTGCCTCTAGGGTCAGTCCTGTTCAAGCGGCGACCACGTGTTTCCGCAGGTGAGCTGAGTCGAGTTGGTGGGGGAGGTGTGACCGATGGCTGTCTCTGTGACGGGCGCTGCCCGCATCCGGAAGTTCGTCAAGTCCACTTCCGTGGCCACCGGCTGACCTCACCACTTTTCCCGCGCCCATGAGCGCGGTGCCGGGGCCACCCTTGTGAAGGGTCACCCCTTGTCTTTGTCTTTCTCTTCTCACCCGGGTTCGTCCTCGCCGTCCTCGCATCCGCTCGTGCCGTACGGCTGGGATGCGGACCGGGAGGCCGAGTTCGTCCCCTATGCCGAGCAGGGGCTCCTGCCGGGCCGTGTCGTGCGGGTCGACCGCGGTCAGTGCGACGTCGTCACCCCCGTCGGCACCGTGCGTGCCGACACCGAGTTCGTCGTGCCCCGTGACCCGATGAAGGTCGTGTGTACGGGGGACTGGGTCGCCGTCGACCCGGAGGGCGGCGATCCCCGGTATGTGCGGACGCTCCTGTCCCGCCGTACGGCCTTCGTGCGGTCGACCTCCTCCAAGCGGTCGGAAGGGCAGATCCTCGCGGCCAACGTCGACCACGCGGTCGTCGCACTGTCCCTGGCCGTCGAACTCGACCTCGGGCGCATCGAACGCTTCCTGGCCCTGGCCTGGGAGTCCGGCGCGCAGCCCGTCGTCGTGCTCACCAAGGCCGATCTGGTGCCCGACCCGGTCGTGCTGTCGCACCTCGTGCAGGACGTGGAGACCAGCGCGCCCGGCGTGCCCGTGCTCACCGTCTGCGCCCATGACGGCGAGGGCGTCGAGGAACTCACGGCGCTCCTCGGCCGGGGCACCTCCGTGCTGCTCGGGGCGTCCGGCGCGGGCAAGTCGACGCTGGCCAACGCGCTGGCCGGGGCCGACATCATGGACGTTCAGGCCACCCGCGACATGGACGGCAAGGGCCGGCACACCACGACCACCCGCAACCTGCTGCCGCTGCCCGGCGGCGGCGTCCTCATCGACACGCCGGGACTGCGCGGCGTCGGCCTCTGGAACGCGGGCGGCGGCGTCGGGCAGGTCTTCTCGGAGATCGAGGAGTTCGCCCGGGACTGCCGGTTCCAGGACTGCGCGCACGAGTCCGAGCCGGGGTGCGCGGTGCGCGCGGCCGTCGACGAGGGGGAACTGCCCCTACGACGGCTGGAGAGCTACCGCAAACTGGTCCGGGAGAACCAGTGGATCGTCGCCAAGTCCGACGCCCGTATGCGCGCCGCCTTCCGCCAGGACTGGAAGCGCAAGCAGGCCGAAGGCCGGGCGGCGTGGGAGGCGAAGCGCGGGCGGGGGCACGTGTTCGAGGTGTAGCGTCACGTCCGATTTCCGCTAGCGCGGTACCGGTCACGGGCGAAGACTGGGACCCATGACGGACCAGGACACGAGGTACGAGGCGGTGCGCAGCCGGGACGCGCGGTTCGACGGCGAGTTCTTCTTCGCCGTCGAGACGACCGGCATCTACTGCCGGCCCAGTTGCCCCGCCGTCACGCCGAAACGCCACAACGTGCGGTTCTTCGCGACGGCCGCCGCCGCGCAGGGTTCGGGATTCCGGGCCTGCCGGCGGTGCCGTCCGGACGCCGTCCCGGGGTCGGCCGACTGGAACGTGCGCGCCGACGTCGTGGGCCGCGCCATGCGGCTGATCGGCGACGGCGTCGTCGACCGCGAGGGCGTCACCGGGCTCGCCGACCGGCTCGGCTACAGCGCCCGCCAGGTGCAGCGCCAGCTCACCGCCGAACTCGGCGCGGGCCCGGTCGCCCTCGCCCGGGCCCAACGCGCCCACACCGCACGGGTGTTGCTGCAGACGACCGGCCTGCCGGTCACCGAGATCGCCTTCGCGTCCGGGTTCGCCAGCGTGCGGCAGTTCAACGACACCGTCCGGGCCGTGTACGCGGCGACCCCGACCGCGCTGCGGACCGCCGTCCGCGCGAGCCGCCGCACCGCCACCCCGTCCGCCGGGATCCCGCTGCGCCTCGCCCACCGCGGCCCCTACCACGCGGGCAGCATGTTCGACCTGCTGGCACGGGAGGCCGTGGCCGGCGTCGAGGAGGTGAGCGGCCCGGCCGGCCGCCGCACCTACCGCCGTACGCTGCGGCTGCCGTACGGCACCGGGATCGTCGCCGTCGACGAACGGCCGGGCGACACCGGCCGGGCCACGGCCGTCCACCCCGGCGGCTGGCTCGACGCCCGGCTGCACCTCACCGACCCGCGCGACCTCACCACCGCCGTCCAGCGGCTGCGGCGGCTCTTCGACCTCGACGCCGACCCGTACGCCGTCGACGAGCGGCTCGCCGCCGATCCACGGCTCGCCCCGCTGGTCGCCGCCCGCCCCGGACTGCGCGCGCCGGGAGCCGCCGACCCGGAGGAGTACGCCCTACGGGCCCTGGTGGGCCGGACGGAAGCGGAACGCCTCGTCCACGCCCACGGCAAGACCCTCGACGCGCCCAGCGGAACCCTCACCCACCTCTTCCCCGAACCGGCCGTCCTCGCCGCATCAGTCCCCTACGGGCCGTTGGGCACGCTCGCCGCCGCCCTCGCCGACGGCACCGTACGCCTCGACCCGGGCGTCGACCGGGACGACGCCCAGGCAGCACTGCTGACACTGCCCGGCCTGGACGCCCGTACGATCGCGGCGATCCGCGCCCGCGCCCTCGGCGACCCCGACGTCGCGCCGCCCGGCACGGACGTCCCCGACACCTGGCGCCCCTGGCGCACCTACGCCCTGCACCACCTGCGCGCCACGGAGGAACGATGAACACCCAGACCGACCCGACCGCCCCTACGGACCTGACGTACTACACCACCGCGGACAGCCCCCTCGGCCCCCTGCTGCTCACCGCCGACCCGTCCGGCGTGCTGACCTCCCTCTCCGTACCCGGGCAGAAGGGCGGGCGGACCCTAGGGGACGGCTGGCGGCAGGACCCCGGCCCGTTCCGGGCCGCCGTCGAGCAGCTTGCCGCCTACTTCGCCGCCGAGCTGACGGAGTTCCGGCTGCCGATGCGCGCCGACGGCACCGAGTTCCGCGAGCGGGTCTGGGCCGCCCTCGACTCCGTCCCCTACGGGGAGACCACGACGTACGGCGAGATCGCCGCCCGCGTCGGCGCTTCGCGGATGGCCGTACGGGCCGTCGGCGGCGCGATCGGAGCGAATCCGCTGCTGATCCTGCGGCCCTGCCACCGCGTGATCGGCGCCGACGGCTCGCTGACGGGATACGCGGGCGGCCTGGAACGCAAGGTCCGGCTGCTCACCCTGGAGGGCTCGCTCACCCCCACAGCACCGCGCCCAGCCACGCGCCCATGATCAGCAGGCAGGTGAACAGTTCCGCGAGGACGCTGGAGCCGCCCGAGCGCATCGCCGTACGCAGAGCCGCCCGCGCCTCGCCGTGGCGGCCGAGACGGAGGCGTTCGGAGAGGTAGATGCCGCCCATGAAGCCGGGGATCGCGCCGAGCACCGGGACCAGGAAGAAGCCGAGGAACGCGCCGAGCCCCGCGTACACCGCCATCCGGGGCGTCGCGCCGCTCTCGCGCAGCCGGCGGGGCGGCAGGGCCCAGCGCACCACCTGGGACACGAACAGCGCCACCGTGGCCCCGACCAGCACGCCCCAGGCCACCGGCTGCGGATCCTCCAGCGCCCACCACAGCACCGCGGCCCACACCAGCCACGATCCCGGCACGCCGGGCACCAGCACTCCGCACAGGCCGAGCAGAATGACCAGTCCGACCAGCAGGAGTTCCGAAACTCCCATCTGCCCAGGGTGCCCGAGCCGACGAGAACACGCAGGTCAAGACAGACGGCGTCACTCGACACACTGTTCGAGACACTCGTCGTGGCGCATTTTCCGAATGCCCCGTTTTCATACGGCCCGTGCGGTGGACAATTGGGGGCATGAGCCAGCAGGGGGGAAGGACCACCGGTCGCGAGGACGACTGGTGGGGGCAGTTGTACGGCGACTCCACCGAGGACACGGGCCCCACACCCGCCACCGACTCCCTGGACGACCGCTTCGCCTCGGCCGCCGGGACGGTGCGCTCGGGTGGAGCGGGGGCCGAGGAGGGCGTGGCGGACGAGGGGGACGGCGCGGACATCTCGGGCGTCGTCGGCTCGGTGCCGCCGCCCCGGTCCGAACCGCCGGGACCCGGCAGCGGCCCCGGCCCCGGCGGCCGGGCCGATTGGTGGGCCTCGCAGGACGGGCCGCCGACCGGGTCGGACGCCGCGGGCACCCGCCCGCCGGAGCGGCACCCGGCCCCCTGGGAACCGCCGTCGGACATCCCCACCGGCCCCACGACCTTCCTCCCCCCGCCCCTGCCTCCGCCCCTGCCCCCGGGCTTCGCCGAACGGTCGCCGCACACCCCCGCACCCCCACCCCCACCTCTGCCCGCGCTGCCACCCACGCCGACCCATTCCCCCACCGTCCCCGTCCTCCCCCTCCCCGCCCCCAAGGACGAGGAGGACTACGTAGGTTCCGGACCCCCCACCTACGACGCCCAGCCCACCGCACTCCCGCTCGCGGACCCGGACGACCTGGACGATCTGGTCGCCGACACCGTCCTGGACGGCGCGCGGTACGGCGCGTTCGCGCTGCGGGCCGTGTCCGTGCGGGGGGACTCCGCGCGGTACCGGGGCGAGCCGCGCCGCGACTCGCTGCTCACCGCCCGCTTCGGCACCGGCGACGACGCGCTGATCCTCGTCGCGATGGCGACCGGCGCGAGGGCGACCCCGGGAGCGCACCGGGCGGCGGCCGAGGTGTGCCGGTGGATCGGGCGGGCCGTGGGCCGCAGTCACGTGCGGCTCGCGCAGGACATGAGGGCGGCCCGGCGCGGCGACCTGAAGTCCGGCCTGCACCGCCTCACCGACCGCAGCCTCGGCCGGCTCCGCGCCGGCGCCGCCGAACAGGGCCTGGCACCGGAGGAGTACGCGGCCACCCTGCGCTGCCTGCTCCTGCCCGCCGACCCGGCCTGCCGCACCCGCGTCTTCTTCGGCGTCGGCCCCGGCGGACTGTTCCGGCTGCGCGGCGGCGTGTGGCGGGACATCGAGCCCCGGGTGGGCGAGGTCGCCGGGGAACCGGTCGTCGGGTTCGGGTCCCTCCCGGCCGAGACCCCCGAAGGCGACCGCCTCACCATGGACCTGGGCATCACGCCCCCGCCGAACCCCTACGGGCTCGACCCCGACCCCGAACCGCCCCGCGAACCCTTCCGCTTCCGTGCCTCCGTAGCCCGCCCGGGCGACGCGCTCCTGATGTGCACCGGCGGCCTGGCCGAACCCCTGCGCGGCGAACCCGACCTCTCCGCGCACCTGACGGCACGCTGGTCGGGCCCCACCCCACCCGGCCTCACGGCTTTCCTTGCCGACACCCAGGTACGGGTCAAGGGCTATGCCGACGACCGCACGGCGGCGGCCGTCTGGGAGCGTGACGCGGTACGACAGAGCCCCTGACGAGGGATGTCCCGTCAGGGGCTCTGTGCGTTCCTGAACCAGGTCAGACGACGTCGCCGCGCTTCACAGCGTCGACGAACACGCCCCAGGAGAAGTTGCCGAAGAGGACTGCGGGCCCGGCGGGGGCCTTCGAGTCCCGTACGGGGAGGGCGGCGGGGACGGCGCCGAGGGCGACCTCCACGCAGTTGTTGTTACCGCCGCTGAACGACGACTTCGTCCAGTTGAAGCCGTAGGCGGAGGCGTCAGGGATCATGGTCATTGGATGCTGTCCTTCAGTCGTGCGATGAGGTCGGCCGATTCGTCGAACGGCAGCGCTGCGGCCCTGAGCCGCTCGAAAGCACCGCCGTACCGACTCACTTCCGCAGTGTCCTCGACGTACAGCGCGCTCGTCAGGCTCTCCACGAGGGCGACGTCAAGATCGGCCGTCTCCGGGAAGCCCAACACCGCGAACGCGCCGCTCATCCCGGCGTGCGGGGGAGCGTCGAGAGGCAGTACCTGAATCGACACGTGCGGAAGCCTCTGTTTGTCGAGCAGCGTCTGTAGCTGCTCCTTCATCAACTGCGGGTCGCCCTTCACCCGTGGATGGAGGGCCGACTCGTGGATCACCGCCCACACCTGCATCGGACTGCGCCGCGACAGTACCGACTGACGGGCCATGCGCACCTCGACGAGGGCGTCCACCTCCTCAGGCTGCGAGTCCATCCGGATGGCTTCGATCGTCACGCGGGCGTAGGCCGACGTCTGGAGGAGCCCGGGAATGAGTGTCGACTCGTACGTCCGCATGGACGTTGCCCCGTCCTCCAGGCTGATCAGGTCGGCGTATGCAGGGGAGATGATGTCCCGGTAGGGCTGCCACCAGCCGCGCTGACGTCCGTGCCGGGCGAACGAGTGGAGGGCCCCGCGCTTCTCCGCGTCGTCCACCTCATAGAGGTCGAGGAGGAGATCGAGGTCGTGAGGGCGGACACCGAGGCGGGCCCCCTCCTGCGGCGCTTCGACGCTGGTTCCGCCGAAGATGGCGGAGACCCACCGCAGGGTGACCGGGCGCGACGACTGGTCGAACGTGACGGTGATCTGCACCCGCCAGAACGTGCCGCACGACACGCATTCCGGGTCGATGATCCGCGACGGCAAGCACGTCGGACGGCACTACTGGACGGTGCCGACCGAGAAGCCCGTCTGTGGTGCGAAGACGATGCTTCCGGCGGAGTTCGTGGACGCCGAGCGTCGGCTGACCGGACGCGACTGTTCGGGCGTGACGGTGGTCTGCGACGGCGAGGGCGCACCGCACGACAGGCACTCCGGGCCGGTGGTGCTCGACGGCGCGGACCTCGGACCGCACCGCTGGGAGGCGCTCCCTTAGACCCGCGTGCGGCGTCCGCACGTCGCGCGCGGAGGGCGCGGCAGGAGCCGGAAAGCTGGTGAGGTCGGCCCTCCCGGCTCCTGCCTGCGTCCCGTACGGGTCCCCGACGGCGCGGGGGGTCAGTCGGTCGCCGGGACCCACTTGCGGTCGCCGTTGTCCGAGCCGTACCAGTAGCGCGGCAGGCCCTTGATGCCGCTGGTGCGGAACGGGCGGCCGTGGTCGTCGACGCGGACCGTCCCGGTGCGGCCCTGGGACGACCAGTCGAGTTCGAGGTACCAGTTGCAGTCGCAGGTGTCCGTCCGGGCCGTGACCAGCAGCACCTCCGGGTCCGTGCTGGACACGCGGTAGGGCATGCTCACCGCCGGGATCGGCGTGCCCGCGTCGTTGCCGGCGATCGAGTGCGCCACCGGGCGGTCCTTGTCCAGGTCGACCGCGAAGTAACGCCTGCTCAGCGAGCCGCCGCAGCCCTGGTCCATGTCGTAGGCGATGCCCTGCGCGGGTGCGGCGCGGCCGACGACCCGCACCCGCAACGCCGTCAGGACGACGGCCGTCGAACTGCGGCCCTGCACCGAGATCTCCACGTTGGTCTCGTGCCCGTGCACGGCCCCCTGGGCCGACGCCCACGGCCCGGCGTCCTGCTCCACCGGGGGCGGCGGAACCTGCGCCGGCGGTTTGCCGATGACGTAGTCGTGGCTGCAATGCAGCGCCCAGACCTGGGAGTCGGCGGTCCAGGCGAGCGGTACGCCCGTCGCGGCGGCCGAGACCTTGCCGCCGGTCCCGGGGGCGGTGGCAGGGGAGGGGGTGGGGGAGGCCGAGGTGGCGTCGGGTGTGGGGGAGGTGGTCGGGCTTGTGGTGGGTGTGGGGGTGGTGGGCGTGGGGTGCGGGGGCGTCGTCCCGTAAGGGGCGGTGGCCGACCCGGAGGGGTGAGGGGAGTCGGCCGCGGCGTCTGGAGCCGACCGGTGGCCGCCGCCGGGCAGTGCGGACAGGCTGCCCAGGGTGGCGAGGAGCGCGCAGGCGACACCGACGAGAACCGTGGTGCGCCGACGGCGGTACCAACGGCGAGGCGGCGCCTGTGGCTCGTCCGGGTTCCGGACTGACGGCGTTTCGGATGTTTCAGGCGCTCCCGGTGTCGCTGGCGTCGCTGTCGGCGTCGCCGCACTCCGCGCCCGCTGTTGCCGTGCCGCCGCCGCTCGCAGCCACCGCCGGTGCAGTTCGAGGCGTTCCTCCGGTGTCGCCCCGCAGAACTCCGCGAGCCGTTCCACGGGCGCGAAGTCCTGCGGAACCGCTTCCCCCGCGCAGTACCGGTGCAGCGTCGAGGTGTTCATGCCCAGCCGGCGCGCGAGGGAGCCGTAGCTGCGCTCGGTGCGCCCCTTCAGTTCCGTCAGTAACGCCGCGAACTCCGTCACATCGTCCACACCGTCGTCGGTCGACACCGTTCCCCCGTGCTCGTCCGGCCCGGGCGGTCATCCCAGGCACCCATATACCTGCACGTCAGATGGGCTGGGATGGTTCCACCACGGCCGATCGGGCAGAGACCGTTGCAGCGGGCCGCCCCGGCAGCCGATGCTCTTGGTGTCGCACCGACCAGGCCGGACCGACCAACCGGCATCGCGGCGACGACCCACACTTCCGCACTCACTCCTGCACTCACTCACGGGGGACACCCATGCCCAAGCGCATCCGAGCCGCCACGCTCACCGGGCTCACCGCACTCACGGCCGCGGGCCTCACCCTCGGCACCCTGCTCGCCGTACCCGCCGGTGCCGCGCCGCAGCGGCCGGGCTTCCTCTCGGCCGCCGACCTGCCGCCGCACCCCAGCTCGTCCTGGACGGCCGGGCGGATCACCGCAGGCGCGTCGCCGGAGGTGGAGGTCGACCGCTGCCTCGGCATGGCGCTGGGCGACGGCCGGGACTCCTGGTACCGGGACTTCCGCACCGACCTCGACACGAGCGCCCGTCAGGTCAGCGTCGAGTCGTCGAGCGTCAGCGCGGCGAAGGGGCGGTTCTCGCGGGTCAGCCAGGACATCCGGTCCTGCGCCGCGCGGATCGAGCAGGCCGACCCGGAGGTCGAGGCCACGCTCAAGGACTACGGGACGGTGAACGTCGAGGAGGGCGCCCACGTCTACGGCCTGCACACCGAGACGTCCTGGGGCGCGACCGACATCCGCCTCCTCTCCGTGGGCCGGGACGGCACGACGGTGACGGTCGTGGACTGGAGCCAGCTCGGCGACTTCGACGACGCCCCGGTGAAGGCCTTCAAGAAGACGACCGTCACAGCCGTCAACAAGCTCCACTGACCGCACGACCACCACGACCTGCACGACCACCGAGAAAAAGCCGGGGCCGCCACCCTCCCGTCACGGGGGTCGGGAGGGACGGCGGCCCCTCCCACACGCCACACACGAGACATACGAGAGACACGGGGAACACGCACATGACCAGCAAGAGCACCACCCGCCGCCGTACCACCACCCTGGCCCTCGGCCTCGCCCTGGCGCTCGGGCTCGGCGCGACCGCCCAGGCATCCGCCGGCAGCCCGCGCAGCGTCAGCGGGAAGCCGTCCGACAACATCACCCGCATCGCCGACTTCTACGGCGCCTACATCGACGCCGTGACCGACGAGGGCGGCGGCAAGCTCAAGGACGAACTCCGCAAGCACTACCTCACCCCCGCCTTCCAGAAGGAACTGAACGCCTGGGAGGCCAAGAACCACGCCGACGGCGTCCTGCTCGCCCAGAACGTCCCCCTCGCGTGGAAGGTCACCGACAACGGCACCGCGAACTACACCGAGGCCGGCGTCACCCTCACCTGGAGCAGGGACACGAGCACCAAACTCGTCGTCGACATGACCCGCGACCACAAGATCTTCCACATCGGCACGAAGGGGGCCGCGGGCAGCTAGGTCGGGCGCACACCCGTCGAGGGACCGGCGCATTCCGGCCAACCTCGCCGACCGCGGGCAGGTGGTGCCGTCCAGCACCACCTGCCACGCCTCTTTCCCGCCTACGGCCATGTCGGTAGCGGCGAATCCGCGTACGGTCCGACGGTTTGCGGTCGGTAGTTCGCCCGGGTGCGCAGGGCCGAAGGGGTACGGGACGGCCGCGTCGGCGTCCGACTCGCGGCGCGGATGCACCGGCTCACCACCGCTCGCGGGCGCGCGCCCCTCAGGGGGACGTTCGGGTCGTCGTACGGCAGCCTCGTCGCCCGGCGGCCGGGGCCGTCACCCGCCGGAACACGCCCGACGGACCGGACGGCGGCACGCGGGGGCCGTACCGCGCGGGGGCGCACGAAGCGGGCCGCGGACGGGGCCGACGGCCCGACCCCCACCCCATGGGAGCCCTCCGGAGGCCTCGGGAGCCCTTGGGGGAGCGTTCGGGACCGCCCCCGGCGGCTCGTCGGAGTCCCGCCCGAACATGGCCGAACACTCGGTCGTTGATGATTCGAGATGACTGGGCCGGTGTCGACCGGGCAAGGATCCCCGTGAACGTGTTCGAGCAGGAGGGGAACCGACATCGACACGCGGGCGGGGGCCATGGAGAGGCAGGCACGGGGAAGCGGTCCGGCGACGATCGCGAGCACCTCGGCGACGGGACGGACCGGGGAGGACCCGGCCGAGGACGGGGCGGAGCGGGATCGGACGCCACAGCTCAGCCGGCGCCTCGGACGGTCGGATCTACGCGCGGTGCCCGAGGCGCGCCGGGCGGTAAGGGAACTGCTGCGGGACTGGGGGAAACCCGAACGGTCGGACACGGCCGAACTGCTGACCAGCGAACTCGTCACCAACGCGCTCGTGCACACCGACGACGACGCGGTCCTGACGGCCACCGTCTCACCGTCCGGACTGCGGGTGGAGGTGCGGGACTTCGCGGACCGCCGCCCCCGGCCGAGATTCCCGACCTCCGACGACGGCACGCACGGGCGGGGCCTGGTCCTGGTGGAGTCCCTCGCGGACACCTGGGGCGTACGGTCCCAAGGCGGCGGCAAGGTCGTCTGGTTCGAGCTGGAGGCCGACGCCGCCTGAACGACGTCCGACGCGTACGCCGCTATGGGCAACGTGCACCGGGAAGGGGGCGCGACCGTTGCGGTCGCGCCCCCTTCCCGGTGGCGTCTGGCTATCGACTATCTGGCTGTCCGTCAGCCGAACTATCCGTCAGCCGAACTGCCTGTCAGCCGAACTGCTGCTCCAAATCCTTGAGCTTGCGCTCCAGGGAGTCGAGGCGCGGCAGGGCCATGGTGTCGTCCTCCGCCGTGAGGTCGACGGTGATCGAGTCGGTGCTCTGGCGGACGGGCTGCAGGGAGTGCCGTGAACGGGTGGGCAACTGCTCCGCCGAGTTCGCTATGGCAGGCTCCGCGGAGACACGCTCGGCCGTGGCCCGCTCCAGAGCGGCCTGGGCCTCCACCTGACGGCCACCGCCGCCACCGCCACCACGGCCGGGAAAGCGGCCGTGACCTCGACTGATCGCCTTCAACTGCGCGCGCTCGACACGCTGCTGCTCGCGGCGACGCAGCCTGGTCTCCTCCTTGCGCGCCTTGTCGTCGCGGACCTCCTCGACGGCCTCGTCCAGGCTGCGCACGTTCTCCAGCAGCATCAGCGACCAGGCCCTGTAGGTCTCACGGGGAGCACGCACCCAGCGCACGACGCGGATCTGCGGCAGCGGACGGGGCACGAGGCCCTGCTCGCGCAGCGCGGCCCGGCGGGTCTGCTTGAGGGCCCGGTCGAAGAGCACGGCCGCCGACAGCGACATACCGGCGAAGAAGTGCGGGGCGCCCGCGTGGCCCAGGCCCCTGGGCGCGTGCACCCAGTTGAACCAGGCCGCGGCGCCCGCGAACGTCCACACGAGTATGCGGGAGCCGAGGGCCGCGTCACCGTGGCTGGCCTCGCGCACCGCGAGGACGGAGCAGAACATCGCCGCGCCGTCCAGGCCGAACGGCACCAGGTATTCCCAGCCGCCGGTGAGGCCGAGGTTCGTCTCGCCGAAGCCGACCAGGCCGTGGAAGGAGAGCGCGGCGGCGACGGCCGCACAGCAGAACAGAAGGACGTAGGAGGCGGTTCCGTATATGGCTTCCTTGCGCCTGCGGCGCTCCTCGGTGCGCTCCCACGAGTCGTCCGCGTTCGCGTCTGCCCCGGAGGCGCGCTTCCCGCGCGCTAGCACCGCCACCGCCGCCAGCATGCCCAGGAGCAGTACGGCGCCGGGAAGCAGCCAGTTCAGCGATATGTCGGTCAGTCTCATCTGGGGGTCCCTTGCATTGGGATAGGGCGTAACGCCCGCCATAGTGGCCCAATCCCGCCGTCCCTCAGGGGGTTTCGGGGCAAGAGGCCGCCAAGGAGGTGCAAGGGGATGCCCAGGGCGACGTTCTGCTCGAACTGCCGCTTGAGGGGCGGGAGTTGAGTTCGAATAAGACTACCCGTACGGGTGGTTCCACGGAAAGTTCCCGTGGCACGTGAGGAAATTGTGAATCGCCTGTGACCGTAAGGAAGCCTCGTCCGGGTGATCCTACGGGACGACCGGGCGTGTCCGGTCGCCGGGGGGTGACTGAGTGTGCATCAACTCGCGGCGGCGGCCATGAGCTTGGTGACACGGTCCGCGTCGCAGGTGCGCGGGCAGGTGACGCAGGTGTCCTCGGGGCGCACCGTGTAGAACATGCAGCAGCTCGCCCGGTCCCGGGTGGGCAGGGCCGCGCCGTCCGGTCCGGTCAGCTCACGGAAGGCCGCCGAGCCGACGTACGGGCGTGTCGCGCCCGGCAGCAGCAGTTCCAGTTCCCGGCGCGCCCGCCGCTGCTCGTCCTCGCCGAGCAGGTGGGCGACGTACCAGAGCCCCTCGACGACCTCGTCGGTCACCATGCCCCACAGGGCCCGGCCGCGCCGCCGCGCCCGCGGCCCGAACCCGGCGAGCACCGGCTCGTGATGCTCGGCTATCGCCGCCCGCACCTCCGCCCGCAGCGCCTCCTCGTCCCCGACCACCCGCGCGCCGGGCAGCAGCGCCGCCGGATCGCCCGGCAGGCACGCGAAGGAGTCGGGCGGCCGGACGGCCATCCGCATCCCGTCGCCGGTCCGGTCGTACGAGACGTGCGTCACGGGCAGCCGGGGCACCCGGCGGTGCAGGAACCAGGGGACGGTGATCAGCAGGCAGGCCGGCCAGGCGTACCGGTGCAGTCCGAAGCTCGCGACGACGTCCGGGCGCGCCTGATGGTCGTAGTCGCGGACGATCTGGGCGTCGTCCCAGGCGAGGAAGGCCTCCAGCGCGGCGCCACCCGCCGCGAGCTCGGTCGCGGCGACCCAGCCGCCGCCTTGGGGGAACGGCTGCGCGGGGCCCAGTTCCGTGACGGTCAGGCCCGGGAAGACCTCCGCGAGACGGGCGTAGGCCTGCGCTGTGGCCGACGGGGCTGAGGGCATGCCGGGACCGCCGTTTCGGGAGAGATTGGAGGTAAGCCTTACCTTACCCAGTCTCGTTGGGATTTGAACTGGCGGCCAGTACGCCTAAGGTGCTTGACGGGCGAGTGACAACCCGTCGTAATGACCCCAAGTACCGACAAGACCGGAGGAGACCCCGTGGAGCAGAGTGTGCAGGGCTCCACGAGTACGGGAACCCCGGTCGGGCCGGGTGCCCGCGACAGCCGGGCCCGGGTGCCGGCGCAGTCGCGCGGCGAGTTCGGGGACGGCGCCGACCGGGAGCGGGGCGGGGCCGCCGGTGCGGCGCGCGGTGAGCACACGCACAGCGAGACGCCCATCCCGCGTCCCCGGGCGGTCGTCCAGCGCGCGTCCGTGCGCGGCCAGATCCTCGACGCCCTGCGCACCGCGCTCGTCACCGGGGAACTGCAGCCGGGTGAGGTGTACTCGGCGCCGGTGCTCGGGGAGCGCTTCGGGGTCTCCGCGACGCCGGTCCGGGAGGCGATGCAGCAGCTCGCGCTGGAGGGCGCCGTCGAGGTCGTCCCCAACCGGGGGTTCCGGGTGATCGTGCGGGGCACGCGCGAACTCGCCGAACTGGCCGAGGTGCGGGCGCTGATCGAGGTTCCCGTGATGCTGCGGCTGGCCCGTACGGTGCCTGCCGAGCGGTGGGCGGAGCTGCGGCCCCTCGCCGAGGCGAGCATGTGCGCGGCGGCCTCCGGCTGCCGGGCCACGTACGCGGAGGCCGACCGGGTCTTCCACCGGGCGGTGCTCGCGCTCTCCGGCAACGAGCAGTTGGCCGACATCGCCGAGGATCTGCACCGGCGGTCGCAGTGGCCGCTGGTCGGCGGGACCGTCTCACGCGGCTGTGCCGACCTCGTCGCGGACGCGATGGAGCACATGGCCTTGCTGGAGGCGTTGGCGGCGCGGGATGTGGACGTGGTGCGGGCGCTGGTGCGCGGGCACTTCGCCGGTGCGGCCTGAGCCGAGTCCGTCCGCGCGCTTTCTGTTGGCGCCGTCCCCTGGGGGCTGCGCCCCCAGACCCCCCTATCGGCCCTTAGAAGCCGTATTCCTATCGATCACGAGGACGGTTCTGATCGAACGGGTTCCCTGGTCGGGTGATCTTGGCCGCGCGGGCGCATGAAAGCAGGGCCTCCGGTGCAGCACGAGGGTTGCGAAGCCAACTCGTTCACCAGGAGGCCCTGTTGTCCCAGTCTTGCGTGACGACGTTGTTCCCGTCCAACTCGCGCGTGTCGGCGTGCGATTGCCTCGCTCACCGGTTCGGGAACGCGGCCGACCGACCCGACCGGGTGCGGCAGTACCCCTCCGACATGACGGACGCCGAGTGGCAGGTGGTGCGCGACGCGATGCCGGTCCCGGCCTGGCTCGAAGGGC
>NZ_FOFF01000075.1 GCF_900110755.1 Streptomyces sp. yr375
TCCTCGCTGTGTTTTATTTCAAAGGAACCTCATCCCCGGCTATCACTGCCGGGAACGGGGTATCAACATATCTGGCGTTGATTTTTGGCACGCTGTTGAGTTCTCAAGGAACGGACGCTTCCTTTGTACTCACCCGAGAGACTCTCTCAGGCTTTCCTCCGGGCTTTTTCCCTTCGGTCTTGCGTTTCCGACTCTATCAGATCGTTTTCCGATCCGCTTTCCTCGGTGCTTTCCAGGTTCCCGCTTTTCTTTCGCGGTTTCCCTTTCCGGCGGTTCCGACTCTACCAGATCCTTTCGGGCCTGATTCCCAGTCAGCGGGGGCTTGTCTTCCCGGCTGTTGGGCCGTTCCGACGTCTCAAACCTTAGCGGATCCGCTCGGCAGTTCCTAATCGAGCTGCCGGTCCCGAATCGAATTGAATTCGGGCACGCCGAATTCAATCCCGTTGGGAGATCGTGCTGATGGTGTGAGTGCCGCTACTCCGGCGGAGGTGCTGCCGGAGAACCGTTACGGCTCCGTGGCAACCCGAAGAACTTTACACATCCCGCAAGGGGGTGTCAACCGCCCCTGTCAAGATCTTTTAGTCGAGGTCGCTGAGTCGGCCGCCGGCGTCCGGCTGGGCGTGCTCCACCCGGCGCAGGAGCCTGGTCAGGACCTCGCCCAGGGCCGTGCGCTCCTGCGCGGAGAGGTCCTGGAGGAGGTCTCCCTCGAAGACCGTCGCCATGCGCATCGCCTCCAGCCACTTCTCCCGGCCCTCGGGCGTCAGCTCGACGATCACACGGACCCGGTTGGACTCGTCCCGCTCGCGGGTCACCAGTCCCTCGGCGACCATGCGATCGATCCGGTGGGTCATCGCGGCCGGCGTCAGGCCGAGGCGCTTGGCCAGGTCGCTGGGGCCCAGGCGATAAGGGGCCCCGGAGAGGACGAGGGCCTTGAGGACCTCCCACTCGGCACTGCTGATGCCGAGGTCGGCGGTCTGGCGGCCGTAGGCGACGTTCATCCGGCGGTTGAGGCGGGACAGCGCCGAGACGATCTTCTCGACCTGGGGGTCGAGGTCCCGGAACTCGCGCTGATAGGCGGCGATCTGCTCTTCGAGCGTCGGCTCGCTGCCGAGGCCGGTGCCCGTGGCAGTGCTGGTGCCGGTGCCGACCGTGCCGGGGGAGTCACCCATGGGCCCAAGTATCGCACGGGGCTCGTTCGCCTTGAAGTTCTTCGGTGTGTACAGTTTAGCTTCGAACTTTAGCTTCGAAGTCTTCGGTTCTAAGTACTTGAGAGAGGTGAACGTGACCAGGGAGAGGGGCGCGGCGATGCGCCGGATCCACGTGGGCAACGCACTCAGCGCGTTCGGGCTCGGCTTCACGGTCCCGTACCTGTACGTCTATGTGGCGCAGGTGCGGGGGCTCGGGGCCATGACGGCGGGGCTCGTGCTCGCCGTCTTCGCCGTGGCCGCGCTGATCGTGCTGCCGTTCGCCGGTCGGGCGATCGTGCGGCGCGGTCCGCTGCCGGTGCTGCTCGCCGCCCTGGTCACCGCCGCGCTGGGCTCGCTGGGCCTGGGGCTCGCCGGCGACGCCACCGCCGTACTGGCCGCCGCGGTCGCGCTCGGGGCCGGGCAGGCCGTGATGCAGCCGGCGCTGGCGACGATGATCGTGGACTGTTCGACGGCGGAGACGCGGTCGCGGGCGTTCGCGACGCAGTTCTTCCTGCAGAACCTCGGGCTCGGCGTGGGTGGGCTGATCGGCGGGCATCTCGTTGACTCCACGCGCGTCTCGTCGTTCACGCTGCTGTTCGCCATCGAGGCGGCGATGTTCCTGCTGCTGGCCGTGGTGATGACGACCGTGCGGCTGCCGCGCGCTCCGCACGTCGGGGACGCGCCGCGGTCGGCCAAGGGGAGCTGGAAGCAGTTGCTCGGCAACCGGGCCATGGTGCAGTTGTGTGTGCTGGGCTTTGTGCTGTTCTTCGCCTGTTACGGGCAGTTCGAGTCGGGGCTGAGCGCGTACGGGGTCGAGGCCGCCGGGATCTCGACGTCCGCCCTCGGGAGCGCGCTCGCCGCCAACACCGCGGTGATCGTGGTCGCGCAGTTCGCCGTGCTGAGGTTCGTCGAGCGGCAGAAGCGGTCGCGGGTGATCGCGGCCGTGGGGCTGATCTGGGCCGTGGCGTGGGTCGTGGCCGGGTACGCCGGGCTCGGGCACGGCAGTCAGACGATGGCGACGGCCGCGTTCGTGTCGACGTACGCGCTGTTCGGGCTGGGTGAGGCGATGTTGTCGCCGACGGTCGCGCCGCTGGTGGCGGATCTGGCGCCGGACGGCATGGCTGGGCAGTACAACTCGGCGTTCGCCCTGGTGAAGCAGCTCGCGCTGGCCGTCGGGCCGGCGGTGGGCGGGCCGATGGGGGCCTCGCTGCACGCGCCGTACATCGTGACGTTCCTGCTGTTCTCGCTGGGGATCACCTACCTCGCGCTGCGGCTCGGGCGGGAGTTGACCGCCGTCCAGGATCAGCCCTGGCTGGCTCGGAAGCGGGTGGTGGCCCGGGGTGGGGCTGCTGTGCGGCCGGTGGGTGCCGAGGCCTGAGGGCCGGAGCGGGAGGCGGCCGTCGGTCTTCGGACGACGGCCGCCGCCGTATGTTCCGTCACTCGGCGGGCTTCGGGAGGACGAACTCGCACCACACCGCTTTGCCGCCGCCCGGGGTGCGTCTGCTGCCCCAGTGGGAGGCGATCGTGGCGACGATGGCGATGCCGCGGCCGGACTCGTCGCCCGGTTCCGCGCGGCGGCGGCGCGGGAGGTGGTCGTCGCCGTCGGTGACCTCGATGATCAGGCGGCGGTCGGTGCGGCGCAGGCGCAGTCGCATGGGCGGGGTGCCGTGCTGGAGGGAGTTGGCGACGAGTTCGCTGGCGGCGAGGACGCCGAGGTCGTGCAGTTCGGGCGGGAAGCGCCAACTGGTGAGGACGCCGGAGGCGAAGGCACGCGCGCGTGGGGCCGCTTCGACGCCGCCGAGGAGCTCCAGGGCCGCGTTGCGGAACAGCTCGCTGTCGGGGCCGGTGCGGGCGGGGTGCTGGAGGACGAGGACGGCCACGTCGTCGTCGTGGTCGGCGG
Organism: Streptomyces sp. yr375; assembly: GCF_900110755.1. Taxonomy (GTDB): domain Bacteria; phylum Actinomycetota; class Actinomycetes; order Streptomycetales; family Streptomycetaceae; genus Streptomyces. The sequence continues at coordinate 3,088 of NZ_FOFF01000075.1, forward strand.
TGACGCCGGCCGAGCGGACCAAGCGGTCGCAGACGACCTGGGGGGTGCCGGTCGCGCCGGACAGGGCGCGCTCGAGGGCGGCGATGCCCTCGTCCAGGTCTTCGTCCCGGCGCTCCACCAGGCCGTCCGTGTAGAGGACCGCCGTGGAGCCGGGGCCGAGGGCGATCGAGCCGGAGGCGTGCATCCAGCCGCCGGTGCCCAGGGGCGGGCCGGTGGGTTCGTCGGCGCGCTGGACCTCGCCGTTCTCGTCCCGGACGAGGATGGGGAGGTGGCCGGCCGAGGCGTACACCAGGCGGCCCTCGTTGGGGTCGTGGATGGCGTACACGCAGGTGGCGATCTGGTTGGCGTCGATCTCCATGGCGAGGCCGTCGAGGAGCTGGAGGACCTCGTGCGGGGGGAGGTCGAGGCGGGCGTAGGCGCGGACGGCGGTGCGGAGCTGGCCCATGACGGCTGCCGCGCGGACGCCCCGGCCCATGACGTCGCCGATGACGAGCGCGGTGCGGCCGCCGCCGAGGGTGATGACGTCGTACCAGTCGCCGCCGACGGCGGCCTCGGTGCCGCCGGGCTGGTAGGTGGCGGCGATGCGCAGGTCGTCGGGCTCCTCCAGCTCCTGGGGGAGCAGGGAGCGCTGGAGGGTGACGGCGGTCTCGCGCTGGCGGCGTTCGCTTGCTCTGAGGCGTTCGGCGGCCTCCGCGTGGTCGGTGACGTCGGTGGCGAAGATCAGCACCGTGCCCTTGCCGTTGTCCTCGCCGGCCGGGGTGCAGGTGAACGTGTAGGAGCGGCCGTCGGGGGCCTTGCGGGACTTCAGGATGCGGGGCTTGCCGCTGCGCAGGGCCTGGTCGAGGAGGGGCATGAGGCCGAGGTCGCGGAGTTCGGGGAGGGCCTCGGCGGCCGGTTCGCCGCAGGGGCGTACGCCGAAGGCGGCCGTGTAGGCGTCGTTGACGTAGGCCAGGCGGTGGTCGGTGCCGTGGACGAGGGCGACGAGGGCCGGGACGCGGTCGAGGACCTCACGGACCGGCAGTTCGTCGACGGCGGGCACCGGGGGCGGCTCGTCGGTGAGTTGTTCGGCGCGGGCCGCTGGTACGGAGCCCTCGCTCCGCCGGTCCGTGGTAGTGACCGGGTGCTCGGCTCGCGCGGCGGCGCGGCGCTGCGTTCCGGGGAGCCGGGCGCTCCAGCGCGTGAAGTTCACGAATCCTTGCCTCGTGTAGTCGTCGTCGGCCGGCTCCGGGCCCGGCCTGGGTCGGGCTTGGGCTTGGGTCGGGCTTGGGCTGCGGGGTGTCCGCGCGGTGGGGGCCGCGCATGGTTGCGGGGGGGGCGGGGTGGGCCGCCGGGGGCTCGGCGGGGGCTGTGAGAGGGCTATGAGCAGGGAGCAGTCTGGCAGTGTGGCCGCCGTCCGGGCCGACAATCGTCGGACGTACGGGCGGCCGGTGGAGTTCCTGGATCGGTCAGGACGACCCCTTCGGGTCGCCGGAAGACTCGTCAGAAGGCTTTCCACCGGCAGCCAGTTCGAACTCCGCGCGGGGATGTTCGAGGGATCCGAGGGAGACGATCTCCCGTTTGAAGAGCCCTGAGAGGGTCCATTCGGCGAGCACGCGTGCCTTGCGGTTGAAGGTGGGCACGCGGCTGAGGTGGTACGCGCGGTGCATGAACCAGGCCGGATAGCCCTTGAGCTTGCGCCCGTAGACCTGCGCGACGCCCTGGTGGAGGCCGAGCGAGGCGACCGAGCCGACGTACTTGTGGGCGTACGTCCGAAGGGGCTCGCCGCGCAGTGAGTGCGCGATGTTGTCGGCGAGGACCTTGGCCTGGCGGACGGCGTGCTGGGCGTTGGGGGCGGTCTGCGCGCCGGGCGCGTCGGCCGTGACGTCGGGGACGGCGGCGGCGTCTCCGGCCGCCCACGCGTGCGTGACGCCTTCGATGGTCAGCTCGGGGGTGCACTTCAGCCGGCCTCGTTCGTCGCGGGGGAGGTCGGTGGCGGCGAGCAGCGGGTGGGGTCTGACGCCGGCGGTCCACACGACCGTACGGGTCGGCAGGCGGGTGCCGTCGCTGAGGACGGCGACGCGGTCGGCGCAGGACTCCAGGCGGGTGTTCAGGCGGACGTCGATATTGCGGCGGCGCAGCTCGCTGACGGTGTAGCGGCCGAGGTCGGCGCCGACCTCGGGGAGGATCCGGTCGGAGGCCTCGACCAGGATCCACTTCATGTCCTCGGGTTTGACGTTGTGGTAGTACCGCGTGGTGTAGCGGGCCATGTCCTCCAGTTCGCCGAGTGCCTCCACGCCCGCGTAGCCGCCGCCGACGAAGACGAAGGTGAGGGCGGCGTCGCGGATCGCGGGGTCGCGGGTGGAGGAGGCGATGTCCATCTGTTCGATGACGTGGTTGCGCAGTCCGATGGCCTCCTCGACGGTCTTGAAGCCGATGGCGTGGTCGGCGAGCCCCGGGATGGGCAGGGTGCGGGAGACCGAGCCGGGTGCGAGGACGAGTTCGTCGTACGCCGACTGCCGGGGTCCGGTGCCCTCTTCGTCGGTGGCGAGGGTGGTGAGGGTGGCGGTGCGCTTGGCGTGGTCGACGGCGGTGACCTCGCCGACGACGACCCGGCAGTGCGGCAGGACGCGGCGCAGGGGCACGACGACGTGCCGGGGGGAGATGGAGCCGGCGGCGGCCTCGGGCAGGAAGGGCTGGTAGGTCATGTACGGGTCAGGGGTGACGACCGTGATCTCGGCCTCGCCCCGGCCCAGTTCCTGTTTCAGCTTCCGCTGGAGTCGCAGGGCCGTGTACATCCCGACGTAGCCGCCGCCGACAACGAGAATGCGCGCACGTTCCTTCACCGTCCCATGACGCACCGGGCGCCGCGGTTTGTCCACAGCCTCGACAATTTGTGTGACCGCGAGTCGGGTGGGCGCGGGGTTGGCCGAAACATCGGAGTGCGGGGCAGGTGTGCAGGTCAGCGGGTGTGCGTCGGGGGGCGGGAAGGGGTGCAATCAGGACGTATGCGGCCCGTACTCCGATCGGGGGGCGCTCCGTGCGGAACCTCCCCCTTCTGAATTGACTCCCACTCAACTATGTTCGTGGGACGACGGGGTGTCGGGGGGAAGCGCTCTGCGGGTCTGCGACGGGCGGGCCCGGGGTGACGGTCCTCTGTTTCCACGCCCCGGCTTTTTCGATGGCGGGGAGTCTCCGGGGGGAGACGTCATTACCGGGGGATCAATCATGCACATGCAGAATTCGCATTGGCCGTCCGCATCGGCTCTCGCGCCCGGCACCGCGGTCGGTGCGCTCGGTGCGACCGCCGCGGCGGTGGGACAGGGACACGGACGCGGAGACGGCGCGCGGACAGCGCCGCTGCGCGTGGACGCACAGCGCAATCTCGAGCACGTCCTACGGGCGGCGCGCGAGGTCTTCGGCGAGCTGGGGTACGGCGCGCCGATGGAGGACGTGGCGCGGCGCGCACGGGTCGGCGTCGGCACGGTGTACCGGCGGTTCCCGAGCAAGGACGTCCTGGTGCGGCGGATAGCCGAGGAGGAGACCTCCCGGCTGACCGATCAGGCGCGGGCGGCGCTCGGCCAGGAGGACGAGCCGTGGTCGGCGCTGTCGCGCTTCCTGCGGACGTCCGTGGCGTCCGGCGCCGGGCGGCTGCTGCCGCCGCAGGTGCTGCGCGTCGGGGTCCTGGAGGACGACGCGGAGGGCGCTGCGGGCGTCCCGGGCGCTTCGGGCGCTTCGGGCGCTTCGGGCGACGAGGCTCGGGTGCCGCAGCAGCGGTCCCAGTCGGGCGGCGGCGAGCTGCGGCTCGTCCCGGACGACGGTACGACGGCCACGGTGGACGACGCCGGGGCGGCGGCGCTGCTTGAGGTCGTGGGCCGGCTGGTGGAGCGGGCACGGGAGGCGGGCGAACTGCGCGCCGACGTGTCCGTGTCGGACGTGCTGCTGGTCATCGCGACGGCGGCGCCCGCGCTGCCGGATCCGGCCCAGCAGGCGGCGGCTTCGGCGCGGCTGCTGGACATCCTGCTGGAGGGTTTACGGTCCCGGTCTTCGTGAATCGGGGCTCGGGCTCGGGGCTCGGTGACTCGTAAGGGTGACTGGTGGGGTGGGGTGCCGTGCGGCTCCCACCCCCGTCCACCCTGTCGGACATCCGGGGCATTTCGGTCGGGCGGCTCAACTCGTGCCCACAGAACGTCAGTTGAACCGTCCCTGGATGGGTGACGGTTGGTACTGGTTTGCGACAGGTCCCCACGGACGAGTGGAAGGGCTGTCGCAGCGGGTTCTGACCAAAAGCCAATATGGCACTCTGACCCGGTGGTCGGGACTGTAGGGCAGGCGGCGGCGGGGGCTTTCCGCGATGGGCGTTGACGGTCGGGACGAGTCACTCGGTTCACCGCAGGTGCCGAGCCAGGGCGGACGCGCGAACGGTCCGGTGGGCGGCCCGGTAGGGGGTCCGCTGGGCGACCCCGCGGGTTATCCGGTGCCGGCTCGGCTGCCCGCCGCCGGGCAGCCTGTTCCGTCTGTTTCGCCTGTTCCGTCGGCCGACGCGGCGGAGGGCACTGTTCCGGCGCAGCGTGATCCGGCGCAGCGCGAGTGGCGGACCGACAGCGTCCTGCCGCCGCCGCGGGATCTGCCGCCGGCCGACACCGACCTGATCGGCCGGATGCGCTCGGGCGACGACACGGCGTACGAGGAGCTGTACCGGCGGCACGCCGACGCCGTGCGCCGCTACGCCCGCACCTGCTGCCGGGACGCGCACACCGCCGACGACCTCACCGCCGAGGTCTTCGCCCGCATGCTCCAGGCGGTGCGCGGCGGTTCGGGGCCCGAGTTCGCCGTACGCGCCTATCTGCTCACCTCCGTGCGGCGGGTCGCCGCCGGGTGGACGCGGTCGGCGAAGCGGGAGCAACTCGTCGACGACTTCGCGGTGTTCGCCGCGCAGTCCGCCCGCTCCTCCGACATCGCCGACGACGACACGCTGGAACTGGGCGCCGACGTACGGGCGATGCACGAGGCCGAGCAGTCCATGGCCATGCAGGCCTTCCGCTCGCTGCCCGAGCGCTGGCAGGCGGTGCTGTGGCACACCGAGGTCGAGGACGAGTCGCCGAGCGAGGTCGCGATGCTCTTCGGCCTCGACGCCAACGGCACGCGCGTGCTCGCCAGCCGCGCCCGCGAGGGCCTCAAGCAGGCCTACCTCCAGGCCCACGTCAGCGCCACCCTCACCAGCGACGAGGAGTGCGCCGGGTACGCCGACCAGCTCGGCACCTACGCGCGGCGCCGGCTGCGCACCCGCGCCGAACGGGGGCTGCGCAAGCACCTGGAGGAGTGCGCCAAGTGCCGGCTGGCCGCCCTGCAGATCGAGGAGGTCGCCAGCAGCATCCCCGCCGTCGTGCCGGTCGCGGTCATCGGCTGGTTCGGCGCCGCCGGGTACGCCAAGGCGGTCGCGCTCATCGCCGGCGGTGCCGGAGCGGGAGCGGCGGGCGCCGCGGGGGCGGCAGCGGCGGCGAGCGGGTCCTCGGGCGGTGCGGGTGCCGGGGGCGGCGGGGCGTTGGCCTCGGAGGGGCTGGGCGCGCCGGTGAAGGCCGGTATCGCGGCCGGGGTGGTCGCGGTGGCGGCCGCCGCGGTGGCCCTCGCGCTCGTCGGCCACGACAGCCCCGCCAAGCGGCCAGAGGTCAGACCCCCGGCGTCCGCGCCGGCGCCGGTCGCACGGCCGGAGGAGCCGACGCCCACACCCACGCGGGCGTCCGAGCCCGAGCCGGAACCTCCGGCGATCATCCCGGTGACCGCCCCGACGCCGACCCCCGTCCCCATCCCCATCCCCAGGCCGACGCCCACTCCGACCCCGACCCCCACGCCCACCCCGACCGCCACGCCGACTCCGGCGCCCACCCCGACCCTCGCGCCCGCGCCGCCGCCCGCTGCGGTCGTCTATCCGCTGAGCGGGCTGTCCTTCGACGTCGGCGGCGACGGGACCGGGCCCGAGATCCGGCTCGGCGGCAGCAGTTGGGTGTGGCAGCGGTACGGCGGACTGTCCGTCGCGGACCGGCAGTACGCGCGCGGGGTGACCGTGCACGGCGGCTCCTCCGTCACCGTCGACCTCAACCGGAAGTGCACCTCCTACGACGCGCTCGTCGGCGTCGACGACCTGACGATGAAGCTCGGCAAGGTCGCCTTCGCCGTCTACGCCGACGGCGACCGGCTCTGGTCGTCCGGGGTGATCAGGGGCGGCGACCCGGCCGTGCCCGTCCATGTGAACCTCACCGGTCACACGACCGTGCGCCTGGTGGTCGAGCCGCACAGCGCCTTCGACTCGGTGGCCCTCGCGGACTGGGCGGAGTCCACGTTCACCTGCTCGTAGTTCACCTGCTCGTAGGGGGCTGTGGGGCGTCCGCCGGGTGGTCGTGCACGGCCCGGGTGAGTTCGTGCAGGGCGTCGGTCACCGTCATGGCGGTGCCGCGGGTGCGCTCGGCCGCGTAGCGCTCGACGCCGAGGGCCTCTCGGGCCGCTGCCTCGGCCCGTTCGGCACGGGTGTACTCCGGGGCCGGGCGCGGGTGGGGGCCGCGCAGCCCGTCGGCCGCCGCGAGAAGTCGGACCGCGCGGGGGAGGTCCCCGAGCCGGGCCAACAGGTCCGCCGCGCCGTCCACGATCGACGAGGTGACCGCCTCGGCGCACTGGTCGGCCACTGCCTGCCGCAGCGTGTCGGCGTACATCGGCAGGCCGTGCGCGAGGCTGCGCTCGGCGGCCGTGAGGTCCGCGTCGACCATGGCCAGCGCCGCCGTGAACTGGGGCGGCGGGGTGCCCTTGTCGGCCTCCGCCCGGCTCCGGTCGCAGAGCACGCGCGCGTGGGCGACCTCGCCCTCGTCCAGCGCGATGTGGGTGCGCAGCAGCAGGACGAACGCCCGGACGTCCGGCACGCCGTAGCGGTCGGCAGCGCTGCTCGCCTCGTCCAGCGCCGCCGTGGCACTGTCGGTGTCGCCCGAGCGGTAGGCGATCTCCGCGAGCCGGGCGATGAGGAACGGCGACTCCGTGTGGGCCCCGACCTCGTAGGCGAGCCGCAGCGCCTCGCGGTACTCGCGCTCCGCCTCCGCGAAGCGGCCCCGGGCGAGCTCCGCCTCGCCGGCCGCGCTGCACACCTGGGCGCGCATCCAGCGGTCGCCGACGCGCAGGCTGAGCACCCGCAGTTCCGCCAGGTCGTCGTCCACGCCGCGCAGCCCGCCCGGTGAGTCGACGGCCATGTGGGTGCGGAACATCAGCGCGCAGCCGAGTTCCCAATCGCCGCCGTAGGTACGGCAGTTGGCGACGGCCGTGTCCAGGATGCTCCGGACGTCCAGCGTGTCGCGCATCTGGAAGGACGTCAGGGGCCAGATCAGACCGGGCATCACCGCCGCCTGCCGGCCGCCCGGCTCGTAGTCGGCGCGCAGGCGGGCGAGGTACTCCCGGTGGCGCGGGTCCGCCGCGACGTCCTTCGGCTCGGACTCCGACAACAGGAACAGATGCTGCATCCGCAGGTTCATCCGCTGCACGTAACGGGGGTCGCCCTCCCCCGGAGGGGCGGGCGGGGGCGGAGGCGTGGGCCGGGGTGCGTCGAGGAAGGCGGCCACGGGGTCGGCGGCGGCCATGCGGGCGGCGAGGTCGGCCGGGATGTTCGGGACGTCCGGGGGGTCCGGGGGGTCCGGGACGGGGGTGTTGTCGCGGCGGGAGGGCTGGAGTGTGTCCAGAACCGTGGCCAGGCGCAGGGTGCGGTCGGTCCATTCGGCGCCCTCGTGCCGGTAGTTGCGCAGCCACCAGAACCAGCCCGCGGCGAGGCAGAGGGCGGCGGCGGCCTCCTCGTCGCCTGCCATGAGGGTGCGCTGGAGGCCCACGCGGATGTTGTCCAGCTCGCTCTCCAGGCGGGAGATCCAGGGGAGTTGCTCGGCGGAGCGCAGCAGGGGATCGGCCCGCTCGAGGAGTGCGCGCACCCACGCGCGGTGTCGCCGCTCGGCTGCCGCGCGGGACCGCGGGAGTTCGGCGGCGCGTTCGGTGGCGTACTCGTGGATCGTCTCCAGCATGCGGTAGCGCATGTCGCCGCCACCCGGCCGCTCGCACGGGGCCGCCACGACCAGGGACTTGTCGACGAGCGCCCCGACGAGGTCCGCGACGGGGCCGGTGCACACGGCCTCCGCGGCCTCCAGGTCCCAGCCGCCCGCGAACACGGACAGCTCGCGCAGCAGGGTGCGCTCCGGTTCGTCGAGGAGGTCCCAGGACCAGTCGACGACGGCCCGCAGGGTCTGCTGGCGGGGCAGGACCGTGCGGCTGCCCGAGGTGAGGAGGCGGAAGCGGTCGTCGAGGCGGTCGGCGATCTGGCGCGGGGTGAGCAGCCGGAGCCGGGCCGCGGCCAGCTCGATGGCGAGCGGCAGGCCGTCCAGCCGCCGGCAGATCTCCGCGATCGCCGCCTCGTCCCGGTCCTGTAGGGCGGTGGCCGCCGTGGGGCGTACGGCGGCGGCGCGCTCCTTGAAGAGGCGGTGCGCCTGGTCGGGGAGGAGGGGCTCGACCGGGCGGACCGACTCGCCGGGGACGCCCAGGGGTTCACGGCTGGTGGCGAGGATCGTGAGCCCTGGGCAGTGGGTGAGGAGGGTCTCGGCGAGGGCGGCGGCCGCGCCGATGACATGTTCGCAGTTGTCAAGGATCAGGAGTTGGCTGCGCGGGGCGCAGTACTCGACGAGCAGGGCGAGCGGGTCGTCCTGCGAGGTCACCAGGTCGTTCGTCAGCAGCACGGTCTCGCGCAGACCGAGGGCACTGACGACCGCGCCCGGCACCGCCTCCGGCCGGTCGAGCGGCGCCAGCTCGGCCAGCCACGCCTGCGGGAGCCCGGCGGCGGCTTCCTCGGCGAGACGGGTCTTTCCGGAGCCGCCCGGTCCGGTGAGCGTGACGAGACGGGCCCTGTGCACTTCGGAACGGATGGCGTCGAGCTCGGGTTCTTGGCCCACGAAAGAGGTAAGCCGCGGACGGATGTTGCCGGTGCGTTCGGGGAGTTGGAGGGGGGTGAGCGGGGTCGGGGGGTGGGGCGGTTCGGGGCGGTGGGGCGGGTCCTGGGGGTGGGGCGGGTCCTGGGGGTGGGGCGGGTCCTGGGGGTTCAGGAGTTCGGTGTGCAGGGCGCGGAGGCGGTGGCCCGGGTCGGTGCCGAGGCCGTCGGCGAGGGTGCGGCGGGCGGTCTCGTACGCGGCGAGGGCGTCGGCGGCGCGGCCGGTGTCGCGCAGGGCGCGGATGAGGAGGGCGTGCAGCGGTTCGTCGTAGGGGTGCGCGGCGGTCAGTTCCGTCAGGCGGGGTACGGCTTCGCGGGCGCGGCCGAGGAGGAGGTCCGTCTCGGCGCGGGCGCGGGTGGCCTCCAGGTGGAGGGCGTCGGGGCGGGCGGCCGGGGTGCGGTCGGGGAGGTCGGCGAGGGCGGGGCCGCGCCACAGGGCGAGGGCGTCGTCGAGGGTGCGGGCGGCGGCGGGGGCGTCGCCCTGGCGCAGGGCTTCGGTGCCCTGGCGTACGAGTCGCTCGAAGACGAAGAGGTCGACGTCGTCCTCGGTCGCCGCGAGACGGTAACCGCCGGGGGCGGAGGTGACGGTGTCCTTGCCGACGGCACGGCGGAGACGGCCGATCAGGGCCTGGAGGGCGGCGGGGGCGTCCTGGGGCGGGGTGTCGGCCCACACCTCGTCGATGAGGGTTTTCGGGGTGGTGGGGTGGCCCGGGCGGAGGGCCAGGGCGGTGAGGAGGGCGCGGAGGCGGGCGCCGGGGACGGGTACGACGGTGCCCTGGTCGTCCTCTGTCTGGGTGACACCCAGGATTCTGTACCGCACCTGTTCATTGTCACCGGGGGGTGAGGGTCAGGGGTACGGGGTTTTGGAGCGACGTAGGTTTCGCGTGCCCCTGGGCAGCGGCTGGGCAGGGCGGGTCGCGCAGCCCGGCGCTACGGGGGTGCCGCCGCGCCCACCCGTGCCGCCCCAGCGGCACGACTGCCCGCAGGCGGGCGGGCAACAGGCACCGGCGTGAAGTCCACCCCCACGCGGCTCCGCCCCTCCCAGGACAACGCCCGCCCAGAGAGCGCCCCCTCACCCCCGGAAGAAACCGCCCGTCTCTGAGGGTGGCACGACTGCCCGCAGTCGGGCGGCACCGGGCACCGGCGTGACGCCCGCCCCCACGCGGCTCCGCTCCTCTCAGGACAACGCCCGCCCAGAGAGCGGCCCTTCACCCCCCGGAAGAAACCGCCCGTCTCTGGGGAGCGATTCCCGCTGGTACCGCACGCGCGCGGGCCGGGGTTCCGGTCCAGCAGGTGCCTCTGCGGGAGAGGAGGCGGCGGAGCCAGAGTTCGAGGGAGACGAGGTCGGCGAGGCCGTCCAGGGGGAGGGGGTCGCCTGCTGCGGCGGCTCTGAGGGCCTTGCGGACGACTCTCGCCTCGATCAGGCCCGCCTCCGCGAGGAGAGGTGCCTCGAAGAGGCTGAGGAGGGGATCCATGGCCATGCGCAGGCCGGCCCGGGCCGCCGCGGTGGCGGGTGCCTGGGAGGGGGCGCCCCAGCCGGGCGGGAGGTCGGTGACGCCGGCGTCCTTCAGGACGGTGCGCAGGATCGCGGCGCGCGCCCCTGGTTGCACGCGCAGGGTCTCGGGGAGCGCGCGGCACGCGCGGACGACCTGGTTGTCGAGGAACGGCGCGTGCAGCCGCTGGGAACGGATCTCGGCGGCCTGTTCCAGGACGCGCAGGTCCATGGCATGACGGGTGAGGGCGGCACGCGCGCGGTAGTCGCCCGGGCGTTGGCCGGGGCCGACTCCGGAGCGGTGCGTGGCGCCTTGCAGGCGAACCGATACTTCAGCGAGCGCCTCGCCCGTCAGCCAGCGTGCGGCCGGACCCGCCCCGCCCCAGGTGAGGGCGGCCAGCGACGCCCCTACGGCGCCGCCGGAGTCGTCGACGCCGAAGCTGCGCTGCTGGAGGCGTTCGGCGAGGCCTTCCACGCCCGCGCGGTACGACGTACGGGCCAGGCGGCGGGCCGCGCCGTACACGCGCGCGGGGACGAGCACCGAGCCGTCGGCCTTCGTCAGCGCGGCGACGGGTCGTACCAGGTGGCGGCGTTTGCGGTCCATCAGCAGATCGGCGAGGCGGGCCGGGTGGGCGTCCAGGACCTGGCGGGCGCCGTAGCCCGTGAAGTGGTCCGCGCTGCCCGCCGCGAGCCGCGCGCGGTGGCGGGCGGCCATGATGAGGCTGGGGCCGGGTTCGTCGGTCAGCGGGCCGTCCAGGTCGGCGTACGGCAGGGTCGCCTCGTCGCCGGCCACCACGACGTGGTGCAGGCGCGGGTTGGCCGCGAGGGCGCCGGCCCGTTCCAGCTCGGCTTCCCGGCCGCCGACGGCCAGGTCGTTGAAGGTGACGGCCAGCAGCCGTTCTCCCGCGCCCGTGCCGTGTCCGAGCAGGGTGCCCGGCCGGCCGGGCAGACCGGCCGCGAGGAGCGCCAGGGTGCCGGAGGCCGGGCCGCCGGACAGGTCGGCGCCGATGCCCGGCGCGGGCATCCCGCGCGCGGCGCGCCGTTCGGCGGGGCCCATGCCGGGGACCGGGCCGGGGTCGATGTCGGGGACGTGCCGGGGCGCGGACAGCCGCGCGCGGACCGCCTCGATGAGCGCGTCGCGTACGGCGTCGACCGCGCTGTCCGGGTCGGCCGCGGGCGCCGCCACGGCGAGGGAGGCGACCGGCTCGTACCCGGCGACCTCGCGCGCCCCGGCGCGCAGGATCAGCGCATGCCCCGGCGGCACGCGTCGCACGCCGTCGTACGGGGTGGAGTCGTGCAGGGCGGCCGGTACGTCGGGGGCGGCGAGGAGGGCCGCCAGGTGGCCGAAGTCGAGGTTGGCCTCGATGAGGTCGGCCAGCGGCAGCGCGGCCGTCGCGTACGCCGTGCCGCCGGCCCAGGGGGTGTGGAACACCGGGCGCGCGCCCGCCAGATCGCCGGCGACGGTGAGGCGCCGGCCGACCTGGACGATCGCCGTGTAGCTGCCCGGCCAGGCCGTCAGATGCCGAAGTGCCCCGCCGCGCGCGGCGAACAGCCCCACGCGCAGTTGCTCGTCGGTCGCCCCGCAGGTGCCGAGGACCGCGAGCCGGGTCTGCGCGTCGGCCTCCAGGATCCGCACCTCGTCGGGGCGCCAGTCGCCGACCGCCCACAGCGGATCCGGGTCGCCCCACAGGAGTTGGGAGCCGACCGGCTGCAAGGTCTCGCCCTCGTGGCCGACTTGGCCCGCGTACGCCGCACCGTCGTGGTGGCGGCCGTCGTAGCCGACGGCTCCGCCCAGCGCGCCCGCGGCGGTGCTGCTCCATCCCACCAACCACCGCATCGACGCCTCCACAGGCTGTGGACAACCGAGTGCACCGTACGAACGGTTCACATGCTGCCACGAAGAACGCGCCCTGGACGGAGGCGGCACCGCTTGTGATCCGGGGAGCGCGCCCGCGCGAAGGGGGCGGCGCGGTGGCGGCGACCGCGCGCACCCCGGCGTCCGCGACGCGAATGCGCCCCCGGTACGCTCCCCCAAGACGCCCTGCGCGCCCTCGACTTCCGTGGTGGGAGGCATCACCATCCACGGAACACAGGGGCGCTTTTCGGCCAAATCCCCGACATGCGTCCGGCGTTGCGAACGCCCTGCGCAGGCTTCGCACACGCTCCGTGCACGCGCGCGTGCCCTGAACGGCTCGCGCCGGTCCGGGAAGCGGAGTGCGCCTCCCGGACCGCTCCGCCGCCCGCGGGGATGTAGGCGGCGGTGTCCCCCAGCCCACTGGATCCAGTACAGCGGGCCGACCCACGCAGGACTCATGCAACCGCTCCCGCCATGGCCGCAGAAGAGCGCACGGCCGGGCGCACGGCCACACGGCGGGGGCACAACGCGACGGTCCGTGCAAGCGCCCGCACTTTCGTACGGACCACAATCCCGCCAACCGGAAGAATGCCCCTTAACGCTTGGGATGCGGCGAACTACGCTGGGTTTACGAATGCCGCATGGTTATGCCAGCGCGGCAGCCGTCTGTGTCGAGGGGTGGCGCAATGTCCAGGGAGCAACGCGGGCCGAACGAAAAACTCGGCGCCGTTCTCGCCCTCGCGGGAATCAGCAACGCAGGACTCGCGCGACGCGTCAACGATCTTGGCGCGCAACGCGGGTTGACTCTTCGCTACGACAAGACGTCCGTGGCGCGCTGGGTGTCGAAGGGCATGGTGCCGCAGGGCGCCGCGCCCCACCTCATCGCGGCCGCCATAGGGCAGAAGCTCGGCCGCCCGGTGCCGCTCCACGAGATCGGCCTGGCGGACGCGGACCCCGCGCCCGAAGTGGGCCTCGCCTTCCCCAGGGACGTCAACCAGGCCGTGCGCTCGGCGACCGAGCTCTACCGCCTCGACCTGGCCGGCCGCCGGGCCGGCTCCGGGGGCATCTGGCAGTCACTGGCCGGATCGTTCGCGGTCAGCGCGTACGCGACGCCCGCGTCACGCTGGCTGATAACCCCGGCCGACAGTTCGGTGGCCCGCGACGTCCACCTCCTGGAGGGGGCCGGCGCGCCGCTCAAGGTCGGCCACAGCGATGTGCAGAAGCTGCGGGAGGCCGCCGAGGACGCCAGACGCTGGGACTCCAAGTACGGCGGCGGGGACTGGCGTTCGTCCATGGTCCCGGAGTGCCTGCGGGTGGAGGCGGCGCCGCTGCTGCTCGGCTCGTACTCCGACGAAGTCGGCCGCGCCCTGTTCGGGGCGAGCGCCGAACTGACCCGGCTGGCCGGGTGGATGGCCTTCGACACCGGTCAGCAGGAGGCCGCGCAGCGGTACTACATCCAGGCTCTGCGCCTGGCCCGCGCGGCGGCGGACGTCCCCCTCGGGGGGTATGTGCTGGCCTCCATGTCCCTCCAGGCGACGTACCGCGGCTTCGGCGACGAGGGCGTCGATCTCGCGCAGGCCGCCCTGGAGCGCAACCGGGGGCTGGCCACGGCCCGCACCATGAGCTTCTTCCGGCTCGTCGAGGCGCGCGCGCACGCCCGCGCGGGGGACGCGCAGGCCGCCGGGGCGGCGCTCAAGGCCGCCGAGAGCTGGCTGGAGCGGGCGCGGGACGGCGATCACGATCCGTCCTGGCTCGGGTTCTACTCGTACGACCGTTTCGCCGCCGACGCGGCGGAGTGCTACCGCGATCTGAAGGCGCCGCGTCAGGTGCGGAGGTTCACCGAGCAGGCGCTGTCGCAGCCGACGGAGGAGTTCGTGCGGTCGCACGGGCTGCGGCTCGTCGTGTCGGCGGTCGCCGAGCTGGAGTCGGGGAATCTCGACGCGGCCTGTGAGCAGGGGGTCCGGGCGGTGGAGGTGGCCGGACGGATCTCTTCCGCCCGCACGACGGAGTACGTGAAGGATCTCCTCCACCGGCTGGAGCCCTACGGTGACGAGCCTCGGGTCGTCGAGTTGCGGGAGCGGGCCCGGCCGTTGCTGATGACTCCGGCGTAGGGCTGGTTCCGCACCGTCTGCCTGGTTAGGGTCGTTTTGGGGCTGCGGGCGCGCGTCGTGGCTCGGCGCGGCCGCGCGATGGCGCAGCCCCGCGTCCCTGGCCGGTGCTGCGCTTCCCCGGGTTTGAAGGCATTGTCAGTGGCGCAGTGCACTATCGAAGCCGGGAGGTGGTGCAGGTGTCGGAGGTCGCCTATGACTGTGATGTGCTCGTGGTCGGCGGCGGGATCGTCGGGCTGTCCACGGCGTATGCGATCACGCGTGCCGCGCCGGGCACGCGGGTGACGGTGCTGGAGAAGGAGCCGGGGGTGGCCCGGCACCAGACGGGGCGCAACAGCGGGGTCATCCACAGCGGGATCTACTACCGGCCGGGGTCGCTGAAGGCGCGGTACGCGGTGCGCGGCGCGGCCGAGATGACGAAGTTCTGCGCGGAGTACGGCATCGCCCACTCCGTCACCGGCAAGCTGATCGTCGCCACGGAGCGGGCGGAGCTGCCCCGCCTGCACGCGCTCGTGCAGCGCGGCCGGGAGAACGGGATTCCGGTGCGGGAGCTGGGCGCGGCCCAGATCGCGGAGTACGAGCCCGAGGTGCGGGGCCTCGCCGCCATACACGTACGCACGACCGGGATCTGCGACTACACGGCCGTCGCCCGCCAACTGGGCCAGGCGTCCGGGGCGGAGATCCGGTACGGCGCGCAGGTCGTCCAGGTCGACCGGCGGCCGGGGCGCGGGGTGGCGGTGCGCACCGCGCGCGGGGACGTGGTCCGGGGCCGGGTGCTGGTGAACTGCGCCGGGCTGTACTGCGACGAGCTCGCCCGGCTCACGGGGGACGAGCCCGAGGTGCGGATCGTGCCGTTCCGGGGCGAGTACTACGAGCTGGCGCGGCCGGAGCTGGTGCGCGGGCCGGTGTATCCGGTGCCCGATCCGGCGTTCCCGTTCCTCGGCGTGCATCTGACCAGGGGCGTCGACGGAGGCGTGCACATCGGGCCGAACGCCGTGCCGGCCCTGGCCCGCGAGGGGTACGGCTGGGGTGTCGTACGCCCCCGGGAGGCGCTGGCGACGGCGGCATGGCCCGGCGTCTGGCGGATGGGGCGACGCCACTGGCGGTACGGGGTAGGGGAGCTGCACCGGTCGGTATCCCGGACGGCGTTCGCGGACGCGGTGCGCCGACTGCTTCCGGCGGTGGAGGACGCCGACCTGGTACGGGCACAGGCCGGCGTACGCGCGCAGGCGGTCCTACGGGACGGCACGCTGGTGGACGACTTCCTGATCCAGGAGGCCCCCCACGCGGTACACGTCCTGAACGCCCCGTCCCCAGCGGCCACGGCCTCACTGCCGATCGGACGGGAGGTGGCCCGGAGAGCCCTGGAGGCGTTGAGGGCGGTGGGGGCGTCGTGAGCCGCGTGGGGTTCGTGGGCCCGGTGAGGTTCATGCGCCGCGTGGGGCTCGTGAAGCCCGTGGGCTTTGTCGGCCCTGTGAGTCGCGTGGAGCCCGTGGGCCTCGTGAGTTCCGGCGACCCTGTGAGCCCCGTGGGCTCCGTCGGTCTCGCGAGCCCCGTAAGTCCCGCGAGCCCCATGGGTCGCGCCCTAGCTCCGGGCTCGGCTCACGCCCGCTCTCCTGGGACCCGTAAAATCGACTGCACTGTGTCTGATTTCGTGAGTAGCGCCGACGTTCCCCAGCAGGTCCCCCAGGGTTCCCCCGGTGGGGAACACCAGCCGGGCGTGTCCGTTCGGCATTTTCGGGGCAAGGGGGAGCCTCGGTTTCCCGATGGGCCCCGGGCTGACCCCGCCGGGTCGCACTTCGAGCGGCGGATCCGGAGCTTTCAGCCTCGGCGCAGCCGGGTGACGGCCGGGCAGGCGGACGCGTTGCAGCGGCTGTGGGCCACGTGGGGGCTCGACATCGACGGGCACCCCGTCGACCTCGCCGAGCTGTTCGGCGACGACCGTCCGGTGGTGCTGGAGATCGGCTTCGGCATGGGCGAGGCGACCGCGCAGATGGCGGCGGCCGACCCGGGCACCGGCATCCTCGCGGCGGACGTGCACACGCCGGGCCAGGGCAACCTGCTCAACCTCGCCGACCGGGGCGGCCTGACCAACGTCCGGGTGGCCAACGGCGACGCGATCATCCTGCTGCGCGAGATGCTGCCGGCGGACTCGCTCGACGGACTGCGCGTCTACTTCCCCGACCCCTGGCCGAAGAAGCGCCACCACAAGCGGCGGCTCATCCAGCCGGAGTTCCTCGACCTGGCCGCGACGCGGCTGAGACCGGGCGCGCTCGTGCACTGCGCCACCGACTGGGTGCCGTACGCGGAGCAGATGCTCGAGGTGCTCACCGCGCACCCCGGCTTCGCGAACACCCGGCCCGACGGCGGGTTCGCGCCCCGGCCCGATTTCCGGCCGCTGACCCGTTTCGAGGGGCAGGGGCTGGACAAGGGGCACGCGGTGAACGATCTGCTCTTCCGTCGCGTACAGCACCCCGTCCAGCCCGGGGAACGCTGACCGACCGTCCCTCCACCACAGTCCCCTCCCTCGTTAGGGTCGATGCCGTGGCCATCAGTCCCCCGTTCGCGCCCTCTCCGCCCTCTCCGCCGCAGCCCGGCGGCGCGCCCCAGGACGGCGTGCTCAGGCACGCGCACTGGTGGCAGCGCAGGTGGGTGCGGTACGGGGCGCTCATCACGCTGCTCGCGCTGTCCGGGCTGGTCATCCTCGCGCTGGTCCGGCAGCAGACCGGCACCGAGGGGTTCCTCGTCGGCCTCGGGCTCGCGGTGCTGCCCGTGCCGCTGCTGATAGCCGCCTTCCGCTGGCTGGACCGGGTCGAACCCGGACCCTGGCGGAACCTGGTCTTCGCCTTCGCCTGGGGCGCGTGCGCGGCGGCGCTGATCGCCATCGTCGCCAACAGCTTCGCCACCCGCTGGATAGCCACCGCGACCGCCGACCCGTCCAGCGCGGACACCCTCGGGGCGACGGTCATAGCGCCCATCGTCGAGGAGTCCGCCAAGGCCGCCGCCGTCCTCCTCGTGTTCCTGTTCCGCAGGCGGGACTTCACCGGGATCGTCGACGGCGTGGTCGTCGCCGGGGTCACCGCCACCGGCTTCGCGTTCACCGAGAACATCCTCTACCTCGGCACCGCCTTCGGCACCGACCAGCTCACCGGCGACACCGGCATCGCCTCCGTCACCGCCGCGACCTTCTTCGTACGCGTCGTCATGTCGCCGTTCGCGCACCCCCTGTTCACCGTCCTGACCGGCATCGGCTTCGGCGTCGCGGCGCTCTCCGGGGACCGTCAGCGGGTGCGGCGCGTGCTGCTGCCGCCGGCCGGGCTGCTCCTCGCGATGGGCATGCACGCCCTGTGGAACGGCTCGTCGACGTTCGGCGAGTTCGGGTTCTTCGCGGTGTACGCGGCGTTCATGGTGCCCGCGTTCGGACTGCTGACCTGGCTGGTGGTGTGGACACGCCAACGCGAGCTGCGCACCGTACGCGAGGAGTTGCCCGCGTACGCGGCCGCCGGCTGGCTCACCCCGGCCGAGCCGTTCGCGCTCGGCTCGATGCGGGCCCGGCGGCTGGCCCGCGACTACGCCGACCGCCACCTGGGCAGACCGGCGGCGCGCGCGGTCGCGCAGTACGAGGCGTACGCGACGTCCCTGGCGTTCCTGCGTCACCGTGGCCGACGGGGGCGGGCGAACGCCGACTTCCTCGTCCGGGAACGGGAGTTGCTGAACGAACTGTGGCGACGCAAGGACGTCGCCCGCCCCGCACTGGACCACGCCGCCCGCATGACGGCCCCACCGGCCCGCATGCCCGCGCCCCCCTGGCCGGTGTACGGGGTGTACGGGTACGGCCAGGGTCCGGGGCAGGGTCAGGGGCAGGGCCAGGGGTACGGCCAGCAGATACCGGGGCAGGTGTACGGGTACGGCTACGGGTATCCCGCACAGCCGTACCCTGCCTCCAACCCCTACCGGTCGTGACCAGTCGTCGGAGAGCCCTCGTAGGAGAGCCCTAGGGGATCAGGGGATCAGGCCGAGGCCTGGGTCAGCCTGGTGATCTCCGGCTCGGTCAGTTCCAGCTCCGCCACCGCCAGCAGCGCGGGCAGTTGCTCGACCGTGCGCGCGGACGCGATCGGCGCGGCCACCGTCGGCTGCGCGCCGAGCCAGGCCAGCGCGACCGTGGCGACCTGGGTGTCGTGGGCCTGGGCGATCTCGTCGAGGGCGGTGAGGACGCGGATGCCCCGCTCGGAGCCGAGGTGCTTCGCGGCCCCGTCCGCCCGCGCGCTGTCCACCGTCGTACCGGGCCGGTACTTGCCGGTGAGGAAGCCGGAGGCGAGCGCGAAGTAGGGGACGGCGGCGAGTCCGGCGCGGGAGGCGACGTCCTGGAGTGCGCCCTCGTAGGTGTCGCGGGAGACCAGGTTGTAGTGCGGCTGGAGGGCGACGTACCGGGCCAGGCCCTCGCGGTCGGAGAAGTCCAGGGATTCCTGGAGGCGTTCGGGCGAGATGTTGGAGGCGGCGATGTGCCGCACCTTGCCGGCCTTCACCAGTTCGTCGAGCGCGCCGATGATCTCGTCGACCGGGACCTCGGTCTTGTCGAAGTGGGTGTAGTAGAGGTCGATGTGGTCGGTGCCGAGACGGCGCAGGGAGGCGTCGGCGGCGGCCTTGATGTTGGCGGCACTCAGGCCCTGGAACTCGGGGTGCTGGCTGACCTTGGTGGCGATGACGAGCCGGTCGCGGTTGCCGCGCGCCTTGGCCCACTTGCCGATGATGGTCTCGGACTCGCCGCCGCTGTTGCCCGGAGCCCAGGCCGAGTAGGCGTCGGCGGTGTCGATGAAGTTGCCGCCGGCCGCCGCGTAGGCGTCCAGGACGGCGAAGGAGGACGCCTCGTCGGCGGTCCAGCCGAAGACGTTGCCGCCCAGGGAGAGCGGGAAGACCTCCAGGTCGGAGGAACCGAGCTTGCGAAGCGAAGGCGAGGAGGCCGAAGACGGCGAGGAAGGCGAAGTAGTCATGCCGTACGTCAACAACCGCTTCGGAGCGGCCCATTCCGCTGTTCGTACGAACAACGTGTGAACGGAGCCGCTCCCGAAGACAAGTGCGAAGACGAGTGCGTCAGAGACTCAGGGACTCTCAGGGGTTGAGGCCCATGCTGCGCAGCCACGCGCCCGGGTCGACGCCGTTGGAGTTGCCGTTCGGGTGGACCTCGAGGTGGAGGTGCGGCCCGGTCACGTTGCCCGTCGCGCCGACGCGGCCGATCACGTCACCGGTGCCGACCTCCTGACCGACACTGACGCTGATCGAGGACTGGTGGCAGAACCAGAGCTCGGTGCCGTCGTCCAGCGTCAGGATGGTGCGGTAGCCGTAGGAACCGGCCCAGCCCGCCTCGGTGATGGTGCCGCTGTGGACGGCCTTGATGAGTGTGCCGGTGGGAGCGGCGAAGTCGAGGCCGGTGTGATAGCCGGAGGACCACATGGAGCCGGACTGACCGAAGGTCGAGGTGATGGTGTACGAGGAGGTCGGCAGCGTGTACTGGGTGGCGAGCTCGGCCAGGCGCGCGGTCTCGGCCTTCTCCTTGGCGGCCGCGGCGGCCTTCTCCTTGGCGGCGTCGGCCTTGGCCTTCGCCTCCTTCTCGGCCTTGGCGACGGCGTCGGCCTGCGCCTTGGCGGCGGCTGCCTCGGCGGCGGCCTTGGCCTTCGTCTCGATCTGGGTCTGCTGCGACTCGGCCTGCGCCATGATCCGGCTGCGCAGGGCCTCGCCGGCGTCGGCGGTGGCCTGGGTGGTGGTGTCGGTCGTCTCGGAGCCGAAGCTCGCGAGGGCCGGCGCCGCGTCCTGGGCGGGCTCGTCGTCGGAGATGAGCGAGCCGACGTTCGGCAGGTCGGGCATGGAGATGGAGACCGGGGCCTTGCCGGTGTTGGCACTGGCCATGCCGCCCGCGCTGACGGCGGCTATGACGCCGACGCCGAGGACGGTGGAGCTGCGGGCGAATCCGCCGCCGCGCTGCTTGGCGACGCGGTGCTTGCCGCGAACCGGGCGAACGGACTCCGCGGTGGGATTCCATTCCTCCCAGGGGCCCTCGTCGGTGCGGACCGTGCCGTGGCCGAAGGTTTCGCCGGTGGGCCGGCTGGGCACGAACGGGGCTTCTGGGGCAGGCCGGTTGGACGCCACGCGGGCGCACTCCTTTCCTTCCGTCGCCTACCGGGTTAGCTGACGGGTTCGGAGCGGGAAGGTCTCCTACGCGCGTATACCGGCCGTGGACTCCGTGAGTTCACGATGGCTTCCGCGAGATTCACCCCAAGGTGGTGGTTCCCCGGTTCCCTTGCGGGATTCGGCAGTGCGCACGGAGCCGGCTCTTGTGCCGGCTGGGACG
Source organism: Streptomyces sp. yr375 (assembly GCF_900110755.1). Lineage (GTDB taxonomy): Bacteria > Actinomycetota > Actinomycetes > Streptomycetales > Streptomycetaceae > Streptomyces. Next base: position 23,863 of record NZ_FOFF01000075.1, read on the forward strand.
ACCGCGCTGCGTTATCGAACGTTAATAGACCTGGGGGCCGGTTTCCAAGCTCTTCTGCTTGATCAACAACATTTCCGGCCTGGACTTTCGACCCAAGAACGGTGAAAAACGGGCGAGTTGACGACCAAGGTCACCTGAGGCTCAGCCAACGCACAGTAACCAACTGGGCACGCGCGGGCGGACAGCGCGGCAGACCGCACGACGGCCAGTGCAGCGGACAAACACCGAGGGCCGGAACCCTTTCGGATTCCGGCCCTCGGCCTTCAGTAGCGGGGACAGGATTTGAACCTGCGACCTCTGGGTTATGAGCCCAGCGAGCTAC
>NZ_FOFF01000113.1 GCF_900110755.1 Streptomyces sp. yr375
TCGTACTCAGGCACCGGAAGAGCGGCCCGGTCCAGCTTGCCGTTCGGCGTCAACGGCAACGCGTCAAGGACCACGAAGGCCGACGGCACCATGTAGGCGGGGAGGGTCGCGGCCAGTGCGTCACGCAGAGCGGCCGTGTCGGGGGTGCCGGAGGCCGTTGCCGGTACGAGGTAGGCGACGAGGCGCTGATCGCCGGGGGTGTCCTCGCGGGCCACCACCACAGCCTGACCAACAGCCTCATGGCGGATCAGCGCTGCCTCGATCTCACCGGGCTCGATCCGATGCCCCCGCACCTTCACCTGGTGATCGGCGCGACTCAGATACTCAAGCTGCCCGTTAGCGCGCCAGCGCACGATGTCCCCAGTGCGGTACATGCGCTCTCCGGGCGCACCGTACGGATCGACGACGAACCGTTCCGCCGTCAGCCCCGGACGCCGGTGATACCCGTACGCCAGACCTTCGCCGGCGATGTACAACTCGCCGGCCACACCCGGCGGAACGAACTGGAGACGGTCGTCGAGAACATGAACGCGGGTGTTGGCGATGGGCGACCCGATCGACACCTCACCCCCGGCATCCACCACCGCCGCCGTAGACCAGATGGTCGTCTCCGTCGGCCCGTAGAGATTGGTGACGTCAGCCGCCAACTCCCTTAGCCGCAACGCCAGATCGGCTGGAAGGGCTTCACCACCGACCAGCACCCGCAGGCCGCGCACCGCCTCCGGTGCCTGATCCACCACAGCGCGCCACAGACTCGGCGTCGCCTGCACCACCGAAGCCTTGTGCTCCACCACGAGCCCGGCCAACGCCTGCGGATCGCGTACGGTCTCCCGGTCCGCGACAACGACCGTCGCCCCCTGCACCAACGGCAGGAACAGCTCAAGGCCAGCGATATCGAAGGCCACGGTCGTCACCGCAACGAGCCGCTCCCCCACTCCCATCGGGAACCGCTCAGCCATCGACGCCAGGAAGTTCACCAACGCCGACTGACCTACGACGACACCCTTCGGCCGCCCCGTCGAACCAGACGTATAGATCACATACGCCGCCCCACCCACCACCGGCCCGGAACCGTCACCCAAGCCATCGAGCCCAGGCAGCACATCAGGCGTCAGCACCAACACCGCGCCCGCATCCTCACGGATATGCGCGACCCGCTCCGCCGGATACTCCGGATCCACCGGCACATAAGCAGCCCCCACCCACTGCACCGCCAACAACGCCACCACCAACTCCACCGACCGAGGCAACGCCACCACCACACGCCCACCCGGCCCCACACCCCGCTCGACCAACCACCGCGCCAACCCCGCCACCCGCGCGGCCAGCTCCGCATACGACAACTCGACATCCCCGGATACAACCGCCACCGCACCCGGAGAACTCACCACCCGCGCCGCAAACAACTCCGGCAACGACCCACCCTGCACCACACACTCCGGACCAGCCGACCAAGCACCGAGCCGCTCCAACTCACCGGAGGCAAGAATCTCGGCCCGGCCGACGCGCTGATCCGGGTTCCTCACTGCTGCTGTCAGCACACGGACGAACCGGTCCGCGAGCACCCGCACCGTGTGCTCGTCGAACAGGTCGGTGGCGTACTGGACGGCACCGACGATGCCGTCCGGGGTGCCGTCGGCGGTGTGTCGTTCGGCGAGGTCGAACCACAGGTCGAGCTTGACGGAATGGGTGCCGACGGCTTCCAACTCGCCGGTGAGGCCGGGGAGTTCGAGGCGGGGTTCGGCGTTGTTCTGGACGGCCAGCATGATCTGGAAGAGGGGATGCCGGGCCAGTGACCGTTCGGGGTTCAATACCTCCACCAGTCGCTCGAACGGCACGTCCTGATGCGCGTACGCCGAGAGGCTCGTCTCGCGGACCCGGCCGAGCAGCTCACGGAACGTGGGATCACCGGACGTGTCGGTGCGCAGCACGAGGTTGTTGACGAAGAACCCGATCAGATCGTCCAACGCGTCGTCGGTGCGGCCCGCGATCGGGGTGCCCAG
>NZ_FOFF01000112.1 GCF_900110755.1 Streptomyces sp. yr375
CGGCGCCAACGACGTCATGCACCGCCTGCGCCGCCTGCGCGCCGAAGCGTCCGCCTGAGCGGCCCCCACCCCTTCCCACCCCCGGCTCGCGCCGCTCGACCCGAAAGGCCCCGTCATGACGACACCCGCCCCGACACCCGCCTCGTCCTATGCCGGCCAGGAGATCTGGTTTCTCACCGGCAGCCAGGGAATGTACGGCGAGGACACCCTGCGCCAGGTCGCCCACCAGTCCCGGCAGATCGCCGAGATCCTCGACGCCTCCCCCGGGATCCCGCTGCGCATCGTGTGGAAGCCGGTCCTCACCGACGCGGAGTCGATCCGGCGGCTGTGCCTGGAGGCCAACGCCTCCGACGCGTGCGTGGGCGTGATGACGTGGATGCACACCTTCTCACCGGCGAAGATGTGGATCGCCGGACTCAGCGCGCTGGACCGGCCGGTGCTCCACCTGCACACCCAGTACAACCTGTCGCTGCCCTGGTCGTCCATCGACATGGACTTCATGAACCTCAACCAGGCCGCCCACGGCGACCGCGAGTTCGCGCACATCGAGGCCCGCCTCGGCGTCACCCGCAAGATCGTCGCCGGCCACGCCACCGACCCCCGGGTCGTGGGCCGCGTCGCCGCCTGGTCCAGGGCCGCCGCCGGCCGCCAGACGGCACGCACCCTGCGCCTGGCCCGCTTCGGCGACAACATGCGCGACGTCGCCGTGACCGAGGGCGACAAGGTCGAGGCACAGATGCGGTTCGGCTACTCGGTGAACACCTACGCCGTCAACGACCTGGTCGCCGTCGTCGACGCCGTCGCGGACAAGGACGCGGCCGAACTCGCCGCCGAGTACACCGAGTCCTACGACATCGTCCCGGCCCTGCGCCCCGGCGGCATCCGCCACGACTCCCTCCTGTACGCGGCCCGCCAGGAACTGGGCCTGCGCGCCTTCCTCACCGACGGCGGCTTCACCGCCTTCACCACCAACTTCGAGGACCTGGGCGGGCTGCGCCAGCTCCCCGGCCTGGCCGTCCAGCGGCTGATGGCCGACGGTTACGGATTCGGCGGCGAAGGCGACTGGAAGACGTCCGCGCTGCTGCGCACGATGAAGGTCATGGGCCAGGGACAGCCCGGCGGCACCAGCTTCATGGAGGACTACACCTACCACCTCGGCCCGGGCACCCCCCGCATCCTCGGCGCCCACATGCTGGAGGTCTGCCCCTCCATCGCCGCCGCCCGCCCCCAATGCGAGGTCCACCCGCTGTCCATCGGCGGCCGCGAGGACCCCGTCCGCCTCGTCTTCGACGCCGCCCCCGGCCCCGCCCTCGTCGTCGGCCTCGCCGACCTCGGCGACCGCTTCCGCCTCACCGCCAACACCGTCGACGTCGTCGCCCCCAGCGAACCGCTGCGCCGCCTGCCCGTCGCCCGCGCCGTGTGGGAGCCACGCCCCTCGCTCGCCGAGTCGGCCGAGGGCTGGCTCCTGGCCGGCGCCCCGCACCACACCGTCCTCAGCTCCGCCGTGGACACCGAGACACTGACCGACTTCGCGGCGATGACCGGCGTCGAACTCCTCACCATCGACGAGAACACCACCTCCGGACAACTCGCCAAGGAAATCCGCTGGAACGCCGCCTACCACCGCCTCGCCCAGGCGCTGTGACACCCACCACCAGCACTCAAGGGAGACAACCGATGACCGTCACCGTCCGCGACGGCCTGCGGGAAGAGGTCCTCAACGCCAACCTGACCATCCCCCAGGTCGGCCTCGCCACCCTGACCTGGGGCAACGTCAGCGGCATCGACCGGGAGGCCGGCGTCTTCGTCATCAAGCCCTCCGGCATCCCCTACGAGGACCTCGCCCTCGAACACCTGGTGACGGTGCGGCTGTCCGACGGCGCCGTCGTCGACGGCGACCTGCGCCCCTCCACCGACACCGAGACCCACCGCTGCCTCTACCTCGCCTTCCCCTCCATCGGCGGCGTCACCCACACCCACTCCACCCACGCCGTGGCCTTCGCCCAGGC
>NZ_FOFF01000099.1 GCF_900110755.1 Streptomyces sp. yr375
GCGGAACCGCTTGCGCGGCTGCAGTGCCAGCGCCGGGCCGAGGTGATCGACGATCCGGTCGGCCGCGGACTTGGACACCCCGAACAGCGGCGCCAGTTGGCGCAGGGTCAGGTTGGTCCGCCAGTACGCGGCGACCAGCAGGACTCGGTCCTCCAGTGGCAGGCTCCACGGCCGGCCCTTGCGGACCGGGTCTGCACCCTCACGCCGCAACGCGGTGATCAGCTTGCCGAACTGACGCGGGCTCAGCCCGGTGAACGGGGCTATCCAGGACGGCTCCGACGCCGTGATCACACCAGACACGGCAAGATCATCTCATCCGTGACCAGCAGTTACGGGACAGCTCTTAGTGAACATCGACGCATAGAGCTCGACGACCCCGTCGTAGGCTGTCCTGGTCTCATCCTGGTGTTCTAACACGGGCAGGAAGCTACACCCCCGCCCTTCACTGCCCAGGCCGCGAGGCGGGAAAGGTCAGGGCTGGGTGGTCCGGAACGCGAGATACCGGCTGAAGGCTTCGTGGCTGTCGGGGGTGAAGCGCCACTCCAACAGGGCCGAGCCGAGCTCCGGCTCGGTCAGCCAGCCATGCCAGGCGACCTCATCGGGATCGGGGACCACGGCGTCCGGCACCACGGCCTCGTGCATGCCGAGCCAATGAGGGCTCAAACCGCTGCGGTTGATGAACGTGAACAGCAGGCGCGGCAGCGCACGAATACCCAGCTCTTCGGCCAACTCCCGCGCGGCGGCCTGTTCATAGGACTCGCCGACATTCGCGGCGCCACCGACCTCGACCTCATAGAGCCCGGGGAAGCGCGATACCTGCTCCGAGCGTCGGTGGACGAGGATCCGTCCACGTTCATCACGACACACCGTCACGGCGACCCGATGCAGCCAACCCTCCCGGATGGCCTCCCGACGGCTGACCACCCCCAGCACGCGATCTTGACCGTCGACACGCTCCACCAATTCATCCACGACGCACACCCTGGCAGAGCCCACCGACAACGCCGCTTCTCGGCGACCCGCGGAGGCCGGCCCCAAGGCACCTGCACCAGGAGGCCGGGCCCGGATGACGACAGTTTTCATGCAAATACGACACCTATCGTGCTCAGGCTCAGTGGTGTTGCCGAGCCGGCGACACACTATTGCAAGCGTGTGCTTGCAATAGTTAGCGGGGGTGGTGCACAGTGGGGGCATGGCATCGCTCAACGTCGGCAATCTTGGTGAGTATCTGCGCGAGCAGCGGCGCAATGCGCAGTTGTCGCTTCGGCAGCTCGCCGATGCCGCCGGGGTGTCCAATCCGTATCTGAGCCAGATCGAGCGCGGGCTGCGCAAGCCGAGCGCGGAGGTGTTGCAGCAGGTCGCCAAGGCCCTGCGGATCTCCGCCGAGACGCTGTACGTGCGGGCCGGGATCCTCGACGCGGAGCGGGACCGGGACGAGGTGGAGACGCGTGCCGTCGTCCTCGCCGATCCCACGCTGACCGAGCAGCAGAAGCAGGTGCTGCTCCAGATCTACGAGTCCTTCCGCAAGGAGAACGGGTTCGTGGACGGCGACAGTGCGGTGGATGTCCAGGAGCCGAAGCCGAAGCAGGACCGCGAGAGTGGTGTCGATCCGCAGCAGACGGCCAGTTGACCGGACCAGGGGACCGGCCGCCCCGCTGCGGACCTGCACGACCCTCGGCCGAAAACGACGTACAAGCACGCACAAGACATCCGCGATACGACGCACGTGAATCCGGGAGGATCTTTACCATGGCCATCACCGACGACCTGCGCAAGACCTTCAGCGACCCGACTCCGCTCTACTTCGCCGCAGGCACCGCCGACCTGGCCCTCCAGCAGGCGAAGAAGGTGCCGGGTCTGGTCGAGCAACTGCGGACCGAGGCCCCGGCCCGTTTCGAGGCCGTCCGCAACACCGACCCCAAGGCCGTGCAGGAGAAGGCCGCCGCCCGTGCCAAGGAGGCGAGCGTCAGGGCCAAGGAGGCGCAGGAGAACCTCCAGACCAAGGTCAGCGAGTTCATCGGCACCCTCGACGGTGACATCAAGAAGCTCGGCAGCACCCTCGACGCCGACCTGAAGAAGCTCGGCGAGTCCGCCCAGGATCTCGCGCTGCGCGGTGTCGGCGTCGCCGCCGAGTACGCCGTCAAGGCCCGGGAGACGTACGAGAAGGTCGCCGAGCACGGCGAGCAGACCGTGAAGACCTGGCGCGGCGAGGCCGCCGAGGAGATCGAGGAGCTGGCGATCGCGGTCGAGCCGAAGTCCGAGTCGGTCGAGGCCGGGCAGACCGGGGAGCCCAAGCTCGTCGCGGTCGAGGGCGACTCGGCGGGCAAGTCCGGCGCCAAGAAGGCTCCGGCCGCCCGCAAGGCCACCGCGAAGAAGACGACGCCGCCGGCCAAGTGAGACCGACGGCCGCCGGGACGGACGCGGCAGACGACGGCATACGGTCACGGGCCGGGCACTCATCGGGTGCCCGGCCCGTTGTACGGGTAGCGGGAGCGCGGTTGCGGGTACGGTGACCGCGTAGGGACGGGCAAGTCGGGCCAAGCCGGACCAGGTCCGGTCGGGTGCGGTCAAGGTCCGTCAGGTTTTGTCGAGAGTGGATACGTCGAGTCGGGTGGTGGGCGTTGTGCTGATGGCAGGCTTCGCGGGGCTGGTGTGGGTGCTCTACCTCGCCATGCTGGTCCTCGCCGTGGTGGCGCTGGTGATGGCCGCTCTGTTCCGTGATGACGCGTACCGGGCCGCCAGCAAGCAGAACAAGGGCTTCTGGCTGATCATCCTCGGCATCACGGTCGCGGTGAATCTGCTGGTGCCGATGCTCTTCCTGCAGCTCGCGGGGCTCGTCGCCACGATCGTCTTCTTCGTGGACGTACGACCCGCCCTCCGGCAGATCTCGGGCGGCGGAGGCTGGGGCGGCCGCCGCGGCGGAAGCAACAGCGACGGCCCGTACGGGCCGTACAACGGCGGCCGATAGAGGCCTGGAGAGCCTGGAGACGGGGGCGCAGCCCCCTCCAGGGGCGCGGGGAACTGCGCGACAAGCCACGACGGACCAGCAGCCGGCATACGGCAGCCCCGTAACGGCGGATTTCCGAAACGGCGCGCCAAGCGGAGTGCTACGGCATGCGGTCCAGCAGCAGCACCGCCACGTCGTCCGTCAGCTCGCCGCCGTTGAGTTCGCGCACCTCGTTCACGGCGGCCCGCAGCAGCGCCTCGCCGCGCAGCCCCTCGGAGAGCTGGCGGCGGATGATCTCGACCATGCCGTCCTGGCCCAGTCGCTCCCGGCCTTCGCCGATCCGGCCCTCGATCAGGCCGTCGGTGTACAGCATCAGGCTCCACTCCGCGCCCAGCTCGACCTGCATGCGCGGCCAGCGGGCACCCGGCAGCAGGCCGAGGGCGGGGCCGTTGTTGTCGTACGGCAGCAGGCGCGCGGGCCGGTTCGGGCGGGCGATCAGCGGTGCCGGGTGGCCGGCCAGGCACAGGCCCGCGCGGCGGCCGTCGGGCGCGATGTCCACCGTGCACAGCGTCGCGAAGATCTCGTCGTCGTCGCGCTCGTGCTCCAGTACCTGCTGGAGCGTGTTGAGCAGCTCGTCCCCGCACAGACCCGCCAGCGTCAGCGCACGCCACGCGATGCGCAGCTCCACGCCGAGCGCCGCCTCGTCCGGGCCGTGCCCGCAGACGTCACCGATCATGGCGTGCACGGTGCCGTCGGGCGTGCGGACGGTGTCGTAGAAGTCGCCGCCGAGCAGCGCGCGCGAGCGGCCGGGGCGGTAGCGGGCGGCGAAGCGCAGCGGGGAGCCCTCCAGGAGGGGCGTGGGCAGCAGGCCGCGCTCCAGGCGGGCGTTCTCCTGCGCGCGCAGCTTGCCCTCGGCGAGGCGTCGCTCGGCCGTGTCGGAACGTTTCCGCTCCACCGCGTACCGGATCGCGCGGTTCAGCAGCCGACCGTCCAGCTCGTCCTTGAACAGGTAGTCCTGGGCGCCCACGCGTACCGCCTCGGCGCCGCGCTCGGCGTCGCCGGACGCGGTGAGCGCGAGTACGGCGTGCCGGGGCGCGAGACGGAGCACGTGCCGCAGGACGGCGAGCTCGTCGTCGGGCTCGCCCGCCTTGCCGGGCGCGGGCAGCGCGAGGTCCAGCAGGATGCAGTGCACGTCGTGGGTGAGCAGTCGCTCGGCCTCGGTGAGGTTGCGGGCGGTGCGTACCCGGATCGGCTTGCCGTCCGAGTCGTGCAGGTCGCGGACGATCGGCGCGGCCGTCGGGTCCTCCTCGATCAGGAGGAGGGTGAGGGGGGTGGCGGCGGGCGCGGGCGCGGAGGGTGTGCCGGTGGGTGGCGTGCCGTCGGTGGTCACGCCGGTGCCGGTCGCGCCGAACCTGGCGCTTACACCGGTGGTGCTCATGGAAGTGGTGCTCATGCCGGTGGTGCTCACGCCATGGTGGACGCCGTCGGCGGGCGTGGCGTTGAGCGGGCTGCCGTGCTCGACCGCCGTCTCCTCGTCGAGCACAGAGTTCACAGAGTTCACAGAGTTCACAGAGTTCACAGAATCCACGGCGTTCACAGAATCCATGGCGTCCATGGCGTCCACGATGTTCGAGGCGTCCACGGAGTACGCCGCGTCCTCGTGGTGGGCGTCTCGTGCCTTGGAGGGGCCGCCGACGGAGGGTGTGGCCTGCGCCTGACCGCTCTCCACGGGCGGGATCGCTCTCTGCCGCGGTATGGGTACGGGCATCGTCTTGGGTTCCTTCCCTCCCCCCGAGGGCATGGCGGGGACGAGGGACCTCGACCCACCGACCGGGACCATAGCGGCAGAAGGCGGCGCAACGGAATGGTGTGCGGCACGCCGCTTGCCCTCTCACCGCTGTCATATGCCGCGTTCCGTACCGCAGTTGGGCAGGGCGGGAACGGAACGGGATGACGAACGTCACGTCCGCACGGAGTTTGGGGGGTGGGGCAAGGTGCTGTGGGTCACGCGGCCGACCTCATCAGTCCAACCTCACGCGCCCAACCTCACGCGCCCAACCTCACGCGCCCAACCTCACGCGCCCAACCTCACGCGCCCAACCTCACGCGCCCGGCCTCACACATCCGGCCTCACGGGCCGACCCCACATCCGACCTCACGCGTCCGGTCGAACCACCCCGAGTATCGGCATCGAGCCCGCCCCGGCAAGCGTGACCGTCCGCCCCGGGCGCGGGGCGTGGATGATCGTGCCGTCGCCCACGTACAGCGCGACATGGCTGGCGTCGTCGAAGTAGATGATCAGGTCGCCGGGGCGCATGTCCTCGACGGCGACGTGCGGG
>NZ_FOFF01000076.1 GCF_900110755.1 Streptomyces sp. yr375
CACCGGCGGCCCGAAGCCGCTCGTACTCGTCGCGCCCGGGATGCCGCCGCGACACGCGCACCGAGCTCCGTCCGGCCTTCCGAGCCCAGCCGAAGGCAGTGTTCCGGTTCACCCCCAGCTCGCGCGCCACCACGGTCACGTTCCCCACAGCATCCAGCCGCGCAAGGAAACGCTCCCTCAACCCCGAAACATCATCGCGTCCAACGGCCACGGTCCTCGCAACTCCCACAGATCGCGGGTGTTGCGAGGACCGTCAGAACCCAAGGATCCCGGCGGATCCAAGGGGCCTTCGGCGTTCTTCCCGGCCGGCTAGCGGCGGGGCGTCACGGTCATCGACACCGGGACCGTCGGGTACACGTACGGCGTGTCCGTGCGGACCGCGAGAGCGGCGGTGTAGGCGCCGGTGGTGTCGACGGCCGGGACGGTGGCGTCCAGCCGGACCGTGACGGTCAGGCGTTGACCGGGGGCGAGGGTGTGGGTGGCGGGGGTGGCCGAGAGCCAGGTCACGTCGGTGGCGGGGACGCAACTGTCGAGGCCCGGGAGCTGCTCGGCGTAGGGACGGGCGTCGTAGGCGCTCGGTGCGCCGCCGACGCGGTAGAAGCCGCAGGCGCTGCCGGCCCGGTAGAGGGGGACGGCGGCGGAGGGGAGGGGCGACCAGGTGCGGGCGGCCGGGTCGTAGGCGTAACCGGCGGTGGTGAAGGCGGACAGCAGGCTGCTGGTGCCGCCGGAGAGCAGGAAGCGGCCGTCGGCGGTGGTGTAGGCCGAGCCCCACAGGTCGAAGGGCAGGTCGGTGATCGGGGTCCAGGCGGCGGACGCGGGGTCGTACGCGTAGCCGTGCCGGGTACCGGCCGCCGGGGTGGTGCCGCCCGCGCAGTAGAGGGTGCCGGAGATGCCGCCGCAGCCCAGCCAGGAGATCGCCTCGGGGTACGGGGTCGTCGTGTTCCAGGTGTCGGTGGCCGGGTCGTAGACCTGGACGTCGCTGCTGCCGCAGCCCTGTGCGGCGCAGCCGCCGACCAGGTACCACTTGCCGTCCAGCGTGGCGGAGGCGGCCGCCGCGTGACCGGCCGGGGACGGCGCGGCGGTGGACCAGGTGCGGTGCCGGGGGTCGTACACCTCGGTCGCGGGGACGGTGGCGCCGTCCGCGTCCCAGCCGCCGGTGACGTACAACTTGCCGTCGAGGAAGGCGGATTGGGGTGCGTCGCGGGGTGTGGTGAGGCCGCCGGGGAGCGCTGTCCAGGCGGCGGTCACGGGGTCGTAGACGTAGCCGTCGGTCAGCAGGGACGTGCCGTCCGCGCCGCCGACCGAGTAGACCCGGCCGTCCGGGCCGGTGGCGACGGCGTTGTCCATGACCGGGGTCGGATAGTCGGCCAGGCCGGTCCACGCGGAGGCCGCGGAGGCCTTAGGGGCTGCGGCGCTTGCCTCCGCCTTGCCCGTAGGGGAGTTCTTGTTGGAACCCGGGGTCGGGCGCAGTGGGCTGTAGTCGCCCGGTACGTCCTGACGGGCGGCCGGGTTTCCGGTCGGCAGGTCGCCGGAGCGCTCGGTGAGGGTCACGGTGAGGGGTGCCGAGCCGGTGTTCTTGAGGGTGACCTTCGCGGTCGCCGTCTTCCCCTTGGTCACGGACTTGCTCACCGACGCCGGGGACACCGACAGGCGGCCGGCGCGCAGTTCGGCGTCGAGCCGGGTGACGTGGTTCCGGCCGACCCGGGCCGCGGCGCTCAGCGCGCTGTAGTGGTCGGCGGTCACGGTGAACCGCTGCCTGCCGGTCGCCGGCGAGAAGAGCACGTACGAACCGTCGGCGGCGCTGGTCGCCGTCCCCGTGCCGCCGATCGCCGCCGAGCCGACCGGTTCCCCGGTGTTGCGGTCGGTCACCGTGCCGTGCAGCAGCCCGCCCGGTACCGGCGTGCAGGTCATCCCGCCGAAGGCGACGTCGTCGACCTCCCAGTAGTAGGCGTAGTCGCCCCGGTAGTGGAACCGGAGCTGCACCGCCCGCTGCCCGGCGGCGGACGGGAGGGCGAGGGACTGCGGCCCGGGACCGGCGTTGACGGTGTCGCGGTGCCACACCGTGGACCAGGTCCGGCCGCCGTCCACGCTGAGGTCGACGTCGGCCTTGGAGGCGTCGGCGAACTTCTTGTAGTACGTGGCGAAGCGGAGCGCCGGGGTCGCGTGGCCGGTCAGGTCGAGCACCGGGGAGAGCAGCGAGGTGTCCTGCGAGTCGCCGTAGTGGTCGCTGTCCACGATGGCGAAACCGCCCGACCCGCCGGTGAGGTTGCCCCGTCCGCCGAGGTCCTCGAAGCGCCAGGCGTGGCCCCGGCCGGCGGCGTCGGTGACGGTCCAGCCGGCGGGCGGCTGCGCGCCGTCGAAGGTCTCGGTGCCGTTGCTGTACGTCTGGGTGTAGCCGGGCGCGACGCAGGCCGCCGCGTCGACGGGCACGCTGACGTTCTGGGTGCGCCCCCGGTCCGTGACCGTCAGATCGGTCGTCGTCACCTGGTAGCCGGGGTACACCGGGTCTACCTGGAGGCTGAACGTGCTGTTGGCGGGCAGCCGGAGGGTGTAGCGGCCGGTGTCGGGGTCGGTGTACGTACGGGTGGCGGGCTCGTCCGCGACCTGCACGCCCGCGTGCAGCGGCCAGCCGTGCCCGGAGCCGTCCCGGATCCGCCCGCTGACGGTGACCAGGGGCTGGGCGGTGAGGGTGAAGCTCCGGGTGGCGGTCTGCCGGTCGGCGACCTCCACCCCGGCCGTCGTGGCGGAGCCGTAGCCGAACCTGGCGGCGGAGACGTCGTACGTGCCCGCCGGGAGGGTCATGGCGTACGCGCCCCGGTCGTCGGTCGTCGTGGCGTTCGCGCCCGCGGTGATCCGCACCCCGCCGAGCGGGGCGCCGCTGCCGGGGTCGGTCACCGTGCCGGCCAGCTCGCCGTACGGGCCGGTCGTGAAGGCGGCGGTGCCGTCGGGGGTGCCGAGGCCGGTGGGTCCGTCGTAGCCGGTGCCGGAGGTGCACAGGTAGGCGGGGGAGCAGGTGCCGTTGGTGCCGGTGGTCACGTCGTTGAGCGCGCCGGTGTGGGCGTACGGGTAGGCGGCCGGGTAGGTGGTCTTGCCGGGCGCTCCGGCGAGGGCGTAGGTCGCGGCGATGATCGGGGCGGACGCGCTGGTCCCGCCGTACACGCCCCAGCCGCCGTCCTCGTACGTGTTGTAGACGCTCACCCCGGTGTTCGGGTCGGCGACCGCCGAAACGTCCGACTCGGCGCGCTTGGCGCAGCCGCGGTCGGTCTGGAAGGACGGCTTGACCTGGTGGGCCGAGCAGCCGCTGCCCGCACCGGTCCACGCGGTCTCGCTCCAGCCGCGGGCGCTCCCGCCGTCGCGGCTCAGGGAGGTCCCGCCGACCGCGGTCACGTACGGCAGCGTCGCCGGGAAGCTGGGGCCGAAGCCGTAGCCGAAGTCGCCGGTGCTGAAGGTGATGGCCACGCCCGGGTGCTTGAAGTAGGCGTCACCGGAGACGTCGCCGACCGCGTTCTCGCTGGCGCCCCAACTGTTGGAGACGTAGGTGGCGCCGAGTGCGACGGCGGTGTTCTCCGCGGTGCCGAGGCTGTCGATGTCCGGCCCGTCCGCCTCGACGAGCAGGATGGCGCACCGCGGGCAGACGGCGCTGACCATGTCCAGGTCGAGGGCTATCTCGGCCGCCCAGCCCGCGTCGGGCTGCGGGTAGTCGGTGCCGCCCCGCTGGTCGGTCTTGCGGAAGCAGCCGTTGGCGGTGGTGCAGGGCGGCAGGCCGAACTGCGAGCGGTAGGTGGCGAGATCGGCCTCGGCGTGGGGGTTGTCGTAGGCGTCGACGACGGCCACGGTCGCGCCGCTGCCTGCGGCGTCCGACGGCAGGTCGTAGGCGCTCTGCAAGTCGGCGGGTCCCAACCCGGCCGGGGCGAGCAGGGGTTGCAGCCCTTTGGCGGACGGGACGTCGTCGCGGGCGACCGCGAAGCAGGCCATCTCGCCGGGGCGTTCGGGTCTCGCGCACAGTTGGCGGGTGGCCGCCGGCTGCGGCTCGGCTTTCGGCGCTGTGCCGCTACCAGCCGTCTCGGTACTGATCGTGTCCGTGGTGCTGCCGGACGCGGCGGCGGCCGCCGGTAATCCCGTCGTCAGCGCCGCCAGCGTGCCGACGACGGCGAGAAGCCTCGCCAACCGTGCTCGGAAAAGGCCCACCTTGACCATCCGGGTCCTCCCAGACCTTTGGGGGTACGAAGGAGAAAGATCGGTGGGAGCGTACGTCATGGGCATGTCACGTGTGTGAAATTGTGGATTCCTGTTCGAGTTGCCCGGTGTGGGTGGGTCGACGGGTCAGCCCGCGGCCGCGTCGCGGAAGGCCGCGAGGCGCAGGGCGAGTTCGAGGTCGTGACGGTCGGGGCCGGTGCGCAGGTCGACGGAGGTCAGGGCCTTGATGCGGTCCAGGCGGTAGTAGAGCATGGTGCGGTGCAGGTGCAGTACGTGCGCCGTCGCCTGGACGTCACCGCCGAGGTCCATGAACGTCCTGGCGGTGATCAGCAGGTCCGGGGTCTTCTGGCGGTGCAGTTCGGCCACGCCGGGGTGGATCTCCGCCGGATCCAGGCCCGGCGGCGCTTCGACGACCATCCGCCACCCGTGCAGACAGTCCCAGCTCGGCCGGGTCAGGAGGGCGCCCGCGCGCAGCGCCTGGAGGGTGAGCCGGGCCCGCCGGACCGCCTCGTGCAGTTCGACCAGGGGAAGGGGCGGCCCGCTCGTCGCCCCCGGATGGCCCGGTCCCGGCCCGACCGGGTGGGCGGTGAGCCCGCCGGGCAGCGGCCAGCCGTCGCGCCGCGCGTGTTCGTCGACGACGATCAGGGCGCCGTCGGGCAGCCGGGCGAGGATCGTGAGCCTGCGCGCCGCTTCGTCGTCAGGGCCCCGTTCGAGACGGCCCAGGAGATCGCGGAGTTGTCTGTCGTCGTCCTCGGGGGCCGCCCCGGAGGCGATCACGTGGATGGCGCGGTCGGCCGCCGCGGCGAGGGCGGGCAGCGTGTCCGGTCCGGCGCGGTCCTGGGGATCCAGCACCCACAGATAGCCCACCAGATGCTCGGCGACGCGCAGCGGAACGCACCAGCGCTGTTCCATGCTCGCCTCGGGGACGGCGGGCGTGCGCACGGGGGCGGTGGCGTGCGCCAGGCCGAGGCGGTCGATCACGTCGAGCGTCGCCGCGCTGACACCGCGCCGCAGGATGTTGTGCAGCCGCACGTCGTCGACCTCGGTCTGCACGCTCCAGCTCAGCGCGTGAAAGCTCGCGTCCTCGATCAGCACGGAGAACTCGAGGCGCTCGGCCAACGAGTCCACTACCGCCTGGAGGGTGTCTCCCGATCCCACCCAAGAATGGTAAGGCCAATATCCACCCGAAAGGAAGGGTGCTAGAAAGACCGGGTGACTACACCAAGGACGCCCGCCCGGGAACTGTTCAAGGAACTCGCCCGCACCCGCTCCGTGGACGACGTCGTGGACCAACTGCGACACGCCGTGCTGAGCGGGCGCGTCCCGGACGGCGGCCGGCTGCCCAGCGAGCGGGAGCTGGCCGAGGCGTTCGGCGTCAGCCGGGCGACCGTCCGGGAGGCGATCCGCGTCCTGGAGGCCGCCGGCATCGTGCAGGTGCGGCTCGGCGCGCGCGGCGGCGCGTTCGCCGCCAAGCCGGGGCCGGACGTCATGGGCCTCGCCCTGTCCTCGCTGCTGACGCTCCAGGCCACGACGGAGGCCGAACTCGCCGAGTTCCGGTTCACGTTCGAGCAGGACAACGCGGAACTCGCGGCCCGCCGCATCACCGCCGACCAGCGGGAGACGCTCGCCGAACTGCTGGCGGCCGCGCGTGTCGCGAAGCGCTGGAAGGAGGTCGAGCAGATCGACTTCACCGTCCACGAACTGCTCGCCGTGGCGTCCGGCAACTCCGTCCGCGTCGCCGTCTCGCAGGGCATCCACAACGCCGTCCTGCGGGTCTTCGAGCGCACCGAGCCGCAGCCGTCGTCCGTCCAGATCCTGCGTGACGACACGATCGCCGTCGCCGCCGCCGTCCTGGACGGCGACCCGGCCGCGGCGCAGCAGGCCATGCGGGAGCACATGAGCCGCTGGGTCGACGACCCGTCGGCACTGCCGCGCCGCCTTCCCCAGCCGTGACGGCTGTGACGCATGTGAGGGCCGTGAGGGGTGCGAGGGCTGCGGGGACTGGGCGGGGTGTCCGGGGTGCGGGGGCGGTGCGGGGTGCCGGGGTCGCAATGGCCTAGCCATTGACACATGAGGGATGTCGCTGAGATTCTCCGAACGTCGGGGCATGTCCGCGTGCAGTACCGCGAACAGGATGTGCCCGTACCTGTGACCGCTCGGAGGTAGTGATGACCGCGACATCGGCCGGCCGCACGGCCCTGTTCCCCATCGGCCCGACCGATCCGCTGGCCTTCGGCGCCGGCTCGCCGGAGCGTGAGCGCACCGCCGCCGCCCTGAAGGAGATCCGCTCCGCGGACTTCGACGTCCCGAACGTGATCGACGGCCGCGAGGTCCGCACCGGTCGCACGGCCAAGATCGTGACCCCGCACGAGCACGCGTACTCCTTCGGCCAGGTGCACCACGCCGGTCCGGCGGAGATGGCGAGCGCGATCGACGCGGCCACCCGCGCCTCCGCCTGGTGGAGCCGGCTGCCGTGGGAGGAGCGCGTCGCGCCGTTCCTGCGCGCCGCGGACATGCTCGAGTACGGCCCGTGGCGCGACCGGCTCAACGCCGCCACGATGCTGGAGCTGTCCAAGACGACCTACCAGGCCGACATCGACGCCGCCTGCGAGACGGTCGATTTCATCCGCGCCAACGTCAAGAACATGCTCGACATGTACGACGTCCAGCCCGGCTCCAACCCCGGCGCCTGGAACCGGCTCGAATACCGGCCGCTCGAAGGCTTCGTGTTCGCGGTGACCCCGTTCAACTTCACCTGCATGAACAACCTGGCCTTCGGCCCGGCCGTGCTCGGCAACACCGTGGTGTGGAAGCCCGCCGAGAGCGCCTCGCTGGTCGCCCACCTCTCCCTGCAACTGCTGCGCGAGTCCGGTCTGCCCGACGGCGTCATCAACCTCGTGTACGGCACCGGACCCGACCTCGGCCCGACCGCGCTGGCCCACCGCGACCTGGCCGCCGTCCACTTCACCGGCTCCACCACCACGTTCCAGGACTCGGTGGGGACGAGCGGTCCGAGGAAACCGAGCTTGCCGAACTCGGCGTACAGGTCGCGCGGGAACTCACCCGCGCGGTTGGCCGCGTCGAGACGGGCGCGGTGCTCCTCGCCGAAGGCGGCGAGGGTGGCGACGGTGGTGTCGATCCAGGTCCTGCTGCGGGCGTCGGTACGCAACGTCGGGTACATCTGCCCTCCTCAACTGTCCTTGCTCTGGCGAGAGTTGGTCCAGCGGGTCAGCGACCACATCTGGCGGGCCCGCTCGATCTCGACGGCCCGCTCCCAGTCGGCGCTGTCGAGGACGGTCAGGCGCAGGTCGGCCTTGAGGGCGCGGGCCAGCTCCGGGTCCACGGCCAGGTGCGCGACCAGTTCGTGGGCGGTCTGGCGCAGCTCGTCGGTGGGTACGGCGGCCCAGGCCAGCCCGAGGCCGACCGCCTCGGCGCCCCGCACGCGCCGGGCGAACACGCCCATCGCGGCGGCGGCCGTCGAACCGGCGGCCCGGTCGAGCAGGTGCAAATGGCCGCCGCCCGGGTGGATGCCGACGGCGGCGAACCCGGACACCAGCAGCGCGTACTCGGCCACCACCCGCAGGTCGGCGGCGAGCGCCAGGTTCAGGCCCGCCCCGACGGCCGCGCCGTTGACGGCCGCCACCGTCGGCACGCGCAGGGCGCCGAACCGCCGGAACCCCGCGTACAGCACGTCCAGGCCGTCGTAGCCCTCGTCGGCGGGGGCCGAGCGCAGCGCGGTCAGCACATCGGTGTCCGCGCCCGAGCAGAACGCCCGCCCGACGCCGGTGATCACCGCCGCCCCCACCTCCGGATCGGCGTCGATCCGGTCGCAGGCGGCGATCAGATCCCGCGAGGCCCGCGCGTCGAGCGCGTTGCGGGTCTCGGGACCGTCCAGCGTGATCCAGGCGACGCCGTCCTTCGTCTCCACGTCGATCCGGGTGGTCGCCATCAGAACACCATCCCGGCGGTGTCCACGCGCGCCTCGGCGAAGCGCTCCAGGCGCAGCGCGCTCATGTCGACGCTGCGCACACCGCCGTCGATGATCTCCTCGACCACCAACTGCCCCGCCACCGGAGCCTGGATGACCCCGTGCCCGGAGAACCCGCAGGCGTTGACCCAGCCCGGCGCGCCGGGGGCCTCGCCCAGGACGGGATGGTGGTCGGGGGTGTTCTCGTAGGTGCCCGCCCAGCATCCGGAGCGGTCCAGCGGCAGGTCGGCCAGCCACGGGAAGCGGGCGGTGCCCATCTCCAGCACGTTCTCCATCCACGGCCAGTCGACGTTCTCGTTGTGGCCGTCGACCTCGTCCGGCTTGGCGCCGGCGAACAGCAGCCGGTCGCCCTCGCTGCGCAGGTAGACGCCGGAGCCCACGTCGATGGTCATGGGCAGCGGGCCGGGCAGTGCGCCGGGCGCGGTGGCGTAGACGTTGCGGCGCGAGTGCACCACCGGGACGTCCGGGCCGGCCAGCGCGGCCACCTCGCCGCCCCAGCCGCCGGCCGCGTTGACGACGTACCGGCAGTCGACGGACTCGTCGCCGGCGGTGACCCGCCAGCCGTCGCCGACCTGCTCGACCGCGGTGACGCGGCGGCGGAAGCGGACCTGGGCGCCCAGGGCGCGGGCCATCGTCAGCCAGGCGCCTGCGGCCAGGTGCGGGTCGACGACCCCGTCGGCCGGGCCCCAGGTCGCGCCGGCGATGCCGTCGGCCGCGAACGGGGTGACGGCCTGCGCGGCGGCGACGTCGAGCACGTCGACGGGCACGCCGTGCGCCCGCTGGAGCTCCACGGCCTCCAGGTGGTCCGCCCAGGCGTGCTCGGGGACCAGCAGGAGGTAGCCCGACGCCCGGTAGCCGACGTCGAAGCCGTGGGTCTGCTCGAAGTCGCGGTAGGCCTTGATGCTCCGCCATGACAAATCGATGTTGAGCGCGTCCGCCCACTGGGCGCGGACCGACGCGAAGGACCGGCCACTGCTGCCCTCGGCCGGGCCGTCGTACGTCTCCAGGACGACGACGTTCAGCCCACTGCGGGCGAGCTGGAAGGCGCAACTGGCGCCGACCACCCCAGCGCCTACGACAACGACATCGGTACGGTTCTGCACGGTCATCAGACCTCCGTCCATCGGGATGCGAGGACGGTACGGCCGAGTGCTCCCGCAGCGCTTCGTAGGGGAGACGGGAACCCGGCGCCCGGGTTCCTACAGGTGTCGAAACTCCCCGGTTCGGTGCCGTGACCACGCACAACGCGACTGTCCCGCTCCGGTGTGCCGGAGCGGGACAGCCGCGTGGGAACCCCTTGTGGGGGCGGGAAACCGCGAAGAGGTCTAGCGGGACGGGTTGGCGGAGCGGATCTGCAGGACCACGCCCGCGCCGGCGTCGGCGGTGTCGAAGTAGGTGAAGCCGCTGCCGTCCGGCCGGCGTCCGCGCAGCAGGACGTCCAGGCCGAGGTCCGCCGCCCGGGCCTCGGCGGCGTCGCACGTGGGCACGGAGAAGCCGAGGTGGAAGACCCCCTCGCCGTGCGTCTCCAGGAAGTCCCGCTGCGGGCTCTCGCCCTTCCCGGGCCGGCAGAGCTGGAGCTGTACGTTGCCCAGGTCGGCGTACTTGTACGTGAGGTCGAGGAACGCGTCCGGGTCGGGCACCTGGAGGTCGTCCTTGAAGGCTTCCAGGGACGGGAAGTCATGCCAGGGGCCGACCTCCTTGGACTCGTAGTACGCGACCGACTTGTCGATGTCGCGCACCACGACGCAGATGTGGTGCAGCGTCTGGAACACCGGTGTGTCACTCACGAGGTCGACTCCTTCTCGTCTGCCGCCGGGGTTGCCGGGTCTACCGGGTCTACCGGGGCCGCGGGATTCCACTGGAAGCCGCTGCGGGCCACGACTCCGGGCTTGAGCCGCTCGTCGGGGCCGTAGTCCGCGGCGGGGTGGAAGTAGAGGGGCTCGGTGTCCTCCAGGGTCAGCAGGCGCTTGCCGTACTCCTCCAGGTACGCCTCCCGCTCCTCGGGGGACCCCCGGCCCGGCATCCAGGCCACGTACGGCGGCAGGACGTCGAAGCCGAGGTAGCGGAAGATCCCGTTGTGGACGGGCCACAGGATGTGGTCGATGGCGCCGTCGATGCCGTCGGGCTCGTACAGGCTCGACGCCGTGCCGGTGGTCGCGCACACCATGGCGCGGCGGCCCCCGAGCATGCCGGTGTCGTACTTCCGGCCGGCCCCGTAGGCGAACCCGCGGGCCATGGTGCGGTCGACCCAGCCCTTGAGGATGGCCGGCATCCCGAACCACCACATCGGGAACTGGAAGATCACCAGGTCGCACCAGGCGACCTTCTCCTGCTCCGCCAGGATGTCGGCCGGGGTGAGCCCGCCCGCCGACACGCGTTCCTGTTCCTTGGAGACGTCGAGGAAACCGGGGTCGAGCCGGGTACCCGGAAGATCGTCCGCGTCCAGGGCGGACTTCCAGCCGAGCCGGTACAGATCACGCACCACCACCGCGTGCCCGGCCTGCTCCAGCACCTGCACGGCTCTGTCCTTCAGCGCGCCGTTGAAGGAGTGGGGTTCCGGGTGGGCGAATACGATCAGCACGTTCACGAGGCAAAGTGTGCCGTTCTGCGCCCCCCACCGTCAATGGTTAGGCCATTGCCCTGGGGCCGCCGAGTTCTCAGACGGCGGGGTCGACGACGTCCCACCCCTAGACATCCGATCTATCATCCGGCGACGATGATCGCGCCCTCGACGAGGCGTCGATGTGGCGGTCGTTTCTTCTGGGAAAGAGCCGAAAGAGCCGATGAAAGAGCCGATGAATGGGCCGGGAGATTTCACCGTGATCAATGAATCCCAACCGCAGCGACGAAGCGTCCTCAAGTTCGGCGGCGCCTTCGCCCTTGCACCTCTGATCACCCAGCTCGCCGGCGGGGCCGCGGTGGGACAGGCCGCCGCCGCGGAGAGCGGCGCACCGGCGGCGGCCGTCCGGTGGCCGACCCTGTCGCGCACGGCGCTGAAGTACTCCGTACCCGCCGTGGACTGGGAGTCGCAGGCCCTGCCGATCGGCAACGGCAGGCTCGGCGCCATGCTCTTCGCCGACCCCTACCAGGAGCGCATCCAGTTCAACGAACAGAGCCTGTGGGGCGGCGTCAACAACTACGACAACGCCCTCGCCGGCAAGCCGGACAGCGACTTCGACACCGGGATGACCGGCTTCGGCTCGTACCGGAACTTCGGCGACGTCGTCGTCACCTTCGCCCCCCGCGCGACTCCGCAGGTCACGGCCCCCGGCGGACCGTACAGCAGCTCCTCCTCGGAGGGCGTCGACAAGTCCTGCGACGGTCTCCCGAGCACCAAGTGGTGCATCGAGGGGCCCGGCGCGCAGGTGCGGTGGCAGGTCGAGCTGCCCGAGCCCGTCGCCGTCGCGACCTACCGTCTGACGAGCGCCAACGACGTGCCGCAGCGCGACCCGCAGGAGTGGACGTTCGCCGGTTCCGCCGACGGCGCCACCTGGACCACGCTCGACAGCCGCACGCTCGCGGCGCCCTTCGAGAGCCGGTTCCAGACGAAGGAGTTCACCTGCGCCGCCCCCGCCGCCTACCGCTTCTACCGGTTCGACTTCGTCCCCAAGGCGGGCGTCAGCCACTTCCAGGTGAGCGAGATCGGGCTGTCCGGCGTCGACTTCGGCGCGGGCGGCTCGATGTACCTGTCCTCGCCGAGCGGCCACTCCGAGGGCTCCCGGGCGGCGGACCTCTCACGGTCGGTGGACCGCGACCCGGCCACGGTCTGGCGGGTCGCCGCCGACGCCGACGCCCCGGCCGTCGTCTGGCAGGCCGACCTGCCCCGCGCGGTCGCCGTCACCTCGTACGCGCTGACGGCGGCCCCGGTCCGGCCACGCGACGACCCCCGGCGCTGGACGCTCGAGGCCTCGCAGGACGGGCGCGCCTGGACGACCCTCGACACCCAGAACCCCGGCAAGTCCTTCGCCGCCCGCGGCGAGACCCGGACCTTCCCGGTCACAAACGACACGGCCTACCGCGCCTACCGGCTCACCCTGACCCCCGGCGCGTCCGCCACCGCCGTACAGCTCGCGGAGATCGCACTCCAGGGCCCGGGCTTCGACTCGCGCACGCAGCGCACGGTCGTCGACTACCAGCGCGGCCTGGACTTCACGAAGGGCATCCACACCACCCGCTTCGGCGCGCCGGGCCGCCGCGTCCTGCGCGAGGCCTTCGCCAGCCGGTCCGCGGACGTCATGGTCTTCCGCTACGAGTCGGACGACGCCCGAGGCCTCTCCGGCGCGATATCGCTGACGTCCGCACAGGACGACGCCCCGACGACCGTCGACGCCCATGCCGGGCGGATCGCCTTCAGCGGAGTCATGGGCAACGGACTCAAACACACCTGCACCGTGCAGGCCGTGCACACCGACGGCGACCTGCGCGCCGACGGCTCGGTGCTGCGGTTCAGCGGCTGCACCACCCTGACCCTGTTCCTCGACGCCCGCACCGACTACAAGCTCGACGCCGCCGCCGGCTGGCGCGGACCCGCTCCGCAGCCGATCGTCGCCGCCGCGCTCGCCAAGGCCACCGCCCGCTCCTACGACAGGCTGCGCGCCGAGCACACCGCCGCGACGCGCGCCCTCATGGACCGGGTCTCGGTCGCCTGGGGCACCTCCGACGCGGCAGTCGTCGCGCTGCCGACCGACGCCCGGCTGGCGCGGTACGCGGCGGGCGGCGAGGACCCGACGCTCGAACAGACGATGTTCGACTACGGCCGCTACCTGCTGATCAGTTCCTCTCGTCCGAACGGCCTGCCCGCCAACCTCCAGGGCCTGTGGAACGACAGCAACCAGCCGGCCTGGGCCTCCGACTACCACACCAACATCAATGTCCAGATGAACTACTGGGGAGCCGAGACGACGAACCTGTCGGAGTGCCACGAGGCACTCGTCGGGTTCGTCGAGCAGGTCGCGGTGCCCAGCCGCGTGGCGACCCGCAACGCCTTCGGCAAGGACACCCGCGGCTGGACCGCCCGCACCAGCCAGAGCGTCTTCGGCGGCAACTCGTGGGAGTGGAACACCGTCGCGAGCGCCTGGTACGCCCAACACCTCTACGAACACTGGGCGTTCACCCAGGACCTGGGCTACCTCCGCAGCACCGCCTACCCGATGATCAAGGAGATCTGCGAGTTCTGGGAGGACCAGCTCAAGGAACGCGAGGACGGCACTCTCGTCTCGCCGAACGGCTGGTCCCCCGAGCACGGGCCGCGCGAGGACGGCGTCATGTACGACCAGCAGATCATCTGGGACCTGTTCCAGAACTACCTCGACTGCGAAG
Organism: Streptomyces sp. yr375; assembly: GCF_900110755.1. GTDB lineage: Bacteria > Actinomycetota > Actinomycetes > Streptomycetales > Streptomycetaceae > Streptomyces. The sequence continues at coordinate 13,505 of NZ_FOFF01000076.1, forward strand.
CCGTACTCAAGGCGGACCCCGGCTACCGGGCCAAGGTCGCGGACATGCAGGCCCGCCTCGCCCCGAACAAGATCGGCAAGTGGGGTCAACTCCAGGAGTGGCAGGAGGACATGGACAGCCCCACCGACTACCACCGCCACACCTCCCACCTCTTCGCCGTCTACCCGGGCCGCCAGATCACCCCGAGGACGACCGAATTCGCCGCCGCCGCCCTCGTCTCGCTCAAAGCACGATGCGGCGAGAAGGAAGGCGTCCCGTTCACGGCCGCGACGGTGCCGGACGACAGCCGCCGCTCGTGGACCTGGCCCTGGCGGGCGGCCCTCTTCGCGCGCCTCGGTGACGGGCAGCGCGCCCAGATCATGCTGCGCGGACTGCTGGCCTACAACACGTTGCCCAACATGTTCGGCAACCACCCGCCCTTCCAGATGGACGGCAACTTCGGCATCACGGGGGCGGTGGCGGAGATGCTCGTGCAGAGCCATGACGGCGTCGTCCACCTGCTGCCCGCCCTGCCGGACGACTGGAAGGCCGAGGGTTCCTTCACCGGGCTCCGCGCCCGCGGCGGCTACGAGATCGACTGCGAATGGCGCAACGGGAAGGTCACGTCCTACCGCGTCGTGGCCGACCGGGCGCGCACCCGGGGGAGCGTCACCGTGCGCGTGAACGGCGTCGACAGGAAGGTGAAGCCGGCCAGGCCCTGACGACGCCGAAGACCCCCGGAGCCGGTGCTGCTCCGGGGGTCTTCGCGTTTTTCGCGGAGGTCAAGCCCTTAGGCCGTCATGTCCTGCTCAGCGTGCGGTCAGGTTCCACAGGTGGTCGGCGGTGCCGTTGTCGTCCCACTGCAGGACCTGGGCGCCGGACGCGGTGCTCATGCCGCTCACTCCGAGCAGGAGACCGCTGTTGTAGTTGGCGATCTTGAAGAAGCCGCCGGGTGCCGGGATGACCTGCCACAGGTGGTCGGCGGTGCCGTTGTCACCCCAGATCAGCGCGGTGCCGCCGTTGCTGGTGCCCGCGTTGGTGATGCCGAGCAGCAGGCCGCTCTTCTGGTTGACGATCTTGTAGAGGCCGGTGCCGGCGGCGACCAGGGTCCAGTTCTGGTCGGTACCCGTCGTCGACGTCGCCTGGACGACCGAGGTGCCCTGCGCGGTGCCCGCGTTCACGGTGTCCAGCGCGAGACCGCTGTTCTTGTTGGTGATCTGGTAGCGCCCGGCGAGCGAGGTGGACGTGCCGCTCGGGGTGACGACCACGTGGTAGCCGTCGGTGGCGTTCATGGCCACCGGCACGGTGATGGAGCCGTTGCTGACGGTGTAGTCGCTGTCGGAGATGGTGATCGGACCGGGGGACGCGGTGGTGCGGCCGGTGTTGGGGGAGTACTCCACCTTGACGTGGACCGTGCCGCCGAAGGCCGACAGCGACGACAGGCCGTTGACGGTCACCGCGCAGGACCCGGCGCAGCCGCCGGCGACCACGCTGATCTGGTTGTTCGCGCCGTTACGGGCGGCGAAACCGTCGATGCCCGTCTGCGCGGGAGGCGTGGTGACGAGCATGTTGCCCGACATGTCGCCGTACCACTTGTACGTCCAGTACGAGCCGTTGGGCGAGCCGCCGGTGTCGGTGAGGGTGTCGCCGAGGGTGCCGTAGTGGTTCCAGAAGGCGAGTTCGGCGTCACGGACGCCGCCGCGCTCGAACTTGGCGGCGTAGCCGATCAGGGCGCCGGAGTTGCCCATCTCGGCGGGTGTGCCGTACTCCTCGATGTCGATCGGCCGCGGGCTGATGCCGAGGCTGGTCTCCAGCGCGCGGTACGCCGAGATGTGGGCGGCGATGTTCTGGCTGCCCTCCAGCTCGTGCCAGGCGATGACGTCCGGGACGGTGTTGCTGGCCTTGGCGTCGGTGAGGAACGTGGTCATCCAGGACTGGTTGTACACCGAGGTGCTCGGGCCCTGGATCGGCGTAGTGGCGTCCTTGGAACGCACCTCCTGGAACGTGCGCGCCCAGCCGGCGTCGAAGGCGCCGGCCTTGGCGGTGTCCCAGGTCCAGTCGGGCTCGTTCCACAGCGCGTATCCGCTGATGTTGGTGGCGGAGGAGGCCTTGACGGACGCGACCTGCTGGTCGACCGCCGACAGCCAGTCGGTCCAGCTCACCCACTTGTAGGGGAAGTCCGGGTACCAGTCCGGCATCCGGACGACCACCTTGGCGCCCGCGTTGGCCGCCTTGGCGGCCACCACCAGCGCGTCACCCGCCGGGGCGGGCTCGCCGTTGGGCAGCTGGTGGCCGCCCGGGGCCATCTGTATGAAGGTGTTCGGCTTGAGCGGGGTCACCAGGCTGTCGGCCGGGGTCGACGGGCTGGAGAGGCCGTAGAGGCTGCCGGTCCCCACGTGGGTGACGGAGCGCAGCGTCTGGTTGGCGTTGACGATCAGGGTGGTCGCGGTAGTCGGGGACGCCTGGGCGGGAGCGGCGCCCGCCACCGCGGTGGCGGCGAGTGCGGCGACGCCCAGCGCGGCGGTGAGGTGTCTGGGGGCGAGGGTTCTGGTGCGGCTCATTGGAACGGTTCTCCTCACGGAGGGAAGGGAGGGAGAGGATGTGCCGGGACGGGGACGGGCCGGAATGGGAACGGCCGGGATGGGAGGGGACGGTGCGGGAGTCGCTCCTCGCGGGAAGGAGCGGTGACGGTTCTGCCGGCGGTCTCAGTCCTTGACCGCGCCGGCGGTGACACCCGCGGCCACATACCGTTGGGCAAGGACCAGCAGAACCGCTGCGGGGATCGACGCGATGACGGCGGTGGCCATGATCGCGTTCCATTCCTGGTTGTTGTTCCCGATGTACTTGTAGATGCCGAGGGTGATCGGCCTCAGGTCGCCGCCGCCGTCAAGGGTGTTGGCGAAGACGAAATCGGACCAGGCCCACAGGAAACTGAAGAGGGACACGGTGACCACGGCGTTGCGGCTCACCGGCAGCACCACCGAGCGGAAGGTGCGCCAGGTGCCGGCCCCGTCGATGCGGGCCGCGGAGATCAGCTCGCCGGGGATGCCGGACATGAACGCCGTGAAGATCATGACGCCGAAGGGCACGGCGATGGTGGAGTCGGCGATGATCAGCCCCCACCAGGAGTTGAGCAGACCGGCGTCGAGGAAGATGCCGTAGAAGCCCATCGCCATGACGATGCCCGGGATCATCTGGGCGACCAGCAGGACGACGCCGAGCAGACCGCCGCCGAAGGGCCGCAGCTTGGCCAGTGCGAAGCCGGCCGGGGCCGCCAGCACGAGGGTGAGGGCGACCGTGCCCAGACCGATCAGCAGACTCGTGCCCAGGTAGGGCAACTGGTCGTCCAGGACGGCCCGGTAGCCCTCGAAGGTGGGGTGCAGCGGGAACAGGTCGGGCGGGGTCTTGCGCATGTCCTGCTGCGGGGTGAGGGACACGTTGATCATCCAGTACACCGGGAACAGCATCACGGCGGTGAGCACGATGCCGACGGCGGTGTAGAGGCGCGAGCGCCCGGGGGAGCTGTGGACGGCGGTCATGCTTCCTGCTTCCTCTGGACGCGGATGTACAGCAGGCCGAAGACGAGGGCGATGAGGATGAGGATGTTGCCCACCGCGGCCCCGGGGCCGAACTTCGGCAGCAGCGTCCCGAACCCGAGCTGGTAGGACCAGGTCGCCAGGGTCGACGAGGCGTCGCCGGGGCCGCCCTTGGTCATGATCCAGATCAGGTCGAACACCTTCAGCGTGTAGACGAGCCCCAGCAGCAGCGTGATCGCGGAGACCGGGCGCAGCAGCGGGAAGGTGATGCGCCGGAACTGCTGCCAGGCGCTGGCCCCGTCCAGCGAGGCCGCCTCGTACAGCTCCCCGGGGATGTTCTGCAGCCCGCTGTAGAGGATGACCAGGTTGAACGGGATGCCGATCCAGATGTTGGCGATGACCACCGAGGTCAGCGCCCAGTCGGGCGAGTTCAGCCAGTCGACCGGTGCCACGCCGCCCAGGCTCAGGACGTAGTTGATGACGCCGGACTCACTGTTGAACATCCACGACCAGGTCGACGCCGACACGATCAGCGGCAGCAGCCACGGGATCAGGAACAGCGCCCGGAGCGTGCCCGCCAGCCGGAAGTGCCGGTTGAAGAAGACCGCGAGGGCGAGCCCGGCGGCGTACTGGAAGGCGATCGACACGAAGGTGAAGATCATGGTGTGGCGCATCGCCGGCCCGAACGTGGGATCGTCCAGGACCGTCTTGAAGTTGTCCAGCCCGGAGAACGGCGCGTCGCCCGCCACGAACGACCGGACCGTGTAGTTGCGCAGGCTCAGGTCGAGGTTGCGGTAGAGAGGGTAGAGGTAGAACGCGGCGAGGTAGGCGCCCAGCGGGGCGACGAACGCCAGTGCGGTGAGCCTGCTCTTACGGCGCTGGCGGCGCCGGAGCGTCGAAACGTCCGTACGGTCCTCGGTGCCGGGCGCCCCGGTGGTGGCCGGGGACCGCCGCGGACGGCGGTCGACGCGGGCGGCGATGGTCATGCGAACTCCTGGATGCGGGTGGCGTGTCCGGGGCGGGCGCGGTCAGGCGGTGAGGCCTGGGGGCCGGCTCGGTGGGCGGGGGCGCCGTCCTTCGGCGGCCGTGCCCTCGTCACCTGCTCCCCGTCCGCTCCCCCCGCCGGCCTCGTGCGGCCGGCGGGGAGGGCGGGGGGAGCGTGCCCCATGGACGTCGGGGTGTGTCAGCCCTTCGAGGCGGCCGTCTGCGCCTCGTCGAGGGCGTCCTTCGGGCTCTTGCCGCCGGACAGCGCGCCCTGCACCGCGGTCCACATCGGCTGCGAGATGGTCGGGTACTTGGTGCCCAGGCCACCGCTGGTGCGACCGCGCGCCGCCGACACCGCGTCCACCCACGGCGTGAGCTTGGGGTTCGCCGCGGTCTGCTTGTCCTGCACCTCGGCGGTGGGGGCCACGTACGCCAGCGTGGTGTCGGTGGCGAGCAGGTTGGCGGGGTTGGTCAGACAGGTGACGATCTTCTTGGTGGTGTCGTAGCGGGAGGTGTCCTTCTGCACCGGGACGGTGACGAACTCTCCGCCGGTCGGCACCGGCGCCGCGCCGCCGTTCTGCGCGGGGATGCTGATGACCCCGTTCGGGAAGCCGGCCTTCTCCGCGTTGCCGAGCTGCCAGGTGCCGTTCTCGCTGAACGCGTAGTCACCGGTGGCGAACTCCTGCCAGCTGGTGGTCTGGGTGTTCTGCAGGACGTCCTTGGGAGCCAGTCCCTTGTCCACCCAGTCCTTCCACAGCGACAGGGCGGCCACGCCCTTGTCCGAGTTGAGCTTCGTGAGGTCTGCGCCGGCGCCCCAGAACCACGGCAGGAACTGGAAGCTGCCCTCCTCGGTGTTGATCGCGGAGAACGTGATGCCCTTCTTGCCCGCCGCCTTCACCTTCTCCAGCGCCGCCGTCAGCGAGGCCCAGTCCTTGATCGACGCCGGGTCGACGTGCGCGGCGGACAGGACGTTCGCGTTGTAGTAGAGGGCGAGCGTGTTGGCGCCGATCGGGACGCCGTAGGCGGCGCCGTCGATGGTGCCCGCGCCGATGATGTTCTTCTGGATGGACTTCGTGTCGAGACCGAGGTCGCTCGTCTTGTTGAGGATCCCGGCCTCCACCATCGTGGAGACGACCGGGTTGTCCACCAGCATCACGTCGGGCGCGTTGCCCTGCTGCGCTGCCAGCAGCGCCTTGTTGCCCAGGTCGGTGGTGTCGAGCCCGGTGCGCTTGATCTTCACCCCGGCGTCCGTCCCGCACTTGGCCACGAGCTTGCCCCACGCCGAGGAGGCGTCGAACTGCGGGTACGGGTCCCAGAAGTTGTACGTTCCCCCGGACTTGCCGGACGCGGAGGAGCCGGAGGAGCCGGAGCCGCCGCCGCAGGCGGTGGCGGTGGCGAAGGCGCCGATGACGGCGACGGCGGCGATCAGGTTGCGGCGGGTGTTTCTCACGGTGACCTCGTTGTCTTAGGGGTGGTGCGTAGGGAGTGAGAAGGAGAGGCGGAGCGATGAGGGGGAGGGGTGATACGAGGGGGGGGAGGGGAGAAGGAGGCGGAGGATTCAGGAGGTGGGGGGCTCAGGAGGTGGGGCTCAGGAGGTGGGAAGCCAGACGCGCATGCTGCCGTCCTGGCGGTTGGCCCACGCGTAGTAGGGGATCGCGGTCAGCTCGAGAGCTTCACCGGCCGCCGGCGTCTCGGCGGTCTCCGCAGTCTGGTACGGCCACCACCCGGCATCGGGGATCTGCCTGCGGTGTCCTGCGGCCACCACGGTGGTCACACCGCCGAGCAGGTCCGGACGGTGCTTCACGGCGAGCGGGCGGGTGGTGTCGATGACCATGTCGTCGAGGCCGCCACCGGGGTGGTCGACCTGCTCCAGGCAGTACACGAGCGGCCCGCGCTCGATCGCCACACAGCCGCGCACCGCGTCCACCCGCGGGTCGGCCGCGGTCAGGCGGGGGTCGAGGACGAGTTCGAGGACGACCCGGTCGCCGGGCGCCCAGGTGCGCTCCAGCCGCAGCCACCCGGCGTCGACGGGCGCGTCCGTCTGGTCGTATGTCGTGTCCCCGACCCGGACCCGGTACTCGTGGCACCACTGCGGGATCCGCAGGGAGAGCGTCCAGGGCCGGTCCTGCGGGGTCTCGTCGACGGTCAGGCCGATCGCGCCGTGCCACGGGTAGTCGGTCTCGGCGCTCACCACGACCGGGTGCCCGGCGACGTCGCCCGAGTAGGTGCCCGTGACGTACTGGTGGATCTGGAGGCCGCCGGCGTCGGTCGAGGCGAGGTAGTGCTCCAGGCTCGCCAGCAGCCGCATGACGTTCGGCGGGCAGCAGGCGCAGCGGAACCAGCGGGTACGGCGGGCCGACTGGTCGCCACCGGGGTCGGTGTGCCCGTCGCGTACCTGGAGCGGGTTGACGTACAGCCAGCCCTCGCCGTCCAGGGAGACCCCGGCCAGGAAGCCGTTGTACAGCGTGCGCTCGATCAGGTCGGAGTAGCGGGCCTCGCCGGTGAGCAGGGCCATCCGCCAGCTCCACTGGATGGAGGCGATGGCAGCGCAGGTCTCGCAGTAGGCGCGCTCGTTCGGCAGCTCGTACGGGTCGCCGAAGTCCTCCTCGTCGTGGTGGGCGCCGAGGCCGCCGGTGATGTGGGTCTTGGTGGCGGCCATCGCCTCCCACAGCCGCTCGGCGGCGGCCCGCAGCTCGGCCTCGCCCGTCTCGGTCGCCAGGTCGGTCGCGGCGGCCAGCAGGTACAGCTGGCGTACGGCGTGCCCCTCGACGTTGACGGCCTCGCGCAGCGGCACCCGGTCCTGGCAGTACGCCTCGCCGCCGAGCAGACCGCGGCCGAAGCGGTCGACGAAGTAGCCGGCCAGGTCCAGGTAGCGGCGCTCGCCGGTCTCCCGGTACAGCTCCACCAGCGCGGTCTCCACCTCGGGGTGGCCGTCGACGCCGTCGATGGGCTTGCCGCTCTCCGGCAGGCCGAAGACCGAGTCGACGTGGTCGGCGAAACGCCGCGCCACGTCCAGCAGTTCGGTGCGGCCGGTGGCCCGGTGGTGGGCGACCGCGGCCTGGATCAGATGGCCGGCGCAGTACAGCTCGTGGCCCCAGCGCAGGTCCTTGAAGCGCTCGCCCTTCTTGAGGAGCTGGAACCAGGTGTTGAGGTAGCCGTCGGGCTGCTGGGCGTCCGCGACGACGGTGATGATCCGCTCGACGTCGGCGGCCAGCCGCTCGGCCTGCTCGCCGCCCTCACCCGGCGCCCACTGGGCGAGCTGCCAGGACGCGGCCTCCAGCCACTTGTATACGTCCGAGTCCACGAACGGGTACCCGCCCTGGAACTCGCCCTCGGCCGTACCGCCCAGCACCCGCAGGTTGTTCAGGTTTCCCGCCGACTCCAGCAGCCCGGGGCCCTGCGGGACCGAGATCCGCGCGTTCACCTCGCGACGGGCGTCCCAGAAACCGGCACGTACGTCGGCGGCGGCAGGGGCGAGCGCGGCCGTGGCACCCGGGCCGGGACGGACCGGACCCGGGGTGTGCGAGGCGGAACGTGTGAGGGGCATGGCTCTCCGAAGAAGTCAGGCGCGGGGCAGAGGATGGGTCCGGCGGACGGTGCCGCGGTGCCCATGAACCCGGCAGGCGATGTTTCGCCTTTCGGTCCCGCTTGAGCAAACGTTTTTCTGCCCGAAACGTAGAGAGGTGCGGAGTGTGAGTCAAGATGTGCGTCCAACTATTTTCTGCTGCCCCATCAGGGCTGGCCTGTAACCGCTGGCAGTGCCAGGATGTACGTCGTTGACGACCTCAAGGAAAAGGATTGCGCGCGTGACCGCCGTTCCCCCTTCCCTGCCCAACGGGCGAGCCAAGCTCGCCGACGTCGCCGCGCTGGCCGGCGTCAGCGTCGGAACGGCCTCGAAGGCGCTGAGCGGCAGCGGCAGGATGCGACCCGAGACCCGGCAGCGGGTGCTGGCCGCCGTGGAGGCCCTGGACTTCCGGCCCAACCAGCACGCGCAGAGCCTGCACACCGGCCGCAGCTGGACGGTCGGCCTGATGACGACGGACGGCATCGGCCGGTTCAGCACCCCGGTGCTGCTCGGCGCCGAGGACGCGCTCGGGGCCGGCAAGATCTCCGTGCTGCTGTGCGACACCCGCGGCGACGCCATCCGTGAGCAACACCACTTGCGCAACCTCACGGACCGCCGGGTGGACGGCATCATCGTCACCGGCCGGCGCACCGACCCGCGGCCGCCCTTGAAGGGCATCGAGCCGATACCGACCGTCTACGCGCTCTCGCCGTCCACGGACCCGGCCGACATCTCCGTGGTCTCCGACGACCTGAGCGGCGCGCGGCTGGCCGTCGAGCATCTGCTGGCGACCGGGCGCACCCGGATCGCGCACATCACGGGCCCGGCCCATCACGCGGCCGCCCGCGACCGTGCCCACCACACGGTGGAGCTGCTGAAACGTTCCTCGCTGGAACTGGCCACCGGCCGGGTCCACTTCGGCGAGTGGAGCGAGGCATGGGGGCGGCGCGCCGCCGAGGCGGTCCTGCGCACGGCGCCGGACACGGACGCCTTCTTCTGCGGCAACGACCAGATCGCCCGCGGTGTCGCCGACTGCCTGCGCGAGAACGGCGTGGACGTCCCGGGCAAGGCCGCGATCGTGGGCTACGACAACTGGGACATCATGGCGCTGGCCTGCCGCCCGCCGCTCACGACCATCGACACGGACCTCACCGAGATCGGCCGGCAGGCCGCCCTGCGCCTGCTCGACGCCATCGGTGGCCAGCCGGAACCCGGCCTGCACTCCGTGCCGTGCCGGCTCGTCGTCCGGGAGTCCTCCTGAGCCGCTGCCCAACGGGCGCTGCCGGCGAACCCGCGGGCGGCAGGGGCACGTCTCCGCGAAGGTGACACCCCCCGGTGGGAGGTGTCACCTTCGCGGCCGTCAGCACCCCGGGCCTTCGGCCCGGGCCGGTCACACGGGAGTCGCCTCCGGGTTGCCGTAGTAGGCGTCGGGGCCGTGTTTGCGGGTGTAGTGCCGCTCCAGGAGGTGTGGGGGCGGCGGGCTTGTCGGGGACAGGGCGAAGGTGTGCAGGGCGATGTCGGCGACGGCCTCGCAGATGATGGCGTGTTCGAGGGACTTGCGGGCGGTGGCGCCCCAGGTGAAGGGGCCGTGGCCGGCGACGAGGGCGCCGGGGACCTCGACCGCTTTGCGGTCGTCGCCGTCCAGCGTGTCGACGATGACGCGGCCGGTGTTGTACTCGTAGTCCTTCGCGCACTGTTCGGCGGTGAGGTCGGGGGTGCAGGGCAGGGGGCCGTTGAAGGTGTCGGCGTGGGTGGTGCCCAGGACGGGTATCTCGCGGCG
>NZ_FOFF01000070.1 GCF_900110755.1 Streptomyces sp. yr375
GGCTCCGGCTCCGGCTCCGGCTCCGGCTCCGGCTCCGGCTCCGGCTCCGGCTCCGGCTCCGGCTCCGGCTCCGGCTCCGGCTCCGGCTCCGGCTCAACCGTACTCACCGATTGCGCTGCTCACTCTTCCTGCCCAGGTGCCGCCGATCAACGCCGTGGGCACCCTCATCGCCGACCCCACCGGCCCCATTCACGTCGAGCATCGCACCGCTGACCTATTGGAGACTGCCCCGGTCGCCCGGGATCAGGTTCTCTCCGACACTTCCTATGTCGCAGCAACTGAGTGGCAGGAAGCCCGTGAACGAGCAGCCAACGCACTCGTCGAATCCTCCGTTCTCCTCCTAGTAGCCCCCCGGCACCACGGCTCCACCACCTTTTCTTTTCGGTTGCTCGCTGAGGAGACCGATGAAGAAGTAGATCTCCACGTGGTCGAGACAAGCTGGAACCATCCGCTGGCCAGCAAACTCCCGGCTCAAGCAAAATCAGCCTACGTACTCGACTTGCAGGATTCGGATCGGGACCGGATCAACAGGACCTTTCTAAGTCACCTTGAGAAGTACGAGCAAACCCTCAACAAGAACGGCTCGTACCTCATCATCACCGTCACGCCAGAAATCTGGTCGCACGTTGCAGGGCAAGTACCTGCGTGGCTGAAGGTTGTACGGCTGAGCAACTACCCACGAGCTCTTGAAGTAGCGCGTAAGCACCTATCAGCTCACGGACACACCAGCTTGTTGGAGTACCTGAACGACACAACAGTGCAGGAAAACATCACAGACTGGTCTCCCGTCCGCGCTGTGCGCCTGGTCGACGAGATGATCGCGCTGAGGGGCGAGATCACTCGGGAGGCTGCGGACGAAGGGGTTGACCCTTCGAGCTACGAAGACCATTTGCAGTCTGAGATTCAGGAGCTTGCCGGGGGATGGGGGGAAATTTTGAACATCCGATTTGCCGACAGCACGAAGATCAGCACGCTACCGTCGACTGAATCAGACACTACCGTGCAGGTCCTCGACGTCGACGACCGCTGTCTATCCCTTGCCCTGGCTGTCAGGCATTCCGGACCTATGTCCCAGATCCAGGACGATGCCCAACGACTGTCCGACATCCTGGCTGGCGTGAACTCAACCAGCCTGGAGAAATCTGCCGACAAGAAAAGGTCCGTGGACCTGAAAGCGGTCCTCGCCGGGGTCGGCCTGCGCACACGTTTGAACACTATCGGCGCCGATGTGCACTACGGGGAAGCGCAGTTCGACTCGCCGAACTACGGGGAGGCCCTGCTAATCCACGTTTGGGACCAGTACCACCCGTTGCATGAACGGCTAATCCGGTGGATGGTCTCCTGCGGCGGAGAGGGCAGCACCGCCGATGATCCTGCAGTGCAGGCGATCTTGAATGTCCTCGCGCACCACCAGGACGATTCACAGCTCACGAAGGTCCGTGACGAAGCAGCCGCGCTAGATAGGCTGTCCGTCGCCACTGCTGTCCTAGTTGGAGCCGCACGAGATGAGCATCTAGGTCGGCGAGCCCGCGATTTTCTGTACGCCTGGTCTGACAATAAAACATCGGAAACCCAGCAGCTGGTGGTCGCTGCATGTCGTGAGCTAATCGAAGATCAGCCCGGTCCCGCGCTGATCCGTTTGCGTAGGGTTGCCGACAATGCCGCGAACAGTCAGGTATCCAACGACATTCTGAATGCGTTCAACGCGGCGGCAGCAAACCCCAAACTGACAGGCTGGTTCTCCAATGCGGTCTCGGAGTGGCAGTCTCAGGCCGGGAAGGCCAGCTCGCCAGCCGTGAACCTGGGTGTGCTAGCCCTCATGTCAGTTGATGAGGATGGTTTGCCATGGTTGCTGAAAGGGGCTGGTCCCAAACCTGACGTCGCCAGCGCCCTGCGCGAACTTCTTGCCGACTTGGACAACTATCCCGACGTGATCAATGCCATCATTCGCTGGCTCCGTGCGGATGACGGCAGTATTTATTACCACGTACTCGGCCTCGTCCAGGAAGCCGTCGCGGACCGGGTTGGACTGAAGGCATTGGCGCAGTTGATCAATGAGTTGGGTAAGGTCCGTGAACGAGGGGGCAGCAGCGCGGGCACTCAACTCCAAGACAGCATCGGAGCTGACCCGGACCTTGGTGTCCTCCCCCTGGGAGATCCCACTGCATGAGGTTTCCATTCCGTCGCAAACGGCCACTCGTACATACAGAGCACGTCTTCATCGAACCCAGGGCTCTGCCTAGCGCCACTAAAGGAATCTTCTTCAAAGCGGTATTTTCCGCTCGATGGATCTTGACTGACGAGGCAGATCACTACACCCCAGAATCCATGGTGATCACTGAACTCGTAAGAATGGCCACCTCAGTAACCGAGTGCTGGGATGCCCTGGATTCCAAGGGAGCCGAGGATGCCCTCAATTCGGCTCTCGGACGCCCCCGCCCAATCCATAGCTTGCCGGACTCTGAGTTGTCAGCACGGGTTCAGCTGACTCTCAGCTCTCAGGCACGTGCCGATGCCGAGCAATATCATGAGGATCGAACCAGGCTGGCGCGGCTCCGCTACCTCAAGGAACAGCTCTACAGTGATCCGGAGATGGTGCTCCTGGACCGCTTGGAACAACGGCCTGGTGACATCGAAACCTTGGACATCAAGGATTTTCAACGACTTTCGCGCAGCCTCCGAGTTGGAGGGACATGGTGGTACCCCCTGCTCGATTGCCTAGAGGCCCTCTCCAAGGAACTTCCCAGGCAGCATGGAGATCTCATCGCTATGAAGCTGTTGCTGAAGGCATTCAAGGACACGCTTCCAGAGCTCATCGATAGGCACGGGTTGCAAGATCTGGCCGACCAGCTACTGCCAGGGCCCGAACTCTCCCCCGACTCTAAGAAGGCGGCTGACTCAGCCAAGTACTGAGGCTTTCAGGTCACCCACTCACTTTGAGGGGAAGCAAAACAGGCAAATACCCTGGGCTGTTGGCAGCCAGCTCGCAGGACCAGCTTCATGGAGCTGCGATGAAAGTCGTGCCCATGCTGTGGGGCCGTCAGTGTTCCAGTGGACGGAGCGGAAGGACGTTGCTGTGCTCCGATTTGGCTACTGCTGGCGGATCCTGCTGCTGAGTGAGGACGGCGCTGGCAAGCGTAAGGCCGGTGACCTGACGGCGGAGTTCGTCGATCTCCGCCTTCTGGTTCGCGATGGTCTTCCTGAGCTTGGCGACGGTCTCGCGGAGCCTCTTCTCGGTCTCGGGCACCTGCTGGGCCTCGTTGCGGACGCGTTCGTAGAACTCGTTCTTCAGGTCTGAGTGCCGCTTCATGAGGGCCATGCGGTGGACGTCGGCTTCGACGGCCAGGGCGGTGACGGTGAGGCTGCCGTTAGAGGTGGTGGGCTGCCCGGCCAGAAGGCGGTCCATGGCCTTGCGGATGCGGATGCGCTCGTCCTGGTGCTGCTGGGTCATGTCAGAGCCTCGATGGTCTGGGCAGTGGCGTCGTGGGTTACGGCCGTCTCGCGCAGCCGGGCGGCGTTGGCCTGCAGTTTCCGGGCGATGGGTCCGGGTGCATGGTCGGCGAGCTGGTCGATCTCGTCGGCCCGTTCGCGTAGTTGGCGGGCATGGGTGTCGGTGCGGACGGTGTTGCCGCAGCCGGATTTGCAGGCGTACTGCCTCGGCGCGGTGGCGCCGGGATCGGGTTCGCAGAGCGCGTTGTCGTGCTTGAAAGCACAGATCAGGAAAGCGTCCGGGTTGTCGTAGAGGACGATTCCGTCCCGGGCCAGGAATGCGGTGGCCTTCTTCGCGAAGGTCCTGGTGACCAAGCGGCCTTCGAATCGGGGTGCTTGTCCGACGACGGTGATCGCGCGACGGGCTGCTGGTCCAGAGATCTTCTCACCGGCTGCCGTTCGGTCCCGAAGGCGGGCGGCCGTGTCGGCGGCGCCCAGGGCGGTCTCGACGTCGAGGACGCTGTGCAGGCCGCGGCGGCTGCGTGAGGCGTAGCCGCTGGAAGTGCGGGTGTCCAGGACGGTGCGCATGTGGCCGTACTGAATGGCCAGAGCGATCAGTCCGCCGGGGCGGCGGGCGACGTGCCAGGCCAGGGTGCGCCGGAACCGGGACATGCCGATCGCGCCGAACGGGTCCTCGGGGATGGCCTGATCGGGCAGCCCTTGGGCCTCGGCCTCTCGGTTCACCCAGACGACGAAGGACTCGATCCGCCGGTTCAGAGACGTGCGCCGCATCGCTCCTTGGTTCTGCTTGCCGCCGGGGCGGTGAACGTCGTGGTGGGCGGCGCTGAGGAGGAGTTCGCCCTCGGGGACCATTCGTTCCAGGACGCGGATGGCGCGGACGACTGGGGTGATCGCGACCCAGGGAACGTCGCGTACCTCGCCGGCGGAGGCGTGATTGCCGTTGTCGCCGAGGACGTTCTTAAAGTGGTGGCTGCGGATCAGGTGCCGACCCGTGGTGCCGTCGGTGGTCTGCTCGGGGTCGAGGCAGCAGCCCGAGCGCAGGGCCTGAACTTCCTGGGGGCGCATGCCTGTGAGGTAGACGATCACGATGGCGGCGGCGGTGCCCAGGTGCTGCATCAGCGTGGTGGCTTCGCCGAAGGCGATGTAGTCGCGCCAGGGGCTGCCCTCGACCTCTCCGGTGACCGGGGCATTCAGGGGGCAGGGAGCGGGGCGTTCAAGGACGAGGTCCTGGACGTTGTGCAGCTTGACGAGTCGCTCGATCTGGGCGTGGGTGGCGCCGGTGTGTGCTGCAACGTAGTCGCGGGCCAGGTAAAGCCTGCCCTTGACGTGTGCGGCGGGCAGCGGGGCACCCGATTTGACCAGCGGGAGCAGGTACTCCTTGAGTGCGGCCCGGCTCGCCGAGGTGGCGGTGTTGTTCGCCGCCACGTCCATCAGGCGGCGCTGTTCGGCCCAGGCCGCCAGGATGTCGTCAGAGAAGTCGTCGACAAACCGCAGCGCCCAGATGAGCAGCGGGCCCAAGACCTGCGGGTCGAGTGGTTCGGTCGAGTTCTCCGCCTTGTCCGTGCCATCGGCGACGGGAAGGTAGTCGTCGACGCCCTCGGCCTCCCACGGCGGGCAACTGATTCCTGCCGGGCGGGCGCTGAGCTGGTCGTACACCCACAAGTCGGTGAAGTAGCCGAAGACCATCTCGGCATGCACCCGGCTGATGCCCTCGTCCCGCCGCTCTCCCGAGTAGGCCCGCCACTGGTCCGTGGTGCAGTCCGCGAGGCGGGTGATGCCTTGCTGGTGCAGCCAACGGGCCAGCCGGAACCATTCGCAGTACTTCTGCATCATGGTCGGGGCCGAGCCCCGTCCCCGGGCCGAGAGCCCTTTGGTACGGAGGAAGGTGGGTCTCCGCTCGCCGTTGATCAAGGACCAGACCACGAGCTTCATCTCGTCCCGCAAGGGTGCCGGGCAGTTCTTCCAGTGGATCGAAATCAGGGTGGTGCCTGGATTGTCGATGAGTGGGGCCAGGGACCAGACGGAGTCGCGGTAGCGGGAGTTGGGGTGAGTGTTGCCGGAGCTGATCCACTGCGGCAGCACCACGGGGCTGTCCGGGGTGGGCGTCGGCAGGATGTATGGGTCGGCTTCGTGGGCGAGAGCGCTGGTCACGGCGCGAGGTCTCCCTTCAGCAGGAGGTGGACGAGGGCGTGGTCGTCGGTGCCGGCGCGGGCCAAGGCCGCGTCCCAGGCTGCGGCGCCGACCTTGTCGCGCAGGTCTTCAAGTCGCAGCGAGTGGTCGTGCCACCGCTTGTCCCATGTGCCGTCATCCAGCACGGAGCGAAGGCTTTCGAGCTGTTGTCGCAGGAGCGCGAGGCGAGGGTGGTGTCCGGGGTGGACGTGAGCGTTCTTGCAGGCCAGACAGAGCATGAAGTCGGCCCCACAACCGCCTTCCGGCGCGGGCCAGGGACTGGTCGACTCGTCCTCGCAGTCCACCGTGACCGTCTGTGCGTGAGCGGGGTCCGGGGCGTCGGCGAGATGCCCGCCAAAGACCGCGGCCTCAGCCTGGTCCAAGGCTTCCTCGGCGCCGTCCGCGAAGACGCTCCGTGATGCGCGCTGAACGTTCTCGTCGGGCAGGACGTAGACGCGTTCGTTGGTGTTCTGGGAATGCTGCCGGGGGTGGCCCTCTCGGGTCACCGTCGTGCGACGTACGCGCTGGAAGGGCGAGCCACCCAGGTCATGTGCCTGCTGCCAGCGCTGGGCGTCGTCGTAGGAGATGCCGAAGGACAAAGGACCCACCGGCCGCGGACGCTCCGTGTCCTGGTGCCGGTGAGCGGCCCTCGCCGGGGCGTACAGGCGCGAGACCATCAGCAGGTCGGTGCCCGGGGCCAGCCGGGCAGCCAGGTCGCGGCCGGGTGCGGTGGCCGCGAGCGCCTGCGTGATCAGCCGTCCCGGGGAGTCGGCACCGGAGTCGGTGATGTTCTCGGTGGAGAACCACCGCCCTCGGCCCGCACGGTGCTTCTCCACCTCGACCTGATAGGTGATCGAGGTCTTCTCCCCCACGGACGGGCCGGCGGTCGGAGCCGGCATCCGGTCGTAGATCTTCAGGTTCCAGGCGAACCGGTCGGTGAGAAGGACGGCCAGCGCCGTCAACTCCGTGCGCGACAGGAACAACCGGCCCCATGTGTGCTCAGGACCGGCACCGCCGAGGAGGTTGCGGTGATCCACATAAGGCTGGCCGCTCGGCAGGATGCGCCGCGGGACGTCTCCCGTACGTGCGAGATGCTCCAGAACTTCCCCGAGCCGCCAGTCCTCGCTACCTTCCTCCAACTCGCACGCCCGCCACGCGCTCAGCAGACGGGTATTACCTTCGATCCGCAGCCGCGCCACCCTGAACTGCCGCTGCGCGGTCAGCACCACACGTTTACGCTCGTCGTCCGCGTAGGACTGCTTGCTGGGCTTCGCCGCGGGGAAGCGCCGCAGCAACTCCTCCGTCACGGGCCCGCTGGCGAATCGCGGGTCCTGCTGCAGCAAGAGGCGCACCGTGCTCAGTACCGCCTTGCCGGTGACAGTACTGACGTGACGAGCGCGCCAGCGCTTGAGCACAGCCACGGTCACACCATCCAGATCCTCTGGAGTGTTCTCGAGCTCGGACAGGAACGTGGCGAAGGCCATCACCCTGGACCAGCAGGTCTTGGCGGTCTCGTGGCTGGTCCAGGCCCTTGACCGAGCCGCGTACAACCGGGCCAGCGAGCGCTGCATGGGTTCAGGAACGGGCAACTCGGAGAAATCGAACTCCTTCTGATAGCCCGCCTTGTTGATCACAGTGACCAGCAGACCGTCCGGCCTCAGCGGCGATTCGGTGCGGTGATCCGCCGGAGGCAGCCCAGCCCGGTGCCCGCGCCGGCTCACAATGCCTCCCCGAAGAGGGTGCCGATGTCCTGGATACCGGCGGACTCTCGTGCAAGCCGTGCGAAGACGTCGTCCAGATTTCCGCGTTCTTCGTCCTGCTCGTCACTGCTCTCGGCCGCGGCGAGGATCGACTCCAGCTGCAGGTGTGCGACGGGCGCCAGGTAGTGCCGCTTTGTCGTCTCCACGTCCGCGTGCCCCAGCAGCGTCTTCACCAGCCACCAGGGATCGCCGAAGAGCAACGCGAAGTCCCGTCGGTCCTTCTGCGAGAGCCCGTAGCGGTTCTCCATCAGCTCGTTCAGCACCACCAGCATGTAGAGCGCGTAGGAGTGCCGGGTGGAGTGCGGTGTCGCGTACGGGCTCTTGCCGCGTACCTCCGCCAGCCGGAATCCACGCCCCAGCTGCCGTTCCCCCGGCGTGAGCAGGACCTCTTCGCAGCGCAGGTTCGCGGATCGGAAAACGCCGTTCCAGCGGTCCGGGGCCATAGGCAGACCTTGCTCGGACAGCCACAGCCAGGCCGGTTCCGGGCCCTCTGGTCCCTCCATGAACAGCCACTGCCGCTCACGCCACCCCAGCCGGCCCAGCTCCCGCGCACCGATGGCCCCGTCCTGGTCCACCCACTCCACCATCGGTTTCAGCCCGTGCGTCACCTTTGTGACCAGCCTCATCACCGGCAGACGCTCATATCGGCCCTCCGCTTGGGCCCGCTGGACCGCCCAGGCACGCTCCGACTCGATGTACGCCTCGACCTGCCCGACCGCATCCACCGACGCGTAGAACGTTCGCCCCTTCTTCGCCCTGGTCACTTCCCCGGCGATGGCGCCATGGCAGTACCTGCCACGCCGCAGTTGCTGCGTGGGCAACTCGAACGTCAGCAGCGATCCGCCCTCCTGCCGCCGCAGCCCGGAACTGAGCAACAGCTGCACGAAAGCCGTGTTGCGCAACTCCGTCCGCGCGTCCCACCCCAGCACCGGCGCCCCGACCCTGCTGTGACCACGCAACCCGATGTCCGACCACAGAGCCCAGGTCCGCGGCGTCAGCCACGACACCCGTGCACTGACCGAATCCGCCGCCCGGTCCTCACGTCGCGACACGTCCACCGGCAACGGGCGAACCTTCCCCCACGTGAACAGCTTTGTGAACGCCGCCGCTTCCCGGTTCCACTTCGCTCCGCCGATCCGCTCCGGGTTCGCCGGTGCCTCGCATCGCCAGTTCCGGTAGTCGGCCAGATCCTGCTCGGTGGCCTTCCTCCATGGCACTCGCCGCGAAGACAGGAATTCCAACAGCAGCCGGATATCCGTCGCGTAGTTCCGCTTCGTCTCCCGCTCCAGGCTCCGGAATTCCTTCGAGCGGACGAAGTCCAGCAGGTCTGTATCCACCACCCCGCCCGGCCGTACGAACACAGGATCACCGGACCGCAGCCCGATCCGGGCCACGGCATCCGGCAGATCCCGCACCCCCAACACCCCCTCCGGCGACAGAGATCCCCACTGCCCCGGATCCGGCACCCACACCACGAACCACGACCCCATCGCACGCCTCCCTTGACGCTTGAACTCATTGAATCATCAGGGAAGCCCTGGATCTGCTGCTGACGTGGATCCGCATCCCCTTCCCGCTGCTGCGCCAGACGGCGTGGCTGCTGACGGCGGCGACGATCGCGTTCAACGGCGCGGCGGCCTGGCCCGACCCGCTGGGCACGGGCATGCACGCGGTGATCCCGATCCTGTTCGTCGTCGCGGTGGAGGCGGCGCGGCACGCGATCGGCCGGATCGCGGACATCACGGCCGACAAGCACATGGAGGGCGTGCGCATCACGCGCTGGCTGCTCTCCCCGCTGCCGACGTTCCTGCTGTGGCGGCGTATGAAGCTGTGGGAGCTGCGCTCCTACGAGCAGGTGATCAAGCTGGAGCAGGAACGTCTCGTCTACCAGGCGAGGCTGCGTTCCCGCTTCGGCCGGGCCTGGCGTCGCAAGGCCCCGGTGGAGTCCCTGATGCCCCTGCGCCTGGCCCGCTACGGCGTCCCCCTGGCGGAAACGGCCCCGGCGGGCCTGGCAGCGGCAGGCATAGAACCGGCCCTGCTGCCCCCGGCCCCGGTACAGGCACAGATACCGGCCCCGGCACCGGCCCCCCAGCAGGAGCTGGCCCCGGCCCCCGTGCAGCAGCAGCTACAGCAACAACCGCAACAACAGCCGCAGCCGCAGCCGCAGCAACAACAGCCTCCGCAGTCACAGCCGCCCGGGGACGAGCAGAACCCGTGGCTCCAGGCGCGGGACCCCCGGGCCATCGCCTACCAGGGCGGCTACGACCCGACGTACGACCCGGCGGAGCAGTACGCCGACTGGTACGCGGCCGAGCAGCACGCCGAGCAGTACGCGGACCCGTACCAGGAGGAGCCCCCCGTCCAGGAGCCGTCCCCGGAGGAGACGGGCTCCTTCCCCATCCCGGTGGGCCCGAACCGCAGCCGTGAGCTGGGCGAGGGCGGCGGCACGCCGGTCGTGGAGCCGGACGAAGAGGCGTACTACCAGATCTTCAAGCAGTCGTCGATGAGCGGCAGCGGCTACCCGACGCCGAGCCAGTTCAGCTACGACGTCGAGGCGACGTACGGCACGCCCGTCCCGGACGCGGAGGCCAAGCGCATGGTGATGCGCTTCCAGAACCGCCACGCGGCGGAACTGGAAGAGGACCACATCGCGTAACCGCGGCGGCTACTCGCCGAGCAGGCCCCGCACCCGCTCCTGCCCCACCGCGAGCAGCAGCGTGGGCAGCCGCGGACCGGTGTCACGGCCGACGAGCAGGTGGTAGAGGAGCGCGAAGAACGTCCGCTGGGCGGTCTTGATCTCCGGCGGGAGTTCCTTGGGCGTGGCGTCGGCCGGGAATCCGGCCTGCACCTTGGGAACGCCGTAGACGAGGTGCGTGAGACCGTCCAGCGACCAGTGGTCGGCGAGGCCGTCGCGCAGGAGCCGCAGGGACTGCTGGGCGGCCTCGTCGAGGGACTTCAGCAGTTCGGCGTCCGGCTCCTGGCGCACGATGGTGCGCTGGTCGGCGGGGACCTGGGTGTTGATCCACGCCTCGGCCTTGTCGTAGCGCGGCCGGGCCTCGTCGAGCGAGCGCAGCGGGTTCTCGGGGTCGAGCTCGCCGAGGATGCGCAGCGCCTGCTCCTGCTCGCCGGCGGTGATGTCGGCGATGGAGGCGAGCGTCCGGTACGGCAGCGGCGTCGCCGTACGCGGCAGGTCGCCGCCGGCCGTGCCCACGGCACGCGCGTGCGCGGCGACGTCGGCCGGAAGGGCGGAGCCGTCGGCGACCTTGGCGTCGAGCTTGTCCCACTCGTCGTAGAGCCGCTGGATCTCCTGGTCGAAGGCGATCTTGAAGGACTGGTTGGGGCGGCGGCGGGCGTAGAGCCAGCGCAGGAGCTGCGGCTCCATGATCTTCAGCGCGTCGCCCGGGGTGGGCACCCCGCCCTTGGACGACGACATCTTGGCCATGCCGCTGATGCCGACGAACGCGTACATCGGCCCGATGGGCTGCGTGCCGCCGAAGATCCCGACGATCTGCCCGCCGACCTGGAAGGAGGAGCCCGGCGACGAGTGGTCGACACCGCTCGGCTCGAAGACGACGCCCTCGTACGCCCAGCGCATCGGCCAGTCGACCTTCCAGACCAGCTTGCCGCGGTCGAACTCGTTCAGCCGGACGGTCTCACCGAAGCCGCAGGCGGTGCACGTGTACGACAGCTCGGTGGTGTCGTCGTCGTAGGAGGTGACGGTGGTGAGGTCCTTCTCGCAGTTGCCGCAGAACGGCTTGTACGGGAAGTACCCCACGGACCCGGCGCCGGCCGCGGCGCTGCCGTCGTCCTCACCGGCCGCCCCCGACCCCTCGGCGGCCTCCAACTCGGCCTCGTCGAGCGGCTTCTGCTGGTTCTGCTTGGCCGGGGCCTTCTTCGTCCGGTACTGGTCGAGGATCGCGTCGATGTCGGCGCGGTGCGCGACCGCGTGCAGCACCTGCTCCCGGTACACCCCGGAGGTGTACTGCGCGGTCTGGCTGACCCCGTCGAACTCGACGCCCAGCTCGGCGAGCGCCTCGACCATGGCGGCCTTGAAGTGCTCGGCCCAGCTCGGGTACGCCGACCCGGGCGGGGCCGGGACCGAGGTCAGCGGCTTGCCGATGTGCTCGGCCCACGACTCGTCGACCCCGGCGAGACCGGCCGGCACCTTGCGGAAGCGGTCGTAGTCGTCCCAGGAGATCAGGTGCCGGACCTGGTGGCCGCGGCGGCGCAGCTCGTCGGCGACGAAGTGCGGGGTCATGACCTCGCGCAGGTTGCCGAGGTGGATCGGCCCGGAGGGGGACAGCCCGGACGCGACGACCAAGGGTTTACCCGGGGCTCGGCGCGCCGACTCCTCGATGACCTCATCCGCGAAACGGGAGACCCAGTCGGTGGTTTCGGTGCTCTGAGCCACGATCGGCACGTCCTCTTGTTCTCAGTCGTTCTGAAGGCTGCTGCTCGCTGAAGCCGCTGCGCTCGCTGACGGCCCCATTCTCCCAGACCGCGACGCGCCCGGGAAAACGGCTTTACCCCCCATGGGATACTGGGCGGGTCTATCCATCCCCACCAGGAGAACGGCACCCACTCCCATGGCCCCGGTCACGTCCCTCACCGCTTCGGTCCACCAGCGACTCGCGACGGCCCTCTCGGCAGCCCTGCCGGAGGCCGGCCCCGCCGACCCGCTGCTGCGCCGTAGCGACCGGGCCGACTTCCAGGCCAACGGCATCCTCGCCCTCGCGAAGAAGGCGAAGGCGAACCCGCGCGAGCTGGCGACGCAGGTCGTGTCGCACGTCGTGACCGGTGACGTGATCAAGGAGATCGAGGTCTCGGGCCCCGGCTTCCTGAACGTGACGATCACCGACCGGGCGATCACCGAGAACCTGGCCGCGCGGTACGCGGACACAGGCCGCCTCGGCGTGCCCCACGCCGCCCACCCCGGCACCACGGTCATCGACTACGCCCAGCCGAACGTGGCGAAGGAAATGCACGTCGGTCACCTCAGGTCGGCGGTCATCGGCGACGCGGTGGTGCAGATCCTGGAGTTCACGGGCGAGACGGTCGTACGCCGCCACCACATCGGCGACTGGGGCACCCAGTTCGGCATGCTCATCCAGTACCTGGACGAGCACCCGCACGAGCTGGACCACAAGGCGTCGGAAGGCGTCAGCGGCGAGGAGGCGATGTCGAACCTCGACCGCCTCTACAAGACCGCGCGCAAACTGTTCGACGGGGACGAGGAGTTCAAGACCCGGGCCCGCCGCCGGGTGGTCGACCTCCAGGCCGGCGACCCGCACACGCTCGCGATCTGGCAGAAGTTCGTCGACGAGTCGAAGATCTACTTCTTCTCCGTCTTCGAGAAGCTGGACATGGAGATCCGGGACGAGGACATCGTCGGCGAGTCGGGGTACAACGACATGCTGGCGCAGACCTGCCGCCTCCTGGAGGAGTCGGGCGTCGCCGTGCGCTCCGAGGGCGCGCTCTGCGTCTTCTTCGACGACGTCAAGGGCCCGGACGGCAACCCGGTCCCGCTGATCGTCCAGAAGTCGGACGGCGGCTACGGCTACGCGGCGACCGACCTGTCGGCGATCCGCGACCGCGTCTTCGCCCTCAAGGCGAACACCCTGCTCTACGTCGTGGACGCCCGTCAGTCGCTGCACTTCAAGATGGTCTTCGAGACGGCGCGCAGGGCGGGCTGGCTCAACGAGGACGTCAAGGCGCACCAGTTGGCGTTCGGCACGGTCCTGGGCAAGGACGGCAAGCCGTTCAAGACCCGTGAGGGCGAGACGGTGAAGCTGGTCGACCTCCTCGACGAGGCGGTGGACCGGGCGACGGCCGTCGTCGGCGAGAAGCGCGACAAGGTGGGCCTGACCGACGAGGAGGTCGTCGAGAACGGCCGGTACGTGGGCATCGGCGCGGTGAAGTACGCCGACCTGTCGACGTCCGCCGTCCGCGACTACAAGTTCGACCTGGACCAGATGGTCTCGCTGAACGGCGACACCTCGGTCTACCTCCAGTACGCGTACGCCCGTATCCAGTCGATCCTGCGCAAGGCGGGCGAGGCCCGCCCGACCGCCCACCCGGAGCTGGAACTGGCCCCGGCGGAGCGGGCGTTGGGCCTGCACCTGGACCAGTTCGGCGAGCTGCTCGCGGAGGTCGCCGCGGGGTACGAACCGCACAAGCTGGCCGCGTACCTCTACCAGTTGGCCTCGCAGCTGACGACGTTCTACGACCAGTGCCACGTGCTGTCCCCCGACAACGCACCGGAGGTCGTCGAGAACCGCCTCTTCCTGGTCGACCTGACGGGCCGCACGCTCCACCTGGGCATGGCCCTGCTGGGCATCCGCACCCCCGACAAGCTCTGACCCGTCCCGCAGCTCGACACACCGTGGCCCCGCCCTCCCCCGAGGGACGGGGTCACGGTCGTTCATCGATGTGGACGTCAGGCGGCGAACCGCTTGAACGCGGCGCGGGTGCCCGACCCGGCGTCGCCGTCGATCGCACCGGTGTAGCCGTAGCCGGACTTCAGGAGCCGCTGGAGCGCCTTGATCGTGTTGGGGCCGGGGTCGCCGTCGATCGAGTCGGTGTAGCCCCAGTAGGTCTTGAGGCAGCGCTGGAACGCCTTCCAGCTATTGGTGCCCAACTGGCCGTCGATGTCGTCGGTGTAGCTCCAGTACTGCGCCAGCCACCGCTGCACGTTCTTCGCCTCGGCGCTGGTCAGGCCGAAGTTCTGCGTCGCCAGCAGGGAGGCGGACTGCCCGCTCACCGCCGACTGCGCGGCCGGCGTGGACGCCGCGAAGCTGGTGCCCGCGGTCGCCAGGGATCCGGCGGCGAGTCCGGCGACGGCGGTGAGTCCGACGAGGGTCCTGAGCAGGACGTTCGGTCGCATGCGTGCCTCTTTCCGGTCGTGGGTCGGCACCTGGCCCGTTCGCCGGGCCGGTGACGACACCACGATGCGGCCGGCCCCGCCGGGCCCGCCACGGCCGCCGCACAAGTGACGGCTTGTCGGGACGTCCCACCCCCTGACCTGCACGGACACCGTCCCCCGGGACGGCACGACGGGACGGCTACGACGGGACGGCTGCGGCAGACCTTGTGCGGATGGTGTGATGGTCATGCAGAATGCGACGGAGCGGGGGGCCGCTGACCACGGTTCATGACCGCATCTGGGGGGAACATGGCGCGCCGCAAACCGCTGTCCGCCGAACTGGACCCGTCCGTACGACAGTTGGTGACGGAGCTACGCCGACTCGCAGACCACGGCGAGCTGAGCATGCGTCAACTGGCCGCGAAGACGGGCTACAGCCAGAAATCATGGGAGCGCTATCTCGGCGGCCGATCACTCCCACCCCGGGAGGCCGTGGAGGCCCTGGCCCGCATCGGCGGCGCAGACCCGGCCCACCTCCTGGCCTTGCACGAACTCGCCACCGACACCTGGACCAGCGAACGCACACCGGCACCGATCACGGAGACGGCGACAGAGACAACAACAGAGACAGGGACAGGGACAGGGACAGAGGACGCCGGATTCAGCCAGTTCTCCGAGCGTTCGCTGCGCGTCACGCTGATCGCGGGAGCGGTGGCCCTGGTCCTGGCCGCCTCCTCGGCAACCCTCCTGGCCGTACGCCTACACGGCAACGGCACCGGCACCGCCGCGGCGACCGCACCCCCCGCCCCACCCGTCACATCGACGTCCGCACCCGCATCGCCCCCCACGTACACCTGCCGGATCGTACGGACCGACGGCCTCTGGTACGCGGGCATCAGCCGCACCCGCAACGCCGAGATCGGGTACGGCAGCGCAGGCCCCGACGTGGCCGAGGCACAGTGCCTGCTACGAAGGGCGGGCATCTCGCCGGGCGGCATCGACGGGATGTTCGGCCCGCTGACCCAACGGGCGGTCAAGGCCCTCCAGAAACGGTCCGGACTGGACGTGGACGGCATGGTCGGCCCGCACACCTGGAAGGCCCTGCGCGCATGACGTCGCCCGCACCCTCCCCGGAGAGCACCAAACTGGCCGCCGCACTGAGGGAGTTGAAGGACCGCACGGGCCTGAGCCTGGCCAAACTGGCGGCCCGGACCACGTTCAGCAAGTCGTCCTGGGAGCGCTACCTCAACGGCAGAACCCTTCCCCCGCGCCAGGCGGTCCAGGAACTGTGCCGCCTCGCCGACGAACCGGACGGCCGCTGCCTGGCACTCCGGGAGCTGGCGAAGTCGGAAGGAAGCGACCCACCAAGAGAAACACCCCCGACGCCACCGCTAGAAGCACCCACGCCCCCGCCTGCGGATCACCGGGGCACACGGGCAGCAGCGCTCCTGACATCCATCTCCGCCGCACTGTTCGCGGCAGTCCTGCTGACGCTGCTCCTGCTCCCCGACCAGGACGAGACGACCCAGCCGTCGGCATCGGCGACGGCGTCCCCCACCCCCACCGGCCCGCACTGCCGGGACACAGCCTGCGAGGGCGAGGACCCGGCGGTCACGAGGTGCGGCGGCAGTCCCGAGACCCTGGTCGAGTACCTCACGTCCACCGGGGCGTCGGCGCAACTGCGGTACAGCAGGGTGTGCGGGACCACGTGGGTACGGGCGTGGGGCACGCGGATCGGCGACGGCGTCGAACTGCGCGGCCGTACCGCCCGGGTGCGAAACCGCGCCGATGCGGACACCTACGTCCACACGCCCATGACGGCGACCGGCCCGGGAACCGTGGTCCAGGGCTGCTTCCTGCCCGCGAACGGCGGCGAGAAGGAGTGCTTCAACGCCAAGGTGGACTAACACCCTCGACCGCACTCCCAGCCCACTGTCAGACCCTCCCTTTAGAGTCACCGGTATGGCGACTCTTCCCAACCCGCTGCCCAGACTGGCGACCGATCCGAGCGGCCGTTCCCTCGGGCTGCAACTCCCGCCCGGGAGACTGATCGACACGACGGACGAGGGCCCGTGGCACGAGCCGTTGCTGTGGCACGCGGAGAAGGCCGCCGCCCCCGGCACCTGGAAGGCCCTGGGCACCCAGGCCGCCCGAACCGGCCTGCTCCCGGTGCTGGTGGACGTGGGCGGCACCCAAGGCGGCCCCGCGGACTGGGAGTTGATGCCCGGCGACATGTCGTACCCCGGAGACCACGACGCCGAGGACGTCCTGGCCGAGTACTGGGAGGACAACGCGGAAGAAGAACTGACGGAGGGGCCGGAGGAAACCGAGGGGCCGGAGGGAATCGGCCCCGACTGGCCGGGCCTGGCCCCCGCCGCTGCCCCCACGGCCACCCCCGACACCCGCGCCGCCCAGATCGCGGACTCGCTGACGGACGGCACCCGGACCTGGCTCAAGGAGCCGCACCTCGCCCTGGTCGCGGCACGCAGGTCCGCGGACATCCCGGCGGCGATCGGCTGGACCGGCCCCCTGAACTACGAGAACGACGTGGCCCGTCTCTGCGCGGTGCTGCGCTCCTGGGAGGACCGCTTCGGCATCCGGGTGGTGGCGCTCGGCTTCGACACCCTGGTCGTGTCGGTGGCGGCCCCGCCCACCACACAGGCCGAAGCCGAGGCCGTCGCGGCGGAACACTTCGCGTTCTGCCCGGACAACATCACCCAGCAAGGCCCGAACGCCCTGCGCGCCTACGCCGAGGACCTGATAGCCGAGCCCACTTGGACCTTCTGGTGGGACTGACTGGGACAGAGACCGGGACCGGGACCGAGACCGAGACCGGGACCGCCCGTTCCGGTCGTCACCGCAGCTTCTGCGCAGCCTCCGTCGCCCAGTAGGTGAGGATGTTGCGCGCCCCGGCCCGCTTGATGCCGGTCAGCGTCTCGAAGATCGCCCGGTCGCGGTCGAGCCAGCCCTTCTCGGCGGCGGCCTCGACCATCGAGTACTCACCGGAGATCTGGTAGGCGACGACCGGCACGTCCACGGCGTCGGCGACCCGGGCGAGGACGTCGAGGTAGGGTCCGGCCGGCTTGACCATCACCATGTCGGCCCCCTCCGCCAGATCGAGCGCGAGCTCCCGCATCGACTCGCGCAGATTCGCCGGATCCTGCTGATAGGTCTTCCGGTCCCCCTGCAACGAGGACCCGACAGCCTCTCGGAACGGCCCGTAGAACGCGGACGAATACTTGGCGGTATAGGCAAGGATCGACACGTCCTCCCGCCCGATCTGATCAAGGGCGTCCCGGACGACCCCGATCTGCCCGTCCATCATCCCGCTGGGCCCGACGACATGGGCCCCCGCGTCGGCCTGCACCTGAGCCATCTCGGCATACCGCTCCAGGGTGGCGTCATTGTCGACGCGCCCTTCGGCGTCGAGCACCCCGCAATGCCCGTGATCGGTCGTCTCGTCGAGACACAGATCGGACATGACGAGCAGGTCGTCCCCGACCTCGGCCCGCACATCCCGGATGGCGACCTGGAGAATCCCGTCGGGATCCGTCCCCGGCGTCCCCAGCGCGTCCTTCTTCGACTCCTCCGGCACCCCGAAGAGCATGATCCCGGAGACCCCGGCCTCGACGGCCTCCAGCGCGGCCTTCTTCAGACTGTCCCGCGTGTGCTGCACCACCCCGGGCATGGCCTGGATCGGCACCGGCTCACTCACACCCTCCCGCACGAACGCGGGCAGGATGAAGTCAGCCGGATGCAACCGAGTCTCAGCAACCATCCGCCGCATGACGGGCGTAGTCCGCAACCGCCGAGGCCGCGAACCAGGAAAAGATCCATACATCGTCATACCACTACGCTACGCCCGCCCCACCACAGCTCTTACCGACGCCAAGTCGACGCAGCCACCCCCCGGCACCTTGCAGGCGAGGGCTAATCCTTTCGCCGCTTTCACCCGCCGGTGCCTTGCAGACGAGGGCTAATCCTTTCGCCGCTTTCACCCGCCGGTGCCTTGCAGACGAGGGCGAGTACTTTCACCCGCCGGTGCCTTTGCAGGCGAGGGCCCCGCATTTCAGCCCGTCCGGCGTTTGAGGACGAGGCCCCTTCAGGGCCGAAGGGGGGTGTGGGGGCGCAGCCCCCACGGACCCGCACCCCCACGGACCCGCACCCCCAACACCTCAGGTAGCCCGCCGCCGCCGAGCCCCCGGCCGCCGCTCACTGGGCCGACTGACCGGATCCCCAGCCTCCCGCGCGGCAGCACGCCGCTTCAGCCCAAAGTCAGCCAACGCCTCAGCCAACTTCTGTACAGACGGCTCCGGAGCCATCACATCCACCCGCAGCCCATGCTCCTCAGCCGTCTTGGCGGTAGCCGGCCCGATACAAGCGATCACGGTCACGTTGTGCGGCTTCCCAGCGATCCCCACCAGGTTCCGCACAGTGGACGACGACGTGAACAACACGGCGTCGAACCCGCCCCCCTTGATCGCCTCCCGCGTCTCCGCAGGCGGCGGCGACGCCCGCACGGTCCGGTACGCGGTGACGTCGTCGACCTCCCAGCCCAGCTCGATCAGCCCGGCGACCAACGTCTCCGTGGCGATGTCCGCCCGCGGCAGGAACACCCGGTCGATCGGATCGAAGACGGGGTCGTACGGCGGCCAGTCCTCCAGCAACCCGGCCGCCGACTGCTCCCCGCTCGGCACGAGATCCGGCTTCACGCCGAAGGCGACCAGCGCCTTCGCGGTCTGCTCCCCCACCGCCGCGACCTTGATCCCGGCGAACGCGCGAGCATCGAGCCCGTACTCCTCGAACTTCTCCCGCACCGCCTTCACCGCGTTCACCGACGTGAAGGCGATCCACTCGTACCGCCCGGTGACGAGCCCCTTGACGGCCCGCTCCATCTGCTGAGGCGTCCGCGGCGGCTCGACGGCGATCGTCGGCACCTCGTGCGGCACGGCCCCGTACGCCCGCAACTGGTCGGAGAGCGACACCGCCTGCTCCTTCGTCCGCGGCACGAGCACCTTCCAGCCGAACAGCGGCTTGGACTCGAACCACGCGAGCTGCTCACGCTGAGCAGGGGCGGAACGCTCACCGACCACGACTATCACCGGCCGGCCGCCCTCGGGCGAGGGCAGCACCTTCGCCTGCTTCAGCGTCTGCGCGATGGTCCCGAGGGTCGCGCTCCACGTCCGCTGCCGGGTCGTCGTACCGGCCACCGTCACCGTCATCGGCGTATCGGGCTTGCGCCCCGCCGACACCAGCTCCCCGGCGGCCGAGGCCACCGAGTCGAGGGTCGTCGACACGACGACGGTGCCGTCCGACGCGCCGACCTCGGTCCAGCAACGGTCCGAAGCCGTCCGCGCGTCGACGAACCGGACGTCCGCGCCCTGCGCGTCCCGCAGCGGCACACCGGCGTACGCCGGCACGCCGACGACGGCCGCGACACCGGGCACGACCTCGAAGGGCACACCGGCCGCGGCGCACGCGAGCATTTCCTCCGCCGCGTACGTATCAAGCCCGGGGTCCCCGGACACCGCACGCACGACCCGCCTGCCGCCCCGCGCGGCCTCCATGACAAGATGTGCGGCATCGCGCACAGCGGGTACCTGAGCGGTTGTTGACGTGCCGTCAACAACCATCGAAAGGGGCGCGCCCGTGCCGGGAAGAGGGTCCGACGAAGGACCCGCTTCCGCATGCACGACGGCCACATTGGGCCTCGCGTGCGCCCGTACGACGTCGAGCACCTCATGCTCGGCGACGAGGACGTCCGCGTGCCCGAGCGCCTCGACGGCGCGCAGCGTAAGTAGTCCCGGATCCCCGGGTCCGGCACCCAGGAAGGTGACGTGCCCGTGTTCAGGACCGGCGGCTGGACGAGTGGTGGGGCTCACTGTGCTCGCTCCCCCATCAGACCGGCCGCGCCCTGGGCAAGCATCTCGGCGGCGAGTCCGCGACCGAGCATCATTGCCTGGTCGTGCGTCTCGGGCACGGGACCGGTGGTGGACTGCTGCACCATGCGAGAACCGTCGGTCGTGCCGACGACGCCCCGCAGGCGCATTTCCTTGACAATCTGCCCGTCGGCCAGAAGGTCGGCCAGCGCCCCCACAGGGGCACTGCAACCGGCCTCCAGGGCGGCGAGCAGTGACCGCTCGGCGGTCACGGCGACCCGCGTGAACGGGTCGTCGAGCTCGCCGAGCGTCGCGATGAGGTCCGCGTGGTCCGCGGCACACTCGATCGCCAGTGCTCCCTGGCCGGGAGCGGGCAAAACCGTGTCTATCGACAGGAAGTCGGTGACCTCGTCGAGGCGGCCGATGCGG
Source organism: Streptomyces sp. yr375 (assembly GCF_900110755.1). Taxonomy (GTDB): domain Bacteria; phylum Actinomycetota; class Actinomycetes; order Streptomycetales; family Streptomycetaceae; genus Streptomyces. Next base: position 20,550 of record NZ_FOFF01000070.1, read on the forward strand.
CTGAGGCCGGCCGCGGCCAGCACCACCGCGTCCAGCGCGCCGTCGTGCACGTACCCGAGCCGCGTGTCGACGTTCCCGCGGATCGCGACCGTCTCGATGTCGAGTCCGTGGCCGCGGGCGTACGCGTTGAGCTGCGCCATGCGGCGCGGCGAACCGGTGCCGATGCGCGCCCCACGCGGCAGGTCGGTGAACTTCAGCGCGTCCCGGGCGACGAGCACGTCGCGGGGATCCTCGCGCACCGGTACGGCGGCCAGGACCAGCTCCTCGGGCTGCGTGGTCGGCAGGTCCTTCAGCGAGTGAACCGCGAAGTCGACCTCGCCCTTGGCCAGCGCGTCCCGCAGCGCGGTGACGAAGACACCCGTGCCGCCGATCTGCGCGAGCTGCTCGCGGGAGACATCGCCGTAGGTGGTGATCTCGACGAGCTCGACGGACCGCCCGGTCACCCGGCTCACGGCGTCCGCGACCTGCCGGGACTGGGCCAGGGCGAGTCTGCTTCGCCTCGTCCCCAGTCTCAGTGCCTTACTCATGCCGCTCATGCCGGCCCTCGGTTCTCTGCGTTCTTGTCGGTGCTGTCCTCGGCCCGGGACACGGCGGCCACCGACTCCGGGTCGAGGTCGAACAGGGTCCGCAGCGCGTCCGCGTACCCGGCGCCGCCGGGCTCGGCCGCGAGCTGCTTGACCCGTACGGTCGGCGCGTGCAGCAGCTTGTCGACGACCCGCTTCACCGTCTGGGTGATCTCGGCACGGTGCTTGTCGTCCAGTCCGGGCAGCCGCCCGTCGAGCCGGGCGATCTCGCCGGCCACCACGTCGGCGGCCATCGCGCGCAGCGCGACCACGGTCGGCGTGATGTGCGCGGCCCGCTGCGCCGCGCCGAACGCGGCGACCTCGTCCGCGACGATCCGCCGCACCTGGTCCACGTCGGCGGCCATCGGCGCGTCCGCCGAGGCCTCGGCCAGCGACTCGATGTCCACCAGCCGCACCCCGGCCAGCCGGTGCGCGGCCGCGTCGACGTCCCGCGGCATCGCCAGGTCCAGCAGGAAGAGCACGGGCTCGGGCCGTACGAGCAGGGCGACCGGCTCGGGCCGGCGCCGCTCGGGGATCCGCCCGACGCTGGCGGCGGTCGCCGCGAGCGCACTGATCAGCTCGGCGTCGGCCTCCGGACGGCGCGCGGCCGCCCGCCGGTCCACGGTCGCGTTGTCCACCCACGCCGCGTGCTGCTCCAGCGTCGCCGCGTCCATCCCGGCGACCGCGGCCTCCCCGAGCACGGAGAACCCGGCCTGCGGCACGGGCGCCTGCTGTACGGCGGCCAGGTCCAGCGGACAGTTCTCGTCGGCCCCGCCGGAGGCGGCGGGCAGCGACCGTACGTCCGCCTCGAAGACGGCGTCGGCGTCGTACGCGGCGGGGGCGGTGAAGGCGGCGGGTGTTCCGGTGCGGCCCTCGACCGCGTCGGCGATCGCCTCGGCCGTCAGGACCAGGCCCGTCGCCCCGGTGCAGGAGACGACGACGTCCGCACGTGTCAGCTCGGCCGGCACCGATTCCATCGGGACCGCGCGGGCCGGCACGTCCGTGCCGTCGGCCTCGGCGAGTATCTGGGCGAGCCGCGCGGCCCGGTCGAGGGTCCGGTTGGCGACGACGACCTCGCCGACCCCGGCGCGCGCGAGCGTCGCGGCGGCCAGCGACGACATGGAACCCGCGCCGATGACCAGCGCCCGCTTGCCGCGCGCCCAGTCCCGCACCTCGCCGCCCGCGGCGAGCTGCTCCAGGCCGAAGGTGACCAGGGACTGCCCGGCGCGATCGATACCGGTCTCGGAGTGGGCGCGCTTGCCGACCCGCAGGGCCTGCTGGAACAGCTCGTTCAGCAGCCGACCGGCGGTGTGCAGCTCCTGCGCCCGGGCCAGCGCGTCCTTGATCTGCCCGAGGATCTGCCCCTCGCCGACGACCATCGAGTCCAGCCCGCAGGCCACCGAGAAGAAGTGGTGGACGGCGCGGTCCTCGTAGTGCACGTACAGATAGGGAGTGAGCTCCTCCAGGCCGACCCCGCTGTGCTGGGCGAGCAGCGTGGACAGCTCGGCGACGCCCGCGTGGAACTTGTCCACGTCGGCGTACAGCTCGATGCGGTTGCAGGTGGCGAGGACCGCGGCCTCGGCGGCCGGGTCGGCGGCGACCGTGTCCTGGAGCAGCTTGAGCTGGGCGTCCGCAGACAGCGAGGCCCGCTCCAGCACGCTCACGGGGGCGCTGCGATGGCTCAGTCCGACGACGAGGAGACTCATGCCGGCATCACGGCGGGTACGTCCCCGTCGGGCCCCTGGTCGGTGATGTCGTCGCGGCTCACGGCGGCGACCGGGACGGCGCTGTCGTGCGCCGCGGCCTCCTCACCGGCCTTGCGCTGCTCGTGGAAGGCGAGGATCTGCAACTCGATCGAGAGATCGACCTTGCGCACGTCCACGCCGTCCGGGACGGTCAGCACGGTCGGCGCGAAGTTCAGGATGGACGTGACGCCGGCGGCCACGAGCCGGTCGCAGACCTGCTGGGCGACGCCCGGCGGAGTGGTGATCACGCCGATGGACACACCGTTGTCGGAGATGATCTTCTCCAGACCGTCGCTGTGCTGCACGCCGATCCCGGCGACCTGCTTCCCGGCCATCGCCGGATCGGCGTCGATGAGCGCCGCGACCCGGAAACCGCGCGAGGCGAACCCGCCGTAATTGGCCAGCGCCGCGCCGAGGTTACCGATACCGACGATCACAACCGGCCAGTCCTGGGTGAGGCCCAACTCACGGGAGATCTGGTAGACGAGATACTCGACGTCGTAGCCGACACCCCGGGTTCCGTAAGAACCCAGGTAAGAGAAATCCTTGCGCAGCTTCGCGGAATTGACGCCCGCGGCGGCGGCGAGTTCCTCGGAGGAGACCGTGGGGACCGAGCGCTCCGACAGTCCGGTCAGCGCGCGGAGGTACAGCGGAAGGCGGGCGACGGTGGCCTCGGGAATCCCTCGGCTACGGGTCGCCGGTCGGTGAGTTCGGCCAGTTGCCACGGTGCTCCTGCGGGTAGAGCGGGGCTGCAGGCGGTCACACGTACCCAGACCGCCCCGTCGACAGCAGGCTATGTCTTTGTGAACGCGTGCACAAAGATGGTGTCCGATTTGCCCGGCCAACGTGACCGGGGTCACGCACATCATTCCAGGGGGCAAAACCGCCACTCTCCTCGTGAATCCCGCCCCCGAGACAAAACCGCCATCGATCCTAAGCGACGTTCCGTCCTGTCCCGCCTATCCGGCCAACTCCTTTCGGAGACGGTTCTCGTCCACCCGCCAGAAGGTGTGCTGCCTGCCGTCCACGAGGACGACGGGGATCTGCTCCCAGTACTGGTCGTACAGTTCCCGGTCCTCGGCGATGTCCTTCCGCTCCCACGGCACGCCGAGTTCCCCGCAGACCTTTTCGATCACGCTCTGCGCGTCGTCGCACAGATGACAACCCGACTTGCGGATGAGGGTGACGACCCGCTCGTGGGGGGCCGCCTTACGTCGAAAGAGGGGACTCATGCCGGCCATTCTCGCGCTCTTTAACTGTGCGGTCGCAGAGAGTTCACACCCTTCGAACCTCTCGGCTCCGAAAGCCACCGAACAGACTGGCTATGCTCACGCCATGGCCGCTCTAGGATGGCTCACTCCCCGTAGGCGCGCAGCCACGGCGCGGAGCGTGTTGGCAGGCGAGGCCTCGGCGGAGGCAGCGCGCAAGTCCACCCAGGAAGCCCTGGACACCCAGGACTCCCCCGAGGTCTCCGACCGGGAACCGCAGTTCCCGGTGCACGGCGACGCGCTGGCCGCCGCCTTCTTCGACCTCGACAACACCGTGATGCAGGGCGCGGCCCTCTTCCACTTCGGCCGGGGCCTGTACAAACGGAAGTTCTTCGAGACCCGCGACCTGGCCCGGTTCGCCTGGCAGCAGGCGTGGTTCCGGCTGGCCGGCGTCGAGGACCCCGAACACATGCAGGAGGCCCGCGACTCGGCCCTCTCCATCGTGCAGGGCCACCGCGTCTCCGAACTGATGTCGATCGGCGAGGAGATCTACGACGAGTACATGGCCGAGCGCATCTGGCCGGGCACCCGCGCCCTCGCCCAGGCCCACCTGGACGCGGGCCAGAAGGTGTGGCTCGTCACCGCCGCGCCGGTGGAGATCGCCCAGGTGATCGCCCGCCGCCTCGGCCTCACCGGCGCGCTGGGCACCGTCGCCGAGTCGGTCGACGGCGTCTACACGGGCAAGCTGGTCGGCGAGCCCCTGCACGGCCCCGCGAAGGCGGAGGCGGTGCGCGCGCTGGCCGCGGCCGAGGACCTGGACCTCTCCCGCTGCGCCGCCTACAGCGACTCCCACAACGACATCCCGATGCTCTCCCTCGTCGGCCACCCCTACGCCATCAACCCCGACGCCAAACTCCGCAAACACGCCCGCGGCCTCGACTGGCGGCTGCGCGACTACCGCACCGGCCGCAAGGCGGCGAAGGTCGGCATCCCGGCGGCGGCCGGCGTGGGCGCGGTGGCGGGCGGCACGGCAGCGGCGATCGCCCTGCACCGCCGGCGCCGGTAACTACACACCAGCGCCGGGCATCCGCACCGGACACCCCACCAAAAAGACGGTCGTACCCCTGGGGACGGCCGTCTATTCGCGTTGTCCGCGCACAGCCACAACCCGCCCCAGACCATCGCGAAACTCGGTCGTTTCCGATCAACAATCGCTCACTCCACGCGACTTGATCGGGCATCAATCAACCATAGAAGCGACGTAATCGAAGTTTTGAGCAACTCGGTGTAGCAGTGCCTGCACGAAGCGTTATTCTCCTCAAACGCAATCCGGTACCCCTCCTGTCGCTACGACGGGTGAAAGGTTCCGCACTGCACGTGATGGAAGCTCTGCCTCTGGGAGTCCCGTGTACCCACACGTCGGGGTTGACACCTCGGGCCTGGCTACGCTGCGCGCAACGGTCGCTACGGTCCAGGACCTGTTGCGCGGCTTCGTCCCCACCGCGTACGCCGTCCCCGCCTTCGCCGCCGCCGCACCCGTCGGCCCGTGCTACGCACTGGCCGACGGCACCGCCGCCGTCGGCAGACGAGGACGCGCGGCCGGTGCGGCCGGTGCAAGCGGCGCGGCCACCGCCCGTCGGCCGGCCGCCGACAGCGACAGCGCCCGCATGATGGACCTCGTCGAACGCGCCCAGGCCGGCGAGGCCGAGGCCTTCGGGCGCCTGTACGACCAGTACAGCGACACGGTCTACCGCTATATCTACTACCGGGTGGGCGGCAAGGCGACAGCCGAGGACCTCACCAGCGAGACGTTCCTGCGCGCCCTGCGCCGCATCGGGACGTTCACCTGGCAGGGCCGCGACTTCGGCGCCTGGCTCGTCACGATCGCCCGCAACCTGGTCGCCGACCACTTCAAGTCCAGCCGGTTCCGGCTCGAAGTGACCACCGGCGAGATGCTCGACGCCAACGAGGTCGAGCGCTCGCCCGAGGACTCCGTCCTGGAGTCCCTCTCCAACGCCGCGCTCCTGGACGCCGTGCGCCGGCTCAACCCGCAGCAGCAGGAGTGCGTGACGCTCCGGTTCCTGCAAGGCCTCTCCGTCGCCGAGACCGCGCGCGTGATGGGCAAGAACGAGGGCGCGATCAAGACCCTTCAGTACCGGGCCGTGCGCACCCTCGCCCGGCTCCTGCCGGAAGACGTCCGCTGACCGGACCACCGACCAGACCGCCGACCGGACGGCCGACCGGCCCCGCCCGGGGCCTACGGTCGGCGATCCCCAACTCACCTTCAGTGAAAGTCCGTTGCCTTCCCGATCCGATCATCCGCCGTCCGTAACCCAAGTGCCGCGCCAGTCGTTGTGCGGGATACAGGCTCCCTGTGGTCACGTCCTGTCCGACCCCGATCACTCGATCGTGTGGATCCGGTCCAGGGCGTGCAACCCTCAGGACCCCCGGGGAGTCGACCGTCATGACGAGAGGAGGTGCCGCCAGTGATCGCGAACGTATCGGCGCACCGGCGGGCGAACGCCTTCGCCCAGGCCTTGGAGGAGCAGTCCGACTGTTCCAGCCAGGGCACGGCGGCCGAGCAGACCGAAGGATCACCGCCGGCACCGGCCGCTGCGGACCAGACCGGACAGGGCCATCTCCTGGCCCTCGCCACGAGTCTCGCCGAGCTGCCCAAGCCGGAATTCGATCCCGAGGTCAAGGTCGTCCAGCGGGCCCAGTTGGTGGCCGCTATGGAGGCCATGCTGCAGGCGGGCACCGCGGGAGGCGAAGCATTCGACGCGTCGGTGCCGGAGCAACGCTCCCACCGGGCGAAAGGCACGCACCGGGCCAGTCCCTTGGGCAAGTTGCGACCGCGTTCCCGCCTCGCGAAGGGGCTCACCGCGGGCGGCCTCAGCGTCGGCGTCGCGGCGGGCGCCTTCGGCGGCGTCGCGGCCGCGAGCTCCGACGCCCTGCCAGGTGACGGGCTCTACGGGCTGAAGCGCGGCATCGAGGACTTCAAGCTCAACCACCTGGCCAACGGCGACGACGAGCGGGGGCGCACCTACCTCGACCAGGCCTCCACCCGGCTGAGCGAGGCCCGCCGGCTCATGGAACGGGGCCGCAGCGGCGACCTCGACCACGAGTCCCTCGGCGAGATCCGCCGCGCCCTGAACGGCATGCAGTACGACGCCACGGAGGGCCACCGGCTCCTCCACGAAGCGTTCGAGCGCGACCCGAACTCCCTGGGCCCCATCCAGGCGCTCGACGCGTTCTCCCGCTCGCACCGCGAAGTCTGGGGCGCCCTGCGCGACCGCCTGCCGGTCCAGCTCGGAGACGTCAGTCAGCAGGTCTCGTCGGTCTTCGAAGCCATAGACCAAGAGGTCGCCCCGCTGCAGTCCCTGCTCCCCCCGCCCCCCGCCCAGGGCGGCGGCGGCACCCGGCACGGCTCCGGCTCGGCGTCCACCGGCACCGGCGCCGACCGCCCGACCACCCCGGACACCGGCACCGGCAAGCACCCGTCCGACGGCACCGGCAGCAACACCGGCACCCCCAGCAAGCCGGCCACCTCCGGCACCGGCGACGACGGCCTCCTCGGCGGCAACACCGGCGGCCTCCTCGACCCCCCGAAGGACACCGGCACCAGCACCGCCCCGACCCCCGTCCTCCCCACCACCCGACCCGACGTCACCCTCCCCCCCCTCCTCCCAGGCCTCCTCCCAGGCCTGGGCATCGACAGCGAGGACACGGAGTAACTCCAGCACGACGACGGTGGGGCGCCCCTTCTGAGAAGGGACGCCCCACCGTCGTATACCCACTGGAAAAACACCGACCGCTAGAAGAACACCGACCGCCGCTGCACCAGCAACTCGCCCCTCCTGTCTGCCGCCCTCGCACCGCTTCGCGGGCTTCGCGCGGCTGCGCCGGACTCCGTCCGCCGGCTCCAGTCAGCCCGCTGGTCGCCCCGGACGGCCGCCCCACTGAACAGCCCCCTCAGAAGAACACCGACCGCCGCTGGACCAGCAACTTGTACAGCGTGTGCTGGATCTGTTCCCGGACCTGGTCCGTCAGGTTGAACATCAGCATGGGATCCTCGGCCGCCTCCGGCGGGTAGCCGTCCGTCGGGATCGGCTCGCCGAACTGGATCGTCCACTTCGTGGGGAGCGGGACGGCGCCCAGGGGGCCGAGCCACGGGAAGGTCGGGGTCAGGGGGAAGTAGGGGATGCCCAGGACACGGGCCAGGGTCTTGGCGTTGCCGATCATCGGGTAGATCTCCTCCGCCCCGACGATCGAGCACGGGATGATCGGAGCGCCCTGCCGCAGCGCCGTGGAGACGAAACCGCCCCGGCCGAACCGCTGGAGCTTGTAGCGCTCGCCGAAGGGCTTCCCGATGCCCTTGAACCCCTCCGGCATCACCCCGACGACCTCGCCCTGCCCGAGCAGCCGCTCGGCGTCCTCCGCGCAGGCGAGGGTGTGCCCGAGCTTGCGCGCCAGCTCGTTGACGACCGGGAGCACGAAGACGAGGTCGGCGGCCAGCAGCCGCAGATGCCGGTCCGCCGGATGGTGGTCGTGGACGGCGACCTGCATCATCAGGCCGTCCAACGGCAGCGTCCCGGAATGGTTGGCGACGATCAGCGCGCCCCCCTCGGCCGGGATGTTCTCGATGCCCTTCACCTCGACCCGGAAGTACTTCTCGTACAGCGGCCGCAGCATGGACATGAGGACCTGGTCGGTCAGCTCCTCGTCGTAGCCGAAGTCGTCGACCTCGTAGTCGCCCGTGAGACGCCGGCGCAGGAAGGACAGCCCGCCGGCGATCCGCCGCTCCAGGCCACCCGCGTCCGCGCCCTCACGCGCCCGTTCCTCACCCGTCACAGGAACATCATCCTGCGCCATCGCCCTGGTGGGCAGGGGCTGGACCTCACCGACCTCACCGCCCTCGCCGATCTCCCGGACCGGCACGTGCTCGCCGCTCTTGCGCCGGCTCCCCGCACCCCGGCGCCGCGGCGGCCGCGGCACGGCGCTCCCCCGGGTCCGGTCGTCGTCGAACGGAATGACCTTGGCGTCCGCCATCGTTGATGCGCTCCTCAGTTGGCGCTCGGCGTCGAAGGGTGAGCGGCGGCGTGGCCGCCACCCGGCAGGGGCAGCGCGGCGACCCGGTCCACGGCCCCGGCGACGGCCCCGGGCGGCAGCAGCCCGGGCCCGTGGCTGCGCGCGAAGTCCGCGAAGGTCTCGGCCGTCGTGTACCGCGGCGTGAACCCCAGCGTCTCCCGCATCTGGACCGTCGACACGACCCGGCCATGGGTGAGCAGCCGGATCTGCTCGGGCGAGAAGTCCGTCATGCCCAGCGTACGCACCAGGGAGCCCGCCCACGTGACCGCAGGCAGCAGCAGCGGCACGGTGGGCCGCCCGAGCCGCCGCGAGCACTGCGACAGCAACAGCACGCCGTCCCCGGCGATGTTGAAGGTGCCGCTGTTGAGCGTGCCCCGCTCCGGCTCGTGCGAGGCGATCCGCAGCACGTCGATCACGTCGTCCTCGTGCACGAACTGCAGCCGGGGATCGTAACCGAGCACGGTGGGCACCACGGGCAGCGAGAAGTACGAGGCGAGCGGCGTCTCGGCGGTCGGCCCCAGGATGTTGGCGAACCGCAGCACGCACACCGCGACGTCCGGCCGCCGCCGGGCGAACCCGCGCACATACCCCTCGACCTCGACCGCGTCCTTCGCGAAGCCGCCGCTGGGCAGCGACTTGGCCGGGGTCGTCTCGGTGAACACGGCGGGGTCGCGGGAGGCGGACCCGTACACGTTCGTACTGGACTTCACGACCAGCCGCTTCACACTCGGCGACTTCTGACAGGCGCCGAGCAACTGCATGGTGCCGATGACGTTGGTCTCCTTGACCGTGGTCCGGCTGCCACTGCCCAGCGCGGTCGCCGTCACGTCCAGGTGGACGACCGTGTCGGCGCCGGTCTCGGCGAGCACCCGCGCGATGGCGGGCTGCCGGATGTCGGCCTGGATGAAGTCGGCGCCCCCGAGATGGTGCTCGGGCCGCACGGCGTCCACGGCGATCACCCGGTCGACCTGGGGGTCACGCTGGATCCGACGTACGAACCGGCCCCCCAACTGACGGGCCACTCCGGTAACAAGCACGACCTTCCCCAAGATCAGCGCCTTCCTTCCGTCCTGGAACCGCCCGGCCACCCTGCCGTGTACCCCGTTCCCCGTCTGCGGGCCAACCTAGCGGGTCGATGTTGCACTGTGATGACCGCACGACGCCCGGAGATGCGTGTGGCCCCCCACCGATAACACGATGGGGGGCCACACAACGCCTACGCGGCTCGCGTCGCGAAGAAGTAAGTACGTTCGCTTACTTCTTGTTGCGACGCTGAACGCGCGTGCGCTTGAGCAGCTTGCGGTGCTTCTTCTTGGCCATCCGCTTGCGCCGCTTCTTGATAACAGAGCCCACGACTACCCTCGCTCACTTCTCATCACTCGGCGTTGGGCGCCATGGGCCCATACGACCTACAAGGGGCCAGCCTACCCGTCCGAGCGCTGAGGTCGTAATCGAGGCGGGACCGGGGGGATCCGGAAGAGCCCTGAGGATCCCCCCAACCCACTGTCGTCAGGCGGTTTCCACCCCCACATAGCTCTCACGGAGGTACTCGTGAACCGCTTGCTCGGGGACGCGGAAAGACCGCCCCACCCGGATCGCGGGCAGATGACCGCTGTGCACCAATCGGTACACGGTCATCTTCGACACTCGCATCACCGAGGCGACTTCCGCCACGGTAAGGAACTGAACCTCGTTCAGAGGCCTCTCGCCAGCAGCCATGACACACCTGAACCTTCCGCACTCGACTCGACGGCCACCGGCTTCCCCTTCCGGTGACTCTTCGTCGCTGCGTGCTCACTCCCCAATGTAGGGGCGGGTGATGCGAGTGGGGAAGAGGTGCACCCATCGCATGCGCATCACCGGCCTACTGTGACAGACACGCTCGATTGAGTACGTAGCGGGTCAGCGGACGGTAGTAAGCGGACCGCACGGCGTCATCAACCGGAACGGCCACGGAGACGATCCCCTCGGCCTCCCCGACGAACAGCGCGGGGTCGTCGGTGTCGGCCAGCCCGATGGCCTCGAACCCTAGCTGACCTGCACCGCAGACCCACCCGTGGTCCCCGATCACCAGCTCGGGCAGCGGCCCGCCGGCCTCGGCCGCCGCGTCTAGAGCGACCCGGATCGGCAGCGGTGAATGAGTGTGCGCACCGGTCGCACAACCGGCGCGTTCGGCGTCGGCCTCCCGGACGACCGCGACTCCCCGTACGTAGTCGAGGTGGTGCGTGCGTAGACCGAACCGGGTCGTTATGTCGACACAGTGACCCTGCGCCGGGGTGAGGACTTCACATCCCGCCGCCGACAAAGCGTCTGCAAGCTCTGCGTAGAACCCCAGCAGCCGATGCGGATGCCCGGTGCCGAGCAGCACGGGCGCACCACGCTGGGCGACCGAGGCGAGCCGATCCGCGAACGCGTCGAGCGCGGCCACCGTCCGCTCGGGGTCGATCACATCATGCCCGGACACACATCGAGGATCGGCCGAAACCCCACACTTGTCGGCCATCAACGCGATCAAATCCCGCTGCCCCCAGGACCATTCAGGATCAAGCCCGATCAACACCCGGGGATCCCGAGCAGCGAAGAGCCGATAACTCCGCAGACTCTCCTCCCGAGACGTAGCCACCACCCCGGCCAACCCCGCAGCAACCAAATGAGCCCGAAGCCCCCCACAACTCAACACAAAACCAATGCTGAAGGAGAAGCACCGGTGCTGAGGCAGGAATGGATCCAACACCCCACAGTTGGCGTAAGCAGCAAGCGCCTTCCAGCCCGTCCGGGCGGGTGAGCGCCTTCCAGCCCGTCCGGCGCCTGAGGCGGCCTTTCGACGCCGGCCCGCACGATTCAGCCCGTCCGGCGTTTGAGGACGAGGCGGACGCCATCCCGAACCCCCACCCACCCGCTGGGGGCGCCGCTCTAAGCGCCGGTCGGGTGTCTGCCTTTCAGCCCGTCCGGCGTTTGAGGACGAGGCCCCTTAAGGGCCGA
>NZ_FOFF01000077.1 GCF_900110755.1 Streptomyces sp. yr375
ATCATGCACACGGATCGCGGCAGTGAATACACGAGTGACGAATTCCGCACCGAAATAGGCAAGTTGCGCATGAGGCAGTCGATGGGACGCGTCGGCTCTTGTTACGATAACGCCGCCGCGGAAAGCTGGTTCGCCATTCTGAAAGCGGAGATCGGGACGACCGTGTGGGAGACCCGCGAGGCGGCCCGGGCCGACGTTTTCCGCTACATCGAGGTCGAGTACAACCGCAGCCGGCTCCGTCGGCACCCCGACTACGGGTACGTCACCCCGCTCGAAACGAGATCCCTGCTCAGGCAGAACCTCGCCCCGGCAGCGTAAACACCCGCTGTCCAGTTCGCGGGGGGAACTTCAGCGGCGAGTTCACCGTCGAGGCGAGCAACCCGTACGAGCTGGTGCCCCTGGGCGACGGTTCCTGGCTCACCGTCGGCCCCGGCGGTGCCCCCGTCCGTTGGTCCAGCGCTCCGCAGCCGTCGGCACTGCCGCACCCGGCCGTACCAACCTCTCCATACGAGAGGCAGCAACCGTGACGGCAGACCCCCGAGTGCCGCTGATTCCTCAGGCACCTGAAGGCTTGAGCCGGCGAGCTCGGTGCTTCGTCGAGGGACACGGGCTGCGTGTTCCACATCGCGACCTCAAGCTCTTTCGGGAGGCATGGCTCAAGCAAGGGATTCCGGATGCCGAGATCGACCGGGCTGTCGCCTTTCAAGAGCTCTGGGGCGGTCTCGCCCTGCCCCCGGCCCCCGAATACGAGGGCGGCCCGCGCGTTCTGGAAGCCGATGCCCCCGAGGGCTCGGCCGCGAACGGATGGCGGTTCCCGGCCGGGGGCTGTCGCGTCTCCATGGCCCACGGGTTCATGATCGGGCCAGGAGGTGAGTTCGGGATCGACGCTGACCACTGGACGCCGCTGCACGCCAGCACAGAGGGATGGGTGGAAGCCCTGGCGCTGGCCAGCCATGCGGGCTACTGGGCCGAGACCATCACGAAGATCAAAGGCAGCGCCGTCGAGGACCTGAACCTCGACGGATTCGAGCCGGTACCCGAAGTCCAGGGACTCGCTGACACCTGGTGGAGGGGCAAGGACTCGCTCATCGCCATCTACCGCGGCGAAGCCTCAGGCTTCAGCGCCCCCACTGTCTAAGGGCCCATATCTACGGCGGGCTCGATGCATGGGGCCTGGCCGGCAACTGACTCCCGAAGGCCGAGCCCTCTCGGTCCCGCCCAGCGAAGGCGCCTCCTGCGGACAGAACGGGCAGCTACCGCGTCAAGGGACCGGCAGGCTGTCTACGAGGAGTTTCGCACGAGCAGCCGTGGGCCTGGACGCATCGCAGCACGGCCCCGGGTGAGCCGGCGGACCATGACGCCGATCATGGCCCATCGAATCATCGTCTCGGAGTGGGCCGGACTGGTCTCGTAGTCCCGGGCCAGGCGCCGGTGGGCGGTGAGCCACGAGAACGTACGCTCTACCGCCCACCGCTTGGGCTGGACCCGGAAACCACGCTGGTCAGGATCCTTGCGGAAGATCTCCAGGTCGCGGCCGAGGATCTCTGTGGCCACTCGACCCGGCGGTCGGCGAAGCCCTGGTCGGCCCAGACCTTCTTGACGCCGGGGTGGCCGAGCCTGGTCCACAGCAAGGGCCGTTTCCCGCCGTCGCGGTCCTGGATGCTCGCCGCGACGACGTGAACGGCCAGGAGCAGGCCCAGGGTGTCGGTGACGATGAACCTCTTGCGGCCCTTCACCTTCTGCCCGCGTCGAAGCCTCTGGTGGCCGCGGGGACCGTGTCGGCAGTGCGGACGGACTGCGAGTCGATCAGGCCCGCGCTCGGCTCCACGTCGCGATCGTCAGCTTCACAGACCTTGCCACGCAGAGCGTCGTGGATGCGCTCGACGGTGCCATCGTCGTGCCACCAGGTGAAGTACCAGTACACCGTCGGCCAGGGGGCGAAGTCCTTCGGCAGTTGCCGCCAGGCACAGCCGGTCCGCACCACGTAGAAGATCGCGTCCACGATCCGCCGCCGCGGATGCTTTTCCCGACGTCCGCCCTTCGGGCCCACCCGTGCCGGCGGGAGCAAGGGCTCCACCAGCGCCCACTGCTCATCCGTCAGGTCAGACGGATACCCACCCCCACCACCGCTCACAGTGAGTTCAACGAACGCCTCAGCAACCGGACACGGCAGATCTCAAACACGTTCTGACAGAGAGGGGTGCCCAAGTTGCTGTTCGCCACACGAAGGGGAAAATGGATTATAAGGGCTGCCAATTCCGAAGAATATCCCGCAGAATGCGCCAACAGGGTTTCCGGCCAAAGTTAGAGCGGCCCTGCGCCACTACCACAGTGTGCAGCTTCTCTCAAGGGGCGACGGTGATGACAGAAGCGCAAGAGGGCGGTCTGCAGCTTTCCCAGATGATCTCGGCACTCCGCGACGAACTCGAACAGGCCCAGCTGAATTCAGAGGAAGCAGATCTGCGATTCGGCATTTCTGGCGTCGAACTCGAAGCCACCGTACAGGTTTCCAAGGAGTGGGAAGGCAGGGGTGGCGTGAAGTTTTGGGTCATCGAGGCGGGTGGCAGCCGAACGCAAGGTAATTCCACCAGCCAGCGGATCAAACTGGATCTGACCGTACCCAAAGATACGCGCATTGCCGATCCCAAGGGGAACGTGCAATGACGCGCTTGAACGCCGAGTATCTGGTTTGCGTCGAGACGACCGAGCAACGCGGCTCTGGTTACTTGCTGGCACCCAACCTGGTCCTGACGGCAGGGCATTGCGTTGGGTCGGAGGGCACCCTGGCCAAGGTGAAGAGGTTCAAGCGGCACCCAGACGGTCGCTACGACCTCACAGACCCGCACACTTTCCAGGTCAAGGTGAACGGTGAGAACGGCGCCACAGGCGAACAGGAAATCGATTTTGCGCTGCTGTCCAGCACCGACGAGGATCCGTTCACGGTACATGAGAGCACTTCGCCCGATGAAGTACGGCTGGGCCGTGTCGTCGGCACGGACGCCGTTCCGGCACAGGCCCTCGGCTTTCCCCGGGCTCAGATCGGCTCGAACCGCATGAATGTCGAGGACGCCCGTGGCACAGTACGTCCGCTGACTGGCTCCCGCTCGGCGAAGGATGCCAGCGTCTTAATAGAGCGGTTGAACTTTCAGGTCGAGACCGGGGTGCCGACAAGCCGTCCGGGAGCGTCTCTGTGGAGTGGCATGTCTGGCTCAGCCTTGTTCAGCGGCGACCACCTCGTGGGCGTCATAGTGGAAGATCGCGCATCCATCAACGGTCGGCTGCATGCCGTCCCTGCCAGTCGAATGTTCGGCGAGCAGGGACGGCCGGACGCGAACCAGTGTCTCGACCGGGCACTCGGGCTCGAACCGGCGACACGGGTGAAGCTGGACCCGGTCTGGGCAGGCGGTGACGTTCTGCGACCGGCTTACGAGCCCATGCCGATCCGGTACCAGTGGTCGGAGGCGGACCTCCTGCGAGCCCGCCACGACGTCGTACCTTTCCGAGGCCGGAAGAAGCAACTCGGGGAACTGACCGACTGGTGCGCGGGAAACACCGGGCGGCGCGTGCACGTGCGGCTGTTGTCCGGGGACGGTGCCGTGGGAAAGACCCGTCTCGCCCGGGAGTTGTGCCGCCGGATGGGCGACAGGGGCTGGGTTGCGGGAATCATCGATCCCGTCGATCTTCTGCGCGTTGGCTTCCCTCAGCTCCTCGACCTCGCGGAAAGTCGGCTGGTGGTCGTCGACGACGCCGATGTGTACGCCGGCCAGCTGAATGCTCTCCTCGACGAAGCTATGAAGGACCGGAGTGGTTTTCCCCTGCGGATACTGGCTATCGCCCACAGTGACGGCCCATGGTGGCAAGCGCTCAGGCGACGATACGAGGCGCTCCTGGACGAACACGACCCCCCGCCCCTTCCCGCTCCGGAGCCCGAAGAACGCAGGGTTGTCTACGACGCCGCTCTGGAATCCTTCACCGCTTGGTACCAACAGAAGGAAACAGAAAGGAAGACGGACGCCGACCAGAAGAACGACAATTCCCCACCGCCGCAGGAGCAGTTGGACCAAAACGAGGACGGACCGGATCTCGAGGAGCCAGACTTCGCCAGCTACCTGCTCGTCCTCATACAGGCTCTGGTGGACGCACGCGCACACTTCGGCATTGAGGAGAGCACTGCGGTCACGGGTGGTCCCCGACCGATCTCCCTGCGGGCGGCACTGCTGGATTTTGCCATTGACGTGGAGCGAGAAGCATGGCGAAAGACCGCCGGCCAAGCAGGGCTCTATGACGATCCGGTGCTTCTCGAACGGGTCGTTGCCATCTCCAGCCTGGCAGCAGCTGACGGCTCCGAAGGCGGTGCCGGTGAGACCGAAGCCGCGCGCCGGCTGCGGCTGGTGCCTGATCTTGCCGACGAACCGGAGTGGTGCAGGCGCGCGTTCGCCCGCTGGCAGTGCACAGAGCTCAGCGGGGAGGGCTACCTGCGTACCCTCCAACCGCTGCGACTTGCCCACCGCCTGGGAAGCAAGGTGGTCGCGGCGTTCCCGGACCTGGCCATGCAACTGCTCGATGTCGAGGGAACCGGCGACGGCACGCCTCGGAATCCTGCCGCACAGTCACGCCAGGTGCTCAACGTGCTTCAACTGCTGCAGTTCACCATGGCCGACGAGGGCCGGGCCGCAGACCGGCCCGGCGCAGAGAAGGACGAGACGCATCCGGCACCGCAGCCTGACGCGGAGCAGCACAAAGCGCGCGAGGCTTTGACAGAGGCTCTCCATCAGCATGCAGCCGCCCTGGTACGGCTGGCCAAACGCGTCGCGGTCAGAGATCAGGACGACTCCGCGCACGCCATCGGCACATCGCTGGCCACCGCACTGCACTCCACGCTCCCCCAGGAATCGGCGCAGCAGGTCGCCGCCCAGGTACTGCGGGAGTTCGACGTGTCCTGCCCCGATGCCCTGTTGGAGCTGGCCACGGCCGTCGCGGAACACGCGGTGCAGTACCACCGGAGCGTCGCCGGACCGCCCACTCCAGAGAGCCGCAGAGGGCTGGCTCAGGCCCTGCAACAGTGGTCGCTGTACCTGGCCAGTTCGGGCCTGCGCATCCGGGCGCACAGTGTCGCCGGGCAAGCCGTCGACACCTACCACGCGCTGCAACAGCTCAGCCCGTCCGAGGACCACGAGTTCTGCCTGGCCGAGGCTCTCAAGGATCTGGCGGATCGGCTGGTCGACGTCGGACGGTTCGAGGACGCCGACAACTGCGCCCGTGACGCCATACGGCGCCTGGAGCCGCTGTTCCAGCGCAACCCCACCCACAGGCACGCCTTCGGTCTGGTGAAGGCCTTGTGCACCCTGGCCACGGCAGCCCACGGCATCGGGCGCCAGCGCGAGGCGCTGCAGGCGGCGACCGAGGCATGTGACCTGATCGAGCAGTTGCCGCAGGCACGCGAAGGCGACGCCGAGCACGAGCCGGACGAGATCCAGGGCATGAAGGCGTTCGCGTTGCGCGGCCTCGCCTGGCAGCTCGGCGCGAGCGGACGTGCCGACCAGGCGGTGGCGAAGGCCACCGAGAGCGTCGAGACGTACGAAGCTCTGCGCGAGAGGTGTCCCGGCCTCTGGAAGCGGGACATCGCCGAAGCTCTGTCCGTCCTCGGCGTCCAGCACGGGGCCAGGAGGGAGTGGGACGCCTGCGTCGCCCGACACAGCGAAGCCGTGGACGGTCACTACAACGCCCTGGAGCGTGAGTACCGCGAGGCCGTACGTCCTCAACACGCCCTCGCGCTGGTCCGGTTGGCGGACGCGTACCTGGGCAGAGCGAGTTCCCGGCCGGCCGGGAGCCAACACGAAGACCTGCAGAAGGCGCTGGACCACGTCGAGCAGGCGTTGAAGCAGTACGACAGGATGCGCAAAGAGGACAGATGGGCCAACCGCGTCCATGAGGCATGGACGAGCCGCTTGGAAGCGGAGGTACTGGTGGCGCTCGGCGCCACGGACCGTCGGGCCGAGGCGGCGGCCCGGAAGGCGCTGTCCCTGTACGACGAGATGGACGTACGTCCCTGGAAGCTCAGGTTCGACAGAGCACAAGCACAAGCGGTGCTGGCCACGTCGTATGGGGGCCGGGGCCGCCCCCGGGGCAAGGTCCTGCGCGCGCACGAGCAGGCCAAGCACGCGTTCGCCCGGCTCGACGCCGAGGAGCCGGGGCGGGCCGCCGAGGACGAAGTACGGAAGATCGAGAGCACGATCGAGGGCCTCAAACAAACCGGCCCGCCCGTCCAGCCTCGTGCGGATGCCGCGGGGAACCGGTCGGCCAAACGGCGCAGGCGCCACCAGCCGAAGCCCCGCCTCCGGAGCCGTCAGGGCACGCATGCGCGCCGGAGACACCGGTGAGGCCCCCGGGCTCAAGGCGCAAGGGAGCAGTGGTCCCCATGATGTGCTGATTGGAGTGTTTCCAGGGAGTTCTTCTCCGTCGTCGGGGTTCGGCGGTAGTTGCCGTCACCGCACCGTCAGGAGACATGATGGCCACCCGGAGAACCGCTCCTCGCGCTGTCTCGGTCTACGCACTCGCCGGAATCCGGCTCCTCGACCCCGATCGTGAGCCGTCCGGTCCGGCGGCCGTGTACGCCTTCCGGCTCTTCGGGATCCGTACGATCCTGCTCGGCCTCGATCCGCTGACCAACCGCGACGAGCGGTTGCGGAAGGACCTTCGCGATGGCGTCCCGATCCACGACAGTGACACCGCGACGCGGCCACGCTGGGCCTCAGCGGCCGACTTCCACCGCGTACCGCGGTGCCGATCACGCTCGTCTCAGCCGCCGCCGACCGCGAACTGGCCCTCCAGGACAAGCAGCTGCTGAAGGTCATCCCCCTCGGCCGCGGAGGGCGCGGTGGCCGACCTCCTCGACCGGCCGCTGTCCACGCTGGAGGGGTTCGGCTCCTTCGTCGATCCCTACTTCGGCGGGGGCACGGACAAGGACGCCGTGGATCTCGAAGCCATGGCCGGTGCCTCGGTCTGCACCCGCATTCCCGGATTCTTCGTCGCCGCCCCCCCATCTACATGAATCAGAGAGAAGGCGAGCGACGTGATCCTCGCAACCGCCCAAGGAGTACCGCTATGAGGAAGCAACGACGCGAAGCGCGACGTTCCGTGGCCGGATACCGTTCGTCGCTGTTCTGGCGGATCGTCACCGCCGGCGCCGAAGCGGTGGACCGGCGCGTCGGCTGGGACAGACTGCCCGTCCTCCCGGGCCTGCTGACGCTCCTCGGACTGCGCGTCAAGCTTCGGCAGAAGAACCTCCACGACACCGGTCGGCTGCCCTCCGTCAATCTGCCCGATCCCGCACCCCCCTCCGAGACCCACAAGGTCAACCGGACCGCCGACGGCAGCCACAACGACCTCGACGAGCCCCGGATGGGCATGGCGGGAACCCGCTTCGGCCGGAACATCCCGCTCGAGCGAATCGCCCCGGCCGCACCCGAGGACGTACTGTCCACGCCGAACCCGCGCGAGGTCAGCCGCGCCCTGCTCACCCGCGACGAGCTCACCCCCGCCGAATCGGTCAACTCCCTGGTCGCCGCCTGGCTTCAGTTCATGATCCGCGACTGGTTCAGCCACGGAACCGGCCCCACGGAACGGCCCTGGGAAGTACCGCTCATGGACGACGACCCGTGGCCGGAACACCCCATGCGGATCATGCGGACGCCGGACGACCCGACCCGCGACCCGCAGGCACCCGCCGGGACGCCCGACACCCACATCAACGTGTCCTCCCATTGGTGGGACGCGTCGCAGATCTACGGGACGAGCGAGACCGAGCAACGCCTGGTGCGCGCCGGTGAGCTGGGCAAGCTGCATCTGTGGGACGACGAGCAGTCCCCGTTCCCCTCGGCCCCCTCCCGGGACCCCTCGCGTGTTCCCGGCTTCTGGCTGGGCCTGGCGATGATGCACGACCTGTTCGCCCGTGAGCACAACGCGATCTGCGACCACCTGCACACCGCGTACCCGTCCTGGAACGACGAGGAACTGTTCCAGCGCGCCCGGCTCGTCAACGCCGCGCTCCTCGCCAAGATCCACACCGTGGAGTGGACACCGGCGGTGATCAGCCACCCCACCACCGTCAAGGCACTGCGCGCCAACTGGTGGGGCATCGCGGGCGAGCGCGTCCACAACCTCTTCGGCCGGATCAGCGACAGCGAGGTCGTCAGCGGCATCCCCGGCGGCGAAACGGACCACTACGGCGTCCCGTACTCCCTTACCGAGGAATTCGTGGCCGTCTACCGCATGCACCCGCTCATCCGCGACGAGTGGCATCTGCGCTCCGCCGCCGACGACACGAGCCTGCGCCACTGCACCCTCCGCGACATCTCGGGCCCCGGGACACTGAAGGTCCTGGAGACCACCGAGATGGCCGATCTGCTCTACAGCTTCGGCACGCTCCACCCCGGACTGGTCACCCTGCACAACTTCCCCAGGTTCCTGCAGGAGTTCGAGCGCCCCGACGGGCAACTGCAGGATCTCGCCGCCACCGACATCCTGCGCTCCCGGGAGCTGGGCGTCCCCCGCTACAACGAGTTCCGGCGACTGCTGCGGCTGAAGCCCGCGGCGAACTTCCTTGAGCTGACGGAGAACCGGGCGTGGGCCGAGCAGATCCAGTGGCTCTACGACGGCGACATCGAGAAGGTCGACCTCATGGTCGGGCTGTACGCGGAGAAGCTGCCGGCCGGATTCGCCTTCAGCGACACGGCGTTCCGCATCTTCATCCTGATGGCCTCGCGCCGGCTGAACAGCGATCGCTTCTTCACCGAGCACTACACCCCCGAGGTGTACTCCAAGGCCGGGATGGCCTGGATCGACGACAACAGCATGATCACGGTGCTGCTGCGCCACCACCCGGAGCTGCGCACGGCTCTCGCGGGGCTGACGAACGCCTTCGCACCGTGGCACACGGCCGGAAGAACGGTGGACTGACATGGGAGCGGCGGACAGGTAACGCGAGGAGTGGGAGCGTCAGTACTCCAGTTGCACTTCTCCATTTTCCCTGGTCAGCATGGCTGATCTGAGTCTGGCGGGGCTGTGTGCCACCGAGTTGGAGTCGTCGCTACTGCGGGATGGTAGGACTACGTGCACGGGGCTCGGTCCGGTCGGCCGGAAGAACAGCCGGCAGCTTGCCGAGCACGCCGGCCATGCCACCCCGTACGGCCTGCAGAGGCTGCTGTCGTGATGCCGGTGGGAGCCGGACGAGATCCGTGACGACCTGCAGGAATACGTCGCCGAGCGGCTCGGCCGGCCTGACGGTGTGCTGATCGTGGACGACACCGGCTTCCCGAAGAAGGGCACCGTCTCGGCCGGGGTGCAGCCCCGATACTCGGGGACGGTCGGCCGCACCGAGAACTGCCGGATCGGCGTGTTCGCCGCCCATT
Organism: Streptomyces sp. yr375; assembly: GCF_900110755.1. Taxonomy (GTDB): domain Bacteria; phylum Actinomycetota; class Actinomycetes; order Streptomycetales; family Streptomycetaceae; genus Streptomyces. Next base: position 9,411 of record NZ_FOFF01000077.1, read on the forward strand.
GCCTCTGTGAAGGGGCGGGCCCTGGTGGACCGGGAGTGGTATCTGCCCAAGCCCTGGACCCGTGACCCGGATCGGTGCCGCACGGCGAGAATTCATGACGCCAGGTCCTTCGCGACGAAGCCTGAGCTGGCGCGTGCGATGGTGCTGAGAGCGCTCGGCTCCGCGCTGCCGATCGCCTGGGTGACCCCTGATGCGGCCTACGGCCAGGAACGGGGCCTGCGGCGGATACTGGAGGAGGCAGGTGTGGGCCATGTCCTGGCGGTTTCCACGTCGCAGCAGGTCAAGTCCGTGTGGGGAGTTGGCGCATCGGCCATGTTCTGACCGGTGCCCCGGACGACACCTGGGGGCGGATCTCGTGCGGAGACGGCGCCAAGGAGCCTCGGTCTACGACCGGGCCGCAGCCAGGTTCCTGCCACCGCCGGCTCGAACGGCGGGGCGCTTACGCGTCACCGCTGGGTGCTGGCCCGCCATAGCCCGGCCCCGCCCCGCCCCGAGGAGATCGCCTACCACCTCGCCTTCGCACCCGCGGAGGCCAACGTCTCCGAACTGGTTCGCGTGGCCGGTTCCAGATGGGCGATCGAGGAGTGTTTCCAGGCCGCGAAGAACGAGCGCGGCCTGGGACAGTACGAGGCCGCCGCTACGTGGGCTGGTGCCGCCACATCACACTGGCCATGCCGGCCCACACCTTCCTAGCCGCACCGACCGCCCACGCCCTCGAAAGGGGGGCCGAAGAAACGGTCCGACCAGTCTGGTTCCCCTCACCGTCGCAGAAGTGCGACAGTTCCCGGATCTTGCCCATCCCCCAGCAGCCCGGTACCGAGACCCCGACACCGGCTCCACTGGTCACACTGGCGCCGACGCCATCAAGCCGTCTCCCGCCACTACCACTACCACCGCGCGCACCCCGATCGGAACGGGTCACGAACCACCACCGCCCTGACGCAGCGTCATCCCACTGGACTCAAAGCAGACACGCTGACCAGGACAAGCGGAAAAGTGCAACTGGAGTTACCAGGGCATGTATCGAAAGCGGATCTTGAGTGATGAATGATCGTGGTTCATGGCGCGGGAAAATCTCACGGATGCACAGTGGGCGGTGTTGGAGCCGTTGTTGGCACAGAGCAGTGGCCACGAGGTACGACAAGCTCTCCGTCCGCTTCGAGGCGACGGTGCTGGCCGCAGCCGTGAACGAGTGGCTGTGACCAGCACCGTCGCAACGGCCCTCAGACGACGTCGAATTCGTTGCCCTCGGGGTCCTGCATGGCGGCGGCGTAGACCCCCATGTCCGGCTCATCCTTGATCCGCAGCACGGTGGCACCAGCTTTGACCAGCCGTTCCACCGTAGCCGTGACCCGCTGTGTGCGGACGTCCAGTGGGACGTCACGGCCCCCACCGACCTTCAGGTCGAAGTGCCACCGGTTCTTGGCGACCTTCGGCTCCGGAACCTGCTGGAACCACACCCTCGGTCCACGTCCCGCGGGATCGATGATCGACTCCGGAATATCTCCGGCACCGGCCGGCAACTCTTCCTCGGGCACCCCCACCGCCGCCCAGTAAGCACGCCACGTGGCGTGCCCGCCCGGCGGAGGCTCAGGCGCGTAGCCCAGGGCCTCGGCCCAGAAAGTCACCATTCTGCGCGGATCGGAGCAGTCGACCGTCAGCTGCACTGTCATCTCCATGCTCGGAGCATCCCAGGCAGGTCTGACAGACGATCCGCTCTCGCGACAGGCCCTAGAAGGTCGATGAAGATCTTGGTGAGGGGCTGTCCGGCCGTGAGGCCGGACAGCCCCTCCAGTCATGTACCGGCCGGTGCGATGTGCCAGGTGCCACTGGTGTGGGTGAGTCCGAGGTTGATCAGTCGGCGGAGGTTGAGGGCGGCGGCCCGGGTGTGGAGCCAGGTGTCGTTCTTGATGGTGCCGCGGTAGCGCAGGCGCCGGTTGCCGTGGTGGACGAGCCAGGCGACGGCGCGTTCGACCGGTGGTCTCCAGCGGCGGTAGTCGGCCTGCCAGCCGGGGTCGGTGGCGGCCTGGTGGCGGGCGGCTGTCTGAAGGTTGTGGTGGGGTCGGATGGTCAGGATGCGTCCGGCCTTGGCTTTGGTGCACTGCTCGCGCAGGTGGCATCCGGTGCATAAGTCCCTGAAGAAGGCTTTGCGTTGGTGGTGCTGCCCGCCGGGGTCGGACAGGGGCACGGTGTGTCCGGCCGGGCAGGTCACGATGGCGGTGGTGGTGTCGATGGCGAAGTCGTCGAGGGTGAAGCCGCCGGGGACGGCAGGCCGCAGCGGTGCGGGCTTGAGGAACAGCCGGTGCCCTGCCCGGTGCAGGGCCTGGCGGGCGTTGCCGGTGGAGTAGGCGGTGTCGCCGAAGGCGTCCACCGGCGTGTCCTCCTCGGCGAGCAGGTCCAGGCCGACGGCGGCCTCGTGGTGTTCGGGCCCGGCTCCGGGCCGCAGGGCGACGGCGGTGTATAAGCCGGTCTCGGGCTCGACGGACAGGTGGGCCTTGTATCCGTTCTGCCGGTGGGAGCGGGTTTTGTGGATGTGGCGGGCTTCGGGGTCGACGGTGGACACGATCCGCTCATGGGCGGTGCCTTGGGTGATGCGCCAGCGTCCGTCGCGGCCGTCGGAGTCCTCGGCGGGCTCGACGTCCTGGCCGGCGACCAGGGCCAGGATGCCCACCGCGTTCGCGGCTTTGTCGCCGAGTTGCCGGTCGGGCAGGTGGCCCAGCAGTCGCAGGGCATCCGTGACCAGTGCATCGACCAGCTCGGCGCGGGCCTGCTCGTCGTTCCAGGCGATGCGGGGCTTGCCCGGGTCGGTGTAGTCGTGCGCGGAGCACTGCACCGCTGCGACCTCCGCGGCAGCGGGAACTTCGCGGATCACCGCGCGGACGGCGGCGATGATCCGGGTGACGGTGTCCTGGGTGGCGACCACGTCGTCCAGCACGGTGGAGTCCAGCGCCCGGCGGTGCTTGCCTTTCAGTACGCCGGTGGTCTTCACGACCTCGCGCACGGCCTCGAAGATGCGGTTCGGGCGGGCGGAACGGGCCAGACGGCGGCGGAAGTAGGCCAGCAGTGACGGATCGAACGCCATGTCGTGAAGGCCCAGTCCGCATGCGGCCTTCCACCGCAGGTCGCACCGCAGTTCCTGGACCGTCTCGAAGTCCGACAGCCCGTGCAGGGCCTGCAAGGTGATCGCGGCGGCCAGGATCTGCGGCGGCATGCTCGGCCGTCCGTTCGCCGACGGATACATGTCCGCGAACATCTCAGCCGGGAACAGCTCGCCACGATGCTCGGCCAGAAACGCGAACACACTCCCGGCCGGGATCAGATCCCGGCACGTCTCCCACACGTCCGGCCCGACCATCTCGCCGACCCATTCACCCATCGCCACAAGACGAGTCTGGCCCTGCCGCTGACGCGGCAGGGCCAGAACCCAAGATCTTCATGAGCCTTCTAGCCCCGCCACCACCGGCCGCCGTGCTGGCCGCCGGATGCGGGACCCGTGCAGGGGGTGCCGATGAACTCTTCCAGACCCAGTGCGCCCCCGGATCGGGAGTCCAGTTCACGGGCGAACGTGCCGAGTTGGTTGGTCTCCTCGCCTGTCGCCCACTTGCCCAGCAACAGCACGACGTCGCCTTGGAACCGCCCGTAAGGGGATGATTCGGCGTGGTAGTCCAGAAGCGCCACCGCGGAAACCTCCGTGATGCCCTGTCTGGTCGAGGCCGCAGGTCCGATCCGCAACGCGTTCTGCATGGCCTCGACGCAGGCGGGCAGGACCTGGGACTACAGCCGTCTTCAGCGGCTCCCCGGCAGATGTGTGCACGAACGCCAGTGGCATCAGTGCGCGGGCGGCGCGGCCGCACGCCGGACGGACTCCCCTCCCTGGCCCTGCCCTTGCGGGCCTGCAGCGGTACGGTCGCCAGCGCTCCGTGCTCCGCCGCCTGCGTGGCGGCCCAGTACGAGGTGCCGAGGCCAGCCACACCGGGCACCAACCCGAGCGGCGGACGGATCACCGGTCGTGTCCGCCGACCTTCGCGCAGGAGAGCAGGAAGTCGAGGAAGTGGTCGTCGAGCGGTTCCCCCAGCAGCGGCTGCAGGAAGAGGAACTGCCCCTGCGGGTTGACCTCCAGCCAGACGGGCTCGCCGTCCGGGGTCAGCTTGATGTCGATGGCGCCCATGCGCAGCCCGAGGCGCCGCAGCACCTCCGCCACCCTGCGGCCCACGTCGGACGGTACCTCCCACCTGGAGATGGGCACGTTGAGGTCGGGGCGCCAGTCGAGCCGGTCGGTCTCGATGAGGGCCGCGTACATGCGCTCGCCGAAGCAGTTGAGTCGGACGTGCCTGCGGCCGGGAATGTACTCCTGGTAGACGGCCGGGCAGACGCTGAAGGACTCCTCGGGGATGGCCTGCGGATCGTCGATGTACTGGGTGAACATGAGCGGGCCAGTCGCGCCCACCACGGGTTTGACGATCATGCGGTCCACGGTGCGGGCGAACTCCGCCACCTCGTCGCGGGATTGGGAGACGAGGGTGCGCGGCACCCGGAAGCCCGCCTCCCGCGCCACGGAGAGCTGATACAGCTTGTCCGCGGCACGGTCGGTCGCTTCGGGGCTGGAGATCCACTGGCCACGGAAGGACGCCGCGAGGATGCCGCCGAGGGCGCCGCGGCTGTCGTTGTCGACCAGGCGCTGCTGGTGGTCGGTCGACGCGCGGGCGGATGCCTGCTGATTCGCCCGCATCCGCCGCCACCACAGCACCGACACCGCGTCGAGGGGGATGGTGCGCCCCTCCGAGGTCAGGACGGTGCTGGGTGCGTCCCCGTGCGAACTCCACGTCAGGCCGGGGCGTCCGCTGATGCGGTCGCACTCCAGGACGTGGAAGTCGCGGAAGCCGCGGCGGACGGCGGCGTCCCAGATGGCGTGGGTGTGGAAGTCGTCCTCGACGGACACCGTGAGGATCATTGGATGGGGCAGTCCACGCAGCAGTCGTCGGAGCAGCCGCACGAGCACGACTCCGACGCCGAGCCTCCCATGCGGGCGGCGTCGATGCGCATCCCGGTGGTGGCGCGGACGGCCTCTTCCCAGTCCCGGAGCTCTTCCGGCGTGTTCAGGCGTACGAACGAGTCGGGCTGCGCCCTGAGGATGACGGGAGGAGCCAGTTCGGTCGAGATTTTGGACCGGGCCTGCACGTCCTCGGCCACGGGGTCTCCGAGCTTGAACGATGCCATGGTGAGTCACCTCCACGGAGGGGTTGATGAGGTGTGGGCTCTCCACCAGCACAGCACTGTTGAGGCGTTGCCGCACATCGAATAATTTGACGACTCAACAGGCCGGGCGCATCATGCCGCCTGCCCGGCCCCGTGCCGCGTCAGGCGGTTGGGGGGCCGTCTGAGTCGGTGTGGTCGTTCTGAGGGGCTGGCGTACGGACACTGTCCGGCTGGCCGCCCTGGCCGTGCCGGACCTCGGGGACGCCGGTCGGCCGACTCCCCGGCACGGCTCACGGTGGATGCCTCGGCGCTCACTCCTGTCGGCACAGGACCTGCCATACGGGAGCACCGGTGCCTCCCGAAGCACGAGCGGCACGGGACGCACAGGCGGCGAGGGATGCACCACCGCCGGTGAGGTGCGCGCCGCTCTCCGCCTGTCGTGGCGGCCTCCCGGGACGGCGGTCGCCGCTTCCTCGGCGGCTGGTGGCCGGGGCCCGCCCCACCCAACACCCCGACGCCGTCCGGCCTGTGCCCCCCCATCGGACCGGCCCGGCCCGCCCCACGCCCGGCTCCCCTCGTCGTCTGCTTTCCGCGGAAGCCCGAACCGCGGCCGCCACCGACGGCCGCGGTTCGGAATCGACGGGATCCGACTGCTCAGCACTGCGCCGGCTCGCCGTCCTCGTCCGAGACGACGACATGGACAGGCGGCCCGTCGCCGCCCGCCGGCGCGACGGCCGTGAAGCACTGCTCCCTGGTGAAGGGCCTGCGGCCGTGCGTATGGCCCGTGGCCATGACCCGGATCCGCCAGACGCCCGCCTGCCCGCCTCGAAGCCGCCGCGGAAGGCGCCCGGCAGTTCCTCGCCGAGGGGCATTGGCATACGGACGCCGTCCGGACACGTCACCTCCGCCACCACCTCGGCCCGGCCTTCGACGCGCTCGCCGAACTCGCTGAGGGAGGCGTCGATCCGCAAGGCCGTACCCGGTTCCAGGCTCGGCTGGGTGAGCCGGGCGCCAAGCGTGGATGAGGAGGCCGCACTTCGGGCTGTGTGCCTCCAGCCCGTCGAGATCCACCAGCCGCGCCAGGTCTCCCGCCGCCTCGGTCCTGAGCCGGTCGGTCTCGTTGCGCACCGCGTCTCCGTCGGCCGTGAGGGGCACGTGCCAGGTGCCGACGTACGCGCCCAGCGCGGCGAGTTCCGCCTCCTTCAGCAGTTGCCCCGGCGGAGTCTCCAGCGTCAGGCGCACCAGGGCCGTGTCCCTCAGCAGGACCACCGTGGCCTCGATGTCGACCTCGGTGAGCCGGAACGGGATCCGGACCTCCGCCGCAAGGGCGAGGACGCCCGTCCCCGTGCTCACCACGTCGTCGGCGGCGGCCGAGGCGAGGACTTGGAGGACGTACGAGGAGAGGCGGAAGCGGTCGTCCGCGTCGGCGCTGAGGGCGTCGGTGATCAGCAGGCTTCACTCGGTCGCCCGGGTGAAGCCTGGTCAGCGCAGGGGTGCTCACCAGGCTAGGCGCGGCCGAGGCCGAAAGCGAAGGTGCGCACCGGACGGGACCAACAATGTTGCGGGTTCTGGCCCCGGCCCAGCAGGGCCGGGGCCAGTCCTGTGGGCGTGCAGGGCGAACGGGCCGGGGAGGTGGCCGGGCCGGATGTGTGGGAGACCTGCCGGGAGTTGATCCCGGCCTGCAGTGTGTTCGCGTTCCTGGCCGAACATCGCGAGGTGTTGTTCACGCCGGGGATGTTCGCTGACACGTATCCCTCGTCCAACGGCCGCCCGAGTCTGCCGCCACAAGTACTGGCCGCGTCGCCCACCTCCCAGACGGAGCCGTTCTCCTACCAGTGGCACCAGATCCTGGACTCCGAGCGCATGATCACCGAGGCCTCAGGAGGAGTGCGGCCCAGCACTACGGGCCCCTGCAGTGCCTTCGCCCCCGCAACCGCACCCTCGCCGAATATCACAAGATGCGGCCGCTGGGCTGGAACGTCGACACCAAGGACTTCGAGCGCCCCGGCGCCGCCGCGATCGTCGCCACCGTCAAGAACGAGGTCTCCAACGGCCCGACCATCCTCTTCCACGACGCCGGCGGGGACCGCTCCCAGACCGTGACCGCTCTGCGCGAGGTTCTCTGTGGTTGAAGCAGCAGGGGCATTCCTTCGGCTTTCGGATGCGCTGAGCGGCGGCCCGTGCGCACGGGCCGCGAGCCGCCGGTCCGCGCTTGACCTGGGGCGGAAGGGCGCGGACACTGGTATACGCAGTACGTGTGCAGCGTAGGTGTACGTCGAGCCCACGCCCGGTCAGCCGCCCTGTGAAGGTCTTTGGCCCGGTAGTGGATCCGACACCCAAGTTCTTGTCGCGAGCCCGGCGGCCGCGCAGCGGTGTGCCGGCCCCGGGCGTCAGAACTCCTCGGTGCCTGCCACACACCCTTCGGGCAGGTGGTACTCACGGGAGACCGTTCATCCGCCCGGAGGTGGTCCGACGGGGCTGCCGGGTGGGAGAGAAGGGAGGCTCCAAGATGGGCTTCCACGCTTCCCAAGAAGCAAAGCCGGTCCGTTCACGTTTCTGGGTGGAGACCGCCCTGGGCGCCGTTTCCGGGCTGCTCTTCCTCGTCACACTCATCTGGCGCGACTGGATCGAACTCGTCTTCGGTGTCGAGCCCGACGCCGGAAGTGGAGCCGTCGAGTGGCTCATCGTGGCCGTCGCGGCCCTGGTCACCGTCCTGTGCGTGCTCGGTGCCCGGGCGGAGTGGCGCCGAACCCACCCGGCCACAGCACATGCCTCGCGGTAGGGCGGCCGCACTGAGGCGAGAGGAGCATCGTCATGCCTGAAGGTCCTGAGGGGGTGCTGGACCTGGTCCGGCGAACCCCACTGAGCTTCCTCGGTACGGTCACCCGGCTCGGTGACACGCGGCTCGCGGAGGTGCTGGCAGACGAACGAACGGCGGTGGTCCAGGTGAGCACGGTGCTGCATGCACCCGACGCCTTCAAGAAGCTCGCCGGCAGCGAGGTCACCGTACAACTGTCGGACGAACTGGACCCGCCGGCCGTCGGTGACGCAGCCGCGTTCTTCACCGAGGGAACGACCTACGGCGAAGGGCTCGCCGTCAGGGAGGTGGGACGACTGCCGGCCGACGCCGTGGCCCCGAACGTCTCCGGGGTGGCCAGGTCGGCCGACTCGATGCCGTTCTCGGCGCTCCAGCGCGACATCGAGGACGAAGGGATGGTCGCGCACGCCGACGAGGCGGACGCGGTCGTCGTCGCGGTGGTCGTGGGTCTGGAGCAGGCGGGCGGTGAGCCGGGGGGCGGCGGGCGCGCGCGCGAGCGCAGGTTCTCGGAGCACGCCCCCGACTGGTGGCGCGCACGGCTCGACGTGGCTCATGTGGAGCAGGGGGAGCTGGCCCCGGGGCCGCTCACGGTGCTCTACCCCAACAGCCGGGACTTCCACTGGCACGACGTGCCCAAGCCGCAGGCCTCGCAGGAGGGGATGTGGCTGCTGCACAGCACGGAGGGAACTCTGGCTGAGTGGGCCCCGTTCCAGATCCTTCACCCCGATGACTACCAGCCGGTGCAGAAGCTCGAGGCGCTGCAGGCGGCACGGAGGTGAGCGGGTATGCCCACGCTCAAGGTCGTCAACATCACCCCTGCCGCCCTGAGCGGCAACCGCAGTCAGGACGCTGAGCCCAACCTCGCGGTCAACCCCGAACGCCCCGAGGAGGTGGTCGCCACCGCGTTCACCCCCGACCCCATGGGAGGTCCGTTCGCTCCGATCTACGTCTCGACTGACGGCGGGGCGACCTGGGTCCTCAGGAGCATCGTCCCCGGCGCATCCACCGGGACCGGTACCGGGGACATCACGGTCAGTTTCGCGCCCGAGGGAGGCACCCTCTACGCGGGCATCCTCAGCGGCAGACACCCGACCGGCGTCACCCGCATGCAGATCCTGCGCTCGCCCGGCATCTCCTCGACGGCGCCCATGGAGGTCCTCGTCACCCGGGACCGGCCCGACCAGCCGTGGGTCGTGGCCGGGAGCGTCCGGTTGCACAACAGCACGCGCGACCGGGTCTACGTCGCCAACAACGATCTGGGGCGGCGACCGCAGTCCGCCTCCGTGGACGTCTCCGTCAGCGCCCGGACGACGCCGGCACCCGCCGGGTTCAAGCCCACCGTGATCGAGCGGCGCACCCCGTCCGGGCAGGACGGGCCACCGGTACGGATCGCGTTGCATCCCGACGGCACGGTGTACGCGGTCTTCGAGAGCTGGCAGGACGTCACCGAAGCGGGGGGCGACGTCCTGAACGTCACGTTCGATGTCGTGGTCACCCGCGACGACGACGGAGGCGTCGGACCGGACCCGTTCCAGGATCTGAAGGACGCCGAGGATTCGGCCATCGGCCAGCGGGTGGTGGCCCAGCGGTCCGAGAAGTTCAACGCATCGATGGGTCAGGAGCGCCTCGGTGGCGATCTCGCGATCGCGGTGGACCCGACGGACGCCGCTGGCGTGTGGGTGGCCTGGTGCGACCGTGTCGGTGGGGCGGCTGGGGTCGGCTGCACCCTGCACGTGCGCCACTCGACCGACCGCGGGCAGACCTGGTCGGCAGATGTCCGCACCGTCACCAACGCCAAGAACCCGGCGTTGGCCGTCAACACGGACTCCCTGGTGGGGCTGGCGTACCAGCAGTTCAAGCAGGAACAGTGGGTGACGGCTCTGGAGCTGACCGCCGACGACTGGGACACTCCGGCAGAACGCCATGTGCTGCATCAGGCGCCGGCCGGCGTGCCCACGGCGCGCTTCCTGCCGTTCCTGGGCGACTACATCCGCCTGCTGACGGTCGACCGGGACTTCTACGGGGTGTTCTCGGGCAACAACACTCCCGACCCCGCCAACTTCCCGGAGGGAGTGACGTATCAGCGCCGTGCCGACTTCGTCAGTCACCAGTTGTTCGACCTCGACAACGTCACGCGGGTACTGCCGTCGATCGACCCCTTCTTCTTCCACCGGGCGGCATGAGCCCGGTGGTTGGAGCTGAAGCTGAGGCGCGGTCAGGCACAACAGGAGTGGGGCGCCAATAGGTGCTGCTCCGCGGAAGTTCGTGGAGGGGAGTCGGGGGCTGTTGACGGGCCAGTGGGTTGGTTGGACCAGGAGGCGTGGGGCGGGGTCGGGTTTGTGGATCACATCGCGGACCCGGTCGTCTCGCGGACCCGGTCGTCGCTGGTGAACGACACCTCGGCATGGCGTGGACGCGCCGTCCGGACCGACACCCGGACCTTGATGCGGCACTAGATGGATGAGTCCAAGGGGTGTCGTTGCGGTCAGTGATCGTAGGCGGTCAGTGATCGCTTGATCGGCTGTCCGGTCTTGTCGTTGTGCCAGATCGCCGCTGTGAGCGCGAGGATCCGGCACAGGACCCGGGCCGCCACCCCTGCCGGGCTCTTGCCGCCGTGTCGTTCCAGGTCGAGCTGCCCCTTGAAGGTCTGGTTGATCGACTCGATGACCTGCCGCAGCGGCTTGAACAGGTGCGCTCCGGCCCGCTCGGCCTCTCCTTTGCGGGCCGGCCGCAGCAACTCCAGGTGACGCTCGGCAAGGTCGCACTCGAACTCGCGGCCGTAGTAGTTCTTGTCCCCGATGATCGTCTGGCCGGGGTGGGAGGCTTCGACGTCGGGCGCGGTGTCGAGCATGTCGCGCAGTGTCTCGCGCTCGTTGGCCTTCGCACCGGTGAGGGCGAACAGGACCGGCAGCCCGCCGAGCGTGCACACCAGATGCAGCCGCAGCCCCCAGAAGTACCGTGAGTGCGACGCGCAGTAGCCGTACTGGGCCCAGCCCGCCAGGTCTGAGCGTTTGGCGGTCTCCCGGGAGCATCCACAGCCGACCGGGGTGGAGTCGACCAGCCACACGTCGTCGCTCCACAGCGAGGTGTCCCGGGCCAGGATCCGGATCATGCTGGTGAGCAGCGAGGACGCGGCGCGCAGCCGCTTGCTGTAGCCGGACTGCTGGGGCACGTAGGGAAAGAGACGGCCGAAGTCCCGCCCGACGCGGCGCAGCCAGCGCCGCTCGGACGTGTAACCGAGCAGCGCCGACATGACCGCGAGGGTGACCAGTTCGGCGTCACTGAGCGTGGGTGCGATCCCGACGGCTGGGCGGTACGGGGCCAACCACGGCGAAGCCTTCAACTCGTCGTCGATCCGGGCATAGAGTGCCGTTGCGAGGGTGTCCAGGTCTGTCTTCACACACCGACATTGGACGCCCTCGCCCCATGTCCGCAGGCCATCCCTTGGACTCATCCATCTAAGAGCTGTCCCGTAACTGCTGGTCACGGATGAGATGATCTTGCCGTGTCTGGTGTGATCACGGCGTCGGAGCCGTCCTGGATAGCCCCGTTCACCGGGCTGAGCCCGCGTCAGTTCGGCAAGCTGATCACCGCGTTGCGGCGTGAGGGTGCAGACCCGGTCCGCAAGGGCCGGCCGTGGAGCCTGCCACTGGAGGACCGAGTCCTGCTGGTCGCCGCGTACTGGCGGACCAACCTGACCCTGCGCCAACTGGCGCCGCTGTTCGGGGTGTCCAAGTCCGCGGCCGACCGGATCGTCGATCACCTCGGCCCGGCGCTGGCACTGCAGCCGCGCAAG
>NZ_FOFF01000047.1 GCF_900110755.1 Streptomyces sp. yr375
CATGGCGGGGATGAACTCGATCACGGTCGACTTCGACGTGCAGATCGACTCGACCCAGGGCACGCCGTACATGTTCTACGGGCTGGGCAACACCAGCGGCAGCATGGGCAACGGCTACCTGTTCACGACCGGTACCGCCTTCCGGACGTCGCTGTCGATGACCGACTACACGGCCAAGCAGGACGTCAAGCCGGCGGACACGACGTACGGGCTGCCGCGCGGTCAGTGGGAGCACGTGACGTACACGCAGACCGGTACCACCGGCATCCTGTACGAGAACGGCGTGGAGAAGGCCCGCAACACGAACGTCACCATCACCCCGGGTGCGATCGGCGGCGGGACGACGACCGCGAACTTCATCGGCAAGTCCCTGTACTCCAACGACCAGTACTTCAAGGGCCGGATGCGCGACTTCCGCATCTACGACCGCGCCCTGTCCCCGGTCGAGGTCCAGGACCGGCTCGACAACCCCGACAAGAGGTGGGCGCAGATACAGGAGCTGGCCGACTACAACTGCGCGCTCGCGTACTTCGAGGACCCGGTCATCGGCCCGGTGATCATCTTCCCGAAGGACTACACGGGAGACATCGACAACCTGGCGACGCCGACCGACTGGACCGACCAGGACGGGGTGGCGCCGACCACCTGGCCCACGGTCACCACCGCGAAGAGCCAGATGTTCACCGCCGCCGAGGTGAAGGACGCGATTGCGGCGGCCTACGCGCAGATCGCGCCCGACGCCGACGACACGTACCACGTGAAGGTCGGCTACGACGGGATGAGCGACCGGGTGCTGGTAACCACCACCGCCCCGTCCTCGGTCACGAATTCGCTGCTCACTGACTACCCCAACAGCTAGAGCAGTTCGGCCGAGATCAAGGCGGGGCCCGGGTCACCGACCCGGGCCCCGCCCGGCCGTTCACGTGGCCGCGTGCGCGAGGAAGCGCGGAGGTGGACGGAGCGGGGCAGGCGGCGGCTTCGAGGCGGTCGCCGCCCTCGCCGTCGAGGTAGCCGGACCTGTACCGAACTGCCGCTCAAGCAGCGGGAGTCGTGGCGTCGTGCAGCCCCGTGCCGCGGTAGTACTCGTAGGGGCCGCACGCGCACGACACGACCATCAGCGCGACGCGCAACGCGGCGGACAGCGCGAGTGCCGCACCTCGGAGGGGCCATCTCACAGCCATACCCTCCCAGAGTCTTCGAACGCGTTCAGCTCTATCGGGTCTCCGGCGGCCTGCGGGCGATCAGGAAGGCCTGCGGGCTGGACTCGCCCAAGTCGGTCTCCGCCTCGCGCACCGTGCGGGACCGTACGGCGAGGCCGGCCGACGTCAGCAGTTCGGCCATCCGCTCCGGACGGCGTCGTTCGAAGGCGAGAGTGACCGGGCGGTCCCAGGGACGGTCGAAGACACGGGGCTCGTCGCCGACCTGGAAGGCGAGGAGGAGGTGGCCGCCGGGGGCGAGGACGCGGTGGAACTCGGCGAAGAGGGCCGGAAGCTCGTCCGCAGGGGTGTGGATGGAGGAGTAGAAGGAGACGACCCCGTCGAGGGAACCGTCCGCGTGCCCGTCCAGCTTCAGCATCGAGCCCCGCTCGAACCGGATCCCCGGGTTCTCGCGCCGCGCGATCGCGAGCATCGACTCCGAGATGTCGAGCCCGGACATGCCGAGCCCGAGCGCGGCGAGGCGCCCCGTGGTCCGGCCGGGCCCGCATCCCAGGTCGGCCACCCGGCCACCGGCCCCGACGAGCTCGGCGTACACCGCGAGCACCGCCCGCTCCAACGGCCTGTCGGCGAGCTCGTCACGGAAGTGATCGGCGTAGTCCTCGGCGACGGCGTCGTAGAAGGTGCGGGTGGCGGCGAGGAAGCCGGGGGTGGGGGTGGAGGCGGGGTCTGCTGTCGTGGCGCCGGTGGTGTCGGTCATGTGCGGGGACCCTAGCCGCCCGCACCGACAACCGGGGTCGTTCCCGGTCATGCCGAGCGCCACGCCGGGGACCCGCCGACCGGGGGCAGAGGCAGGAGCCCCGTGCCGTACGGCACGGGGCTCCTTGGGTACTGCTCTCAGACTTGCGATCCCACGGGTGTGAGGATCAGACGGGGGTGACGTTCTCCGCCTGCGGACCCTTCGGGCCCTGCGTCACGTCGAAGGAGACCTGCTGGTTCTCCTCGAGTGAACGGAAACCCTGTGCGTTGATCGCCGAGTAGTGGACGAAGACGTCGGGGCCGCCGCCTTCCTGGGCGATGAAGCCAAAGCCCTTTTCGGCGTTGAACCACTTCACGGTTCCGGTAGCCATAAGCCCTCCTTGGGCCCAAAGGGTTGCCCTGCTCCAGAACCCTGCAAGCGTGAAAGCAAGTGCCGCACAACTGCATACGTCTGAAAACGACGAGAGCCCGCGGTTACATGCTCCGCAGGCTCTGTACTGCAAGGGAAACCAAACTGCAACTTGCGGCGAGCCTAGCATGCAGGCAGCCGAATGCAATAGAGGTCAAGATCACGTCACCCGGATGTTTGAAGATCGCGAAAAGGGGTTGACGCCGGGGTCGGAGTCCGCAGCGTACCGGAAGGGGTCTAGCCTCGCGATGTGGACAATTCTCGCACCCGGCCGCGCGTCGGCCACATCCAGTTCCTCAACTGCCTGCCCCTCTACTGGGGGCTCGCGAGAACCGGCACCCTCCTCGACTTCGAGCTCACGAAGGACACCCCGGAGAAGCTCAGCGAGCGGCTGGTGCGGGGCGACCTCGATATCGGCCCCGTCACCCTGGTCGAGTTCCTCAGGAACGCGGACGACCTGGTCGCCTTTTCCGACATCGCCGTCGGCTGCGACGGTCCCGTCATGTCCTGCGTGATTGTCTCGCAGGTCCCGCTGGAGGAGCTGGACGGCGCCCGGGTCGCCCTCGGCTCGACCTCCCGCACCTCCGTACGCCTCGCCCAGCTCCTGCTGGCGGACCGTTTCGGCGTCCGGCCCGACTACTACACGTGCCCGCCCGACCTCAGCCTGATGATGCAGGAGGCCGAGGCGGCCGTACTCATCGGCGACGCGGCCCTGCGCGCCAACCTGCTGGACGGACCCCGGTTCGGGCTGGAGGTGCACGACCTCGGCGCGCTCTGGAAGGAGTGGACAGGCCTGCCCTTCGTCTTCGCCGTGTGGGCGGCCCGCCGGGACTACCTGGAGCGCGAGCCGGTCATCACCCGCCAGGTCCACCGGGCCTTCCTGGACTCCCGCAACCTCTCCCTCGACGAGGTCGGCAAGGTCGCCGAGCAGGCGGCCCGCTGGGAGGAGTTCGACGAACAGGTCCTGGAGCGGTACTTCACCACCCTCGACTTCCGCTTCGGCGCACCCCAGCTGGCCGCCGTCACCGAGTTCGCCCGCCGCGTCGGCCCGACGACGGGCTTCCCGGCGGACGTGAAGGTGGAACTGCTCCAGCCCGGTCCTGCGTAACCTGCTGAAGAGTCTCAAAGACTTTTTACGGGGGACTCCTTACGGGGGAGGGGTGGACGTCCATGCAGCCGCTCGGTGCCGACGAACCCACGAGCGTGGGTCCCTACCGGCTGCTCGGCCGGCTCGGGTCCGGCGGGATGGGCCGGGTCTACCTGGGCCGCAGCGCCGGCGGCCGCACGGTCGCCGTGAAGATCGTGCACCCGCACCTGGCCCTCGACGAGGAGTTCCGCGCCCGTTTCCGGCGCGAGGTCGAGGCCGCGCGGCGGGTCGGCGGGGCGTGGACCGCGCCGGTCCTGGACGCCGACCCGCAGGCCCCGGTCCCGTGGGTCGCCACCGGCTACGCGGCCGGCCCCTCGCTGGCCGCCACGGTCACCTCCGGCGGCGGACCCCTGCCCGAGACCTCCGTACGCGTCCTGGGCGCGGGCCTCGCGGAGGCGCTCACGACCGTGCACGGACTGGGTCTGGTGCACCGGGACGTGAAGCCGTCCAACGTCCTGCTGACCGTCGACGGCCCGCTGCTCATCGACTTCGGCATCGCCCGCGCGATCGACGGCACGGCCTCGCTCACCTCGACCGGCGTCTCGGTCGGCTCGCCCGGCTACATGGCCCCCGAACAGATCCTCGGCCAGGGCGCGTCCGGCGCGGCCGACGTCTTCTCCCTCGGCGCGGTACTGGCGTACGCGGCGACCGGGCGGCCCCCGTTCCCCGGCGACTCCTCGGCCGCCCTCCTCTACAAGGTCGTGCACGAGGAGCCCGAACTCGGCGAGCCGGACGGCGAACTGCGCGGCGAACTCCGGTCGTTGGTGGAGTCCTGCCTGTCCAAGGATCCGGCGCTGCGGCCGTCCCCCGCCGAGGTGGCCCGACGGCTCGCGCCCGAGGGCGCGGCCCGGCTGGTGGCGGGCGGGTGGCTGCCGGGTGCGCTGGTGGAACAACTGGGGCGCAGCGCCGTACAACTGCTGAACCTGGAGGCGGCGGGGGCGGTCCCGTCGGGGCCGGTGGGGTTCAGCAACCCGGCTTTGACGGTGGGGGAGTTCGGGCCGCCGCCGGTGATGGACGCACCTGTGCCCGTGCCCGTGCCTGTGCCAGTACCCGTACCGGTGCCTCGTGACGCCGAGCCGGGCGACGGGGTGCCCGGGCCTCCCGGCAAGGTGTCGGTCACCGTGGCCGCCACCGCCGCGCCCGGTGCGGGCGGGCGCGGGCGGCGGCTGAGCTGCACCGTCGCGCTGGCGGTCGCGGGGGCGATGGCGACGGTGACGGTCGGTTCGGTGTTCCTGTTCCACCTGCTGCCGAAGGGCGACGACGACTCGGGTGACGCGGGTGCGGATGCCGGCAGCGGCGCCTACTCTTCCGCACCGTCGGCAGCCGGTACCGTGCTGCCGGCCCGCTACCTCGGCACCTGGGAGGGCCAGGGCACCGGGCTGGACGGCGCGCTCCCGATGGGCACGTTCCGGGTGACGGTCCAACAGGCGAGCGTGGGCGGGAAGGTGGGGGAGCTGCGGCAGACGGATGTGCTCGGCGGGGTCTGCGTCGACGTCCTGACGCTGAAGCAGGTGACGGCGAAGGAGGTCGTCGCCGACTCGGCGGGCGCGAAGAACAACCACGCGGGCTGCAACCCGGAACCCCACACGATCCGCCTCACCCCGACCGGCGACGACCTGACGTACACGTCGGACAGCGCGGCGGAGGGCAACCCGGTGGCCCGGATGTCGAAGGTCGAGTAGGGATGAACACACTGATCGCCGTGGCCGCGCTGTGGGGCGCGGCGGCGGGCACGCTCCTCCCGCGCGCCGCCTACCGCTTCGCCGTCCCGTGGGAGCAGGCGGCGGACGGCTCCGACCACGACCCCGGCTGGCGGACGACCTGCCCGGACGGCCACCCGCTCCGGGGCTGGCTGGGCCGCGCGAGATGCGGAGGGTGCGCCGACACCGGCACCCCCTCCTACGCCCCCGGCACGCTCCTCCTCCCCGCCCTCACCGCACTCCTCTGTGCCGCGCTCGCCGCCGCCACCGGCACCCGCCCCGAGCTGCTCGTCTGGCTGCTGCTGGCACCGCTCGGGGTACTGCTGGCCGTGGTCGACGTACGGGCCCACCGCCTCCCCGACCCCCTCACCCTCCCCCTCGCGGTCGCCGCCCTCGCCCTGCTGGCCCCGACCGCCTTCCTCCCCGAACACGCCGGCGACTGGACCACCGCCCTGCTGGGAGCCCTCGCCCTCGGCACCGGCTACCTGCTCCTCCACCTCATCCACCCGGCAGGCCTGGCCTTCGGCGACGTGAAACTGGCCCTGGGCACGGGCGCGGTCCTCGGCTGGTACGGCTGGCCGACGGTCATGCTGGGCACCCTCGCCGCGTTCCTGTTCGGCGCGCTGTACGGCGGCGCGCTGATCGTCGCGGGCCGGGCGGGCCGCAAGGCGGCGGTCGCCTTCGGCCCGTTCATGCTGGCGGGCACCCTCACCGGACTGCTGATCGGCGCGTACGCGGCCTGAGGTCCGGGGGCGGAGGACGCTGGCGTAGGCTGGTTCGGTCTGTCCACAACCCTTGACGAAAGGGACGCTCCGGTGCCCGAGAAGGCCGACCTCCAGTCCGTGCTCGACCGTGCCGCGGACGGCGGGCGGATCACTCCGGAAGAGGCCCTCGACCTCTACCGCGACGCCCCGCTGCACGCGCTCGGCGCGGCCGCCGACGCCGTACGCCGCCGTCTGTACGCGGGAACCGAGCACATCGCGACGTACATCATCGAGCGGAACATCAACTACACGAACGTGTGCGTCACGGCGTGCAAGTTCTGCGCCTTCTACGCGGCTCCGAAGGACACGGCCAAGGGCTGGACCCGCGATCTGGACGACATCCTGCGCCGCTGCGCCGAGACCGTCGAACTCGGCGGCACGCAGATCATGTTCCAGGGCGGCCACCACCCGGACTTCGGCGTCGAGTACTACGAGAAGCACTTCGCCGCGATCAAGGCCGCCTACCCGCAGTTGGTCATCCACTCCCTCGGCGCGTCCGAGGTCGAGCACATGGCCCGCATCTCCAAGGTGAGCGTCGAGGAGGCCATCACGCGGATCCACGCGGCCGGTCTCGACTCCTTCGCGGGCGCGGGCGCCGAACTGCTCCCCGCCCGGCCCCGCAAGGCCATCGCGCCGCTCAAGGAGTCCGGCGAGCGCTGGCTGGAGATCATGGAGGCCGCGCACGGGCTGGGCGTCGAGTCGACGTCCACCATGCTGATGGGCACCGGCGAGACCAACGCCGAGCGCATCGAGCACCTGCGCATGATCCGTGACGTACAGGACCGGACGGGCGGCTTCCGCGCGTTCATCCCGTACACCTACCAGCCCGAGAACAACCACCTGAAGGGCCGCACGCACGCGACGCTCTTCGAGTACCTGCGGATGATCGCCATCGCCCGGCTGTTCATGGACAACATCCGCCACATCCAGGGCTCTTGGCTGACGACCGGCAAGGAGGTCGGCCAACTCTCCCTGCACTACGGCGCGGACGACCTCGGCTCGATCATGCTGGAGGAGAACGTGGTCTCCTCGGCCGGCGCCAAGCACCGTTCCAACCGCCTCGAGATCATCGACCTGATCCGCAAGGCGGGCCGCGTCCCGGCCCAGCGCGCGACGACGTACGAGCACCTCGTCGTGCAC
Source organism: Streptomyces sp. yr375 (assembly GCF_900110755.1). GTDB lineage: Bacteria > Actinomycetota > Actinomycetes > Streptomycetales > Streptomycetaceae > Streptomyces. The sequence goes on from NZ_FOFF01000047.1 coordinate 7,074, forward strand.
GACGACCCGGCGAACGACCCCGTCGACGAGCGCGTCATGTCCCACATCTCGTCCACGGCGATCGAGGGCGGCACGGCCCACCCCGAACTGAAGCTCCTCGCCTCCAACTAGCCGACCAGGGTTGCCGTGTTGACGATTCACGCCGACTCCAGGGGCCGGGCGCTCGCCGTCGAGGGCGCCCGGATCGCCGAGGCCGGCCCGCTGGAGGTGCTCGTCGCCGCGTTTCCGCGCGCCCGGGTGCGCCAGTGGCCCGGCATCCTCACGCCCGGCCTCGTCAACCCGTACGGCACGGAGCTGCTGGAGGGCGCGTACCACCCGGACCCGCGCGAGGCCGACGCACTCGGCACCGAGCCCCTGACCGGCGCCGCGCTCACGGCACTGGCCACGGCGCAATCCCTGGACGACGCGCGCCGGGGCGCGAGCGCCCGGCGCGGGGTGCAGCGCATGCTGGCCCACGGCACGGTCGCGGTGGCCTGCGCGGACGGCGAACTCGGCAGCCGCCCGGTGCGGGACGCCGTACGCCGCTCCGGCCTGACGATCGTGAACCGGCGCGGACACCCCGGCGGGACGCCCGCGCTCGACCTGTACGCCGCCGGAACGCCGGTGGAGTTCGCCCCACCGATCCGCCGCGACTCCCCTGCCCACTTCGCCGTCTTCGACGTACGGGACGAAGCGGAACTGGCGGAGCGCGGCGCGGGTACGTGCGTGGCCACGGTGATCGAGGGGCGCCTCCTCTACAGACGCCGGTAGGGAAACCCCCGCGCCCTACTCCGAAAACGCTTCCGCGAACGCCCCCGAACTCTGCTCGACCCCACTGCAATTGGTCAGCGCGTCATTCTTCGCCGCGTCCGCGTCCGAACACTGCTGATCCCGGAACGTCGACCACATGGAAACCCAGGAAATACCCTTCTGCGCGGCGAACGCCCGCACTTCCGCCGCGTCCGCCAGCGTGAACGTCTCGTTGGCGACGTCGTTCGTACCGATCATCGACGTGAGCGCCATCCCGCGCCACGCGACGGAGTCGTCCGTCCCGAACACCTTCTTCAACTGCGCCTGCGCGGCCGTCGCCGAGGTGATCGCGTACCCGCCCATGTCGCCGGAGTACGACTCGCCGTAGTTCATCGTCATGAGGTTGACGGTCGCGACCTGGACGTCGTACTTGTTCGCGGACGCCAGCAGCGCCAGCCCGTCGGAGTCCAGCCCGCTCGGCATCACCGGGAGCGTGAAGGAGACCTCCAGGTCAGGGCGTTCCTTCTGGAGCGCCGCGATCGCCTGGGAACGCAGGGCGACCGAGTCGGAGTCGGTGAGTTCGTCGCCCTCGATGTCGAAGTCGGCCTGCGTGGAGCCGGCCGCGTCGAGCGCCGCGCCGTACGCCTCGGCGAGTTCCGCCACGCTGTCGCAGGTCGCCGCCAACTCCTTGCCGGACGCCCCGCCGAAGGAGACGCGCACCGTGGCGCCCGACTTCGTCAGCGCCGAGAGACGGGACTTCACCGCCGAGTCGCCGATGGCGTTCGTACCGTTCCACTTCGGCGTGCAACTGCTGCCGCCCGCGATGACGAACGCCAGGTTGTACGCCGTCGGCGAGCCGGCGGAGTCGTTGGCGGACGCCTCCACCGCGCTCACGTAGGGCGCGTAGGAGGTGCCGGTACTACTGGACGCACCGGATGTGCTGGACGTATCGGGTGTACCGGACGATGTGGCGCTCGGTGACGCCGATGACGCCGATGACGGTCCGGTGGCCTTGGGCGCCGCGTCCGACGTACTGCTGTCGGAGCCGGCGGAGCATCCCGCCACGGTCAGGGCAACCAGGCAGGTGACCCCGACCGTCGGCATCAGGAAACTCCTCATTGCTTATGCACCCGCTCTCGTGATTTCTGTCTCAGAAGGGAAACAAGGGGCGTTCCCGAATTGGAAATGTCTCACATGTGGGCTGATCACGTGGGAACAGTGGACACACAGTCAGTTCATGGAGGAAAACGCGCAAAGGTGATGACCAGCCGCCCAAAAGGGATAATCAACCCTCCCATGGTGGCCGGAGGTTGCGCAGGAGTTTCGGCGTTCTCTCAGGGAACGGACAGGTTCACGTGTTTCTCATGGGTCTCTCACATGAGACTCAGAGTTCATGCCACATAAAGGCTCTCTAATATCCGGGGAATGCAATCCGAGCCTGCCATCGAAAGCCGTGCCGCCGTTCGCGGCAGCCGTCGCGGCCGCAAACGTGACGACGCCTCCGCGGAGGGGCCCGTGTTCGTTGACAACTCCGGACGCAGATCCAAACTGCTGCGCCGGATCGGCATCCTCCTGGGAGTCGGCTGCGTCGCGTACGCCGTCGTCCTCGGTGCCGCCTTCATGGGCTGGGGCACGTCCCTGACGCCGTCCTCGCTGCTGCCGTTCGGCGGCGGCGGGCCGGGCGGCGGCCAGAACTCCGGCCCCGGCGGCGGCGCCCAGCCGCAGGGCGGCATCGGCAGCCCGCCCGCGCGGCCCACCGGCATCCCGCCCGCGGGCGTCGCCACCGGCGAGCCACCCAGCTCCGCCCCGACCGCGACCGCGTCCGCCAACTGACCGGAGCGCAGCCACTCCCATGACGACCACTTCCCCCTCCCGCGGCCGCCGCCGCGCCCCCTCCCGCATGGAGCGGGCGGCGGGCAAGGCCGCGGCGCTGCAGAAACCGCGCGTCATCCTCGCCCTGCTGCTCCTGCTCGCGCTGACCAGCGTGATGCTCCTGGACGGCTATCTGCGCGCCGAGGTCGGCGGCGACCAGCGCGTGCGCACCGCGGCCAGCGCGGCCGACGTGCCCGAGAAGGTCCTCGACGGCGGCCCCATCCTGACCTTCCGGGGCGGCCAGGCCACCACCGTCTCGGTGCCGGACAAGACGATCGCGCTGACCTTCGACGACGGCCCGAACCCGACCTGGACGCCCCAGGTGCTGGAGATCCTTCAGGAGTACGACGTGCCCGGCACGTTCTTCCTGGTCGGCTCGATGGTCTCGCGCTACCCGGACATCGTGAAGGACATGGTCGAGGAGGGCAACGAGGTGGGCATCCACACGTTCACCCACGTCGACCTCTCCTACCAGTCCACCGCCCGCGTCAACCGTGAGATGGAGCAGACCCAACTCGCGCTCGCGGGCGCGGCCGGCATCACGACGACGCTCTTCCGCGCCCCGTACTCCTCCGAGACGGACGCCATCGACAACTTCAGTTGGCCCATCTACAAGAAGCTCGGCGAGGACGGCTACACCAGCGTCTTCGTCGACACCGACAGCGACGACTGGAAAAAGCCGGGCGTCTCGAAGATCGTCGAGTGGGCCACGCCCGAGGACGGCAAGGGCGCGTCGGTGCTCTTCCACGACGCGGGCGGCGAGCGCTCCCAGACGATCAAGGCGCTGCCGACGTACATCAAGAAGATGAAGGCCGCGGGCTACACCTTCACCACCATCAGCGGCGTCATACAGGAACAGAACGGGACGCAGAACGCGGGAGCGACGGGGGCCGCCGGGGCGACAGGGGCCGCTGGAGCTACCGGCGCTGCTGGGGCCGGCGGGGCGACCGGCGAGCGGCCCGGCACCGTTCCGAACGGCGAGGGCAACGGCTACGGCGGTGCAGCCCCCGGCAACGGCACCGGAAACGGCGCGGGTGCCGGCGCGGGCGCGGGTGCGGCCATCGCCCCCCTCCAGGCCGCCCACCGCGAGGCCACCGGCATGACCCTCTACGAGGGCAAGGCCCTCATCGCGGCGGTCACCCTCGCCGAGTGGACCGTCCCGACGCTCTCGGTGGGACTGATGGTCGTCGGCGTGGCCGTCCTGGGCCGCTTCGGGATGATGCTGATCCTGGCCCGCCGCCACTACCGGCTGCGCAACAAGCGCCGCTTCAACTGGGGGCCGACCGTCACCCGGCCGGTCAGCGTGATCGTCCCGGCGTACAACGAGAAGGAGTGCATCGCCAACACCCTCAAGTCGCTGGCGAAGAGCACCCACCCGATCGAGGTCATCGTCGTGGACGACGGCTCGACCGACGACACGTCCGAGATCGCGCGCGAGGCGGCCAGGTCCTTCGGCATGACGAACGTCCGGGTCATCCGCCAGGAGAACGCGGGCAAGCCGGCCGCCCTCAACAACGGTGTCCGCAGCGCCAGTTACGACATCGTCGTGATGATGGACGGCGACACGGTGTTCGAGCCGGAGGCCGTGCACCAGCTCGTGCAGCCGTTCGCCGACCCGAAAATCGGCGCCGTCGCGGGCAACGCCAAGGTCGGCAACCGCGACACGATCATCGGCGCCTGGCAGCACATCGAGTACGTGATGGGCTTCAACCTCGACCGCCGCATGTACGACCTGCTGCGCTGCATGCCCACCATCCCCGGCGCGATCGGCGCGTTCCGCCGCGACGCGGTGCTGGAGGTCGGCGGCATGAGCGAGGACACCCTCGCCGAGGACACCGACATCACCATCGCGATGCACCGCGCGGGCTGGCAGGTCGTCTACCAGGAGCACGCCAAGGCCTGGACGGAGGCGCCGGGCTCCCTGAAGCAGCTCTGGTCCCAGCGCTACCGCTGGTCCTACGGCACCATGCAGGCCCTGTGGAAGCACCGCAAGTCCCTGACGGACAAGGGGCCTTCGGGCCGCTTCGGCCGGGTCGGCATGCCGCTGGTGGTCCTCTTCCAGATCGTCACGCCGGTCTTCGCACCGCTCATCGACGTCTTCACCGTCTACTCGATGATCTTCGTCGACTTCCAGGCGGCGCTGCTGGCCTGGCTCGCGGTCCTCGGCGTCCAACTGGGCTGCGCGGCCTACGCGTTCCGCCTGGACCGCGAGAAGTACCGCTACCTCCTCATGATGCCGCTCCAGCAACTGGCCTACCGCCAGATGATGTACCTCGTCCTCATCCACTCCTGCATCACCGCCCTCACCGGCGGCCGCCTGCGCTGGCAGAAACTGAAGCGCACGGGCGAGGTCGGCACCCCGGCCGGGGTGAGCTGATGGGCGCGCACAGCAAGGGCGCAGTACGGCCGACTGTTCCGGCTGGTTCGGTTGGTCCCGCTGATCCGACCGGTCCGGCGGTTCCGGCTGGTTCCGCTGGTTCGGCTGGTTCAGCGGGTCCCGTGGTGTCGGGCGCGGATGGAACGCGGGCCGCCGCGGCACCCGCGCCCACCGTCACCCCCACCGCCACCGCTGCCTCCGCCACTGCCGCCCCCGTCCCCCAGCGGGACCGCTACTTCGACACCCTCCGCGCCCTCGCCCTGATCAGGGTCGTCGCGTACCACACCTTCGGCTGGGCCTGGGCCGGCATGGTCTTCCCGTCCATGGGGATCATGTTCGGCCTGGCCGGCACCCTGATGGCGAAGTCCCTGGAGCGGCCCGCGCCCAAGGTCCTCAAGAGCCGGCTGCGCCGCCTCCTGCCCCCCTTCTGGTTCTGGGGCGTCTTCGTCGTCCTGGCGATGCTGGTGCACGGCTGGATGCCGAACTGGGAGATCGTCTACTGGGTCGTCCCGCTGGGCGACCCGCCGGGCAACGCCTGGGGCGAGCAGGCCTGGGAGATCCTCTGGTACCTGCGGACGTACCTCTGGTTCGTCCTGCTGTCCCCGCTCCTGCTGCGCGTGTTCCGCCTGGCTCCGCTCCCGGTGCTCGCGCTCTCCCTCGCGCCGATCCTGGTCCTGAACTTCGTCTGGGCGGGCCCGGACAACCGCGTCGGCTCCGCCCTGTGGGACCTGTCGACGTACCTCTTCTGCTGGCTGCTCGGCTTCGCGCACCGCGACGGCGTGCTCCAGCGGCTGAAACCGGCCCTGGTGGCCGTCGTCTCGCTGGCGGCGATCGGCTTCGGCGGCTGGTACGCCTTCACGCACCAGGCCGACGCCGGCACCTACGACCTGGACGAGATCCCGCTCGCGCAGGCCTTCTGGTCGGCCGGCTTCGTCATGCTGCTGATGTGGGCCAAGTCGTACTTCGGCATCGACTTCGCCTGGCTGACCCGCTTCCGGCGGACCAACCGGATCGTCACCGTCTTCAACGCGCGCGCCGTCACGATCTACCTCTGGCACCAGATCGCCCTGATCCTCGCCGTCCCGCTGATCGACCGCTTCTGGGACGTCCCCGCGTTCGAGACCTACCTGCCGCTGGACAGCCAGTGGTTCATGTTCGGCGTGGCCTGTGTGCTGATCGGCGTCTTCGTGCTGCTGTGCGGGTGGGTCGAGGACGTGGCGGCGAAGAAGAAGCCGAGGCTCCTGCCGTGAGGTTGCCCGAAATTCCCCGAGGGGGTGCTGCAAGAATGGCGAGGTGACCCGCGCTTCCCTGAACAAGCAGCCCCACGAAGTCGCCTCGATGTTCGACCGCGTGGCGGAACGGTACGACCTGACCAACGACGTGCTGTCGCTGGGCCAGGACCGCAGGTGGCGCAAGGAGGTCGCGAAGGCGGTCGACGCCCGCCCCGCCCAGAAGGTCCTGGACCTCGCCGCGGGCACGGCCACCTCCTCCCTCCCCTTCGCACGGACCGGCGCGTACGTCGTCCCCTGCGACTTCTCCCTCGGCATGCTCCAGGTCGGCAAGCGCAACCACGGCTGGCTGCCCTTCACGGCCGGCGACGCGACCCGGCTGCCCTTCAAGGACGACACCTTCGACGCCGTCACCATCTCCTTCGGGCTGCGCAACGTGCAGGACTTCGACGCGGCCCTGCGCGAGATGCACCGGGTGACCCGGCCCGGCGGACGCGTCGTGATCTGCGAGTTCTCGCACCCGACGTGGGCGCCCTTCCGGACCGTCTACACCGAGTACCTGATGCGCGCCCTGCCCCCGGTCGCCCGCGCGGTCTCCTCGAACCCCGACGCCTACGTCTACCTCGCCGAGTCCATCCGCGCCTGGCCCGACCAGCCCGCCCTGGCCGAGCACCTGCGCAAGGCCGGCTGGACGAAGGTCGCCTGGCGCAACCTGACAGGCGGCGTGGTCACCCTGCACCGCGGCTTCAAGCAGGCCTGACGGTAGGGGACCTGACCCCGAAAGGGACTTGGCAAAAGGAACCCCGGAAGGGCAAGGGGAACCCCGGAAGGGGGACTCACCCGCTGATCGCCTCGAACGGATGCTCCCCGGGCTGGTCCAGCTCCCGCTGCAACCCGCCCCCGCCCGGCTTCGGCACCCGCGGCTCGTGCACCCCCGCGCCTCCGCCGCCCTCCCCCTCGCCGAAGTCGAACCACACGGTGACGACGGCACCGCGCGGCACCTCCGCACCCGGCGGCGGGTACTGCCGTACGACGTGGTCGACGACCGCGCGGTGGAAGTCGGGCCGGTCCGGTGCGGCCAGCAGCACGCCGTGCGCCATGGCCGCCTCGCGCGCGTCCACGGCCATCAGGCCTACGAGCCTGGGCACGCGCACTTCGGGTGTTTTGGGCTGTATGAACACAGATGTCACCCCCAGCGGTACTGGAAGGGTAACCGCCAGGGGGTGCCGTCCGAAAGCGCTACGTGTCTTTCTGTGGCCGACGACTACACAGGGTCACCAGTCGAGGCGGTAGCAGCGCCCCTGCCGCTTCGGCTCCGGCGTCGTGTAGACCTCCCCGAGCCGCATCCCCAGCCGCCGCGTGACGGCGATGGACCGTTCGTTGCGGGCGTCGACCATGGCCACCACCCCCGGCACCCCGGCCGCCCGCACCCGCTCCAGCGTCATCTGCGCGGCAGCCGTCACATACCCCTGCCCCCAGTGCTCCCGCCCGAGCCGCCACCCGATCTCGATCTCCCCCTTGGGACCCCACTCCCGAGGCCACGGCTGCGCGCCCGTGAACCCGATGACCCGCTCGTCGCGGTCCAGCATCGTCCACAGACAGAAACCGCGCTCGGCGTCGTGCCGGCGCTGGCGGGCGGTCAGCTCCTCGTAGGCGGACAGCTCCGCGGATCGGCCGCCGTGGAACTCCATCACGTCCGGGTGGTCGAACACCCGATGCCAGGCGACCGCGTCCTCGTCCGTGGGAACACGCAGCCGTACAACGGGCAGAGCTCTGTTCACTGGGCAGCCCTTCAGCCAGATGATCAATTCTGCTGAATAGACTGCCCATGTCCAGTGCCGGTCGGCACGCAGATTACGAACTTGGGGAGATCCCGCCGTGACCGTCGTGAACGAGACCGACGCCGAGCCCCTCTCCGAAAACACCGCCGACGTGATCGTCGTCGGCGCGGGGCCGGCCGGCTCCACGACCGCCTACTACCTCGCCAAGGCCGGACTCGACGTACTCCTCCTGGAGAAGACCGAGTTCCCGCGCGAGAAGGTCTGCGGCGACGGCCTCACCCCGCGCGCCACCAAGCAGCTCGTGGCCATGGGCATCGACATCTCCGAGGAGGCCGGCTGGCTGCGCAACAAGGGCCTCAGGATCATCGGCGGCGGGGTGCGGTTGCAGCTCGACTGGCCGGATCTCGCCTCCTTCCCCGACTACGGCCTCGTCCGCAAGCGCGACGACTTCGACGAGCAACTCGCCCGCCAGGCCCAGAAAGCGGGCGCCCGCCTCTACGAGCGCTGCAACGTCGGCGCCCCGATCATCGACGACCGCACCGGCCGCATCACCGGTGTGCGCGCCAAACTGGGCGAGGAGAAGCGCGAAGTCACCTTCCGCGCCCCGCTGGTGGTCGCCGCCGACGGCAACTCCACCCGCCTCTCCCTCGCGATGGGCCTGCACCGCCGCGAGGACCGCCCGATGGGCGTCGCCGTCCGCACCTACTTCACCTCCCCGCGCCACGAGGACGACTACCTGGAGTCCTGGCTCGAACTGTGGGACCGCCGGGGCCCGGGCGAGGACCGGCTGCTGCCGGGCTACGGCTGGATCTTCGGCATGGGCGACGGCACGTCGAACGTCGGCCTCGGCGTCCTGAACACCTCCGACTCCTTCAAGGAACTCGACTGGCGCGAGGTCCTCAAGGCCTGGTGCGCGTCCATGCCGGAGGACTGGGGGTACACCCCCGAAAACATGACCGGCCCGATCCGCGGCGCCGCCCTCCCCATGGCCTTCAACCGCAAGCCCCACTACACCAAGGGCCTGCTGCTGGTCGGCGACGCCGGCGGCCTGGTGAACCCCTTCAACGGCGAGGGCATCGCCTACGCCATGGAGTCCGGCCAGATCGCCGCCGACGTCATCGTCCAGGCCCACGCCCGCGCCACCCCCGGCCAGCGCGAACTGGCCCTGCAGCGCTACCCGCAGATCCTCGCGGACACCTACGGCGGCTACTACACGCTGGGCCGCGCCTTCGTGAAGCTCATCGGCAACCCGAAGGTCATGAAGATCGCCGCCCAGCGCGGCCTGACCCACCCGCTGCTGATGAAGTTCACCCTGAAGATGCTCGCCAACCTCACAGACCCCACAGGCGGCGACGCGATGGACCGCATCATCAACGGCCTGAGCAAGGTAGCCCCAAAGGCCTGACCCCCCTCACGAGCCGAACCCACCCGGTCAGGCGGTGAGGGCCTGCTGTTTGGCGGTCCGGCGCGCGAAGACCTCTTCCCGCCGGTCCGCCACCTGCCGCAGGGCCTGCTTCCGGCCCTTCTTCGAGAGCCGGTCCAGATAGACCCGGCCGTCGAGATGGTCGCTCTCGTGCTCGAGGCACCGCGCGAAGTACCCCCTCCCCTCGACGACCAGCGGACGGCCCTCCCGGTCGTACCCCCGCACCACGACCCGGTCCGGCCGCGGTACGTCCATGACGGCGCCCGGCACCGACAGGCACCCCTCGCCCTCGTCGAGCAGCCGTCGCCCGACCGGGTCGAGCCGGTCCGGCACCGGATTGACGATGTGTCCGACATGTCGGACACCTTCGTCGTCCCGGCAGTCGTAGACGAACAGCCGCAGACCGACGCCGACCTGGTTCGCCGCGAGCCCGGCCCCGTCGGCGACGTACATGGTGAGGAACATGTCGTCGATGAGCGCGGCCAACTCGGGCCCGAACTCGGTCACGTCCCGGCAGGACTTGTGCAGCACCTCTTCGCCGACCTCGACGACCCGCCGCACCGACCCGCGCCGGGCCTCGGGCGCGAGCGGGGGATACGAGGCGACGGGCCGACCCTGAACGAAGACACGTGGCATGGCGTTCTCTCCTCCAACGCGTGGACGAGCCGCGGAGTTCCACGACCCGCCCGCCGAGCATGCCAGGAGAGCGACCGCTACGGCCTGGCGCGCCAGGAGACGGCTGATACGCGCTGGAGCGCGCGGGGGAGCGTGGTGCGGCGGGGGCGGGCGTAGGAGGCGCGGGAGGGCGGCCTGTGGCGGCCGAGTGCGCGTGGTGGGGCGTCTGCCGTTGCCGGACGGCGGCCCGCGCGCCCGAGCGCGTCAGGGGAAGCCCGAAGGGCCGCTGCCCCCGAGCGGCTGCGGCCCTTCCGTGCGTGAGGTGCCCTCAGGGGCACCGAAGGGGTGTCAGAGCACCCGCACCGCGCCGGTCGGCGGGTCGTAGGACAGCGGCTTCTCGGCCACACCGGTGGACGGGTTCTGCGCGCCGACGAACATGCCGTCGCCGACGTACACCGCCACGTGGTACGCGCTGCCCGCGCTGCCCCAGTACAGGATGTCGCCCGGCTGAAGGTTGTCCAGCGACACCTGGGTGCCGGCGGTCGACTGGTCCTGGGAGACCCGCGGCAGGCTGATGCCGACCTGCCTGAAGGCGGTCTGCATGAGACCCGAGCAGTCCCACGAGTTGGGGCCGGTGCCGCCGGAGACGTACGCGTCGCCGATCTGCGCCTTCACGAAGGCGATGACGGCCGCGGCCGAACCGGTCGCCGTGGACGTGCTGGTGCTGCTGTAACCACTGGAGTCGGCGCTCGACTCCGTGGTGAGCGTGGTCCGCTCGGCATTGCGGGTGGCACGCTCGGCGGCGGCCTTGCGGGCGGCCTCCGCCTTCTTCGTGGCCTCGGCCTTCGCGTCGGCGAGGTCCTTCTTGGCCTCCTTGGCGGCGGCCGCCGCGGCCGCGTCACGCTCGGCCTGCAACTGGTAGTTCGCCGCGGCCTGCTGCGTGGCCTCGGCGGACTGCGCGACCTGGGCGGCCAGGTCGCCCGTGAGCACGGGCAGTTCGAGCGTCTGCGTCACCGGCTCGGCGGCGTTCGCCGAGCCGGCCGCCACGCCGACGGCCAGCGAGCCGAGTACACCACTGGCGACTCCGGCCCGCATCGCGATCGTCGACGCGTTGCGGCGGGGTTTCCGGTGGCTGCGTATGTGAGCGGTGTGGGACATGGGACCAAGCGATATCAGGGGCTCCTCCATACCTTCAAGAAACGTGTGCTGCGCCACAGTTGTTCAATCGCCGCCCCAATTCCCTTGCCCCGAGTTCTTTATTGACGCCGTAACGGACAATACGGGCACAGGTGATCAAGCCTGTGATCACGGTCTTTCATCGTTACGTCCGAATTGCCCTCGGCCTAACATCGGTTGGGACCGTTGGCCAAGCCCCCTTGTTGTGCGCCTCTTGTGGATGTGGTGGAGGTCACGGAACGGTTACCGCGACGGCCGCGTCTCGCGCAGGCGGTAGCGCCGCTTCCGTTCGTGGACGCGTGCGCGTCCACATCTCGCCCCGCCCTCCCTCTGATGTGTGAACGCGATCCAATATCAGGACATCGCATCCATTACCAATTTGCATGCAAGGGAAGCTTCTTGATATTGAGACGACCCTCTCAGCCTGCGACGACGGGTGTAAATGTCACTTCTTGTGATCACTTCGATGCTTCCCGTATGAAGATCACCGCCGATATGACTTCATGATCCTTCGTCAGGTGGTGGAGATCACAAAGCTTGTGTAATACCCCGTGTCGCAGATCACAGATCGGCGGGCATAAGATGCGAGGCAGTTGGGCTTGTGACCTGCTTCACATGTTCGCGATCTTCGTCGGGACGGGCGGGGTTCGTGGGGCCGGTGAGGCTGATGTGAGTCCGATGCCATCGCCAGCAGTCAGTGCCGACTGAGAGGAGCGAGGAGCGGTGAACGCGTATGCGCCCATCCTCGTACTGGGAGCCCTCGGGGCAGGCTTTGCGATCTTCTCCGTGGTCATGGCCACGCTGATCGGGCCGAAGCGGTACAACCGCGCCAAGCTCGAGGCCTACGAGTGCGGTATCGAGCCGACCCCCACGCCGGCCGGCGGCGGGCGCTTCCCCATCAAGTACTACCTGACGGCGATGCTCTTCATCGTCTTCGACATCGAGATCGTCTTCCTCTACCCCTGGGCCGTCACCTTCGACGCCCTGGGTGTTTTCGGGCTCGTGGAGATGCTGCTCTTCGTGCTCACCGTCTTCGTCGCATACGCGTACGTATGGCGGCGCGGCGGCCTGGAATGGGACTGAGGGGCCTTTAGTCATGGGACTCGAAGAAAAGCTGCCGAGTGGTTTCCTGCTGACCACCGTCGAGCAGGCCGCCGGCTGGGTACGGAAGTCGTCCGTCTTCCCCGCCACATTCGGCCTCGCCTGCTGTGCCATCGAGATGATGACCACCGGCGCCGGCCGCTACGACCTGGCACGCTTCGGCATGGAGGTCTTCCGGGGCTCGCCCCGCCAGGCGGACCTGATGATCGTCGCCGGCCGGGTCAGCCAGAAGATGGCCCCGGTGCTCCGGCAGGTCTACGACCAGATGCCCGACCCCAAGTGGGTCATCTCCATGGGTGTGTGCGCGTCCTCCGGCGGCATGTTCAACAACTACGGGGTCGTCCAGGGCGTCGACCACATCGTCCCCGTGGACATCTATCTCCCGGGCTGCCCGCCGCGCCCCGAGATGCTGGTGGACGCGATCCTCAAGCTCCACCACAAGATCCAGAACTCCAAGTTGGGCGTGAACGCCGAGGAAGCGGCCCGCGAGGCGGAGGAAGCGGCGCTCAAGGCCCTGCCCACGATCGAGATGAAGGGGCTGCTGCGGTGAGCGACGCGAACGGGGTGAACCCCGAGAAGGATCTCTCCTCCTCCAACCTCCCAGGTCAGCGAGGCCAGGGCGGTGAGGAGGTCCGCGTCCAGCGCGGCATGTTCGGCGCGAACAACGGCGGCGACACCTCCGGCTACGGCGGCCTGGTCCGCTCGGTCCGCCTCCCGGGAGCGGCGAGCCGGCCCTACGGCGGCTGGTTCGACGAGGTCGCCGACGAACTCGAAGGCGCACTGGAGGAGCAAGGCCTGCTCCCCGAGAACGCGATCGAGAGGACGGTCGTCGACCGCGACGAGCTCACCTTCCACATCGGCCGCGAGCACCTGCCCCGCGTCGCCCGCACCCTGCGCGACGACCCGGCCCTGCGCTTCGAGCTGTGCACCGGAGTCAGCGCCGTGCACTACCCCAATGACAAGGGGCGCGAGCTGCACGCCGTCTACCACCTGCGCTCGATCACCCACAACCGGCTGATCCGCCTGGAGGTCAGCGCCCCGGACGCCGACCCGCACATCCCGTCCCTGGTCTCCGTGTATCCGACCAACGACTGGCACGAACGCGAGACCTACGACTTCTTCGGGATCGTCTTCGACGGCCACCCGGCCCTGACGCGGATCATGATGCCGGACGACTGGCAGGGCCATCCGCAGCGCAAGGACTACCCCCTCGGCGGCATCCCCGTCGAGTACAAGGGTGCCCAGATCCCGGCCCCGGACCAGCGGAGGTCGTACTCATGAGCAGACAGTCAGCAGCGGCCGCCGCCGCTTCGGCCCGCGAGACCACCGAAGGCACCGTGTACACGGTCACCGGTGGCGACTGGGACGAGATCGTCCAGGCCGCGACCCGCGCCGACGACGAGCGCATCGTCGTCAACATGGGGCCCCAGCACCCCTCCACCCACGGGGTGCTCCGCCTCATCCTGGAGATCGAGGGCGAGACGGTCGCCGAGGCCCGCTGCGGCATCGGCTACCTCCACACCGGCATCGAGAAGAGCCTCGAATACCGCACGTGGACACAGGGCACCACGTTCGTGACGCGCATGGACTACCTGACGTCCTTCTTCAACGAGACCGCCTACTGTCTCGCCGTCGAGAAGCTCCTCGGCGTCGAGGACCAGATCACCGAGCGAGCCAAGATCATCCGGGTTCTCCTGATGGAGCTGAACCGGATCTCCTCCCACCTGGTGTGCATCGCCACCGGCGGCATGGAACTCGGCGCCACCACGATCATGATCTACGGATTCCGTGATCGTGAACTGATTCTCGACATCTACGAGCTCATCACGGGCCTGCGGATGAACCACGCGTACATCCGCCCCGGCGGACTCGCCCAGGACCTGCCGCCCGGCGCGGTGGACCAGATCCGCGCGTTCGTGAAGAAGATGCAGAAGAACCTCCCCGAGTACGACAAGCTCGCCACCGGGAACCCCATCTTCAAGGCCCGTATGCAGGACGTCGGCTATCTCGACCTGGCCGGCTGCATGGCCCTCGGCGCCACCGGCCCGATCCTGCGCGCCGCCGGCCTCCCGCACGACCTGCGCAAGACGCAGCCGTACTGCGACTACGAGACGTACGACTTCGACGTCCCGACCGCCGAATCCTGCGACGCCTACGGCCGCTTCCTGATCCGGCTGGAGGAGATGCGCCAGTCGCTCAGGATCGTCGAACAGTGCCTGGACCGGCTCCAGCCCGGCCCGGTCATGGTCGCCGACCGGAAGATCGCCTGGCCCGCACAGCTCGCCCTGGGACCCGACGGTCTCGGCAACTCCCTCGACCACATCAAGAAGATCATGGGCACCTCCATGGAGGCCCTGATCCACCACTTCAAGCTGGTCACCGAGGGCTTCCGGGTACCGCCGGGACAGACGTACACGGCCGTCGAGTCGCCCAAGGGCGAGCTCGGGGTGCACGCCGTCTCCGACGGAGGCACCCGCCCCTACCGGGTCCACTTCCGCGACCCGTCCTTCACCAACCTTCAGGCCATGGCGGCGATGTGCGAGGGCGGCCAGATCGCCGACGTCATCGTCGCCGTCGCCTCCATCGACCCCGTGATGGGAGGCGTCGACCGGTGACCACCTCTTCTTCCGAGCAGGGCGTGAGCCTGGGCATGCCCGAACTGCCCGCGCCCGGCTACCCGGACGACATCCGAGCCCGGCTGGACGCGGACGCGCGCGAGATCATCGCCCGCTACCCCGACTCCCGGTCCGCGCTCCTGCCGTTGCTGCACCTCGTGCAGGCGGAGGAGGGCCACGTCACGCGCACCGGGATGCGGTTCTGCGCGGACGTGCTCGACCTGACCACGGCCGAGGTCACCGCGGTCGCCACCTTCTACACCATGTACCGGCGCCGCCCCGGCGGGGACTACCAGGTGGGCGTCTGCACCAACACGCTGTGCGCGGTGATGGGCGGCGACGCGATCTTCGAGGAGCTCCAGAAGTACCTGGGTGTCGGCAACGGTGGGACCACCGACGACGGAAAGATCACTCTGGAGCACATCGAGTGCAACGCGGCCTGCGACTTCGCGCCGGTCGTGATGGTCAACTGGGAGTTCTTCGACAACCAGACCGTGCAGAGCGCCAAGCGCATGGTGGACGACCTGCGGATCGGACGCACGGTCTCGCCCACGCGCGGTGCGCCGCTGTGCACCTTCAAGGAGACCGCCCGGATCCTGGCGGGCTTCCCCGACGAGCGGGACGGGGCCGTCGAGGCGAGCGGCAGCGCCGGACCGGCGTCGCTGGCGGGTCTTCGCCTGGCAAGGGGAGAGACCGCACCCGCGCGCGTGGTCCACCCGCGGGACGGCGGGCCGCACGACGAACCGCAGGACCGGGCGGTGCACGAGCCGTCGCCCACCGAGCACCTGAGTTCGCACGACGCGCCGCAGGACACGTCGGCCTCCGACCCGGCCCACCCGGCAGGGCCTACCGCCGAGGAGGGGGAGTGATGACCTTGGCACCCGAACTGAAAGGCAGCAGCCCCGAGAAGCTGCTCGCACCCGTGCTGTCGGCCTTCTGGGACGAGGACAGGTCCTGGAGCCTGGACGTCTACCGAAGGCACGAAGGATACGAGGGCCTCCGCAAGGCGCTCGCCATGTCGCCGGACGACCTCATCGCGTACGTAAAGGACTCCGGTCTGCGAGGGCGGGGCGGCGCGGGATTCCCGACGGGAATGAAATGGCAGTTCATTCCCCAGGGGGATGGAAAGCCGCACTATCTAGTTGTCAACGCCGACGAATCGGAGCCCGGGACCTGTAAGGACATCCCGCTCCTCTTCGCGAACCCGCATAGCCTCATCGAGGGCATGGTGATCGCTTGCTATGCCATCAGGTCGTCTCATGCCTTCATCTATCTGCGTGGTGAAGTCGTCCCTGTGCTGCGGCGGTTGCACGAGGCCGTGCGCGAGGCCTACGCGGCGGGCTACCTCGGCGAGAACATCCTGGGCAGCGGACTCGACCTCGAACTCACCGTGCACGCCGGCGCCGGCGCGTACATCTGCGGTGAGGAGACCGCGCTGCTCGACTCGCTCGAAGGCCGCCGTGGTCAACCGCGGCTTCGTCCCCCCTTTCCTGCGGTCGCGGGCCTCTATGCGTGCCCGACTGTGGTGAATAACGTCGAGTCGATCGCTTCAGTTCCCGCGATCCTGAAAAACGGAAAAGAATGGTTCAGGTCGATGGGCAGCGAGAAGTCCCCGGGCTTCACGCTCTACTCGCTCAGCGGCCATGTCGCCGCCCCCGGCCAGTACGAGGCCCCGCTCGGCATCACCCTGCGCCAACTCCTCGAGATGAGCGGCGGCATGCGACCCGGGCACCGGCTCAAGTTCTGGACGCCGGGCGGCTCCTCGACGCCGATGTTCACCGACGAGCACCTCGACGTCCCTCTTGACTACGAAGGAGTGGGCGCCGCGGGTTCCATGCTGGGTACCAAAGCTCTCCAGTGCTTCGACGAAACGACCTGCGTCGTGCGGGCCGTCACCCGCTGGACCGAGTTCTACGCCCACGAGTCCTGCGGCAAGTGCACCCCGTGCCGCGAAGGCACGTACTGGCTCGTGCAGTTGCTGCGCGACATCGAGGCCGGCAAGGGCGCGCTCACCGATCTCGACAAACTCAACGACATCGCCGACAACATCAACGGCAAGTCCTTCTGCGCCCTCGGCGACGGCGCCGCCTCGCCGATCTTCTCCTCGCTCAAGTACTTCCGCGCGGAGTACGAGGAGCACATCACGGGCCGCGGCTGCCCCTTCGACCCGGCCCGGTCGACCGTCTGGGCGGACAAGCACACGGAGGTGAACGCATGACGGTGACCACCAGCGCTCCCTCCGGGGGCGGGGCGGCGGTCCCGCCGGAAGATCTCGTGACGCTGACGATCGACGGCGCCGAGATCAGCGTGCCCAAGGGCACCCTGGTCATCCGGGCCGCCGAACAGCTCGGCATCGAGATCCCGCGCTTTTGCGACCACCCTCTCCTCGACCCGGCCGGCGCCTGCCGCCAGTGCATCGTCGAGGTCGAGGGCCAGCGCAAACCCATGGCGTCCTGCACGATCACGTGTACGGACGGGATGGTGGTGAAGACCCAACTCACCTCGCCCGTCGCCGAGAAGGCGCAGCACGGCGTGATGGAGCTGCTCCTCATCAACCACCCGCTGGACTGCCCGGTCTGCGACAAGGGCGGCGAGTGCCCGCTGCAGAACCAGGCCATGTCGCACGGCCAGGCGGAATCCCGCTTCGAGGGCCGCAAGCGGACGTACGAGAAGCCCGTCCCGATCTCCACGCAGGTGCTGCTCGACCGCGAACGGTGTGTGCTGTGCGCGCGCTGCACCCGGTTCTCGAACCAGATCGCGGGCGACCCGATGATCGAACTGGTCGAGCGGGGCGCGCTGCAGCAGGTCGGCACCGGTGACGGCGACCCCTTCGAGTCGTACTTCTCCGGCAACACCATCCAGATCTG
Source organism: Streptomyces sp. yr375 (assembly GCF_900110755.1). Taxonomy (GTDB): domain Bacteria; phylum Actinomycetota; class Actinomycetes; order Streptomycetales; family Streptomycetaceae; genus Streptomyces. The sequence goes on from NZ_FOFF01000047.1 coordinate 24,859, forward strand.
CCCCGTCGGCGCGCTGACCTCGGCGGCGTACCGATTCCGCTCCCGGCCCTTCGACCTCGTCTCCTCGCGCTCCGTGTGCGAGCACTGCGCAGGCGGCTGCGCCACCCGCACCGACCACCGGCGCGGCAAGGTCATGCGGCGCCTGGCCGCCGACGACCCCGAGGTCAACGAGGAGTGGATCTGCGACAAGGGGCGGTTCGCGTTCCGGTACGCGCAGCAGCGGGACCGGTTCGACACGCCTCTGGTGCGCAACGCCGAGGGCGACCTCGTACCGGCCTCCTGGCCGGAGGCGTTGCAGATCGCGGCTCAGGGGCTGCTGGCGTCGCGCGGCCGGACCGGTGTCCTGACCGGCGGTCGGCTCACCATCGAGGACGCCTACGCGTACAGCAAGTTCGCGCGCGTGGCGCTCGACACCAACGACATCGACTTCCGCGCGCGCGTGCACAGCGGCGAGGAGGCCGACTTCCTGGCCGCCCGCGTCGCCGGCCGCGGCCGCGACCTCGACGGTACGGGCGTCACGTACACCTTCCTGGAGAAGGCGCCCGCCGTTCTGCTGGTCGGGTTCGAGTCGGAGGAGGAGGCGCCCGGCGTCTTCCTGCGGCTGCGCAAGGCCTGGCGGGGGCACGGGCAGCGGGTGTTCTCGCTGGCCACGCACGCCACCCGGGGGCTGGGGAAGGCGGGCGGCACGCTGCTGCCGGCCGCTCCGGGCACCGAGACGGAGTGGCTGGACGCGCTGGCTGGCGACGTCGGCCTGGAGGGCGCGGGCGCGCGGGCCGCGGAGGCGCTGCGGGCCGAGGGCGCGGTGATCGTCGTCGGGGAGCGGCTGGCCGGTGTGGCCGGTGGTCTGACCGCCGCCGTGCGGGCCGCCTCGGCGACCGGCGCCCGGCTGGCGTGGATTCCGCGCCGGGCGGGGGAGCGGGGCGCGATCGAGGCGGGTGCGCTGCCGTCGCTGCTGCCAGGTGGCCGGCCGGCCACCGATCCACGCGCGCGTGCGGAGGTCGCCGCGGTCTGGGGCCTGGCCGAACTCCCGCACCGCCACGGCCGGGACACCGGTCAGATGGTCGAGGCCGCCGCGTCCGGCGAACTTCAGGCGCTGCTCGTCGCGGGCGTCGAGGTCGCGGACCTGCCCGACCCGGCACGCGCGCGTGAGGCGCTCTCCGAGGCCGGTTTCGTGGTGTCGCTGGAGCTGCGGCCCGGCGAGGTCGCCGAGCGCGCCGACGTCGTCCTCCCGGTGGCCGCGGTCGTCGAGAAGGCGGGCGCCTTCCTCAACTGGGAGGGCCGGGTCCGTTCCTTCGAGGCGGCGCTGAAGCCCGACCAGATGACCCGCCGCCCGGCGCCCTCGGACGCGCGCGTGCTGCAGATGCTGGCCGACGCCATGGACGTCCACCTCGGCCTGCCGGACCTGCGCACCGCGCGCGCGGAGCTCGACCGGCTCGGCGCCTGGGACGGCTCCCGGGCCACCGACCCCCTGGAGAGCGCGGCGCAGTTGCCGCGCCCCGCCGCCGGGGAGGCCGTCCTCGCCGGGCACCGTCTGCTGCTCGACCAGGGTGTCCTCCAGCAGGGTGACGAGGCGCTCGCCGGGACCCGGCACGCCGCACGCGCGCGTGTGTCGCCCGCCACGGCCGCCGAGGCGGGCGTCAAGGACGGCGACGTGCTCGCCGTGACCGGACCTGCCGGGGTGGTCGAACTGCCGCTGCAGATCACCGAGATGCCCGACCGCGTGGTGTGGCTCCCGCTGAACTCCACCGGCCGGGGCGTCGCCTCCGACGCCGGGGCCACGCCCGGCTCCCTCGTCCGTATCGGCCCGGCGACGCACACCGCCGACGCCCCCAAGGAGGTGGAGGCATGAGCCCGTACCTGGCCGCTGAAGACCTCTCGATGTTCGGCCGCGACCCCTGGTGGCTGGTCGTCGTCAAGGCCGTCTTCTGCTTCGCCTTCCTGATGGTGACCGTGCTGTTCTCCATCGTCTGGGAGCGCAAGGTCGTCGCCTGGATGCAGTTGCGCATCGGCCCCAACCGGCACGGCCCCTGGGGCATGCTCCAGTCGCTCGCCGACGGCGTGAAGCTCATGCTGAAGGAGGACATCATCGTCAAACGCGCGGACAAGGTGGTGTACGTCCTCGCGCCGATCATCGCGGCCATCCCGGCCTTCATGGCGATCGCGGTGATCCCCTTCGGCCCGGCCGACAACGAAGTCTCGATCTTCGGCCAGCGCACCACGATGCAGTTGACCGACCTGCCGATCGCGATGCTCTACATCCTCGCGGTCGCCTCCGTGGGCATCTACGGCATCGTCCTGGCGGGCTGGAGCTCCGGCTCCACGTACCCGCTGCTGGGCGGCCTGCGGTCCTGCGCGCAGATGATCTCGTACGAGATCGCGATGGGCGCCGCGTTCGCGTCGGTGTTCCTCTACTCGGGGTCGATGTCGACGTCGACGATCGTCGAGCAGCAGCAAGGCCGCTGGTACATCCTGCTGCTGCCGGTGTCGTTCATCCTCTACATCGTCACCATGGTCGGCGAGACCAACCGCGCCCCCTTCGACATGCCGGAGTCCGAGGGCGACCTGGTCGGCGGCTTCAACACCGAGTACTCGTCGATCAAGTTCGCGCTGTTCATGCTCGCCGAGTACGTGAACATGGTGACGGTCTCCGCCGTGTCGACCACGCTCTTCCTCGGCGGCTGGCGGGCCCCCTGGCCGATCAGCAGCTTCTGGGAGGGCGCGAACCACGGCTGGTGGCCGATGCTCTGGTTCGTCGTCAAGGTGCAACTGCTGCTGTTCTTCTTCATCTGGCTGCGCGGCACGCTGCCCCGCGTCCGCTACGACCAGTTGATGAAGCTCGGCTGGAAGGTCCTGATCCCGGTCTCGGTGACGTGGCTGATGCTCGTCGCGACCGTACGGACGCTGCGCAACGAGCACTACGACTTCGCCGACATCTTCCTGTACGTCGCCGGCGGGGTCCTGGCCGTGCTGTTGCTCTCCTTCGTCGTGGACATGTTCCGCCACGGAGGGAAGGAGGCGCAGGAGCCCGCCGAACCCGCCGCCGGGTTCGACCCGATGGCGGGCGGATTCCCCGTGCCGCCGCTGCCCGGACAGGAGCTGCCGCCGGTGCCTCGGCGCAGTCCGCGCCGGGAGCGGGAGCTCATTGTCAGTGGTGGGGTGGACACTGTGAGTGACGGATCGCAGGATGGAAAGGAGGCGTCCGATGGCTGAGGAGCCGAAGGAGACCGGGCAGTCGAAGCCCGGCTTCCAGAACCCCGTCGCCGGCTTCGGCGTGACCTTCAAGGCCATGTTCAAGAAGCGGCTGACCGAGCAGTACCCGGAGCAGGAGAAGACCACGGCTCCCCGGTTCCACGGACGGCACCAGCTCAACCGCCATCCGGACGGCCTGGAGAAGTGCGTCGGCTGCGAGCTGTGCGCCTGGGCCTGCCCCGCCGACGCCATCTACGTGGAGGGCGCGGACAACACCGAGGAGGAGCGCTACTCGCCAGGCGAGCGGTACGGGCGCGTCTACCAGATCAACTACGCCCGCTGCATCCTGTGCGGCCTGTGCATCGAGGCGTGCCCCACGCGCGCGTTGACGATGACCAACGAGTTCGAGCTCGCCGACTCCAGCCGCGCCAACCTGATCTACACCAAGGAGCAACTGCTCGCCGGCCTCGAGGACGGCATGGTGGACTCCCCCCACGCCCTCTACCCGGGGACGGACGAACAGGACTACTACCGGGGTCTGGTGACGGAGGCCGCGCCGGGCACGGAGCAGCAGGCGGCCGTCTCCAAGGGCGAACCGCGGCCGTCGGCGAGCCCTTCGGGCACGGCCCGCGACGAGGGGGTGGAGGCATGAGCGCGCAGCTCGCCGCCTACTCAACCTCCACCGGCGAGGCCTTCCAGTTCTGGGTGCTCGGCACCGTCGCGGTGATCGGCGCCCTGTGCACCGTCTTCATGAGGCGGGCCGTGCACAGCGCGCTCTGCCTCGCCGGGACCATGATCATCCTGGCGGTGTTCTACCTCGCCAACGGCGCGTACTTCCTGGGCATCGTGCAGATCGTCGTCTACACCGGCGCGATCATGATGCTGTTCCTGTTCGTGGTGATGCTCGTGGGCGTCACCACGGCGGACTCCCTGAAGGAGACCATCAAGGGGCAGCGCTGGCTGGCCCTCGTCAGCGGTCTCGGCTTCGGCGTCCTGCTGATCGCCGGCATCGGCAACGCCTCCCTGACGGAGTTCGACGGCCTCGCCGAGGCGAACGCGAACGGCAACGTGGAGGGCCTCGCGGCCCTCATCTTCACCAAATACGTCTTCGCCTTCGAGATCACCGGCGCCCTGCTCATCACGGCCGCCGTCGGCGCCATGGTGCTCACCCACCGCGAGCGCACCGAGCGCGCCAAGACCCAGCGCGAGCTGTCCGAGCAGCGCGTCCGCGAGGGCACGCACGTACCGCCGCTGCCCGCCCCCGGCGTGTACGCGCGGCACAACGCCGTCGACGTCCAGGGCCTGCTGCCCGACGGCACCCCGTCGGAGCTCACGGTCAGCAGGACGCTGCGCGAGCGCGGTCAGATCCGGGACGTGTCCACCGAGGCGCTGAGCGACCTCAAGGCCCTGGAACAGCGCGCCGAGGAGCGCCTGGAGCGGTCCGCGGTCGAGCCGCCGCACCTGAAGTGGAACGCCCAGCGGACCGAGGAGGCGTCGAAGTGAACCCCGTCAACTACCTCTACCTCGCGGCCCTGTTGTTCACGATCGGCGCGACGGGCGTGCTGATCAGGCGCAACGCGATCGTCGTGTTCATGTGCATCGAACTCATGCTCAACGCCTGCAACCTCGCGTTCGTCACCTTCTCCCGGATGCACGGCAATCTCGACGGCCAGATCATCGCCTTCTTCACGATGGTCGTCGCCGCCGCGGAGGTCGTGGTGGGACTCGCGATCATCGTGTCGCTGTTCCGCTCCCGCCACTCGGCCTCGGTCGACGACGCCAGCCTGATGAAGCTGTAAGGGGTCGGAAGAATCGTGGAGAACCTGATTGCGCTGCTGATCGCGGCGCCCCTGCTCGGAGCGGCCGTGCTCCTGGTCGGCGGCCGTCGGCTCGACGCCGTGGGCCACTGGATCGGCACGCTCCTGTCGACCACCTCGTTCGTGTTCGGCGTGGTCCTCTTCGGCGACCTGCTGAGCAAGGACGCCGAACACCGCACACTGACGCAGCACCTGTTCACCTGGATCCAGGTGGGGGGCTTCCAGGCGGACGTCGCCTTCCGCCTCGACCAGTTGTCGATGACGTTCGTGCTGCTGATCACGGGCGTCGGCTCGCTGATCCACCTGTACTCGATCGGGTACATGGAGCACGACGAGCGCCGCCGCCGCTTCTTCGGCTACCTGAACCTGTTCCTCGCGGCGATGCTGCTGCTCGTCCTCGCCGACAACTACCTGCTGCTGTACGTCGGCTGGGAGGGCGTCGGTCTCGCGTCCTACCTGCTCATCGGCTTCTGGCAGCACAAGCCCAGCGCCGCGACGGCCGCGAAGAAGGCCTTCCTGGTCAACCGCGTCGGCGACATGGGCCTGTCGATCGCCATCATGCTGATGTTCACCACCTTCGGCACCTTCGCCTTCGGCCCGCTGCTCGGGTCGGAGGGGCAGCCCGGCATCGCCGGGGACGCGAGCGAGGGCAAGCTCACCGCCATCGCCCTGATGCTTCTGCTCGCCGCCTGCGGCAAGTCCGCCCAGGTGCCGCTGCAGTCCTGGCTCGGGGACGCCATGGAGGGCCCGACCCCGGTCTCGGCCCTCATCCACGCGGCGACGATGGTCACCGCGGGCGTGTACCTGATCGTCCGGTCCGCCGCGATCTTCAACGCGGCGCCCGACGCGCAACTGGTCGTCACCGTCGTCGGCGCCGTCACGCTCCTGTTCGGTGCGATCGTCGGTTGCGCGAAGGACGACATCAAGAAGGCGCTGGCCGGCTCGACGATGTCGCAGATCGGCTACATGGTGCTGGCCGCGGGCCTCGGCCCCATCGGCTACGTCTTCGCGATCATGCACCTGGTGACGCACGGTTTCTTCAAGGCCGGCCTGTTCCTCGGCGCCGGCTCGGTCATGCACGGCATGAACGACGAGGTCGACATGCGGAAGTACGGCGGCCTCAGGACGTACATGCCGATCACCTTCGTCACCTTCGGCCTCGGCTACCTCGCCATCATCGGCTTCCCGGGCCTGTCGGGCTTCTTCTCCAAGGACAAGATCATCGAGGCGGCGTTCGCCAAGGGCGGCACCGAGGGCTGGATCCTCGGCGGCTGCGCCCTGCTCGGCGCGGCCATCACCGCGTTCTACATGACGCGCGTGATGCTGATGACGTTCTTCGGCGAGAAGCGCTGGCAGCCCGACGAGGACGGGCACGAGCCGCACCCGCACGAGTCCCCGAAGTCCATGACGATCCCGATGATCGTGCTGGCCTTCGGATCGGTCTTCGCCGGCGCGTTCTTCAGCATCGGCGACCGCTTCGTGCACTGGCTGGAGCCCGTCACCGGCCACTCCCACGGCGACTCCCCGGTCAGCGCCCTGACGGTCACCCTCGCCACCATGGTGGTGCTCGTCGTCGGCGTGGCCATCGCCTACGCCCAGTACGGCCGCCGTCCCGTCCCGGTCGTCGCCCCGCGCGGATCGCTGCTCACCCGCGCGGCCCGGCGCGACCTCCTCCAGGACGACTTCAACCACGTCGTCCTGGTGCGCGGCGGCGAGCACCTCACCCGCTCCCTGGTCTACGTCGACCACACCCTGGTCGACGGCGTCGTCAACGGCACGGCGGCCTCCATGGGCGGCCTGTCCGGACGGCTCCGCAAGTTGCAGAACGGCTACGCGCGGTCGTACGCGGTCTCGATGTTCGGGGGGGTGGCGATCCTCATCGCCGCGACCCTGCTGATGAGGGCGGTCTGATACCGATGTCCTTTCCTCTGCTGACAGCGACGGCCGCGCTCCCGGCGATCGGGGCGGTCGCCACGGCCGCCGTCCCGGCCGCCCGGCGCAACGCCGCCAAAGCGCTGGCGCTGCTGATCTCCCTCGCGACGCTCGCCCTGGCGGTCGTCGTCCTGGTCCGCTTCGACCCCGGCGGCGACCGCTACCAGCTCACCGAATCCCACTCCTGGATCAAGGAGTTCGGGGTCCGGTACGAGCTGGGCGTGGACGGCATCGCGGTGGCGCTCATCGCGCTGACCGCCCTGCTGATCCCGTTCATCATCCTGGCGGGCTGGCACGACGCCGACCCGCTGGAGACGGGCAGCAAGCGCTGGCGGCCCACCCAAGGCTTCTTCGCTCTCATCCTTGCGGTGGAGGCGATGGTGATCATCTCCTTCGAGGCCACCGACGTCTTCCTCTTCTACATCTTCTTCGAAGCCATGCTCATCCCGATGTACTTCCTCATCGGCGGCTTCGGCGACCGCGCCCACGAGCACGGCGAGGAGACGGCGTCCACGCAACGGTCGTATGCGGCCGTGAAGTTCCTGCTGTACAACCTGGTCGGCGGTCTGATCATGCTGGCCGCGGTGATCGGCCTCTATGTGGTCGCCGGGAACTTCAGCCTCCAGGAGATCGCGCAGGCCCGGGCCGGCGGCTCGCTCCACATGGCGACGAACACCGAACGCTGGCTGTTCCTCGGTTTCTTCTTCGCCTTCGCGGTGAAGGCCCCCCTGTGGCCGCTGCACACCTGGCTGCCCAACGCCATGGGCGAGGCGACCGCGCCGGTCGCCGTGCTCATCACGGCGGTCGTCGACAAGGTGGGCACCTTCGCGATGCTCCGGTTCTGCCTCCAGTTGTTCCCCGAGGCGAGCAAGTGGGCGACGCCCGTCATCCTCGTCCTCGCGGTGATCAGCATCATCTACGGGGCGCTGCTCGCGGTGGGACAGCGGGACATCAAGCGGCTGGTGGCGTACGCGTCGATCTCGCACTTCGGGTTCATCGTGCTGGGCATCTTCGCGATGACCAGCCAGGGGCAGTCCGGCGCGACGCTCTACATGGTCAACCACGGCATCTCGACGGCCGCCCTGATGCTGGTCGCCGGCTTCCTGATCTCGCGCCGCGGCTCGCGGCTCATCGCCGACTACGGCGGGGTGCAGAAGGTCGCCCCGGTGCTCGCCGGCACCTTCCTGATCGGCGGCCTGGCGACCCTGTCGCTGCCCGGGCTCGCGCCCTTCGTGAGCGAGTTCCTGGTCCTGGTCGGCACGTTCGCGCGCTACCCGGCGATCGGCATCGTCGCCACCCTGGGCATCGTCCTCGCCGCGCTCTACACCCTCGTCCTCTACCAGCGGACGATGACGGGCCCGGTGAAACCCGAGGTCTCCGCGATGCCCGACCTCCGCGCGCGTGAGCTCGTGGTCGTCGCCCCGCTGATCGTGCTGTTGATCTTCCTCGGCGTCTATCCGAAGCCGGTCACGGACATCGTGAACCCGGCCGTCAAGCAGACCCTGTCCGACGTACACAAGAAGGACCCCAAGCCCGAGGTGGAGGCGGCCAAGTGAGCGCATCAGCCGTCCACAGCCTGTGGACAACGGCGGCAACCGCGGCCGACCCGATCGCGAAGATCGACACACCCAAGATCGAGTACGGGCAATTGTCGCCCACCTTGATCGTCCTGGGCGCGGCGATCATCGGCGTGCTCGTCGAGGCGTTCGTGCCGCGCAAGCACCGCTACTACGCACAGTTGTTCGTATCCGTCGTGGCGCTGGTCGCCGCCTTCGCCGCGGTGGTGGCGCTGGCGGAGGGCGGGTACGGCACCACGAAGGCGCGCATCGCCGCCATGGGCGCGATCGCCGTCGACGGACCGGCCCTCTTCCTCCAGGGCACCATCCTGCTGGCCGCACTGGTCGGCCTGTTCACCTTCGCCGAGCGGCGCCTCGACCCCGAGATGCACGGCAACCGCGTCGACTCCTTCGCCGCCCAAGCGGCCTCCGTGCCGGGCAGCGACAGCGAGCAGGCCGCCGTCAAAGCCGGATTCGCGACCACCGAGGTCTTCCCGCTGCTGCTGTTCGCGGTCGCCGGCATGCTGGTCTTCCCGTCGGCCAACGACCTGCTGACCCTCTTCATCGCCCTGGAAGTCTTCTCGCTGCCGCTGTACCTGCTGTGCGCCCTGGCCCGCCGCAAGCGGCTCATGTCGCAGGAGGCCGCGGTCAAGTACTTCCTCCTCGGCGCGTTCGCCTCCGCGTTCACCCTCTTCGGCATCGCGCTGCTCTACGGGTACGCGGGCTCGGTGTCGTACGGCACGATCGCGCAGGTCGTCGACGGCACCGTCCAGAACGTCAACCCGGCGCTCGCCGACACCATGGGCAACGACGCGCTGCTCCTCGTCGGCGCGGCGATGATCGTCATGGGGCTGCTGTTCAAGGTGGGCGCGGTGCCGTTCCACATGTGGACGCCCGACGTCTACCAGGGTGCGCCGACCCCGGTCACCGGCTTCATGGCCGCGGCGACCAAGGTGGCCGCCTTCGGCGCGCTGCTGCGTCTGCTGTACGTCGTCCTGCCCGGCCTGCGCTGGGACTGGCGGCCGGTCATGTGGGGCGTCGCGATCGTCACCATGCTGGGCGGCGCGATCGTCGCGATCACCCAGACCGACATCAAGCGGCTGCTGGCGTACTCGTCCATCGCGCACGCCGGATTCATCCTCGCGGGTGTCATCGCGACCACCCCGGACGGCGTGTCGTCCGTCCTCTTCTACCTGGCCGCGTACTCGTTCGTGACGATCGGCGCGTTCGCCGTGGTCACCCTCGTGCGCGACGCCGGCGGCGAGGCCACGCACCTGTCCAAGTGGGCGGGGCTCGGCCGGCGGTCGCCGCTGGTGGCGGCCGTGTTCGCGGTGTTCCTGCTGGCCTTCGCCGGCATCCCGCTGACCTCCGGGTTCGCCGGAAAGTTCGCCGTGTTCAAGGCGGCCGCGGAGGGCGGCGCGGCACCACTGGTCGTGGTCGGTGTGATCTCGTCGGCGATCGCCGCGTTCTTCTACATCCGGGTCATCGTGCTCATGTTCTTCAGCGAGCCGCGGCCCGAGGGCCCGACCGTCGCCGTTCCGTCGCCGCTGACGATGATGGCGATCGGGGTCGGCGTGGCGGTCACGCTGGTGCTCGGTGTGGCACCGCAGTACTTCCTGGACCTGGCGAACCAGGCGGGCGTGTTCGTGCGCTGAGCTGCACTGATACGGCGCGTCCTGGCCGGCGGCGGGCCCGGTTCCCCTTGGTTTTCCCGGGGCCGGGCCCGCAGCCATGTTCGAGTGACGGAAGTTGTACACAGGGTGACTCGATCGGGCCTGTGGATAACTCGGGTGGTGTCAGTCCGGACCCCTATCGTGGAGGCAGTGGTCGAGTGACGACGTACGGGGGACCAGACGATGGGCGGGACGGGTGGGATCAGCGCGATGACAGCGATCACCGGGACACCGGAGCGGACCGAGAGCGAGGCGCTGGCCACGCTGCACCGGGTCTTCGGGTACGAGGCCTTCCGCGGCGAGCAGCAAGCGGTCATCGAACACGTGGTGGCGGGCGGGGACGCGGTCGTCCTCATGCCGACCGGCGGCGGCAAGTCGCTGTGCTACCAGATCCCGTCCCTGGTCAGACCCGGTACGGGCATCGTCGTCTCGCCTCTCATCGCCCTCATGCAGGACCAGGTGGACGCGCTGCGGGCGCTCGGCGTGAACGCCGGGTTCATGAACTCCACGCAGAACTTCGACGAGCGGCGCGTCGTCGAGGCCGAGTTCCTCGCCGGCGAGCTGGACCTGCTGTACCTGGCGCCGGAGCGGCTGCGCCTGAACTCCACCCTGGACCTCCTCTCGCGCGGCAAGGTCGCGGTCTTCGCGATCGACGAGGCGCACTGCGTCTCCCAGTGGGGCCACGACTTCCGCCCCGACTACCTCTCGCTCTCCCTGCTCGGCGAGCGCTGGCCGGACGTCCCGCGGATCGCCCTCACGGCGACGGCCACCCGCGCGACGCACGAGGAGATCACCCAGCGCCTGAACATGCCGTCGGCCCGGCACTTCGTGGCGAGCTTCGACCGGCCCAACATCCAGTACCGGATCGTGCCGAAGGCCGACCCCAAGAAGCAGTTGCTGAGCTTCCTGCACGAGGAGCACGCGGGCGACGCGGGCATCGTGTACTGCCTCTCGCGCAACTCCGTGGAGAAGACAGCCGAGTTCCTCTCCCGCAACGGCGTGGCGGCGGTGCCCTACCACGCAGGGTTGGACGCGGGCACCCGCGCGGCGCACCAGTCCCGGTTCCTGCGGGAGGACGGCCTGGTCGTGTGCGCGACCATCGCCTTCGGCATGGGCATCGACAAGCCCGACGTGCGGTTCGTCGCCCACCTCGACCTGCCCAAGTCGATCGAGGGCTACTACCAGGAGACGGGGCGCGGCGGCCGTGACGGACTGCCCTCCACGGCATGGATGGCGTACGGCCTCAACGACGTCATACAGCAGCGCAAACTGATCCAGTCCGGTGAGGGCGACGAGGCCTTCCGGCGGCGGGCCGGCGCCCACCTGGACTCGATGCTGGCCCTGTGCGAGACCGCCCAGTGCCGCCGCAGCCAGCTCCTCGCCTACTTCGGCCAGGACCCGTCCGCGGCGGGCTGCGGCAACTGCGACACCTGCCTGACACCGCCGGAGACCTGGGACGGCACGGTCGCCGCCCAGAAGGTGCTGTCGACCGTGGTGCGGCTGCAGCGGGAGCGCGGCCAGAAGTTCGGCGCCGTGCAGATCGTCGACATCCTGATGGGCAAGCGCACGGCCAAGGTGATCCAGTTCGACCACGACCAGTTGTCGGTGTTCGGCATCGGCGAGGATCTCGCCGAGGGCGAATGGCGGGGCGTCGTACGGCAGTTGCTGGCCCAGGGGCTGCTCGCGGTCGAGGGGGAGTACGGCACGCTGGTGCTCACGGAAGCCAGCGGCGAGGTGCTGCGCCGCGAGCGGGACGTACCGCTGCGCAAGGAGCCGAAAAAGCCCGCCACGTCGAAGGCGTCGGGCTCCTCCGCCTCCGGCCGGAACAAGCCCAAGGCCGCCGCGGCCGAACTGCCCGAGGCACTGCTCCCCGCCTTCGAGGCCCTGCGCGCCTGGCGCGCCGAACAGGCCCGCGAACAGGGCGTTCCCGCGTACGTCATCTTCCACGACGCCACACTCCGGGAGATCGCCACGGCGTGGCCGACGTCGGTGCGACAGCTCGGCGGCATCAGCGGGGTCGGCGAGAAGAAGCTGGTGACATACGGGGAGGGCGTGATCGCGGTCCTGGCCGCACTGGACGCCCCGCCGGGCACCGCCAACGATCCGGCGCCGCCTACCGGCTCCACACCCGCCTCCGCTCCCGGCGCTGCTCCGGGTACCGCTCCGGCTGCCGCAGAGGATCCGGGCGACCCGGACTACTGGCCCGAGATGGACGCGGAGCCGGAACCCGAAGACTGGATGTAGGGACGGGGACTGGACAGGGGGGGACTGACCGGACCGGCTGACCGGCTGGGTACCTGGTGGCGAGGGGGGACTGGGGAGGCTTAGTGGAGCGGTTCCTCATAGGGCGCGGGTCGCGTACGCCCTGACGTCCGCGTCCGAGTCCGTCGTCGCCGTGGCGAGAGCGGCGCGGGCGGCCTCCGAGGCGCGGTGGTGGGTCAGGGCCAGGACGGCGGCCTTGCGGACGTCGGCGTTCGGGTCGGCCAGGGCCTTGGCGAGGACGGGGACGGCCGTGTCGGCGTGGGCCACGGACAGCGCCGTGGCGGCACCGGCGCGGACCTGCCAGGCGGGGTCGGCCAGGGCGGTCACGGCACGGGCGGCGAGCGGTGCCGGGTAGCCGGTGGTCCCCAACGCCCCGTAGGCGGCGGCACGCACCAAGGAGTCGGGATCGTCGACGAGCCCGACGAGGGCCGCGTGGACGGCGTCACGCTCGGGGGCGATGCCGGCCCCGGTGCCGAGGTCGGCCGGTGAGATGTCGGTGAGGCGGCCGGCCGCCACCGTCGACGGAGACCAGGGCACGGACGGCCTCGATCCGGACGGCGATGTCGGCGTCGGTGAGAGAGCCCGCGAACAGGGCGGCGTCACCGAGGCGCAGGGCGCGCAATACGTGCAGGGTCTCCGAGAGGCCCATCAGGCGGTCCAGTCCGTGGGGGTACTTCTGCGCCCCGACGACCGTGCCGACGCCGGGCAGGCGTTGCACCAGGCCCTCCGCCCGTAGGAGGTCGGCGAGCTGACGGGCCTGGTCCGCATGCAGCCGAGGACGCGTGCGGTGGGCGGCGACGGTGGTCGCGCCCTGGCCGGCGCGGTCTCGGATGCGGTCGGTCGGTGCCGTGTTTCGAACCATGGCGAGGCAGGAGGAAGAGCAGTGTTGCCGGAGTGTTGCGCCACCTGCGGGTACGTCCGGTAGGGCGTTGACCTGGGAAGACGGGCGGATCCTGACCAAGATCCGCCGGGTCAGGACAGGGCCGTCAGTCCCGGGGCGAAGGTGATGAGCAGGGGCAGCAGGGGGACGAGCGCGGCCGCCGTCGTCGTCAGCGCCCGGTGTCTGCGGAGCAGGCGCGGGGGCGGCTGGAGCAGTCGGTCGACGCGCTCGCCCAGGAGACGGTGACTGGAGGCGCAGGACAGGACGCCCCGGTGCTGGTTCAGCTCGATCAGAGCCAGCGCCGTCGTCAGGTGGCCGCAGCGGCGCGACGCCGTGTCGTCGGCGGCGAGTTCGACCAGGCGGTGGGTCTGGTCGCAGAAGTGGGAGAAGAGCGGAACGCGGGGGAAGCCGGTGGCAAGGGCGGTCGAGAGGTGGAGCAGCCAGTCGTGGTGGGCGCGGGCATGGCCGCGTTCGTGGGTGAGGACGGCGTCCAACTGGTGGGCGGTGAGGCGGTGCAGGGCACCGGTCGTCACGATCAACTGGGGTGGACTGCCGGGCATCCACCAGGCGTCGGGATACTCGTCCTCCAGCACGAGCAGCGGGCCGCGGGCGGACGGCAGGCCCGCGGGCAGGTCCGGGGCGCGTTCCCGCAGGTGGGCCCTGGCCTGGCCGCGGCGTCGGCGTGCGTCGACGAGCTCGCGGGCCAGCATCGCGGTGGTCCAGGCGGCCCCGCAGGCCAGCAGCAGGGTCAGGGCCGCCGCCCACAGCGGGACGCCGGAGAGGTCGTACGCCTCGGTGACCGCAGGCGGTGCGGGGGCGAAGACCCGCGCGCGGACGGTGTGGAACACGGCCGTGGCACCCAGCACCAGGGCTGTCAGGCAGCACAGCAGGACCGTGGCGACCAGGCACTGCCACACCCACAGCCCGACCACCGGCTCCCGCTCGGGCCACACGGAGCGGGTGAGCGCACGCGGAGCCGGCACGGCGGCCGTCAGCGCGACGACGCTCAGCAGGAGCAGGCAGACAGTCATGCCATGGGCTCCGGATCCTGGTCGGGAAGGGGGCGTGCGCCCTGCGCGCACGGGATGCGTACCGCGTACCTGTGGGGGTGCGGCCTGCCACGGGCGGCGGGCTCGGCGCGAGGACCGTGCCCGCCGCCAGTATGACGGCGGTGACTCCGGGAGTCAGCCCACGAGGACGCCCCGATTCAGCCCGGACCGCCCCGCCCTGTCACCGGTACCACTATTGGACTCGTCACCGGTCCTGTCACCGGCCTCGTCCCCCGACCTGTCGTCGGCAGTGTCAGTCGTCGCTTCGGGCGGCGATCACCTGGCCGCTCACCTCTCCCAGGCCCACCCGTGTGCCGTCGGGGCCGGGAGCCCAGGCCGAGAGGGTCACCACGTCGCCGTCTTCCAGGAACGTCCGCTTGCCGTCGGGGAGTTCGAGGGGGTCACGGCCGTTCCAGGTCAGTTCCAGGAGGGAGCCGCGCTCGTGCGGGTTCGGGCCGCTGACCGTGCCCGAGCCGTACAGGTCGCCGGTGCGCAGGGACGCGCCGTTGACGGTGAGGTGGGCGAGTTGCTGGGCGGCCGTCCAGTACATGGTGGAGAAGGGCGGATCGGAGACGACGTGACCGTTGAGCGCGACGGAGATGCGCAGGTCGTAGCCGGCGGGTTCGGTGGCCGAGTCGTCCAGATAGGGGAGCAGGGGGTGGGTGCGCTCCGGGGGCGTCACCCGTGCGTTGTCCAGGGCCTCCAGCGGGGTGATCCAGGCCGACACCGACGTGGCGAACGACTTGGCGAGGAACGGGCCGAGGGGGACGTACTCCCAGGCCTGGAGGTCGCGGGCCGACCAGTCGTTGAGCAGGCACAGGCCGAAGACGTGTTCGCGGAAGTCGGCCAGCGCGACCGGGTTGCCCTGCTGCGAGGGCACACCGACCACGAAGCCGACCTCGGCCTCGATGTCGAGCCGCACGGACGGGCCGAAGACCGGGGCCGGATCGGCGGGCGCCTTGCGCTGGCCCGACGGGCGGACGACGTCCGTACCGGAGACCACGACGGTGCCGGCGCGGCCGTGGTAACCGATCGGCAGGTGCTTCCAGTTGGGCAGGAGGACGTCCCCGGCGTCCGGGCGGAAGATCGCTCCGGCGTTCCGGGCGTGGTGCTCGGAGGAGTAGAAGTCGACGTAGTCGGCGACCTCGAAGGGGAGGTGCAGGGTCACCGCGGAGAGGGGGTGGAAGAGCGGTTCGACGGTGGGGCGGTGGGCGGGGTCGGTCACCCACTCCGTCAGGGCGCGGCGCACCTGCGACCAGGTCGTGCGGCCCGCCGCCAGCAGCGGGCCGAGGGTCGGCGCGGCGAGCAGCTCGGCGTGCGGCGAGCCGAGCGCGCGGGCCGCCGCGCCCGCGTCGAGGACGTGGTCGCCGAGCCGGACGCCGACGGTCCGCCGCGCGGAGCCCGGCAGGGAGAACACGCCGTACGGGAGGTTGTGCGGACCGAAGGGGTCGCCCTCGGGAAGGTCGAAGGGGGGCATCGGGTACTGCCTCTCTTTCGTGTCGCTCGTGTCGTTCACGCGCTCCGTGGTGCGTTCTTGGGCGCGTTCCTTGGTGCGGTCTGCGGCGCTCGCCGTGTCGTGCTCGCCGGACTCCGGGCGGGTGTCGCGCGGGTGCGCCGAGCCGCGCCACACGTTACGGCCGACCTCGCGGAACCGACACGGGGGCTGGACCGGCCAAGCGTTTCGGACGGCAGCGCTCCGCGTCCGGTTGCTCACCGGAAGTCGTCCACCGGCCGGTCCGCAATCTTGACGGAGCGGTGCGAAAGGGGACACTCTGAACGGGTGTTGGAAGGCCTCGGGGAGGGGGCTTTCGGCTGGCACACCTGGGGGGCGAATGGCCATAGGGGAGGCCGGTCTCGGGTCGGCGCGGCGTGGCTCACGGCCGAAGCGGCTGGAAGCGACGATGCGCGACAGACTCGGCCGGGAATGCGTGTACGTGCCGTCGTGCAGATTCGGGCTGTTCGTGGCCTTGCGCCACTGGTGCCCGCCCGGCGGACGCGTGCTGATGTCGCCGGTCAACGACGACGTGATCTTCTTCGTCGTGCTCGCGGCCGGACTCAGACCGGTGCAGGCGCCGTTGAACCCGCTGGACGCGTCGATCGACGTCGACGCCGTGCCCGACGAGGTGTGGGGCTCGCTGTCCGGTGTGCTCACGACGAATCTGTACGGCAACCCGGACGACACTCCGCGCCTGCGGGAGAAGTGCGACGCGCTGGGCATCCCGTTGTTCGAGGACGGGGCGCACGCGATCGGCAGCGAGGTGGGCGGCCGACCGGTCGGGGCCTGGGGCGACGCCTCCGTCTTCAGCCTGTCGAAGCATGTCGGTGCCAAGGCCGGAGGTTTCTTAGCCTGCGCCGACCCTGGGCTGCGCGAGGCGCTGGAGAAGACCTGCGAGGACCTGTTGCTGCCGGGGCGGTTCACGGCGGAACTCGCCTACACCGTCCGGCCGTACGCGGAGGCGGCCGTGCGGGGGCTGCGGTTGCGGCGGGCGGCCTGGGCCACCATGCGGCTGCTCGGGCTGATGGAGCGGGAGGAGATCCGGATGCCGCTGCGGCCGGCCGAACTGGCCCGTGCCGTCGACGCGGCGCCGGACCTCGCCGCGCACGACTCCTGGGTCCGCGTCGACATGCACGACTACCGGCTGCGTTCGGGACCGCTGAGAGCGGGCCGCATCGGCCGCCGGGTCGACCGCCTGGACGAGGTGCTGACCGCCTGCCGCGCGGGCACGGAACTGCTGCTGTCCACACCGTGGGCGCAGCCCGCGGAGCCCCGCGCCGACCGCGTCCAACCCCTGTTCCGGGTCCCCTTGTTCGTCGCCGACCGGGAGGCCGCGAGGGCGGCGCTCGCCCGGCGGGGCATCGTCGTCGGGTACCTCTATGACCCGCCGCTGGACGACTACGCGGGTGCCGCCTTCACCGACCCGTCGCCCGATCCCGCCGGGGCGCGCTGGTTCGCCCGGCACGCGCTGCCCGTGGATCCGCTGCGGGCCCGGCAGGTCGTCGGGGTGCTCCAGGACTCCGGCGTACGGCCGGCCGAGGTGCCGGGAGGGCTGGAGTCGACCCGTGGCTGAGACCCAGGCCGAGATCCAGGCCGAGATCCAGGTACCCGAGCCCGCGGCGCCGTCCGCCGCGGCGGAGGCGGCCGGCCCGACGCCGGCCGACGGCGGCGGCCGAGGCTCCGACTCGCTGTTTCGCAACGCCTACTTCCTGATGCTCAGCACGGGCGTCTCCGCCGTGCTGGGACTGGGCTTCTGGCTGGTGGCCGCGCGCTACTACTCGGAGGAGGCCGTCGGGCAGGGCTCGGCCGCGATCGCGGCGATGCGGCTGCTCGCCAGCGTCACGGCGACGACGATGATCGGCGCCGTCGTCCGCTTCGTGCCGCGCGCGGGACGGGCCACGGGCGCGCTGGTGTGGCGGGCGTACGCGGCCAGTTCGGTGGTCGTGGCCGTCGCCGCGTTCGTCTTCCTGCTCACCCTCGATCTGTGGGGGGCGACGTACGCGCCGCTCGGCACGGCGACCGCGGGGGCGGTGTTCGTCGTCGCGTGTGTGGCGTGGGCCCTGCTCACCCTCCAGGACGGCGTGCTCACCGGGCTGCGTAGATCGGGGTGGGTGCCTCTGGGCAACGCGGTGTTCTCGGTCGGCAAGCTGATCCTGCTGGTCGTCTTCGCGACCGCGCTGCCGGTGCTCGGCATCTTCGTGTCCTGGGCCGTCGCGATCGCGTTCTCGACCCTGCCGCTGGGCTGGTTGATCTTCCGCAGGCTGATCCCGCGCCAGGCCGCCGCCGACCGCGACGTGGAGCCGCCCGGGCTGCGGGAGATGGGCCGCTTCCTGGCCGGGGACTCGCTGGGCGCGCTGTTCAGCCTGGCGATGATCAACCTGCTGCCGGTGATGGTCGCGGTCCGCTTCAGCGCGGCGGAGAACGGCTACTTCTACGTGGCGTACACCGTCGGCGGCACGATGGAGTTCATGGCCATCAACATGGCCTCCTCCCTCACCGCGCACGCCTCGCACGACCCGCGCAGACTCGCCGACGGGGTGCGCGGGGCGCTGCGCCGGATGACGTTGCTGCTGGTGCCGGTGGTGCTCGTGCTGGTGCTGTTCGCCCCGCAGATCCTGCTGCCGTTCGACGAGGACTACGCCGAGCACGGCACCACCGTGCTGCGGCTGCTGGCCGCGGGGGCGCTGCCCCGGGTCGTGGTCGAGCTGTACATCGGGGTGCTGCGGGTGCAGGGCCGTACCGGGATGCTCGCCGCGCTCCAGGGCGCCATGTGCACGCTCGTGCTGGGCACCGCGGCCGTGCTGTTCGCCCCGGCCGGGATCGCGGGCGCGGGCTGGGCGGTGCTGCTCAGCATGACCCTGATCGCCGTCGTCTCCGCCGTCGGCCTGCGTTCCGCGCTGCGCCGCAACGACCGCCTGCCCGCCGGCCGGTCCACCGCCGCCCCGGCCGCCTACGGCACGCGCTGGGCGCGGCTGAACGCCACCGCCGGATACGGCACGAACTGGGCGCGCCGGGCGGCGTACGAGCGGGAGGGCATCGACGAGGACACGGTCACCCTGTTCATAGGGCGTCCCGGGTACGAGCGCGAGGCGTTGCAGGCGGACACCCTGGCGCTGATCGTGCGGCCGCACGGGGCCGGTGGGCGGGATGCGGTGGCCGACGAGGAGGGGGTGGCCCAGGAGAAGGGGGTGGCTGGCAGTGGTGCGGGGGTGCGGGCCTCGTCCGCACAGAAACAGGAACAGAAACAGGAACGGGCACAGACGCCGGCGCGGGAGCGGTGGGTCGGGGGCGTGTTGTGGGGGCTGCTCGGGGTGGGGACCGTGGGGTTCTGGGCGGCGTTGCGTGCGCTGCCGTGGGTCGACGGGCCGTCGGCCGATGCGCTGACCGGGCGGCAGTGGCTGGCGGCGCTGCCGCTCACGGCGGTCGTCGCCGGGGGACTGGTGCTCGTGGTGTTCGTCGGTGCGGTGACGTTGCGGGCCGCGAGAGACGCGTGGCTGCCGGGGGCGGCGCTGGGGTCCGCGCTGCTCGCCCTGTACGCCGTACCCGTCGCCTTCGGTTGGGAACCGACGCCGGTCGGTGGGACGTTGTACGGGAAAGCGGCCCGGTTCCTCGCGCACGGGGTGGGGCTCGACGGGCCCGAGCCGCTGTTGCGGTGGGCGCCGCCGGCCGCGCAGCTCCTGTGCCTCGTACCGCTGTGGCTGCTGCTGGCGCGCGCGAGCCGGCGGCTGACGTGGCCGGGGTGCTGGGGGGTGCTGTATCTCGTCGCGCTGGGCGGCTGGGTGTGGCGGCAGGAGCTCGCGGCTGCGGCGCTGCCCCTGTTCGGCGGCCTCGTGCTGGTGCTCGTCCTCGCCACCCTGTCGGTGTGGCTCCGTGGGAAGCGTCGGAAGCGTGGGGAGGGGAGACGGGTGTCGGATCGGCGGTGAACGGTCAGCGGGGCGGGACGGGTTGGTGGAAGTAGCCGTTCTTCCCCGCCTCGCGGTAACCCTCGAGACCCGGGCCCGCGTTGACGGTCAGATCGCACGCCGGCTGGTCGGAGGTCGGCCGGTTCCAGTGCACCAGGGCCTTCACGTCGGGGAGTTGCTTCACGGCGGCGGGGATCTGGGTGTACCAGTCGCGCTGGCGTTGCGGGGCGTCGGCGTCGGGCGCGGTGGCGAACTCCGCGAGCATCACGGGCTTGTCGTCGGTGATGTTCGCGCGCAGCCACTCGTAGCTGGGCCGTTGGCTGCGCAGGAAGTCCTTCCAGTCGGTGGTGCCGTGGCACGCGTAGTAGTTGTACTGGTCCATGGCGATCCAGTCGACGTACGCGTCCCCGGGGTAGAGCGCCTTCATGTCGGCCGCGCTGCCGAGGTAGCCGGAGACGGTCCACACCCACACGACGTTGTCGGCGCCCAGTTTCCGGAACCGGTCGCGAAGGTGGCGGTACGCGGCGATGAACTCCTTCGGGGTGCCGGCGCCTTCCTTGATGCGGGCGTCGGTCTCCTGGTCGAAGGAGAGGAAGACGCGTTTGCCGTAGGCCTTGATGCGCCGGATCTGCGGATCGAGGATCTTCTCGTCGAGCTTTCCGGAGGCGATGTTCTGCCAGCCGAGCTGGGTCTCCGTCCAGTTCTCGTGGTGCGGCTCGGTCCAGACGGTGGACTCCCAGGCCAGCATGAGCAGCCGGTCCTTGCCGAGGTCCACTTCGTCGGGGGTGAGCAGTTCTCCGTCGAGCTTGGTGCCGGACATGTCGTGGTAGTTGTAGACGAGGTCGAGCTTGCGGCCGATCCGCTTCTCGAAGCCGAGCACGGCGTCCTTGAGCGAGCCGTTCCCGGCGTACGGCACGGCAGCGCCCCACCAGGCACCACAGGGCGGGACCAGCGTGCCGGTCGGGGCACAGGCACCGGTGGGCAGCTCACCCGAGGCGGCGTTGTCGGGCAGGGCGTCAGCGCCGGCTTCCGGGTCCTCGGAACGGCCGGCCCAGATGCCGATCCCGGCGAGCAACGCGGCCACCGCCACCAGCACGACAGCCGCCCAGGAGCGCCGCCTCACACCCGTCGTACCGTCCCGCACGTCGCCTTTCCCGCCGCCCCTCATGTGTCGTTTCATGCCTTGTTACCGCTGGTGGGCCTGCGTTTGGGCTTGGGGCGTTCGAGTGCGCCGCGTCGTGCGGCGGGCAGGGGCAGGCCGGGCAGGGCCGCGGTGACCGTCGTGAAAGCGGCGAGCGAGACGAGGAAGACGGTCATCGAGAAGCCCTTCACCAGGAACAGCGAGGTGGCGGTGAGCACGCCGAGCGAGAGGCTGACGGGCGCCGTGAGCGCGATGGCCTCCAGCCGTGCGCCGGATGCCAGCGCGCTCGGCTGCGGATACAGCGCCGCGCAGCCCGGGCCGAACAGGACGAAGAGGAGTACCGGGATCCAGCGCAGCGGAGTGGGGCCGGGCACGGTGGTGGCGGCCAGCGCCAGCCAGCCCGAGGCCGCGACGAGGACTCTCAGGTGAGTCGGGGTGATCATGGCGCTCCTGCCGCTCCTGCCGCTCCTGCCGCTCCCGAGGTTCCTGGCGCCCTTGGCCTCGTCAGGGTCGTCCGTCGTCGGATCGATCACTTCGTGGTCAGTCATCGGGCACCTTGTGGTCGGTCCTAGGTCATCGGTCATGGGTCATCGGACGGCGGTTGTCGGGCGGCGGGCGGCAGCCGGGCGGTACTCCAGGACGACGCCGTACGGGTGGGTTTCGATGGTTCGGAAGAGGGGGGAGGCGGTCAGTTTCGACCGTAGGGTCTCGAAGCCGTCGGCGGGGAGCAGGCCCTCGCCGGTGGCGTAGATGTCCTGGGTGCGGGTGAGGACGACGTAGGCCTTGGTGCCCGGGGTGATGCCGGAGGCAAGATAGGCGGCGGGGTCCTTCAGCATCTTCTCGTTGTCGGGCAGCGCCTGTTCGGCGAAGAACCAGTGCTCGAGGCGGTCGTAGTGGTGGAGCGCCTGGGGGAAGGAACCGGTGGTGGCGAGGATCAGGGAGCCGTCGGGTGCCGCGTCGAGGGCCCTGGTGACCAGCGCGGTTTCCTGGGGCGGCGTGTAGAACATCTGCTCCTTGCCGTAGTACGACGGCAGGAAGCCGGCCAGCAGCACCAGCAGGACGGCCGGCAGCGCGACGGCCGCGACCCGGCGCCGCAGCACCTTCGCCCGGCTGCGGCGGGTCCCCGCGACAGCCGGGACGAGTGCGGCGGCGGCGAAGAAGGCCGCGCCGGGCAGGGCGAACAGGTAGACGCGGAAGAGCATCTCGCCGCCGTAGTCGTTGATGGCGAACAGCGGCACCGGGGCGACGGACACCAGCAGCAGCGGCAGCGCGCTGCGGGTCAGCCGGCGTCGCAGCAGGACGGCGGTCCCGGCAAGGACGGCGATGGCCAGCACCATCACCACGTTGGCGGTGCCCGCTAGTTCGGGACCGGGCCCGGTGAGCTGGCCCGCGTAGCCCGCGCGCGAGTTCTCGGTCAGCTCGCCGATCGACTTCCTGATGGTGGCGAGCGTCTCGACGAACAGCGGCCGCCCCATGGTGAGGTCCCAGGTCAGCATCAGCAGCGCGGTGACGACCAGCAGCCCGTAGTTGCGGTAGCGGCGCGTGAGGCTGAGCGCGAGCAGACAGATGGTGAGCATCACCGGGGTGAGCTGGTGCGTGGCGTTGATGGCGGCGATCAGCGGAGCCAGGATCACCACGCAGACCGCGCGCTGCCCGCGCCCCGTCGGCGGCGGGACGGGGGCGGCCACGGGGTCGAGGTAGGTGCGGTCGCGCAGCCGCCCCGCCGAGCCGGGCCGTACGAAGTGCCGCAGCACCACCGCGAGCACCGTCAGATGCAGCAGGTAGGCGAGCGCCTGCGGGGCGAAGTAGTCCTGGCCGACCCAGTTGGCGAGCTGGAAGATCCATACGGCGGTCCAGATCAGCCGCCAGTCCTCGCAGAAGGTGCGGTAGATCAGGACGAGCACCGGGATCATGAGCAGGCCGAAGACGATCGGCGCCCAGTTGGCGTACGCGGCGGCGCTCTGCACGCCGAACGCCCGCACCAGACCCGCGTTGAGCGTGAAGAAGCCCGGCCACTGGTCGTACGCCGACATGTTGCCCGACAACGCCGCACCCGGCCGTAACTCACCGTTGGCGAGCAGGGTGTTGACGATCGCGTCGTGCTTGGAGGCCCACGGGTAGCGCACCGCGTCGTACAGCACCGCCGGGGGCGCCTTGAGCGCGAACAGCAGCGCGGCGCAGTGCGCGGCGGGCCACCAGGGTGCGGTGCCCGCGCGCCGCAGACTGAGGACGAAGCCCGCGGTGAGCACCAGCAGCGACAGGTAGTAGGCGGCCGGGAGCCGGTTCAGCAGGCCGTAGTCGCCCATCTCGCGGAAGCCGATGCGGGGCAGCGCGTACGCCCACAGCCCGGCGGCGAGCAGCAGCGTCAGCAGGGCGGCGGCGTCCGGCGCGCGGCGCGGGATCCGCCAGGGTCTGCGTCGTCCGCTGCCCGTGGCCGGCGCGGGGGCGGGCGGTTCGCTGCTCTCGGTGGTCGGTACAGGCACATGTTGCTGCACGCTGAGGCTCCCCTCCCCCACGTCAACTGCACGTCAACTATAGGAATTTCGTTGCCTTTTCACACCAAAATCGCCAAAGCCTGTTCAGCCGGCGAAGAGCGGACCCCGGACGGTGGCGCGGGCGCGGCGGTACCACCGCCAGCCGACCGTCTTCGGTCCGTCGCGATACGGGGCGACCCGGGCGCCGGAACCCGTCAGCCAGCCCTCGACGTCGGCGACGGTGTGGCCGCGGCGCACGATGAGCCGGGCGATGCGGTAGCGCTCGTCGCGGTCCGAACTGAGCGCGTGCCGCACGGCGGTGGCCGTCTCGTAGCCCGCGGCGGCCGCCATCCGCCGTACCCGGCCGCTGTTGTAGCCGTGCGGATAGGCGAGGTGGCGGACGCGGTGGCCGAGGGCGTCCTCCAACACCGCGCGGGACGCCCGCAGTTCGTGCCCGAGCGCCCGGGGCGCGAGGGTGTCCAACTGGGCGTGGGTGACCGTATGGCTGCCGATCTCCATGCCGTACTGCTCCAGCCGCGCCGCCTGCTCCAACGTCATCATCGGCGCGGGCGGCAGCAGACTGCGGCCGCCCGGGGCGATGGCGCCGGTGGTGAGGTAGGCGGTGGCGGCCAGCCCGCGCCCGGCCAGCGCCTCGGCGGTCGCGCCCGGCAGGTCGGCGAAACCGTCGTCGAAGGTGAGCAGCACCGGCCGGGGCGGCAACGGCGCCCGCCCCGCGAGGTGATCGGCGAGCGCGCTGATCGTGACGGGCGTACGTCCGCTGTCGACGACGGCGTCCAGATGCGCGCCGAACTGCTTCGGGCTGACGGTGAACTCGGCGATCCAGTCCGGCGGTTCCTCCATCACGGCGTGGTACAGGAACACCGGGATGCTGTCCCCTACGGCACCCGTGTCCCCTCTGTGCGCGGACGCCGTCATCGCTCGGCACCCCGCTCCTGCTCCGCCGGCCGGAGCCGTAGCCGCAGCGCGCGCCGGGCGCGCAGATACCCCACCGGCCCGTAGAGCATGCCGCGCCGCTGGAGCCGGGAGAGCCGTCCGGGCCAGGCGTGCGCCCGATCGTCGTGCCCGCCGGGCGCGCCCCCCGCATGCGCCCCCGAGTCCGTCCCCGAGTCCGTCCCGGAATCCGTCCCGGAATCCGCCCCCACCTCCGCCTCCCGGCTCGCCGTAAGGGTTCGCGCGTAGGCCAGGCCCCGGGGCAGCCGGGCCAGGAACGCCGGGAACAGACCGGGCTGGTTGACGAGGATCGCGGTGAGGTAGGCGGTGAGGCCGGCGCCGTAGCCGTACGCCTGGGTCTCCAGGTCCCGCCAGGTCTCCCGGTGGTGGTGCCAGACCAGGGCCTGCGGGGTGTAGTGCAGCCGGTGGCCGGCGGCGAGGACGCGGACGAACCCGTAGAGGTCGTCGCCGCCACGCGCGCGCGTGCCCGCGCCCGTCGCCGGGTCGAAGCCGCCGACCGCCCGCAGCACCGCCGTACGGAAGGCCATGCTGGCGCCGGAGCCGAAGCGGCCCGCGGTGAAGGGGAACAGCGGCTCGTCGGCGGGCGGGCGCAGTGGGTCGTAGGTGCGGGGCGTGAAGCCCTTGGCGAAGCCGCCGTGGCTCTCCAGGAGGACCTGGGAGGGTGTGCGCAGCCGGGCCGGAAGGATCAGGCCGGTGGCACAGCCGAGGCGGGGGTCGGCGGTGAAGGGCGCGGTGAGTTCCGTGAGCCAGCGCGGGTCCGCCACGACGTCGTCGTCCGTGAAGGCGATCACCTCGCCGTGCGCGACCGCGACGCCCTTGTTGTGCGCGACCGCGAGACCGGGCACCGGCTCGGTCACGTACCGCACGCGCTCGCCGTACTTGCGCTCGACGAGGTCGCGGGTCGCGTCCGTCACGGGCGCGTTGTCGACGACGACGATCTCGAAGTCCGGGTGGTCCTGGGCGAGGAGCGAGTCGAGGGCGTGGGCGAGCAGCGCGGCGCGTTCGCGGGTGGCGATCACGACGGTGGTGGACGGCGGTACGGGCGTCGGACCGGGTGCCGGACCGGGCAGGGGCAGGTGGACGGGCCCCGCCGCGGCGTGCTCACGGGCGGCGAGGCCCACCAGGACCGTCTTCGGATCGGCGCCCTCCGGTACCTGCGCGAGCAGTGTCCCGACCGGCCGCCCACCGCGCCTGACCAGCACGAACACCGGCCCGTGCGTGATGGGCGGGCTGCCCGGACCGGGTCTGAGCACGCCGCCCCCGGCCAGACTCCCGTCCAGTTCGAGGCCGAGGTCGAGTTCGGCGACCTGCACCGGCCGGATGTCGAGAAACCCCTCTATCTCCCGCCGTACGATCTCCTGCCGCACAGCTCTTGCGCGGGACATGGCCCTCCCTTGTCTCATGACCGTGCTGAGCGTGCTGAGCGTGCTGAGCGTGCTGCGTGTGGCGACCGGTGATGGCGTCACGGGCGGCGCAGTCGGCCCGCGCTCTTCAAGGTCCGTGCGGCCGCCGCGGCGAGCCTCGGCCGGTTGCGTACGAAGTGGTGTGCGCGGCGGGACGGTTCACGGCTGAGCCAGTAGAGCGCGGCGCCCGCCCCCGGACGCGTCCACGCCCCCTCGTACACGGGAAGCTCCCCGGTCTTCAGCGCGTCCTTGTACTCGGCCGCGCCCCGCCCCAGATCGAGCAGGCCGATGCCCTCGGCGGCGGCCGACTCGGCCATCCGCAGATGCAGCACCAGACCCGGCGAGAACTTCGCGAACTCCGGTTCGTACGACGGGAACCAGCAGGCCAGGACGGTCGACGAACGCAGCCCGAAGTGCGCGGCGATCGGCCGCTCACCGGCGTAGAGGACGGACAGCGTGCCGGCGCACTCCGGCGCGCGGGTCTCGGCGAGCGCCGCCACGAGCCGGGTGATCCACTCCTGGACGAACCGGTCCCGGCGGCCGGTCCTGCGGTACTGCCCGGACTTCCACGCCATGAGCGTGCGCAGCGCGGCCGGGTCGCGTTCGTCGAACACGAACCGCAGCTCCCCGACCTGACGGCCGAGCCGGCGCTCCTTGGCGAGCGTCGTCTTCAGGAACTTCGGCGACTGGGCGCGCAGCACCGACTCGTAGGTCTCGTACCCCTTTTCGACGTCGATGACATAGGAGGCGTACTCCTCGGCCGCGTGCGGCACGAACAGCCCTTGGTCCGCCTCCAGGTTGTCGAAGGCGAAGCTCGACAGCGAGCACGCCCGCATCAGTTCGGCGGCGTTCAGCCCGAGACCCGGGGCCAGTACCGCGCCCTGCGCGTCCGAGACGCCGTACGCGAGGGCCTGGCCCTGGCCGAGCCGGCCCCGCTCGTGGGGCAGGAAGCCGACCGGCTCACGCCCCTCGTACACCACCGCCACCCGAGCGCGGGGCCGCACGAGCCCCACGGCGTCGGTGAACTCCGGTTCCATGAAGGGGTTTCGCGGCAGCGTCGACGCGGCACGCAGCGCGCGCCACCGCTCCCTCTCCCCCTCGCCGAGGTCTTCCGTCCTCAGCACACGAATGCGCCCACTGCTCAACCTGACCCCCCGATCAAGTCCCCCCTGGACACCTGGACGGTACCGCTCCATCAGGGCGTCGCGGTAGGTAGCGTCGGATGTTGTTGCCAACCGGTGCAGAGGCCTTTAACCGTCCGCTACCCGGCGATGCGTCAGAAAGCCGTTTCTTTTAAAGGGGAGTTGGCAGAACCGGGCAGGACCCGGTCGTCGTTCGGTTCGCGTCGAACCCGGGGGCTGTGGGATCCGTATTCTCTGATCATGGCCGCACCCACCGCATATGCCCCACGCACCCCGTCCTCCCCGTCTTCCCCGTATTCCCTCATCGCCACCGACCTGGACGGGACGCTGCTCCGCGGCGACGACACCTTCTCCGACCGGTCGCTCGACGCGCTCGCGCGGGTCGCGCACGCCGGCGCACGCCACCTCGTGGTGACGGGCCGCCCGGCCCCGCGGGTACGACCGCTGCTCGACCGCCTGCACAGCAGGGGGCTCGCGGTGTGCGGACAGGGCGCGCAGTTGTACGACGCCGGCGCGGACCGTCTGCTGTGGTCGGTCACCCTGGACCGGGAACTGGCGGAGACCGCGCTCGGCAAGATCGAGGCGGAGGTGGGGCAGTTGTACGCGGCCGTCGACCAGGACGGCGTGGACGGGCTGACGCTCATCGAGCCGGGCTACCGGATGCCGCACCCGACCCTGCCCGCCCTGCGCGTCGAGCGGCGCGACGACCTGTGGTGCGAGCCGATCAGCAAGGTGCTGCTGCGCCATCCCACCCTGTCCGACGACGAGTTGGCGGCGACGGCCCGCTCGGCGGTCGGCTCGCTCGCCACGGTGACCATGTCGGGTCCCGGCACGGTCGAGCTCCAGCCCTGCGGGATCACCAAGGCGACCGGCCTGGCCCTGGCCGCCGAACACCTCGGCCTGCGGCCCGAGGACACCATCGCCTTCGGCGACATGCCCAACGACATCCCGATGTTCGACTGGGCCGCGCGCGGAGTCGCGATGGCCAACGCCCACCCCGAACTCAAGGCAATGGCCGACGAGGTGACGACGTCGAACGAGGACGACGGCGTGGCCGTCGTCCTCGAAAGACTGTTTCCGTAGTACCCGTGTCAGTCGTCGGTGATCAGTACGCGCCGAAGACGTTGTCGATCGAGCCGTAGCGGTCGGCCGCGTAGTTGCAGGCGGCGGTGATGTTCGCGACCGGGTCGTACGAGTTCCACGAGGTGCCGGAGACGTGGTAGGCGTTGAAGGTCGGGTCGATCACCTGGAGCAGGCCCTTGGACGGGATGCCCGCGGCCGCGTTGGAGTCCCAGAGGTTGATGGCGTAGGGGTTGCCCGAGGACTCGCGGATGACGTTGCGGTAGATGCCGTTGTACGAGCCCGGGATCCCGTGGTCCGCCATGACCTCGAGGGACGCGCGGATCCAGCCGTCGAGGTTGTCGGCGTAGCCGAGGCTGGTCGCGGTGGCGACGGTCGGGGTCGCCGCGGAGGCGCTGGTCGCCCCGATGATCGGGAGGGCCAGCACGGCCGCGCCGGTGGCGGCGGCGGTGAGCGTGCGGACGAGACGGGTACGCCGGTTGCGGCGCGGCTGAGCGGCTGCGGACATGACGAAGTTCCTCTCCGGCGCCTGCGAGGTGAGCTGTCGGGTTCGGGCGGGAGCTGCCCGGCCGCGCCCTGACGGACGCGACTTCACCCC
Source organism: Streptomyces sp. yr375 (assembly GCF_900110755.1). Taxonomy (GTDB): domain Bacteria; phylum Actinomycetota; class Actinomycetes; order Streptomycetales; family Streptomycetaceae; genus Streptomyces. Next base: position 53,424 of record NZ_FOFF01000047.1, read on the forward strand.
GAGCCGTACCGGTATGTCTGAAACATCCGGTTCGGCGGCTTACCTGGTTCCCCCGCTCCTGCCGTGCGGATCTCGATGGGTGACGGGCGGCGGCAGGATTCGGCGTTCCGCCCGACAGGCCGGGAACGTATGCGACAGCACATGTCCGGAACAAGTGGCGAATTCACAGATCGGCCCTATTGACCTTTGTATGGGGCCTATGGGGTGCTTGATCCTTTGTAAGTGCAAAGCGCCAACTTGCTTGGGGGTGCGGGGGGATGCGGGGGAATCGGCCGAGGCCGGGCCGAGGCCGGGTCACCGCGGCGAGTGAGTCAACTCACCGGCATCCACAAGAGTGGCAAATCGGGCATTGAGCCCAATCTATATAAATATTTGTTCATACATGCTGATCGGAAATATAAGGGGCGTGATCCGATACCGCCTGGCCTGTAACCGTGGGGGCTATCGGTGATCGAAACGTGACCGGATACGCTGACTTGAGTGATGGCAGAGACCTATCGACAAACCGCGTAACCGCCACTAGACACCAGCAGACAGGAGACCCCTCGTGACCGTCGTCGGGCCGTTCGGGCTGAGCGTGCGGGACCAGGCTCTGGAAGCCGATGTCCAGGCCGGAATGGCGGCTGTCGAGGAAGGCTTGCTCGAGGCCACCAAGAGTGAGGTCCCGTTCATCACGGAGGCCGCCCAGCATCTCGTGCGGGCGGGCGGGAAGCGGTTCCGGCCCCTGCTCGTGGCGCTCGCGGCGCAGTTCGGTGACCCGTACGCGCCGGGCATCGTGCCGTCGGCCGTGGTCGTCGAGCTGACCCACCTGGCGACTCTGTACCACGACGACGTGATGGACGAGGCGGCCGTGCGCCGCGGGGTGTCCAGCGCCAACGCCCGCTGGGGCAACTCGGTCGCCGTCCTCACGGGTGACTTCCTCTTCGCGCGCGCCTCGCACATCCTGGCCGACCTCGGGCCGGAGGCGGTGCGGGTGCAGGCGGAGGCGTTCGAGCGGCTGGTCACCGGGCAGATCCTGGAGACGGCCGGGCCGACGGACGGGCGCGACCCGGTCGAGCACTACCTCGACGTGCTCGCCGGCAAGACTGGCTCGCTGGTGGCCGTGGCCTGCCGCTTCGGAGCGCTGATGTCGGGCGCCGACGAGACGGTCGTCGACGTGCTGACGCAGTACGGCGAGCGGCTGGGCGTCGCCTTCCAGCTCGCGGACGACGTCCTGGACATCGCCTCCGACTCGCACGAGTCGGGCAAGACGCCCGGGACGGATCTCCGCGAGGGCGTTCCCACGCTGCCCGTGCTGCGGCTGCGGGAGCGGGCGGCGCGGCTGTCGCTGCCCGAGGACATCGCGCTGTGCGAATTGCTGGACTCCGACCTCAGTGACGACGCCCGGCTCGCCGAGGCCCTGGCGGCGCTCCGGGCCCACCCGGCGCTGGAGCAGGCCCGCCGGGACACCGTGCGGTACGCGAAGGACGCGCGGTCCGCGCTGGCGCCGCTGCGGGAGTGCGACGCGAAGGCGGCGCTGATGGAGCTGTGCGACGCGGTGGTCCACCGAGCCGGCTGACCCTCTCGGCTCCGGAACCCTCTCCTTTCCCCTACGGGTCGGAGCCCGTGCTTGTCGTAGCCCCCGTTCGTCGTAACCCCCGTTCGTCGCAACCCCTACGGGTTGGATGCCGCCTCCACGCCTTCGTGTCATACCGCAGGCGTACACGGAGTTGGCTCCCCGGTCTGACGTTTTTCCGTGTGCCGTTTGGTCAGATGGGAACCACGGAAAACACCACTCCTCACCGATTCGGGTGAGAACGGCGGCTTGGGGTGGGACGTTCAGCGGGATGGCCGGCCGCCGCCGACGACGGAGGTAAGGCAGACATGGCACCGAAGGCAACCGACGACACCATGACCGGCGGGGCGGCGATCGGCGGGACGTTCGACGGCGGGGAGGCCGGCGACCTGCGCGCCGGGCGGCGCAAGGCATTTCGGTACGTCGTCCCGGTCACCGTGATCGGTGTCGCGGCGGCGACGATCGGGCTGGTCCCCGCGCTCGCCGACTCCGGCGACCCCGACCTGCCGAAGATCACCGCGCAGCAACTCCTCGACAAGATCGCCGCTTCGGACGTACAGCAGTTGTCCGGAACGGTGAAGATCACCACCGACCTCGGCCTGCCCGACCTCGGCGGGCTGGAGAGCGGGCTCCTCTCCGGGGCCGCGCAGCAGGGTGGTGACGGTTCGTCCGCCGACCCGTCCGCCAAGCTCACCGAACTCGCCTCCGGCACGCACACCCTGCGCGTCGCCGCCGACGGCCCCGACAAGCAGAAGCTCTCGCTGCTGGAGAACGCGGCCGAGTACAGCGTCATCCACAACGGCACGAATGTGTGGGGGTACGACAGCGCCTCCAACGAGGTCTATCACTCCACCGTCGACGAGAGTTCCCACAAGGGCGAGACGAAAACCCCCGTTCCCGCCACGCCGAAGGACCTCACCGAGGACGCCCTGAAGGCGGTCGACGACACGACCTCGGTGACCGTCGACGGCACCGTCCACGTCGCCGGGCGCGACGCCTACAAGCTGCTGGTCAAGCCGAAGCAGTCCGGTTCCACGGTCGGTGCGATCAGTGTGGCCGTGGACGCGAAGACGGGCCTGCCGCTGAAGTTCACGCTGACCCCCGCGAGCGGCGGCGCCGCCGTCGTGGACGTCGGCTTCACCGAGGTCAGCTTCGCCAAGCCCGCCGCCGCCACCTTCGACTTCACCGCCCCCAAGGGCGCGAAGGTCACCGAGGGCGGCAAGGCCGAGAAGGCCGACGAGGCCGACAAGGCCGGCAAGGGCGAAAAGTGGGGCGAGGAAGGGGCGACGGGGACGGCACCGGGACACTCCGACGCGTCCGGCTCCGGCGACGACTTCGCGCAGGGCTTCGGCGGTGCCGACGGTCTGAACGTCCTCGGCGAGGGCTGGACCTCCATCGCCACCTTCGACACCGGCAGCAAGGGCGCGCCCTCGGGCTCCGCGTCCGGCGGCGAACTCGGCGGCTTCCTCGGCTCCCTCGGCGACAAGGTGAGCGGTAAGTTCGGCTCCGGCACGGTCTTCTCCACCCGCCTGATCAACGCCCTGATGACGGACGACGGCAAGGTCTACGTCGGCGCGGTCACCAAGGACGCCCTGGTGAAGGCGGCGAACGCGGCGAAGTAAGACGGGTAAGGCGTGCAAGGCGCGTAAGGCGAAGCAGGCGGCACGGGTACGGGAGACCGGGGAGCGGATGGGGCGGGGATGGGGGAGCCGGTGAGGGAGTCCACGGACGACGGAACCGTCGACGACGGAACTGTGGACGACGGAACCGTCATCCGCACCCGCGCCCTCACCAAACGCTTCCGCGGCGGACAACTCGCCGTCGACGGCCTCGACCTGACCGTCCCGGCGGGCAGCGTCTTCGGCTTCCTCGGTCCCAACGGCTCCGGCAAGACCACCACCATCCGCATGCTGATGGGGCTCATCGAACCCACGGCGGGCTCGGCCCACGTCCTGGGGCAACCCATGCCGCAGGCCGCGCGCACCGTACTGCCGCACGTCGGGGCCCTCATCGAGGGCCCCGCCCTCTACGGCTTCCTCTCCGGCCGCGACAACCTTCTCCGTTACGACGCCGCCGACCCGACCGCCGACCCGCGCACCCGGCGTGCGCGGGTCGCGGCGACGCTGGAGCGGGTGGGGCTGACGGCCGCCGCCGGCAAGAAGGCGAAGGCGTACTCGCTCGGCATGAAACAGCGCCTGGGCCTCGCAGCCGCCCTTCTCCAGCCGCGCCGGCTGCTCGTCCTCGACGAGCCGACCAACGGTCTGGACCCGCAGGGCATGCGCGAAATCCGTTCGCTGATCCGGGAGTTGGCAGCGGAGGGCACGACCGTCTTCCTCTCCTCGCACCTCCTCGACGAGATCGAGCACGTGTGCACGCACGCGGCGGTGATGGCGCAGGGCCGGCTGATCGTCCAGGGTGCGGTGGCGGACCTCGCGGCGGGCACCCGCGGCCGGCTGGTCGTGACGACCCCGGACCCGGCGGACGCGGCCCGGGTACTGAAGGAGCAGGGCGCGGGCGACGTCGTCGTAGCCGAGGACCGCGTCAGCGCGGAGGCGCCGCCTCCGGAGCGGGATCTCGCCGACCTGAACGCCGCGTTGGTGACAGCGGGCGTCCGCGTGCGCGGCTTCACCGTCGAACGGGCCTCCCTGGAGGACGCGTTCGTGGCACTCACGGGGGAGGGATTCGATGTCGCAGGCTGAAGTCGCCCGCCCTGAGAGCCCGTTGTGGACGTTCGGGCTGCTGCGCAGCGAACTGCTGACCACCTTCCGGCGCTGGCGCACCCTCGCGCTGCTGGCCGTGCTGGCGGCCGTGCCGGTGCTGGTCGGGATCGCAGTGAAGATCGAGACGAGCGGCGGTTCGTCCGCCGGGCCGGGCGGCGGAGGCGGCGGGGGAGGGGGAGGTGGCGGCGGTCCGGCATTCATCGCGATGATCACCAACAACGGCCTGTTCCTGGTGTTCACCGCACTGGCCGCGACACTCCCCTTCTTCCTTCCCATGGCGATCGGCGTCATCGCGGGCGACACGATCGCCGGCGAGGCGAACGCGGGCACCCTCCGCTACCTCCTCGTCGCCCCGGCCGGCCGCACCCGCCTCCTCCTCACGAAGTACGCCACCGTGATGGCGTTCTGCCTGGTGGCGACACTCGTCGTCGCGGTCTCGGCGCTGGCGGTCGGGGCCCTGCTCTTCCCCCTAGGTGATCTCACCACCATCTCCGGTACGACGATCTCGTTCGCCGACGGCCTGCTGCGGGCCCTGCTGATCGCCCTGGTCGTCGCCGCGTCGCTGATGGGCGTGGCGGCGCTGGGCCTGTTCGTCTCCACGCTCACGAGCAGCGGCATCGCGGCGATGGCGACGACCGTGGGCCTGCTGATCACGGTCCAGATCCTCGACCAGATCCCCCAACTGCACGCCCTTCAGCCGTACTTCTTCTCGCACTACTGGCTGTCCTTCGCCGACCTCATGCGCGAGCCGGTCTACTGGGACGACCTCCAGAAGAACCTCGGCCTCCAGGCCCTGTACGCGCTGGTCTTCGGCTCGGCGGCCTGGGCACGCTTCACGACGAAGGACGTCACGGCCTAGCCGGCCGTCGTGTCGTTCGTGTCGCTCGCGGCCGTCTCGTACGTCTCGTAGGTGAACCGGGCGAGGGGTGCCTCCTGCGCGAAGAACGTCTTCGCGCGCGCGAGCGCCTCGGTGTCCCTCAGGACGTCGCCGGGCTTGCTGCCGTTGCCGAGCAGCACCCCGCCGAAGCGCATCCCCAGGTACGCGGCCGAGTTGTGGAGCGTGCCGACGAGCGGGTCGGCGACCACGGTCTCGTCGTGCGCGAGCGCGGTGACGCCCCAGAGGGCGCGCCCGGCGAGCGTCGCCTTGAAGTCGATCTCGGGAGTGCGCAGCCAGCCCGACCAGTGGTCCAGGTAGCGCTTGGTCTGGGCGGAGACCGAGTACCAGTACAGCGGGGACACGATCACGATGTCCGTCGCGGCGAGCGTGGCGTCGAGCAGCAGCGCCGGGCTGCCCTCGGTGGGGCGGACATGGTCGCTGTCGTGCCGCAGGTCCTCGAAGTCGGGCAGCGGATGCCGGGCGAGACTGACCCACGTCTGCTCGACATCGGAGGGCAACTGGTCGGCGGCCGCACGGGCCAGCAACTCGCTGTTGCCGTCCGCCCGGCTACTGCCCAACACGAACAGGAAACTACGGCGCGTCGTCGTCATGGCTCGATCCCCCAAATAGTCGGCGTACAGGGATAGCATGCCTCTGCATTATATGAGCGTGCAAGTAATTATCGGTGGGGTGTCGGGGGTACCGGGGGTGCCGGGAGTGGTGCCCGGGGGGTCCGGGCGACTGCCAGCAGCGAGATTTCCGCGCCGTGTGCCGCGACCACCTGCAGTCCCACCGGGCAGCCGTCCGCGCCGATCCCCGCCGGGAGGCTGATCGCCGGGTGCCCGCTGAGGTTGAACGCCCAGGTGAGCGCCGTCGAGTACCGGTCGCCCGGGCCTTCGTGACCGTGCGCGGCGTTCGGGGTCGTGGGGGTCAACAGCAGGTCGGCGCGGGAGAAGAGGTCGGCGAGCAGTCGGTTGTTCGTCTCCCGGAGCCGTTCGGCGGCGCGGAGGTCCGAGCCCGGGCCCGGGGTGCGCAGCGCGAGCCAGGCCGGGGCGGGGTCCTCCAGACGCAGGGGCGCGTCGGAAGCGGGCAGCCGTACGACACCGGCCTCGGCGAGGCGTCCGGCGGCGGCACGGGCGAGGGCGAGGGGCTCGGGATCGGGGTCGGCGAAGCCGAGGCCGGGGGAGAAGAGGGCGAGGGACGGGACGGAGACCGCCGTCCCTGCGCATGCCTCGGCTCCCGCCACGCGCGCGTGCGCCGTCGTCCCTACGTACGCCTCGGCTCCCGCCACGCGCGCGTGCCTCTGCGGGGCCATGACCCGCCAGTACGCCTCGGCGTCCACCGCGTACCGCACGAGCGCGCCGGGTGCCGCCAGCCCCGTACGGACCCCCTGCCGTGGTCGTCCGTTCGTCGTCTTCAGGCCGATGACGCCGCACCACGCGGCCGGGATCCGTACCGAGCCCGCGCCGTCGCTGCCGGTCGCCAGGGGGACCAGGCAGGCGGCCACCGCCGCCGCGGAGCCGGCCGAGGAGCCGCCCGGTGTGCGGTCGGCGCGCCAGGGGTTGACGGTGCGGCCGTGGGCGCCGAGGCCCCAGGTCTGCCAGGGGGTGCCGGGTCCGGGGACGGCGGTCGACCCCACGGGCACGCATCCGGCGGCGATCAGCGGGGCCGCCGTACGCAGCCCGTGCCGCCCCTTCACGCCGATCGGCACCCCGGCCAGCGGCAACCGCTCGCCCGCAGCGACCCGCACGTCGATCTCGCGCGCCGACGACCGCGCCCGGTCCTCCCACACCTCGGCGAAGGCGCACAGGGAAGGGTCGACCCGGGCGATCCGTGAGAGCGCCTCGCCGACGACGTCCACGGCCCGCAGCCGACCCGCCCGGACGGCCGCCGCGATCTCCACGGCCGGGGGCCACTCCAGAAGCGTCATCCGGGCCCCCACCCCTGACCCCGCGACCCGGCCTATCCCCTACTGGTGAGCCGGGACAGTGCCGCCGTCTCTCGGGGCGGGCTGCCTCCCAGGTCGCCGAGGCGCCAGTCCGTCACCCAGGGGACGCGGTACACGTCGATGAGCGACTCGATCGTCCGCACCCGTTGGGCGAGTGGCCGGGGCAGTCGTCCCGGTGCGTCCGCGACCAGTACCACCGCGTCCAGGTCGAGCCCGCGCGGAGCCTCCCCGCACCGGAAGACGTCCACCGTACGCAGGACGGACTCCAGCCCGGCCGCATGCGTACGGGCGACCAGCAGGACGGACGGGGGAGCGTCGGCGCCGGGCCACTCGCGCCCGCAGTCGTGGCCGCCGTAGACCGCGGCGAGCGTGGAACTGCCGGCCCCGCCGTGCGTGGCGACCCAGGAGAAACGCCGGGGTGCGGCGGTGGAGGCGTACGGCATCGGCACCGGATCCGGTGCGGGTACCGGCCCCCGGATCCAGATCTCCGGCCCCCGTTGCCCGTCCGTCGTCCACATGGCCCGCGCCCCTCCCAGTCGTCCCGGTCGTCGCCGTCCCCTCCGGGACGTCCCTGATCCTGGTCCTGGGCGGCCCCGGGAGCGGGGCGTGGGTTCCTGGAACGAGGCTGTGACGTCGTGGTGACGCGCGGACCGGGAGCGCTCGGAGAGACTCAACAGTACGTGGACACGTAGGTGGTCACGTGCGCGTACGTGGACGACCGGATCGTGACGACGCATCCGAGTGAGGAACCGATGTCTCGACTCAGCCGCGAGAAGAAGCGGGAACAGAAGCACGACGGCCGGCCGGCCGCCGTGGTGGCGCCGCTCGACGTCCATGTCCGCGGAGGCGGAGGCGGGACGACGGCGTCGATAGGCGGCGTGCCGGTCGCGGCGGCCGACGGCGAGGAGATCCAGCGCGCCGTCCTGAGCCACCTCCACCGCATCGCCCTCGCCACCGGACACCCGGTGCTCGCCTCGGTCCACGACGAACGCATCGGCTACGTCGTCCCCCTGCGCGTCGACCCGGACGGCTCCAGCCACTTCACGGCGGAGCCCCTGCGAACGACGGCGACGGCGACAGCGGCAGCGGTAGCGGTGGCGACACCGGCGGCGCCCGCGCGCAACGACAAAGCCACGTACACGCTCCGGGCCGTACCGGAACTCCCGGAACTCCCGGACGACACCCCGACCCCCGGCACGGTCATCGCCCCTACGGGAGTCTTCGGCCCACCCCCGACGATGGACGACCAGCCGAACCCGGCGGACACAACCCCGACTCCACCCCTGGCCCCACCCCCTGCCCCCACCCCGCTACCCCTACCGCCCTCCACCGCAACCCCTACATCCCCCCTGGCCCTCGCCCACCTCCTCCCCAACGACCTCGTCTCCGACTCGGCGTCCGACCTCGACCTCGGCCTCGAACTCGACCTCAAGCCCACCCCCGCCCGCGGCTTCGACGCCGTCGCGGAGGCGGTGCTCGGGGTCGGGCCCGGGGACGATTCCCGTGGCCTCCAGGGCGAGGACGGCGGTACCGCGCTCCTCGGGGAACCGGTGGCGCGGATCAACGAGGCCGTGCGGGCGGGCCGGATCGACGCGGCGGCCGGTCTCGCGGAACGGACCGTACTGGAGGCGTCCGGGACGCTCGGGCCGGAGCACCCCGAAGTGCTCCGGCTGCGCGAACTCGCCTCGTACATCGCCTACTTGGCAGGCGACCCGGTGCGTAGCTTCCACGCCTCGCTCGACCTGGCCCGCATCCGCCGCCGGACCCTGGACGCGGAGGCCGCGTACGGCGACGTCCAGAGCGCGGCGACGGCCTGGCGCGCCGTACGCGACCCCTTGCAGGGGCTGAACCTGGGGAACGAACTCCTCGGCCTGTGGACGGAGCTCACCACCGAGGAGGGCCCGGCCGCCGACGACATCGAGGAACTGGAGTCGGCCCGCGCACGCATGCTCCGCCTGGCCGAACGCGCCCGTACAGCGGGCGCGTAGCCACTAAGGGCCTCGACCAGGCGGAGTCGGTCAGGCGAGTCGATCAGGCGAGTCGATCAGGCGAGTCGGTCAGGCGAGTCGATCAGGCGAGTCGATCAGGCGGACAGTGTCCAGATCGCGTACGCGAGGGCGTTCGCGTTGCGGTCCAGGGCCGTGTCGTTGATGTTGGCCGTGGTGTCGCAGGAGGAGTGGTAGCAGGGGTCGAAGGCCTTCCCGGCCGTACCGCCCCACTTGGCCGCCTGCGCCGCCGTCTTGATGTAGTCGGCGCCGCTGAACAGGCCGCCCACCGGCACGCCCGCGTTCTTGAAGGGGGCGTGGTCGGAGCGGCCGTCGCCCTCGGTCTCGATCTCCGTCGCGATGCCGAGGCCGGTGTAGTAGTCCTTGAAGGTCTTCTCGATGGTCGCCGCGTCGTCGTAGACGAAGTAGCCGGGGTTCGGCGAGCCGATCATGTCGAAGTTGAGGTAGCCGCTGATGCGGGCGCGGTTCGCCGACGACAGGTTGTTGACGTAGTACTTGGACCCGACCAGGCCCAGTTCCTCCGCGCCCCACCAGGCGAACCGCAGGTGCTTGGCGGGCTGGTAGCCGGACCGGGCCACGGCCAGGGCCGTCTCCAGTACGGCCGCCGAACCGGAACCGTTGTCGTTGATACCGGCCCCGGAGGTCACGGAGTCCAGATGGGAACCGGCCATCACCACCTGGCCGGTGTCGCCGCCGGGCCAGTCGGCGATCAGGTTGTAGCCGGTGCGGCCGGACGACGTGAACTGCTGGATCGTGGTGGTGAAACCGACGGCGTCCAGTTGGGCCTTCACGTAGTCGATCGAGGCCTTGTAACCGGTGCGGCCGTGGGCGCGGTTGCCGCCGTTGGCGGTGGCTATGGACTGCAACTGCGTCAGATGCGCCTTGACGCCGGCCACGGGGATCGTGGGGGCGGCGGTGGGGGCGGCGCCTGCTATCGACCCGGAGGTCAGGAGCATGACAATAGAGGTGGCGCCGACGGCCGCCATACGCCCGGAAACGGGGAGCTTCATGTGGGGGGCTCCGAATTTCTGGGGAATCGCCAGATCACAGGGATTCCATGGTGAATAGGGTCTCAGGATGGTGAACGGGAACCCAACACCAAGTCAAGAGCGCTATCAGGACACGGGATTCACCGCTCCACCTACCCCACCCCTAGTAGACGCCCTAGCGGACGCCCTAGTGGACGCAGAACTCGTTCCCCTCCGGGTCCGCCATCACCACCCACGCCCCGGAAGGCTCCTTCACCTCCCGCAGCACACTCGCCCCCAGCGCCGTCAGCCGCCCGACCTCCCCCTCCCTCAGGCCCGCACCGGGATGCAGGTCGAGGTGGAGCCGGTTCTTGACCGTCTTCGGCTCCGTCACCCGCTGGAACAGCAGCCGCCGCCCGAGCCCGGTCCCGCTGTCGGGGTCGTACGGGTCGTCAGGGTGGCGTACGGCGACCATGTCCCGGAAGGCGAGGCGGCCGTGGAACTCCACCGTCGCCGCTCCCGGCAGCGCGCCGAGTTCCAGCAGCCGTTCGATGAGGGCGCTGTTGTCCTCGACCGCGTAGTGCAGCGCGGCACCCCAGAAATCGGCCTGCGTGTGCGGGTCGGCGGAGTCGACGACGACCTTCCAGTGCACGGGCGCGGCGGTGGGCGCTGCCTCAGGTGCTGACGGTGTCTTGGTCATGCAGCCACTTGTAGCAGGCCTGCGCCGGGTCGGCCTCTCGCGCGCCGACCGCGGCCTACGGCTTGGCGAGGGGGGAGTTCCCCGCCTCCGGGACGGTGGTGCCGGCCGTCCTGGTGCCACTGAGGTCACTGACCTCACTGACCTTGCTGACCTTGGTGATGTCAGCGAGGTCGGGGAGGTCGGGCAGGGCGGTGGCGAGGGCGCGGTGGGCCCGGCGGGACGTGCGCAGCGCGTCGCCCGTGAGCAGTACCAGCGCCAGCCACACCAGCGCGAACCCGGCCCAGCGCTCGGGCGGCATGGCCTCGCCGAAGTAGAAGACGCCCAGCAGGAACTGGAAGACCGGCGCCGTGTACTGCAACAGGCCCAACGTCGACAGCGGCACGCGGATCGCCGCCGCGCCGAAGCAGACCAGGGGGAGCGCGGTGACGATGCCGGTGGAGGCGAGCAGGGCCGCGTGTCCCGCGCCCTCGGTCGTGAAGGTGGCGTCGCCGTGCGCGGACAGCCACAGCAGATAGCCCAGCGCGGGCAGGAACTGGACGGCGGTCTCGGCGGTCAGCGACTCGACCCCGCCCAGGTTCACCTTCTTCTTCACCAGCCCGTAGATGGCGAAGGAGAAGGCGAGGACGAGGGAGATCCACGGCGGACGGCCGTACCCGATGGTCAGCACCAGCACCGCCGCGACGCCGACGCCGACCGCCGCCCACTGCACGGGCCGCAGTCGCTCCTTGAGTATCAGCACGCCCATCGCGATGGTGACCAGCGGGTTGATGAAGTATCCGAGGGACGCCTCGACCACATGGCCGCTGTTCACGGCCCAGATGTAGAGGCCCCAGTTCACGGTGATGAAGGCCGCGGCGATCACGACGAGCGCGAGCCGGCGCGGCTGTCGCAGCAGCTCACCGGCCCACGCCCAACGCCGTACGACGAGCAGCGCGGCGGCGACGAAGGCGAGGGACCACACCATGCGGTGGGCGAGGATCTCGGTCGCCCCGGCCGGCTTGAGCAGGGGCCAGAAGAGGGGTACCAGCCCCCACATCCCGTACGCCGCGAAGCCGTTCAGCAGGCCTGTCCGGCCCTCACCCTTCGACGTCCCGGCCACGGCGTCCCTCTTTCTCACGTCGAACGTGTCTCTCACGTCGAACGTGTCTCTCGCGTCGAACGTGTCTCGCACGTCGAACATGTCTCTTACGTCAGACACGCGTGCACGAAGGTAACGCCGAGCGCCCCCGTCTGTCATGCCCGTATCGCAATACGGTCATGACAGACGGGGGCGCCGACCTCAGAGGGAGTCGCAGCCTCGGCCTCAGCCCTTGAGCGCCGCCGTGATCGCCTCGGCGAGGGGAGTGGTGGGGCGGCCGGCGAGACGGGACAGTTCGCCGCCGGGGACGACCAACTGGCCCTGCTCGATCGCCGCGTCCACGCCGGCGAAGATCGCGGCGAGCGGTTCGGGCAGCCCCGCGCCGGTCAGGATGCCGATGAGCACCTCGCCGGGCACGGAGTTGTAGGCGATCTCCTTGCCGGTCTGCTTGCTCAGCTCGGCCGCGTACTCGGCGAAGCTCCACGCCTCGTCGCCGCCCAGCTCGTACGTCTTGTTCTCGTGGCCCTCGCCGGTCAGCACGGTGACGGCGGCGGCCGCGTAGTCGGCGCGGGAGGCGGAGGACACCCGGCCCGCACCGGCGGCGGCGACGACGGCGTTGTGCTCCAGCACCGGCGCGAGCTGCTCGGTGTAGTTCTCGTGGTACCAGCCGTTGCGCAGCAGCACGTACGGCAGGCCGGAGGCGAGCAGCGCCTGCTCGGTGGCGCGGTGGTCGTCGGCCAGCGCCGCGGTCAGGCTGCCCGGCGCGCTGGTGTACGCGAGGAGCGCGACCCCGGCGGCCAGCGCCGCGTCGATGACGGCCTGGTGCTGGGCCGGGCGGCCCTTGTCGAACTCGTTGCCCGAGATCAGCAGCACCTTGTCGCCGGCGGCGAAGACGCTGCCGAAGGTCTCGGGGGCGTTGTAGTCGGCGACGGCGAGCTTCACGCCGCGGGCGGCGAAGTCGGCGGCCTTGGCCTCGTCGCGGACGACGGCCGTGATCTGCCCGGCCGGAACCTTCTCCAGCAGCTGTTCGACGACGTGGCGGCCGAGGTGTCCGGTGGCTCCGGTGACGACGATGCTCATGGTCCAGGCACTCCTAAGGGGCGTTTGCGGGTCTGCACTAACCATAAGGCGTGCGCTAACTCAAAGAAAGTGCCCACTTCAAAGTTAGGTACTTACCTCAAGGTAAGTATCGTGGGGCGTGGGGCGTGGGGCGTGGGGCGTGGGGCGTGGGGCGCGGGGCGCGGGGCGCGGGGCGCGGGGTCGCCTGCGCCCGACGGCATGCGGCAGCACACAGCGAGGCCCGGAACGGAAACTCCAGTCCCGGGCCTCACCACCGTCACCCCAGTCACCCGAAGTGACCTCCAGTCACCCCATGGTGCAATCCCTCAGCCGACGACCGTCCAGGTGTCCCCGCCCGCCAGCAGCGCGGCCAGATCGCCCTTGCCCTGCTGCTCGATCGCCTTGTCCAACTGGTCCGCCAACTGCGTGTCGTAGACCGGCCGTTCGACGGACCGCAGCACGCCGATCGGCGTGTGGTGCAGGGTGTCCGGGTCGGCCAGCCGGGACAGGGCGAAGGCGGTGGTCGGGGACGCGGCGTGCGCGTCGTGGACCAGGACGTTCGCCTCGTTCTCCGCGGTCACCGTCACGACCTTCGGCTCGCCGGTCGCCGCGTCACGCACGACCCCCCGCGCACGGTCCGCCCCGAACCTGATCGGCTGCCCGTGCTCCAGCCTGATCACCGCCTCCTCGGCCGACTGCCGGTCCTTCAGCGCCTCGAACGCGCCGTCGTTGAAGATGTTGCAGTTCTGGTAGATCTCGACCAGTGCCGTACCCGGGTGGGCGGCGGCCTGGCGCAGCACCTCCGTCAGATGCTTGCGGTCGGAGTCGATGGTCCGCGCCACGAACGACGCCTCGGCCCCCAGCGCCAGCGACACCGGGTTGAAGGGGGAGTCCAGCGACCCCATCGGCGTCGACTTGGTGATCTTGCCGACCTCGGAGGTGGGCGAGTACTGGCCTTTGGTGAGCCCGTAGATCCGGTTGTTGAACAGCAGGATCTTCAGGTTCACGTTCCGCCGCAGGGCGTGGATCAGATGGTTGCCGCCGATGGACAGCGCGTCGCCGTCCCCGGTCACCACCCACACGCTCAGGTCGCGGCGGCTGGCGGCGAGCCCGGTCGCGATCGCCGGGGCCCGCCCGTGAATCGAATGCATCCCGTAGGTGTTCATGTAGTAGGGGAAGCGCGACGAGCAGCCGATGCCCGACACGAAGACGATGTTCTCCTTGGCAAGCCCCAGCTCCGGCATGAAGCCCTGGACGGCCGCCAGGATCGCGTAGTCCCCGCAGCCGGGGCACCAGCGCACTTCCTGATCGGACTTGAAGTCCTTCATGGACTGCCTGGCCTCGGCCTTGGGTACGAGCGAGAGCGCCTCGATCGTGCCCGAACCCTCCCCGGCACCCTGCCCGGTACGCTCCCCGGTCAGTCGCGTGCTCTCAGCCATCGATGGCCTCCTTCAGCGCCGTGGCGAGCTGCTCCGCCTTGAACGGCATCCCGTTGACCTGGTTGTACGACTGCGCGTCGACCAGGTACTTCGCCCGTACGAGGGTGGCGAGCTGGCCGAGGTTCATCTCGGGGACGACGACCTTGTCGTACCGCTTCAGCACCGCGCCGAGGTTGCGCGGGAAGGGGTTCAGGTGCCGCAGATGCGCCTGCGCCACGGCCTCCCCCGCCGTCCGCAGCCGCCGTACCGCCGCGGTGATGGGCCCGTAGGTGGAACCCCAGCCCAGTACCAGGGTTCTCGCCCCGTGCGGGTCGTCGACGACGAGGTCCGGGACGTCGATGCCGTCGATCTTGGCCTGCCGGGTGCGGACCATGAAGTCGTGGTTGGCGGGGGCGTAGGAGATGTTCCCGGTGCCGTCCTCCTTCTCGATCCCGCCGATCCGGTGCTCGAGCCCCGGGGTGCCCGGGATCGCCCACGGCCGGGCGAGGGTCTGCGGGTCGCGCTTGTACGGCCAGAAGACGTCGGTGCCGTCGTCCAGCGTGTGGTTCGGGCCCTGCGCGAACTGCACCCGCAGATCCGGCAGTTCGTCCAGCTCAGGGATCCGCCAGGGCTCGGAGCCGTTGGCCAGGTAGCCGTCGGAGAGGAGAAGGACGGGGGTGCGGTAGGTGAGCGCGATCCGCGCCGCTTCCAGAGCCGCGTCGAAGCAGTCGGCGGGCGTGCAGGGCGCGACGATCGGCACCGGGGCCTCGCCGTTGCGCCCGAACATCGCCTGCAACAGGTCGGCCTGCTCGGTCTTGGTCGGCAGCCCGGTCGACGGCCCGCCCCGCTGGATGTCCACGACCAGCAGCGGCAGCTCCATCGAGACGGCGAGCCCGATGGTCTCGGACTTCAGCGCCACACCCGGCCCGGAGGTCGTCGTCACGCCGAGGGACCCGCCGAAGGCCGCCCCCAGCGCCGCGCCGATCCCCGCGATCTCGTCCTCCGCCTGGAAGGTGCGCACGCCGAAGTTCTTGTGCCGGCTGAGCTCGTGCAGGATGTCGGAGGCCGGCGTGATCGGGTACGACCCCAGGAACAACGGCAGATCGGCCTGGCGCGAGGCGCTGATCAGCCCGTACGCCAGCGCCAGGTTCCCGGAGATGTTCCGGTAGGAGCCGACGGGGAACGCCTTCGCCGCCGGCGCGACCTCGTAACTGACGGCGAAGTCCTCGGTCGTCTCACCGAAGTTCCACCCGGCGCGGAAGGCGGCGATGTTGGCGGCCGCGATCTCGGGCTTCTTCGCGAACTTCGACGTCAGGAACTTCTCGGTGCCCTCGGTCGGCCGGTGGTACATCCATGACAAGAGGCCGAGCGCGAACATGTTCTTGCTGCGCTCGGCCTCTTTGCGGGTGAGGTCGAATTCCTTGAGTGCCTCGACGGTCAGGGTGGTCAGCGGGACCGGGTGGAGCTGGTAACCGTCGAGGGAACCGTCCTCCAGCGGCGAGGCCGCGTACCCCACCTTCTGCATCGCCCGTTTGGTGAACTCGTCCGTGTTGACGATGATCTCCGCACCGCGCGGCACATCCGCGATGTTCGCTTTCAGCGCCGCCGGATTCATGGCGACCAGCACATTGGGCGCATCACCCGGCGTCAGGATGTCGTGGTCGGCGAAGTGCAACTGGAACGAGGAGACGCCGGGGAGGGTGCCGGCGGGCGCACGGATCTCGGCGGGAAAGTTCGGCAGGGTGGAAAGGTCGTTCCCGAACGAGGCGGTCTCCGACGTGAAACGGTCACCGGTGAGCTGCATACCGTCACCCGAGTCACCCGCGAACCTGATGATCACCCGGTCGAGACGGCGTACGTCCTTCGCCCCACCCGGTTTGCGCTGCTCTCCCAAGACGGTTCCGCTGGTCTCGCCGGCTCCGTCGGCCTGTTCCGCTGGGCTGCTGACCTGACTGGTCACTGAACTGGACCTCCCTCGAGGTGGCTGTCCCGGAGAGGCCTTCCCGAAGGCCCTCCACGGATCAACCCTACGTCTGTAAGGGTCGCCTTCCCTCGGCCATTCGTATGACTGTCAACGTCCCGCTGACGGCCAACGGCCCGGCACCCCCGCTCGCCATGATTTCCCGCCCCCCGCCACAGCCACTGAAAGACGCACCGACAAACACACGGCCAAATAACACAGCCAAATCACTCCGCCAGGAACCCGAAGGCCGCGACGGCTGACAGCTCATGAATTCAGATAGGTGAGGACGGCGAGCACCCGCCGGTGATCCCCGTCGCTGGGGGACAGGCCGAGCTTCAGGAAGATGTTGCTGACGTGCTTCTCCACGGCCCCGTCACTGACGACGAGCTGCCGGGCGATCGCCGAGTTCGTCCGCCCCTCGGCCATCAGCCCGAGAACCTCCCGCTCCCGAGGCGTCAGCCCCGCGAGCACGTCCTGCTTCCGGCTGCGCCCGAGGAGCTGCGCGACGACCTCGGGGTCCAGAGCGGTGCCCCCCTGAGCGACCCGCACCACCGCGTCCACGAACTCCCGCACGTCGGCCACACGGTCCTTGAGCAGATACCCGACCCCGCGACTGGAACCGGCCAACAGTTCGGTGGCGTACCGCTCCTCCACGTACTGCGACAACACCAGCACCCCGAGCCCGGGATGAGCCTTGCGCAGTTGTACGGCGGCCCGCACCCCTTCGTCCGTGTGCGTGGGCGGCATCCGCACATCCGCGACGACGACGTCGGGCAGCGCGCCCTCGTCGTACAGCTCGGTAATGGTCTTGACCAGCGCCTCGGCGTCCCCGACCCCGGCGACCACGTCATGCCCCCGGTCGGTCAGCAACCGGGTCAGCCCCTCCCGCAACAGCACCGAATCCTCGGCGATGACCACCCGCACCCTGACCTCCACGCTCCTCGGCCCCCCAGCCGTCCACCCACCGCCCGAACCACCCCAGCATTCCAGCTCCGCCCTCACCTGCACCCAAAAACACCCAGCCCAGCAACAAGCACGCCGAAATTCCGACGAGACACACCACTAATACGCCAACGCCCCGAACAATTTCAGCCTTTCGGTCGGCAGGGGGTTCGGGGCGGGGGCGGGGCGGATAGAAGGGTGTGCTGGACGGGACGGCATCATCCAGCCGGTCAGATTCCGTCCGGTCCGGTGTCGGCTCGCACATTCATCCGGAGCCCCCACCCACCCGCTGGGGGTGCTGATACCAGGCCGGTCGGTGCATTTCAGCCGGTCCGGCGTTCGGGGCCGAGGCGGACCCCATCCCAAACCCCCACCCACCCGTAGGGGCCACCTTCCCGACGCCGCCCCGCACATTCAGCCCGCATGCGCATGAGCACGAGACGGTTCCCGTCCCAATCCCCCACCCACCCGCTGGGGGCGCCGCTCTAAGCGCCGGTCGGGTGTCTGCCTTTCAGCCCGTCCGGCGTTTGAGGACGAGGCCCCTTAAGGGCCGAAGCGGGGGTCTGGGGGCGGCAGCCCCCAGGGCAAGGATGGGAATGGGTAGGGGCGGCGGGGGCGAAAAACCCCACCCTCAAACCCCCTCCACCCGCCAGGGCAACTCCGCAGTCACCCGAGTAGGCCCCCCCACCGGCGAATCCACCACCAGAACCCCATCCACCGCATCCAACCGCCCCGCAAGCCCAGCCAACCCCGACCCTGACCCTGAACCCATCCCCGACCCCGCC
>NZ_FOFF01000079.1 GCF_900110755.1 Streptomyces sp. yr375
CACGTCGGCGCGTTCCACACCCGGCGTGACCATGATCAGCCACAGCGCGGAACCCTCGTCGCCGTACAGGTTGGTGCACGTGGCACCCGCGATGACGGTGAACAGCAGGCCCGCGAACGGCAGCATCACCATGCTGCCGGTGAACGCCGGGATGAGGCAGGCCAGTACACCGACCATGAGGGCGAGCAGGAACGACAGGGTGCGCAGCATCGCCCGTGAGTAGAGCCGCAGTTCCTTGCCCATGACGCCGCCCAGCGGGGTGGCCGGCAGGATCGGCTCGCGTCCGCCCGCGTGGGCGCTGTGCTCCCGCTTGGCCGCCTTGGCCTTGGCGTTGCCGCCCGGCGGCATGGTCATGCGGCGCTGGAGCAGCGCGGGCCAGGCGGCGACCTGGACGGCGCTGAGTGCCGCGAGTCCGCCCAGGGCCAGGGCGACGGTGCCCCAGTGGGACGTACGGGCCGAGTCGACGGCGACCGCGCCCCAGCCGGACGGCAGGATCCGTACCACAGCCGACAGGACGGGTGCGTTGCCGCTGGTCAGCTTGGACGCCACCACCGGCACCAGCGAGGACGCCAGCGACAGCAGGGTGATGACCATGGCGGCCAGCAGCGAGCCGAAGTCCCGTCCGCGCCGCGAGGAGAGGACCGGGCCGAAGATCCCGACGGCGACGACGGAGGAGACCACCGCGAGGACCAGCATCAGCAGTACGGCGACCACACCGACCAGCGCCGCCGCGACACCGAACTGCGCGCCGTAGGCGATGAGTCCGCCGAAGGCGATGGCGCTGAACAGCAGCGAACCGTTGACGAACGCGGCGGCCAGCGTGGCGTGAGCCAGCTTGCGCACCGGGATCGGCAGAAGCTTGAAGTAGTCCAGCCGCAGGGTGCTGTCATCGCCGGTGAGCACCGGGCCGGTGACCCAGCCCAGCAGCCAGCCCAGGCTGAGAATGGCCAGGACGTCCGCCCCCGCGCCGGAGTGCTTGTAATGAGCGAAGCCGGTGAGCATGGTGCTGAACGCCAGAGCGGCGGCGAAGACGGCCAGCGCGAGCATCCCCCACTTCAGCTTGCCCCGCGTCTTCGAACGGGCGATCGCCCGCTTCATCTCGATCAGGACGCCAACCACGACAGACCCTCCCCACCACCGGTGTGCGCACCCACGATGTGCACGAACGCCTCGTCCAAAGAACGCCCGCCCCGCACCGCGTCCACCGAACCAGCCGCCTCCACCCGCCCCTTCGCGATCACCGCCACGTGATCACACAACCGCTCCACCACAGCCATCACATGACTCGAGAACACCACCGAACCACCACCGGCCACAAACCGCTGGAGAATGGTACGGATGGTGGCCGCCGACACCGGGTCCACCGCCTCGAACGGCTCATCCAGAATCAGCAGCCGCGGACCGTGCAGCAACGCCGTCGCCAGAGTGATCTTCTTCCGCATACCCGTCGAATAGTCCACCACCATCGTCGACTCCGCGGAATCCAGCTCCAGCACCTCCAACAACTCCTGCACACGCGCCGCGACCGTCTCCCGCGACATACCACGCAACAACCCCAGGTACGTCAGCACCTCACGCCCCGTCAACCGGTCCGGCAACGCCATCCCGTCAGGAAGCACACCGATCAGGGACTTGGCGGCGACCGGGTCACTCCACACATCGTGACCGAAAATCCGGACACTGCCGCCGTCAGGACGCAACAGCCCCACAGCCATCGACAACGACGTCGTCTTCCCCGCACCGTTCGGACCCACCAGACCGAAGAACGAACCACTCGGAACCGTCAGATCGATGTGATCGACCGCGACATGATCACCGAACTGCTTGAAAAGACCCAAGAGTTGCATCGCGGGATGGATGCCGTCGTCCACGGTGGCCGATGCGGGGCTGGAGGAGTCGCGGCCTCCTCGGGAAGCGTGCGGCATGGATCTGTGTCTCCAGACGATCTCGTGGGGGGATTTCGCGGAACCGTCGCAGTGGGGACGAGCGGCCATCGGAGCGTGATCGGTCCCACTCGTACCATCGCCGTCCGCCGTGGGGAAGCCGTGCCCGGGCATCCTTGCCGAGTGCGCACGAATCCATTGCCTGACCCTGGCAGACGGCCGTCCGAGGCCCCCTGAAAGGGGTCGCCGAGCAGGCCGACTGGGGTCCGGTAGGGGTGTGCGCGAGAGCTGGGCGCGCAGGGGTGAAGTCCGGTTCGGCGGCGGGAAGAAGCCGTCGAGGGGCGGGCGGTAGGGGGGTGGATAAGGGTGTGCCGACGCGGTCGGCGTGCCTAGCGTGTTGGCGGGCTCGGGCGCTGTGGCATCCCGGGCCGTCCGCGTCCGACCATGTCACATCATGTCCGACCAGGGAGCACAGACGATGTCCGAACTCGGATCCTGGCGGGTGACGGAAGGCGATCGGCACACCGGCCAACCGGTCGTCCTCGCAGTGGACTTCACCGCCACCGGCCGCCCGGAGGCGGCGTTCGCCGCGCTGGCCCGTGGCCTGGGGACCGGGCACGCCGTCTGGGAGAGCCTGGCCCCGCCACCGGGCGAGGAGTCCGGCATGTCGGCCGAGGACTATCTGCTGCGCTGGACAAGCGAGTTGCGCGCCCAGGACGTCTCCGTCTCGCACGTCTTCGGCTACTGCGCGTCGTCGGTCTTCGCCCTGGCGTTGGCCGAGCGGGTCGGCGGCTGGCAACACACGCCGTCCGTCGTGTTGTTCGACCCGACCGCCATCAACGGCGAGACGGTGCTGCGCTACGGGTTCCGGCCCGTGATCGACGCGCTCACCGGGGTACTGGGCCCCGACGGCGTGGCCGACGCGTACCGGCAGGGCGAGCAGGCGGTGGCGGCCGAAGCCGAACTGGCCGTGCTCACCGAGGAGTTCATCCGCATTTACCGGCGCTTCGGTGCCGCCGCCTTCGAACGGCTGGGCCTCAAGGCCGACCGGGTCGAGGAGTTGGTCGGCTGGTTTCGCAGCTATCTGCACTACGTCGTGGCGGCCGGCCGGATGCCGGTCACGACGGGCCTGCCCGAGGTGACCGTGGTCCGCTCCTGCGACCTGCCCGGCAACCTGGACGTCCGCGCCGACCGCGAGCTGCGCTTCGACATCGACCACGCCGAACTCCTCGGCCACCCCGACGTCGCCAAGGCGGTCGCGGACCTGCTCCGCTGACCCCGCCCACACACCACTGTCTTCTCAACTCCCCACCTCCCCAACGGGTTTCCGACCCATCCGTGTACGCCCAGGAGTGCTCATGTCGACACCTTTCTCGGAACTCGACCCGTCGGTGGACATCGAGATCCGGGGCCGCACGGTCCGGATCGACGAGGCGCGGCGGCTGATCGAGGCCCACCCGCAGGTGGCCGCGGTGCGGCTGGAGGTGCGCCGCTCCCCGTCCGGGGTCAGCGCGGCGGACCGGCTGGTCGCCCACGTCGTCCCGGACGGCCCGCTGGCCGACAAGCGCACGCCGGAAGCCGAGGTCAAGCGGGTGCGCGACTGGAAGGCGATCTACGAGTGGGTGTACGGCGAGATGCCGGAAGCCGGGGGCCTGGGCGACGACTTCGTGGGCTGGCACAGCAGCTACGACGGCAAGCCGATCGAGCGGGAGCAGATGCGTGAATGGCGCGACGCGACCGTGCGCCGCGTCCTGTCGCTGCGCCCGCGCCGGGTGCTGGAGATCGGCGTCGGCACCGGTCTGCTGATGGCCAACATCGCTCCGCATGTGGAGAGTTACACGGCCACCGACTTCTCCCCCACCGCGATCGACAGGCTCCGCGCCAAGGTCGCCGAGGTGGAGTGGGGGGACCGGGTCGAACTGCTGGTGGGCCGCGCCGACGAGTTGTCCGGCCTGCCGACGTCCCACTACGACGTGGTGGTCTGCAACTCGGTCGTGCAGTACTTCCCCACCGCCCGCTATCTCGCCGACATGGTGACCGCCGCCCTCGGCATGGCCCGCCCGGGCGGCGCCGTCTTCATCGGGGATGTGCGCAACCTGCGTACGCTGCCGGCGTTCCGCACCGCGGTGCTGGCGCCGGAGCTGCCGGCCGATCCGGTGCAGGCGCGGGACGCGGTGGAGCTGAGCACGTACACCGAACGTGAACTCGCCGTCGATCCGGACCTGTTCGCGGCTGTACTGGACGAATTCCCGGGCGGCGGCACGCTCGACCTCCGGATCAAGCGGGCCGTCCACCACAACGAACTGAGCCGCCACCGCTACGACGCGGTACTCCACCGCGCACCCCTCACCGCGCCGGCGGTAAGCACCCCTACCGACACGGTCGAGCTGGCCTGGGGCGATCAAGTGGCGGACCTCTCGGCGCTGGAGACCGCGCTGGCCGCCGAGCCCGGCCCGGTCCGGGTGACCGGGGTGCCGAACGCCAGGCTGCGGCACGAGACCGAGGCGGCCCGGCTGCTGGAGGCGCTGGCCGGTCCGGAGCGGATCGCCGCCGAGCTGGCCCGGGAGCCGGGGGCGCAGGACGCTCCCGATCCGGAGGAGTTCCACACGCTGGCCGACCGCCTGGGCCGTGGCGCGGTGCTGACCTGGGCGGCGAGCGGCGCCCCGGACCTCCTCGACGTTCTGCTGCTGCCCACCGGCACCGACGGCACTGGCGGCATCGACGGCCCGGTGGCCGCCTACCGCCCCGCCGCGCCGCTGACCGGCGACTTCTCGCGGTACGCCAACGACCCGAGCCGCTCGGTGGCCGCCACCGCGTTCGCGACCACCCTCCGCGCGGACCTGGCGGCCACGATGCCGCCCGAGTTCCTCCCGGACGCCTTCGTCGCCCAGTTGGACGCCGGGGAGTGACGTAGATGTAGATGTAGATGTAGATGTAGACGAACGTCCGTCGAGTGCTTACGACAGCGCGAAGGCGCCGCCCGTTCTCGGGCGGCGCCTTCGTGGTGTCGTGGCCGTTGGGTCAGGCGGGCTTGGCCACCTTGGAGAACAGCTCGGGGCCGCGCTTCTGGAGCCGCCGGTAGGAGGCACGACCCAGAGACCAAGCGAGCAGGACGCCGCTGAGGATGCCGACGGGGACGGCCGTCCAGGTCAGGGCGGTGTTGTCGGTGACGGTGCCGACGATCAGCAGGACCAGTGGCGGCGCGGTGGTCAGCGTCGTGATCAGGACCAGGAGGTTGATCTTGAGCTGCCGTGCGGGAGTGGGACCGCCGTTCGCGTCGAGCGGGAACATCGTCATGACCGATGCCCAGACCACCAGTCCGGCCGCACCGCCGATCATCGCGGGCTCACCGCCCAGCACCCACGGCCACGCCCAGGTCTGCCCGCTCACAGCGGTGAGCCCCAGCGTCAGCAGCAACCCGATCGGCGCGACGATCAACAGCCAGGCATACTGCCGGCCGCGCACGTCGGCGCGTTCCACACCCGGCGTGACCATGATCAGCCACAGCGCGGAACCCTCGTCGCCGTACAGGTTGGTGCACGTGGCACCCGCGATGAGAGTGAACAGCAGGCCCGCGAACGGCAGCATCGTGGTACTGCCGCTGAACGTCGGGATGAGGCAGGCCAGGAGGCCGACCACGAAGGCGATCAGGAGGGACAGGGTGCGCAGCATGGACCGTGCGTAGAGCCGCAGTTCCTTGCCGATGACGCCGCCGAGGGGGGTGGCCGGCAGCAGCGGCGCGCGCCGGGCGGCGTGGACCGCGTGCGGCTTGCCCGCCTTGGCCTTGGAGTTGCCTCGGGAGGACATGGTCAGGCGGCGGCGGAGCAGCGCGGGCCAGATGGCGATCTGGACGAGGATCAGCAGCGTAAGTCCGCCCAGGGTCAGCGCGACGGTACCCCAGTGGGACGTACGGGCCGAGTCGACGGCGACCGCACCCCAGCCGGACGGCAGAATCCGCACCACCGCCGACAGCACCGGCGAATCGCCGCCGGTCAGCTTGGACGCCACCACCGGCACCAGCGAGGACGCCAGCGACAGCAGGGTGATGACCATGGCGACGAGCAGCGCGCCGAAGTCCCGTCCACGCCGAGACGAGATGACAGGGCCGAAAATACCGAGCGCAACCTGCGAGGAGACCACGGCCAGCACCAGCAGGAGCACCACCGCGACCACGCCCACCAGCGCCGCCGCGACACCGAACTGCGCGCCGTAGGCGACGAGTCCGCCGAAGGCGATGGCACTGAACAACAGGGAGCCGTTGACGAACGCGGTGGCCAGCATGGCGTACGCGAGTTTGCGGGTCGGGATCGGCAGGAGCTTGAAGTAGTCCATGCGCAGGGTGCTGTCGTCGCCGGTGAGCACCGGGCCGGTGACCCAGCCCAGCAGCCAGCCGAGGCTGAGGATGGCCAGGACGTCGGCGCCGGCACCGCGATGGGAATAGTGGGCGAAGCCGGTGAGCATGGTGCTGAACGCCAGAGCGGCGGCGAAGACGGCCAGCGCGAGCATCCCCCACTTCAGCTTGCCCCGCGTCTTCGAACGGGCGATCGCCCGCTTCATCTCGATCAGGACGCCAACCACGACAGACCCTCCCCACCACCGGTGTGCGCACCCACGATGTGCACGAACGCCTCGTCCAAAGAACGCCCGCCCCGCACCGCGTCCACCGAACCAGCCGCCTCCACCCGCCCCTTCGCGATCACCGCCACGTGATCACACAACCGCTCCACCACAGCCATCACATGACTCGAGAACACCACCGAACCACCACCGGCCACAAACCGCTGGAGAATGGTACGGATGGTGGCCGCCGACACCGGGTCCACCGCCTCGAACGGCTCATCCAGAATCAGCAGCCGCGGACCGTGCAGCAACGCCGTCGCCAGAGTGATCTTCTTCCGCATACCCGTCGAATAGTCCACCACCATCGTCGACTCCGCGGAATCCAGCTCCAGCACCTCCAACAACTCCTGCACACGCGCCGCGACCGTCTCCCGCGACATACCACGCAACAACCCCAGGTACGTCAGCACCTCACGCCCCGTCAACCGGTCCGGCAACGCCATCCCGTCAGGAAGCACACCGATCAGGGACTTGGCGGCGACCGGGTCACTCCACACATCGTGACCGAAAATCCGGACACTGCCGCCGTCAGGACGCAACAGCCCCACAGCCATCGACAACGACGTCGTCTTCCCCGCACCGTTCGGACCCACCAGACCGAAGAACGAACCACTCGGAACCGTCAGATCGATGTGATCGACCGCGACATGATCACCGAACTGCTTGAAAAGACCCGAGAGTTGCATCGCGGGATGGATGCCGTCGTCCACGGTGGCGGGCTGGTCGTCGGAGGAGTTCCGGACCCCTGGTGAGGCATGTCGCATGGGTTGTCTCCAGACTTTCTCGTGGGGGAGGGACACCGCCCGTCGGAGGAACGGGCGGCGGCGCACATGGCGCATGGCGGCGCAGGGCACCAGCGTTGGCCGGTGTCGGACAGCGGGGGCGGCAAGGGCCCATCGGGCGTCGACACCGGGACACGATATATCGCGTCCGCCTGACGCGTGACCACACCTCGCGATCGGGGTGGCATCGCAGGCCAACTGGGGTTCGATAGGGGTACGGAGCCGTGTGGGGCGGCGCGTAGGGTGGGCGGGGGGCCAGGCCGGGCCCGCGTGGCCTGCACGGCGAGGAGAGCGGGATGTCCGCCCATCTGCCCACCGTGGCCGAGGAGTTGACCCGCTAGACGCGCTAGGCGCGCTGGACCCGCTCGACCCGCTGGTGCCGCGCGGCCGGATGACGGCAGCGCGGCACAGCACCGGACCGGGACGAGTTCGGTCATGCCAGGAGGTCGGTCATGCCAGGAGGTCGGTGACCGCCTTGGCCACCTCGGCGCTGCGCAGCAGGTCATCGTGGTCCACGTCGAGCCGGATCTCCTGCTCGGTCGTCGTGAAGGTGGCCTCGAAGGCCGACGAGCAGACCACGGTGGCCCGGCCGGCGTCGAAGCGGCCCGCGACGTCACCGGAGGCGAGCATGAAGGAGATGTAGGCCGCGAACCAGGTGACCAGTTCCTCCCGCATCGGTGCCTTCAGACCGCTGCGCGTGAAGGCGATGTCGCCGGTGCGACGGTAGATGTCCACGATCACCGGCCGGAAGTCCTCCAGGCTCTCGTGGGTGCGTACGGCGTCCAGGCCCGCGCGCTGGGCCTGCATCAGTTCCTCCTGCGACAGCGAGGCGGACATCCGGTCCAGCACCTTGAAGAACGCGAAGTTCAGGATGGTCCAGGGGGTGACCGGACTGGGGTCGAACAGCAGCAGCTTGGGCGGCTGCCCCTGCCGGGCCCCGATCCCCTCGGCGATGGCGCCCGCGAGGTTGCCGCTGCCGCAGTAGCCCAGCACCGCGCGCACGTTACGGCCGCTCGCCTCCACCGCGTCCAGCCAGCGCTTCAGGTACTGGTCTGCGGTCATCCCGACCTCCTCGCCGACCGGCGGCGCGAGCGTCTCCCAGATGGCGTACCCACCGCCCACCAGCGGCGCCAGCTCCCGGAAACCGGCCTCGTGGCGGCCGTTGATGGCGTAGTCGACGGCCAGCACGACGTCGTCGCCGTCGCTGTCGCCGTCCTTCAACACGTCCCAGATCAGGGATGTGTCACTCATAGTTGTCTCCTCCGTGGTGATGGATGGCTCGGCCGGCCGCGGGTGGCCGGTCAGCGGACCGCGACCGGCAGGTGTTCCAGGCCGCGTACCGACGACGACCTGCGGCGGCTGACCGGACCCGCCTGGCGCAGCTCCGGCAGCCGCTCGACCAGCACCCGCAGGGCCGTGTCGGCGGCGGTACGGGCCAGCGCGGCGCCCAGGCAGAAGTGGACGCCCGCCGAGAACGTCAGCGGCTCGGCCGGGTCCTCCCGCAGCATGTCGAAGCGCTCGGGCTCCGGGTAGATCTGGGGGTCCCGGTTCGCGCCCCCGGTCATGATGACGACGGTGTCGTCGGCCGCGATCTGCTGCCCGGCCAGGACGACGTCCTCGCGGGCCACCCGGCTGATGAGGTGGTTCGGTGGGTCGTAGCGGAGTGTCTCCTCCACCGCCCGGGGCGTCAGCTCCGGGTCGGCGCGCAGCAGGTCCCACTGCTCGCGGTTCTCCAGGAGCGCCAGCACCGCGTTGCCGATCAGGTGGGAGGTGGACTCGGTGCCCGCGATGGACAGCAGCCCGCACACCCCGACCACCTCGTCCATCGTGAGGCCGTCGGCCTGCTGTGCCCGCAGCAGGCCGCTGACCACGTCGGGCCCCGGTTGCCGCGCCCGGATCTCGACCAACTCCCGCAGCAGCGCCTGGAGATCGGCGACGGCCTGCTCCAGTTCCTGGTACTGCTCCGGCGAGGAGAAGCCCTCGAAGACCCGGCCGGTCCGCGCGCTGCACTCGGTGAACCGTTCGCGGAAATCACCCTGCACGCCGAACACGTCGCAGACCAACTCGCTCATCAGCCGCCGCGCGTAGTCGGTGACCACGTCGAACTCGCCGGTCTCACCTGCCCGTTCGAGGGCCGCGTCCAGCAGGTCGTGGCACATCCGCGCGATCCTCGGCCGGTCGGCGTTGAAGCGCCGGGCGCCGAAGTACGGCGTCACCAGGCGGCGCAGCCGGGTGTGGTCCGGCGGGTCGAGCTTGAGGAAGGAGTCGTCCACCGAGGTGAACTGCGCGATGGTCCGCTCGCCCCGGGTGTCACGGGTGCCGAAGCGGGTGTCGCGCAGGATGCCGCGCGCCACCTGGTAGTCGGGCGTCACCCACGGTCCGACCCGGCTGCGGTGGATCGGCCCCAGCGCACGGGCCTTCTCGAAGAAGCGGTACGGGTTGACCTGGCGCAGCAGTATGTGGGCGTAGGGATCGCCGAGCGTGCTCATCTGCCAGATGAAGGCGGCCAGTTCCGCCTGCTCTTGTTCCAGGTCCGCCGAGATCGCCATCAAGTCTCCTTCGCCCAGGCGGATTCGCCGGTGCGCGGTTCACGGTTGGGTCGGAGGCCACGGAAAGTGCCTACGCGTTCGGCCGACCGGAGGCCGCCGGGAGGACGGGCCGTCACGGCACCGGATCGAGGACGGTCGTCCCCGCCGGGGAAACCTAACCGCGCCCCGAGCGACGGGTGAACCCCTAGTCAGCCCCCTAGGCCCACCGCTGCTGCGGGTGCCGTCCGCACATCCGCCCGGCGGGCCCCGGCGCGCCGTCGACCCGGTGGAAGGATCCGTAAAGCTTCACGATCCACGTTCCACGATCCGTGCTCCACGATCCAATGGTTCCAGGAGGTCATTGATGAAAGTCGTACTCGACCAGGACAGATGCGTCGGCTCCGGTCAGTGCGCCCTGTTCGCGCCCGACGTCTTCGAGCAGCGTCTCGAGGACGGCATCGCCGAAGTCCTCCAGGACAGGCCCGGACCCGCGCTGGCGGAGGACGTGGACACGGCCATCGAACGCTGCCCGTCCCAGGCCATCGAGCGCGTGTCCGGCTGACCGGCTCACCGGCTGGACGTACGAGACCGGCTGGGTGTCACGGGTTCTGTGGGCCTGCCCCGGCGAACGGGGACAGGCCCACAGCCTTGCCTTTCGTATCTCGTCACTCGGCCGGATCGAAGGCCAGTCGGACCAGGCTCGCGGCGTCCATGGCGTCGATGGCGTCGTCCTCGACAGCGCCGACGCCACCGAGCGCCCCGAGGGTGTCGGAGATCCCGGTGGGCTCGGGGGCGGTGCCGTCCAGCAGGGCCCGTAGCGCGGCCTCGACACCGGCCGCGCCCGCTTCGAGGCGGTCCACGGGAATCGCCTCCAGCAACCGCCGCAGCCGGTCCCCGGCCGCGCTCTCGGCGGGGGCGAGCTGGGAGACCAGATGCCGGGCGAGCGTCTGCGGGGTCGGGTGGTCGAAGATCAGCGTCGCCGGCAGCTTCAGCCCGGTGCTGCGGGACAGCCGGCCCCGGATGTCGACGGCCATCATCGAGTCGAAGCCCAGCTCGCGGAAGGCCCGTACGGCCGGTACGTCGTCCGGTGAATCGAGCCCGAGCACGGTGGCGGCCTGGCCACGGACCAACCGCACCAGCGCCAACTCGCGCTCGCCCGGCGGCATCGCGCCCAGCCGCCCGGCCCAGTCCGAGGCCGCGCCCGCCGCGCCGACGTCGGCACCGGCATCCGCCTGTGCACCCGCACCGGCGCGCTCCTCGGCGAGCAGCCGCTGAACGTCGTCGATGTCCTCGATGAGCGGTCGCCGCCGCGCGGACGCGAAGGCGGCGTGGAACAGCTCCCAGTCGACGGCCGCGACGGACAGCGTCGTCTCGCCCGCCGCGACGGACCGCAGCATCGCGGTCACCGCCCACTCCGGCGCCATGGGCCGCAGCCCCCGCCGCACCATCTCGTCCGACGGCCGCCCCTGGGCCATGCCCTCGCCCTCCCACAGGCCCCAGGCGATCGAGGTGACCGGCAGGCCCAGGCGTCGCCGGTTCTCGGCGAAGGCGTCCAGGAAGGCGTTGGCCGAACCGTACGCGGCCAGACCGTTGCTGCCCCACACGGCCGCGTTGGAGGAGAACAGCACGAACGCCTCCAGCCGGTCGCCGAGCAGCTCCTCCAGGTTCAGTGTGCCGATGCCCTTGGCCCGGTGGGCGGCGGCCAGATGGGCGGGTTCCGTACGGTCCAGCGCGACGGTGTCGGCGATCCCGGCGGCATGGAAGACCGCGGTGATGGGCTCGCCGCCCTTCGCCTCCACCCTGCCGACCAGTTCGGCCAGCGCCTCCCGGTCGGCGGCGTCGCAGGCGGCGATGGTGACCTCGACGCCCAGCGCGGTCAGTTCGTCGCGCAACTCGTCCGCGCCCGGGGCGTCAGGGCCGCGCCTGCTCGTCAGTACGAGGTGCCGGGCGCCCTCCCGGCCCAGCCGGACGGCGAGTCGGCCGCCCAGCCCACCGGTGCCGCCGGTGATCAGCACGGTGCCGTGCGGACGCCATCCGACACCGCCCGCCCGGGGCTCCGGGGCCCGCAGCAGCCGCCGGACCAGCGGCCCGTCCGCCCGCAGCGCGACCTGGTCCTCCGCCCCCAGCCCGCCGGCAAGTACGCCGCCCAGCCGGAGTGCGGCGGCCTCGTCCAGGGCCGCCGGCAGGTCGATCAGGCCGCCCCAGCGGTCCGGGTACTCCAGCCCGTAGACCCGGCCGAGGGCCCACACCTGCGCCTGGCCCGGATCACTCGGCCGCTCGGCCACATCGGCCACCGCCTCGACCGCACCCGACGTCACCAACCACAGCGGAGCCTCGACGTGTTCGGCGATCAGCGCCTTTACGAGCGCCAGGCTCCCGTTCAGCCCACACGGCACACCGTCCGCGCCCGCCGGTTCACTGTCCAGCGCGAGCAGCGAGACGACACCCGCCAGCGGCCCGGCCTCGCGCAGCATCCGTACGTACGCGGCGGGCGGCGCGGCGGTCACCTCCGCGCTACTCCGTACGACGTCTGCGCCACGATCGGCCAGCGCGGCGGCGCACTCAACGGCCAGTCGCCCGGCGGCCGTTCCGGGCGGTGCGACGACGAGCCACGTACCGCTCAGCGTCCCGGCACCGTCGAGCCGGGCCGGCAGCCAGTCGACCCGGTAGCGCCACGACCCGATCGCGGCGGCTTCGTCCTGCCGTCCACGCCACGCCGACAGCGCCGGCAACACCTCACTCAGCGGCCGGTCACCGTCCACGCCCAAGGTGTCGGCCACCGCGTCCAGGTCACCGCTCTCGACCACGGACCAGAATGCCTCGTCCATGGCGGCCCCGCCCGCCGACCCCGCAGACCCCGCAGCAGCCGGCCCGGGCGACAGCCAGTAGCGCTGCCGCTGGAAGGCGTACGTCGGCAGGTCGCCGCCGCGTCCCGCCCCGGAAGCGGGCAGTACGGTCGTCCAGTCGACGTCGGCACCATGCACGAACGCCTCCGCCACCGAGGTCAACAGCCGCTCGGCTCCGCCCTGTTCACGGCGGAGGGTGCCCAACGCGACACCGTTCCCGCCGCCGCCCGGGATCTCGTCCAACGTGTCCTGAACGGCCGCCGTCAGCACCGGGTGCGGACTGACCTCCACGAACAAACCGTGCCCGGCAGCCGACAGTTCGGCCACCGCGTCGGCGAGACGGACACGGTGACGCAGGTTGCCGTACCAGTAACTGCTATCCAGCTCACCGGGCTTGACCCACTCGCCGGTGTACGTCGACAGCATCGGCACAGCGGGAGCCTGGGAAACGATGCCCTTCAACGACTCGGTGATCTCGGCTTCCAGCGCCTCGACCATCGCCGAGTGCGAGGCGTAATCGACGGCGACCCGACGCGCCTCAACTCCGGCCTCCGCGCACCCGGCCAGGAACACATCCAGCGCCGCAGCCTCACCCGAAACCACCACCGACCCCGGCCCATTGACGGCCGCAATCCCGACGCCCTCCACCAACAGCCCGGCAACCCGCTCGGCCGACGCGAACACGGACACCATCCCACCGGTACCCGCCAGCCGCGTAATCGCGCGGGACCTCAACACGACCACCCGGGCGGCGTCCTCCAGCGACAACGCACCCGCAACGCAGGCCGCCGCGATCTCACCCTGCGAGTGACCCACCACAGCAACGGGCGTGACACCCACCGACCGCCACACCGCAGCCAACGACACCATCACAGCCCACAACACCGGCTGCACAACGTCCACACGCTCCAACTCAGCCCCATCGCCGGTGAGCACGTCGGTCAACGACCAATCCACCCACGGCGACAACGCCACCTCACACTCAGCAACCGCCGCCGCGAACACCGGGGAGATTTCGAGCAACTCGCGCCCCATCCCCACCCACTGCGCCCCCTGACCGGGGAACACGAACACCACACCGGAGCCCACAACCGACCCCGCGACAACCTCCGACGCCTCCGCATGAGACGCCAACGCCCGGACCCCAGAGGTCAGTTCATCCAGACCCCGACCCAACACCACCGCACGATCAGCGAACACCGCCCGACGAGTGGCCAACGCGTAAGCCACCCCCGGTAGTTCAGCCTCGCCGACACGACCCGCGTACTCCACCAACCGCTCCGCCTGCGCCGCCAACGCCCCGGCACCCCGCCCAGAAACCACCCACGGCACCACCCCACCAAGCGCCACCACCGGCACCGGAACCGGAACCGGCGACTCCTCAGCCTCAACCGGCTCAAAAGCCTCCGCCTGCTCCAGAATCACGTGCGCGTTGGTCCCACTGATCCCGAACGACGACACAGCGGCCCGCCGGACCCGACCCGCGTCCGGCCACGCCACCGTCTCCCGCACCACCTCCACCGCACCCGACGACCAGTCCACGAACGACGACGGCTCATCCACATGCAACGACGCCGGCAGGAGCCCGTGCCGCATCGCCGACACCATCTTCATCACGCCCGCGACGCCCGAAGCGGCCTGCGTGTGCCCGATGTTGGACTTCACCGAGCCCAGCCACAACGGCCGACCGCCCGCGCGGCCCTGCCCGTACGTCGCCAGCAGCGCCTCTGCCTCGATCGGGTCGCCGAGCTTCGTCCCCGTACCGTGTGCCTCGACCGCGTCCACGTCGGAGGAGGTGAGTCCGGCCGCCGCCAGAGCGGCTCGGATCACGCGCTCCTGGGCGGGGCCGCTGGGGGCGGAGAGTCCGTTGGAAGCGCCGTCCTGGTTGATGGCGGAGGCGCGGACGACCGCGAGGACGCGGTGGCCGAGGCGCTGCGCGTCCGACAGCCGTTCCACGAGCAGCATGCCGACGCCCTCGGCCATGCCCATGCCGTCGGCGGCGTCGGCGAACGCCTTGCAGCGGCCGTCCACCGCCAGACCGCCCTGACGGCTGAAGCCGATGAGCGAGCGCGGCGTGTACATCACCGCGACGCCCCCGGCGAGCGCCATGTCGCACTCGCCGCGCCGCAGCGACTGCGCGGCCATGTGCAGGGCGACCAGCGACGACGAGCACGCCGTGTCCAGCGTGATGGCGGGGCCCTCCAGGCCCAGGGTGTAGGCGACGCGCCCGGAGGCGACGCTCGGTACCGTGCCGGTGAGCAGGTGGCCCTCGCCGCCGTCCGGGAGATCCTGCGCGCCGGTGCCGTAGTCCTGGTAGTTGATGCCGACGAACACCCCGGTGGAACTGCCACGCATCCGGGTCGGGTCGATGTCCGCCCGTTCGAACGCCTCCCACGAGGTCTCCAGCAGCAGCCGCTGCTGCGGATCCATCGTCAGCGCCTCGCGCGGCGAGATCCCGAAGAAGACCGGATCGAAGTCGGCGACGTCGTGGAGGAAGCCGCCCTCCCGCGTGTAGCAGGTGCCCTCGCGGCTCGGGTCGGGGTCGTACATCCCCGCCAGGTCCCAGCCCCGGTCGGTGGGCAGGCCCGACACGGCGTCGCCGCCGGCGGCGACCAGGTCCCACAGGTCCTCCGGCGAGCGCACCCCGCCGGGGTAGCGGCAGGCCATGCCGACGATGGCGATCGGCTCGTCGTCCCGGTCCGCCGACCCCGGCAGTACGACGGCCCCGGCCCCCGCCGTAGTGGCGGGATTCCGCCGGTCCCCCACGTCCCCGAGGACCAGCTCGGTCAGGTGACGGGCCAGGGCCAGCGGGGTCGGGTGGTTGAACACGAGCGCGGCAGGCAGCCGCAGCCCGGTGGCGGCGGCCAGCCGGTTGCGCAGATCGACCGAGGTGAGCGAGTCGACGCCCAGCTCGCGGAACGGGCGGTCGGTACGCACCCCGTCGCTCTGTGCCTGCTGGCGGCCCAGTACCTCGGCGGTGTGGCGCAGGACCAGTTCCAGCAGGGCCGCGTGCCGTTCGGCCTCGGTCCGGTCGGCCAGCCGCGCGCGCAGCGCCGACAGTGCCTCGGGGGCCCCTTCGGGGGCCGGGCCGGCGTGCGGCGCAGCGCCCGGCACCGCCGCTTCCGGCGGGCTCAGCAGCGCCCGTACGTCGGGAACGCCCGCGAGCAGCGGACGGGGGCGCGCGGAGGTGAAGGCGGTGGTGAAGCGTTCCCAGTCGACTTCGGCGACCGCGATGTGGGTCTCGTCGTGCTCCAGTGCCTGCCGCAGGGCCGTGAAGGCGAGGCGGGGCGCGATGGTCGGCAGACCGTGCCGCTCGGGCTCGCCCTCGAACCCTTCGGGCACGCAGCCGTCCCAGACCCCCCAGGCCACCGACAGCGCGGTGCGCCCACGGGCCCGGCGGCGCTGCGCGAGCGCGTCGATGTGCGCGTTCCCGGCCGCGTACGTGCCGTGGTCGCCGCTGCCCCACACGCCCGCGATGGAGGAGAACAGGACGAACGCGTCGAGGCTGTCGTCGTCGAAGAGCTCGTCCAGGTGGTCGGCTCCGGCCGCCTTGGCGGCCAGCGTCGCGGACAGCTCGTCCAGGCCTACGTCGTCCAGGGCGCCCAACTGGATGAGCGCGGCGGCGTGGACGACAGCCGTGATCCGGTGCCCTTCGGTCGTCGTGCGCTCGATCAGCTCGGCCAGCGCGGCCCGGTCGGCGACATCGCAGGCGGCCAGGGTGACCGTCGTGCCGGTGGCGGCGATGTCCCGGCGCAGGACGTCGAGTTCGGGGGTGTCGGCCGGCCGGCGACTGGTGAGCACCAGGTGTTCGGCGCCTTCCGCCGCCAGCCAGAGTGCGAGGTGCCGCCCGACCGCGCCGGTGGCTCCGGTCACCAGGACGGTGCCACGCGGCCGCCAGCTCCGTACCGGCGGCCGGTCCCCGAGGGGTGCCCGTTCCAGACGGCGTACGAACAACCCCGAGGCGCGGATGGCGAGTTGGTCCTCGATGCCCTCGGCACCGGGTACGCCGCCCCGGACACCGGCAAGCGCCGCGTGCAGGCGGCGGACGGCCCGTTCGTCCAGGGTGTCCGGCAGATCCACCAACCCGCCCCACCGGTCGGGGTGTTCGAGCGCGGCCACCCGTCCCAGGCCCCAGACCTCGGCCTGTGTGACGCTCACCGGCGCATCCGCCGCGTTCAGCGACACCGCGCCCCGGGTCGCGCACCACAAGGGTGCCCGCAGACCGGCGTCACCGAGCGCCTGGAGCAGCACGAGCGTCGCGGCGAGCCCGCCGGACACATGCGGCAGCCTCGCGTCCGGGCCTTCGGCCGGGGTCTCGTCGTCGAGGGCCAGCAGGGACAGCACGCCCGCGACGGGCCCGGCACCGGCACCGGACCCGGCACCGGATTCAAGGATCAGGGCGGCCAGTTCCGCTCGGTCCAGGGCCACCGTGCGCTCGGGTGCGAGCCGTATCACCGGGACGACCGTGGCCAGCGCCTCCGCGGCACGGTGCGCCAGTGTGTCCGGGCCGCTGTCCGGCGGCAGCACCAGCAGCCAGGTGCCGTCGGGCCGGACCCTATCGGCGGCCACGGGCTGCCAACTGACGCGGTAGCGCCAGGAGTCGACGACCGCCTCGTCCCGACGTCGCCCACGCCACGCGGACAGCGCGGGCAGCACCTCGCGCAGCGGCTGATCGCCGTCCACCCCCAGGGTCTCGGTCAACGCTCCCAGATCCGCCTGCTCGACGGCCTCCCAGAACGCCCCACCGGTCACCTCGCCAGGCTCGGTGGTCCGGGTGCTCCGGTCAGCACCGCTGTCCAGCCAGTAGCGCTCACGCTGGAACGGATACGTCGGCAGTTCAACGTCCACCGCCTTGACCGCCGCCTCTACGGGCAGCAGGACCGTCCAGTCGACATCGGCGCCGTGCACGAACGACTCCGCCACCGAGGCCAACAGCCGCTCTGCGCCGCCCTGTTCACGGCGCAGGGTGCCCAACGCGACACCGCCGCCCGGCGACTCGTCCAACGTGTCCTGAACGGCCGCCGTCAGTACGGGGTGCGGACTGACCTCCACGAACAAGCCGTGCCCGGCAGCCGACAGTTCGGCCACCGCGTCGGCAAGACGTACGCGATGGCGCAGATTGCCGTACCAGTAACTACCGTCCAACTCACCGGGCTTGACCCACTCACCCGTGTACGTCGACAGCATCGGCACAGCAGGGGCCTCGGACACAACACCGGACAGCGCCCCGACGATCTCCGCCTCCAGCGCCTCGACCATCGCCGAGTGCGAGGCATAGTCGACGGCGACCCGCTTCGCCTGAACCCCCGCTGTCTCGCAGCGCTCCACGAACACGTCCAGCCCGTCCACGGGCCCCGACACCACAACGGAACCAGGCCCGTTGACGGCCGCGATACCGACACCGTCCGACAGCAACGACTCCACCTCGTCGGCAGAGGCGAACACGGACACCATCCCGCCACTGCCCGCCAGCCGCGTGATCGCCCGCGACCGCAACACGACCACCCGAGCAGCGTCCTCCAACGACAACGCACCCGCGACGCACGCAGCCGCGATCTCACCCTGCGAATGCCCCACCACAGCAACCGGCACCACACCCACCGACCGCCACACCGCAGCCAACGACACCATCACAGCCCACAACACCGGCT
>NZ_FOFF01000065.1 GCF_900110755.1 Streptomyces sp. yr375
CCGGACGTGTCGGTGCGCAGCACGAGGTTGTTGACGAAGAACCCGATCAGATCGTCCAACGCGTCGTCGGTGCGGCCCGCGATCGGGGTGCCCAGCGGGATGTCCGTACCGGCCCCGAGCCGGGTCAGCAACACGGCCAGCGCGGCCTGCGCGACCATGAACACCGTCGCACCGTTCTCGCGGGCGAACCGTGTGATGCCGGCGTGCAGTTCCTCGTCGACGGTGAAGCCGACGGCGGCACCTCTGTTGGTCGCAACGGCGGGGCGTGGTCGGTCTGTTGGGAGCTGGAGTTGGTCGGGAAGCCCGACCAGGGTCTGACGCCAGTAGCCGACCTGCCGGCTCAGCAGGCTCTCCTCGTCGTCCTCCGAACCCAGCAACTCCCGTTGCCACAACGTGTAGTCGACGTACTGGACCGGCAGCTCGGCCGCCCAGTCAGGCACCCCGCCCGCCAGCCGCGCCGCGTACGCCGCCGACAGATCACGGGCCAGCGGTGCCATCGACCAGCCGTCCGCGACGATGTGATGCACGACCAGAAGCAGTGCGTAGCTGTTCTCCCCGAGCACGAACAGCGTTGCCCGGAGGGGGAGTTCGGTTGCGAGGTCGAAGCCGGTGGCGGAGGCCGCCGTAGCCTCACGCAGCAGTTCCTGTTCCGTGGTGTGGACGACGGTGAGTCGCGGCTCGGCGGGTACGACCTCTTGGCGGGGTTCGCCTTCGTGGTCGGGGAAGCGGGTGCGCAGACTCTCGTGCCGCTCCACCACGTCCCGCAGCGCCGCAGCGAGGGCGTCACGGTCGAGCGGGCCGGTCAGACGGGTCAGCAGCGGCAGGTTGTAGGACGCCCGGTTGCCCTCGAACTGGTTGAGGAACCACAGCCGTTGCTGAGCGAAGGAGAGCGGGACCGCCTCCGGACGCGGCACCGGCCCCAACCGGACCCGGTCCCGGATCCGGTCCCCACTCGGCTCCGTTCCCGTTCCCGATCCCGTACCGTCCAGCAGCGCGGCCAACCCTGCCACCGTCGGGGCGTCGAACACCGCCCGGACCGACACCTCAACCCCGGTGACGGTCCGAATACGGCTGACCAGCCGGGTGGCCATCAGGGAGTGCCCGCCCAGCTCGAAGAAGCTGTCGTCGATGCCGACCTGGTCGACTCCGAGGACTTCGGCGTACAGCTCGCACAGGAGCGTCTCCCGTGCGGTACGCGGCCCCCGCCCGCCGGCCACCGCCTGATACTCCGGCGCGGGCAGCGCGGCCCGGTCGAGCTTGCCGTTCGGCGTCAACGGCAGCGAGTCAAGCACCACGAACGCCGAGGGCACCATGTACGCGGGCAGGGTCGCGGCCAGCGCATCCCGCAGAACGGCCGGGTCCGGGATCCCGGAAGCCGCAGCCGGTACGAGGTAGGCGACCAGTCGCCGATCACCGGAGGCGTCCTCACGGGCCACCACCACGGCCTGCCCGACACCCTTCTGACCAGCAAGAACGGCCTCGATCTCACCGGGCTCGATCCGATGCCCCCGCACCTTCACCTGGTGATCGGCCCGCCCCAGATACTCAAGCCGCCCATCGGTACGCCAGCGCACCACATCCCCGGTGCGGTACATCCGCTCCCCCGGCCCACCGAACGGATCGACGACGAACCGTTCCGCCGTCAGCCCCGGACGCCGGTGATACCCGTACGCCAACCCCGCACCCGCGATATACAACTCACCCGCCACACCCGGCACCACCGGCCGCAACCACCGGTCCAGCACATGCACCCGGGTGTTCCCGATCGGCGACCCGATCGACACCTCACCCCCGGCATCCACCACCGCCGCCGTGGACCAGATGGTCGTCTCCGTCGGCCCGTAGAGATTGGTGACGTCCGCCGCCAACTCCCCAAGTTTCAACGCCAGATCGGCCGGAAGAGCCTCACCCCCCACAAGCACCCGCAGCCCCCGCACCGCCTCCGGAACCGCGTCGACCACCGCCCGCCACAGACTCGGCGTCCCCTGCACCACCGACGCCCGATGCCGAACCACGAGCCCGGCCAGAGCGTGCGGATCGCGTACGGTCTCCCGGTCCGCGATCACCACAGCAGCGCCCTGCACCAACGGCAGGAACAACTCAAGCCCCGCGATATCAAACGCCACGGTCGTCACCGCAACGAGCCGCTCCCCCACCCCCATCGGGAACCGCTCCGCCATCGAGGTCAGGAAGTTCACCAACGCCGACTGACCTACGACGACACCCTTCGGCACCCCCGTCGAACCAGACGTATAGATCACATACGCCGCCCCACCCATTACACGCCCGGGACCATCACCCAGCCCCTCCAGCCCCTCCAGCCCCTCCAGCCCAGGCAACACATCCGGCGTCAGCACCAAAGCCGCGCCCGCATCCTCACGGATATGCGCGATCCGCTCCGCCGGATACTCCGGATCCACCGGCACATAAGCAGCCCCCACCCACTGCACCGCAAGCAGTGCCACCACCAACTCCACCGACCGGGGCAACGCCACCACCACGCGCTCACCCGGCCCCACACCCCGCTCGACCAACCACCGCGCCAACCCCGCCACCCGCGCGGCCAGCTCCTCGTACGACAACTCAACGT
The DNA here is from genome assembly GCF_900110755.1 of Streptomyces sp. yr375. Taxonomy (GTDB): domain Bacteria; phylum Actinomycetota; class Actinomycetes; order Streptomycetales; family Streptomycetaceae; genus Streptomyces. The sequence goes on from NZ_FOFF01000065.1 coordinate 2,591, forward strand.
CGCCGGAGACCACCGCCACCGCACCCGGAGAACTCACCACCCGCGCCGCGAACAACTCCGGCAACGACCCACCCGGCACCACACACTCCGGACCGACCGACCAAGCACCGACCCTCTCCAACTCACCGGAGATAAGCGGCTCCACCTGCCCGACCCGGCGCTGTGGCAGCGCTGCCATAGCCTGGAGCAGGCTGGTCAGGCGGGTGGTGACCGTCTTGGCGGTGGCCGGGGTGAACAGGTCCGGCCGGTAGCGCAGGCGTAGTTCGAGGTGGTCGGCGGGGATCACGGTCAGGCTCATGGCGTAGTGGTCGGCGTCACGGGCCTGGGCGTCGGTGACGCGTACCCCGGCGACCAGCCCGTCGAGCAGGGCGCGGTCGAGCGGGTAGTTCTCGAAGATCATGGCCGTGTCGAACAACTCGCCCACGCCCACGAGGCGTTGGATGTCCGCAAGTCCCAGATGGTGGTGCCCGAGCAGCGCGGACTGCTCCTCCTGCAACCGGCCGAGCAGCTCCGCCACGGACTCGCCGGGGTGCAGCCGGACCCGTACCGGCACGGTGTTGATGAACAGGCCGACCATGGACTCGGCACCCGGAAGCTCCTCGGGGCGGCCGTTGACGGTGGTGCCGAAGACCACGTCCTCGTTCCCGGTCAGCGCCGACAGCAGCAGAGCCCAGGCACCCCGGAAGACCGTGTTGAGGGTCAGTCCGTGGGCACGGGCCATGGACCGCAGGGCAGCGGTCAGCTCCGGAGACAGCTCAGTGGTCAACTCCTGCGGCATGCCCAACTGGGCTGAGTCAGCAGTTGAGTTCACGGGCGTCACCAGCGTCGGCCCGTCCGTCCCGGCCAGCGCCCGGCTCCACGCGTCCCGCGCCGCGTCCTGGTCCTGCCGCGCCACCCACCGCAGGTAGTCCCGATACGGGGTCGGCACCGCCGACTCACCCGCGCCGGTGCCGCCACCGCCGTACAGCGTGAACAGCTCGTTCACCAGCAGCGGCATGGACCAGCCGTCCCACAGCAGGTGGTGGTTGGTCAGGACGAGTCGGTAGCGGCGGTCGGCCAGTCGCAGCAGGGTCATCCGCAGCAGCGGGCCGACGGCCGGGTCGAACCGGCGAACGCGATCGGCGGCCAGGAACCGAACCACCTCCCCGCCCTGCTCTTCTTCTCCGAGCCCTCGCAAGTCCTGTTCCTGCCAGGGCAGTTGCGCATGCCGGGCGATCACCTGTACGGCCTCGCCCGTGCGGCTGTGGTGGAAGGACGCCCGGAGGTTGGGGTGGCGGTCCAGCAGGGCCTGCCCCGCTGCCCGCAGGGCCTCGGGGTTCACCTCGCCGTCCAGGTCGAGGGTCAGTTGGACGACGTACACATCCGGTGTGTGGGGGTCGATTGCGTCGAGCTGCGCGTGGAAGAACAGGCCTTCCTGCAACGGCGACAGCGGCCAGACGTCGTCCATGCCACCGGGGGCGGCCTCGAACGCGTCGATCTCCTCCTGGGTGAGCGTCACCAGCGCGAGATCCGACGGAGTACGGCCCGCACCACCGGCCGCCGCGCCACCGCCCGCCGCGTCACCGGCCGTCTCGCCACCGACCGTCGTGAACCCCGCGCCGTACTCCGCGAGCAGCCGAAGCGCCCGTACCCACCGGTCGGCCAGTTCGCGCACCTCGGACTCGGGCAGCAGGTCGCCGGGCCAGCCGAGGGTCGCGGTCAGGCGCGGGGTGCCGTCCTCGGCCTCCGCCGTCCAGGCGTCGATCGCCAGCGCGTGGGCGACCGGGGCGCGGTCGTCCGGGCCGCCGGACGGCATGCCGTCACCGGCCAGGGTCCAGCCCTGCCCGCCGGTCGCGAGGCCTCCGGTCACGGTGCCGTCGAACCGGCCCAGGTAGTTGAAGGCGAGCTGCGGGTCCGGGAGCGCCGCCAGCGGGGCCGCCGTCCCGGGAGCGAGGTAGCGCAGCAGGCCGTACCCGACACCGCCGTCCGGGATCGCCCGCATCTGCTCCTTGACCCGCTTCAGCGCCCGGCCCAGCCAATATGCCTGTGTCGGCCCCTCTGTCCGGCCCTCCCAGTCGACCGCTCCCGGGTCGATCCGGACCGGGAAGACGCTGGTGAACCACCCGACCGTGCCCGAGACGTCCATCGTGGGGTCGATGTCGACGCGGCCGTGGCCCTCCACGTCGAGCAGCAGCGAGGTACCCGCACCGGCCGGACGCCCGGCGGCGACCGCCAGGGCGAGGGCGGTCAGCAGCACCTCGTCGACGCCCGCGCGGAACGCCGCCGGGAGCGCCGACAGCAGCGGGACGGTGTGCTCGGCGTCCAGCGTCACGGTCATCCGCCGGACGGTGGTGCCGACGTCCCGCGCCGGATCCAGCGGCCGGGCCGCGAGCGGTACGTCGTCGCCACCGTCGCCCAAGATCCCTGCCCACAACGGGAGTTCGGCTTCCCGCGCACGGGCGAGGGCGGGCAGCCGCGACGCCCACTCACGGAAGGACGTAACCGCCGGCCGAGAACGGGAAGAGGCCGACGACCCCCGCCATGCCTCCTCCAGCTCGGGCAGCAGGATGCGCCACGACACCCCGTCGACGACCAGATGGTGCAGGCACAGCAGCAGCCGTCCGGCCCGGTCCGGACCGGCGTCCAGCCAGACCGCCCGCACCATCGCTCCCGCGCGGGGGTTCAGTTCGGCCCGCGCCGCCTCCCGCTGCTCCTCCAGCAGAAGCCGCAGCCCCGTCTCGTCCAGACCGTCGGCGTCGACCCGCCGCACACACTCCTCGGCCGCGACCGCCCCCGGTGCCAGCACCTCCAGACCCCAGCCGGGCTCGCCCGACCCGCCGTCCGTCGGCACGACCCGCGACCGCAGGACGGCGTGCCGGTCGAGGACCGTCCGCACCGCGCCGGTCAGCGGCTCCAGGCCCAGCCCGGCCGGTACGGTCAGCGCCACGGACTGGTACGCGCGGTCGATCGGACCGCCCGTCTCGGCCAGCCACCGCATCACCGGGGTGAGCGATACCGGCCCCGACTCCTCCGACACCCCGTGCCCCGGCAGAGCGACCTCGGCGGCGGCCCCCGCCTTCAGCGCCGCCTCCGCGAGCCCCGCCGGTGTGGGCCGCTGGAACACGTCCCGGGCGGTGAGCGGGAGACCCGCCGCGCGGGCCCGGTTGACGAGCTGGATCGCCAGAATGCTGTCACCGCCGAGGGCGAAGAAACCGTCGTCGGCCCCGACCGCCCCCTCCCCGGGCAGCCGCAGCACCTGCGCGAACAGCTCGCTCAGCGCGCGCTCCTGCGGGCCGTCGGGGGCCCGTCCGCTCACCGCCGCGCGGTACTCGGGGGCGGGCAGCGCCCGGCGGTCGAGCTTGCCGTTGGGCGTGAGCGGCAGGGTGTCCAGCACCACGACCGCCGACGGCACCATGTAGTCGGGCAGGGTGGCCGCCGCGTGGTCGCGCACGTCCTGGGGCGCCGGTTCCCGGCCGGGTCCGGCGGGCACGACGTAGCCGACGAGCCGCTTGTCCCCGGGGACGTCCTCGCGTACGACGACGGCGGCATGCGTGACATCCGGGTGCCCGGCCAACGCGGCCTGGACCTCGCCGAGTTCGATACGGAAACCGCGGATCTTGACCTGGTCGTCGGCCCGGCCCAGATACTCGAGGGTGCCGTCCGGCCTGCGCCGGGCGAGGTCGCCGGTACGGTACATGCGCGCGCCGGCGTCGCCGTAGGCGGCCGCGTACGGGTCGGCGGGGAAGCGTTCCGCGGTCAGACCGGGACGGTTCAGATAGCCGCGGGCCAGCCCCGGCCCGGCGACGTACATCTCACCGGCGGTGCCGGGCGGCGGGGGCCGCAGCCGGCCGTCCAGGACGTAGACCCGCAGGTCGGGGATGCCGGTGCCGATCACGCTGGCACCGGCGGTCGCGGCCAGCTCCCGGTCCAGGGCGGCGCGGGTGACGTGGACCGTCGTCTCGGTGATCCCGTACATGTTGACGAGCACCGGCGCGGTGTCCGGGTGCCGCCGATACCAGTCCGCGAGCAGCGCCGGCTCCAGCGCCTCGCCCCCGAACACCACGAAACGCAGGGCCAGTTGAGCGCCAAGCGGCCGGTCCCGGTCGGCGGCGGCGAGCTGGTGGAACGCGGACGGCGTCTGGTTCAGCACGGTGACGCGCTCGCGCTCCAGCAGCCGCAGGAAGGCCGCCGGATCACGGCTGGTGAGATGGTCCACGACGACCAGTCGGCCACCGTGCAGCAGCGCGCCCCACAACTCCCACACGGAGAAGTCGAAGGCCGGCGAGTGGAACAGCGTCCAGACGTCCTCGGCCCCGAAACCGAACGACGCGTCGGTCGCGGAGAACAGCCGCACCACGTTGTGATGCGGCACGGCCACCCCCTTCGGCCGCCCCGTGGACCCGGACGTGTAGATCACGTACGCGGTGTTGTCCGGACTCGACGGCCGACACCGCTCGTCCTGCCGAAGGTCTACGGCCGCACCCTCCCCCTCACCAGTTACGTCGTCCAGGAACAGGTACGGAACCCGGTGGTCCGGCAGGCGGGCGGCCGTGGCGCGGTCGGTGAGGACGGCGACCGGGGCGGCGTCGGTGAGCATCCAGGACAGCCGGTCGGCGGGCGCGTCGGGGTCGAGCGGAAGGTAGGCGGCACCGGTCTTGAGCACCGCCAGCAGGGCGACGACGAGGTCCGTGCCCCGGGGCAGCGCGAGCGCTGCGATCGTCTCGGGCCCGATCCCGTGCCCGACGAGCCGCCGCGCGAGCCGGTTGGCCCGCGCGTTCAGCCCGCCGTACGACAGACCGGTGCCCTGGAAGGTCACGGCCACCGCGTCCGGAGTCTCCGCCGCCTGCCGCTCGAAGAGTTCGGGCAACGTGACCCGCGCGGCCGGGGCGGCCACCAAGTGGCCATCCACTGGCCCCAGTTGCCCCGCCGAATCCGAGCGCCCCGCCGCCGCGGCCAGCGCCCGAGCGTGCTCCGCGCCGTCGGTCACCTCGACCCTCGCCACCGGATCCCCGACCTCCAGCCCCGCCAGGGACTCCAGGAGCAGCAGATACCGGCGGAGCAGGTCGGCGGTGCGTTCGGCGTCGTACAGGGCCGGGTTGGTGGCGAGGACGACGCGCAGGGCACCGTCGCCGCCCTGGTCGTGGACCGTGATCGACAGGTCGTCCACCTGGCCGGTGGCCAGGTAGTGCGGTGTCACCCGGCAGGGGCCGAACGGCATGTCGTAGACGAACGGCAGGATGTTGAGGACCGGGCCGAACAGCCGCTGCCCGCCGCCCGCGAGGCCAAGGTCCCGGTGCAGGTCGCCGTACCGGTAGCGCTGGTGCTTCAGCAGTCCGCGCGCCTGGCCGGAGGCCAGTTTCGCCGCCTCGCGGACGGTCGTCCCGGGGCCCGTGCGCACCCGCAGCGGCAGTTCGTTGGACAGCATCCCCTGCACGTCCCGCACCCGGGATCCCCGGCGGGCGGGGACCGACAGGCCGAGGACCGCCTCGTCGGCACCGGTCATCCGCTGGACGTACAGCGCCGTCCCGGCGATGAGCAGCGCGTTCAGCCCCACCCCCGAGGCGCGCGCGAGTTCCCGCAGCCGCACGGCCGTGGCGGCCGGCAGCCACTCGCTCTCGGTGCGGAAGTCGTGGGAGGGCGGTGCCGAGTTCCCGGCCGGCGTGACCGCCTCGGGGCGGTCGGCGAGCTGCCCCGCCCAGTACGCCCGGTCGCGCGTGAACTCGTCGCCGACGCGGTAGTCCGCCTCGTCGGCCAGCATCTCGGCGAGCACGGTGAGCCGTCCGTCCGGCACGGGCCGGCCCTCCACCAGCGCCGAATAGACCTCCGCGATCCGCTCCACCATCAGCGCGCAGCCCGCGCCGTCCATCGCGATGTGGTGGGCGCGCAGGTACAGCAGGGCCTGGTCGGGGCCGGTCAGGAAGAGCCGCCAGGTGTAGACGGGGCCGCGCCGCAGGTCGACGGGGCGGGTCAGGTCGGCGCGCATCCACGCCTCGGCCGCGGCGCGCGGATCGGGTTCGGCGCTGACGTCGGACACCAGCAGCGTCACGTCGTCCTGCGGGCCCACCACCTGCCAGACGCCGTCGTCGTCGGTGTCGTAGCGGCTGCGCAGGGACTCGTTCTCGTCCGCCATGCGGTTGAGCGCGGCGTCCAGCAGGACCGGATCGAGCGGGCCGCGCAGGTCCAGGTACTGCGCGACGACGAAGGTCGGGTTGGCCGGATCCAGTTGCTGGGCGTGCCACACGCCCCGCTGGGCCGACGTCAGCGGGAGGCGGCCCGTGCGCGCGCCGCCCCTGCCATCCGTCCCGGCCGTCAGACGGTCAGCCACCACCGACACCCCTTTTGATCCTCTTGATCCTCGGAAGACTCCGCTTCCGACCATCCGGCCGCCACCCCGCCTCCCGCATCAGCGATCACCACCGTTACGGCGCGGCACGGGTTTGACGGGACACAACGGCAGCCACGCGGGGGTCGGACAGCGGCCGTAACGGCGGCCGGCGGACCCGGCGTAACGGTGGTGAACGCCGATGCCCGACACCCGGCCCGGCACGGACCCTTGGGGGCGCGCGGGCCGAACTCCCGTGCACCTGACGGACGACCTGACGGACGAAGGGCGGAACCTCGGAATGAACCTCGGAATGACCCCTCGCAGCACTCGCGTTCCCGGCACCGAGAAGTACCGGGCGAACCGGGAGAAGCGGGAGAAGCGGGCCGGAACACGGCCCGGGACCCCGCTCCTCACCACCATGTCCGTCGCACCGCTCACCGTGAACGGGAGCTGACCGCAATGGAGTTCAGCCTCTTCTACTTCGCCGACGACGCCAGCGCGGACGGCAACCGGTACCAACTCCTGCTCGACGGTGCCCGGTTCGCCGACACCCACGGCTTCAGCGCGGTCTGGACGCCCGAGCGGCACTTCCACACCTTCGGCGGCCTGTACCCCAACCCGGCCGTGACCGGCGCGGCGTTGGCCGCCGTCACCGAGCGCGTCTCGATCCGCGCCGGCAGCGTCGTGGCACCGCTGCACCACCCCGTCCGCATCGCCGAGGACTGGTCGGTCGTGGACAACCTGTCCAACGGCCGTACGGGCGTGGCCTTCGCGTCCGGCTGGCACGCCAACGACTTCGTCCTCAACCCGGACGGCTACGCGACGCGCCGCGAGTCGCTGACCGACACCGTCGACCAGGTCCGCCGACTGTGGCGGGGCGAGAGCGTGCCCTACCCCAACGGCGTGGGCGAGGAGGTCGACGTACGGATCTTCCCCGCGCCCGTCCAGCCGCAGTTGCCGATGTGGATCACCAGCGGCGGCAGCCCGGAGACGTTCCGCACCGCCGGCCGGCTCGGTGCCGGGGTGCTCACCCACCTGCTCGGGCAGGGCATCGACGTACTCGCCGACCGGATCGCCGCGTACCGCGCCGAGCTGGCCGAACACCACGGCGAGGACCACCGGGGCCAGGTCACGCTGATGCTGCACACCTTCCTCGGCGAGGACCGCGACACGGTCAAGGAGATCGTCCGGGGCCCGTTCACCGGGTACCTGCGCAGCTCGGCCGATCTGTTCTCGGCCATCCGCGGCGGCGGCGCGGCGGGCCTGTCGCCGGACGAGATGCCCACCGAGGAAGAGATCGAGTGGCTCCTGAACCATTCCTTCGAGCGCTACTTCACCGAGGGCAGCCTGCTCGGCACCGTCCCCGACAACCTGCGCATGCTGGAACGCCTGGACGCGACCGGCGTCGACGAGGTCGCGTGCCTGATCGACTTCGGGGTGGACGCCAAACTCGTCATGGACAGCCTCGTCCACCTCGACGAGCTGCGCGTCCGCTGGACGGAGCGACCCTGATGCGGACGGCGGGCACCACACCCGCCACCTGGATCCGGCCCCTGACACAGACGCCGATGACACCGATGAACGGCCCCAGGACGCGACTGCGCCTGTTCTGCTTCCCGTACGCGGGCGGCGGCACCTGGGCCTACCGGGGCTGGGCGGAGCACCTCCCCGACGGCGTCGAGCTCCACGCGATCGCCCTCCCCGGCCGGGAGACCCGGATAGCCGAGCGACCCGTGGCCGACCTGCCGACGCTGCTCGCCGACCTGGTCCCGGCGCTACGGCCCTACGTCGACGCCCCGTTCGCCTTCTTCGGCCACAGCATGGGGGCCGTCCTCGCCTGGGAGACCGCCCGCGCCGTACAGGCGGACCGCGGACGGTCGCCGGAGCACATCTTCGTCTCCGGCTCCCCACCACCGTCCCTGGTGAGCACCGGCGTCCAGGACCTGCCCACCCTGCCGGACGCCGAACTGGTAGAACGCATTGGCAAGTTGAACGGCTCACCGGGCGAAGTCCTGGCGAACGCCGAACTGATGGAGCTGCTCCTGCCCGCGTTCAGGGCCGACTTCACCCTCCTCGCGAACTACACCCCCGCACCCGACGCCCCGCCACCCGCCTGCCCGGTGACGGTCTTCGGCGGCGACCACGACCCCCGCGCCGAACCGAACTCCCTGGGCGGCTGGGCCGAGTTCACCAGGGACCCACCCGAGGTGCACGTCCTGCCCGGCGACCACTTCTTCCTGCACTCGGCACGCGCCCAGCTACTCGCAAGGGTGTCGGCACGGCTGTGACTCCCGGGCCTCTCACAACAGCCGTAGCAGGCCCAGCGGTTCCTCCATCAGGTCGGCGACCTTACGCAGGAACCCGGCCGCCGACCCGCCGTCACACACCCGGTGGTCGAAGGTCAGCGACAACTGACACACCTGACGCACCTCGAGCCGCCCCTCAACCACCCATCCCCGGGGCAGAATCCGCCCGACGCCGAGCATCGCGGCCTCGGGATGGTTGAGGATCGGCGTCGAACCGTCCACCCCGAACACCCCGTAGTTGTTGAGCGTGAAGGTGCCGCCGGACAACTCGCCCGGCCGCACCGTCCCGTCGCGGGCGACACCGGTCAACCGCGTGATCTCCGCCGAGAGTTCGGGAAGAGTCATCGACTGCGCGTCCCTGACGACCGGGACCATCAGCCCCCGTTCGGTCTGCGCGGCCAGCCCGAGATGGACGGCCGGGAACCGCACGATCTCCTGCCGCCCGGTGTCCACCGTGGAGTTGAGCTCCGGGAACTCCCGCAGCGCCGCGACACAGATCCGCGCCAGCAGAGCGGACAGCGCGACCCGCGGACCCCCCGACGCGGCGAGCCGCTCCTTGACCTCCAGCAACCGAGTGGCATCCACGTCCACCCACACAGTGGCCGCCGGAATCTCCCGATGACTACGGGCCAGCTTCTCCGCAACAGCCTTACGAACCCCACGCAACGGCACCCGCACGGCGGCCTCGGGCTCGTCGACCGGGACGGCCGGGACCGCCGGGACAGGTTCCACCCCGACACCGCTGACACCGCCGGCACCGCCGACACCGCCGACACCGCCGACACCGCCGACACCGCCGGCACCGCCGACACCGCCGACACCGCCGACGACGTCAGCGCGCAGGATCAGCCCCTCCGGCCCACTCCCCCGCACCGACCGCAGATCGACCCCGTTCTCCCGGGCCAGCCGCCGCACCAACGGCGAAAGCACCCGCACCGGCCCACCACGCACACCGACCCCGGCCCCGCCCCCGACCACCGGCTCGGGCAGTAGACGCCGCCTCCGCCCGCCACCGGCATACGTGCCATAGCCGACGAGTACGTTCCCGGAAGTGTCGGACTCGGAACCGGGGTCCCCACCCTCCGCGACCGACACCAACGGCGAGCCGACGTCCAGACTCTCCCCCGGCGCGCCCCACAGCCGCGTGACGACACCACCGTAAGGACAGGGCACCTCGACGACCGCCTTGGCCGTCTCCACCTCCACCACCGCCTGGTCCACCGCCACCAGGTCGCCGACCTCGACGAGCCACCGTACGATCTCCGCCTCCGTGAGCCCCTCCCCCAGATCGGGAAGGGTGAACTCACGCACGGAACCAGAAGCCGAACCCGAACCGCTCATCGCGAGCCCCCCGACCGCGTCCTGGACTCCCACGTGGACTCCCACTGAAGCCGGGCCACCGCGTCGAGGATGCGGTCGACTCCGGGAAGATGGTGCCGTTCCAGCGCGGGCGGCGGATACGGGATGTCGAACCCGGTGACCCGCAGCACCGGGGCCTCCAGATAGTGGAAGCAGCGTTCCGTCACCCGGGCGGCGATCTCCGCGCCGAACCCGGCGAACCCGCTCGCCTCATGGACGACGACCGCCCGCCCGGTACGCCGCACCGAAGCGCACACCGTCTCGTCGTCGAAGGGCACGAGGCTGCGCAGATCCACGACCTCCAACTCCCACCCCTCGGCCCGCGCCGCCTCCGCCGCCTCCAGGCACACCGGCAGGGACGACCCGTAGGTGATGAGCGTCGCGGACGACCCCGTACGGCGTACGGCGGCCGTGCCCGGCTCGGGCAGCCGGGCCGTGCGGTCGAGTTCGCCCTTGGACCAGTAGAGCCGTTTCGGCTCCAGGAAGACCACGGGGTCGTCGGAGGCGATCGCGGCACGCAGCAGCCCGTAGGCATCGGCGACCGTCCCCGGCGCGACGACATGCAGGCCGGGCGTGTGCACGTAATACGCCTCGGAGGCGTCGCTGTGATGCTCCACGCCCCCGATGCCGCCCCCGTAGGGGATCCGGATCGTCAACGGCATCGGCAGCGCGCCCCGCGTGCGGTTGCGCATCTTGGCGACATGGCTGACGAGCTGCTCGAAGGCGGGATAGGCGAAGGCGTCGAACTGCATCTCCACGACGGGCCGCAGCCCGTACATGGCCATGCCCACGGCCGTCCCGAGGATGCCGGACTCGGCGATCGGCGTGTCCGCGACCCGTTCGTCGCCGAACCGGGCGGCGAGCCCGTCGGTGACCCGGAACACGCCCCCCAGCGCGCCGATGTCCTCCCCCATCAGATGCACCCGGTCGTCCTCGGCCAGAGCATCGTGCAGGGCCCGGTTGAGAGCCCGCGCCATGGTGACGGTCTCGGTGCGCGCACCGGCCGGCGTAATCCGGTGATCGGCGGCGGTGGCGGTCATGCGATGGCCTCCTTTGCGGCACGCTTCCCGGCGGCCAGTTCCCGCGCCAACAGGGCGCGCTGCTCCAGCAGTTGGGACGTAGGCCGCGCATACACGTGATCGAACAGACTCAACGCATCCGCACCCGCACCCGCACTCGAATCCGGATCCGGATCCGTGGACAGGCGGGCCCGCAGCTCACCGGCCATCCGCTCGGCCCCCTCCCGGAACTCCTCCACCATCGCCTCGTCGAGCAGCCCCCGCACGCGCAGATGGTTCTCCATCCGCACGACGGGATCCCGCCGCAGCCACGCCTCGACCTCCTCCGCGTCCCGGTAGCGGGTCGCGTCGTCGGCGTTGGTGTGGGCGTCGACGCGGTAGGTGAGCGCCTCCACGAGGGTCGGCCCACCGCCCGCACGGGCCCGGTCCGCCGCCGCCCGCACCGTCTCGTACACGGCGGCGACGTCGTTGCCGTCGACCCGCACCCCCGGCATGCCGTAGCCGATCGCCTTGTGGGCGAGGGTCGGTGCCGCGGTCTGCTTGTCGATCGGGACGGAGATCGCGTAGCCGTTGTTCTGCACGAAGAACACCACCGGTGACCGCCCGACGGCGGCGAAGTTCAGCGCCTCGTGGAAGTCGCCCTCGCTGGTCGCGCCGTCCCCGATCATCGCGAGCACGGCGAGGGAGTCCCCCCGAAGTTGCGCGGCCCGGGCCAGACCGGCCGCGTGCACGGTCTGGGTCGCCAGCGGCGTGGCCAGCGGGGCGACGCGATGGGCGTGCGGATCCCAGCCGTGATGCCAGTCGCCGCGCAGCAGCGTGAGAACCTCGGCCGGGTCGACGCCCCGCGTCAGCACGGCTAGCGTGTCCCGATAGGTGGGGAACAGCCAGTCCTCGTCCGCCAACGCCAGCACCGCACCGACCTGGCAGGCCTCCTGCCCGGTGGTGGACGGATAGACGGCGAGCCGCCCCTGCTTGGTCAGCGCGGTCGCCTGCTGGTTGAACCGCCGCCCCAGCACCAGCCGGCGATACAGCTCGACCAGCACACCGGCGTCGATGGTCTCGGTACCCGCCGCACCGTCGATAAGAGTCACCGGATCCCCGACAGGCAAGGAAAGCCCCTCCTGATTCATGGTCACCGGTTCCTCGATATCCATGTGCGCTCCAGGTTGGCCACGAGGTCGCTGCTGTAGAGCCGCCGCGACTGCTCCAGCGCGTACGCCGCCATGTACTGCCGGAACACGTCCGCCGGCTCCTCGTGCTGGTTCAGCATGCGGCGGTTGGCGATCACGGCAGGATTGGCGAGTTCCTCCGCGACGGCACTCACCGCGCCCTCGACCCGATCCGGTGCGACGACCGCGTCGACCAGCAGCGCCCCTTCGGCGGACGCCGCGTCGATCCGGCGGTTGTGCAGAATCGACTGCCGCGACAGCCGCGTACCGGCCTGCCGGGGCAACCGCAGATTGGCCGCGCCCGGGATGATGCCCTCCTTCAGGGCGGGCAGCGTGAAGTACGCCTCGTCCGTGGCGACGACATGGTCGAAGCAGAGCAGGATCTGCGCGCCCCCACCGATCGCGAACGTGTCCACGACCCCGATCCACGGCTTCTCGACCGGCTCGTCCAGCCAGTCACCGGCGGCGTCCGCGACCGTGATGCCCCGGAAGATCTTGTTGATGTAGCCGAGCTCGCGCCCCAGGAAGAAGTCCAGGAGCGAGATGTCCCCCTGGTACAGCCGCGTCAGATTGATGCCCGCGCTGAACACCCGCCGCCCCGCGTACCGGGGATGCCGCATGGGAGCCCCCCGCATCACCCCGACCCGCACCGAGTCGTCGAGCAGCACGAGGTCGACGGCCACCTCGAGATCGGCGACCAGCAGATCGTCCTCGGCGTTGAGGAACTCGTGGTTGTCGACGGTGACTTCGGCGACGTCCCCGTCCCGCCGCACCGACACCAGCCCGAGCTCGACGTACCCGTTGTCCCGGAACCCGGGAAGCGCGGCCAGCGCCCGCAGAGTCGGCCGGCGCATGGCATCCATCAGATGCCGCCCAGCGGCGCACGACCGCAACAGCCCCCAGAAGAAGATCCCCTGATCGATCTCACGCCCGTCCTTCGCCCCCTGCGGCAGCGCCCGCTCCTCCTCGATCCGCTCCTTCGTCGGTACGAGGCCGGGCAGCAGCTCGGAGGCCTGGTAGGCGAGGTCGTCCAGCCGCAGAAACGCCTTCCGGTCGTCGGTGAGCTCCCGGTACACATGCTCCGCGTGCGCCTCGACGAACCGGTGCCGCGCCCGACGGGCCGTACGGTGCGCCTCGTCCGCGACCGCGGTCTGCCGTTCGTCGCGCTCCCCCTTGGGCGGTACCGCCCGCAGCTCGTCCTCGGTGCGCGCCAGGAAATCGACGAGGTGCCCGCTGTCGTCGGCATACCGCCCACAGAACCCGGGCGAGGCGGCGGTCGGCCGCTCGTGCTGCTTGTCCCTCATGTGATCTCCAGCCCTCGCATGTCTCCGGCGCACCGCGGTGGTCGTACGCCCACGCGTGCCGCCGACGCATGCCGCCGACGCGTGCCGCCCCCTGCTCCCACCCAGGATTCGGCCCCCGCAGGCCTCAGCCATCGGCAATGACCACAGTTACGCCGACCAGCACACGGACCAGTACGTCGACCAGCACACCGACCGGCACACCGCACACCCCACCCGACACCCCACCCGGGCCCGACCGGCCCGAGACAGCACGAAGACCTTTAGAAAGCGCCCGCTCGCCCCGCTGACGAGAAGCGCAACGAGGCTCCAGCGGCGAGCCTGGGGGCTTTGGTCAGGCAAGGTTGGAACCGATCACCCACCACCAACTCTTGCGGCCGCGCTACATCGAGAACAGCCGAATTGCCACCATGTAAGCGCCAGGCGGCCCCGGTCGGCAGTGGGATGCCGGCCGGGGCCGCGGTGTGGTGCTCGTCAGACGGCGGACTGCCCGGAGCCCGGGCACATCTCCCGCGAGCCCGGCTTCTGGTGCTGGGCCACCGGCTGACCAAGGTCAGCGCCGACGGTGGAGTAACAGACCGGACAGCTTCCCGGGCACTCGCCCGGGTCGAAGCGGGCGCCGGGGTGGTTGTGCGTGCATCCCATATCGAGCTCCTCACATCGCGTGGATGGTGCTGACAGGTGGTGCCGTGCAACTCCCCGCGCGGCCGGGTCCCGGCGGCGGGGAGGGTCTAGAACTTCCGCAGGAAGGCGCGCTCGCCGTTGTGGAAGAACACGGTCACGCCCTCGCTCGTCTTCTCCTCGCGGGTCGACCAGACCTCAAGCAGCCTGGTGTCAGGCGAGTCCGCCGCGCCGATGACAGCGGCCAACCACGCGTCCGCCGGGCCGTTGGCGGGCGCGGTCGTCCATTCGGCCGGCTGCCCGTGCACGGCGGCGGTCGGGGTGTCGTGCTTGGCACCCTCGGCGAGCTGCCCGATGATCTGCCACCGCTGCTCGCTGCCTGCGGCGGTCACGGCCAGGGCATAGGGGTGCGGACCGCCTTCGATGATGTCGACGCGCTGCACGTCGGGCGTGTTTTTCAGCAGGTCAACCAGGTAGTCACGGTAATCCAGGGGGCGCATTTGTGATCATTTCCTCTCGTGGCAGCCTGGTCAGTCTATGAGCCATCCGAGCCTGGAGGGCCTGATGTTGCGCGCTCGAAATGCCGACGGCGGGTCATGTCTCGCGGGTACTGGATGCAGCCCCGGTCGGCGACGGGGGACGTCGGCCGAGGCCGCGGTTCCCGCCCGCCTTCGTGACGCCTGACCAGGCGGGCCGTGTTGCTGTAGGCCTCGTGCCAGGCGCAGAACGCGATGCCGGTCGCCTGGGGGATGGTGGGGGATTCCTCGGTCTGCGTAGGCTCGCCACGTCGCCTCCAGACCAGTCGGCCACACCCGGGGCCGTTCGCGCGGTCGCCGGGATTTCACGTACCTGGTCAGGCTGGCGTGACGGACGGTGTCGACTCGATCCCCTACCGGTAATCTCACGGTGAGATGACTTCTCATCCCGTTCGCGATACCAGGGGCCGCGCGATGCCGACTGCACTGGAGCCGATCGAACTGCCCGGCTGGGCGTGGGAGAAGGCCGAGGTCCGTCAGGCCCTCAGAGCCCGGGACATGGGTGCCGTGTTCCGGCACGTGCAGCAGTACGCCGGCGCGAGTCAGGCACGGATCGCGACCGCGGCCGGGATGACCCAGGCCCGCGTCAACGAGATCATCAACGGCCGCCGCGAAGTGTCCCGGCTCGACGTGTACGAGCGGATCGCCGACGGCCTCCACATGCCCGACGACGCCCGCCACCTCCTCGGCCTCGCCGCGAGCAGGGAGAAGCGCACGGGTGGCCCTGCGTTCGACCTGGCGGCGTTCCCGGAAGTGGTGCGCGTGTACGCGGCGCAGAACTCGGCGGCCGAGGAGATCCGGCAGCAGGCCCGCGACGCACAGGAGTTGGACGTCCTGGCGGTGCGTGGGCTCGGTCTGATCG
The DNA here is from genome assembly GCF_900110755.1 of Streptomyces sp. yr375. Classification (GTDB taxonomy): domain Bacteria; phylum Actinomycetota; class Actinomycetes; order Streptomycetales; family Streptomycetaceae; genus Streptomyces. The sequence goes on from NZ_FOFF01000065.1 coordinate 18,068, forward strand.
GGTTGAACGACAGCCTGCTGCGCGCCTGTCTGCCGCGAGAGCGGGGTGGCCGGGGGCTCCGGGTGCGGGTGGCGCTCCTCGACCCCGACAGCGACGCCCTGGCCCGCCGCGCGGCCGAGATCGGCGAGTCCCCGGAGTCCCTCGCCGGCGGTGTACGGCTGGCGGAGGCGCGGCTACGGGAGTTGGCCGGCGCGGGTGACGTGGGCGTGTGGCGGTATCAGATGCTGCCCACTTGGCGGGTCATCCGCACGGACTCCACCATGTTCGTCGGTGCCTTCGACTCCGGGTGGGAGGGCCACGAGTCGGCGCTGTACAAGGTGATGGCGACGCCGCACGGCCCGCTGTTCCGTGGGTTCAGCAGGATGTTCGAGGCGGTCATCGACGGCGCGAAGCGCACCGTCTGAAGATGAGGGGAGCGGCCGTGATCGAGGCCGAGTTGAAGGCCCGGGTCCATGCGCCGGAAGCCGTGATGCGGCTGCTCGACGAGCGGGCCACGGCCCGGGTCGAGGTGTACCAGGATACGTACTACGACCGGCCGGACGGCTCGCTGGAGAAGGCCGACCAGGAGCTGCGGGTGCGTACCGTCCACGGCGCGGACGTCACCCGCACGGTCCTCACCTACAAGGGCGCGACGGTCGACGAGGACTCCGGGTCGAAGCCCGAGCACGAGACGGTTGTCGCCGATGCGGAGGCCGCGCACGCGATCCTCCGTGGCCTCGGTCATGTCGAGGTCATCGCGTTCGAGAAGCGGTGCCGGAACTACGACATCACCGCGCGCGGTCGGCAGATGCTCGCCACCCTCGTGCGGGTCCCGGAGATCGACGGGACGTTCCTGGAGGTCGAGACCCTCGCGCATGAGGACGACGTGACCGCAGCCCTCGGCGATGTCCGCGCTGTCTTTGAGGAGTTGGGCATCGGGCCGGAGGACCTGACGAAGGAGACCTACACAGGAGCTGTTGCCGCCCAGCGCAGTCAACCCCGAACATGACGAAGCGTCCCCGCCCTCCGAGGAGGACGGGGACGCTTTCATGGGCGCCAGGGTGTGAGGTCGAGGTCTGCAGACGGTTCAGGTGCCGGGCCAGCCGGGGTGTCGGGGCCGACGCGCCGAGCCCACAGGCGGAGGTCCAGGTAGGCGCGGGTCAGCAGCTTCCGCTGCGTCCGCTCCTCCTTCACCTTTTGTCCAGCCGCTTTGATCGCCGTGAAGTCCGCGCGCCGGTTCGTCGCCCGCGACTGAGTCCACGACAGCAGCCCCACCACCAGCCCCACCACCAGCGCCACCGCGCCGCCCGACTGGGCCCCCACATCCATCAGCGTCGAACCTTTCTCAGGTGCGGCGCAGGCGGGTCGTCCATCCCGGACACCAGCACCACGCCGATGGTGTACGCCCCCCAGCCGCAAGCCGATCCGACCGCCGGCGGGAAAGGCCCGGCAGCAGCAGCCGTGAACACTCCGGCCCACAGCCCGGCCGGGACGCCGAGCGCCGTGAGCCCGAGAGCCTGCACGCGCGGGCAGTTGACGACGAGACCGCACGAGGCGGCCAGGAGACCGCAGGCCACCCACATCCAGCCGAGCGCGTCGAGGGGGATGTGCTGGGTCAGGTCGGCCAGGCCCCGGGCTGTGCCGTAGCGCGGGTTGCCGACGATGCCGAGTCCGCCGTATCCGGCCCCGCCCAGGCCGATGACGACGAGGAAGGCGCGGTGGGCCCGGAAGAGCACAGATGCTCACACACCGCTCACGCAGACCCCTCGGAATGATCTAGGAACGGGGCCGGATACGGCCTGAGCTGGGAAGGAAGAGGGCCCCCTGTCGGATTCGAACCGACGACCTTCGCTTTACAAGAGCGGTGCTCTACCAACTGAGCTAAGGAGGCGTGCGCGCGTGACTCACGTGCGTGCCCGTGCAGTGTACCCAGGTCACCGGGGCGGCCCGTCGAAAATTTCCGCGAAGTTCACATGCCTCCAGGTACTGACAGATCAGGCGAACGCGAGGTACCGTCCTGACCCAGTTCGCTCATGTGGACTACACCAACCACCTTCCTACAACGGATCGTCCGGCACGTTCCTGCCGGTAGAAGGGGGCCTCACAGCCATGGCCACTGTTACGTTCGACAAGGCGACCCGGATCTACCCGGGTTCCACGAAGCCCGCCGTCGACGCGCTGGAGATCGACATCGCGGACGGTGAGTTCCTCGTCCTGGTCGGTCCGTCCGGCTGCGGCAAGTCCACCTCGCTCCGCATGCTCGCGGGGCTCGAGGACGTCAACGGCGGTGCGATCCGCATCGGCGACCGCGACGTCACGCACCTGCCGCCGAAGGACCGGGACATCGCCATGGTGTTCCAGAACTACGCGCTCTACCCGCACATGTCGGTCGCCGACAACATGGGCTTCGCGCTGAAGATCGCCGGCGTCAACAAGGCGGAGATCCGGCAGAAGGTCGAGGAGGCCGCGAAGATCCTCGACCTCACCGACTACCTGGACCGCAAGCCGAAGGCCCTCTCCGGCGGTCAGCGCCAGCGGGTCGCGATGGGCCGCGCCATCGTGCGCGAGCCGCAGGTCTTCCTCATGGACGAGCCGCTGTCCAACCTGGACGCCAAGCTCCGCGTCTCGACGCGCACGCAGATCGCGTCGCTCCAGCGCCGCCTCGGCATCACCACCGTCTACGTCACCCACGACCAGGTCGAGGCGCTGACGATGGGCGACCGGGTCGCCGTCCTCAAGGACGGTCTGCTCCAGCAGGTCGACACCCCGCGCAACATGTACGACCGCCCCGCCAACCTCTTCGTCGCCGGCTTCATCGGCTCCCCGGCGATGAACCTCGTCGAGGTCCCGATCACCGACGGCGGCGTGAAGTTCGGCAACGCGGTGGTGCCGGTGCAGCGTGACGCGCTCTCCGCCGCCACCGACAAGACGGTCACCGTCGGCGTCCGCCCCGAGCACTTCGACGTGGCCACCGGCGTCGAGAAGGGCCTCGCGGTCGTCGTGAACGTGGTCGAGGAGCTCGGCTCCGACGCCTTCGTCTACGGCACCGCCCAGGTCGGCGACGAGTCGAAGGACCTCGTGGTCCGCGTCGGCGGCCGTGACGTCCCGGAGAAGGGCAGCACGCTGCACGTCGTCCCGCGCGGCGGCGAGACCCACGTGTTCTCGACGTCGACGGGCGAGCGCCTCTCGGACTGACGGCGCGGCGCGACCTACGACGCCACGAAACGGCTGATTAAACCCGGGTAATTCACCCAGGTTGACGAAAAGGGCCCCGCAGCCTGCTGCGGGGCCCTTTCTCGTGCCCGGAAAATCCCCAACACGGCGGACATTTCACCCATGCCCCGTCAACCCCTTACCCAAAAGGGAGCACAGCTTCATCCCCCGTATGGGTGACTAAATGTCGCCAAATCATTACTGCACGCTACCCTCTCACGCGTGAAGCACTCCGCGAACCACTCCACCACCCAGCGCGCGCGCGGCGGCCGGGGCGGCCCAGCCCGCCGTATCGGCCGCTCGCTCGCCCTCGTCCTGCCCGTAGTCATGGTGCTCTCCGGGACCCTCGCGGTCACCCGGGTCAACTGGTCGGGGGACCCCTCGGATTCGGTGCTCACCGCCTCCGACGTCTCCACCGCGCACCAGGCCGCGCAGCACGCCGCCGACGCCGCCAAGGCCCCGCAGGACGTCCTGCGGGACCAGTTGCTCACCGAGCTCCAGGAGAAGGATCCGGGCGTCGCCCTGACCCACCTCCAGGCCGCGGTGAACGGCAAGCCGTCGCTGGCCGGCCACTGCGCCTCCATCGCCCGCGCCCTGGGCCGCGCCGCGGTCCGCATGTACGGGCCGTCCCGAGCGCAGTCGTACGCCCGCCCGGTGTGCGACACCGCCTTCGCCTCGGGCGTCCTGGCGGCACACGGCTAAGGCCCCGGGGCCTTGAGCCCCCACCCCCACCCCCTCTCCCGCCCCACCGGACCGCGTGGCTCCCCTCCCACCGGGGGAGCCACGCACCCGGCGACGGGCGGCACGTACAGTGCGGGCATGACCGATCCGCACGCCGCGTCCCACCCCACGCAAGCCGTCATCCTGGCCGGTGGCCAGGGGTCCCGGCTGCGCCCCTACACCGACGACCGCCCCAAGCCGATGGTCGAGATCCCCGGCACGGGGACGCCGATCATCGGCCACCAGCTCGGCTGGCTCGCCGAGGAGGGCGTGACCGACGTCGTCGTCTCCTGCGGCCACCTCGCCGAAGTCCTCGACGACTGGCTGAAGTCGGCCGAGCTGCCCGTGAAGGTCACCACCGTCGTGGAGTCCGAGCCTCTGGGCCGCGGCGGCGGCCTGAAGTACGCGGCCGCCCACCTCCCCCACCCCGACCGGCCCTGGTACGCCACCAACGGCGACATCTGGACCCGTTTCTCGCTGCGCGAGATGGCCGACTTCCACACCGAGCGCGACGCCGTGGCGACGGTCGCCCTCGCCCGCCCGCGCATCCCCTGGGGCGCGGTGCAGACGGACGGCTTCGGCCACATCACCGACTTCATCGAAGCCCCGCCCACGACCTACGAGATCAACGCGGGCGTCTACGTCTTCTCCCCCGCCTTCGCCGACCTCCTCCCCACCCTCGGCGACCACGAACGCACCACGTTCCCCCACCTGGCCCGAGAACTCCGCCTGGCCGGCTACCCCATCCCCCAGGGCGCGTACTGGCGAGCCATCGACACAGCGAAGGACCTCACGGAAGCCGCAAAGGAACTGGCAGCGCTGGGTCGCTGACAGTCGGGCAGGAGACCGTCGTGTCGTCACCTGCGGGCCGGTGGGGGCTGGTCGCGCAGTTCCCCGCGCCCCTTAGGGGCGACGGTGTGCCGCGCGCTGACAGGCGCTGCTGACACGACGGTCGGGGTGCCGCGCACCAACAAGCGTTCCTGACACGACAGCGGGGTGCCGCGCACCGACAAGCACCGCTCATACGACGGTGGGGGTGCCGTGCGCTGGTAAGCGCACGGCACCCCCACCGTCTTTAGGGGCGCGGGGAACTGCGCGACCAGCCCCCACCGGCCCGCGGCCGTGAACGAGACCCGCTACCCGAGCAGTCCGCCCACCAGCCCAGGCTGCCCGGACGACGACGAACCGCCACCGTCGGACCCACCGGAACCACTCGACCCGCCAGAGCTGCTCGCGCCCCCGGACGACGGCCCCGAACTACTACTCGGCGCCTGCTCCACGGGAGTGGCCCGCTCAGGCGGTGCCTGCCCGGCAGTCCCCTGGGTCTGACTGGGCGCCCCGGCACCAGCACCCGCATCCGAACCCGCCGTCGCGGAATCCCGAGCCGCGGACGGCTCACTCTCCGCCCCAGCCGTCGGCGCGGCCGAAGTCGCCCCCTGGGTCGGCGAGCTGGACGCGGACGGCGTCCGGGAGGCCGTGTCGCGCGTACCGGACTTCTCCGGCAGCGGCATACCGGGCAGTTCGTTGCGCGGCGGCTCACCGGGCCCGGGCACGATGACCCGGTCGGAGTCGCGCACGGCCCCGCCGAGCAGCGAGCCGACGAGCAGCGTGAGCCCGACGGCGATCGCGGTGACCAGCGCCCCCCGCCGCAGCACGTACCGGCGCAGTTCCCACAGGTCGGACCGCGGCCCGAGCCGCCGCCAGGCACCCGCGGCGAGCCGCCCGTCGACCGAGTAGACGGGCGCGCCCGCGATGATCAGCGGCGACCAGGCGGCGAGATAGATGATGTCGGGGGTGTCGTAGACCGGGACGGTCTTCCAGCTCACCGTGACGATGAGCGCGGCCGAGAGCCCGGCCCCGACGACCGCGGCGACCCGCTGCCAGCACCCCAGCACCGTGAGAACACCCACGACGACCTGGAGGAAGGCGATGACGAGACCGGAGCCGACCGGGTGGTGCAGGGCGAACTGGCGCAGCGGCTCGGCGACTTCCCACGGATGCAGGGTGTTGAGCCACTTCACCATCGAGCCGCGCTTGCCGCCGTCGAAGTAGACGGGGTCGCACAGCTTGCCCATGCCGGCGTAGATGGAGATGAAGCCGAGGAAGATCCGGAGCGGGAGGAGCACCACTCCCAGGTTCATCCGGCGGCCGGGATAGTAGGCGTGCCGGGCGGGGTCGTCACCCTGCCGCCGGGTACGCGGACCCCGGTCCCGGTCCCCCTCCTGGTCCTGGTGGAGGCCGCCGTCGGCCTCCCCGAAGTCCTCGAACTGGGCGTCGTCGTAGGCGGGTTCGTCGTAGGCGCTGCCGACGGTGCGCATGTGCGGCAGGAGGCGGTGCTCGCCGGCGACGGGGGCGCGCTGCGCGCCGACGACGGGGGTCTCGAGGGTCTGCGCGGCGAGGTCGCCGTCGTAGTCCCTGTCGTCCGCGCCGACGCGGGGGATGACCTGGGTGGCGCCGGCGTCGGCGGCGGGCGGTTCGCCGTGGCCGACGCTGCCTGCCCGCACGGCCTGCAGCAGCCGGTGCGCCCCGGTGTCGTCCGGCGCGGACTTGCCGCTCCAGACGACGGCCCGCCGACGGCCACCGGCAGCGGCCCCCGCTCTGCCCGCCGCCCCGACGACGGGGATGCGCGCGGTGTCATCGATGGCGCTCACGTGCCGGGCGATCCGCGGGGATTGGTTACGCCGCGCCGACGCGCCCAACTGCACGCGGAAGCTCACGTGGCTGACGATGATCTGCGCCGGATCGCTCGGCACCTTCACCATGCTCAGCGCGGGAGCGTCGTCGAATCCCGACGAGCGGTCCCCCGTGGGAGTGCGGGGTGTTCTGGTGTCCACACTCATCTAACCGAGTGACGTGTGTTTAGGACACTGCTTTGACCCGCCGGATCTGTCCGGACTCCGTCAAGGTTGCTCTACACGCCAGGATTAAACCGTTCGGGTGAACTTACGGACGCGCGTTCAGCCCCCGCAAGCCCCACCCCATCACCCCTGCCACATGCCAGCCAGGCAGCCGTCAGGCCCTGCGCCGAGCCGCCTCGTACAGGACGATGCCCGCCGCGACACCCGCGTTGAGGGACTCCGCGCCGCCCGGCATCGCGATCCGTACCCGGTAGTCGCAGGTCTCGCCGACCAGCCGCGAGAGGCCCTTGCCCTCGCTGCCGACGACGATGACGAGCGGGCCGTCGAGGGCGGCCAGGTCGCCGACCTCGTGCTCGCCGTCGGCCGCCAGGCCGACCACGACGATGCCGGCCTTGCGGTAGGCCTCCAGGGCGCGGGTCAGGTTGGTGACACGGGCGACCGGGGTCCGGGCGGCCGTACCGGCGGACGACTTCCAGGCGCCGGCCGTCATACCGGCCGCACGACGCTCGGGCACGACGACGCCGTGGCCGCCGAAGGCGGAGACGGAACGCACGACGGCACCGAGGTTGCGCGGGTCGGTCACCCCGTCGAGGGCGACGATCAGCGGGTCCTCGCCGTTGTCGTAGGCGGCCGCGGCCAGGTCCTCGGAGTGCGCGTACTCGTACGGCGGGACCTGGAGGACCAGGCCCTGGTGGTTGAGGCCGTTGGTCATGCGGTCCAGCTCGGGGCGCGGGGCCTCCATGAGGTTGATGCCGCCGCGCTCGGCCGCGAGCTGCAACGCCTCGCGCACCCGCTCGTCGTTGTCGATGAACTGCTGGACGTAGAGCGTGCTCGCGGGCACCCCGCCGCGCAGCGCCTCGACGACCGGGTTGCGGCCGACGACCATCTCGGACGTGCCCTTGCCGCCCCGGCCGCGCGCCGCGGGCCGGCGCACGGCCTGCTTCGCCTTGGCGTTCGCGATGCGGTTCGCCTTGTGCTTCTTGCGCATCTCGGCGGGCGGGGTCGGACCCTTGCCCTCCAGGCCTCGACGCCGCTGGCCGCCACTGCCGACCTGCGCGCCCTTCTTGCCGGACATGCGGCGGTTGTTGGCTGCCATGAGTAACTCGTCTCCGTGAGCTTCGTACGTACGACGTACGTACGACGTACGTGTGCGAAAAACTGTCTGCGTCTTATGCAGTGTGCCGCCCGGAAGGCCGGGCGGCACACTTGATCTAGAAGAGGGGCTAGCGCGGGCCGAGGCTCCAGCGCGGGCCCTGGGGGCCGTCCTCGATGGTCAGGCCGGACTGGGTGAGCTGGTCGCGGATGGCGTCGGCGGTCGCCCAGTCCTTGCGCCCGCGCGCCGACTCCCGCTGGTCGAGGACGAGTCGTACGAGGCTGTCGACCACGCCGTGCAGGTCCTCGCCCCGGCTCTCGTCACCGGCCCAGTGCGGGTCGAGCGGGTCCAGACCGAGGACGCCGAGCATGGCGCGGACCTCGGCGAGGCGGGCCACGGCGGCTTCCTTGTCGTCGGCGGCGAGCGCCGAGTTCCCCTGCCGGACCGTCGTGTGCACGATGGCCAGCGCCTGCGGGACGCCCAGGTCGTCGTCCATCGCCTCGGCGAAGGCGGGCGGCACCTCGGCCGCCGGTTCGACGACCCCCCCGGCCTTCTCGATGACGCGCTGCACGAACCCCTCGATCCGCGCGAACGCCGACTCGGCCTCGCGCAGCGACTCCTCGCTGTACTCGATCATCGAGCGGTAGTGCGGGGTGCCGAGGTAGTAGCGCAGGACGATCGGACGCCACGCCTTGACCATCTCGCTGACCAGGACCGAGTTGCCGAGGGACTTCGACATCTTCTCGCCGCTCATGGTGACCCAGGCGTTGTGCACCCAGTACCGGGCGAACTCGTCGCCGTAGGCCTTGGCCTGGGCGATCTCGTTCTCGTGGTGCGGGAAGATCAGGTCGAGGCCGCCGCCGTGGATGTCGAAGGCCGGGCCCAGGTACTTGTGGGCCATCGCCGAGCACTCCAGGTGCCAGCCGGGCCGGCCGCGGCCCCACGGCGTCTCCCAGTCGGGCTCGCCCGGCTTGGTCGCCTTCCACATCGCGAAGTCTCGCGGGTCCCGCTTGCCGGTGATGCCCTCCTCGGAGGGCTGGCGCAGGTCGTCGACGTCCTGGTTGGACAGCTCCAGGTAGCCGGGGAAGGAGCGCACGTCGAAGTAGACGCTGCCGTCGGCCTCGTACGCGTGACCGCGCTCGATGAGGCCGCGCATCATCTCGATCATCTCCGGGACGTGCCCGGTGGCGCGCGGTTCGTACGTCGGCGGGAGGCAGCCGAGGGCCTGGTAGCCGTCGTTGAACGCCCGCTCGTTCTCGTACCCGATGGACCACCAGGGGCGGCCCTGGTCGTGCGACTTGGCGATGATCTTGTCGTCGATGTCGGTGACGTTGCGGACGAACGTGACGTCGTAGCCGCGGTAGTCGAACCAGCGGCGCATGATGTCGAAGTTCAGGCCGGAGCGGATGTGGCCGATGTGCGGGGCCGCCTGCACCGTGGCGCCACAGAGGTAGATCGAGACGCAACCCGGCAGGATCGGGGCGAAGTCACGGATCTGCCGGGCGCTGGTGTCGTACAGGCGAATGGTCACCACACCAGGGTAGTGGGCGCGCGGCGATGCCTCACGCCTTCCGGCGATTGGACCGATTTCGGCTGCGGGCCGGTGGGGGGTTGGCCGCGCAGTTCCCCGCGCCCCTTGGTTGGCACACTCACGCCTGTCGCACCACCAACGCCGTCGCCACCGCCATCAGACCCTCGCCGCGGCCCGGGAAGCCGAGGCCGTCCGTCGTCGCGCCCGATACCGAGACGGGGGCGCCGGCCGCCTCCGACAGCAGCTTCTGCGCCTCGTCCCGCCGCTTGCCGATCTTCGGCCGCGGTCCGACGACCTGTACGGCGACGTTGCCGATGACGAACCCGGCGGCGCGGACGATCCGGGCGGCCTCCGTGAGCAGGGTGACGCCCGACGCGCCGGACCACTCGGGGCGCCCGGTGCCGAAGTGCTGCCCGAGGTCGCCGAGCCCCGCGGCGGAGAAGAGCGCGTTGCAGGCGGCGTGCGCGACGACGTCGGCGTCGGAGTGCCCGGCCAGGCCGGGTCCCTCGCCCTCCCACTTCAGGCCCGCGCACCACAGCTCGCGGCCCTCCTCGAAGGCGTGGATGTCGGTGCCGATGCCGACCTGGGGCAGCGGCATCCCCGCGAAACTCGTCCCGGAGGTCGTCTCAGAAGCCATCGTTGAGCCTCCTGCGGGCCAGGACCGCCTCGGCGAGGACCAGGTCGAGGGGGCGGGTGACCTTGAAGGCCTCCTCGTGGCCGGGCACGACCACGACCGTCAGGCCGAGCTGCTCGACCATGCTCGCGTCGTCGGTGACGTTGTCCGTGACCGTCTCGTGGGCCCGGATCAGGGTCGCGCGGTCGAACCCCTGCGGGGTCTGGACGGCGCGCAGCCGGGCGCGTTCGGGGGTGGCGACGACCGGCTCGGGGTCGCCGGGGGTCGCGGCCGGTTCGACCTCCTTGACGGTGTCGGCGAGCGGCAGCGCCGGGACGACGGCCGGTGCGCCGTCGCGTACGGCCTCGATGACGGCGTCCACCGTGTCCACCGGGACGAGGGGGCGGGCGGCGTCGTGCACGAGGACGATGTCGTGGCCGGGGGGCAGCGCGTCCAGGCCCAGCTTCACGGACTCCTGGCGGGACTCGCCGCCGGGGACGACCAGGAAGTCGGTGCGGTCGGGCAGCGCGTGCGCGTCGAGCAGTGACTTGACCTCGGCGGTGCCGTCCGGCGGGGCCACGACGACGACAAGGGAGACGGCGCGGGAGGCGGCCAGGGCGCGCACCGCGTGGATCAGCATGGGCGTGCCGCTCAGCGTGCGGAGCGCTTTGGGGGCGCCCGGACCGAGGCGTACACCGCGGCCGGCGGCCGGAATCACCGCGGCCGTGCGGGCGGGCGCGGGGGTGGGACGCGAATCGTCAGACATCGGTTCCTGTCAGGTTTGTGTGCTGGCCTGGCGTGGGTATGGCCTGGGAAGTGCCGGGCGCGACGCCTTGACCGACCCTTCCGTGACGCACTGGTCGAGGCAGCGGCCCGGGCCCGGCACACCAGTATCGAAGTACCGGGGAGGTACTGAAGTACCGGGGGATACGGCGATTTCCGGACACGCACCGGACACGAACATGCCGCAGCGCCCGGCGACGGGAAATACGTCATCGGGCACCGCGGCATTTCGGTGTTCTTCAGTGTGCTGTGTGCGCGTTCTTCAGCGTGCTGAGACCGGTCTCGGGCACCGGTGTCAGGACGACCGATGTCAGGACGCGAGAACCTCGTCGAGCAGCGCTTCGGCCTTGTCCTCGTTGGTGTTCTCCGCGAGAGCGAGCTCACTCACCAGGATCTGGCGAGCCTTGGCGAGCATGCGCTTCTCACCGGCGGAGAGTCCGCGCTCGCGCTCACGACGCCACAGGTCACGCACGACTTCCGCGACCTTGATGACATCGCCGGAGGCGAGCTTCTCCAGATTTGCCTTGTACCGACGCGACCAGTTCGTGGGCTCCTCGGCGTACGGCGCGCGCAGCACCTCGAAGACCCGGTCCAGCCCGTCCTGACCGACCACATCACGTACGCCGACGAACTCCGCATTGTCCGCTGGCACACGTACCGTCAGGTCACCCTGGGCGACCTTCAGCACCAAGTAGGTCTTGTCCACGCCTTTGATCTGGCGAGTTTCGATAGCCTCGATCAGCGCGGCCCCGTGATGGGGATAGACCACGGTGTCGCCAACCTTGAACGTCATGTGACAGGTACCCCTTCCGTGGCTATCCAGGGTAACACGGAAACTACGGGTTCTGAATGGCGTTTTCGCAGGTCAGGGCATATCTCGGGGCTTGACAACAGCGACAGGAACGTGCTGCGGAGGGCCTCCGGAAGCAGGTATTCGCAGGTCGGAGCGGCTCTCCGAGGGGGGAGAAACGCGCACGGTACACACATCCGGAGGCCCGCGCGAGCGGTTGAACGTCCGTAAATGTCCGCTTCCAAGCGTGCGACTTCCGCTACTCCGTTCGGTGCGCGCGGCCGGATACGAGTCGTTTCCGGAATTGATCATCCACTCTTCGACCGGGCCCGTGATCAATTCCGGTGATCGTCTCGTTTTCCTTCACGGAAAATCCGTGCGCGGGTGTCGGAGGCGCTTATGTGAATGGCAGACGAGCGGGAAGAGGAGTGGGAAGACGGGCAGGAAGACGAGTGGTGAAGCCAATGTGACTCATGGGTCGCCCGGGGTGGTCGGGGCGGGGATGACGGAGGACAAGCAGGGTGTCCGCCGGGGCCCCGGAACGCCCAGGAACGCTCTAGAGGCGGGTCGGGTGCGATGGCTCGGGAACGGCTCGGTAACCTAAGGGCCGTTGACAGACCCTTAGGACGGCTGTAGTCACAGGAAAAGCCGCCCGCGTGTTCAAGGAGTTGCCGCCGCCGTGAGCAGCAGCCTTCGACGTGGCGCCCTCGCCGCTTCCGCCATCGCGTTCTCGATCGCCTCGCTCGCCGCCTGCGGGGCCGGCAACGACTCCCAGACCCTGGAGATCAAGCCGGACAACGCCGCCACCAGCGTCGGCGACATCAAGCTGCAGAACGTCGTCGTCATCACCCAGCCCGACCTGGAGTCGACCGGTCCCGCCGTGATCTCGGCGACCGTCTTCAACACCGGGAAGACCGCCCAGACGCTGGACTCCATCACCGTCGACGGCACCGGCAAGTCCGCCGAGCTGAAGCCCGCCAAGGGCAAGGGCAAGCTGACCGTGCCGGCCGGCGGCTCGGTCGTGATCGGCGGCGCGAACAACGCCTCCGCCGTCCTGCCGAGCAGCCGTGAGGCCGTCCGGGACGGCAACGCGCAGAAGGTCACCTTCACCTTCAGCGACACCGGCGAGGTCAGCCTGCGCGCCTTCGTCGTCCCCTCCGAGAGCTACTTCTCGTCGTGGGGGCCGACCGACATGCCGAGCGCGTCCCCCAAGACCTCGCAGTCGCCGTCCGGCAAGGCTTCGCCCTCGGAGTCGGCGACCGCGGGCGGCACCGCCGAGTCGGGTGCCCCGTCGGACACGGCGTCCCCGAGCCCGTCGGACACCACGGCAACGACCCACTGAGGTCGAGCTGAACCTCGTACACATGTGAAGGGCGGCACCCCGAGTGGGGTACCGCCCTTCACACGTACACGGATCTACAGGCCGGATCTACAGGCCCTACAGGCCGGCCTACGGCTCGAGCACCGTCCTCGACGCACCCCTCGCACCGCTGCGCGGGCTTCGGAGTGCTGCGCCGGACTCCGTCCGACGGCCGGCCGCAGGATCGCTCTCTACGGCTCGAACTTATAGCCCAGGCCCCGCACCGTCACCAGGTACCTGGGCGCGCCCGGATCGGGCTCGATCTTGGCGCGGAGGCGCTTGACGTGGACGTCGAGGGTCTTGGTGTCGCCCACGTAGTCGGCGCCCCAGACGCGGTCGATGAGCTGCATGCGGGTCAGGACGCGGCCCGCGTTGCGCAGCAGCATCTCCAGGAGGTCGAACTCCTTGAGGGGGAGGTCGACCTTGGAGCCGGAGACCGTCACGACGTGGCGGTCGACGTCCATGCGGACCGGGCCGGCCTCCAGGGCTGCCGGAGTGACCTCCTCCGGTTCGCCGCGGCGGCGCAGGACGGCCCGGATACGGGCGACCAGTTCGCGCGAGGAGAAGGGCTTGGTGACGTAGTCGTCGGCTCCTATCTCCAGGCCGACGACCTTGTCGATCTCGCTGTCCTTGGCCGTCACCATGATCACGGGGACGTTGGAGCGGCCGCGCAACTGGCGGCAGACCTCCGTGCCGGGCAGGCCCGGCAGCATCAGGTCGAGGAGGACGAGGTCGGCGCCGTTGCGCTCGAACTCGTCCAGCCCGTCGGGCCCGGTGGTCGCGACGGCGACCTCGAAGCCCTCTTTGCGGAGCATGTACGACAAGGCGTCGGAGAAGGACTCCTCGTCCTCGACGACGAGCACTCGGGTCACGGATGGACCTCCGGGGCGGAAAGCGTCTGGTACGCGGACGGGTCGGTGGAAGAGGCGCGGGGTGCTGTTTGGGGTGGGTGGGGTGAGTGGTGAGGGGAGGAGCGGGCGGAGCGCGGGGAGCGGGTGGCCTCGGCGAGGTCACCGGAGTCGTCGAGGTCGTCGGCCTCGTCCAGTTCGTCGATCTCGTCCGGGTCCGGGAACCGGTGCGCGCGGTCGCGGTGTGCGCCCGCCTCCGGGAGGCGCAGGGTGAACGTGGAGCCCTGGTTCTCGGCGCTCCACACCGTGACCTCCCCGCCGTGCGACGCGGCCACGTGCTTGACGATGGCCAGCCCGAGGCCCGTACCGCCCGTCTGGCGGGAGCGGGCCGGGTCGACGCGGTAGAAGCGCTCGAAGATGCGCTCCTTGTCCTTGTCGGAGATGCCGATGCCCTGGTCGGTCACGGCGATCTCGATCAGGTCCCCGCCGGACGCGCTCACCCTGCGAGCGGCTATGCCGACGCGGGTGCGGGCCGGCGAGTAGTTGACGGCGTTCTCGACGAGGTTGCCGAGGGCCGCGGCCAACTGCCCCCGGTTGCCGAAGACCCGCAGGTCGGCGGTGCCGGCGGCGGCGATGGTGATCTGCTTGGTGCCGGCCTGGTGCCGGCAGCGGTCGACGGCCTCGGCGACGAGTTCGTCGACGCCGACCGGTTCGGCGTCCTCGAGGGGATCGTCGTTCTGGACCCTCGACAGGTCGATGAGCTCCTGGACCAGGCTGGTCAGCCGGGTGGCCTCGATCTGCATCCGGCCGGCGAACCGCTCCACCGCCTCGGGGTCGTCCGAGGCGTCCATGACGGCCTCGGAGAGCAGGGAGAGCGCGCCGACCGGGGTCTTCAGCTCATGGCTGACGTTCGCCACGAAGTCGCGGCGCACCGCCTCGATACGACGGGCCTCGGTGAGGTCCTCGACGAGGAGCAGCACGAGCCGCGAGCCCAGCGGGGCGACTCTGGCGGACACGGCGAGGGCCTCGCCGCGCCCGGTGCCGCGCCGGGGCAGGTCCAGCTCGACCTGGCGTATCTCCCCGTCGCGTCTGGTGTCCCGCGCCATCTTCAGCATCGGATCGACGCTGAGCCGGCCGCCGCGCACCAGCCCGAGGGCGTACGCGGCGGAGCTCGCCTTGACGACGGCGTCGGCCTCGTCGAGGACGACGGCGGAGGAGCGGAGCACGGACAGGACGGTGTCCACGCCCGGCGGAAGCACCGGGTCCGTGTGGAGAGAGGTGCGCGTGGGGCGCTTCTGTTCCCGTTCGCTCCAGCGGAACGCCAGCATGGCGATGACACCGGTGAGCACCCCGGCGATCGCTGCCGCTGCGGCGACCGCCGCGTTCACGTCCATGCACCCAGGTTAGGCACGGGTTGCGTCCTGGCCACAGCCATCGAGGTGCGAGCTCGAACACTCGTCGCCCAGAGTTCACCTTGGAGCCAGTGGTGGTTCATTTGAGGTGACGGAAATCGACGCGTACGGGGCGGACCGTGGCACGGTGGGGTTCGCGGCACTGGTTTCACGGCTGGTCGGCACCGGTTTCACGGCCGGTTCCCGCCTCGGTTCCGCGGCCGGTTCCGACCCCTGGAACCGGGTCCGGAACGGAAGCCCCAGGCCAAGACCCGAACCGAACCCGAACCCGGCTCCGAACCCTGAGAACAACGACGTACGAGAGGGAAATCCTGATGCGGGACGCGTACCACGAGGAACTGGACTCGATCGGCGACAGCCTGGTGGAGATGGCCCGGCTGGTCGGGTCGGCGATCGGACGCGCCACGACCGCCATTCTCGACGCCGACCTCAAGCTCGCCGAGAGCGTCATCGAGGCCGACAAGAAGGTCGACGAGCTCCAGCACGACCTGGAGGCCAAGGCCATAGCGCTGCTGGCGCGGCAGCAGCCGGTGGCGACGGACCTGCGGATCGTCGTCACGTCGCTGCGCATGTCGGCCGACCTGGAGCGCTCCGGCGACCTCGCCCAGCACGTGGCGAAGCTCGCCCGGCTGCGCTTCCCGAACCGCGCGGTGCCGCACGACCTGCACGCCACCGTCCTGGAGATGGGCCAGCTCGCGCAGCGCCTGATGGCGAAGGCGGCGGAGTGCATCATCACCAAGGACGTCGACATGGCACTCCAGCTCGAGCAGGACGACGACGAGATGGACCTCCTGCACCGCACGCTCTTCCAGCACCTGATCGACGACCGCTGGAAGCACGGCATCGAGACGGCCGTCGACGTCACACTGCTGGGCCGCTACTACGAGCGGTACGCCGACCACGCGGTGGCCGTCGCCAAGCGCGTGGTGTTCCTGGTGACGGGCGAGCACGCGGACGAGCTCCAGCCGGACCTTCAGCCGGAGATCCAGCCCTCGGGCGGGCCGGAAGCGGGAGCCGAGGGGGCCTGAAAGGGGCCTGAAAGGGGCCTGAAGGAGCCTGGAGGGGCCCGAAAAGGGGGCCTGACCGGAGGGGCTGGGGCGTACGCGAGCCACTGTGCGCCGCTGATGCGCCGTTGATGCGCCCAGTGGAGCGGGCATGCAATGGGCACAGGCCCTACGCCTCCGGGAGGAACCCATGGCCGAGTCCCCCAGCACCCCCACGCCCGACCCCACGCAGGAACGCCCGACCGAGCGGCCCGCCGAGATCAGGAACCTGATGCTGATCGGCGCGTGCGGCTGCGGTTCGGGGTGCGGCTGCGGGTGCCAGTCGGGCAGCCCCTGCCAGTGCGGCTGAGGCGGCACGAAGCGATACGTGGTCGAAGGGCCCCGGCACCGACAGTGGCGCCGGGGCCCTTCGTCGTACGGTCATACCGTCGTGCGGTCGCCGCAGGGGATGCGCGGGCGCAGCATGAAGGGGGAGGGGGGAAGGGGGAAGGGGAGGCCCCGTGTCCCCTAGGGAATGGAAGGAGGCGGGCAGTCATGACCCGCTTCATGGACGTCCACCACAACATGAAGGGCATCACGGCCGACCAGCTCCTGGAGGCCCACCAAGCCGACCTCGCCATCGAGGGCGAAGAGGGCGTGCACTTCGCACACGCCTGGGCTGACCCGGAGTCCGGCACCGTCTACTGCCTCTCCGAGGGCCCCTCGGCCGAGGCCGTCCAACGCGTCCACGAACGCACCGGCCACAAGGCGGACGAGATCCACCCGGTTCCGCTGGCGGTGTGAGCCCGGAGGCGCCGGTGGCGCACACCGGGGCGACGACGGACGTACTGATCGCGGGCGCCGGCCCGGTGGGGCTGAGCGCGGCGGCCGAACTGTGCCGGCACGGGGTGCGCTGCCGGCTCGTCGACCGCCTGCCCGCCCGCCTCCCGTACGCGAAGGCGGTCGGCATCCAGCCGCGCACGCTGGAGATCTGGGACCGGATGGGGCTGGCCCGCACGGTCCTGGAGGCCGCCGCCGTGCTGCGCGGCCAGTTGATCTACGTCAACGGCCGCGAGCGGGCCCGCATCGACCTCGCCCTGCCACCCGAGGTGCCGTACGAGTTCGCCGTGCTCCCGCAGTACGAGACCGAGCGCCTGCTCGAGGAGTACGTCGCAGGCCTCGGCACCCGCATCGAACGCGGCACCGAGCTGCTGTCGTTCACCCAGGACGAGAACGGAGTCACCGCCCGCCTGCGCGCCGCCTCCGGCGCCGAGGCGGAGCTGCGGGCCGGCTATCTGATCGGTTGCGACGGAGCACACAGCACGGTGCGCAAGGGGCTGGGCCTCGGTTACGCGGGGGCGGCCTTCGCCGAGGAGTACATGCTGGGCGATGTCGAGGCCGACTGGGACCTGCCCCCCGGCTACGGCCTCCGCTCCACCCACCACACCCCCGACGGCGCCACCGACGACCTACTGGTCTGCATCCCCCTACCGGGCACGGCCCGCTACCGCATGTCGATGCTGGTCCCACCGGAACTCAAAACAAGCAACGGCGACGGCGGCGGCGATGAAGATGCCGTGCTCCACGGTCTGGAAAACGGTCTGGGGAACGACGGCACACCGAAACCGGAACTGCACCACCTCCAGGCGGTAGTGGACCGCCTGGCCCCCAAACCGACCCCCCTCTCCCACCTCCGCTGGTCCTCCGTCTTCCGCATCAGTCACCGCATCGTCGACCGCTACGGCGACGGGCGGGTCTTCGTCGCGGGCGACGCCGCCCACATCCACCCGCCGACCGGCGCCCAGGGCATGAACACCGGCATCCAGGACGCCTGCAACCTGGCCTGGAAACTCGCCCTGGTCCTCCGGGGCGAGGCCGGCCCCGCTCTCCTCACCACCTACGACGCCGAGCGCCGCCCGATCGGCGAGGAGGTCGTCGGCCGCACTGTCCGGCACGCCACCCAGGGCATCGAATCCGACCCCGACGACCCTCGCACCGTCCTGCTCCGCGAGGCCCAACTCCTCATCACCTACCGCACCGGCCCCCTGGCCACCCACCCTTACGGCCCACCCGAGGCCCCCCAACCCGGCGACCGCGCCCCCGACTGCCCCGGCCTGACCACCCCCACGGCCACCTACCCCTGGCGCCTACTGGACATCCTGCGCAACCGCCCAGACCACGTACTACTCCTCTACGGCACGGACTTGACGGCAATATCCGCAGCAGCGAAGGCAGCCACAACCCGACCAGAACCACCGCCCGAACCACCCCCACCCCCCATCACCCCCATCGCGATCCTCCCCCGCGAAACCACCCCGTCCTCCCCCACGACCCTGCCGTTCCCCGCCTACCGAGACACCACCGGCACCTTCGCCCACCTCTACGGCGCAGACGCAAACACCCCAACAGCCTTCGTCATCCGCCCAGACGGCCACTTGGGCGCCCGCTTCCCCTTGACCGACACCCCAACAGCCCTACCGGCCTACTTCACGACCTTGTCGGCCATGGTGATCTACGGCCGCCGATGAGTACGCTGAACCACTCCTCGCGCCCGAAGGGACGTCAAGTAGGCATGGGTGAAACCGATGGCTGAGAGCTCGTACGCTCCGGGCCACGGAAGGGCGGGAGGACGTTGGGCGACGAGTACTTCCTGTTGGTGTGCGACGACGTCCCTCACGACGTGGTGCTCACCGACCCCGGTGTCCGTGTGCTGGACGTCGCCCGAGTCGTACGCCGGCTGACGGGGCTGAGCCTCTGGCACAGCAAGGTTCTGGCGGTGCGGATACCCGCCGTGGTGCTCGCCGGCGTGCCGCGGGAAGATGCCGAGGCGGCGGTTGCGGCACTTCGTCAGGTGGGGGCCGAGGCAGAGGCAAGGGAGCAGCCGCCGCCGGACTTCCTCGGGCCCTGACGGCGGCCCCATCCGGCACCTCGGCCCAGCGAAAAGCCCCCGCCCCGCGAGGAAATCGCAGGTCGGGGGCATGATCGCAAAGGTTACTTCTTCTTGCCCTGGTTCTTGACCGCTTCGATCGCGGCTGCTGCCGCGTCCGGGTCGAGGTAGGTGCCGCCCGGGGTCAACGGCTTGAAGTCGGCGTCGAGTTCGTAGGCGAGGGGGATGCCCGTGGGGATGTTCAGGCCCGCGATGTCGGCGTCGGAGATGCCGTCGAGGTGCTTGACGAGGGCGCGGAGCGAGTTTCCGTGGGCGGCGACCAGGACCGTACGGCCGGACAGGAGGTCCGGGACGATGCCGTCGTACCAGTACGGGAGCATGCGGACGACGACGTCCTTCAGGCACTCCGTGCGCGGGCGCAACTCCGGGGGGATGGACGCGTAGCGCGGGTCGGCGGACTGGGAGAACTCCGAGTCGTCCGCGAGCGGGGGCGGCGGGGTGTCGTAGGAGCGGCGCCACAGCATGAACTGCTCCTCGCCGAACTCCGCGAGGGTCTGCGCCTTGTCCTTGCCCTGGAGGGCGCCGTAGTGGCGCTCGTTCAGGCGCCAGGAGCGGTGGACGGGGATCCAGTGGCGGTCGGCGGATTCGAGGGCCAGTTGGGCCGTGCGGATCGCGCGCCGCTGGAGGGACGTGTGGACCACGTCGGGGAGAAGGTCGGCGTCCTTCAGGAGTTCGCCACCGCGGACTGCCTCCTTCTCGCCCTTCTCGTTCAGGTTGACGTCCACCCAGCCGGTGAACAGGTTCTTCGCGTTCCACTCGCTCTCGCCGTGGCGGAGGAGGATCAGCTTGTACGGTGCGTCGGCCATGCGTATGAGCGTAATCCACCGCTCCGATCGGTTGTGCGCCCGCTCGCACAGCGGACAGGGGACGGGGCGGGGCCGCGAAAGTTCCCCCCGTCGGTTGACTGGATCCGTTAATTGAGTGGCTCTCCCGGGGCTCTCCTCGTAAGTTCTGCATGCTGTCTGCGCCGCTTACAACCCGGGGGATCCGCATGCCTGTCGCCGCCGCTTCGAGACGCGCCCTCCGCAAGACGCTCTCCGGGTTGCCCCGCGAGTTCTGGTGGCTGTGGACCAGCACGCTCGTCAACCGGCTCGGCGCGTTCGTCGCCACGTTCATGGCGCTGTACCTCACCCTCGACCGCGGCTACTCCGCCTCCTACGCCGGACTCGTCGCCGCGCTCCACGGGCTCGGCGGGGTGGTCTCCTCCCTCGGCGGCGGGGTCATGGCGGACCGGCTCGGGCGGCGGCCCACGCTGCTGATCGCGCAGACCTCCACCGCCCTGTCCGTCGCGCTGCTCGGGTTCGTGACCGACCCGCTCGCCATCGCCGGTGTCGCCTTCCTCGTCGGGATGGCCTCGAACGCCTCCCGGCCTGCCGTGCAGGCGATGATGGCGGACATCGTGCGGCCCGAGGACCGGGTCCGCGCGTTCTCCCTCAACTACTGGGCCATCAACCTCGGTTTCGCCGTCTCGTCCACGGCCGCCGGGTTCATCGCCGAGGTCAGCTACCGCGCCGGGTTCCTCGCCGAGGCCGGGATGACGCTGGTGTGCGCGCTCGTCGTCTTCCTCAAGCTGCCCGAGTCGCGGCCCCGGCAGCAGGAGAAGGCCGCCCGGGAGGACTCCGTCGGGCTGGGGACCGTACTGCGCGACGGGCGGTTCATGTCCGTCGTAGGACTGTCCTTCCTGGTCGCGCTCATCTTCCAGCAGGGGTCCGTGGGGCTGCCCGTGGCGATGGGCGCGGCCGGGTTCACACCGGCCGACTACGGCATGGCGATCGCCGTCAACGGCGTGCTGATCGTCGCGCTGCAACTGCCCGTCACCCGGTTCATCGAGCACCGCGATCCGCGCCGGCTGCTGGTCGTCTCCTCCGTCCTCGCCGGCTACGGCTTCGGGCTCACCGCGTTCGCCGGGTCGGTCGGCGTCTTCGCGCTGACGATCTGCGTGTGGACCCTCGCCGAGATCGTCAACGCGCCGACCCAGACCGGGCTCGTCGTCCGCCTCTCCCCCGTCCACGGCCGCGGCCGCTACCAGGGCATGTACACCCTCTCCTGGGCCGCCGCCTCCCTGATCGCCCCACTGACGTCCGGCTTCGTCATCGACCACTACGGCGCGCAGTGGCTGTGGGGGATGTGCGCGGTCGTGGGGACGGCGGCGGGGGTGGGGTACGGGGCGCTGATGCGGCGGCTGCCGGACGAGGAGGCCGTACCTGACCCCGACCCCGACCTCGGCCCGGACGTCGGCCTCGACGCCGGCGCCGGTGCGAAGTCCGAGGCCCGGGCTGCCTGACGGGCGGGGGCCAGGAGTGTGGTCCGGCCGACCCTGAGCTCAGTAGCTGTCGTAGCTGGGCTTGCCGTTCGGGCGGTAGACGGCGACGACCGTACCGCCCTTCGTCGTGGAGACGCTGATCGGCTCCAGTGCGGTGGGGATCGCTCCGTCGGCGAACAGCCGCTTGCCGGTGCCGATGATCACCGGGTGGATGGTCAGCCGGTACTCGTCGACGAGGTTGTGGCGCATGAGGGTCTGGGCGAGGTCGCCGCTGCCGACGACGTTGACGTCGCCGCCGTCGGACGCCTTCAGCTTGCGTACGGCGTCGACGACATCGCCCTCCAGCAGCGTGGAGTTCTGCCACTCGACGGACGTCAGGGTCCGGGACGCCACGTACTTGTCCATGCTGTTCATCCGATGGGTGAACGGGTTGTCGGGGTCGGCGGTCGGCCAGTACGACGCGAAGATCTCGTACGTCTTGCGGCCGAGCAGCATCGCGTCGGCGTGCTCGTACCAACCGGCGATGGCGGTGCCGACCTCGTCGTCGTCCACCGGCTTCTGCCAGCCGCCGTGCTCGAAGCCGCTCTCGGCGTCCTCGTCCGGCCCGCCCGGTGCCTGCATGACGCCGTCCAGCGTGAGGAACGTACAAACAATGATCTTGCGCATGGTGCGCTCCCTTCGTCGACAGGTAGACGGCACGACCGCCGGAAACTCATCGGTGGAAGGTCGGCTGATCGGCTAGTCCCGTACTTCGCGGGTCGCTGATTCGTATGGTGTGACCGGCCCGGGG
>NZ_FOFF01000080.1 GCF_900110755.1 Streptomyces sp. yr375
CAGGGGCTGACACCCAGGCGGGAAACCTAAGACCCGGGCAGGGGCTGACACCCAGGCGGGAAACCTAAGACCCGGGCAGGGGCTGACACCCAGGCAAGGGGCTGACACCCGGGCGAGGGGCTGACACCCGGGCGAGGGGCTGACACACGGGCGAGCGCAGGGCGGGGGCAGGGCAGCGCCGCCGGGCGGGGGTGCTGCCACCGGCCGACCGCGCGCATGGTCACGTGGCGGGGCGGGGCTGGGCGGCCCCGGCGTGGGCACCGGCGGCCCAGGGGCCCGGCCGTCGGTGCCGTCGTCTCTGCCGTCGTCCGTGTCGCCGTCGGTCGTTCAGCCCTTCGCGGGCGAGGTCTTCTCCGAGGTCGCCGGAGTCGCCGCGGCCGTCTCGCCGGAGGCGTCCGTGGTCGTCGACTCCTTGAAGTCGACCTTGCCCATGTGCTTGCTCATGGACTTCATCAGGCCCCACACCGCCAGCGCCATCGCCGCGAAGACGATGAAGCCGAGGACGCCGGGAGTGACCTTGTTCTCGTCGACCTCCTTGGCGAGGGGGACGAGGTGCGTCATTGCCAGACTCACGCTTGCGCTCATGTCAGGCATTGTCGCGGATGCCCGCAAAGAGGTCGTCCTCGGGGAGGGAGATGTCGACGCGGGACTTCGCGAGCTCGTACTCCTCCGTGGGCCAGACCTCCTTCTGGATCTCCATCGGCACCCGGAACCAGCCGCCGTCGGGGTCGATCTGCGTGGCGTGGGCGATCAACGCCTTGTCGCGGATCTCGAAGAAGTCGGCGCACGGGACATGCGTGGTGAGCGTGCGCTCGTGCATCCCGAACTCGTCCCACCGCTTCAGCCAGTCCCCGTAGGGCGACTCCAGGCCCCGGTCGAGCAGCGCGTGGTGCAGGGCCTCGGTGCGCGGCCGGTTGAAGCCCTGGTTGTAGTACAGCTTCAGCGGCCGGTACACCGGCCCGAACTCGGCCTCGGGGTACTTCTCGGCGTCGTCCGCGCTCTCGAACGCCACCACCGAGATCTTGTACGTCATGATGTGGTCGGGGTGCGGATAGCCGCCGTTCTCGTCATAGGTGGTGATCACCTGGGGACGGAAGGCGCGGATCTGCTTCACCAGCTCGCCGGCCGCCTTGTCGACGTCCTCCAGGGCGAAGCAGCCCTCGGGCAGCGGCGGCAGCGGGTCGCCCTCGGGCAGACCCGAGTCGACGAAGCCGAGCCACTCCTGCTTGATGCCGAGGATCTCGCGAGCCTCGTCCATCTCCTTCTTGCGTACCTCGTGGATGTGCTCCTCGATGTACTTGTCGCCCTGGAGCTTGGGATTGAGGATGGAGCCGCGCTCCCCGCCCGTGCAGGTCACCACCAGCACGTCCACCCCCTCGGACACGTACTTCGCCATGGTGGCCGCGCCCTTGCTCGACTCGTCGTCGGGGTGCGCGTGGACGGCCATCAGTCGTAGCTGGTCAGTCAAGACTCAATCCTCGGTAAGTCGGCGCCCGGTGTGAACCGGCGCGATCGCAGGCTTCTATAGTGACCGAATCGGGGGGCGAATAATTCCGCGCCGGGAGGACGATCATGAGCACGGCGAGCACGCGACTGCCCGAGGGCCGCTACGGCCGTTCCTCGGACGAGCGCGGCGACCACAAGCTCAAGATCGTCGGTGCCGTGCTGGGCGCGCTGCTGGTCGCGCTGGTCGGTTACTTCGCCTACCACTACGTCGGCCAGGTCAAGATCAGCGCCGAGGTCATCACCTTCAAGGCCACCTCGGACGAGGCCGTCGAACTCCACCTGGAGGTCCGCAAGGACTCGGGTGCGAGCGGTTACTGCACGGTCCGCTCGCAGGCCGCCGACGGCGCCGAGGTGGGCCGGGCGGACTTCCGCTTCTCCGGTGCGGACACCCGCATCGACAAGGTGGTCACGCTGCGTACGACGGCGCGGGGCACCACGGCGGAGCTGCTCGGCTGTCACGCCGGCTGACGCAATACGTAGGCACTGACCTGCGTTGACGTATTTCTGAGGGCTTATGTCCTCCCCCTTCGGCCACTGAATTGTTAGGCTCGTGGTTTCGCCCATCACCTGAGGAACATGCTTCTGGGTAGGGCGATGCTTTGTATTCCCGGTACCGACGAGGAGCACCTGTGACCCAGACCAGCGAGTCCGTCACCTGGCTGACCCAGGAGGCGTACAACAAGCTCAAGGTCGAGCTTGAGTACCTTACTGGTCCTGCGCGCACGGAGATCGCCGCCAAGATCGCGGCCGCGCGCGAGGAGGGGGACCTGCGCGAGAACGGTGGGTACCACGCGGCCAAGGAGGAGCAGGGCAAGCAGGAGCTCCGGGTGCGCCAGCTCACCCAGCTTCTCGAGAACGCCCAGGTCGGCGAGGCCCCCGCGTCCACGGACGGCGAAGTGGCGCCCGGCATGGTCGTGACGATCGCCTTCGACGGCGACGAGGACGACACCATGACCTTCCTGCTCGCCTCGCGCGAGTACGCGAGCTCCGACATCGAGACCTACTCGCCGCAGTCCCCCCTGGGCACCGGCGTGATCGGTCACAAGGTCGGCGAGGACGCGGAGTACGAGCTGCCGAACGGCAAGAAGGCCTCCGTACGCATCCTCACGGCCGTGCCCTACAGCGGCTGATCCCCCTTATTCCCGTTCCTACGAGCCCCCGGCGCCCCAGTGCGCCGGGGGTTTCGTCATGCCGTCATGCCGTCATGCCGTGGCCGAGCGGTACTTGCGGACCGCCAGGGTCCGGAAGATCAGGATGATCAGGATCGAGTAGACCAGCGAGGCCCAGACCGGGTGCTGCATGGGCCAGGCGTCGGACTGCGACTGGCCGGGGTTGGCGAAGAGCACCCGGCACGCCTGGACGGTGGCGCTGAACGGGTTCCACTCGGCGATGTGCCGCAGCCAGGGCGTCATGTTGCTGGTGTCGACGAACGCGTTGGATATGAACGTCACCGGGAAGAGCCAGATCAGCCCGCCGGAGGTGGCCGCCTCAGGGGTGCGGACGCTCAGGCCTATCAGGGCGCCGATCCAGGTGAACGCGTACCCGAGCAGGAGCAGCAGGCCGAAGGCGGCCAGCACCCGGGCGGCGTTGGTGTAGCCGTCGGAGCCGACCCGCCAGCCGACCAGCAGGGCGACGACCGCCAGCACCAGCAGGGTGAGCGCCGTCTGTACGAGGTCGGCGAGGGTCCGGCCGGTGAGCACCGCGCCGCGCGCCATGGGCAGGGAGCGGAAGCGGTCGATGAGGCCCTTGTGCATGTCGTCGGCTATGCCCGCGCCGGCACCGGCGGTGGCGAAGGTGACGGTCTGCGCGAAGATGCCGGCCATCAGGAAGTTCTTGTAGGCGGTGGGGCTCGTGCTGCCGCCGATCTGCATGGAGCCGCCGAACACGTAGGTGAACAGCACCACGAACATGATCGGCTGGATGAGCCCGAAAATGACCATTTCCGGGATGCGGGACATCCTGATCAGGTTGCGCTTTGCAACGACCAGTGAGTCGTGGACGGACTGGCCGAGCGGATGGGCGGGCTTGGGCGCCGCGCGGCGTACGGCGTCGGTGACGGCACTCACTTGGCGGTCTCTCTCTCGCTCTGTCCGTTGCGTCGGTTCATCTCGTTCGCCACGGTCTCGTCGCTCGCGTTGGTCTCATCGCTCGCGACGGTCTCGTTGGTCTGCTTGTTCTGGTCGCCCTTGCCGGCCTGGTCGCTCTCGTCGCTCTCGTCGCTCTCGTCGGTCTTCGCTTCGGCCACGTGGCCGGTCAGGGACAGGAAGACGTCGTCGAGGGTCGGGCGGCGCAGGCCTATGTCGTCTATCTCTATGCCGCGGGTGTCCAGCTCGCGGATGACCTCGGCGAGGAGCTTCGCGCCGCCGGAGACGGGCACGGTGAGCTTGCGGGTGTGCTGCTCGACCGTCGTCCCGCCCTTGCCGAAGCCGGTCAGGACCTCCGCGGCGGTGGTGATGTGCTCGCGGTTGTGCACCACGACCTCCACGCGCTCGCCGCCGGTGCGGGCCTTGAGCTGGTCGGAGGTGCCGCGGGCGATGACACGGCCGTGGTCGACGACGGCTATGTCGTGCGCGAGGTGGTCGGCCTCTTCGAGGTACTGGGTGGTCAGCAGCAGCGTCGTACCGCCGGAGACCAGGCGCTTGATGACCTCCCACAGCAGTTGGCGGTTGCGCGGGTCGAGGCCGGTCGTCGGCTCGTCCATGAACATCACGGGTGGTGAGACCACCAGGGCCGCGGCCAGGTCGAGGCGGCGGCGCATGCCTCCGGAGTAGGTCTTGGCGGTGCGGTCGGCGGCGTCCGCGAGGTCGAACTGGTCGAGCAGCTCGCCGGCCCGGGCCTTCGCCGCGCCGGACTTCATCTGGTAGAGCTGGCCGACCATCTGGAGGTTCTCGCGGCCGGTGAGGTATTCGTCGACCGCCGCGAACTGGCCGGACAGGCCGATCGAGCGGCGCACTTCGTTGGGGTGTTTGAGCACGTCGAGGCCGGCCACCACGGCCCGGCCGCGGTCGGGGCGCAGCAGTGTGGTGAGGCAGCGGACCGTGGTGGTCTTCCCCGCGCCGTTCGGCCCGAGGAGGCCCAGGACCGTGCCCTCCGGGACGTCGAGGTCGACGCCGTCCAGAGCCTTTACGTCACCGAAGGTCTTCACCAGGCCTTCGGCGTAGATGGCGCCTGGCATATGAGTCTCCACGTCGTTGAGGATTCTTCGGAAAGCCTAGGTTTGCACTTTTCATCCCGCCCGATAAGGACAGGAGTGAGTGGCATGAGACACACCATAACGCGATGTATCGCGTCTCACAACGGACTTTCTCGAACGAGTGACGAACAGGGCTCTGACCTCAGTCGATGACGAGGTAGCCGGCCTCGCGCAGGGCTCGGCCGACCTCGGCGCAGTGCACCGGACCCTTGGTCTCCAGGTGCAGTTCGACCTCGGCCTCGGTCAGCCCGAGCCGGGGGTCGGTCCGCACATGGCTCACGTCGAGGACGTTGGCGTCGACCGCCGACAACACCCCGAGCAGCGTCGCGAGAGCGCCCGGCCGGTCCGTCAGACGCAGGCGTACGGCGAGGTAGCGGCCCTGCGCCGCCATGCCGTGCCGCAGCACCCGCTGCATCAGCACCGGATCGACGTTGCCGCCCGACAGCACCGCGACGACCGGGCCCTCGAAAGCGCCGGGGTCGCTGAGCAGCGCGGCCACCGGGCTCGCCCCGGCCGGTTCGACGACCAGCTTGGCCCGCTCCAGGCACAGCAGCAGCGCGGTGGACAACTCGTCCTCCGTCACCGTGCGCACCTCGTCGACCAGCTCGCCGATGAGGGCGAACGGCACGTCACCGGGCCGGCCGACCTTGATGCCGTCGGCCATCGTCGCCGGGTTCCTGATCGACACCGGGCGTCCGGCCGCCAGCGAGGGCGGGTACGCCGCGGCCCCCGCCGCCTGCACGCCGACGATCCGCACGTCCGGCCGCAGCGCCTTCACCGCGACCGCGATGCCCGCCGCCAGACCGCCGCCGCCGATCCCGACGACGATCGTGCGCACCTCCGGGCACTGCTCCAGGATCTCCAGGCCGACCGTGCCCTGCCCGGCGATGACGTCGGGGTGGTCGAAGGGGTGGATGAACACCGCGCCCGTGCCGGCCGCGTGCTCCTGCGCCGCGGCCAGCGTCTCGTCGACCACCTGGCCGTGCAGCCGCACCTCCGCGCCGTACTCGCGGGTGGCGCTGATCTTCGGCAGCGGGGCGCCCTTGGGCATGAACACCGTGGACCGCACGCCCAGCACCCGCGACGCCAGCGCCACGCCCTGCGCGTGGTTGCCCGCGCTCGCCGCGACGACCCCGGCGGCCCGCTCCTCGGGCAGCAGCCCGGAGATCCGGACGTACGCGCCGCGCAGCTTGAACGATCCCGTCCGCTGGAGGTTCTCGCACTTGAGGTGGACCGGCGCGCCGACCAACTGGGACAGGTGCCTGCTGCCCTCCATCGCGGTCACCCGCGCCACGCCCGACAGCATCTTCTGGGCGCCGCGCACATCGTCGAGGGTGACGTGGCGCAAGGAGTCAGCCGTGCTGTAGCTCATGACTCCAGCATCGCAGTTCACAGGCGGGAACGGCCGCTGTGACCAACCTCCGAGACCGGTTTCCGCAGCGCCGGTACGACCCGCCTTCCAGCCGCGTACTCTGTCCCCCAATCCAGCAGCCCCTTCATGAAGTGAGCCCCCGGCCATGCCCACAACACCTGAAATGTCGATGGACATGACGACCGTCGGTGACACCGGTCTCCTCGACACGCTGCAGCACGAGGTCGCGGTGTTCGCACGCCGTGCCGAACAGACCCGGCTCGGCGGTGTCGGGCAGGTCCGCAACTCCATGGACCGCGCCGCGTACCTGCTGCTCAACCGCCTCGACAAGGAAGGCCCGATGGGCGTCAAGGCGCTCGCCGCGAGCATGGGCATCGACTCGTCGACGGTCACCCGGCAGGTCGCCCCGCTCGTCGACACCGGCCTGGTCAAGCGGACGTCGCACCCCGAGGACGGCCGGGCCGTGGTGCTCCAGCTCTCCCCGCGCGGGCAGTCGCGTCTCGAGGAGGTCCGCTCCTCCCGGCGGCAGTTGATGGCCGAGTTGACGGACGACTGGGCGCCGGAGGAGCGCGAGGCGTTCTGCGATCTCCTCACCCGCTTCAACACCGCGCTGTCCTCCCGGATGGCGGCCCACGGCGTCACGGGCACGGAGCCGTCCCCGACGACGTCCTGAGCGCCGCCCGCCGACCGGTGAGCCGTTGAGCCTGCGACCGGTACGCCTGCGGGCGTGCGCGGCTCTTGACCGACAGCCCGCTCCTGGCCTCATATGAGACCGGGGCGGATCGCCGTTCAGGGGGACGCCGTCAGGCGGGAGGGTCGGTGTGCGAGACCGGCGTGCGGCCCAGGAAGCCCACCGGGCACGGGAGTTCGAGGCGTTCGTGGCGGGCGCGGGCGGGCGGCTGCTGCACGCCGCCACCCTGCTCACGGCGGAAGCGCCGGACGCCAACCCGCGCGCGTGCCGCCTGCTGACGCTCGCCCTCGCGCGCACGTACGCGTGCTGGCACCGACTGCACGGCGAGGACCCCTACAACCGTGCCCGCGAGTATCTGGCCACCCGCTTCGCGCACGAGGCGTGGCACCAGTACGCGTGGCAGTGGTACGACGCACTGCCCCTGGCCCGCGCGCGCCCGCACGCCGCCCCCGCGGCCGGGGCACCACTGGCACGGCTCACCCCCCAGGAGCGCCTGATCGTGGTCCTCAGGCTCTACGAGGGTGTCGCCGAGGAACAGGTGGCGGCCCTGCTCGGACTGCCGACGGAACGGGTCCGCGCGGTCTGCGACCGGGCGACGGCGACGCTGCTGCATCCGCCGCGCGGCCCGGCGCCCGTGGTGCGCCCGGCGAAGGCGGCGGCCTCGTGAACCGGCCCGAGCGCGAGGCCGCCGTCCGGCAGCTCATGGAGCGGACGCCGCCGCACGTGCCGCCGGAGCTCCACGCGGACGTCGTACGCCGTGGCGGTCGCATGCTGCGCCGCCGGACGATCGCCCGATGGCTGCTGTGGGTACTGCTGTGCGCGGCGATCGTGGCGTTCGCGGTCTGGGCGGTGGTGGCGCAGCCCTGGGTGGAGCCGCCGTCGCAGACGACTCCACCCCTGACCGACTGGTAGCCCCGGCGGCTGGCGGGGGCCGAGGGCCTGTTGTCTAACCGAGGGCCTGCTGGAGGTCCTCGAGGAGGTCGTCGACGTTCTCGATGCCGACGGACAGCCGGACGAGGTCGCCGGGGACCTCCAGCGCCGAACCGACCACGGACGCGTGCGTCATGCGTCCCGGGTGCTCGATGAGGGACTCGACGCCGCCCAGGGACTCGCCGAGGGTGAACACCTTGGCGCGGTTGCAGACCTCGACGGCCGCCTCCTCGCCCCCGGTGACCTGGAAGGAGATCATGCCGCCGAAGGCCCGCATCTGCTTGGCGGCGATCTCGTGGCCGGGGTGCTCCGGCAGTCCCGGGTAGAGCACGTTCGTCACGCGCGCGTGCCGGGTCAGCATGTCGGCGACCTTGGTGGCGTTCGCGCTGTGCCGGTCCATGCGCACCGGCAGCGTCTTCGCGCCGCGCAGCACCAGCCAGGAGTCGAAGGGCCCGGCGACCGCGCCCATCGCGTTCTGGTGGTACGCGAGTTCCTCGCCGAGTTCGGCGTCGGCGGTGACGAGCGCGCCGCCGACGACGTCGGAGTGGCCGCCCATGTACTTGGTCAGGGAGTGCACGACGACGTCCGCGCCGAGCGCCAGCGGCTGCTGGAGGTACGGCGTGGCGAAGGTGTTGTCGACGACGAGGCGGGCGCCGGCGTCCCGGGCGACCTGGGCGACGGCGGCGATGTCGGTGATGCCGAGGAGCGGGTTGGAGGGCGTCTCCACCCATACGACCTTGGTCTTCGGGGTGATCGCGGCCCGTACGGCGGCGAGGTCGCCGGTGTCGGCGACCGACCACTCCACGCCCCAGCGGGCGACGACCTTCGCGAAGAGGCGGAACGTGCCGCCGTAGGCGTCGTTCGGGATGACCACGTGGTCGCCGGGGCTGAGCAGCGTACGCAACAGGCAGTCCTCGGCCGCCAGTCCGGAAGCGAACGCGAGGCCTCGGCGGCCGCCCTCGAGGGCCGCGAGGTTCTCCTCCAGGGCGGTCCTGGTCGGGTTGGCGCTGCGGCTGTACTCGTAGCCGCCGCGCAGGCCGCCGACGCCGTCCTGCTTGTAGGTCGAGACCTGGTAGATCGGCGGGACGACCGCGCCGGTCAGGGGATCGGCGGTGTTGCCCGCGTGGATCGCGAGGGTCTCGAAATGCTGACTGATGTGCCTGTCGCTCATGGGCACCGAGCGTAGTGCGCTCACGGCTTCGGTGCGGTCCGGCCGCCTGACGGGCATGGCCTGGGGAGGGGAGTTATCCACAGGTTCGGGGGCGGGTTGGCCAATTGTCTGCGTGGTCTGGTTCGCTTGTGGCATGGAGATTCTCTGGGTCCTGATGGCGCTGATCATGATCGGCTTCGTGGTGCTGCCGTTGCTGCGGCGCAGGCGTGGCCTGGTCGGGCTGGTCCCGGCGGACCACCCGGACGCCGCGGACCCGGCGACGTACGGCTTCGCGCTCACGGAGGAGCTGGACATCCGGATGCCCGGCGCCGACCACGACCTGTTGGACGTCCTGGACGTGGTGCAGCACACGCAGGACTACCGGGCGGCGCAGCAGTTGCTGGCCGGCACGGAGACCGGCGGCGAGCTGCGCTGGCAGCGCGTGCAGGCCTTCGCGGGTGCGGCGGCGCTGGAGTTGCAGCAGCGGCCGGGCGGGGTCAACGAGACGCCGGGCGGGCAGTGGCTGCGGGTGTGGCGGACGGAGGCGCCGAAGGACGCGGGCGGTGCGGCGGTGCACGCCGAGTTCCTGGTGCAGCAGGCGTGGCGGACGTCGACGCGGGGCACGGACGACTTCCGGATCATCATGGAGGAGGCGAAGGACGCCTGCGACCAGGCGGCGCTGCTGTCGCCCGGTGACCCGGTCCCGTACATCGTCGAGCTGTCGGTGGCGCGTGGTCTGGAGTACTCGCAGGCCGAGTTCGAGCAGCTCTGGCTGAAGATTCTGGACCGCGCCCCGGCGCACATGGGGGCGCATCTGGCGGCGCTGCACTACTGGTGCGAGAAGTGGCACGGGTCGCGGGAGCTGGCGTACGCGTTCGCGGAGGCGGCAGCGGCGCGCGCCCCCAAGGGGTCGCTCCTCGCGGCCATGCCCCTGTTCGCGGTCTTCGAGCACCTCCCCGAGGTGAACCTGGTCAGCGGCTTCTACCAGAGCGAGGTCGTGACGAAGGCGATGCACGGCGCCCTGTTCGCGGTGCACGCGGCCCGGCCCGACGACCCGATGCTGGCGCACGTGCGGCACCTGCTGGTGTTCTTCCTGGTGCGGGCCGAGCGCTGGTCGGAGGCGATGAACCAGCTCATACACGTGGACGGCCACGTCGGCGCCCTCCCCTGGACCCTCTCCCCCGACCCGGCCGGCGAGTTCGCGGTCTTCCGCGCACTGGCGGTCGCAGGCTACGAGGCCAACGGCGGCAGCCCGGCAACGCTGCCGCACTGAGGCGGGGGGTGCGGGGGGCGAGCGAGAGCCGGGGGGCCTCGGCTTCGCGGCGGGCCGACGGGGGCCCGTCCGCCCGGCGCCCGCCGGCCTACGTGCCTACGTGCCTACGTGCCTACGCGCCTACGCGCCTACGGCGGGACGGAGAAGCGCAGCGGGCCGACGCGGTCGGGCCGACGTCGACGCGGATGGGCCGGCGCGGCCCGGGCCGCTGATCGGGCTGCCGACCTGGCTACTGACCGGGGCCGGGCCGGAATTCGGTGGGCCCCGTGCACGTTGACATGCACGGACCCTCAAATCCCCCCTTGGAGACCGCATGTTCCTGCACAGCCGTAAGCCCGAGCTCCCGACGCCCGACCAGGCTCTGCAGGGTCGCCCGGAGCCGGTGTACTCCGTGCCCGACCGGCACACGGTCCTGGGCAACCCGCTGCTCGGCCCCTACCCCGAGGGCCTCGAGGTCGCCGACTTCGGCATGGGCTGCTTCTGGGGCGCGGAGCGCAAGTTCTGGCAGCTCCCGGCAGGCGTGTGGACGACCCTGGTCGGCTACCAGGGCGGCCACACCGAGCACCCCACCTACGAGGAGGTCTGCTCGGGTCACACCGGCCACACGGAGGTCGTACGGGTGGTCTTCGACCCGGCGGTGATCTCCTACGAGCGCCTCCTGAAGACGTTCTGGGAGTCCCACAACCCCACCCAGGGCTTCCGCCAGGGCAACGACGTCGGCACTCAGTACCGCTCCGCGATCTACACCCACTCCCCGTCCCAGGCAGCCACGGCCGAGGCCTCCCGCGACGCCTACCAGCAGGTCCTGACGGCCTCGGGCCACGACCCGATCACCACGGAGATCCTCCCGGCGGAAGACCGCACCTTCTACGCCGCCGAGGGATACCACCAGCAGTACCTGGACAAGAACCCGGCGGGCTACTGCGGCATCGGCGGAACCGGCGTCTCCTGCCCGATCGGCGTGGCCAAGGCTGATGGCTGATGGCTGATGGCTGAGCCACTGTCGGCGGAAGCCGCAGCGACTCTGCGGGCACTGCTGGCCGGCTCGGATCCGGTGCGTAGTGCCCTGCTGGCCCAGATCCCACACACGCGGGTGGTGGGCAGATGTGGCTGCGGCTGCGTGACAGTCGATCTGGAAGTCGACCGTACGGCGGTGGCTCCTGCTCCAGCGCACCCGAATCCGGCCGTGGACGCCGGGTACTACGCACCACACTCGGCCGGTGTCATGGTCTTCGCCAAGGGCGGATACCTCTCCCTCCTGGAGATCTACTCAGTCTCCGACGAACCGATCACCGCGTGGCCGGACCCCTGTTTCATCGAACGATGAGCGGGGCTGAATCCGTCTCGCCGCAGGTTTCTGTTTTCGGCGGGTAGGGGGATTGCCCCGGTCGCGGGGTCTTGTTTTGCGTGCGAGTCTGAATTCATGATCAGGAATCCGTCCTCGCCCGTGCATATCGAGGCGTCTCTCGATCCGCGGTTGTCCAGATGGATGTGGCTGGTGAAGTGGCTTCTGGCCATTCCGCACTACATCGTGCTGTTCTTCCTGTGGATCGCGTTCTCCGTGGTGACGGTCATCGCGTTCTTCGCCATCCTGTTCACCGCCCGATATCCCCGGCCGCTCTTCGACTTCAATGTCGGCGTGCTGCGCTGGAACTGGCGGGTCGGTTATTACGCCCACACCGCGCTCGGCACCGACCAGTACCCGCCGTTCACCCTCGCGGACGTGCCGGACTACCCGGCGCGGTTCGACGTCGCCTATCCCGAGCGCCTCTCGCGCGGTCTGGTCCTGGTGAAGTGGTGGCTGCTGGCGATCCCGCAGTACATCGTCGTCGGGATGTTCGTCGGTGACTGGGGATGGGGCTCGGGCAGCGGGGACGGCTGGTATCACGGCGGGCTGATTCCTTTCCTCTCCCTGGTCGCCGTGATCATTCTGGCGTTCACCGGCCGTTACCCGATGCCGCTTTTCGACTTCCTGCTCGGCCTCGTCCGCTGGGCCGCACGGGTGGCCGCCTATGCCTCGCTGATGACCGACGAGTACCCGCCGTTCCGTCTCGACATGGGCGGGCAGGCCACCCCGCCTGCGGAGAAACTACCGCGCGGTCCCGGACAGTAGCCGACAGCGGCCGTGCGCGTGCGGAATTCGGTTGCCTCTCGTGGCTCCGTGAGGGCTAGATAGCCAGCATGGCTAATACTGCGGCTGTTCAGGGCTCGTACGATGATCTTTTCACCGCGGTGCCCATGGCGCTGGCCGCGCTGCTGGACGGCGGCGACGCGGGCGGCTCGGTGGCCGTCTTCGTGGACGGTGAGCCGGTGGTGGACGTCTGGGGCGGGTTCGTCGACGCGGCGCGCACGGTGCCGTGGCAGCGGGACACGATCGTCAACGTCTATTCCGTCACCAAGACGATGACGGCCCTGTGCGCGCTGGTCCTGGCCGACCGCGGCGAACTCGACGTGGACGCGCCGGTCGCCCGCTACTGGCCGGAGTTCGCGGCGGCGGGCAAGGACAGCGTGCTGGTACGGCACCTGCTCGCGCACACCGCGGGCCTGCCCGACTGGCACGGTCCGGTGGCGGAGCTCTACGACTGGCCGGCCGCCACCGCCCGCCTCGCCGCGCAGGCACCGCAGT
Organism: Streptomyces sp. yr375; assembly: GCF_900110755.1. Classification (GTDB taxonomy): domain Bacteria; phylum Actinomycetota; class Actinomycetes; order Streptomycetales; family Streptomycetaceae; genus Streptomyces. Next base: position 12,742 of record NZ_FOFF01000080.1, read on the forward strand.
GGGAGCCGGGCACCGCGGTCGGATACCACTCCCTCACCCAGGGATTCCTGGTCGGCGAGGTGCTGCGCCGGATCACGGGCCAGACCCCGGGCGAGTTCTTCGCCGCCGAGATCGCGGGGCCGCTCGGCGCGGACTTCCGTATGGGACTGCCCGCCGAGCACGACCACCGGGTGGCGCGGACGCTCCCGCCGCCGTCCCAGGACGAGGACTACATCGCGGGCGCGGCCGACACCTCCGTCCCGAACACCGCGACCGCGATCCGGCTCCGTGACGGCAACAGCGTGGCCTGGCGGCGGGCGCAGATCCCCGCGGCGAGCGGCTTCGGCAACGCCCGTTCGGTGGCCCTCGTCCAGTCGGTGATGGCCTGCGGGGGTGCGGTGCGCGGGGTGCGGCTGTTGTCGCGGGCGGGCCGCGACCGGGCGTGGGAGGAGCAGTTCAGCGGCGAGGACCGCGTCCTGGGCATGCCGGTGAGCTGGGGCCTCGGGTACGGGCGGTTCGGCACCACCTACGGGTGGGGCGGCTGGGGCGGCTCGCTCGTCATGATCGACCCCGAGGCGCGGATGACGGTGGCGTACGTGACGAACCAGATGCGCGAACCCGCCGACGACACCCGGGGAGTGGAGATCGTCATGTCCGCGTACGACGGGCTCAAGGGGCTGGCGGGTGCCTGACGGTCGCGTGTTCCTGGTCGGCGGCGGGTGGGACGAGGCCGTCGCCGACGCCGTGTACGGGCCGTTCCTGCGGGCCGCGTCCGCGAAGTCGGGGGACGGCACGGCTCCCCGGGTTCTGTGCGTGGTCGTCGACGAGGGGGACGGGGGCGAGCAGTTCGCGCGGTACGACGGCGCGTTGCGGAAGGCCGGGGAGTGCGTGCCCGTGCCGTCGCTGGTGCCGGTCGGGAAGCGGTTCGACGTCGCCGCGCTCTCCGAGGACGTGGCCGGGGTCGTCGTCTGCGGTGGGCTGACGCCCGCGTATCAGGAGGCGTTCGCCGCAACCGGAGCATCCGGGTCCGGCCTCGAAGCGCTGGCCGCCCTCATCGCCGAGCGTGGCGTTCCCTATGCCGGGTTCTCCGCGGGGGCCGTGGTCGCCGCGCGGGACGCGGTCGTCGGGGGGTGGCTGGTGGACGGGGTCGCCGTGTGTCCGGGGGACGCCGCCGAGGATCTCGAGGAGGTCGAGGTGCGGCCGGGGCTGGGGCTCGTGCCGTTCGGGGTGGACGTGCACGCCGCGCAGTGGGGGACGTTGGGGCGGCTGGTCGCCGTCGTGGCCGGCGGGCGGCTCGCGCACGGGGTCGCCATCGACGAGAACACCGCGGTGGAGGTCGGGAGCGGGCCGCTGGTGCGGGTCGCCGGGCTCGGGCGCGCCCACTCCGTGCGCCCCGCTCCGGGCGGCGGGGCCGTCGTACGGTCCTACGGCGACGGCGAGTCGTTCCCCGTGTCCTGACCCGGCGATCTCAACCGCCGACTACGTCAACCGCCGACGACCTCAGCCGCTTCCGTACGGCCGGGTCAGGATTTCCAGGTGGTGGCCGTTCGGGTCGTCGAAGTAGGTGCCCCGGCCGCCGTCGTTGTGGTTGATCTCACCGGGGCGGTGGTGGGACGGGTCGGCCCAGTAGGTCAGGCCGGCCGCGCGGACGCGGGCGAAGATCGTGTCGAAGTCGCCCTCGGAGACCAGGAACGCGTAGTGCTGCGGGGTGATCTCCCCTTGCGCGTCAAGGTAGTCGAGGGTCACGCCGTTCGGGATCTCGACGGGGAGGAACGGGCCGTAGGGCTCGCTCACCTCCAGGCCGAGCAGCTCGGCCAGGAACCGGGCCGAGGCGCGCTTGTCGTGTGCGGCGACGATGGTGTGGTTTAGCTGAACGGTCATCGTGTAGGCCTCCCGTCTCTACCATACGCCGACACCATCTAAGGTAAGGCTCGCCTTAGTGAATGTGATCGGAGCAGGTCGGAGCAGTGCTGTGCGTACGTTGAACAAGACCCCCCGGACCACCCCCTGGACCGCCCGGACCGCCCGGACCCCCTGGACCGCCCTGGGTGTGTCCGTCGTCGTCGGAGGGCTCCTGGCCGGGTGTTCGACCGGCGGTGACAACGATGCCAAGTCCCCGTCCGACTCCTCGGCCTCGGCCGGAGCCTCCGCGCGACCCTCCGCCGCGCCGAGCACCCTCGCCGCCGGCATGGGCGCGGACACCGACGCCGACGGAACGTTCCCGCGCACGGTCAAGCACTTCAAGGGCGCCACGACCGTCACGGCGGAGCCGAAGAAGATCGCCGTGCTCAGCACGGGACAGCTCGACGACCTGCTGAGCCTCGGTGTCGTCCCGGCCGCCTCCACCCGCGCCGACAACGCCGGTCTCGTCCCGGACTATCTGACGGACGCCTTCCCGCAGTACAAGGCGGAGCTCGCCGCGATGACCGACGCGGGCACCCGGCAGGCGCCCAACCTGGAGTCCCTCGCGGCGGCGAAGCCCGACCTGATCCTCGTCAACAACTCCCTCGGCGACCTCTACCCCAAGCTGTCGAAGATCGCGCCGACCGTGGTCACCGCCGGACAGGGCATCAACTGGAAGCGGGACCTGCTGCTCGTCGGCGAGGCCATCGGCAAGGGGCAGGCGGCGCAGAAGCTGCTCGACGGGATCGTCGGCGACGCCAAGGCGAAGGGGGACGCGGTCGCGGGCGACCCGACCGTCTCCATGGTGCGCTTCACGCCCGACCGCGCCCGGATGTTCGGGGTGTCCTCCTTCACCGGGTCGATCGCCGTCGACATGGGGCTCGCCCGCCCCAAGCCGCAGCAGTTCAACGACATTTCGGAGGACATCAGCGCCGAGAAGATCGACACCGCGGACGGCGACTGGATCTTCTACTCGGTGCAGGGCGACGCGGCCAAGACGGACGCCGCGAGCGTCGTCGCCGGGCCGTTGTGGAAGGGGATGGGCGCGGTGCGGGCCGGTCACGCCGTCCAGGTCGACGACGACCCCTGGTACCTCAACGCGGGCCCCACGGCGGCCCGTCTGGTCGTGACGGAACTCGCCGACCGCCTCGGCAAGTAGCCGACCGCCGTCCCATGAGACACCTCGCCTGGCCGGCGGCCGCCCTGCTGGTGGCCGCCGCGGCCCTGCTCAGCCTCGCCGTCGGCACCCGCGCCGTGCCGCCGTCCGCCGTCCTCGACGCCCTGCTGCACGGCGGGAGTTCACCGGACGCGCTCGTCGTACGGTCGCTGCGGCTGCCGCGTACCGAGGTCGGGCTGACGGCGGGAGCGGCGCTCGGGCTCGCCGGGGCCGCCCTCCAGGCGGTCACCCGCAACCCGCTCGCCGACCCCGGCATCCTCGGCCTCAGCCAGGGCGCGGCGGCGGGCGTCGTGCTGGCCATCGCCCTCGGCCTCGCGAACGGCTTCTCCGGCTACGTCTGGTACGCCTTCGCCGGCGCGGTCGTCGCCGCGTGCCTGGTGTACGCGATCGCCGCGCGCGGCCGGGGCGGGGCCTCGCCGGTGAAGCTGGCGCTGGCCGGTACGGCGCTGTCCGCGATGACCGCCGGTGCCACGACCGTCGTCCTGACGTCGAGTTCGGCGACCCTCGACCAGTTCCGGTTCTGGCAGGTCGGCGCGTTGAGCGGACGCGACGCCGACACCGTCGTACGGATGCTGCCGTTCCTGGCGGTGGGGGCGGTGCTGGTGCTGGCCTGTGCGCGGGGGCTGGACGCGCTGGCCCTCGGCGACGAGACGGCCCGGGCGCTGGGGCACCGGGTACACACGGTACGGGGGTGCGCGGCGCTCGGGGCGACCCTGCTGACCGCGTCCGCGGTGGCCGCGGCGGGGCCGATCGCGTTCGTGGGGCTGGCGGTGCCGCATCTCGCGCGGCGGGTCGTCCGGGGCGGTGCGCACCGGCTGGTGCTGCCGCTGTCGGCGCTGCTCGGGGCCGCGTTGCTGCTGCTCGCGGATGTGGCGGGGCGGGTGGTGCGGGCTCCTGCGGAGGTGCCGGCCGGGGTGATGACGGCGCTGGTGGGGGTTCCGGTGCTGGTGGTGCTGGTGCGCAGGAAAGGAACGGCGAGTTGACCCCTACCAGCCCCACCACCCCCACTACCCGCACTACCCCTGCGGCTCCCCCCGGGCTCACCGTCCTGCGCCCCCTCCCCCGCGTCTCCCTCCTCCTCCACCGCCGTTCCGGTTACGTCGCCGTGGCGCTGCTGCTGCTCCTCGCCGCCGTGATGCTCGCCGCCGCCTGTCTCGGGCAGACGTACGTCTCACCGACCGAGGTCTGGCGCACCCTGCGGGGTGAGGCAGGCCCGTACGACCTGGTCGTGAACGAACTCCGGGTGCCCCGGATCGTGCTCGGGGCGCTCGTCGGGGCCGCCCTCGGACTGTCCGGGGCGCTCGTGCAGACGGTCACCCGCAACCCGCTGGCCAGTCCGGACGTGATCGGGGTCGGACACGGGGCCGCCGCCGCGACCGTCCTCGCCCTCGCCACCGGCGTCGTCGCGTCGCCCGGCGCGCTGCCCGCCGTGTCCGTCGCGGGCGGTCTCGCGGCGGCGGGCCTCGTCTACGTCCTCGCGTGGCGCGGCGGGATGCAGCCGAACCGGTTCGTGCTGACCGGCGTCGGCATCGGCGTCGCGCTCTCCGCGGTCGTCCAGCTCTACCTCACCGACAGCGAGTTGGAGGCCGCCGAGCAGCTCAAACTCTGGCTCACCGGCAGCCTCAACGGGCGCGGCTGGGAGCAGGCGGGGCCGCTGGCCGTCGTCCTGCTGCTCGCGCTGCCCGCGCTGGTGTGGGCGAGCCGGGCGCTGCGTCCGCTCGGCCTCGACGCGGACACCGCGGCGGCGCTCGGCGTACGGGTGGACCGGGTGCGGCTCGCCCTGACGCTCCTCGGGGTCGTGCTCGCGGCGACCGCCACGGGCGCGGCGGGCCCGATCGGCTTCGTCGCCCTCACCGCGCCGCAACTGGCCCGCCGTCTCACCCGTACGCCCCAACTGCCGCTGCTGAACAGTGCGTTGACGGGGGCGTTCGTCCTGGTCGCGGCCGATCTGGTGGCCCGTACGCTGCTGCCGCCGCTGGAGATCCCGGTCGGCGCGCTGACCGCGCTGGTCGGCGGGCCGTATCTGCTGTGGCTCCTGGGACGCGGCCGGAGGCAACCCTGAGGGTCATGAGCACCGACACGCTCACGGAGTCGGCGGCGCGGGACGAGGAAGGCCCCCGGCAGCTTGGGTTCTGACGGTCCTCGCAACACCCGCGATCTGTGGGAGTTGCGAGGACCGTGGCCGTTGGACGCGATGATGTTTCGGGGTTGAGGGAGCGTTTCCTTGCGCGGCTGGATGCTGTGGGGAACGTGACCGTGGTGGCGCGCGAGCTGGGGGTGAACCGGAACACTGCCTTCGGCTGGGCTCGGAAGGCCGGACGGAGCTCGGTGCGCGTGTCGCGGCGGCATCCCGGGCGCGACGAGTACGAGCGGCTTCGGGCCGCCGGTGTCGCACGCCGGGTGGCGGCCAGGCAGGTCGGCGTGAACGAGCGCACGGCCAAGGACTGGGACTGGGGCGTCAAGAA
>NZ_FOFF01000101.1 GCF_900110755.1 Streptomyces sp. yr375
GGCGGGGACGAGGGACCTCGACCCACCGACCGGGACCATAGCGGCAGAAGGCGGCGCAACGGAATGGTGTGCGGCACGCCGCTTGCCCTCTCACCGCTGTCATATGCCGCGTTCCGTACCGCAGTTGGGCAGGGCGGGAACGGAACGGGATGACGAACGTCACGTCCGCACGGAGTTTGGGGGGTGGGGCAAGGTGCTGTGGGTCACGCGGCCGACCTCATCAGTCCAACCTCACGCGCCCAACCTCACGCGCCCAACCTCACGCGCCCAACCTCACGCGCCCAACCTCACGCGCCCAACCTCACGCGCCCGGCCTCACACATCCGGCCTCACGGGCCGACCCCACATCCGACCTCACGCGTCCGGTCGAACCACCCCGAGTATCGGCATCGAGCCCGCCCCGGCAAGCGTGACCGTCCGCCCCGGGCGCGGGGCGTGGATGATCGTGCCGTCGCCCACGTACAGCGCGACATGGCTGGCGTCGTCGAAGTAGATGATCAGGTCGCCGGGGCGCATGTCCTCGACGGCGACGTGCGGGAGCTGCTTCCACTGCTCCTGCGAGGTGCGCGGTATCGCCTGGCCGGCGCTCTTCCATGCCTCGGAGGTCAGTCCGGAGCAGTCGAAGGTGTCCGGGCCCTCGGCGCCCCACTCGTACGCCTTGCCCATCTGCGCGGTGGCGAACTGCACGGCCTTCCTGCCCTGCGCGGACGCCGCGCTGTTGATCTCGGCGAGTATGCCGGTGTCCAGCCAGGCGGTCTGCGCCCGCTGCGCGTCCTGCTGCTCCAGTTGCTCGAGGCGCTCCTTCTCCTTCTTCGCCAACCGGGACTCGAGCTTCTCGGCCGCCGCGATCTGCTGCTCGATCTTCTTCTGGGCCGCCGCCTTCGTCCTGCGGCCCGCCTCCAGCTTCTGCCACTGGGCGGAGGCGTCCTTGGAGTACTGTTCCAAGTCCTGCTGGGTGCGGGTCAGTTCGCCGATCATGTCCTTGGTCGCGCGCTGGCCCTGGAGCACCCGGCCCGCGCCGTCGAGGAACTCCGTCGGGTCGTCGCTCAACATCAACTTCACCCCGTCCGGCAGCCCGCCGGTGCGGTACTGGGCGCGGGCGGCGGCACCGGCGCGGTCCTTGAGGTCGTCCAGCTTGGCCTGCCCCGCGACGATCTTCTTGGCCAGCTCGACGATCTTCGCGGACTGCTTCTTCGCCGCTTCCTCGGCCGCGTTGTAGTCGTCGGTGGCGACGGCGGCGTCGTGGTAGAGCGCTTCGAGCTTGATGTGGACGGCCTCGAGGTCCTTGTCGGACGCGGTCGAGGGGAGCGGAGGAGTCGAAGACCCTGCCGTCGGCGACGTAGACGTACTGGCATTTGAACCGGACCTGGAACCGGAACTGGAACCGGATCCCGGGTCGGGCGTCCCGGGGCTGGCGAACGCGACGCCGGGCGCACCCAGCACGGTGACCGCGCAGACCACGGCCAAAGCCGCCGCGAGCAGCCCGCGCTTGCCCGTTCCCGTTCCCATGCCCCGTCCCCCAACCCTGATTAACCGTCAGTAACTTACGGTGCCCGGGGGATCGTGCCACGTCACGGCCGAAAACGACAGAGGTGCAGACAGGTGCACCTCTTTCCCTGCTTCCCCGCTCACCCACCCCGGCACGCCCCGCCACGCCCCAGCAGGACGATCTCCCCGTCAGTGTGACGAACGGCCCACGGAGATCGTTCCCGGTAGTCCGAAAGATCCCGAAGACCCCCGAAGACCCCCGATGACCCCGAAGGCCAACCAACTGCCCCTTCTGCCCCCGGCCCCCGGGCCCCAGGGCCACCCCCGCTCATCCCCGAGGCGCCAACGCCCCCCACCGCACCGTCACTTCCCCCTGCCGCCACCGCACCGGCCCGTCCGTCACCGGCCAGTCGGCCGTCAGGTCCCGTACCGCGCGGATCCACCGCTGACGGGCGCCGTACGACGCGTAGGGCGCGGCGGCGGCCCAGGCGCGGTCGAAGTCGCGCAGGAAGGCGTGCACCGGCTCGCCCGGAACATTGCGGTGGATCAGCGCCTTGGGCAGCCGCTCGGCGAGGTCCGAGGGCCGCTCCAGGGACCCCAGCCGGGTCGCGAAGGTGACGGTGCGCGGCCCCTCCGGTCCGAGCGCGACCCAGACGTGCCGCCGCCCGATCTCGTCGCAGGTCCCCTCGACGAGCAGTCCGCCACGGGACCCGGTCACCGGATCGGCCGGCGCGAGCCGCGCGCACAGCCGTTCCCAGACGGCGGCGACCTCGTCCTCGTCGTACTGCCGCAGGACGTTGGCTGCGCGCACCAGGTGGGGCCGCCGGGGGACGGGGATCTCGAACCCGCCGTGCCGGAAGACCAGCCCCTCGCGCGCGTACGGCTCGGCGGCCGCGACCCGGGCCGGTTCGATCTCCACGCCCACGACACGCGCGCGTGGAGCGACGGAACGCAGCCGCGCCAGCAGCTCGACGGCCGTCCAGGGCGCGGCCCCGTACCCGAGGTCGACGGCGACCGGCTCACCGACCCGCCGCAGCTCAGCGCCGTGCGCGGCGACGATCCAGCGGTCCATACGGCGCAGCCGATTGGGATTGGTCGTCCCGCGCGTGACCGTGCCCACGGGGCGGGCAGGGGCGCGGGATGTCATACCAGGAGGGTATGCGCACGAGCCCCTGCGCCGTCAGCCGGTTAGGGGTCCCCCCGGGGATGGAAACGGGTAGGGGCCGGCGGGGGCGAACCCCTTTCAGTCACCCCCTCGAACGGTTGAGCGACCCCGGTAACGACTGGGCAAAAACCACCCCTCCCCAAACCCGCCCGGAATGGGAACGCCTCCCTCCGACGTTGCACCCCCGTGGAGGGCGCCCCACCCCCTCTCCCCGGCATGCCCGCGCCCGCGCCCGCGGCAGAAGCAAGGAGGAACGCCACGTGAGCCAGTACGTGAACAGGCTCGGGCGTCGCTCTACGGCGGCCCCCACGCGGCTCAGACTCCACCGCCGCCCCCGCCGCGTAGCGATGCTCTCCGTGCACACCTCACCGCTCCACCAGCCCGGCACCGGCGACGCCGGCGGCATGAACGTCTACATAGTCGAGCTCGCGCAGCGCCTCGCCGCGATCAACATCGAGGTGGAGATCTTCACGCGCGCGACCACGGGCGGCCTCCCGCCGACCGTCGAACTGGCCCCCGGAGTCCTCGTCCGGCACATCGACGCCGGCCCCTACGAGGGCCTCGCCAAGGAGGACCTCCCGGCCCAGCTCTGCGCCTTCACGCACGGCGTGATGCAGGCCTGGGCAGGCCACCGCCCCGGCTACTACGACCTCGTCCACTCGCACTACTGGCTCTCCGGCCACGTCGGCTGGCTGGCCGCCCAGCGCTGGGGCGCCCCCCTGGTGCACGCCATGCACACCATGGCCAAGGTCAAGAACGCCAACCTGGCCGACGGCGACACCCCCGAGCCCGCCGCCCGCGTCATCGGCGAGACCCAGATCGTCGCCGCCGCCGACCGCCTCATAGCCAACACGGCGGAGGAGGCCGACGAACTCGTACGGCACTACGACGCCGACCCCGGCAAGGTCGCCGTCGTGCACCCGGGCGTCAACCTCGACCGCTTCCGCCCCGCCGACGGCCGCGCCGCCGCCCGCGCCCGCCTCGACCTCCCCCCGGACGCCCTGGTCCCCCTCTTCGCGGGCCGCATCCAGCCCCTCAAAGCCCCGGACGTCCTCCTGCGCGCGGTCGCCGTCCTCCTCGACGAGCGCCCGGAGCTGCGCTCCCGCATCGTCGTCCCCGTGGTCGGCGGCCCCAGCGGCAGCGGCCTCGCCAAGCCGGAGGGCCTGCAGAAGCTGGCCGCGCGGCTCGGCATCGCCGACGTCGTACGGTTCCGTCCGCCGGTCGGCCAGGACCAGCTCGCGGACTGGTTCCGCGCCGCGTCCGTCCTCGTCGTGCCGTCCTACAGCGAGTCGTTCGGCCTGGTCGCCATAGAGGCGCAGGCGGCCGGTACGCCGGTGCTCGCGGCCTCCGTCGGCGGCCTCCCGGTGGCCGTCCGGGACGGCGAGACGGGCTTCCTGGTGCAGGGCCACGATCCGGCCGACTACGCGCGCGTGCTCGCACGTTTCGCCGACGGCCCCGAACTCCCCGCCCGCATGGGCGACGCCGCCGCCGCGCACGCCCAGTCCTTCGGCTGGGACACCGCGGCCGCCGCCACCGCCGACGTCTACGCGGCCGCGACCCAGGCCCACCGCCGTGGCGTACGCTCCGAGCATGGGTGACGTCACGGGTGCCGCGGAGAAGACGACCGCGCAGGTCATCGAGGCTTTCCTGAAGGAAGCCGAGCTGGAGTGGGAGAGCACGGCGCCCGGCGCCTACGTGGTCCAACTCCCGGGCACCCGCAAACTCAGGACGACCGTCTCCCTCATCGTCGGCCGCCACTCCCTCTCCCTCAACGCCTTCGTCATCCGCCACCCCGACGAGAACGAACCAGGCGTCCACCGCTGGCTCCTGGAGCGCAACCTCAAGCTGTACGGCGTGAGTTACGCCGTCGACCAGCTCGGCGACGTCTACGTGACCGCCCGCCTCCCCCTCGCGGCCATCACCCCCGACGAGATCGACCGCCTCCTCGGCCAGGTCCTGGAGGCCGCCGACGGCGCGTTCAACCCCCTCCTGGAACTGGGCTTCGCGAGCGCCATCCGCAGGGAGTACGAGTGGCGCGTCTCCCGAGGCGAGCCGACCCACAACCTGGACGCCTTCACCCACCTGACACAACGCCCCGCCGACTAGCCCCGTACTTCGCGGGTCACCGATTCAGGTCTGTGGCCAGCGGGTTCGGGTGACTTCGATGCCGAGGAGTTCGAGGAGGTGAAGTTGGACGCCGCGGGTGATCTGGACGGTGGGCGGGTCGGTCACGTTGCCGATCCGCAGGGTGAGTTCGCCGAGGTGGTAGAGGATCATCCGGCCGGTGGGCCGGACCCGGCGGTTGTCCGGATATAGGCCGGTCATGGTCTGCGTGGGGCCCAGTGCCTGCCGGACCTGGCGCTCGATCAGGCTGAACACCAGCAGGGCCAGGCAGATCACCTGGACCAGGGCGGCGACGCGGTGGTTGTGCTG
>NZ_FOFF01000019.1 GCF_900110755.1 Streptomyces sp. yr375
ACCTGGTCCTGGACAACTACGCCACCCACAAGACCGAGCCGGTCAAGAAGTGGCTGCTTCGCCACCCCCGCTTCCACCTGCACTTCACCCCCACCTCGGCGTCCTGGCTCAACCTCGTCGAGCGCTGGTTCGCCGAACTGACCTGCCGCAAACTCCGCCGCTCGGCCCACCGCAGCGTGGTCGAACTCGAACGCGACATCCGCGGCTGGATCAACGAGTGGAACAAGAACCCCAAGCCGTTCGTCTGGACGAAGACCGCCGACGACATCCTCGACACCCTCGCCGCATACTGCACACGAATTAACGACTCAGGACACTAGCTGCGATCCAGCACTTTGACCGCATGGCAACCTCTTAGACCATGTAGGACACGGTCTAAATCGCTGGTAGTCAGCTCCGTTGATAAACGCGGTGGTGCCCGGTTGACTGTGACCGTCGCCATCGACTCCATGGTCAACCGGGTCTACCCGCGAGTTCCCGTTCAGTCATCGATCTTGATCACTTTGTAGGTGAGCTCGTAGTGCGCTTCGTCTTGCAGATCGGTCGTTTGCTCACCTGGCGCGGAATCCCTCGGAATGTCCACCCCCCCAAGCCTGTCATCCGCCCCGAAGGTGGTATCGCCGTAGAGGAAGACACCCATCCAGTCGCCGTGGAACGTGTACCTCTCGTTGATGTCGAAGTAGTTGCCTATGGCCATCGTGACGAAGCCTTCTGGGTCCCCCGGTGGCCACCTCTTCACACCATCGATTTGCATTTTCACGTCATCGGACGCGCCGCCAGCGGTTTGGACGCAGTGAAGTCGCACGATCTTGAGGTCGTATGATGTCATGACCCAACTCCTCATTCTCGGCCACTTCCAGTGGATCCCTGCGGGAAGCAGCATGCAAATGGATCTTCCTTTGCGCCTGCCGCCGAAAGGACTGCCGCGATGCCAGCCCCCTTGGGGTGGCCCGTGCTGGCATGTGAGGATCCGCCTGTGGAGTGTGATGTGTGCGGGCGGTCGATGTGGCGGTGGCCGGTGCCACCGACAGCCTGCGCGGACAAGGGCTATGGCTACCGCCACCTGCGGCAATGGGTGTCGCAGCGAGGCATCCAGCACCGCATCGCGCGCAAGGGAGTCGAGACGGCACAGCGACTGGGCCGACACCGCTGGACCATCGAACGGACCATGGCCTGGCTCGCCGGCTGCCGCAGACTCCACCGCCGTTACGAACGCAAGGCCGAGTACTTCCTCGCCTGCACTCTCATCTACTACCGCAGACTCGCCAAGTGAGATGACTTGTTAGGAGGGGGCAACTCCGGCCGGCACCCTGGGCCGGCTTCGTGGAGTACGCGAAGTCTCTTATCAGGTAGGGATGCTTTACCTGTACCTGGGATGGGCCCCTCTCTCGGGAGGGGCCCTTCTGCTGCGCGCGATGGTCAAGACGTCGGATGACCCTTCAGACCGTTTATCAGCGCTCGCAAGCGGGCCGGTGTCGTCGTGAGGACGGCGTCCGGGTCGTCGCTTTCGCGGAGGTGGAGGGTGCCGGAGGAGGACGCGGCGATGTGGACGCAGTTGGCGGCCTCGGCGCTGTAGGTGGACTTCTGCCAGGTGAGCTCGGGCATGGCGGGGCTCCTCAGAGGTCGCTGGAGATGCGGTGGATGAGGTCTCGGGACTTGGGTTCGGGGAGTGCGCGGGATTCCATGCGGTCCAGTACGGAGCGATAGCGGTCCAACTGGGCTTCTGCGTCGAGGAACTCGCAACCGTGGTCGGTGTCCAGGACCACGGTGTCGAGTTGCGGCACGGGTCCGTCAACAACAGTGATGGGTTGGCCCGAGGCGGGGAAGCCGGTCTGGCCGAAGGGGATCACAAGGACGGTGATCGTGGGCTGTTCACTTGCCTCCAAGAGGTGGTCAAGCTGGGTGCGGGTGATGTCCGGGCCGCCGAAGCCCATGCGCAGGGCTGCCTCGTGAACGATGGCCGTGTAGGGGGTCGGGGTGCCCTCGAACAGTACGGCCTGGCGCTTCACCCGGTACGAGACGCGGTGCTCGATTTCGTACGGGCGCAAGGGCGGGACCGCCTCGCGCATCGTGGCGCGGGCGTGTTCGGACGTCTGTAGAAGTCCAGGCATGTGGACCGTCACGGCCACTCGCAGCGCCGTGGCGTGGTGCTCCAGTTCCGCGAGGTCGAGCAGACCGGACGGGAGGTTGTCCCGGTACTCCTCCCACCAGCCCCGTTTGCGGCCGCCCGTCATCGCGGCCAGGGCGTCGACGTAGGCCTCGTCGGCACAGGTGTAGTTGCGTGCGAGCGTACGGACGCGCTCGGCGCTCACGGCGTAACGCCCCGCTTCGATGTTGCTGATCCGGGCTTGCGGCCCTCCGAGGAGTGCGGCAGCCGCGGTCGAGGTGAGTCCGGCGCGTTCACGGAGCTTGCGCAGCTCGGCTCCGAGGCGCTGTTGGCGCAGGGTCGAGGTGGCGGCGGGTGGCATGGCGGGTGGCTTCTCTTTTCGGCGTGGGCCTTCAGCGTCACCTACACGGGTGATGATTGGTAGATCTTCGCAGATTTAATGGAAGACCTTCCAGTGTGACGCTACGTTGTACAGCGCAGCCGCTCAACACCCCGCACCCATAAGCCGGAAGCGCACCGACCAGGCAATGCCACCGCTCGGCGCGGTCGTGAGCGAGTTGTCCAAGTCCTCTTCCTCTGCCCCTTCCTGTTGTCCCGGAGGTTCTTCATGGTCACCGTAGCCTCGCCCGAGAGTTGGGTGTATGCGCTCCGTCTGCCGCATGACCCGAGAGCGGCACGGGTCGCACGTATGACCGTGCGGGCGGCGCTTGCTGGGCATGGGATGGGTGAAGTGGTCGACGTCGTCGAGTTGTTGACGTCCGAGATGGTCGCCAACGTCTATCTGCACACCGACGGGCCCGCCTCGCTGCGGCTCACCGCGCCGGGGGACGGGCGGCTCAGGGTCGGGGTCTGGGACAGTCATCCGCACATTCCCGCGCCCTTCGCCGTGCCTCCCGGGGATCGGCTTCCGTCCGGCCCGGTTGATGGTGAGGGTGGGCGGGGGCTGTATCTCGTGCAGCAGTATGCGGACTGGTGGGGTGGGTGGCCGCTCGGGGGCGGGCTCCTCGGGCGAGGGGCGGGCAAGTTGTTGTGGTTCGAGGTGGGCGGGCGGCGGGGCGCGGCAACGCCGGTGGTCGCTTAGGGCTGGCGTTCCGTGTGGTGCAGGGCATCTCCGGTCCGCAGGGGGGGAGTGCCCCGGCGGGGTGGCTGCGGGTGGTGGCGGCGGTTCCAGCCGCCCTGGCCGTGGCGGGAGCTGAGAGGTGCGGCGGTCCGCTCGGTCGCGTCCCCGCGAGCGCGGGGCGGCTCCTGTGGCCGTCCGTCCCGCCGCTTGGCGAGTGTCCCGTGTGATGTCGTTTTTGCGGTGGATGTCGCGTGACCATTTTCACTTCATTTGAAGGAACCATGTAAATCTCTTGTATTTTTGTTTGGAGATCCTTTAAAAATTCCCCACTCGTGATCTTTTGGGTGGGGGGATTCCGTGCGTCCGGCACGTCCGTTTGTTCTTGTTGTCGCCTTCGTTCTGGCTGTGCTGGCCGGGACCGAGCAAGTCGCCTTCGCCGTAGGGCAGTCCGTGGCCGTCGGCTCCGGTAAGGCCCCCGGCCAGCGCTGGGGTTCCGCCGCCGGGCGCAGCCATGTCGCGTCCGCGACGGCGACGGACGCCGCCGCGAAGGGCGGGCGCGACCAGGCGCTCGCCGGGCGCGGCGAGCTGCCCGCCGAGTCGGCCGACGGCGTCACGCGGCTGCCCAGCACCGGCCGGATCCCCGCGCCCGGGCCGGTCGTCGAGGTGGCCGCGCCCGTCGCGGCCGAACCTCAGGGCTTCGACGCCCGGCGCAGCGCGGAAGTGGCGGGCGAGCGCGCCGAGCGTGAGCGCACCTACCTCAACCCGGACGGCACCTACACCACCCGCTTCTACACCGACCCGGTCAACTTCCGTGCCACAGATGGCAGTTGGCAGCCCATTGATACGACTCTCGTGCCTCAGGACGCGTCGGGGCCCGCCACCATGAGCGCGGCCGAGGAGGGCTGGGAGACCGGTTCGACCGAGGCGCAGATCGAGTTCGGAGGGACGGCCGACGCCTACCCGGTGGTGCGGATGCAGGTGGACGAGGGCGTCTCGGTCGGCTACGGCGTGGACGACGCCCACCCCGTCGCCGGGCAGGCCGAGGACAGCACCCTCACCTACGAGAACGCGCGCCCCGGCGCGGACGTGGAGCTGATCGCGGGCAGCGACTCGGTCAAGGAGACCTTGGTCCTCAAGGACGCCGCCGCGCCCACCGAGTGGCGCTTCCCGCTGGAGCTGCAAGGCCTCACCGCGCGGCTCGACCCCCAGGGCAACGTGGTGTTCACCGACACCGAGGGCACCGTCCGCGCCTGGACGCCGGTTGGCTGGATGCAGGACTCGAACCTCGCTCCCGATTCCAACGAGGGTGCCGTCTCCTCCGGCGTCACCTACAGCCTGGCCGTCGAGGACGGCCGGCAGGTGTTGGTCGTCACGCTGGACAAGGCGTGGCTGTCCGCGCCCGAGCGGGTCTTCCCGGTGCGCGTCGACCCGTCGGTGAAGTCGGTCGACGCGACCTCCGGCACGTACGTCGAGTACCCGTACAACGCCAACTTCGCCTCGGACACCGTGCTGAAGGTGGGCACGTACGACGGCGGCAGCCACAAGGCCTCGGCGTTCCTGCGCTTCGCCGGGCTCGAGACCTCCCTGAAGAACGCCTGGGTGGTCAGTGCCAACCTCGCGCTCTACAACACCTGGTCGCAGTCGTGCGCCGCCCGGCCGGTGACCGTGCACCCGATCACCTCGAACTGGGCGGAGTCCACGACGTCGAAGTGGCCGGGGCCGTCCACGGGCGCCTCGCTCGTGTCGAAGAGCTTCGCGCACGGCTGGCGGCCCGAAGGGACCACGACCTGGTCGTGCGGACCGGCCTGGGAGACCATCAAGCTCGGCGCGGCCGGCCGCAAACTGGTCGACGACTGGACGCACGCCCGCAAGACGAACTACGGCCTCGCGGTGAAGGCGTCGGCCACCGACTCCAAGAGCTGGAAGCAGTTCGGCTCCGACGACTACCCGAGTGGCAAGCCCAGCCTGGACGTCACGTGGACCAAGTACGGCGCCACGTACGGGCTCGGTGACTTCACCGCGCCGGTCACCGCCACCACCGAGGGCGTCGAGAAGATCACCGTCACCAACCAGGGGCAGGCGACCTGGCCCGCAGGCGGCGCCTACAAGCTGCGGTACAACCTGTTCGACGCGGCCGGCACCGAGATCACGGACAGCGCGAAGATCCGCTGGACGGCGATGCCGCAGGCGATCTCGCCCGGCGAGACCATCACCCTGGACGCGAAGATCGCCCCGCTGACGCCCGCCACGTACACCGTGCAGTGGACGATGGAGGAGGTCGGCGTCAGCCGTTTCACCGCCGCGGGCGTGCCCGGGGCGGCGGTCAAGCTCTCCGCGGTGAACATCCCGCCGCAGCTCACGGCGGAGTCCCCGGGCAGCGGCACCGCCGTGAACACCCTCACGCCGACCCTGTGGGCGAAGGGCACCGACGCGGACCGGTATCCGAAGGCCGCCCTCCAGTACTCGTTCGAGGTCTGCGAGGTCGAGGGCAGCAACCTGCGCAAGAACTGCAAGGCCGGCACGCGCAGCAACGAACAGCAGTGGGCGGTGCCGTCCGGCTGGCTGTCCTGGAGCAAGACGTACGCCTGGTACGGGTACGCCTACGACGGCTCCGCCACCTCCATACGCCCCGGCGCGGCCCTGCTGACCACGCATGTTCCGCAGCCCGCCGTGACCAGCCACCTCGGCGGCGCCGACGAGGGCAAGGAGATCGGCACCCGCGAGGGCAACCACGTCACCGCCGCGACCGACGCCGCGCTGACCACCGTGGGCCCCGAGCTGTCCCTGACCCGCACCTACAACTCGCTGGACCCGCGCACCGGCGGGGCGTTCGGCACCGGCTGGTCCACCCGCTGGGACATGCAACTGCGCGAGGAGACGGCCACGTCGTCGGTCCTCGTCACCCTGTCCGACGGCTCGCAGGTGAGGTTCGGCAAGAACGCCGACGGCACCTACACCGGCCCGTCCGGCGGCTCGCTCACGCTGGCCCGCCAATCCACCGACTGGGTCCTGCGGGAACGTTCCGGCGCCACCCACCGCTTCCTGGCGAGCGGCGTCCTCACCAGGATCACCGACGTGGCGGGCCGCGGCCAGACCATCACGCACGCGACGGCGACCGGCGGCCCGGTGCAGAAGGTGACCGACGACCTGTCGGGCCGCTCCCTGTCGTTCGGCTGGACCGGCGGGCACGTCACCGCCGTCACCACCAGCGCCATCGACGCGAACACACCCGGCCTGACCTGGACGTACGCCTACACCGGCGACCAGTTGACGCGGGTCTGCCCGCCGACGTCGACGACCAAGTGCACGGCGTACGCGTACGCCACCGGCTCCGTCTACCGCAGCGGTGTGCTGGACTCGGCGCCCACCTCCTACTGGCGGCTCGGCGAGGCCGAGGGCTCGGTGGCGGCGAGCGAGGCCGTCTCGCGCACCGGCCTGAACGACGCCGTGCACCGGGACACCGAACTCGGCGCGGACTCGGCGATCGCGGGCACCGCGGACACCTCCGCGGGCTTCGACGGCGTCGACTCGGTCGTCGAACTGCCGGCGGACACACTGAAGACGTCCGCCTTCCCGACCATCGAGGTGTGGTTCAAGACCACCACGGCGGCCGGTGTCCTCGTCGGCTTCCAGAACGCCGACGTGGGCGAGAAGCCCACCACCGCGCTGCCGGTGCTGAACGTCGACGGCGCGGGCAAGCTGCGCGGGCGGTTCTACCTGTCCGGCGGGGCCTCCGCGGTCCCCATCACCTCGCCGCAGGCGGTCACCGACGGCGCCTGGCACCACGCGGTGCTGACGGCCGCCGCCAACACCCAGAGCCTCTACCTGGACGGCGTGAAACTCGGCTCCATCAGCGGAGTCATCGCCGAACAGTCCCGCGAGTACGCCTTCCTCGGCGCCGGCTACGCCAACGGCGGCTGGATGGACATGGCGGCGGCCTGGTACCCGTTCACCGGCCAGATGGACGAAGTCGCCTTCTACGACCACACCCTGGACCCCGCGACCGTCGCCGAGCACTACGCCGCCCGGGCCCCGGTCGGCCAGATGACGAAGGTCACGCTGCCCTCCGGCCGGGTGCACGCCACCGCGGCGTACGACTCCGTCAGCGGCCGGCTCACCGAGCACACCGACGCCAACGGCGGCACCTGGAAGGTGTCGGCGCCCGCCTACTCCACCTCGTCCTCGTCGTACGCGGACACCGTCCAGCGCAGCGGCCCCACCGGCTACTGGCGGCTGGGCGAGCGCGGCGGCGCCGAAGCCGTCAGCCCGCTCGGCGAGGACCTCGCCGGCAGCTACCTGGACGGCACGCACCCGGGCAGCGCGGGCGTCTTCGCCGACGGCGACGACACCGCGGCGGGCTTCACCGGCGACGGCGCGGTCGAGCTGCCGGTCGAATCGCTGGGCACCAACCCGGCGATGTCCCTCGAACTGTGGTTCAAGACGGCCGGCCCCGGTGTGCTGGTCGCCAACCAGGACGCCGACTTCGGCGACACCCCGACAAACTGGCGGCCCATGCTGCTGATCGACTCCGCGGGCAAGCTGCGCGGCCGGCTCTCCGGCACCGGCAGCAGCCTGCTGTCCAAGGACGCCCTCACCGACGACACCTGGCACCACGTCCTGCTCACCGGCAACGCGGGCATGCAGGCACTGTTCGTCGACGGCGACCTCCAGGGCACCACGGCCACCGGCGTCGCCGCGGACCGCTACGCCCATGTGTTCCTCGGCGGCGGCTACGCGTCGAGCGGCTGGGACGGCCAGGCCGCGGGCTACCGCACCTTCACCGGGCAGATCGACGAGGTCGCCTTCTACGACAAGCCCCTCGTGACGTTCACGCAGACCGCGGGCGTGTGGAAGTACGTCCCGGTGGCCGCGGGCCAGACCGACGCCCCCAACCAGCACATCCAGGCCCGCCGCAGCCTGGTCGCCGGGCGCGGTGACCAGTACGACGGCGTCGCCCTCGCCGACGCCCCGGCCGCCTACTGGCGGCTCGGCGAGGACGCGGGCACCGCGCTGGGCAGCGAGGTCGGCGGCCCCGGCATGAACGCGACCTTCCGCCCCGACACCGGCGCCGTCTCGAAGCTCGACCAGACCGGCGTGTTCGGCGCGGGCGACGACCGGGCCGTGAAGCTCGGCGGCGGAGCCGTGCAGCTCCCCGCGTCGACACTGGCCGGCACCACCGACCTGACCGCGGAGCTGTGGTTCCGCACCACCACCGCCTCGGGCGTCCTGCTCGCCTTCCAGAACGCGGCCGTCGGCCAGACCCCGACCTCCGCACTCCCGGTCCTGAACGTCGACGGAGCGGGCAAGCTGCGCGGCCGCTTCTACCTGGTCGGCGGCGCGTCCGCCACCCCCGTCACCTCGCCCGGCGCGGTCACCGACGGCGCCTGGCACCACGTGGTGCTGACGTCGGCGAGCACCACCCAGAGCCTCTACCTGGACGGCGTGCCGCTCGGCTCGATCACCGGCGCCGTCGCCGACCAGACCCGCAGCCACGCCTACCTCGGCGCCGGCTACGCCAACGGCGGCTGGATGGACCTGCCCGCCGCCACCTACTACTTCAACGGCCAGCTCGACGAAGCAGCCCTGTACCGGGGCGCGTTGACGGCCGACCAGGTCTCCGCCCACTACCGGGCCCAGGCCGAGGCCGCCGACTCGGGCCTGACCTCCACCGTGCGGGTCACCGACCCGCAGCAGCACACCGGCGCCACCAGCTACGACGCCCTGCGCGGCCAGCGCGTCGTCGCGGCGAAGGACGCCACCGGCGCGGTCACCTCGTACGCCTACGACACGGCCGGCAACCTCCACACTGTCACCGACCCCAACGGCCACGCCACCGTCACCGGTCACGACGCGCGCGGCAACGTGGTGTCGAGCACGACCTGCCGGGACGCCGACTCGTGCTGGACGAGCTTCGCCTCGTACCACCTCACCGCGGGCGACCCGCTCGACCCGCGCAACGACAAGCCGCTGACCCGCAGCGACCAGCGTTCCACCGACCACAAGGACACCCGCTACCGCACCCAGTACGCCTACAACGCGCTGGGCCTGCCCACCACCACGACCCGCCCGGACGCCTCCGCCGCCGTCACGACCTACACCGCGGGTACCGAGGCCGCGGTCGGCGGTGGCACCGCCCCGGCCGGCCTGGTCCTGACGCAGACGACACCGGGCGGCGCCAAGACGTCGTACCGCTACTACGCGGGCGGCGACCTGGCCGAGGTCACGTCACCGTCCGAGCTGGTGACGTCGTACACGTACGACGGACTCGGCCGCAAGACGGCCGAGAAGCAGGTCTCCGACACCTTCCCGGCCGGCGTGAGCACCTCCTACGCCTACGACGCGGCCTCGCACCTAGTCACCGAGACCGGCGCCGGCGTGCGCAACGAGATCACCGGCAGCACGCACACCGCCGTGATCAGCCGCGCCTACGACGAGGACGGCAACCTGCTGTCGGAGTCGACGAAGGACACCACCGGCGGCGACGCCGAGCGGACCACCGTCTACACCTACGACGCCCACGGCCTCAACGACAGCGCCACGGACGCCGAGCAGAACATCACCCGCTACGAGTACGACGAGCTCGGCCGGGCAGTCGGCACGACCGACGCGGCGGGCACCCACCTCACATACACCTACACGGCCCGCGGCCAGCACGCCACGACGATCCTGGACGACTGGACCGGCGACCCGTCCGGCACCACCCGCGACCTGACCGTGGCGTCGAACGCCTACGACCCGGCCGGCCGGCTCGCCGCCACGACCGACGCGATGGGCGCGACGACCGCGTACACCTACTACGACGACGGCCTCGCGGCCACCACCACGGCCCAGCAGGTCACCCAGGCCGACGGCACCCGGCACGACATCGTGCTGGAGTCCGACACCTACGACCCGGCGGGCAACCTCACCCAGCAGGTCACCGGCGGCGGCGCGACCACCCAGATCTTCACCGTGGACGCGCTCGGCCGAACCCTGACGAGCGTGCTCGACCCGTCCGGCCTCAGCCGCACCGCCACCTACACCTACGACGCCGACGACCAGGTCAAGGAACAGACGCAGACCATCTCGGGGACGAAGAAGCTGACCACGACGTCCGAGTACGACGCGGCCGGCAACGTCACCAGGCAGACCGTCACCGACGGCACCAGCACCCACGTCACCACCGGCACCTACGACGACCGCGGCCTGCCGCTGACGGCGGTCAGCCCCCGCGGCAACGTCACGGGCGCCGATCCGGCCGCCCACACCACCGCCTACCGCTACGACGCGCTGGGCCGCCCGGTGCAGCAGACCGCGCCGGCCGTCCAGGCCGAGGAGAACGGCGACGCGTCCGTCACCCTCAAGCCGACCACGCTGACCGGCTACAACGCCTTCGGCGAGGCCACCGACGCCAAGGACCCCCGCGGCAACATCACCCGCACCGAGGTCGACCGCCTCGGCCGCGCCACCGCCGTGACCCTGCCCGACTACACCCCGCCGGGCGCCACGACCGCCCTGACGGCGACCGCCCGCACCACGTACACGCCGCTCGGCCTGCCGCGGACGGAGACGGACCCCCTGGGCCGCGTCACCCGCTACGCCTACGACCAGTTCGGTCAGTTGACGGCCCAGACGGACCCGGTGCCCGACGCCGCCACGGCGGTGGCGGCGGAGACCGACCCGGACCTGCTCAACCCCGCGAGCGCGGACGGCGGCGGGGTCACCCGCTCCACCTGGACCCCGACAGGTCTCCAGCTCTCCGTCACCGACCCGATGGGCGCCCGCACCGAGGCCACGTACGACGAACTGGGCAGGCAGCTCACGGCGACCACCGTCGAACGCCGCCCCAGCACCGTCAACCTCGTCTCCCGCTACACCTGGGACGACGCGAGCAACCAGACCGCGGCCACGACACCGGCCGGCATCGCCACGACGAGCACGTACAACGCGGCCGGTGAGCCGAAGACGCTGACGGACCTCGCCGGAACGACCAGGTTCGACTACGACGGCCTGGGCCGACAGACGGAGACGACGGACGCGACCAACCGCCGCGTCACCACCGCGTACGACGCCCTCGGCGACGTCACGGCCGACACCGACCACGGCACCGGCACCACCGCCCTGCGCACGGCGACCGCCGAGTACGACGCGGAGGGCAACCGCACGGCGGCGACCGCCGCCGGGAGCAAGGCCCGCTCCACGTACGGGTACGACGCCCTGGGCCGCCTGACGACCCAGACCGAACCGGTCACCGCGACGACGTCGATCACGACGTCACTCGGCCACGACGCCGCGGGCAACCTCACCCGCCTGACGGACGGACGCGGCAACAAGACCGTCTACACCTTCAGCACCTGGGGCCAGCCGGAATCCACGATCGAACCGGCCACGACCACCCACCCGAACGCGGCCGACCGCACCTGGACGACCGTCTACGACAAGGCCGGCCAGGCGGTGGCGGAACTGCTGCCCGGCGGCGTCGAGCGCGAGCGCACGTACGACGGCCTGGGCCGCCTGACCAGGGAGACGGGCACGGGCGCGGAGGCTTCGACGGCGACCCGCACCCTGGAGTACGACCTGACCGGCCGGCTGACGGCGATCGGCACGGCGGACGGCCTGACCCGCGACACCTACACCTACAACGACCGGGGCGCGCTGCTGACCGCTGAAGGCCCCGGCGGCACCTCCGCCTACGCCTACGACGCCGACGGCAGCATGACGCGACGCACCACCACGGCGGGCACCACCGACTACACCTACGACGCCGCAGGCCGCATCGACACCGTCCGGGACTCCATCACCGGCAACAACGTCCTGTACGACTTCGACGCGGCGGGCCGCCCGAGCATCGAGCAGTACGCCACCAGCCAGACGGGTGCCGCGCCGTACACGGTCACGGCGAAACGCACGTACGGCTACGACGAGTTGGGCCGCCTGAAGACGGACACGGTCGCGTCGGCGGACGCAGCAGTGGGCGTGACTGCAACGACCTACGGCTACGACCTGGACGACAACCTGACGTCCAAGACGACGGCGGGCACGGCGGGCGCCGGCACCAACACCTACGCCTACGACTACGCGAACCGCATGACGTCCTGGACGAAGGACGGCACGGCGACCACGCCGTACGAGTGGGACGCGGCGGGCAACCGCACCAAGTCCGGCACGACGACGGCGACGTTCGACGCCCGCAACCGCCAACTGACGGACGGCACGACGACGTACACGTACACGGCGAGAGGAACTCTCTCCTCGGCCGGCACCGGCACCGGGCCCGCCCGGTCCCTGACCTTCGACGCCTTCGAACGCAAGATCACCGACGGCGCGACGACCTACTCGTACGACTCCCTGGACCGGGTCCAGACCCACGGCTCGACGACCTTCACCTACGACGGAGGCTCCAACAACCTCGCCGGCGACGGCACAACGGACTACAACCGCACTCCCGAAGGCACCCTCCTCTCCCTCTCCACCGGCACCACCAAGCAATGGGCCCTGACCGACCAACACACCGACCTGGTCGCCGGCCTCGCGGCGGACGGCAACTCGGTGAGCGGCTCGACGTCGTACGACCCCTTCGGCAAGGAAACAGCAACCACCGGCTCGACCCCGGCGGTCGGCTACCAGTCAGGCTGGACGGATCCGACAAGCGGGGACGTCAACATGGCGGCCCGGTGGTACCAGCCGGGGACGGGGAGCTTCGCGTCTCGGGACACTTGGCAGTTGGATCCGATGCCGTCGGCGCAGGCCAATCGCTACACGTACGCCAACGGAGGACCGCTCAACGGGACCGATCCGACCGGACACCTACTGCATCCCGACGCCGGAGGCGGTGCAGGGCCGATCTCCCTCACAGGCATTTCGATTTCGCGGAGCTACAGCTTCAACACTCGTACCGTTCCTAAGACCCGTACCGGGCCCGGGGAGGCGCGCCGATACCCTCAGCGGACCCGAAGCCTGCCTGCCAAGCCGGGGCGAGGCTCCCTCTTCTCGACAATCAGCGGCAGCGTCGGCAGCGTCGCAGAGGCATTGCGCAAGCAGTCTGTGCGCTTCTTCGTGCAGTCGGGGCCGGAGGTGGGATGGGCCGGACTGGTCGACACCGGCTACGGCCATGGCTATACGCCTGGCACCGGTACCGGTACGGGCTCCGGTGGCTGCCAGTACGGTTGCGTCGTCGTCCCGCCGACCCCTCCGATCGACCAGAACCCGAATAACGGCCCGAACCCGACGCCGGCAGTGGCGCGTCCGGCGGCTGAGCCGGACTTCGACGACGCCAGGTGGAAACTGGGCGACGCTGTCGGAGCTATCGTCGGCGCGGCAAGGATGCTTGGCCTTGTCGACGACGCGCAGTACGACCCCGAGACCGTGGCGGACGCGGCAGCGGCTCCCGCTAACGGAAGTCCGGGAGGAACCGGCCAGAGGGACGAGCCTTGTTCAAAACCGCGTGACGAGCGATACAAGTACCAGCCACTGCAGAACGGGCTGCCGACAGGAGCAACCGCACTTATATGCCCGGGCGACCTGAAGCCAACGGGCAGTAAGAGGGACGACGGAGCGACAGTCAATGTGGCAGGCTTCCCGGATGGGGACAACATCGGTTCCAACGGAAAGCCCGTTTACAACCGCACACACATCATTGGAGACATGTTCCACGGGGCGTGGAAGAGTGAGAATCTCTTCACAGGATTCGATCGCATGAATAAGAGCGGCATGAAGCGTTGCGAGAACAAGATCGCCAAGCAGCTCCGGGGCTCCAATCCCGTATTGTACTCGGGGCGGCTAAACTATGCTGGGAACAGTGTGATACCTGAGAGCATTCGCATGACCGCATACACCAAGGAAGGGCGGCTGTTCGACGTGACAGTGAAGAACGTTCAGGATTGGCAGGCGACATGCTGAGGGTGTCGGCGCTTGAGAACGCTGTTAGAAGTCTCTCTGCGTATCGGTCTGCCGAGCCACGGGGGGTCGACTTCGGGGAAATTTCTTCCTTGCTTGGCATTGAGCTGCCCAGCGACTTTCGGGAATTGGCAGACAGCTATCCGACACTTGAACTCGATAGCTTCTGGCGTATTCCGCTCCCTGTACCGGGACGTGAACGAGACTTTGTTGGCGGGATCTTCCAGGAGCTGGAAGTGCTGAGGGATCTCCAGGAAGATGACATGGCCGAGGGGTATGTTGCCCACCCGGATCCCGGAGGTCTGATTCCGTGGAGTGAGTCGCTGTCCGGCGACGTTTTCTACTGGCGTGTGACGGGCGGGGATCCCGACGGCTGGCCCGTCGTTGTGAACAGTCGAAATCTAGAATGGTGGGAATTCTCTGGCGGCGCGCTTTCTTTCCTTGTCGGGATTATCGACGGAAGCGTCGAGCGGCGCGGCCTGCCAGGCAACCTACCTGGATCCAATCCTGAGGTCCGCACTTACCCAGGATGACGGCGAGGGCATGCCTGTACTACAGGGGAGTTTCGGAAGCTCGTCGTCTGCGGTGTTCGTAGTGGATGCGGCGTGCGACGGCTTGGTGGGCTCGGTGCCACAGGGACTGGGTGAAGGCGATGGTGTGCGGGATGGTCACGTGCCACAGGGTCTGGTGGAGCGGGCGGCGGATCTCCTCGGCGGTGTAGGCGATCAGGGGCTGGGGGTCGGGTGCGGGGTCAGCGGTGGCCAGGCTATGGCGGGTTCGGCATCGTTGGGTGTGGCTGCCGTGGCGTCGTGGGGCGGGGCGAGGCGGGTGGTGCGGGTGGCGCTGACGGACAGGAACGCGAAGGCGGCGCAGGCCAGGGCGATGTGCCGGTGCCACGGCTCCCACTTGCGGACAGCCACAGGATGCCTGGAGGAATCTCGGAACGGTGACTGACAGTCGCACCGGAGCCCCCGTGCCGACCGGCTCGATGCCGTGATGATGGAGAGGTGAAGATTGATGGCTTGGCTTGACGTGCTGAGGGGCATCATGCCCCCCGGTCCAGGCGCTGGTGACGTCGTCGACTGGGACGTCATCGAAAGTAGCTGGGGGACACGCTTTCCGTCCGACTATAAGGAGTTCGTTTCCGTCTACGGGCAAGGAAGTGTCGGCGATTACCTGGCACTCCTGCTTCCGGAGAGGAATCTCGGTGATGAGTCGCCGGTCGAAGGAATGTCAGCCGAGACTCGAAACGCTCGTCATGCATGTAAGGCTGCACCATCGCACGAGCTGCAACCATCATCGCTCGTGGCTTGGGGAGTGGATGCCAGTGCGGACATTATCTGCTGGTCGATGGCGGGTGGCGACCCTGATGGCTGGTTTATGGCTGTCTGGAATCAGGATGATGCCCGTTGGCGTGAGTATTCATGCGGAATGGTTGAGTTCCTGTGTCGAGTTTTCCGCGCCGACTTCGATGAATGCCCTCTTGGTTCACTGTCGCTTTGGGGAAATGAGTCCCCGAAGTTCGTGCACAGAGATGAGGAGAGGCGTCTACGGGTAGCAGGGATGGACCCTTGGTCCGGTGGGCCCGACCCGTTCGCCGGGATGTTCGGAGAGTGATTCGGATGATTTTCGCCGAAGGTGGATTTAGTGCACCTCGGTGCCGCCGGTTGGGTCCAATTCGTTTACATGCCGCGACCCGGCCCGTAGTGGGGCCGTGTGTGCTCGCCTGGTGACATGGGCAGATGCTCCAGTTCGAGGGGGCCGGCATAGAATGCTGAACTGTTGGGGCCGTCCATGTCCTCACCGGTGAGGTAGCGGTAGAGTCATTCGGCAAATGACATTCCGTGCTCTGTCCACCAGCCGTCTCCGTCGGCAATGATCAAGCGCTCGGCTTTCCCGCCCGGCTCGGCAAGAAAGGCGGTCTCCCCGCGATCGGTGCTCGCGAGATGCCACGGCCCTTTCGGCGTCCCGAAGGTCAGCTCTGGAAGGCCGAATAGTTCGCGAGGGTCCTCGTCCGGGTCGAGGTCAAGGCCGTCCCAGTCGACTCCGGTGAAGGCGCGGATCGTGTCTTGGGTATCTTGGCCGAGGTTCCAGCGCCGGGTCTAAAGGTGTCCGTTGACCTTGATCGGGGCGTACGCGTCGGTGATCTTCTTGTAGTCGGCGGGAAGAGGCCAGCCCAGTTCGCCCTCCAGTTGACACCGGGCGGCGGGGTCGGCGTAACGGTTCTCGGGCGTACCGATCGTGTTGATGGCGGCCTGGAGATAGCTGGAGATAGTCGGTCATGGTGCCTCGTGCGGTGCGAGTCGGAACAGGCCGTGCCCGATCCCGTCCGGGTGGCTGTGCCGGCCGTGTCAGGGGCGTTGGAGCAGTTCCCGATGGTCCTTGAGGCCGCGTATCAAGGCACGCAGGCGAGTCGGTGTCGTCGTGAGGACGACCCCCGGCTCGTCGCTTTCGCGGAGGTGGAGGGTGCCCGTGGGGGAAGCGGCGATGTTGACGCAGTTCGAGCCGTCTCCGCTGTAGGACGACTTCTGCCAGTGGAGAGTCTGCATGGCTGGTTCCTTTACAGGGACTGGATGCGGTGGTGGATGAAGTCGCGTGACTCGGTGGTGGCCAGGGCGCAGGACTCCATGCGGTCCAGTACGGCCCGGTACTTGTCCAACTGCGCTTCTGCGTCGAGGAATTCGCAGCCGCCGTGATGAGTGTCCAACTGGACGGTGTCGAGTTGCGGAACGGGACCCTCGACGTAGTCGAAGGACTGGCCCGTAATCGGGAAGTACTCCGTGCCGAACGGGATCACGCTGACCGTGACATGAGGCAGTTCACTCATGTCGAGCAGGTGTTTCAGTTGGCCGCGCGTGACGACCGGGCCGCCGAAGCCCATGCGTAGAGCCGACTCGTGGATGAACGCCGAGTACGAGGGCGGGGCCTCCCGGTGGAGGGGAAGTTGTTGTGCTTCGAGGTCGGTGGGCGGGGGAAGGTGCTGCGCGCCGCTTGAGGACCGGCCCGGTGGGTCGGTTATGCGTCCTCGCCGCCGCACAGCCCCCGCAACACCACCCCGCACCGTCGCGCGTACGCCTGCTGCAAGCCCCGGGTTGCCGGGCCGCCTGCCCTTGCGTACCACTTCGCGCCGCGGCTGAAGGCTGTCACCGTCAGCCAGACCGTGCCGTCTCCTGTGCGGTGGACGATGAAGGATTCCTCGCCGGATTCGGGGTGGCCGGGGAGGGTGCCGTAGGCCCAGCCTGCGGTGCGGGGTTCGTCTATCGTCCAGATCACGCGGCAGGGGGCCTTTATGAGGCCGGCCAGGGTGACGGTGACGTCCGTGTTCGGGGCCGCGCGTTCTGTCGTCGCCGCTATGCCCACGCCCATGGCGCGGTGCATTTCCCAGGTCATCACCGCTTCCGCCGCGCGGCGGAACAGGTCGTGGCCCTCGCCGAGGCGGGTGCGGACGTGCAGGGGGTGGAAGCCGGGCGGGCAGAAGCCGGGGCGGTCGCGGGTCGCGCCGACGTCGTCGTACGTGAAGTCCTTCGGGGGCATGGGAGCCAAGAGTAGGGCGGCACCCGGGGATGCCTTCGCCCCGGGTGCCGCCCCAGCTCAACTACAGCTCAGTACACAAGAGTTAGCTGACGTTGACGGCCGACCATGCCGCCGCCACCGCCTTGTACTCCGTGCTGGTGGAGCCGTACAGCGCCGAGGCCGCGCTCAGCGTGCCCGTACGCGCCGCCTTGTAGTTCGTCGTCGACGTGAAGTACGTCGTCAGCGCCTTGTACCAGATCTGCAGGGCCTTGTCGCGGCCGATGCCGGTGACCGTGGAGCCGTTGGACGTCGGGGAGTTGTAGCTCACCCCGTTGATCGTCTTGGCGCCGCTGCCCTCCGAGAGGAGGTAGAAGAAGTGGTTCGCGACGCCGGACGAGTAGTGCACGTCCTTGTTGCCGACGCCGGAGGACCAGGAGTCGGCCGAGCCGCCGTCCTTGCTGGGCTTGTCCATGTAGCGCAGCGGGGTGCCGTCGCCGTTGATGTCGATCTTCTCGCCGATGAGGTAGTCGCCGGGGTCGCTGGGGTTGTTCGCGTAGAACTCCACGCCGGTGCCGAAGATGTCCGAGGTGGCCTCGTTCAGGCCGCCGGACTCGCCCGAGTAGTTCAGGCCCGCGGTGTTCGAGGTGACGCCGTGGCTCATCTCGTGACCGGCGACGTCCAGCGAGGTCAGCGGGTGGTTGTTGCCGTCGCCGTCGCCGTACGTCATGCAGAAGCAGCTGTCGTCCCAGAACGCGTTGACGTACGCGTTGCCGTAGTGGACGCGGGAGTAGGCCGCGACGCCGTTGTTCTTGATGCCGCTGCGGCCGAACGTCGACTTGTAGAAGTCCCAGGTGGTCTGCGCGCCGTAGGCGGCGTCGACGGCGGCGGTCTGGTCGGTGGTGGAGCTGGATGCCGCGCCGGTGCCCCACGTGTCGTCCGCGTCGGTGAACAGGGTGCCGGTGGAGGAGGACGTGGAGCGCGCCTTGTTGTACGTCTTGTGGCCGCCGCGCGTGCCGTCCGTCAGGTTGTACGTCGAACCCGACTTGGTCGTGCCGAGCGTGACCGTGCCCGAGTAGAGGCTCTTGCCGGTGCCGGTCTCGATGCCCTGGTACTCGAACAGCTTCTTGCCGGTGGCCGCGTCGGTGATGACGTGGAGCTGGTTCGGGGTGCCGTCGTCCTGGAGGCCGCCGACGACCGTCTCGAACGCGAGGACCGGGGTGCCGTTCGCGGCCCAGATCACCTTGCGGGGGGCCTGGTCGGCGGTGGTGGACGCCGAGCCCGCGGCCTTGGCGGCGGTCAGCGCCTGCTTCTCGACCTTGGCGGGGGCGATCTTCGGGGTCAGCGTGGCGACCTTGATGGTCGCGGTGTTGGCCTTGGTGACGCCCTTGGCCGCGCCGGTGGCGGACTCGTGGACGACGAGGTCGCCGCCGAGGACCGGCAGGCCCGCGTAGGTGCGCTCGTAGCGGGTGTGGACCGTCCCGTCGGCGTCCTTGACGACGTCCTTGACGACCAGCTTCTCCTTGGCGCCGAGGCCTATCGCCTGGGCGGTCTCCGGCGCGTCCGCCTGCTGCTGCTTGATCAGCGTGGTGCGGGCGGCGGCGGACATCTGGACCGGGGCGGCCAGCGGGATGGTCTTGCCGGTCGACTCGGCCGGGCTCTGGGCGGCAGCGCTGCCGGCGGTGAGGCCGGTGGTGACGAGGGCTCCGGCCGCGACGGCGGTGGCGATGGCCAGAGTGGTGTGCTTGTGACGCGCGTAGAGGGAGGACACACAAGCTCCTTGGGTGTGGGGGGTCCGGGCGGCGTGGGGCACCTGCCCGTGACGGGTGTGAAGTTGTGCGGCGGGTGAAGGAAGAGTGACATCAAGGCGCGTACATGTCATGACCCCGAAGTGATGTTGGCTGAAAAGCGACTGTCTGGTGAACGTTGCAGGAATGTAAACGGACTTGACCTGGGTCAACGGCCAACAGGGCATGGGTAAGGCGACGGTAAAAAGGCGACGCCGCCCCGGGGAGTCGAAGCTCCGGGGCGGCGCCTCGTGCGATGCCTGTCGGGCGGTCGTGCCCGGCTCGCGCCGGCCCGCCGGCTACGGGAAGGTCAGCGACCAGCCGTTGATGTACCCGGTGTCCTGGGCCGCGTTGTCCTGGACCTTCAATTGCCAGGTTCCGTTGGCGACTTCGGACGAGGCGTTGACCGTGTACGTGGTGCTGAGGTTGTCCGTGCTGCCACCGGTGCCGTACGCCTTCAGCGCGTACGCCGTCCCGTCGGGGGCGATCAACTGCACCTGGAGGTCACCGATGTAGGTGTGCACGATGTCGACCGCCACCGCGAGGTTCGACGGCGCGTTGCCGGTCCGCCCGGAGACGGTGATCGACGACGTGACCGCCGCACCGTTGTCCGGAATCGATACGTCGGCGGTGTTCTCGAAAGAGGTGCCGCCCCCGCCGCCACCGCCGGGACGCGCCCCGACCGCGACGGCCGCCCACGCGTTCTGCACCGCCGTGTACTCGGCGCTCGTCGTCCCGTACAGCTCACCGGCCGCCGCCAGCGTGCCGGTGCGGGCCGCCGCGTAGTTGGTGGTCGAGGTGAACTTCGTGGTCAGCGCCCGGAACCAGATCTTCTCCGCCTTGTCACGGCCGATGCCGGTGACCGGAAGACCGTCCGAGGTCGGCGAGTTGTAGCTCACCCCGTTGATCGTCTTCGCGCCGCTGCCCTCGGACAGCAGGTAGAAGAAGTGGTTCGCCGGGCCCGACGAGTAGTGCACGTCGACCGACCCGATGCCCGAGTACCAACTGTCCTTGGAAGAACCGTCCTTGCTCGGCTTGTCCATGTAACGCAGCGGCGAGCCGTCGCCGTTGATGTCGATCTCCTCGCCGATGAGGTAGTCGCCGACGTCCGAGGCGTTCTGGGCGTAGAACTCGACCGACGTGCCGAAGATGTCCGAGGTCGCCTCGTTCAGGCCGCCGGACTCGCCGCTGTAGTTGAGGCCCGCGGTGTTGGCGGTGACGCCGTGCGTCATCTCGTGGCCGGCCACGTCGATCGCGGTGAGCGGGTGGGTGTTCCCGTCGCCGTCGCCGTACGTCATGCAGAAGCAACTGTCCTGCCAGAACGCGTTGACGTAGTTGCTGCCGTAGTGGACCCGCGAGTACGCGCCGACGCCGTCGCCCTTGATGCCCGAGCGGCCGTGCACGTTCTTGTAGTAGTCCCAGGTCAGGGCCGCGCCGTAGTGCGCGTCGGCGGCGGCGGTCTCCGTGTTGGACGCGGCGCCGGTGCCCCAGGTGTCGTCCGCGCCCGAGAAGAGCGTGCCGGTGCCGGAGGTGCCCCGGTTGAGGTTGTACGTCTTGTGCCCGCCGCGCGCCGTGTCGGTCAGGTTGTACGTCGACCCCGACTGCGTGGTGCCCAGGGTGACCTGACCGCTGTACATCGTGTTGCCGATGCCGGTCTCGACGCCCTGGTACTGGTAGAGCTTCGCGCCGGTGGACGCGTCCGTGATGACGTGCAGCTCGTTCGGCGTGCCGTCCTCCTGGAGACCGCCGACGACCGTCTCGTACGCCAGGACCGGGGTGCCGCTCGCCGCCCAGATCACCGTGCGCGGGGCCCTGTTGGTGTCCGCCTTCGCCGCGCCGGCGGCCGTGGCGAGGCTCAGCGCCTGCTTCTGGGCCTTGGCCGCGCTGAACGTCGGGGTGAGCGAGGCGACCTTGATGGCGGCTCGGGTGGCCTTCGTGACGCTCTCGGTCGCACCGGACTTCGCGGTGTCGACGACGAGGTCGCCGCCGAGCACCGGGAGGCCGCCGTAGGTGCGCTCGTAGCGGGTGTGCAGGGTGCCGTCGCCGTCCTTGACGACGTCCCGGACGACGAGCGCCTCCTTGGCGCCGAGGCCCAACTCCTCGGCGGTGGCCGCCTTTCCCGCGTCGGCGGCGCGCAGCAGCGCGGCGCGCTGGGCGGGGGTGAGCTTGACCGATTCCGCGCCGGGGCGGACCTGCGACGCGCCCGTCGGGGCGGCCGTCGCCGCGCCGGACTGCACGGCGGCGGCGATGAGCGCGCAGACGCCGACGAGGGCGACGGCCGCGGCACGCCGGGTCGAGGCGTGGGAGGTGGTGTGGGAGGAGGTGGTGCGGGGGGTGCGTCTGAGAGAGGGGCTGTTGCTCAACACTGACTCCTTCTGCGCGGCCACGGATCACGCGGCCAGGGGGAGACCCGACGGCCGGTGAGCCGTCCGGGGCACGACAAAGGCGGTACGCAGAACAAAGGCGGTACGTGGAGCGGACGTAGCTGTGGGGTTGCTGTGAAGTTGCAGTGGGAAGAGTGGCAGTGGATTGCGCTGTCTGTCAGGAGCGCGTCAGAAAGTTGGCCGGAAACCGTTCGTTGTCCGGGAGTTCATGTTCGATATGCGGATGAGTCGGACGCCCGAGTCTGCTTTCGGGCTTCTTGCGGCCCGCGGGCCTACGGCCTGCCCGGTGTTCCGTGCCAGGTCCGCCACAGGGCCGCGTATGCGCCGTCGCCCGTCACCAGCGCCTCGTGCGTGCCGAGTTCGGTGAGGCGGCCGTCTTCCATGACGGCGACCCGGTCCGCGTCGTGCGCGGTGTGCAGGCGGTGGGCGATGGCGATGACGGTGCGGCCCTGGAGGACGGCGGCCAGGGCGCGTTCGGTGTGCCGGGCGGTCGTCGGGTCCAGCAGGGCCGTCGCCTCGTCCAGGATCAGGGTGTGCGGGTCGGCCAACACTACGCGGGCCAAGGCCAGTTGCTGGGCCTGCGAGCCGTCCGTACGGCAACCTCGGCCGCCCAGTTCGGTGTCGAGGCCGGCGGGCAGTTCCCGGACCCAGTCGGCGGCGCCGACGGCGGCCAGCGCCGCCCACAACTTCTGGTCACCGGCAGCCGGTTCGGCGATCAGCAGGTTGTCGCGGACCGTGCCGAGGAAGACGTGATGCTCCTGGGTGACCAGGACGACCTGCCGGCGCAGCGTCTCCGGCGCCAGATCCGCGACCGGCACCCCGCCCACCGTCACCGTGCCCGCGCTCGGCGCGTCCACGCCCGCGAGCAGCCTGCTCAGCGTCGTCTTGCCCGCGCCGGACGGGCCGACGACCGCGAGCCGCTCCCCGGGCCGCACCGTCAGGTCGACCCCGCGCAGCACCTCGCCGCCGTGCTCGTAGGAGTACCGCACGCCCGTCACGTCGATCCGGTCGTCCGCCGGGACGGGACAGTCGTCCGACACCGCCCGCGGCGCCCGGGCCAGCCCCTCCACCCGGGCGAACGACGCGCCGCTGCTCTGCAGTTGCTCGACACGCAGCAGGATCTGGTCGAGCGGGTCGGTGAACTGCCGCAGATACAGCGCCGCCGCCACCACCGCGCCCAGACTCGCCGCACCCCGCGCGTGCAGCGCGCCGCCCAGCAGCAGCACGCCCGCCACCGGCAGCGAGTACGACACCTCGACCACCGGGAAGAACACCGTGCGCAGGTGCAGCGTGCGGAAACGGGTGCGGCGCGAGGTCTCCAGCGCGTCCCGGCTCGCCGCCGTGCGCCGCTCCTGGAGCCGCAGCGCCTCCACCGTGCGCGCCCCGGACGCGGTCGACGCGACGATCTCGGCGACCTCCGAGGTGGCCGCCCCCTCCGCGAGGTAGGCGGCGCGCGCCCGCCGCAGATACCAGCGCAGCGCGCACCAGATCGGGGTGAGCGCGAGCACCCCGACCGCGCCGAACAGCGGATCGATCGCGAACACCGCGCCGAGCGTGAACAGCGCCTGGACGGTGCACACCAGCAGTTCGGGCCCGGCGTCCCGCAGGGTCGTGCCCACCGCCGCCACGTCGGCGGTGCCGCGCGTGGTGAGATCGCCGGTGCCCGCCCGCTCCACGACCGACGCGGGCAGGGAGAGGGCCCGCCCGACGAACTCCTCCCGCACCCGGGCGAGGGTCCGCTCGCCGAAGCGGTGGCCCGCGTACCGGGCCCAGCGCGCCAGCAGCAACTGCGCCACCGCGCAGACCAGGATGGCCGCCGCCAGCCGGTCCACGACGCCGGTGCCGTGCCCGGCCCGCACCTCGTCGATGATCCGCCCCAGCAGCCACGGCCCGGCGAGCCCGGCCCCGGCCGCGAGCACGTTCAGGGCGAGGGCGCCGGTGAACGCCCGTCCGTCGGCCCGCACCAGCCGGGCCGTCGCCCGGCGCACCTCGGCCGGCTCGGCGACCGGCAGCCGCCCCGAGGACCCGTCGGCCACCGTCATCGCACCGTCTCCCCGGCCGCTTCGGCGCCTTCTGTCTCTTCTCCGTCTGCTGTGTCCCGGGCCACCAACTCCCGGTAGCCCGGTTCCTGTTGCAGCAGGTCGCGGTGGTGGCCGGTCGCCGCGACCTTGCCGTCGACCAGGTAGTGCACGGTCTCCGCGTGGTCGAGGACCAGCGGCGAGGTGGTGGTGACGACCGTGGTCCGGCCGGCCCGGGCGTCGCGCAGCCGCCGCGCGACCGCCGCCTCGGTGTGCGCGTCCAGCGCCGACGTCGGCTCGACGGCCAGCAGCACCTCGGGATCGGCGAGCAGCGCCCGCATCAGCCGTACGCGCTGCCGCTGGCCCCCGGAGAGACTGCGGCCCTGCGCCGTCACGGGCGAGTCGAGCCCCGCCGCCAGGCCCCGCACGATGTCGTCGGCCGCCGCCGCCCGCACCACCGACACGAGGTCCGCCGGGGCGGGCTCACGCCGTCCGGCGACCACCTCGCGCAGGCTGCCCGCGAACAGGTCGGCCTCGTGATCGGCGACCAGGATCCCGGCCCTGACCTGGTCCAACGGCATGGCGTCCAGCCGTACCCCGCCCCAGGTGGCGTCCGAGGGACCGTACCTGCCGAGCCGGTCCACGACGGCGCTGACCTCCGCGTGCCGCGCGCCGACCAGCGCGGTCAGCCGGCCCGGCGCGACCCGCACCCCCGACCCGGGGTCGTGCAGCGCCGCCGGTTCGCCGGGCGCGTCGGCGGTGCCGGTGTCCGGGGCGGGCTCCAGCCGCAGCAGCCCGACGACGCGCCGGGCGGCCACCACGCCCCGGCTGAGCTGGTAGCCCATGTCGACGAGGAACGCCACCGTGCCGACCAGGACGGCGACATAGCCGTACACCGACACCAACTCGCCCACCGTCAGCTTCCCTTGGGCGGCGAGCCGGGCCGCAAGCCAGGTCACCACGGCGAGGAACAGCGTCGGCAGGCCCAGCCCGAGGGCCTGGAGCCAACTGGTGACCGCGCCGACCCGGTAGCCCTGCTCCCGCAGCCGCCGCGAGTCACGCTCGAAGGCGTCCGCGAACAGCCCTTTGCCGCCCAGCCCGTTGAGGACGCGCAGCCCGCCCGCGAGGTCGCCGATCCGCGCGGTGAGCACGCCCTGCCGCTCCCGGTACTCGGCCTCCGTACCCTGCAACCGCGCCATCAACGGCCCCACCAGCACCGCGACCACCGGCACCCCCAGCAGCACGACCCCCGCCAGCAGCGCCGACACGGACAGCAGCAGCCCGGCGACCACCACGTACACCACGACCGCGCCGACGCCCGGCCCGATCACGGTCAGCGAGCCCGCGATGGTGTGCACGTCGGCCACCCCGATGGTGACGACCTCACCGGCCGGCACCTGCCGCGACAGCCCCGCGCCGAGCCGCACCGTCTGCCGGACGACGACCTTGGTGGTGCGGAAGTAGCCGTCCATCCGCACCCGGGTCATCGTGCGGTGCCGCATGATGCTCACCCACGCGTTGAGCGCGCCCGCCGCGAACAGCGCGCCCGTCCAGCCGGCCAGCGCCGCCCGGTCACCGGTCTCCAGCCCGTCGTCCACCGCCCGCGACAGCAGGTACGGCGCCCCCGCCATCAGCACCATCCACACGCTGGCCAGCACCGCCCCGGCCAGCGCCCGCCACGGCTGGCAGCGCACCAGCCACGCCAAGTACGCCCAGCCGCCACGGCAGTCGGGCGTCCCGGGATCCTCGTAGGCGTCGATCACACGTCCCCCGTCCGCTGACGTCGCACCGGTCACGGTGAACCCCGGTTCGGCCGACGGGGGTTCACCGTCCATGTAAGCAGACGCCGATCAGCGCCGACCGGGAATATTCACGCGCGGACCCGGCCCCACGGCTTGAAGACCGAGAGCACCATCGCGAAACTCAGCAGCACCATGGCGGCGACCGCGAGGAACGCGACGAACCAGATGTCCCGCAACGGCTGTGCGCCCGAGCCGAGTTCGGCGATCGGGCCCAGGAACGCCGCCATCATCGCGCAGGCGACGACATTGACGGCCGGCTTCACCGCGACCCACCGGTGGCGGACGAGTCCCCACTTGGTCGCCGGCCCCAGCAGGACACCGGTGACCAGGCAGACCACCCCCGCCGCGAGAGCCGACAGCAGGAGCGGGACGACGAAGAAGTCCGCCAGTGGCCGGTATACGGCGGTGCGGTCGTCGCCCGCGCGCACCCAGCCGATCGCCACCAGGACGGCGGAGACGGCGTCGATGCCGATCCAGGCTTTCGCCGACAAGGCATGCGTGACCAGGATGGCCTTGCGCAGCCGGACCGGGATGCGCCGGCGGACCTGGTTGCCGCGGGCCGGCGGGGTGGCGCGGGGTGTGGTGAGGGTGCTCATGGCCGCCCTTGTCTCCTTTGCCTCCTTGTCGGTTTCTTGCCTCGGCTTCGACTTCCCTCAGGCGGTGAGGACTTCGAGCGCGGCGGAGTGCACGCCCGGCGCGGCGGCGAGGTAGCTCTTTTTGGCCAAGTCCCACGGTTTGCCGTCGAGGTCGGTCACGACGCCGCCGGCCTCCTGCACCAGCAGCACGCCCGCCGCGTGGGAGCGGACGTTGTCGAACTGCCAGTGCAGGTCCATCCGGCCCGCGGCGACCTGGGCGAGCTGGTGGGTCACGGGCACGGAGATCCGTACATACAGGGCGGAGTTCGTCATCGCGGTGAACGCGGTGCCCATCCGGGTCGCGAGCTCGGGGTCCTGGCGCGGCTGGGCCTGGCCGGTTCCGGCCAGTGCGCCGTCCAACGACGTCTTGGCCGAAGCCCGCAGCCGCACACCGTTGAGGAACGCCCCGCCGCCCTCGGTCGCGGTGAACATCTCGTCGAAGACCGGGAAGAAGACCACCGAGAGCACCGGGCGGCCGTCCCGGACGAGGCTCACGCCGATGTTCCAGTCGGGCATGCCGTGCACGGCGTTGACATTGCCGCCGACCGGGTCGACGAGCCACCACTCGCCCGCGGCCAGCGGTCCCGATCCGTGTTCGTCGTCGAGCCAGCCCGCGCTCGGCAGGGCCTCGGACAACGCCGGGCGCAACACGTCGACCACGGCCGCGTCATTGGCCTGGAGGTCCGCGAGCAGTTCGGGGAGCCCGGGCTGACGGGAGTCGATCGAATAGCGCGTCATCATCCGGGCCCCGGCGTGCCGGACGGCGGCGACGGTGGCGGCAAGCAGTTCCTGGCTCATGGGACACCCCTGGAGTTGGTTGACTGAAGTGGATCTATGTGTTGTTAGGATTTACTTTCATGCAACTGGACTTGAATCTGCTGACCGTGCTGGACGCCCTGCTCGAAGAGGGCAGCGTGATGGGTGCGGCCGAGCGGCTGCACCTGTCCTCGCCCGCGGTCAGCCGCACCCTCGGCCGGCTGCGCGCCGTCACCGGGGACGACATCCTGGTGCGCACCGGCCACTCGATGACCCCCACCCCGTACGCCCTGTCGGTGCGGGCTGACGTGCACCGGCTGGTCCGGCAGGCGCACGAAGTGCTGTCGCCGGTACGGGAGTTGGACCTGACGGCGCTGGATCGCACCTTCACGATCCAGTGTCATGACGCGGTGGCCGCGTCACTGGTGCCGGTGCTGGTCGGCAGGATCCAACAGCGGGCGTCCGGCGTGCGGTTGCGGGTGCTGGCGGAGGCCTCCGTCGACACCGACGACCTGCGACACGGCCGCGTCGATCTGGAACTCGGCGGCGGTGGACCCGCGCTGCCCGAGTTCCGGTCCGAGCCGATCGGTGACGACCGGCTCGTCGTGGTGATGCGCGCGGACCACCCTTGCGCCGCCGGACTCGACCTGGCCTCCTACGCGGCGCAGCCGCATGTGGCGATCTCCCGGCGCGGCCGCCTCACCGCGCCGATCGACGACCTGCTGGCCGCCGAAGGCCTGCGGCGCCGGGTGGTCGCGGCGGTGGCCACGGTCTCCACCGCCCTGCAGATCGCCGCCCGTGGCGACGCGCTGGTCACCTGTGCGGCGATTCTCGGCCGCCCGCTCATCGAGGCGTTCGGGCTCGTCGCCCGCCCGCTGCCGTTCGAGACCCCGGCCGCGACGATCAACTGCAACTGGCACCAGCGCTACGACTCCGACCCCGCCCACGCCTGGCTCCGTGAGCAGGTCCGGGCGTCGATCGAGGAGATCACCGCCTGACGCCCGCTCGGCCCGCCAATCCCTGTGCCTACTCCGCCAGGGGCAGGGCGACTGCGCCGGGAAAGCCGGGCGTCTCCGCTTCGTCGAGCATGGCCGCGGCGACGGTTTCCCGGCTGACCTTCGCACCGAGGTCGAAGGCCGGCGCGGCCGCCAGCCCGACCGTGCGCCGGCGGGGGCTCTCCGGCCCGTCGTCGAGCATCCCGGCGTGGAAGACGGTGCCCCCGGCCGCGAGAACGGTGTTGTCGGCCTCCACCTTGTCCGCGAGCCGGTCGCCCAGCACCTTGGCGAGCACCTCGACGCCTTCCCCCGCCGCTTCGGCCGACGGGCCCGTGCCGTAGGCGCCGAGCCAGATGACGCGCCGTGGGCCGGCGGCGACGACGGCCCGGGCGCCGGTCAGGAGAATCCCGGCCCGGTCGGTGCCCAGCGCGGACAGGACCACGGAATCCCCGTCCACGAGGGCGGCGACACCGGCCGCGTCGGTCACGTCGCCCGCCACTTTGCGCAGGGCCGGGGAGTCGGGCAGGGCGATCTTCGCGGGATCGCGCGCGATGGCGGTCACGGTGTGACCGCGTCGCAGCGCCTGTCGGGTGAGGGCCATTCCGGTCCGGCCGGAGGCCGCGAGGACGGTGAGGTTCATGTCGGCAACGTTAGGGAGCCCCTCCCTTAACATCAAGTGCAAGTAGCTGACTTGATAAGTTACCCAGACGCAATTACCGCTCTGGTCGGGCAAGGCTGTCAGGAGGCTCTCAGGCCAGGCTGTCGCGCCAGGCGCGGTGCAGGTCCGCGAACCGGCCGGTGCCCGCGATGAGTTCGGCCGGGCTGCCGTCCTCGACGATCCGGCCGTGCTCCATGACCAGGACCCGGTCGGCGATCTCCACGGTCGACAGCCGGTGCGCGATCACCACCGCCGTACGGCCCTTCAGCACCGTCGCCATCGCCGCCTGCACGGCCCGCTCGCCCGGGACGTCCAGCGAGCTGGTCGCCTCGTCGAGGATCAGCACCGCCGGATCGGCCAGCAACGCCCGTGCGAACGCGACCAGTTGACGCTGCCCTGCGGAGATCCGGCCGCCCCGCTTGCGGACGTCCGTGTCGTAGCCGTCGGGCAGGGCGCTGATGAACTCGTGCGCGCCGATCGCCTTCGCCGCCCGCTCGATCTCCTCCCGGCTCGCGTCCGGCCGTCCGATGGCGATGTTCTCGGCGACCGTGCCGGAGAACAGGAACGCCTCCTGTGTCACCATGACCACCCCGCGCCGCAGTTCGGGCCCGGCCAGCTCGCGCAGGTCGACCCCGTCCAGCAACACCCGGCCGGCGGACGGGTCGTAGAAGCGGGCGAGCAGCTTGGCCAGCGTGGACTTGCCCGCGCCGGTCGAGCCGACCACGGCGACGGTCTGCCCGGCGGGCAGGGTGAGATCGAAGCGGGGGAGGATCTCGCCGCCGGTGCGGTAACCGAAGGCGACCTCGTCGAACACGACTGCGCGGCCCGGGAGTTCGCCGTCCCGCGCCGGGAGTTCCCTCGGCGTGGACGGTTCCGGCACGGACGGTGTCTGGGCGAGCAGGCCCGCGATCTTCTCCAGCGAGGCGGCCGCCGACTGGTAGGAGTTGAGGAACATCGCGAGCCGGTCGATCGGGTCGTACAGCCGCCGCAGATACAGCACCGCCGCCGCCAGCACGCCCAGCTCCAGCGAGCCGTCCACCACCCGCAGCGCGCCCCACAGCACGATCACCGCGACCGCCGTGTTCGCGACCAGCCGCGATCCGGTGACGTACCGGGCCATCTCCAACAGGGCGTCGCCGTTGGCGCGTTCGTGCCGCCGGTTCAGGACCCGGAAGGCGGCCTCGTTGGCGGACTCGCGGCGGAAGGCGCGCACCGGGCGGATGCCGTTCATCGTCTCCACGAACTTCACGATCACGGTCGCGATCGCGGTGGACCGGGCCGCGAACGCCCGGCCCGCGCGCCGCTGGTAGAGCCGCATCAACAGATACAGCGGCCCGAAGGAGGCCACCGCCACCGCGCCCAGGCCCAGGTCCAGCCAGAGCAGCATCGCGGAGATGAACACGAAGGACAGCACGACCGCGACGAGTTCCTGGAGGCCCTCGCTGAGGAGTTCGCGCAGTGCCTCCACGTCGCTGGTGGAGCGGGAGATGAGCCGGCCCGAGGTGTAGCGCTCGTGGAAGTCGAGGCTCAGCGCCTGCGCGTGCCGGAAGATCCGGCCGCGCAGGTCGAGCAGCACGTCCTGGTTGACGCGGGCGGACGCGATCAGGAACACGTACTGGAGCGCGCCGGCGGCCAGCGCGCACAGCAGGTAGCCGGCGCCCACCGCGAGCAGCGGCCCGTGGTCGTCGGCCCGGAAGGCCGGTACGGCGCGGTCGATGGCGTACGCCACCAGCAGCGGGCCCGCCTGCACGGCCGCCTGCTGGAGCAGCAGCAGGAGTGTGGTGAGGGCGACGCGCGCCCGCATCGGCGCGAGCAGGGAACGCAGCAGCGCGCCGGTGGCGCCGGGCGGGGCGGGCAGGACGTCCTTGTCGAAGGGGTCGCCGGCGAAGGGCTGGGGAGGCGTCTCGTCGTCGGCGGTGGTGGGGGTGGGGGAGGCCGCGGGGGTGGCGGTGGGGGGCGCGGTCATCGGTCGTCCTCCTGGCGGCCGGTTCCGGACATGAGGTGGGCGTACTCGGCGTTGCGGCGCAGCAGTTCGTGGTGGGTGCCGACGGCGGTGACGCGCCCGCCGGACAGCAGGGCGACGCGGTCGGCGAGGAGCACGGTGGACGGGCGGTGGGCCACGATCAGCGCGGTGGTGTCGGCCAGGACCTGGCGCAGCGCGGCCTCCACGGCGGCCTCGGTGTGCACGTCCAGCGCGGAGAGCGGGTCGTCGAGGACCAGGAAGCGGGGCTGTCCGACGACGGCGCGGGCCAGCGCGAGCCGCTGCCGCTGGCCGCCGGAGAGACTGAGCCCCTGCTCGCCGACCTGGGTGTCGACGCCCTGCGGCAGCGCGTGCGCGAAGTCGGCCTGGGCCACTTCCAGCGCCCGCGCCAGCTCGGCGCTGCCCGCCCGGTCGTCCGCGCCCATCAGGACGTTCTCGCCGACGCTCGCGGAGAACAGGGTCGGCTCCTCGAAGGCGACGGCGACCCGCGCGCGCAGTTCCTCGCGGGGCAGCGCGGTGATGTCCTCACCGTCGAGGGTGATGCGCCCGGCCGTCACCTCGTGCAACCGGGGCACCAGCGCGGTCAGGGTGGTCTTCCCACTGCCGGTCGCCCCGACCAACGCCATCGACTCCCCGGGCCGGATGTGCAGGTCGACTCCGTCGAGGGTGGGCGGGGAATCGAGTGCGGCATCGGGATACCGGAAGACGACCCCGGAGAAACACAGTCCGCCACCCGCCGCGGCCCCGGCGTCACCCGCACCGGTCGTGGTATGGGCACCCGTCCCGCCCGGGTCCTCCGGGAGTTCGTCCATCACCTCGAAGTAGCGTTCCGTGGCTGTCGCCGCCTCCTGGCTCATGGCGAGGAGGAAGCCGATGGAGTCGACCGGCCAGCGCAAAGCGAGGGCGGTGGACAGGAAGGCGACCAGGGTGCCTGCGGACAGCTCGCCGTCGGCGACCTGTACCGCGCCCAGCACCAGCGCGGCTCCGATGGCCAGTTCGGGCAGGGTCACGATGACGGCCCAGATCGTGGCCAGCAGGCGCGCCTTGCGCAGTTCCGTGCCGCGCAGGGTCGACGACAGCTCGCGGAAGGCCCGCGCCTGGCTGCGGTGCCGGCCGAAGCCCTTGATGATCCGGATCCCGAGGACGCTCTCCTCGACCACCGTCGTCAGATCGCCGACCTGGTCCTGCGCGCGCCGCGCCACGACCGCGTACCGGTTCTCGAAGTACACGCACATCACGATCACGGGGACCACCGGCCCCAGGATGACCAGCCCGAGCGTCCAGTCCTGAAGCAGCATGATGACGACGCCGATGAGGATCGTCACCCCGTTGACCAGCAGGAACGTCAGCGGGAAGGCGAGGAACATGCGCAGCAGCCCCAGATCGGCCGTCGCCCGGGACAGCAACTGCCCCGACGGCCACCGGTCGTGGAAGGCCACCGGCAGCCGCTGGAGCCGCTCGTACAGCGCGGCCCGCATCGACGCCTCGACGTGCGACAGCGGGCGCGCCACCAGCCAGCGCCGCAGCCCGAACAGCAGCGCCTCCGCGAGCCCGAGCAGCAGCAGCCAGAGCGCGCCGAGCCAGACCCCGCCCGTGTCCCGGTCGGCCACGGGCCCGTCCACCAGCCACTTCAGGACGAGCGGGATCACCAGGCCCGTACCGGAGGCGACTATGGCGACGAACGCGGCGGTGAAGAGCCGTAGCCGTGCCGGGCGGACGTACGGCCACAGGCGCAGCAGGGTGCGTACGGCGGAGCGGTCGGGGGTGTGGGGGGTGGTGGTTGCACGTGTCCTGGCCATCACCGCGAGCCTACGGACCGGCACTGACAACGCCCACCGAGTTTTGGCCGGACGCTGGTGAGAGTCGTAGCGCCGTATCCACCGATCGGCTGATGCGCGTTCGAGCGAGCCGGCCGATGTGCCGAACCGGTGCCGGGCGGAACCCTGGTGCCATGCCTGTCATCGAAGTCACCGATCTGCGCAAGTCCTACGACGGCCGCGCTGTCGTCGACGGCGTCTCCTTCGCCGTCGAGGAGGGCGAGATCTTCGGGATCCTCGGCCCGAACGGCGCCGGCAAGACCACCACCGTCGAGTGCGTCGAGGGTCTGCGGACGCCCGACGGGGGCCGGGTCCGGGTCACCGGGCTCGACCCCGTCGCCGACCACGCGCGCGTGGCCCGCGTCCTCGGCGCCCAGCTCCAGCAGAGCGAGCTCCAGGCCAAACTGACCGTCCGCGAGGCCCTGGAGCTGTACGCCTCCTTCTATCCGCACCCGCTCGCGTGGGCGCCGCTCGCCGACCGCCTCGGCCTGACCCCGAAACTCTCCACCCGGTTCGCGAAGCTCTCCGGCGGCCAGAAGCAGCGCCTGTTCATCGCGCTCGCGCTGATCGGCGACCCCCGGATCGTCGTCCTCGACGAACTGACCACCGGCCTCGACCCGCGCGCCCGCCGGGACACCTGGGAGCTGATCGAGGACGTCCGCGCGGGCGGGGTGACGGTCCTGCTCGTCACGCACTTCATGGAGGAGGCGCAGCGGCTGTGCGACCGGATCGCCGTGATCGACAAGGGCCGGGTCGCCGCGCTGGACACCCCCGCCGGACTGATCCGCCGCTCGGCGGGGTCCACCGTCATCAGCTTCACCCCGTCGGTCCCGCTGGACGAGCGTGACCTGAACGCCCTGCCCGGCCTCGCGTCCGTCGAGCACAAGGACAGCCGGATCACGCTGTCCGGCAGCGACGAGACCGTCAACGCCGTCATCACGCTTCTCGCCCGCCACCGCGTCACCGCCCACCAGCTCCGCGTCCTGGACGCCACGCTCGACGACGCGTTCCTCGACCTGACCAAGGACGTCACGAACGACGTCGCCAAGGAGGCAGCGGTATGAACATTGCCGTGCTGAAGACCGAGGTCCGCCTCTTCCGGCGCGAACCCGGCGGCATCTTCTGGATCCTGCTCTTCCCGACCCTCCTCCTGGTGATCCTCGGCTGCATCCCCGCCTTCCGGCACCACCAGGCCGACCTCGGCGGCCTGCGCACCATCGACGCCTACGTGCCGGTGGCCGTGCTGCTCGGCCTGATCGTCGGCGGCCTCCAGTCGATGCCGCAGACCCTCACCGGCTACCGCGAGCGCGGCATCCTGCGCCGGATGTCCGCCACCCCGGTGCGCCCGACCGCCCTGCTGTCCGCGCACATGCTGGTGTACGGCGGGGCGTCCCTGCTGTCGGCGCTGCTGGTCCTCGTGGTCGGGCGGTTCGGCTTCGACGTACGCGTGCCGCGGCAGCTCTTCGGCTACCTCCTCGCCCTGCTGCTGGCCGTCCTGGTCGCCCTCGCTCTCGGATCGGTGGTGTCGGCGCTGTCCCGTACGACGAAGATCGCGGGCGCGATCGGCTCCGCCGTGTTCTTCCCGGCGATGTTCTGCGCCGGTCTGTGGATGCCGGTGCAGTCCATGCC
The DNA here is from genome assembly GCF_900110755.1 of Streptomyces sp. yr375. Taxonomy (GTDB): domain Bacteria; phylum Actinomycetota; class Actinomycetes; order Streptomycetales; family Streptomycetaceae; genus Streptomyces. The sequence goes on from NZ_FOFF01000019.1 coordinate 34,015, forward strand.
GGACACCCTCGCCCGGATCGTGGAGTACACGCCCTTCGGCGCCGCCGCGCAGGCCCTGAACCAGGCGGCGGCCGGGCACTGGCCGGGCTGGACCCACCTGGGCGTGCTGGTGGTGTGGTTCCTGCTGCTGACGGGCGCGGCGAGCCGGTGGTTCCGCTGGGAGTGAGCCTGCCCGTCGCCCACACTGGGCCCATGGACACGCACATGGGCCCGGACACGGCCCCGGCCCCCGCCCCGGTCCCGGACATGGCCCGGGACCGGGACGTAGCGGGCGTCGAGCGGCGGTGGGCGGCGGTCAACCACCGGGGGCCGTACCTGCTGCTGCTGGTGAGCGCGCTCCTCGCGGTGCCGACCGCCGGCATGTTCCACATGGGGCGTGGCGACTGGTACGCGACCGGTGCACTGGTCGCCGCCGGACTGGCGCTCCAGGTGTGGTGGGGGACCGTCGCCGACACCCGGCGCGCGCCGTCGGCCACCAGCATCGGCTACTACGCCGTCCGCTGGGCCATCGCCTTCGCCCTGACCTGGATCAACCCGCTCTTCTGCTTCTACGCGTTCACCGGCTACTTCGGCGCCCGCCGACTGCTGCCGCGCCCTGCGGTGACCGTCGGACTGTTCGCCACCGCCGTCACCATGTCCGGCGCGTACACCGGCGGGATGCCGCCGAGCGGGCGGACCCAGTGGCTGCTGTTCGGGGCGATCCTCGTGATCACCCTCGTCCTGGTCGGCGTCTCCGACCGGCTGTTCGCCACCGAGGACGAACGCGCCCGCGTCCAGGCCGCCATCATCACCGAACTCGAGCGCACCAACGCCGCGTTGCAGCAGGCCCTCGACGAGAACGCCGCGCTGCACGCCCAACTCCTCGTCCAGGCACGGGAAGCCGGGGTCGCCGACGAACGCAGACGTCTCGCGGCCGAGATCCACGACACCATCGCCCAGGGCCTGACCGGGATCATCGCCCAGCTCCAGGTCGTCGCGAACACCCCCGACCGCGACCAGGCCCGCGAACACACCGGCCGCGCAATGGAGTTGGCCCGCTACAGCCTCGGCGAGGCCCGCCGCTCCGTGCAGAACCTGGCGCCGGTGGCGCTGGAGTACGACGGACTGCCCGAAGCCCTGAAGAAGACGGTCGCCGACTGGGGCGAACGGACCGGCGTACGCGCCGAGTTCACGCTGACCGGCACCGCCGAGCAACTCCACGAGGAGGTCGCGGCCACCCTCCTGCGCATCGTCCAGGAGGCCCTGTCCAACGCCGCCCGGCACGCCCGCGCCGCCCGCGTCGGCGTCACCCTGTCCTTCCTCGGCGACGACGTCATCCTCGACATCCGCGACGACGGCACCGGCTTCGACCCCCGCGCCCTCCCCGCCCGCTCCAGCTCCGGCGGCTTCGGCCTGGACGGCATGCGCGCCCGCGCCGAACGCATCGCGGGCTCGCTGACCGTGGAGTCCGAACCGGGCCACGGCACGGCCCTGTCGGCTCGCGTACCGTTGGTCCGCCATGAGTGACGCACCCCTGACCGCCATCACCCTGCTGATCGTCGACGACCACCCCGTCGTACGGGACGGTCTGCGCGGCATGTTCGAGTCGGCCCCCGGATTCACGGTCCTCGGCGAGGCCTCCGACGGCGTCGAGGCCCTCGACCGGGCCGCCGCCCTCGACCCCGACGTGGTCCTGATGGACCTGCGCATGCCGGGCGGCGGCGGAGTCGACGCGATCGCCGCACTGACCCGGCGCGGCGCCCGCGCCAAAATCCTCGTCCTGACCACGTACGACACCGACTCCGACACCCTGCCCGCGATCGAGGCGGGCGCGACGGGCTACCTGCTGAAGGACGCCCCTCGCGACGAACTCTTCACCGCCGTCCGCGCCGCCGCCGCAGGCCGCACCGTCCTCTCCCCGGCCGTCGCCTCCCGCCTCGTCTCCGCGGTCCGCACCCCTCGAACCCCCGCGAGCGAACCGCTCTCCACCCGCGAACGCGAGGTCCTCGCCCTGGTGGCCAAGGGCACGTCCAACCGCGAGATCGCCCGCGAACTCTTCATCAGCGAGGCCACGGTCAAAACCCACCTCACCCACCTCTACGCCAAGCTGAACGTCAACGACCGAGCCGCAGCGGTCGCCGTGGCATACGAACGAGGCATCCTGGGCCGAGGCGGCCCGTGACGGGCTGACCCGTCGCCGAGCCCCGCTTCCCGACGGCCCCCGCCCCTCACCCCACCCGCAACAACAGCACCGCCCGCCCCGGCACGGTCACCGCCACGCCCGCCGGGTACGTCACCCCCGGCGCCTCCCCTTGCTCCTCGCGGGACGTGTCGACGATCACCTCGTACCGTTCCGCCCATGGCGGGCCCGGGAGGACGAACTGCACCGGGCGGTCGCCGGCGTGCAGGACGGCGAGGAAGCTGTCGTCGGTGATCGGGGCGCCCTGCTCGTCGCGGCCGGGGATGTCCCGGCCGGAGAGGTACATGCCGAGGGTCGCGGCGGGGGCGTACCAGTCCCGTTCCGTCATCTCCGTGCCCTGGTCCGTGAACCAGGCCAGGTCGCGCAGGCCGTCCGCCGAGTGGGCCCGGCCGGAGAAGAAGGCCCGGCGGCGCAGTACCGGGTGGCGGTGGCGCAGGGCGATCAGGCGGGAGGTGAGGTCGAACAGTGCCCGCCAGCCCGGCTGTTCCAGGAGTCCCCAGTCCAGCCAACTGGTCTCGTTGTCCTGGCAGTAGGCGTTGTTGTTGCCCCCCTGGGTGCGCCCGAGTTCGTCGCCGGCGACCAGCATCGGCACGCCCGTCGACAGCAGCAGGGTCGTCAGTAGGTTCTTCAACTGCCTTCGCCGCAGCGCCAGTAGGCGTTCGTCAGCCGTCTCGCCCTCTTCGCCGCCGTTCCAGGAGCGGTTGTCGTTCGTGCCGTCGCGGTTGCCCTCGCCGTTGGCCTCGTTGTGCTTGCGCTCGTACGACACCAGGTCGCGGAGTGTGAAACCGTCGTGCGCCGTCACGAAGTTGACGGAGGCGTAGGGCCGTCGCCCGCCCCACGCGTACAGGTCGCTGGAGCCCGACAGCCGGTAGCCCATCTCGCGGACGTCCGGCAGCGCGTGCCGCCAGAAGTCGCGTACGGCGTCGCGGTAGCGGTCGTTCCACTCCGTCCACAGGGGCGGGAAAGCGCCCACCTGGTAGCCGCCCGAGCCGACGTCCCACGGTTCCGCGATCAGTTTCACCCGGCGCAGCACCGGGTCCTGGGCGATGACCGCCAGGAACGGGGACAGCATGTCGACGTCGTGCATGGAGCGGGCCAGGGCCGCCGCCAGGTCGAAGCGGAAGCCGTCGACGCCCATCTCGGTCACCCAGTAGCGCAGCGAGTCGGTGATCAGGCGCAGTACGTGCGGCTGCACCACGTGCAGGGTGTTCCCGCAGCCCGTGTAGTCGGTGTAGCGCCGGGCGTCGGACTGGAGCCGGTAGTAGCCGCGGTTGTCGATGCCCTTCAGCGACAGCGTCGGGCCCAACTCGCCCGCTTCCGCAGTGTGGTTGTAGACGACGTCGAGGATCACCTCGATCCCGGCGGCGTGCAGCGCGCGCACCATCCGCTTGAACTCGCCGACCTGCTGGCCCGTCGTACCCGACGAGGCGTACGCGGCGTGCGGGGCGAAGTAGCCGATCGAGTTGTAGCCCCAGTAGTTCTTCAGGCCGCGGCGCAGCAGATGGTCCTCGTGCGCGAACTGGTGGACCGGCAGCAGCTCCACCGCCGTCACGCCCAGTTTCACCAGGTGGTCGACGGCCGCCGGATGCGCCAACCCGGCGTAGGTGCCGCGCAGTCGCTCGGGGATGTCCGGGTGCAGCCGGGTGAAGCCGCGTACGTGCAGCTCGTAGATGACCGAGTCCGCCCACGGGGTTTTCGGGCGGCGGTCGTCGGCCCAGTCGTCGTCATCGTGGACGACGACCCCCTTCGGGACGTAAGGAGCCGAGTCCCGTTCGTCGCGGACGGTGTCGGCGACCTGCTGCTGCGGCCAGTCCCGGACGTGCCCGTACACCTCCGCCGGCAGGCCGAACTCGCCGTCGACCGCGCGGGCGTACGGGTCGAGGAGCAGCTTCGCCGGGTTCCAGCGGCCGCCGGTCCACGGGTCCCAGCGGCCGTGCACCCTGAAGCCGTAGCGCTGGCCCGGCATCACGCCGGGCAGGAAGCCGTGCCAGATCTCGTGCGTGAGTTCGGTGAGCCGGGCGCGCGTCTCGCGTCCCGCCTCGTCGAACAGGCACAGGTCGACCGCCTCGGCGCCCCCCGCCCACAGCGCGAAGTTGGTGCCCGCGACCCCGTCCGGGCCGACCCGGAACCGGGCGCCCAGCGGGGTGGCCGCGCCCGGTCGCACGGGTGGGCCCGGTACCTTGCGCGGCGCACCGTTCACGACGGTGTCCGGCGCGCTGCGCCGGCCCGCCACCGCCTCCTGCTCGGCTGCGCTGGACACCGTCTCGCCTCCCGCGGCTCGTGGGGCGACGTGGGAAAAGAGTGCCCGGTGTCCCGCCGGGGCTCCCGTCGCGTCGTCCTCCCCCCATTTCTGCCCAGAGCGGCCCTCGCACTCACGTTTCCCCGGGGCGGGCCCGATCGTTGGGCACCCCGTGAGGCACGTACAAGGGCGCGCACGGCGCGCAGGGGTCGCACTGGCCGCCGTACTGACATGGGCAGGACTACTGGCCGGGGCCGCCGGCTGCACCGGCGGCGACAGCGGGGGCGGTGTGGACCGGATGCTCGGCAAACCCCCGGCCCCCGAGGACGTCATCCGGGTCACCCCGCAGGACAACGCCAAGGGCGTCCGGCCGGGACAGGGCCTGCGGGTGCGGGTGCCCGACGGGCGGCTGGAGTCGGTGAAGGTGGTCCGCTCGCAGGACGCCCAGGAGACCGAGGTGCCGGGCAAGGTCGCCGCGGACGGCCTGAGCTGGCGTCCGGACGACGACCGGCTCGGGCTCGCCGCCCGTTACACCGTCGACGTGGTCGCCCTGGACGGCGACGGCAACCGCTCGGCCCGGCACACCACGTTCACCACCTACGTCCCCGAGGAGCGCTTCATCGGCTACGTCACCCCCGAGAACCGGGCCACCGTCGGCACCGGGATGATCGTCTCGCTGGAGTTCAACCAGGAGATCGAGAACCGGGCCGCCGTCGAACGCGCCGTCCGTGTCACGGCCGAGCCGGCGGTGGCCGTCGAGCCGCACTGGTTCGGCAACGACCGGCTCGACTTCCGCCCCGAGGAGTACTGGGCCCCCGGCACCCGCGTCACCGTCGCCCTCGGCCTGCGCGACGTCGAAGGAGCGCCCGGCGTCTACGGCTTGCAGCAGAAGTCGTTCTCCTTCACCGTCGGCCGCAGCCAGGTCTCCCTGGTCGACGCGGCGAAACACACCATGGAGGTCCGGCGCGACGGCGACCTGCTGGCCACCGTGCCCATCACCGCCGGAGCGCCGAAGAACACCACGTACAACGGCAAGATGGTGGTGACCGAGATGCTGGAGCTGACCCGGATGAACGGCGCCACGGTCGGCTTCAAGAAGGCGAACGGCAAGGGCGAGTACGACATCCCGGACGTCCCGCACGCCATGCGGCTGACCAGCTCCGGTACCTTCCTGCACGGCAACTACTGGGCGGACGAGGACGCGTTCGGGAAGGTCAACCTCAGCCACGGCTGCGTGGGCCTGCGGGACGTGAAGGGCGGCGGTTCGGACACGCCGGCGGGCTGGTTCTTCGACCGCAGCCTCGTCGGGGACGTCGTCGAGGTCGTCCACAGCAAGGACAAGCAGGTCGCCCCCGACAACGGGCTCGGCGGCTGGAACCTGACCTGGCAGGAGTGGCTCGCCGGGGGCGCGTGAAACGACGTCCGGAAATGACGTCGTGAAATGTCCCCGCCCCCTGACGCAACCTTCCCCGCGTTCGCATGGTCATAGTGGCGACTGGACCAAGGTCCTAGTTGGGACTGAACGGTGACATTCCCGTCCCGTTCAGGCCGTTGACCTTGTGGTTAATATGCGGCGAACGCGGGGGACGCGTCGCGGTACGGGCTCGGGCAGGGCCCGGGGGAGTGGGGAGAAGGACTGTGAACGTGCGACCGATATCGGGGGCGTCGGTTGAAGGGCGCCAGGGCGTCCGCAACAAGCGGTTGGCGCTGGTGGTCGGCGGGCTGATGCTCGCCGTCACGGCATGCGGGGGCGGCGGCGGGGGCGCGGACACCAAGGCCGACGCCAAGGACGCGGGCGGCAACGGCGCTTCGACCACCGCCGAGAGCAAGCAGTCGGAGGCCGTCGTCACCATCGCGCCGAAGACCGGCGCCAAGGACGTCGACACCAGCGGCACCCTGAAGGTCAGCGCCGCCAAGGGCAAGCTGACCGAGGTCACCGTCAAGGACACCAAGGGCCGGAAGGTCGCCGGCGCGATCTCGGCCGACGGCGCGGGCTGGACGCCCGCCACCCACCTGGCCGCGTCCACCGCGTACCAGGTGCACGCGGTCGCCAAGGACGCCGAGGGCCGGACGGCCGCCGAGGACTCGTCGTTCACCACGCTGAGCCCGCAGAACACCTTCATCGGCAACTTCACGCCGGAGGACGGCTCCAAGGTCGGCGTCGGCATGCCGTTCTCGGTGCGCTTCACGCGCGGCATCACCAAGCCGGCCGACGTCGAGAAGGCCATCACCGTCAAGACCGTGCCGCCCGTCGACGTCGAGGGCCACTGGTTCGGCAACGACCGGCTCGACTTCCGTCCGGAGAAGTACTGGAAGGCCGGCACCAAGGTGACGGTCGAGCTGAACCTCGACGGCGTCGAGGGCCGCAAGGGCGTCTACGGCGAGCAGACCAAGACGGTCTCCTTCACCATCGGCCGCGACCAGGTGTCCGTCGTGGACGCCAAGAAGCACACGATGAAGGTCATGCAGGAGGGCAAGGTCGTCAAGACCATCCCGGTCACCACCGGCAAGCCCGGTTACGCCACCTGGAACGGCCAGATGGTGATGAGCGAGAAGTTCACCGTGACCCGGATGAACGGCGACACCGTCGGCTACGACGGCGAGTACGACATCAAGGACGTCCCGCACGCCATCCGCCTGACCGACTCAGGCACCTTCGTGCACGGCAACTACTGGGGCGGCGACGCCTTCGGCAACTACAACGCCAGCCACGGCTGCATCGGCCTGCGCGACGTACGCGGCGGCTACGACAGCGGTGTGCCGGCCGCCTGGTTCTTCAACCACTCGATGGTCGGCGACGTGGTGGTCGTGAAGAACTCCACCGACCCGACGGTCGACCCGTCCAACGGCCTCAACGGCTGGAACATCCCGTGGGCGGAGTGGAAGAAGTAACCCGCTGAGGGTGTGCGCGAGCGGGCCCGGTGCCATGCGTCCTGTGACGCACGGCACCGGGCCCGCCGCCGTTAGTCCCCGTTAACCTGACCGGCATGACTGTGAATCTCGAAGTCGCCGAAGGCGTCGGCACGATCCGTCTCGACCGGCCGCCCATGAACGCCCTGGACATCGCCACGCAGGACCGGCTCAAGGAGCTCGCCGAGGAGGCGGGCCGACGGGACGACGTGCGCGCCGTCGTCCTGTACGGCGGGGAGAAGGTGTTCGCGGCGGGCGCGGACATCAAGGAGATGCAGGCGATGGACCACACCGCGATGGTGCTGCGCTCCCGCGCCCTGCAAGAGGCGTTCACGGCCGTGGCCCGCATCCCCAAGCCGGTCGTGGCGGCCGTCACCGGGTACGCGCTGGGCGGCGGCTGCGAGCTCGCGCTCTGCGCGGACTTCCGGATCGCCGGCGACAACGCCAAGCTGGGCCAGCCGGAGATCCTGCTCGGGCTGATCCCCGGCGCGGGCGGCACCCAGCGGCTGGCCCGGCTGGTCGGCCCGTCCAAGGCCAAGGACCTCGTCTTCACCGGCCGGATGGTGAAGGCCGACGAGGCGCTGACGCTGGGTCTGGTCGACCGGGTGGTCCCGGCCGCCGACGTCTACACCGAGGCGCACGCCTGGGCGGCGAAGCTGGCGCAGGGACCGGCGCTCGCGCTGCGCGCCGCGAAGGAGTCGATCGACACCGGTCTGGAGACCGACATCGAGACCGGCCTCGCCGTCGAACGCACCTGGTTCGCGGGCCTGTTCGCGACCGCCGACCGCGAGACCGGCATGCGCAGCTTCGTCGAGGAAGGCCCTGGCAAGGCCAAATTCCTGTGAGTGACGTCTCCTTCTGACTCCCCGGAACCTCTTGCAATTGACGGGACGTCTCATCAGGTTCCCTCGATGGGGCGGATTGTGGGAACCTTGGGACGGCCTTCAGTCCGCCGGTCGAGAGAGCCTGTCGATTGTCTCTGGACGAGCCGTTATCGCAGGTCAGCGGGGGTTCGACAGGTCACGAACTGCCGCTGGCATATGCCGAGCGAAACGTACGGAATGGTGGGTTCCGGGGGGTGCATTCCGTCGGAACGGCCCCCAAGTCGGCTTCGGGCCGCCATGATGGGGGCATGGCGGGGCTGGATGGCATCGATCAGCCGCGGGGACAGGGCCGTGCGACCGCGGCGCGCTGGTCGCCTGCGGTCGAGGACGAACGGGCGCTCAAGGCGCTGGAGTTGTTCGGCAATCCGACGGACGGCGAGGTACAGCTCCCGTCCCTCCCCGAGTCCGCCGGCACGGCCCGCAGACTCGCCCAGGTCGTCGTCCTGCGGCAGTGGGGACTGTCCCCCAAGATGACGGAGGACGTGGTGCTCCTCGTCTCCGAACTCGTCGGCAACGCCGTGCGTCACACCGGCGCCCGCGCCTTCGGTCTGCGGATGCGGCGGCGGCGCGGCTGGATCCGCGTCGAGGTCCGCGACCCGTCCCGCGGGCTGCCCTGTCTGATGCCGGTTCAGGCGCTGGACGTCAGCGGGCGGGGCCTGTTCCTCGTCGACAGACTCTCCGACCGGTGGGGTGCCGACCTCCTGCCGCGGGGGAAGACGACGTGGTTCGAGATGCGCGTCGCCGACCGGTAGTCACTGACGGGTAGCCGCCGACCGTCAGACGCCGACCGTCAGACGCCGACCGTCAGACGCCGACCGTCAGACGCCGACCGTCGGGCGCGGGCGATGTCGGCAGGACCGCCGATGGGTCAATCGCCGGAATTGCGGCATATCACCCTTTAAATGGGGAGGGTGACCACATCCGACCGTCGTTCCGTGCTGCGGGCGGGCGCCGGGCTCGTCGCCGGGGGTACGTTCGCGGCCGCGTGCTCGCCCTCCGGATCCCCTTCCGGCGCTTCTGCCTCCGTAGCCGCCCGCCACGCCCCCACCTCCGCGCCCCCCACCTCCGCGACTCCCGCCGCCAAGGCCGCTGCTCCCGCCCCCCGGGCCTACCCCCGGCAGCCCGTCCAGATCACGCACGGTCCCCGGGACCGGCCCCGGGTCGCCCTCACCTTCCACGGTCAGGGGGACCCCGCCGTCGCCCGCGCCCTGCTCGGTGAGGCCGAGCGGCACGGGGCCCGGGTCACCGTCCTGGCCGTCGGGACCTGGCTCGACGAACACCCCGACCTCGCCCGCCGGGTCCTCGACGGCGGCCACGACCTCGGCAACCACACCCAGCGCCACCTGGACGTCAACGCCATGTCCGAGGCGGACGCGACGGCCGAGATCACCGGCTGCGCCGAGCGGCTGCGCAAGCTCACCGGGTCCATCGGGACCTGGTTCCGCCCCTCCCGCACCGCCCACGCCTCCCCGCTCGTCGAGACGCTGGCCCGCCGCGCCGGCTACCCGCACGTCCTCTCCTACGACGTCGACTCGCTCGACTTCACCTCGCCCGGCGCCCCCGCCGTCGCCCGCAACGTCCTCGGCGGGATCCGCAACGGGTCCGTGGTGAGCCTGCACTTCGGGTACGCGGACACGGTCGCCGCGCTCCCCGCCGTCCTGGACGAACTCGACCGCCGCGGACTGCGCGCGGTCACCACCACGGAGCTGATCGGCTGATGCACCGCAACCTCGTGAAAAGCGCCCTGCTGGCAGGCGCCGCGCTGACCGTCCTCGCCGCCTGCGGCACCGGCGGCAAGGGTGGCGGCGCGGACCGGGCCACCCGGGCCGCCGCCCCCGCGCCGGTGAAGAAGGCCGTGAGACCGGCCGTCGACGGGCTGCCCGGCATGCCGCCCGTGCTGGACCCGAAGGACGTCTACGCCGCCGACCGCCCCAACAGGCTCTCCCCGGTGGTCAAGGACTTCCCGTCCCGGGTGTACGTCCCCAACACCGAGTCCGACACCGTCTCCGTCATCGACCCGAAGACGTACAAGGTGATCGAGACGCTCCGGGTCGGCCGGCAGCCGCAGCACGTCGTGCCGTCCTGGGACATGAAGACGCTGTGGGTCAACAACAACCGGGGCCACACCCTCACCCCCATCGACCCACGCACCGGCAAGGCGGGCAGGTCGGTCGAGGTGCACGACCCGTACAACCTCTACTTCACGCCCAACGGCAAGTACGCCGTCGTCATGGCCTCCATGGACCGCGAGCTCGTCTTCCGCGACCCGCACACCATGAAGCGGATCAAGACGGAACCGGTCACCTGCTACGGCGTCAACCACGCCGACTTCTCCCTCGACGGGAGGTACTTCATCGTGTCCTGCGAGTTCAGCGGCGAACTGCTGAAGGTCGACACCGAGAAGATGAAGGTCGTCGCCCAGCAGAAACTGCCCTTCAAGGGCGCCATGCCGCAGGACGTGAAGATCTCACCCGACGGCAAGCGGTTTTACATCGCCGACATGATGGCCGACGGGATGTGGATCCTCGACGGCGACACCTTCGCCAAGCCGACGTTCCTGTACACCGGCAAGGGCTGCCACGGCCTGTACGTCAGCCGCGACTCCCGCGAGATGTACGTCTCCAACCGGGGCGAGGGCACCGTCTCCGTCTTCGACTTCACCAAGAACGCCCTCACCAAGAAGTGGCGGCTCCCGGACGGCGGCAGCCCCGACATGGGCGGCGTCTCGGCGGACGGCAAGGTCCTGTGGCTGTCGGGGCGTTACAACTCCGAGGTGTACGCCATCGACACCGGCACCGGACGCCAGCTCGCCCGCATCAAGGTCGGCGGCGGCCCGCACGGCCTCGCCGTCTACCCGCAGCCCGGCCGCTACTCACTCGGCCACACCGGCATCTTCCGCTAGGCACTCCGACAGGCACTCCGCTCGGGTGACCGGCGGGGGATCAGCAGGATCTCCGCGCCCACCGGTACGTACCCCGCCGCCTGGAACGCCCGTACGCTGCGGGCGTTTCCCGGGGCGACCTGGGCCCAGACGGGCTCCGTGGCCAGGTGGCGGGCGGCGGTGACCAGGCCGCGGCCGAGACCTCGGTGCCGTGCCGCCTCGTCGACCTCCACCGACACCTCCAGCCGGCCGCCGATACCGCGTCCCATGACCAGGATCCCGCCGTCCGCCGACCACACGCGCACCTCGTCGCGCCGGCGCAGGGCGTACCGGATCCGGGCATGGTCCGAGTCCTTGACCTCCCGCGGCGGCGCAGGGGGCTCGCCGGGCAGCGGGGCGCCCACCAGCATCATGTCGACCGTCTCGGCCGTACGCCCCGTACGCTCCATGAGAGCGGCCAGGAACCGCGGGTTCATGGACGCCGACAGGGGATCGGCGTCGACGCCGCGCAGCGCGCCGTACACCCACTCCGGGTCCTCGTCCGTGAAGACGACCGAGTGCCCGGTGAAGGCGAGGACGCCCGCGTCGCGGTCGGAGGGCTGGGGGACGAGGGTCGTACGGCCGTCGGGCGGCGGGAAGACGCCCTGTGCGGCCGCGTCGAGAATGTCCCGCAAGGTCGTCATCGTCGTGCTCTCCGAGTCTGCTGGGTGGTCGCTGCGCCGCGCGCTCACCAGGGCCGTTAATCTGACCTGCGTCAGTAGGACAGCAAGACCGTACGCATGACCGCAAGGCATGACGAAGAGGGGCGGACCGGTGGCCGACATCGAAGAAGCGCGCAAGCAGTTCCAGCGGATCGACACGGACGGGGACGGCTTCATCACCGCGGCCGAGTTCAAGAGCGCCCTGGCCCAGGAGGGCGACTGGAACGTCACCGAGACGGTCGCCGAGGCCATCATCAAGAGCCGCGACCTCAACGGCGACAAGGTCCTGTCGTTCGACGAGTTCTGGACCCACCTCAGCAAGTGACCTGAGCGAGTCACGTGAGCCGACAGGGGGGTGCCGCGTTTGGGGGTGCCCCCCTTCGGCGTGCCGGGATTCGTCGCGTAAGCGGAATCGCGTAAGCGGAATAGGGTGCCGCCGGGTCGGGTTGACGCCGACACGAGGCATGTATGTGCGTGCATCGAATCCGGCTCGATACCGAAGCAGACAGGACCTGTCATGAAGATCGGCATCATCGGCGCGGGCAACATCGGTGGCAACCTCACCCGCCGCCTCACCGCCCTCGGCCACGACGTCTCCGTCGCGAACTCCCGTGGCCCGCAGACCCTCGCGGAACTCGCCGAGGAGACCGGGGCGACCCCCGTCACCGTCGAGGAGGCGGCGCGCGACGCCGAGATCGTGGTCGTCACGATCCCGGTGAAGGCGGTACCGAGCCTGCCGTCCGGCGTCCTGGACGGCGCGGCCGACGGCGTCACCGTCATCGACACCAACAACTACTACCCGCAGCAGCGCGACGGCCGGATCGCGGAGATCGAGGACGAGGGCGTCACCGAGAGCCGCTGGACGGAACGCCGGATCGGCCACCCCGTGATCAAGGCGTTCAACGGCACCTACGCCCAGGACATCCTGGACCGCCCGCTCCCGGCGGGCGACCCCGCTCGCCTGGCGCTCCCGGTCGCGGGCGACGACGCGGCGGCGAAGGCGAAGGTGCGCGCCCTCATCGACGACCTCGGCTTCGACACCGTCGACGCGGGCGGCATCGACGAGTCCTGGCGGCAGCAGCCCGACACCCCCGTCTACGGACTCCAGGCCGGCGTCGACGACGTCACCAAGGCGCTGGCGGCGGCGAGCCCGGAGCGCCCCGCGACGTTCAGGGCGTAGCAGCAGGGAAGGCCGCGCGGGCGGACTCCACGGCGGCTGCCGAGAGGTAGACGGTGAGCGGCGCGTCCGGGCGCAGGAGTTTCGTGCCCACCCAGTGGAACGGGTTCTGCGGGGCTCCCGCCGGCGCGGTCTCGGCGTACTGGGCGACCAGGCGCTCCAGCCGCCGGAACAGGTCCGGTGCGAGGGCGGCCCGCAGCCGGGCGGTGATGTCCGTCCGGCTCGGGGCGTACCGGTTGCTGGGGAGGTACAGCGTGGCGTCGTCGGGGCGGTCGGGCCGGCGGGAGGTCATGCTCCAGCACAGGGTGGGCCGGGGCCCGTCGGCCGCCAGCGCCGCCGATCCGGCGACGGCCATGCGCGTGACGAAGTCCGCCGCCGTGCGGCCCGCCGTGTCCGACAACACGGCGGCCCGCGCGGCGAGTTCGGCGCCGGAGCGTTCGTGGACCGTGGTGTAGAACTTGCTCCGGGCGTCGGCGGAGTCCTGGAGGTCGACGGCGAACACCGCCGGCATGAGCGCGGCGACGCCCGCCGGGTCGTGCCGGCCCACCCAGGTCCACGCGGGCCCGTGGCCCAGCCGGTGCAGGGCGTCCCCGAGCAGCTCCCGGTGGTGTCCGGTACCGGCCGCGAAGGTGTCGAAGTAGACCTTGACGCGGGCGATCCCGTACGGACCGGCGGTCGCCGCCAGACACGTCCCGAACGACGCCTGCGGGCTGCGGGGCCGGAACAGGTCGCCGAGGTCACGGGCGCGGCGGAGGTGGGCCAGGCCGCGCCGTTCGAGGTCCGCGAGGGTGCGCCGGCCCGCGTCCCAGCTCGCCTGCGCGGACGTCGCGCCCGTCGCGGCCAGCGGCCGGTAGAAGAGGCGGACCTCGACGCGGTCGCCGTCCAGCACGAGCGAGTACTCGAACGGGGCCGGGGCGGCGGGCTGTTCGGGCTTGGCGGGGTCGCGCGTGGTGCGGTGGCCCCAGTCGCCGAAGAGCACCGACACGGTGTCCTCGGCCGACGCGTGGAAGGCGGGGCCCAGTTCGAGGACGTCCCCGAGGTGTCTGAGGCCGTCGACGGCCAGGCGCGCGTAACCGCGCGCGGCCCGGGTGTCCGCAGGGGTGTGCGCCGCCGTCGTCATGAGGCCGTGTCCGCCGTGTCCGCCGTGTCCGTCGGCAGGTAGGGCTCGACGTCGATGCCCGGGTACATCTCCGCCAGGTGTTTGACGGTCTCCTCGGTCCAGTAGTCGTCGCCGGGAGGCGGGAAGCCCAGCAAGTGCCGCTGGTGCGGCTCCAGTTCGATCATCAGGTCGCGGAAGGTGCCCCAGTCGGGGTGCGCCGGACGCAGCGACCACAGGTGCTTGTCCGTCCAACGGGCCTGCGCGCCATGGATGTTGAAGAACAGGGCGAGACGGCGGCCGAGTTGGGCGTGGTAGGCGGAGCCGCGGTGGACGATGTCGCCCACGAACAGCAGCAGCGAGCCCTTGGCGGCCACCACGGGCCGCTCCCGCTCGTAGAGTTCGGGGTACGACTCCTTGGTGTACGCCCCCGTCCCCTCGGCGGTGAGCAGCGGCAGGCCGAGGTGCGCGGCGCGGTCGACGACGTAGGTCGGGGCGGTGTCCTCCGTCACGTCGGTCAGGTAGAGGATCCCGTACACCCGCTGGTAGACGCCGTCGGCGCGGGGATGCACCAGACTGCTCGCCGCCCAGGCGTCGTTGTGCAGCCGCTGGTCCGTGCTCTCCCCGTACGCCGTTCCGTACTTGGCCTGGATGAACGCGCTGGTCATCCGTAGGTCGGAGGTGCCCAGCAGCTCCTCGACGACGCCGATCACGCGGGGGTCGAGGGGGTGCCGGTTCAGGGCGTTGGCGGTGAAGGGGAACGGGACGGCGTGCTTGAGGGCGGCCACGTCCTGCGCGCTGCTGCCGTCGGCCTCGGGGTCGGGGAAGTACGTCTCGATCGCCGCGACGGCCTCCGTCAGGGCGGTGCCCGTCAGGAAGTCGGGGACGAGCGCGTAGCCCTTCGTCGCCAGCTCCGCCGCGATGCTCTTGGGGTCCATGGTCACTTTCCCTTCCCGGTGGGGTGGTGGGGGCAGGCGATGACGATGTTCTTGCGGAAGGCGTCCAGCCGGAGCGATTCGCCGACGGGCTTGCCGTCGACCTCGACCCAGGCGTGCGCCGCGAACGGCACGAGGCAGACGCCGGACACCCAGTCGGGCCAACTGCCGTGCAGCCGGGCCAGGATGGCCGTCGCGACCGACCGTTCCAGGCAGTACTGGCCGGCGGCCCGGCGGCTGACGGACACGATGTCGTCGCGTGCCCGCAGGGCCTCGGCGTGGGTGGCGGGCCGCGCGCCCCGGGCCAGCCGGCGCAGCGCCCGCTCCATCGTGTGCGGGCTGCGGGAGCCGAGGAGCCGGCCGGCGGCGACGGCCAGCAGCGGGAGCGGCCTGCGGTGCAGCGGCAGCGGGGTGCGCGGCTCCAGCGTCATGGGCAGTGTCATGTCAGATCAGCACTCCGGAGTTCCGCATGGTGGCGATGACCTTCTGGACGTCGTCCGGGATCCGGTCCGCCGCGCCCGGATGGCGGGCCTGGAGGGCGCTCACGATCGCCTCCGGGGACTGCCCGGCGCGGAGCAGCTCGAAGACCGTGACGGCCATCGGGTTGAGCCGGAAGTAGGTGCCGGACTTCTTGTTCAGCAGCACGGCCCCGGCCATGTCGTCGGCGTCCTGGTTCTGGTTCTGGTTCGGGTTCTCGTGCTCGTCCTTGGTGAGGACCACGTGGGGAGAGATTCTGAGCATGGTCAGGCCAGCCGTCCGTTCGTGAGGCGTCGGTCGGTGGTGCGGTCGGCGACGGCGCGCATCCAGGTCTCCGCGGCGACGGTCAGTTCCAGGGCGTTCGTCTCGTACTCGGGGCGCATGGTGTCCCGGAGCGTCGAGCGGAGCCGGTCGATGTCCACCAGGCCGTGTGCGGCGAGCAGGGAGTCCTCGAACAGGCCGAGGAGGGCTTTGCGGTTGCGGGCCAGGCCGCGGTGCACCGACATGCTGAACTCGCCCTTGGTGGAGCGGGAGAGCGCGGTCTTCGACGCGTCCGCGCGCATCGCGGCCCTCAGCGCCGGTTTGAAGCCGCGGCCCGGCTGCGCCTCGGTGCGGGAGATCGCCAGCGCGGCTTCGAGGACGTGGTCGTCCATGTAGGGCAGCGACAGCAGGATGCCCTGGTGCTGCATGAGCGCGCGCAGCGGGCCGAGCCGCTGGCCGCCGATGCGGTGCCCCGCGATGGAGGTGTGCACCGAGCGGGTGGCGGCCTGCGGGGTGCGGCCGGAGTCGGCGGCGTGCGCCAGCGAGCGGATCGCCTCGACGCCGGCGGGCGTGGTCCAGGGTGTCGTGCGCAGGCGCGGCCCCCAGCCGACGGTCGGGCCGGTGGTGTCCGGGCGCGGCAGGTGCAGGCCGCGCACCTGCTCCTCGAACCAGCCCGCGTACGACTGCTGCCGGGCCAGCGCGCGCACCACGGACGGCAGCGGCCAGCGGCGCAGCCGGGCCAGGTCGCGGATGCCGCGGACCGCTTTGAGCGGGGAGGTGGCGTACAGGTCGCTGAAGTAGGAGGGCGCCACCGTGAACAGTTCGTCGCCGCCGAAGCCGCCGAGGTGCACGGTGGCCCCGGTGGCCGCGAAGATCCGCGACATGGCGATCTTCCGGGTGCGGTTTCGGATCAGGGTGTACGGCTCGCCGAGCCCGTACGGCACCGACCGGACCAGCCCCTCGGCGGGGTCCCAGATGCCGTCGTAGGGGCCGGGCACGTCCTCGGGGCGCAGCACCGTCAGGTCCTTGGCCCGGCCCATCTCCTGCGCGGCGAGGACCGCCCAGCGGGCGTCGTCGTGGTTGGGGTCGACGGTCTGCTCGACGAAGGAGCGGAAGGCCGCGCCCTGTTCGGCGAGCAGGAAGCAGAGCGACGTGGAGTCCATGCCGCCGGACAGGTCTGCCGACAGGCCGTCCGCCGTGGCGACCCGGACGGCCACCGCCGCGTCCAGCGCGGCCCGCAGGCGCGGCGCGCCGTCGTGGATCGACAGGTCCGAGGGCGGCGGCGACCACCAGGTGGAGCGCTCGACGCGGTCGCCGGTCACCCGCAGCCACTGGTCGGCGGGGAGCCGGCGGACGCCGGTCCAGTAGGTGCCCTCGGTCAGCCCGTAGTCGAAGCCCGGGTGGACCATGCCCCAGGCGGCCATCTCGACGCGCGGGGCGGCGCCCGTCAGCCGGGCCAGGAACTCGACCGAGTCGGACACCGCGTAGCCGCCGGTGTCCGCGCGCCGGGCGTAGTACACCTGGCGCAGACCGGACGCGCTGCCCTGCACGTACAGCGAGCGGCCGTCCGTATACAGGAGGTGGAAGCTGCCCGCGAGGGCGTGCGCGGCGGCCAGCAGGCCGTCGACGTCGTCGTACCGGTCGAGGAGACGTGCCAGGCGCCTCGCATCGGCGTCCGTCTCGCCGAAGAGCGCGAGACGCCTGGCACCGGCTTCCGCAACGATCAGGCGGGAATGCGAGACGTCTGCGACGACCCAGGTCCGGCCTGACGCATAACTCAGGGTCGAGTTGTGCGGTGCGGTATCGTCGGCCATTTCGGGGATACTCGGGAATACGTCATCGACGTCTTCCGGAAAAGCGGCGAACCATGACGCACCCATGAACTCCCCCTTCCTGACCGAATGACATGCGCCGTTATCAGATGATGGCTACGCCCTCACCGTCGTTGCTGGCCCAGCCGTACCACATGGTGAGCTCGGAGAACTCGCCGACGGGCAGCATCTCGGGCGCCTCGTATTCCGTGATTTCGTTCTCGATCATGTTTCTCACTCCTTTGATCGTTGGGTCGAAAGGAACCCTAACCACAGGTCCGTGTGGGGCACAAGGATGTCTCCCGAGGGCGTCCGGAACTTATTGCTCCACTTTTGGGCAATTAAAGACATGACAAAGAAAGAAAGGTGGTGTCCGCCTCTTGCGAGGCGATCACCACCTGGGTCTTCGATTTCCGGGACGTTACCGGGCGGACGTCGTGTCGGCGGGCAGGGGCTGCGGTTCGGCCCGGTCGGGCGGTGACGGTTGGCGTGAAGTCGACGCCGTTACCGTGAGGTACACCTGGAGCGCGCCGGTCCACACGAGCGCCGATCCCAGGAGGTGCAGGACGACGGCGAGCGCCGGCAGGCCGGTCAGCGACTGCACCAGACCGACGGCGCCCTGCGCCAGTACGGCCGCCAGGAAGAACACCGTCTTACGGCGGGCCGCGGCGAAGCCGTCGCGCGGCAGGGCGTACAGCAGGAAGCCCGCGCCCGCCATGACGGCGGCGGCCAGCAGCCCGTGGACGGTCGTCACCAGCGTCCAGTTCAGCGGCATGCGGGGGACGTCGGAGGAGTCGCCCGCGTGCGGCCCCGACCCGGTGGCGAGGGTGCCCACCACCAGCAGCAACGCGTTCACGGCGAGCAGGGACACCGAGACGGTACGGCAGGCCGGCGGCAGCGCCACAGTCGTGGCCGGCGGCAGTGGTACGGCCGTGGCCGGCTCGCTCTCGCCGCCGTGGTGCCGAGCCTCGTACCAGGTGATGACCGCCGCTGTGAGCAGCAGCATCGCGGCCAGGAAGTGCGCCGCGACGATGTACGGGCTCAGCCGCATCCAGACGGTGACGCCGCCCACCACCGCGTTCAGCACGACGACCCAGAACTGCGCCCACGCCCAGCGCAGCACCCGCGGCATCGGCGTGCGCTGGATCCGGGCCGTGATGATGACCCAGCCCACGACGGCGCACAGCGCCCCGGTGAGCAGCCGGTTGCCGAACTCGATCGCGCCGTGCAGCCCCATCTCCGCCGTGGGCGCCAGCGTGCTGTCCGTGCACGTGGGCCACTCCGGGCAGCCCAGGCCCGAGCCCGTGACGCGGACGATGCCGCCGGTGACGACGATGGCGATGGCGGCCACGACCGAGGCCAGCGCCGCCCGTTGGACGCTGCGCGGCCCGAGCGAGTACCGGCCCGCCAGCCAGGAGAGAGGTGTGCGCACGACGGTCCCTTCCGTACTCCGGTGGTTCGGGCGCCAGAGTAGGCGGAAAGAGGCGGCGGACGTGCCGATCCGGACAGCGGCCGTGGCCGGACAGTGGTCCGCCGGGGCCGGCCGTCACCCCGCTCCGGGCAGCGCCATGCCCGGGACCTCCGCCGCGACCAGGTCCGCCGGGAGCCGGAAGACGAGTGAGCCGTAGAGGAAACCCGCCCCGATCGCGCCGAGCACGATGACGTCGCCGCGCCGGGCCCGGCCCTCGGCGGCCAGCCGCCACAGGGCCGTCAGCGGCGAGGCCGCGGCGGTGTTGCCCAGGGTGTCGGCGGTGACCGGGACCCGTTCGGGCTCGGCGCCGGCGATCCGCCCGATGTGCCGCACCAGCTTGGCGTTCGCCTGGTGGACGGCGAACCCGCTCACCTCGTCGACCGTGACCCCGGCCAGCGACAGCGCCTCGCTCAGCGACTTCGGCACCCGGGTCATCGCCTCCCGCAGCACCACGTTGCCGTCCATGAAGATGTACGGCGAGCGCGGGGTGTCGGTCGGCGACGTCGGCACCTCCTGGTCCACCCGCCAGGCCGACGCCATCCGGACGCCGTCCGAGTAGACGTTGCCGAGGTCGTAGCTGAGCAGGCCGTCCGCGCCGTCCGTCCGGCGCAGCACCACCGCGCCCGCCGCGTCGCCGAAGAAGATCCGGGTCAGGCGGTCCTGCGGGTCGGTGATGCCCGAGCCGCGCTCGGCGCAGACCACCAGCGCGGTGTCCAGCCCCGGCTCCTGGAGCAGGCAGGACGCCGTGTACATGCCGTACGCGGACGAGGCGCACGCGTGCTGGGTGAGGTCGAGGATCCGCGGGGTCTCGATGCCGAGGCGCTCGGCGAGGCTCACGCCCAGCGAGGGCATGATCCAGTCCGGGCTGGTGCAGGCGACCACCAGGACGTCGATGTCACGGGCGCCGATCTCGGCCGCCGCCATCGCCTTGCGGGCCGACTCGACGGCGAGGTCGAGAACGGTCTCGTGTGACTGGAGAAACCGCCGCTGAAGAATTCCGGTCTTCTCCTCGATCCACTCCGGCGTGGTGTCCAGGGTTTCGCACAGTTCCGCATTGGTGACGACCCTTTCGGGCAATGCCAGCGCGACGCTGCGCGGACTGACCGGTGCGAGTTCCCATTTGGGCATGACGAAGTCCTCCACGGGGCCGGGTTCGGGGTGTCGAGAGTTTTGGGAATGGTGGAAGTGGTGGGAGTGGTGAGGGCGAAAGGGGGGCGCCTATTTCTCCTCAAACGCCATGCGTACGGAGGCCCTCAGATACGGGCTCGGCGTGGGCCGCTTGTCGAGCGTGACGCCGAACCACTTCTCGTACGCCGCCAACACCGCGTCGTCGTCGGCGAGTTTCTCGGTCGCCGTCTCCTTTCCGCGGGTGACGCTGAGCACGTCGTTCTTGAGCACGACCCAGCCGTCGTCGGTGGGTAGGGAGCAGAACATGTTCTGCAGGAGCATCGAGTCGGGGCTCGTCCGGTACCAGTGGATGACCTGGTCGAAGTCCGACAGCGACGTCGGATCGTCGTAGAGGCGGTACTGCGGTTTTCCGTCGCGCAGGACGTCGGTGGCCCGCTCGTCGACCCTCCGGACGCTGAACACGCCGTGCGGATCCGCCTGTGCCTCCGGGGTGTCCAGCGCGATCGGATACCGGCTGCCCCTGCCGAACCCGACGTCGACGATCCAGCGACGCCCCTCGACCTCGGCGGTGAGCAGCATGTGGTTGTACGGATCGCGCAGCCGGCCGCCGATCCAGACCCGCCCGTGCCGCAACTCCACGGCGAAGCCCAGGGATTGGAGCAGGAAGAAGAACGAGCTGTTCAGCTCGCCGCAAGCGCCGCCGCGGCGCTGGTGCACGATCTTCTCGACGATCCGTTCGTCCTTGTAGTAGATCTCCCTGCCGAGGTGGTAGTCGAGGCTCTCGAAGGGCACCGACAGCAGATGCCGCTCATGGAGGTGGCGCAGCGCGGCGAGGTCGGGCCGCTCGGGCCGGTCGGCCGAGATCCGTTTCAGATAGGCGGCCGTCGTCACTTCGTCCAGCATGCCGTTTCCCCTGTCGGTCAGTGGCGGTCAGTGGTTGTCGAACGAGAAGCGGAGCGAGTCGTTCGTGTACGGGGTCGGCACGGGGCGTTCCGCCAGCCGCATCCCGAACCACTTCTCGTACGCCGCCAACACCGCGTCGTCGTCGGTGAGTTGCTCGGTCCGTCGGCGTTCCCCTGAGACGACGGTCAGCAGGTCGTCCCGCATGATGACCCAGCCGTCCTCCAGCGGGAGCGAGCAGACGAGGGTCTGGAGGAACGGGGAGTCCGGGCTCGTCCGGTACCACCACATCGTCTGGCGGAACTCGTCCGGCTCGACCGGCTCCTCGTAGAGGACGTACAGCGGTGTCCCGCCCCGGACCACCTCGACGGACCGCCGGTCCAGCCGCCGCGTCGTGAACTCGCCGTGTGGGTCCGGCTGTTGGCCGTCGTGGTCGAGCAGGAGCGGGCGGCGGCTGCTCTTGCCGAACCCGATGTCGGCGATCCATCGCGCGCCGTCGACGGCCACCGTCATCACCACGTGGTGGTACGGGGCGGTGATCCCGCCGTCCGGCAGGTGGACGCGGCCCTGGTGCAGGGTGACGTCGAAGCCCAGGGCCGCCAGCAGGAGATGGAACGCGATGTTGATCTCACCGCACAGGCCCCCGCGCCGCTCGTGGACGATCTTGGCGACGGCCCGTTCGTCCATCCGGATGTCGCCGCCGCGCACATAGTCGAGGTTGTCGAACGGCACCGACAGCACATGCCGTTCGTGCAGGTGGCGCAGGGCGTCCGCGTCCAGACGGGGCGGGTGGTCGGCCCCGATGCGGTCCAGATAGGCGGCGACCGTCTCCTTGTCCAGCACGGCGATCTCACACGTCCTTTCCGTGTCGGTGTCCGTGTCCGTGTTCGCTTCCGTCTCTGCGCTCGTTGTGGCGTGGGAGGAGCCGGGGGAAGAGGGCCTCGGCGTTGGCGTGCTCCAGCCGGTGGCGCTCCTCAGTGCTCAACCCGCCCTGGTCGACGACCTGTTGAGCGGTGTCGCGGATGTAGTGCTCGGGCATGAGCGGGAAGTCCGAGCCGACGAGGATCCGGTCCGCCGGGGCGAAGGACCGCAGGGCCGCGAGGGCGTGCGGGTCGCCGGCCATGGCGATGTCGACGTAGAGCCGTCGCAGTGAGCCGACGGGGTCCTCGGGCAGTCGGTCCGCGAGGGGCGCGCTGATGAGTCCGCCGCAGGCGAGCCGGCCGGCGTAGAAGGGGACGCCGCCCCCGCCGTGCGGCAGGATCACCGGCAGCTCCGGGTACCTCTCCAGCGTCTGGTTGTAGAGGAGTTGGGCCGCCACGCGCACCGTTTCGAAGGGGAACTCGTACAGCGAGGCCGGCAGGCCGAAGTCGGGCTGACCGGTCGACGGCGGCACCGTCGGATGCACGAACAGCGGGGTGCGCCGGTGGGCCGCCGCCGCGAACAGCGGGTCCATCGAGCGGTCGCCCACGTACAGGCCGCCGTAGTTGCTGACCAGGCCCACGCCGTCCAGCCCGAGCACGTCGACGGCGTACTCGAACTCCGCCAGGACCAGGTCCGGATGGGGAAACGGCAGGGTGGCGAACGCGCCGAACCGGCCGGGGTGCGCGGCGACCAGCTCGGCGAGATACTCGTTCACCCGGCGCGCGAACCGCGCGGCCGGCTTCGGCTCCAGGGTCGCCGGCACCCCCGGCCAGACGCTCACCACGGCGGCCCGGATGCCGTGCCGGTCCATCATGGCGAGGCTGCCGCGCGCACTCCAGGTCGGCCGGTCGACGCCGGGAAGGATCGTCGCGACGCCCAGCCGGGCCAGTTCGTCGAGGTAGAACTCCGGGAGGATGTGGTGGTGTACGTCGATGGCGCGCGACCAGGGTGCTGTGGCGGGCGCGTGCAGGTCGTCGTCGGAGGTGTCCGGCATCGGTCGGCCCCGCCGCTCAGGCGCGGGTGGTGCCGGGCGGGTTGCTGATCAGACACCGCCAGACGCCGTCCGCGCCACGGCGGAGGATGTCCGCGGCCGTGCCCTCGACGCGCTGGTGCGTTCCGTCCGGGCCGGTGCCCTCGTGGACGTAGTCGCAGATCAGCAGTGCCGTGTCGGCGACCGTGTAGATGTGCCGCACCGACAGCTTGACCGGCAGCCGGTCCGGCAGGGTCTGCTCGGCCGACTTCCACATCTCCTCGCCCGACAGGTACTGGCCGGGAGCGAGAACACGCAGGGCGTCCGGCTCGAAAAGCTGCTTGATGGCGTCGAGACTGCCCGCGTTGAAAGCCTGCTCGAACGCCGCCGAAATCCCGCCGGGTTCGGTGGGAAGGGTGATCTGCACACCGGCGGAAGTGCCGGCTGCTGTTCCTGCTGCTGTTCCTGCTGCTGTTTCCGTGGAATTCGACATGGGGGACAGCACAATGCACGGGATCGGTGCCGCTCAACCCGCGACTCGCCACTCTGTCAGGTCCGCCGCCCGCCGGAATTCCGTACGCAGCCGCCCCTCGCCTATCTGACGAACTATCCGGCGTCGCCCTGGGCAGAGCGCACGCGGGGCCGTGAGGATGACGCCTCGTAGCCGGGGACGCCACAGGCCCCGTAACGACGAACGGCGAGGAGTTTCTCCATGGTCAAGGTAGCCATTGTCTTCCATTCCCGCAGCGGCAACATCTTCGAGTTGGCGAAAGCGGCGGCCGCCGCGGCCGAAAAGGCGGGTGCGGAGCCGCAGTTGCTCAAGGTCCCCGAACTCCCGGACCCGATGGTGCTGGACAAGGAGGCCTACGCCGAACTGGACGCCGCCACCCGCGACATACCGGTGGCCACGCTGGACGACCTGGTGGCGGCGGACGCGATCATGATCGGCACGCCGGTCCACTTCGGTCTGCCGGCCCCGCAGATCCTGAACTTCGTCGACCGCTCCGGCCCGGTCGCCATTCCGGGGAAGCTGGCGAACAAGGTCGCGACCGTGTTCGCCTCCGGGTCCGCCGCGCACGCCGGCCAGCAGACGGCGATCCTCGCCCTGCACAACGTGCTGTGCCACTGGGGCTGCCTCATCGTGCCCAACGGTTCGAGCGTCGAGATCCTGGCGTCCGAGCACAACGGATCGCCGTACGGCACATGCAGCGTCTCGCGGCACGCGCCGAACAACGTGCACGAGGACAACCGCAAGGCGATCGAGTACCAGACCCTGCGCCTGGTGGAGGTGGCCACCGCCTACCGGACGGGGCTGGAACAGCAGGAGTCCGCCATCGAGTTCCTCGACTTCGCGTTCCTGATGAAGAAGTTCCCCCGTCTGTCCGTGGACTGACGGACCGTCAGAGACGGGAACGGGAAAGACGTGCGCACCCGCGGCAGCTTCAGGGCCGCGGGTGCGCGCCGTATGGCTTTACCCTTTCATGGTACGTTGATCCGGTACTAGACCAACGTTCGAGTGCTAGATCGACGTCCCTCGCACAGGAGGAAACCCCCGTGAAACTGGTCATATTCGGCGCGAACGGCCCGACCGGCCGACTGACCACCGAACAGGCACTCCGTGAGGGTCACGAGGTCACCGCGGTGACCCGGCGGCCCGACGCGTTCGAGCTGAGCGACGCCCGGTTGAGCGTGGTCAAGGCGGACATCCTCGCCCCCGACGACGTGCACCGCGTGGTGGCCGACCACGACGCCGTCATCTCCACGGTCGGCATCCCGTACACCAAGGAGCCGGTGACGGTGTACTCGGAGGGCACCGCGAACGTCATCAAGGCGATGGACGCCCATGGCATCCGGCGTCTGGTCTGCGTCAGCTCGATCGGCGCCAACTACGAGGACGCGCCCGGCGAGGCGTTCGTCTTCCGCAAGGTGATCGTGCCGATCCTGCTCAAGATGGGCCGCCCCCTCTACGAGGACACGAGCCGCATGGAGGACATCGTGGCCGCGAGCGACCTGGACTGGACGGTCGTCCGGCCCGCCGGTCTCTTCGACGCCACGACCACCACCGACTACGTCGTCAGCACCTCCCGCCACCCCGGCTGGTTCACCTCGCGCAACGACCTCGCGGACGCGCTGGTGCGGGAGGCGGTCGACAACCGCAACCTCCGCGCCCGCGTCGAGGTCATCACCACCCAGGGCGTCCCCAGCTACTTCGAGGTCTTCAAGAAGGAAGCGCTGCACATCGGCAAGAAGTGAGCCGCAGCAGCCGTACGAGCGGTACGAACGGTATGAGCCGTACGAGGAGGCCCGGCCCCGTGGCGTGGACGACGGGACCGGGCCTCCTTCGTGTGCGCGCGGCCGGACGTGACGTACCGCGACGGCGTCGGGGTCAGCCGGCGCGCAGCAGTGTCAGGCCCATGGACATGCCGCCGCCGAACGCCGCCAGCAGCGTCAGGTCGCCCGGCGCCACCGCGCCCGAACGGGCCAACTGGTCAAGGGTGATGGGGACCGAGGCCGCGCCGGTGTTGCCGTACCGGGTGACCGTGGTGGCCATCCGCTCGGCGGGGATGCCCAGCCGTTCCGCCATGCTCTCCAGGAGCCGCCCGTTGGCCTGGTGGGGCACGAAGTGCGCGATGTCGTCCTGGCTCACCCCGTTGTCCTTGAGGAACTCCTGTATGCCGGGGACGACTTGGGTCTCGACGAACTCGCTGACGCCCCGGCCGTTCATCGAGAAGTACTGCATCCCCTCGCGCAGCGTCTCCTGCGTCGCCGGCATCCGGCTGCCGCCGCCGGGCACCCCGATCAGCTCGCGCGCGGAGGCGAAGCTCGCCAGCCGCGCGGAGACCAGCCGTTGGCCGCCGCCCGGACCGAGCACGACAGCGCCGGCGCCGTCCCCGAACAGCACGATCGTGCGCCGGTCCATGGGCGAGAGGATGCGCGAGTACACGTCGGCGCCGATGACCAGGGCGTAGTCGGCCGTCGAGTCGGCGAGCGTGCGCTCGGCGATCGACAGGGCGAAAGTGAAGCCGCTGCACACCGAGTTGACGTCGAAGGCGGCCGTGCCGTGACCGGCGCCCAGCTCGTCGGCGACGACACAGGCCGTCGCCGGCTGCGGGGAGTCCGGGGTGGAGGTCGCCACGATGATGAGACCGAGCTCGGCGGCGCCGATCCCGGCCCGCTCCAGGGCCGCCCGGCCGGCCGCGACGGCCAGGTCCGACGTCGCCTCCTCGGGCTTGGCCCAACGCCGTTCACGGATCGCGGTCTTGCGCAGGATCGCCAGCTCGGAGGTCCCGGCCAGCTCGCTGATGTCCTTGTTGGTCATCACCCGACTGGGCACGTACGACCCGGTCGCGAGTATGCCCCGTCCCCGTTCCCGTCCCTGCCCCTGTCCCCGCGCGTCGTCCTGGGCGGCACCGCATGTGATCATGGTCTGCTCCAATGTCGTCCTGACGTCCTGGGATCAGGACACTCGGAGCGCGATCGGAGGTCCAGCAACGACCTGCGGATCTGTCAGATGAGCGGCGGTCTCAGCCGGCGGCGGGGAGTTGGGCCGCCAGACCGTCGAGGACGAGCCGCACGCCCACGTGGAAGTTGTCCTCCCAGTCCTCGTCGAGCATGTACTCGTACGCCACCAGCGTCGGGTAGACGTCCCGCTGCTCGCGCAACTGCTCCTGCGCCGCCGCGCGTTCGGCCTTCGACCACTGGAGGTTGGACTGGCTCGCCGCCGAGCCCAGGACGTGGTTGTACAGTAGCCAGCAGGTGGCCTGGGTCTGCTGCGCCTTGAATCCGGCGCGCGACAGCGTCGCCTGGAGGAACTCCAGCCACGTGAGGAAGTTCGGCCCGATCGACGGCCGTTGACGCAGTGGCAGCGCCGCGGACCAGGGGTGCCGCAGGAGCATGGCCCGACACTCGGAGAGGAGGGCCACGACGTTCTCCTGCCAGTCTCCGTCGTGGCGGTCGGGGAGCGGGGCCCCGGCGAAGATGGCGTCGGTGGCCAGGTCGACGACGTCGTCCTTGGTGTCGATGTGCCAGTACAGCGTCGTGGCGCCGACGCCGAGCCGCTCCGCGAGCCGGCGCATGGTGAGCCGCTCCATGCCCTCCTCGTCGAGCAGGGCGATCGCCGCCTCGATGATGCGCGTCCTGGTCAGCGGCGGTTCCTGGCGCGGCGCGGGCGAGCGGCGCAGCCAGATGCTCTGCTCGGCACCCGAGCCCGTACGACCGTTCCCCCGTGACTTTCCCACGCTGACACCACCCACCTTTCCGGCTCATCGTACGTGGGAGAACACCGCGTAGTACATTGATCGACACACTCGAACAATGTACGAGAGCCCGATCGTTGTTCTACAACCGACCATTGGTCTGCATCCGACCGTCGTTCCGTAGTTCTTCAGCCGATCGGCCCGCCCGCCAGGAAGGAACGCATGAAGCTGGTCGTGTTCGGCGCCAACAGCCCCACGGGACGGCTGGTCACGGCCATGGCCATGACCGCGGGGCACACCGTCACCGCGGTCACCCGGCGGCCCGCCGACTTCCCGTTCTGCGACCACCGGGTGCAGACCGCCGCCGCCGACGTGATGGACGCCGACGCGGTGGACTGGGTGACGGGCGGCCATGACGCGGTCGTCTCGGTGATCGGGGTGCCGCCCTCCGTGCGGCCCGTCACCGTCTGCTCGCAGGCCACCTACAACATCGTCAAGGCGATGATCGGCCACGGGATGCGGCGGCTGCTGTGCGTCGCCTCGGCCGACCTCGACGCGGCCGACCTGTCCCCGGCCGGGCTCCTGCGGCAGCGGGCGATCCGGCCGCTGGTCCTCGCCTCCGGATCCGCCGTCCAGCGGGACGTGCGGCGCATGGAGAACATCGTGCGGGAATCGGGGCTCGACTGGACACTGCTGCGGCCCGGGCGGCTCGTCGCCGGGAGCGAGGTGAGCGACTACCGGATGACCGCGCGTCCGGTGCCGCGCCCGCTCACCTTCCGGACCGATATCGCGCACGCCCTCGTGCGCGAGGTCACGCACGGTGCGTACCTCGGCGAGACCGTGTACGTCTCTTCGCCCAAGTAAAGACGCCGTAAAGACAAGGCAAAGCTGATTGTTGGGTGTAACGTCCACTTTTTCGTAGTTTCCGGGTGCAACGAAGGCGTTCCCCAACGGGGCGACCGGTGTGTTTCCACTCCTCGGAGGCGTAGGTGACAGATCTGCCCGCCCTGTGGTGGTGCAAAGGTTGGCCGGTCGATAAAGTGATCTCCCGTGTTGTACTGACCGTCCGGCAGGCAATATGTTCCAAGCCTGGCGGGACAGCTATTCGGGGGTCACTTTTGAGTGCAGCCGGGTTTCCGCTGACAAGAATGGGAAAACACGGAGAGAGCGCGGATCGATTATTCGGCGAGAATGTTCCGCCGGATGAATTACTGCGCGAGATATCGACTTCGCTCTTCGCCTCCTTGCCGCGCGCCGATCAGCGCAAGAAGGGCGTCGAGTACGTCAGGGGGCTCCTGGAGGTGCCCGGGCGCAAGTCGATCAGGAACATCGCGAGTCTGATCGGCGGCCGGGCGACCGACCAGAGCCTGCACCACTTCATCAGCGAGTCGACGTGGGACTGGGCCCCGGTGCGCCAAGCCCTGGCCCGCTATCTGGTGCCGCGCCTGCCGGTCGAGGCATGGGTCGTGCAGGAGACGGTGATCCGCAAGGCCGGGCAGCACTCGGTCGGCGTGGACCGCAGGTTCGTCCCCGCCGAGGGGCGCGTGCTCAACGCGCAGCAGGCGATCGGCGTCTGGGCGGCCTCCGGCTGCCGCAGCAGCCCCGTCGACTGGGGGCTGCATCTGCCGCCGACCTGGATCGACGACCGGTCACTGCGCGACCGGGCCTCCATCCCCGACAGCACCGAGGCCGAGACCCTGTCCGACCGGGCCGTCCGGCTGTGCGTCGGCATGGTGACGGACTGGGGGATGCCGGTACGCCCAGTGGTGCTGGACGCCGGCGCCCTGAACCTCGCCACGCTCGTCGACCGGCTGGGCCGCAAGGGCATCCCGCTGCTGGCCCGGGTCGACCCGTCGGTCCCGCTGCTCGTCTCGGACGCGGCGCTGACCGGCCACCGCTGCTCGGCGAGCATGCCCGCCGGTGACGTCGTCCGCGCGGCCGCCGGCACCAGACAGCCCGTCCAGTGGCGCGAGTTCGGCAGCTACGGCCGGGTCCGCACGGGCCTGATCTCCAGCGTGGCCGTACGGCTTCCCCTGGGACTCACCGGACGACTGCGGGCCGGCGGCAGCCGCAGGCTGGCTCTGATCGGGCTGGCCAAGGCCGGCCGGCCGGCCGAGCCCGAGCTGTGGCTCACCAATCTGACGGAGCATCACCCGGCGTCGCTGCTAACGCTGTTCAGCCAGTTGGAGCGGGTGCGCGACGACTACCGCGAAGTCGCCAAGAACGTGGGCATCGAGGACTACGTGGGCCGTTCGTTCGACGGCTGGCACCGCCACATGACCCTCGCCTCGGCCGCCCACGCCATCGCCGTACTCAACAGCCCGGGCCAGGTCTGGAACGGGCAGGCGGACCGGGCGCGCTCGGGCACCTGACGAAGTGAGCCGCCGCGCGTTGTCGCGCTCCGGCCCCCGTCACAGGATCGGACCGTCGGCGGACACACACCCGGCCGTCGGGCCGGTTCCCGCACAGGTATGCACAGCGACCCGCGAGATCCGTGCCGCACGGCGAGCGATCCGTGCCACGGCGATCCGTGCCTCACGGCAACCGTGAGACGACACGGCGGACCGATCCATCCACAACGGGAGAGGCTTCAGTGGACAACCCTGTGCCCGGCAGCGGCGATATAAGCGATATAGCTGACATCGGTGGTACCAGTGGTGTCGGTGATATCGATGTCATCGGCGACATCGGCTCGAAACCCGCCCGGCAGCAGCCGAGTTGGGGCGACGCGGAGGGCGTACGGCGGGTGCGGCGGCAACTGCGGGCCGCGCCGGGGCTCGTCACCCCCGAGGACGTGCGCACGCTGCGCTCGGTGCTGGCCGTCGTCGCCGCCGGGGACGCCCACGTGGTGCAGGCGGGCGACTGTGCGGAGGACCCCGCCGAGAGCACCCGGCCCCATGTCGCCCGCAAGGCAGGCCTGTTGGACGTCCTCGCGGGCGCGCTGAAGGGCGTCGGCCACCGGCCGGTGGTCCGGGTGGGGCGGCTGGCCGGCCAGTTCGGCAAGCCCCGTTCCAAACCGACGGAGTGGGCCGGCGACCTCGAACTTCCCGTCTACCGGGGCCACATGGTCAACGGCCCCCAAGCCGACCGGGCGGCCAGACGGCCGGACCCGCAGCGCATGCTGGCCTGCTACCGCGCCTCCCGCACGGTGATGCGCCACCTCGGCTGGCACCGCGGACCGGGGGAGCCCGGCATCGACCCGCCCGTGTGGACCAGCCACGAGGCGCTCGTCCTCGACTACGAGCTGCCGCTCGTGCGCGAGGACCCCTCGGGCAAGCCGGTCCTCACCTCCACGCACTGGCCGTGGATCGGCGACCGCACCCGCCAACTGGACGGCGCGCACGTCGCGTTGCTCGCCGCCGTGGCCAATCCGGTCGCCTGCAAGGTGGGGCCGGGCATGACCACGGAAGAGCTGCTCGCCCTGTGCGAGCGCCTCGACCCGGCGCGTGAACCCGGCCGGCTCACGCTGATCGCCCGCATGGGCGCGCAGCTCGTCGCCCACCGGCTGCCACCGCTCGTGGCGGCGGTACGGGAGGCCGGGCATCCCGTCATCTGGCTCTGCGACCCGATGCACGCCAACACGGTCACCACCCCGGACGGCCGCAAGACCCGCTACCTCGACTGGATCGCCCGCGAGGCACGCGAGTTCCGGTCCGCCGTGCTGTCGGCGCGCGGGACCGCCGGCGGACTGCATCTGGAGACCACCCCGGACGACGTCACCGAATGCGCGCAGAGCCCCTCGGACACCGACCGGGTCGGCGACCGCTACACCAGCCTGTGCGACCCGCGACTGCGCCCGGACCAGGCCGTTTCCGTGATCACGGCCTGGGTGGACCGTACCAACCCGTAGAAGAAGGAGGACCGCAGATGGAGGGCAAGATCGCTCTGGTGACCGGGGCGGCAGGCGGGATCGGGGCCGCGGTGGCCCGCGCGCTCGGCGAACGCGGGGCCACGGTCGCCGTCGTGGACCGCGACGCCGACGGCGTCCTGCGCACCGTGCAGAAGCTGACCGCCGACGGCGTGCGGGCCGAGGGGTTTCCCACCGACCTCACCGACCGCGCCGAGGTCGGCGACGTCGTCGACGTGGTCGAGGAGGTGCTCGGGCCGGTCGACCACCTCGTCAACGCGGCGGGGGTGCTGCACCTGGCCGAGGCCCGGCACCTGACCGACCAGGACTGGGACGCCACCTTCGCGGTGAACGCCACCGGCGTGTTCCTCATGTCGCGCGCCGTCGTCAACCGGATGGTGCCGCGCGGTCGCGGCGCCATCGTCACCGTCGCCTCGAACGCGGCGGGCACCGCACGCACCCACATGGCCGCGTACGCCGCTTCCAAGGCAGCCGCGACGATGTTCACCAAGTGCCTGGGTTTGGAGGTCGCCCGGCACGGCATCCGGTGCAACGTGGTGGCCCCCGGGTCCACCGACACCCCGATGCTCAGCTCCATGTGGCACGACGCGAGCGGACGCCGCGGCACCGTCGAGGGCCGCCCCGACGAGTACCGGGTCGGCATCCCCCTCGGCAAGCTGGCCGGCCCCGACGACATCGCCGACGCAGTCACGTTCCTACTGTCCGACCAGGCCGGACACATCACCCTGCACAGCCTCACGGTGGACGGCGGCGCCACCCTCGGCAGTTAGCCGCGACCGGCGCGTGACCGGCGCGTGACGGCGAGCGACCGGCGCGCGACCGGACCAGGCGGAGACAAGAGGCGGAGAGAAGACATGAGCGGGATACCTCCCATCGAACCCTACGAACTGCCCCGCGCGGGCGAGTTGCCCGCGCCCGTCCCGTCGTGGACGGTCGATCCCCGGCGCGCGGTGCTGCTGGTGCACGACATGCAGCGCTACTTCCTCCGGGCGTTCCCGGCACCCCTGCGGGAGCAACTGCTGTCCAACGCCGCGCAGTTGCGCACCCGTTGCGCCGAACTCGGCATCCCCGTCGCGTACACGGCGCAGCCCGGCGCCATGGACGACGCGCAGCGCGGTCTGCTGCGGGACTTCTGGGGGCCGGGCATGCGGCGGTCCGCAGCCGACCGCGAGATCACGGCGGAACTGGCGCCGGGGCCCGACGACTGGCTGTTCACCAAGTGGCGCTACAGCGCCTTCTTCCGCACCGGTCTGCTGGAGCGGATGCGCGCGCACGGCCGCGACCAACTGATCGTCTGCGGGGTGTACGCGCACGTCGGCGTGCTGATGACCGCCGTCGACGCGTTCACCCACGACCTGGAGACGTTCCTCGTCGCCGACGCCGTCGCCGACTTCTCCGCCGCCGATCACCGGCTGGCGCTCGACTACGCGGCGCGCTGCTGCGCCGTCGTCCGCACGGTCAAGGAGGTCGTCGCATGACGGGCGGCACGCATGCATCCGATCTGCTCGACAGGGTGCTGGCCCCGCACCCACCGCCGTTCGCCCTGCTGCACCGGCCCGAGGCGGGCGGCGGCGGGCGGCTGGAGGTGCTCGTCGGCGAGGTGCGCAACCGGCCCACCCTCGCGTCGATCCCGCTGCCGACCGAACCGCCCGCCGACGGCCGGGCCCGCCACGACGTGCTGGCCCTGGTGCCCTACCGGCAGATCGGCGAGCGCGGCTACGCCGGCGTCGACGACGGCGCGCCGCTGCTCACCCTGGAGGTGACCGCCCAGGAGTCGCTGCCCCTGGCCGAGGCCCTGCCCCGGCTCGCCCGCACCCCGACCCGGCTGGTCGACGGGCACTTCGCACCCGACGACGAGACGTACGCCGCGACGGTACGGAAGGTCATCGCGGACGAGATCGGCATGGGCGAGGGCGCGAACTTCGTCATCAAACGCTCGTACCGGGCGCGGATCGGCGACTACTCGCTGGCCGGCGCGCTGTCCTTCTTCCGCAACCTGCTGGAGACGGAGACCGGCGCGCACTGGACGCATGTCGTGCACACCGGCGGCCGCACCTTCGTCGGGGCCTCGCCGGAACGGCATGTGAGCCTGTCCGGCGGCACGGTGGTGATGAACCCGATCAGCGGCACCTACCGCTATCCGGCCGCCGGCGCCGACCTCGCCCAGGTGCTGGGGTTCCTCGCCGACCGCAAGGAGACCGACGAGCTGTACATGGTCCTCGACGAGGAACTGAAGATGATGGCCCGGATCTGCGACACCGGGGGCACGGTCGTCGGACCGTATCTGAAGGAGATGGCCCGGCTCGCGCACACCGAGTACCTCATCGAGGGACGCAGCACCCGCGACCCGCGCGAGATCCTGCGGGAGACGCTGCTCGCGCCCACGGTCACGGGCAGCCCGCTGGAGAGCGCCTGCCGGGTGATCGCCCGGTACGAGCCCGAGGGCCGCGGCTACTACAGCGGCGTCGCCGCGCTGATCGGCAGGGACGAACAGGGCGCCCGCGCACTGGACTCCTGCATCCTCATCCGCACCGCGGAGATCGACCCGGACGGCCACCTCGACATCGGCGTCGGTGCCACCGTCGTACGGCACTCCGACCCGGACGCCGAGGCGGCGGAGACGCGGGCGAAGGCGGCCGGGCTGCTCGCCGCGCTGGAGGGCGCGCGGACGGCGCGGTTCGCCGACCATCCGCAGGTGCGCGCCGCGCTGGCCGAACGCAACGCCTCCGTCGCCGAGTTCTGGCTCGGCGGACGGGACGCGGTCGCCACGGTGGTGCCGGCGCTGGCCGGGGCGCGGGTGCTGGTCGTCGACGCGGAGGACACTTTCACCGCGATGCTCGACCACCAACTCCGCTCGCTGGGACTGTCGGTGACGGTGTGTCGGTTTGACGAGGAGAGGGGTACGGCCGCGTGGCGCGACCACGATCTCGTGGTGCTCGGTCCCGGCCCCGGCGACCCCCGGGACGCCGGGCATCCGAAGATCGCACGGCTGCGGACGGTCGTCGACGAGCTGCTGGCCGAGGGCCGCCCGTTCCTCGCCGTGTGCCTCAGTCACCAAGTGCTGTGCACGCGGCTGGGGTTCGAGGTGGCACGCCGTGAGACGCCCAACCAGGGGACGCAACGGGAGATCGACTTCTTCGGGGCGCGCGAGACCGTCGGCTTCTACAACACGTTCGCGGCGCGCTCGTCCGAGGACAAGGTCGAGTGCGCGGGGGTGGGCGCGGTGGAGGTCAGCCGGGACCGCGACACCGGTGAGGTGCACGCGCTGCGCGGACCGCACTTCGCGTCCGTGCAGTTCCACGCCGAGTCGGTGCTCAGCCGCGACGGCGTACGGATCCTGGCCGAACTGCTGACGGGTCTCGTGCGCGGGTGAGGAGCGGGGGAGCGCCGAGGCGGCTGTGCGGTGGGTTTCGGCCCACCGCACAGCCGCCTCCGTATGCGCGACCGCCTTGCCCCCGTTCTTCAGGAACGGTCGGGGCGGTCGGGGCGGTCGCGCAGTGCGTGGTCGACCAGCGTGCCGGCGGCGCCGGTGTAACCGGCCGGATCGCACAGCTCCGTCAACTCGGCTTCGTTCAGGCCCAGTTCGGGTACGTCCCGGAGGACTTCGGGCAGGGTGCGGCCCGTCTCCTCGGCCTCCTGTGACGCGGCGTCGAGCAGCTTCCTGGCCGTCTCGCCGCCCCACGTGGGTGCCAGTGCGGACACGATCCGCTCGGCGCTGGTCCTGGCCCCGGTCAGCTCCAGGTTCGTCCGCATCCGCTCCGGCCGCACCCGCAGCCCCTCGGCGAGCTGTACGGCGGTGTGGGCCGCGCCCCCGGCCAGCCGCAGGCACTCGCGCAACGGCTGCCACTCGGCGTGCCAGGCACCCGCCGACCGCTCGTCCTCGGATATCAGACACTGCGTCAGGATCGTTGCCATCGGCGGGACTTGGAGCGCAGCGCTGCGCAACAGGGTGGCCAGTACCGGGTTGCGTTTGTGGGGCATGGCCGAGGACCTGCCCCGGCCGGGCGCTGCCGGTTCGGCGACCTCGCCGACCTCGGTCCGCACCAGCGACTGCACATCGACGGCCAGCTTGCCCAGCGCCCCGGCGGTGAACGCCAGGGCGGCCCCGAGATCGGCCATCGGCGAGCGCAACGCATGCCAGGGCAGCACCGGTCGGGCCAGCCCGGTCTCCTCGGCGAAGGCCGCGACCAGCCGCCCGGGATACGCGTCGGCCGCCGCCCCGGTGAGCGGGGCGGCGGCGAGATAGCCGGCCAGGGTGCCGGCCGCTCCGCCGAGCGACACGGGCAGCGCCGCGTCCACCGCGTCGAGCCGCTCGGCGGCGTCCAGTACGAGGTGCCGCCAGCCCGCCGCCTTCAGCCCGAACGTCGTGGGCACCGCGTGCAGGGCCAGCGTGCGGCCCGCCATCGGGGTGTCCCGGTGCTCGGCGGCCAGTCGGGCGAGCGCGTCGGCGGTGCCCCGGAGATCCGCCCGGACCAGCGCCAGCGCCCGGCGCGCGACCAGCATCGCCCCCGTGTCGAAGACGTCCTGGCTGGTGGAGCCCCGGTGCACGTACTCGGCGGCCGCCGGATCCAGCGCCCGTACCGTTTCCCGGAACGCCGCCACCAGGCCCACCACCGGATTGGCGGTCTCGCGCGCCGCGACGGCGAGCGCCCGCAGCTCGAGCCGCTCGGCGCGGGCCGCCCGGGTGATCGTCTGCGCCGCACCGGCCGGGACCGCGCCGAGCCGCGCCTGCGCCCGGGCGAGCGCGGCCTCCGCGTCCAGCATGGCCTGCAACCAGGCCAGGTCGCACACGGCCGCCTCGACGGGGGTCCCGGCGCGCACGGGCGAGAGGAGCCCGGCGTCGATGAGGACGTCGTCGTTCATACGATCACCCCCGTGAACCGGCTGTTCCCGGCCACGGCAGGCCGCGCCGGTGTCTCGCGGGCCGGGGCCAGCGCGAGGACCGCGCGGGCGATCGCGTCGGCGTCGCCCAGGGTCACCGAGTCCACGCCGGGGCGGACCCCGGCGGCGGTGACCCAGTGCACCGACTCGGTCGGGACGCCGTAGGCGAACCGGCGCGGGTGGGGCCGGCCCTGTCCGTCGACGAGCCGGCCGGGCCGCTCGGTGACGGACAGGCCGCCCGTCTCGTGGCGGACGCCGCACTCCCCGTCGACGTGGAACGGACGGCACTGCTCGGTGAGGAACAGGTGGCGCAGCAGCGGGTCGGCGGTGCGGCGCAGGTCGGGCGGGGGCAGTCGGGCCTCGATGAGGTGCCGGGACCGTATCGGCGGGCCGGGCACGACGGTCGACCGGGCGACGAAGGCGGGGCGGTCGGTGTCGACGCGGATCTGGGTGCCGGGGCCGGTGAGTTCCAGGATCCCCGCCTCGATCAGCGCGATCATCTCCTCGGTCCGGGTCACCGGGGGGCCGATGGAGAGGAACGCGTTGAGCGGGGTGAACCAGCCCTCCAGCTCGTCGAGATGCGAACCGCCCTCCAGACCGCCGTGGTCCACCACCAGCCGGACTTCGTTGCGCAGGTCCCGCAGGACGTCCAGCGCCGCCTTCAGCGGGCCGCTCACATTGCCCGCCCGCGCCTCCCGCACGTCCTGCGCCAGGTAGTCGAGGAGCCAGTCGCGGAAGTCGTCGCGGTCGGCGAACGTCCGCCCGTGGCAGGGCCGGGCGAGACGCTCCCAGTCCCACCGGTCGGCGGGAGCGATGCCGAGGCCGTCGTGGTCTTCGTCGTCCAGGAGCGCCGCCCGGCGGCGCGGCGGCGCGGACAGATAGCGGTCGACGAACTCCTCCGCCCGGGCCGCCGTCGCCCCGCGCGCGGCCAGCAGCGTGCCGTAGTAGACGGCCTCCACCTCCGCCGCGACGAGCGGCCACACGTCGGCCCGGAACCGCACCCGCTCACCGTCGCGGGACCGGTCGCGCAGCGCCGCGATCACCTCGGGCGTGAGCAGCCGCGGGGTGTGCCGGCCGAACGCGCCCTTCTCGTTCTCCCCGCGCGCGTGGTAAGGCACCCCGCGCCGGGAACTGGCGTACAGCCGCGGCTCGCGCCCGGAGGGCCGGTACACGAGCCGGTCCCCGACGCCGTCCCTGACCCGGTCGAAGGTTCCGCCGCGCCCGACGGTGAACAACGCCATGTAGTCGAAGAAGTTGAGGCCCAGGCCGCGCAGCAGCACCGGCTCGCCCGGCTCGACGCGGCCCGTGTCCACGTCGGCGGGATTGGCCGGCGGGACGTAGGCGAGGTGGTGGATACGGGCCAGGCTCGCCGTCCGTTCCTGGCGGGGCGTCAGTTGCGCGGGGAGATGCCCCTGCGCCAGGACGACGGCGTCCAGGTCGTGGATCCGGGTCCCGTCCGCCAGCCGCACCCCCTGGGGCCCGCCGGGCACGCCGTGCGTGTCCGCCATCGCGACGGCGCGCGAGCGGTGCACCGTGACGGTGACGTGCGCCGGGGCCCGCGCGACCACCCGCCGGAAACAGTCCCGCAGGTAGTGCCCGTAGAGGGCACGGGTGGGGTACGAGTCCGGGCCCAGCGCCCGGGCCTCGGCGACGACTGTCTCCTCGTACCCGCCCGGTTCCTCGCGGCGGGCCAGGCCGGCCGCCCACTCGTACAGGCTGGGGCCGGGCTCGATCGGGCCCTCGGTGCGCGTCGACGCGTCGGTGAAGACGGTGATCTGGGACGCCACGGTGTTGGTGAGCAGATGCCGGGACTGGTCGGTACGCCAGACGGCGCCCGCGCCCGGCGGGGCCGGGTCGACGACGTGCACGGTGACGGACGCGTGCGACGGCGCCGTCCGCTCGTTGGCGCACAGCCGCTCCAACAGGCACAGCCCGCGCGGTCCGGCGCCCACGAGACACACCGCCAAGTGCCCTTCGTCGTACCCCTCGTTGCGCCTCTCGTTCATGGTCACGCTCATCGGCGGACTCCCGCCGTGCCGAACTCGCGGGCTCCGTGCATCCAGGCCACATGGTCGTGCAGGGCCGTGCCGGACAGGGCCGACAGCATCTCGTTCCTCGCTTTCGCTTCGGCTCCGGCCGGGTGCCACAGCCGGGTGCTCGCCCGGGCGGCGTGGGTGATCCGGGCGGTGCGCTCGTGCCGTACGGCGTGGTACTCCTCGAACCGTTCGGGGACGGCATCCGTGTCCTCGTCCAGCAGGTCGCCCAGGACGACGGCGTCCTCCAGGGCCTGGCAGGCGCCCTGGGCGGCGTAGTGCAGCATCGGGTGGGCTGCGTCGCCGAGGAGGGCGACGCGGCCGTCGGTCCAGCGGTCCACCGGGTCCCGGTCGACCAGCGACCACGACCGCCAGTCCTCGCCCAGGGCCAGCAGCCGCCGCGCCGTCCCGTCCAGGTCGGCGAACGCGCGCCGCACCCGATCCCGGTCCACGGCGACCCCGGTGAACGCCTCGGTGACCCCGTTCTCGACGCTCGGGGCGAGATTGAGATACCGGCCGCCGGCGATCGCGTAGTGCACGAAGTGCCGGCCCGGCCCCGCCCACCAGGTCACCGCGTTCCAGCGCAGCTCCTCGGGGACGCGCTCCATCGGGATGACCGTCCGGTACACGGTGATGCCCGCGACGCGCGGCGCGCCGTCGCCGACGAGCTGTCGTCGGATCGCCGAGCGGATGCCGTCGGCGCCGATCACCGCGTCCCCGGCGACCTGACCGCCGTCGGCCAGCAGGACGGTCGCGCCGGAGTCGTCCTGCCGGTAGCCGGTGGCCCGGCTGTCGGCCCGCAGTTCGATCGCGGGCGACCGGCGGCAGGCGTCCAGCAGCAGCCGGTGCAGCTCGGCGCGGTGGACGACGACGTACGGATTCCCGAACCGGCTCCGGTAGACGCCGGTCAGCGGCATGCTCGCCACGTGGTCGCCGGTCACGCCGTCCATGAACCGCAGCTCGTCGATGTGCACCGCACGGGCACGCACGGTGTCACCGAGCCCGAGCCGGTCAAGAGCATGCAGCCCGTTCGGCGCGAGCTGAATCCCGGCCCCGATCTCCGCGAACTCGCTGGCTTGCTCCAACACGATGACCTGGTGGCCGTCGCTGTGCCTGGCACCGTGTCCGGCACTGTGCTCGGCCCGGGGCCCGTCCCTGTTTCCCGCTCGGGTGATGGCGAGGGCTGCTGCCAGGCCGCCGATGCCGCCTCCGACTATGACCGTCCTTGTCATGCCGGCGCCCCTACTCGCCCGGACCGGGTGCCGCGGGCAGGCGCTTGGCGAGTTCGAGGCGCTTGATCTTCGTGGTGGCGGTCTGCGGGAGGTCCGTCAGACGCCACTGCACCGGTTCCGCCATCGCCGGCAGCCCGGCCACCGCGCCGCGCCACGCCTCCCGGTCGAGGGGCTTGTCGTCCTTGGTGCACACCACGGGGACGGCGGTGCCGCCCGCGTCCGGGATGATGATCACCTCGGTCAGTTGGGCCAACTTCGCGAACAGGGCGTCCTCGACGGCGAGCGTGGAGCCGAACCCCGGGATGAGATCGACCTCGCGGTCGAGCAGGTGCAGACACCCCCACCTCGTCCGGTAGCCGACGTCGCCCATCCGCCACCACCCGTCGCTGAGCTGCCGGTCGTAGCGCTCCTGCTCGCCCAGGTACGTCTTGATACGTCCGTCGCTGCGCACCTCGATGTACCCCGGGTTGGACTCCGACGGCGGCTGCCCGTCGCGGCTGACCACCCGCACGTCGGTCATGCCGGGGAACGGCCGGCCCACACAGCGCCCGTCCGCCTCCGGGGCGTGCCGCCGGGTGAACGCGCGCACCACCGTGGGACCCACCTCGCTCTGCCCGTAGAGCTGCCCGAAGAGCGGCGCCCGGCGGCGCGAGGCGTGCAGCAGCCGGTGCACGGTACGCGGATGGATGGCGTCGAACGTACTGCTGAACAGCTTGACGTTGCCCAGCGGTTCACGCGGATCGTCCGCCAGACTCTCCCACCGCATGAACGTGTTGGGATGCGCCTCCAGGATGCCCGGCCGGATCCGCGCGAAGAGATCGCCCGCCCGCACCGGATCCGCGTCGGACAGCACCAGGATCGGGAAGCCCTTCAGCAACGAGATCGCCAGCG
Organism: Streptomyces sp. yr375; assembly: GCF_900110755.1. Taxonomy (GTDB): domain Bacteria; phylum Actinomycetota; class Actinomycetes; order Streptomycetales; family Streptomycetaceae; genus Streptomyces. The sequence continues at coordinate 74,057 of NZ_FOFF01000019.1, forward strand.
CGGTGAACAGCCGCGAGTGGACGAACGACACGTGCATCGCGATGGGTTCGCGCCCCCGGACGACCGGTTCGATCGCCAACCGCTGCGGACGGTAACGGGCTTGCAGCGTCCGGCCCGTGTGCACCGCCAGCTTGGGCACGCCGGTGGTCCCGGACGTGTGGGTGATCAGCGCCGGATGGTCGGCGGGCACGGTCACCGCGGCGACCCGGCGGACACCGGCGAAGTCCTCCAGTTCCACGGCGCGTTCGTGGTGACCGGAAGTGAGCAGGACGCTCTCCGCGAGGTCGAACACCGACTCCGGCAGCGACCCCTCCAACGTGACCTGGTCGGTGACCAGGTGCGGCCGGTCCGCGCGCCGCATCAACTCGGCCACCGTGTCGCCGTCGAGCTGCGGCGACAGCAGTACGGGCACCGCGCCGATACGGCTGATCGCGCAGGCCAGCAGCGTGATGTCGAAACTGTCGGACTTGTGGACGACGACACGGTCGCCGGGCTTGACCGTCGCCTCCCAGAGCCGCGAGGCCAGGTCGGCCACCAGATCGGCCAGCTCCGGCACGGTGGCCCGGCGGCCCAGGTCCGGGGCCAGGTCGAGATCGTGGTCGAGGATCAGCACGTTCGCCGGATGCCGGGACGCCGCACGTTCGAAGAGCGTCCCCAGCCGGATTCCATGGTTCGCAATGCGCTGCAACAGCATCTGTCCGCCTTCGCTTCTTCTCGCTCAGTCCTTCTGGATCGGTTCATCCGGATCTGTTCTTCCGGATCAGTTCTTCTCGATGACCTGCTTGATCCGCTGGACCGTGGCCGTGAGGTCCGCGGTGAGCTTGGCCGTCCAGTCCCGGAAGAACGTCTGCCGCTGCGCCGGATCCATGTCGGCGGTGATGCCACGGATGCCCTCGGTGGGCCTGCCCATCCAGAAGCGGTGTACGAGGACGCAGCCGCCGTCGCCCGCCGCCCGCAGCTCGAACGACCAGACGCTCTCCTGCCGTTGCCCGGCACGGTCCCGGATCGCCCAGCGGATCACCCGCCCCGGCTCGGCCTCGACGATCTCGGACTCGGTGCTCCACTCGCCGCGCACGACGGGCGCCCACGCGACGACGTCCTCGGGCCGGTGGTTCTCCCCGCGGAACACCGCGCCCACCGTCGCCGGGGTGCCGGAGATCCACTGCCCGCCGGTGCACTCGACGCTCCACTCGCCACTGCGTGGCAGGTCGCTGACGGTGGCGTACACGTCGTCCGGCGAGACGGCGATCCGCGTTTCGGCGCTGACCTGGAAGAGGGGAGTGTTCTGGGGCGCGGTGTTCTCAAGTTCGGTAGCAGTCATGGCCGGAAGCGTCGCCAGTTGCACGGAACCCGGTCAACGGAACCCGGCCGGGTCCGTCAAGTCGACGGGGAGGAAGGGGAGTACGGCAGGGCATGCCTGAACATCCGCTGTGCTGTGAAGTATTGACGGACAGTCAGACATGGTCCGGTAAGTGGGCGGCCAGACAGGCTTCAGACGGCGTCGAGGTCCGGGCGCAAGACGACCCGCCTGCCGTGCAGTTGGCCCCGTTCCAGACGGGCGTGCACCTCGGCGGCGGCGCTCAGCGGGGCTTCCTCGACGGACCGGGACCGCAGCCGCCCCCGCGCCAGCAGCCGGTTCAACGTGCGTGCGGCGTCCGCGAGTTCGGCGGTCGTGGCGCGCGAGATGACGAACCCGGTGACGGACCCGTCCTTGAGATAGAGCGGCCCCACGGGAAGCACGGGACGCGACCGGAGACCGGCGAGCACCACGACCCGCCCACGGAAGGCGAGCAGGTCGACGACGGTCTCCAGGTCGTTCCAGCCGGCCGCGTCGACGACCAGGTCGAACCCGTCGGGAGCGAACTCCCGGCACCGGTCGGCGAGTTCGGGATCGCGGTAGTCGACGAACCCCTCCGCCCCGAGGCCCCGGCAGTACTGCTCGTCGTCGGCGCGGGCGGTCGCCAGCACCCGCGCGCCCGCCTCGGCGGCGAGGACGACGGCCGCGCCGCCCACGTTCCCGCCGGCGCCGACGACGAGGACGTTCTCCCCGGCACGCAGCGCGCCACGGGTGAACAGCGCGAGATACGCCGTGGCCGCCGGATGCAGCACGGGCGCCGCGTCCGTCGGGGAGACCCCGTCCGGCAGGCGGTACAGCCGGTCGACCGGCACCACCACCCGCTCCGCCGCCGCCCCCTGCCGTCCACCGTGACCGAGACTGTTGCACCACACGACGTCCCCCACGGCGAAGCCGCTCACCCCCGCGCCGGTGGCGGCGACCGTGCCGACCACGTCCCGTCCGACGACGAACGGAAAGGTCACCGGCGTCCGCCAGGCCCCGGAACGGACGAAGGTGTCCACCGGGTTGACCGTCGTGGCGACGACGTCGACCACCACGTCGGTCGGCCCCCCGACGGGCGGGGCAAGTTCACCGAACCGAATACCGTCCGCCGACCCGAACCCCTCTATATACGCAGCCTTCATGTACGCAGCCTTCATGGCGCGCATGCTGCCACGGGCCCGGCACCGCAGACGGCCGACGCCGAGTCACTTTGTCACCAACGCCAGCTACCAGCGACGGTCACCAGCGCCAGTCACCAGCCGCCGTCACCACCGCCTGTCGTCGGCGCCCCGCGCCGCCCCGCGACCCGTCAGGCCAGCCCCGCGTAGTGCACGGTCAGCGCGATCTGCACCCGGTTGGTGAGCTCCAGCTTGGTGAGAATGTGCGAGACATGGGCCTTGACCGTGGCCAGGCTCATGTACAGCTCGGCCGCGATCTCCGCGTTGGTCCTGCCCTGCCCGACCGCCACCGCGACCTCCCGTTCCCGCTCGCCCAGCCGGTCGAGTCGGACGCGGGCCTCGTGCGACTCCGGCCGCCAGTCCGCCCCGCTGCTCCGGGTGACCCGCGCGATGAGCTGCTCGGTCACCGCGGGGGACAGCACCGGCTCACCCGCCGCCACTCTGCGCACCGCCGTGACGATCTCGGCGGGCGGGGTGTGCTTGAGCAGGAAACCGGCCGCGCCGGCGCGCAACGCGCCGAGGACCTGTTCGTCGTCCTTGAACGTCGTCAGCATCACGACGGCGGGCGGCTCGGGCCGGGCACGGAGCAGCCGGGTCGCCGCCAGGCCGTCCACGCCGGGCATCCGGATGTCCATCAGCACCAGGTCGGGGGCGTGCTCGTCGACCAGCGCGGGCACCTCGCCGCCGTCACCCGCCTCGGCGACGACCTCGATGTCGTCCGCGCCGCCCAGCATCAGGCGGAGTCCCGCGCGGACCAGCGGGTCGTCGTCGACGAGCAGCACACGGATCATGCGGATCATGGGGGCCAGGGTAGCCAGGCCCGCAGTACGTAGTCCGCGTCGGCCCTGCCGTGGCTGAACCTGCCACCGGCCAGCGTGACGCGTTCCGCCAGGCCGATCAGCCCCTGCCCGGCACCCGGGATGCCGTCGCGCGCGGCACCTCGTCCGGCCGGATTGGACATCTCCAGAGTGAGCCCGTCACCGGGCCCGCCCGCCACCGTGATCCTGACCGGCGAACCCTGGGCGTGCTTACGGGCGTTGGTCAGTCCTTCCTGCACGAACCGGTAGGCCGTGAGCCCGGCGACCCCCGTCGGCCCGCCGCCCGCCTCGACGCCGCCCGTGTCGAGGTCGACCCGCATGTCGAGGTCGACGCGCATACCGGCGTCCTGCGACTCCTCGACCAGGTCGGGCACGTCGGCAAGACCGGTCCGCGGCGGCCGGGCCCCGTCCACGAGAGAGCCCTCGGCCGGTGAACGCAACACCTGGAGCACCACCTGCAGATCCTCCAGCGCCTGGTGCGCGCTCTCCCGGATCACGGCGGCGGCGCGGGCGGTCTCCCGCGCGGACACCCCGGAGTTGAACTCCAGCGCCCCCGCGTGGACGCTCAGCAGGGACAGCCGGTGGGCCAGGACGTCGTGCATCTCCCGCGCGATGTCCTCCCTGGCCTGCCCCTGGGCCCGTCGCACCCGCAACACGGCCTCCGCCTCGGCCCGTTCGGCGCGCTCGCCCAGGGAGCGGACGAACAGCCCCCAGCCGACGGCGGCGGCGATCAGCACCGCCACGATCACCGCGTTCGCGATCCGCGTCCCGGAGGCGTAGGGGTTCAGTACGAAGTAGACGGGCAGCGGCAGCAGCGCCGACCCGGCGACGGCCAGGATGGTGCGCGGCGGCCTGAGGGCGGCGACCGTGAACAGCGCCACGACCAGAGGCACCACGGCCGGACTGACGATCGCGCAGGCCACGGCCACGCCCGCGACGACGGTCGGCCACCGCCTGCGCCACCCCAGCAGCCCGATGGCCACCAGGGAGACCGGGTTCACCTCCCAGGAGATCCCGGACAGCGCCGGCAACGACAGGCTCAGCGTGCCGAACGGCCATGTCCCGGAACCGAGTTCAGGACCCAGCGCCAGATTCCCCCTGCTCTGGACGGGGGAGAGGGCCGCCGACAGCACCAGGGCCAGCACGACGACGCCCAGGTCGATGACTTTCTCACGCCGGTAACCGCTCACGAGCGCAAATGTAGAGCGGCGGCCGAGGGCTGCCCAGAGACTTTGGTCTAGCGACCGCGGTACGCCTTTGGTAGGCGCGAGCACCGACTTTGCGCCGAAGCCACCCGCAGACCGGCACTTCTAGCGTTCAGGAAGTCACCCCGCACGTCTTCCGCACGCCTCCCACGAAGGGCCCGGCCTTGAAGAAAAGCCGCACCACGACCGATCCGACGACCGGCGCCCTACGAGGCACCCCGCCCCCGGCGCTGGAGGCGGTGGGACTCGGCAGGCGCTACAAGCGCGGCTGGGCGCTGCGGGACTGCTCGTTCCGGCTGCCGGCCGGCCGGATCTGCGCGCTGGTCGGCCCGAACGGCGCCGGCAAGACGACCCTGCTGTCACTGGCCGCCGACCTGCTGGAGCCCAGCACCGGCACCGTCCGGCTGGGCGGGCACGCGGCGCGCTCCGCCGAGGCGCGGCAGCACACCGCGTTCCTCAGCCAGGAGAAGGCGCTCTACCCGCGCTTCCGGGTGTCCGAGACCCTGCGCATGGGCCGTGAACTGAACCCGACCTGGCACCAGGAGACCGCCGAACGCATCATCGCCGCGGGCGACGTCCCGATGGACGCCAGGGTCGGCACCCTGTCCGGCGGCCAGCGCACCCGGGTGGCCTTCGCCCTCGCCCTCGGCAAGCGGCCCCGGCTTCTGCTGCTCGACGAACCGATGGCCGATCTCGACCCGCTGGTCCGGCGGCAGATGATGGACACGCTGATGGCGGCGGCCGTCCAGCACGGTTCCACCGTCGTGATGTCGTCCCATCTGGTGTCCGAACTCGAGGGCGTCTGCGACTTCCTGGTACTGATCGGCAACGGCACGGTCCGGCTGGCCGGCGACGTGGACGAACTGATCAGCGCCCACCGCACGGTCTCCGTCCCCGACGCGCAGGCGGCCCGGCTGGTGAACCTGCCCGGCCAGACGACCGTCGAGACCCGCAGCGAGGCCGGCCGCACCACGGCCCTGATCCGCCCCCGAGGCCCACTCCCGGCGGACACCGACCCGACCCTCCCCACCCTGGAAGACCTACTCCTGGCCCACCTACGAACGGACGACGTCCCCCCGCTGATCACGGCCACCGCCACCGCCCGCCCCGTCTCCCACCACGAGGTGAAGGCATGACCACACTCACGCGATCGACCAGGTCAGGACGAGAATCAGGATCCGGATCAGGACTACGACTGCGGGGTCTGACCTGGCTGATCTGGCGGCAGAACAGGCTGGCGTTCTGGATCGGACTCGGTGTAGCGGCGGCGATCTCGGTGTACGCGATCGTCCGGCACCAGGAGATGGTGACCGCCATCGCCGACGGACACCTCGACGCCTGCCGGGGCGCGACGATCGGGGCCGGCGACTGCTCGCACAAGCTCACCGCCTTCTCGCAGACCCACCAGTTCCCGATGCGCCGCCCGCTCCAGGCGATGCTGGCGCTGCCGTTGATCTTCGGCATCTTCCTGGGCGGCCCCCAACTGGCCCAGGAACTGGAGTCCGGCACCTACCGCACGGTGTGCACGCAGTCCGTCACCCGGCTGCGCTGGTTCGCCGCCAAACTGGCGGTCCCCGTGACCCTGACGGTCCTGATCAGCGGGGTGATCGCCGCCGCGATGACCTGGTGGTGGCAGCCGGCGGGCCACCTGCTGGGCAGCTCGTTCCCCTGGTACCAGTGGTACCCGTACGACGGTATCGGCCCCGTGGTGGTCGGCCTGTCCGTACTGTCCCTGCTCATCGGCGTGACCGCGGGCCTGATACTGCGCCGCACGGTCCTGGCGATGGGCGCGACGGCGGTCGTGAGCGTGGGCGCGCTCTACGTGCTCGACTCGGTCCGGCCCCATCTGCTCCCGACCACGAAGCTGACGGTCCAGCACGCCGTCGACACCGCCGCCCCGCCGAACGCCTGGGTCCTTGCCGAAGGCGCCGCCGACGCAGCCGGCCGACCCGTACCGGACGTCCTCGACTGCTACACGACCGACGACTACACCAAGTGCCTCGCCGAACACGGCAGAACCGCCCGCTGGGCAGAGTTCCACCCCTCCTCCCAACTCTGGCCCCTCCAATGGACCGAAACCGCCCTCTGCCTCCTACTGGCAGCCGCCCTCACAGCCCTGTGCGCCTGGTGGATCCGCCGCCACCTGTCCTGAACCCCTGAAACAACCACTGCAACCAGTGGACGCAACGCGCGGGCCGGATGAGCAGGCTCGTCTTGAGCCAGTCGGAGACTTTTCGGGGGACCTCTTGCCGAGGCGTGCCTGCGTAATGCGGTTGTCGCCGTCGCCGACCAAGCCGGCTCCGCCGACATGTACAACCTCACCGTCGACGATCTCCACACGTACTATGTACTCGCCGGAAATACGTCGGTTCTCGTGCATAACAGCGGTCCGGGCTGTGATCTGTTTCCCAATTCAATGCCAGGAACTCTCGACAGGGAGCTCGCCCTGGCGGACAGGATGGGCGTTACGCCTTCCGGCGTTGGATCTGCGGGCTTTGATTCCGCAGTCAGTTCTCACCCGAGGGGCCCCGGTGCGAGCGGCTGGCGAGGCTGAGAGTGCTGGCTCATCGGGAGACGGGTTCTTTGGGTCGGATATCAACAACCACAGTGGTCGCTTCCTGCCGTCGAGTGAGAGTCTGCGAGGCCGTCGCGTTGCAGTAGGCCACGACGGCGGCCAGGGCCGGCGCGAGCAGCAGTCCGGAACCGGCGGTGTCGGCCGCCGGGCCGAGGGCCGCGAAGATCCCGGCTCCGATCATCGACCCCAGGCCAGCCGATCACCACGGCATCGGACAGGTCCAGACGCCGTTTCATCTCACCCGTGCCCGCCGGGCTCTCTCCGTGTTCATCGCGTGCTCCTCCTCGTACCCGGCGCACGGTAGCCGAGGAGCCGAGGAGCCGAGGAGTAGAGGTGGCATTGCCGGGCATCAGAGGGTCTTGCGGCCCCAACTCGGCCCTACAAGCTGCCACTCCCTGTCCCAGGAGTCGATACGGCGCCGGTCCAGCCGGTACCGTGCGACGGCTCCGGTGCCGAACGCCAGGCCGGCGAAGGCAAGCGTGGCGGTCAGGCCCAGGGCGGCGGATTCGAGAGTCGCTTCCTTCGAACTCGGCGGCTCGATGGTGAAGCTGCCGGCAGAGTCCACCCAGACCTCGACCTTGGATCCGGCCTTCTGCCCTGTGTCCACCAGCGCGCTGCCCGTGCGGCGGGTGCCGTCGGCGGTCGTCCGGCGGACCTTCGCCTTGATCAGGCCGCGCGCTCCGCCCGGCGTCGAGTTCGCGGGCGGGGTGTCCGTGAGGAGCACGGCCTGAACGGTGTGCCGCTCGGTGCGCTGCGCGGCGAACACCTCGTCGGCGGCGTGGAACGTCACCAGGCCGGCGAGTGCGCCGCCCAGCACGATGACCGCCCACATGACCAGGACGATCCGGGCCTCGACGATGTCGTCGTGTCGGCGCAACGGGTTGTTCCGTAACCGCCACAGCCGCTTCTTCAGACGCCTGTTCCTGCCCATGAGTCCGCACCTCCTCATCGTGTTCGTCCCTTCGAAGGTGTCAGTCGGGAACATGGCGTCGCTTGGGCCGAACAGGGGCTGTGGAGTACCCCATCGGCACTGCATGCGGCACCCGGGTGGGCCGCTCAGCCCGCTGTGGCGGAGGTGCCGCCGACTCCGGCTTGGCGGCAAGGGCGTGCGGCAGCCGTGCGTGGATCTCGAAGACGCCGCCGAGTCGGGCGTGGCGCAGGATCCGCAGGAAGCCGGTGTCCCCGGTGACGAACCGGAGCCGTCCGCCGCGGGCCGCCGTCCGGTTCCGCGCCCGGCACAGCACACCCAGCCCCGCGCAGTCGATGAACGACACGGAGCGCAGGTCCAGTACGAGATCGGGGTGGGGACCTGCGGTCAGCATGTCCAGGCGCGCCGACAGCGGCTGCGCCGTGAGGAGGTCGATCTCACCGGACAGCGCCACGACGGTCGTCCCGCCGAGCACACGTTCCGAGGAGCGCAGGGCGGCGGTGGTGTGGATCTCGGTCATGGTGCGAGCCAACCGGCCAGGTGGTCCCGCCCGGAAGGGCCGACCAGCCCCGTCCACCTGTTCGACCCGGGCCGTTCGGCCCACCCCACGGACGCCGGGGCGTAACGAGCCCGTCCGGCCGGCCTATGAGGGCCGACCGGCCCAAGCCAGGACCGACGGACCCGGACACCCTGGACACAGGGGGGCAGCCGACCGTACGAGGAAGGAACGTCATGAAGGGCTTCGTCTTCCACGGCGCGGGCCAGTCGTCCTGGGACACCGTCCCGGATCCCGGCATCAAGGACGCCACCGACGTGATCGTGCGCGTCGACGCCGTCACCATCTGCGGAACGGACCTGCACATCCTCAAGGGCGACGTGCCCGAGGTGCGCCCCGGCACCGTGCTCGGTCACGAGGCGGTCGGCGAGGTCGTGGAAGCGGGCTCCGACGTGCGGACCGTACGGCCCGGGGACCGGGTCCTGGTCTCCTGCATCACCGCCTGCGGGCGCTGCGCCTACTGCCGCAAGGCCACGTACGGGCAGTGCCGCGGCGGCGGAGGCTGGATCCTCGGCCACCTCGTCGACGGCACCCAGGCCGAGTACGTGCGCGTCCCGCACGCCGACCTCTCCGTCCACCCACTGCCCGGCACGCTGGACGCCAAGGACGCCGTCCTGCTGGCGGACATCTTCCCCACCGGGTACGAGGTGGGCGTGCTCAACGGACAGGTGCGTCCCGCAGACACCGTCGCCGTCGTCGGAGCGGGCCCGGTCGGACTGGCGGCGATCGCCACCGCCCGCCTGTTCTCACCCGAGCGCGTCGTCGCCGTGGACCTGGCCCCCGCTCGGCTGGACGCGGCGAAGCGGTTCGGCGCCGACAGCGTCGTGGATGCCCGCGAGACCCCCGAGGAACTGATCGCCGACGTCACCGACGGGCTCGGCGCCGACGTCGTCATCGAGGCGGTCGGCGTGCCGGAGACCTTCGAACTGTGCACCCGCATGGTGCGCCCCGGCGGCCACATCGCCAACGTCGGCGTACACGGCAAACCCGCGACCCTGCACCTCGAAGACCTGTGGATCAAGAACATCACCATCACCACGGGCCTGGTCGACACCCACTCCACACCCACCCTGCTGCGCATGGCCGCGGCCGGCCGGCTGCCCACCGGCGCGCTGGTCACCCACACCTTCCCGCTGGAGCGCATGGAGGAGGCGTACGACGTCTTCGCCAAGGCGGCCGACACCGGCGCCCTCAAGGTGGTCCTCGGCGGGACCCGGCACGAGGAAGTCGCCGTCCAGGCGGCAGGACGAAAGGACGTGACCAGCCATGCCTGACCCGTTCCCGCTGAGCATGACAGAGGGCTCACCCGCGGGTGACCTCGGACGCCGGATCGCCGTACGGCGCACGGCACTTGACCTCTCCCGCGAGGAGACGGCCGACCGGGCCGGCGTGGCGGCGAGCTACCTCCAGTACCTGGAGGAGTTCCCCGGTGCCGCGCCGGGCCGGGGCGTTCTGCTCAGGCTCGCCGAGGTGCTGCAGACCACCGTGACCGATCTCGCCGGAGGCACCGGGGACCAGACGCCCGGTGCGGGGCGGGCCGGTTTTGACCCCGAGTTCACCGCGCTGACCGTCCAGGAGTGCCGCGAGCTGCTGTCCACGAAGGGGGTGGGCAGGGTTGCGATACCCACCGTTTCGGGACCCGTCATCGTCCCCGTCAACTACAGCGTGGTCGACGGCGCGATCGTCTACCGGACCGCTCCCGGCGCGATGCCGTCCCGGGCGGCGGGCTGCCAGGTGACCTTCGAGATCGACCGTATCGACGAGGCGTTCGCGGAAGGCTGGAGCGTGCTGGCGCTCGGCCGGGCGCGGACCGTGACCGACGCGGACGACGTGCGGCGTCTGACGGAACACGCGTTCAGCACACCGTGGGCCGGCGGCCAACGCGAGGAGTGGATCCGCATCGACGCGCTGAGCCTCACCGGACGCCGGATCACCACGCGCCAAGGGACCTTCGCCGAGGCGAGCGGGACCGATGGCCCCTCACCCGTCAAGCCTGCGGCGCGAAACATGGAGTGACACCCGTACACAGACCCGGCGAGAGACGGACTGGCTGATGTATTCCAACGACGGATTCCGCGAACTGGAACCACACGAGTGCCTGCGCCGGCTGGCCAAGGTGCCCGTCGGCCGCATCGTCCACACTCGCCAGGCCCTGCCCGCCGTCCTGCCCGTGAACTTCTCCCTGGACCACGACGGGGCGGTGCTGCTGCGCACCTCCGCGGCCTCGGAGCTGGTGCGCGCGATCGACGGCTCGGTGGTCGCCTTCGAGGCCGACGAAGTCGATGCTGTTGCGCACTCCGGCTGGAGCGTCGTCGTCACAGGGTCGGCCACCGTGGTGACCGACCCGGGCGAACACGAACGCCTGACCCGGACCGGGCCGTCCTCCTGGGTGCCCTCGCCCCAGGAGGTCTTCGTACGGGTCGAACCCGAGCTGGTGACGGGACGTGAACTCGTCGGCGGGCACTCGCTGTACGGGGTCGATCTCACCGACGCGACCTGACGACCGGAGCCCGTTCCTCCGGCGGCCTGTCCGTAAAACCTCAGCCCCAGCGAAGGGCACTACCGCCGAGTCCACCTCGGCGCATTCGCTCAAGTGCGCGTGGGTCTGGTCGGCGAGCTGGTCAGGACGCACCCGGCGCAGTTGGGCCGCGAGGCGCTGCGCGAGACGGGGCTGCACCTGACCGGCTCGGAATCGCCGGGCGCGTTCGCCGAGCGACTCATCGACCGGTCCGCCGCCGTCCGTGACCAAGCTTGCAGGTTTCTCATCGGTGAGCCCACGTGCGTCAGATCTCCCCCTTCTCCCTTCGTCCGTGAGAGAACGACCCCTGGACCGTACGGCCCGGCAAGAAGGGGCCGTACGGCATGTCATCAGGTTCCCGTGGTCCCTGCCCTGACCCGTCCGCGCCGGACGAGCATCGTCATCGGAGCCGTTGTGCGTCCTGGCGGCCCCTTCCCGCCGAACAGGGTGAGCACGCAACAGCCAGAAGGGAAAAGGGACATGACTCTCCATCATGTGGTCGTCGGAGTGGACGGTTCGCTCGTCTCGGTCCGGGCATTGGACTGGGCCGCGGACGAAGCCGCGCGCCGCGGCGCCGAACTGCGTGTCGTGTACGCCGTGCCCGACAGCGACGAGTCCGGCCCGGTCCTGGCGTTGGCAGTCACGCGCCTCACCGCACGTCACCCGGAACTGTCGGTGGTGACCAGGGGTGCAGTGGGTGGTCCGGTGCGCACGCTCGTGCGGGAGAGCGAGGGCGCTGATCTCGCCGTCGTGGGGACCCGGGGCATGGGCGGTATCGCTGGCCTGCTGTTCGGCTCGGTGAGCCTGCGCCTGGCCGCGCAGGTGCGCAGTCCGTTGCTCGTCGTCCGCGGCGACCACCGCTGCGACGACGGCCGGCCCGTGCTGCTCGGCCTGGAGGGCGACGGCGACGAGGACGCGGCCCGCTACGCCTTCCAGGAGGCCGAGCGGCGCGGTGTTCCGCTGCACGTCCTGCACTCCTGGACCCACCGGCACGTCACCCCCGAACTGCCCTCACTGCTCCCGGCGGTGAGCCCGGACCAGGGTCAACTCGCCCAGCAGGCGAGGGCGGAGGAGTCCGTACCGCGCTTCAGCCTGGCCCGGCTGAGCGAGCGGCACCCCGTTGTCCAGGTCGAGAGCCGTACGGTTCGCACCGGGCCGGCGCCCGCCCTGCTGGAGGCCACGCGCGACTGCGCCCTCGTGGTCGTCGGCGCACACCACCGCACACACCGGTTCGGCCCGCGGCTGGGGCCGGTGGCGCACACCCTGCTGCACCGCTCCCACTGCCCTGTCGTAGTGGTGCCGATCGCCAAGTGACCCGGCAGACAGGGCCGTTCGGGCCCTCGGCCGGGACCTGCAGCCCCTCCGCCGCCACCGCCCGCCGCGAGACATCGAGGGTGCGACGAGAGTCGTCGGATCCCAAGCGTCGTTCCTTCGAAAGGGATGAGCAGCATGGCAGTCCAGAACCACCCCCAACACCACACACGATTCCGCTTCCCGTCCTTCCACCGGACCGGAACGGCACAGGTCACCACCGACACGACGGCGGCGACCGCTGCGACGCGTGCCTACGCGTTCGCGTCGTTGCGTCTGCTGACGGGGTTCGTCTTCCTGTGGGCAAGGGCTTCCTGAGTTCGGTGGCGGCGGGTCCGATGGAGTCGACGTTCCATGACTGGGCCGGTGCGGGCTGGGCGAACTGGCTGTTCATGCTCGGTCTGCTGGGCGTCGGTATCGCGCTGGTGTCCGGTGTCACCTGGGGTCTCGGCAAGCTCTGGACCACGCTCCCCATCGTCCGCGACCACAACTGGCTGAAGTAGACAGCCGGTTACCCGTCGCGACCGGGGTGCCACCGCCAACTGGCGCTGGCACCCCGGTCATTGGTGTTCCGTCATGTACCGTCACCGTCGGCGTGGACGGCTTGACCGAACGCCTTGCTGTTGCCGACTGGGGCCGCCCGCGAGACGGCTTCCTGTTGCGACGTCGTAGTCGGCCTCGATTGCGGCGAACTCCACGATCCCGTAATCGAGTTCGCCTTAGAGTCGGCCGACCGCGGCGTGGGAGCCGGTGACCGGCGTCCCCAGTGGTGGTTCCTCATGGCTGACGCGCACTTCGTGGGGGCGGCGAGCGGTCGATATGGGCAACCGTGCTCGCCCGTCCGAGACTCGGACAGGCAGGCACCGGAGAGGCTGGTGTCAGGCTTCGGCCGGCTGGTCGACGGGGACGAGCAGGAGCCCGGTGACCAGGTCCGGGTGGATGCGGACCGCGTAGTCCATCGGCTGCCGCACCCAGGGGCGCAACAGCGCCTGATACCGGGCGAGTTCGCGGGCGTCGGTGACCAGGTGGGCGTATCCCGTGACCACCACGCTCCAGCCGAGGTGGGTGTCGGGGTCGATGGCGTCGGCTTCGTAGGCCACGACGACTCCCGGGCCGTCGGCCTGGAGTGTGCGCGAGGTCAGGGCCGCGCCCTCGTGCGTGCGGATGACGATGTTCCCGTCGTCCACGATGTGGTTCACGGGGCGGATGGTCGGCAGTGCCTGGCGGGTGAAGGCGATCCTCCCCATCGGCACACTGCCCAGCAGCCGCAGTGCCTCCGCGCCGTCGATCTCGACGGTCCGGCGCGACGGCTCCGAGGCCGGGGCCTCGGGATGCCTCGCGACAGGTTTTTCGCTCACTGCTCGATGTCTCCGGCCTGCGGCCCACCGGACCACCCGGGTGGCGGCCGGTGGGTGGGGCGTCTGGGGTTGATCAGGCCATTCCAGGCGTTCTGGTGCTGGTCGGGCTAGGGCCGTTCGGCCCTGGGGCGTGTCCGATCGGCCCTTTGCTCCGGAGCCTGCCGGGCCGGTGGCGGGCCGTCGTCGACGTGGTGGGTGAGGCCGTTGACCATTCCGGCGACTCCCTCCAGTCGCCACACCGCCCGGATCGCCTTCGGGACGTCGCTACGGCGCTCCTCCGGCCCGGTCAGGGTGACCAGACCGTCGCGGACGAGCACGGTGACGCTGTCGGGGGCCAGACCGAGAGCGCCGACCAGGACGTCGTCGATCACTTCACGGCGGATGTCCGTGTCCGTGCGGAGGAAGACCCGGAGCAGGTCGCGGCGGGTGGCGATGCCGATCAGGCGGTCCTCCTCGTCGACCACGGGCAGCCGTTCGATGCCACGGCGTTCCATCACCCGCGCGGCGTCCGGGACGGGCTGCTCCGGGTGCACGGTGACCGCGGGCGTCGACATCAGGTGCTCCGCCGTGGCGATGCGGCCCTCTCCGTCGCGCGCCCTGCGTGCCTGCTCGCGCACCAGATCGGTTCCGGAGACCACACCCGGCACCTTGTCGTCGTGGTCGACGACGGGCACCCCACTGATGCGGCGCCGCTCCAGCAGCCGGACCACTTCCCTGAACGGGGTCATGGGATGCGCCCGGACGACGTCGCTCGTCATCACTTCACCGACGGTGTGGGTCTTCACGGCACTTTCCTCCTTCACCTGCGCCGGAGGGAAACGGCCGTCCAACTGCCGTGTCCGGAGCGGCCGTTCCTTTCGTGCCGGGCGACGGGCAGTCGCCCGCAGCATGCTTTACGGATCCTGCCGACCGTCCGCCGGGCCGCCGCGCCACGGAGGCGGTGTGGCCGACCTGCGGGCCGTGTCCTCGCGGTGCACGACCCGGTCCAGGCGGGTGCGCAGCCGGTCCTGCAGCCGGTCCGCGAGCTCGTGCGCGCTCGCCTCCCGCGCGTGGACGACGAGAAGATCGCTCCCCACCCGGATCTTGGCCCCGGCCGACCACGGCTGGTCGACGTGGTGCGCCGCGGCCCTGGCGATCCGCACCTCGCCGCCGACGGGCGCGAGCCCCGGGCGGTCGAGGACCGCGCTCAGCTTGGCCCGCAGGTAGGTGAGTGCTTCCGCGTCCACGTCCCCCTCGGTCCGTACCTGTACGGCGGCCGGCGAAGGGGTCTGGCTGCCGTTGTCCTTGAGCGTCATCTGCTCCACTCCTTTGATCGTTCGTCAGCAGTTCCAGACTGGCCCTGGTACCGCGGGCGCGTACAGGGCCGCCCGGCCCTGTACGCGGGCCAGTGGGTCCCGTTTCCGTGTCGTCGAACCAGATGGTCAAGGACGGCGTCGAGTGGTGTGGTCAGGCGGTCGTCGCCGTCAGGACGGGTGCCGCCCGGAGAGGAGGGCCGGTGATCGAGTTCTCGGGTCCCGGAACATTTCTCCAGGTGCTTGATCCCCGTATCCTCACCGGCGCGGGGCCGCTACCGTGGCACATGACCGGAGCGGTAGGCCGGCGGTGTGTTGAGGCGAACTGGAGGATCACCGGTGGGAAGCCCTGAGGAGTCCCGCGTGGCCCGGGTCCGGCTGCCCCAGTTGAAGATGGACGAGCTGCTGGAGGAGCTTCAGGCCCGCCTGGACACGGCTCGGGGTACGCGCGACCGCGTGCACAGTCTGCTGGAGGCCGTCCTCTCGGTGGGCCGGGAGCTGGAAAAAAAACAGGCACTGCACGGCATCGTGGAAGCGGCGGCGGTCCTGGTCGACGCCGAGTACGCCGCGCTCGGCGTGATCACCCCGGACGGCAAGGCACTGTCGGCCTTCCACACCGTCGGTGTCACCGAGGAGCAGATCGCCGAGATCGGCCCCTATCCGCAGGGCCACGGCATTCTGGGCGAGCTGATCCGTCACCCCGAGCCGCTGCGGCTGACGAAGATCTCCCAGCACTCCGCCTCGTACGGCTTCCCGGCCAACCACCCGCCGATGAACAGTTTCCTCGGTGTCCCGATCCGGGTGCGCGACCAGGTCTTCGGCAACCTGTATCTGACCGAGAAGCACGGCGGAGCGCAGTTCGACGAGGACGACGAGTCGGTGCTGTCGACGCTGGCCGTCGCGGCCGGTGTCGCGATCGACAACGCCCGCCTCTACGAGGAGTCGCGACTGCGCGAGCGCTGGCTTCAGGCGAACGCCGAGATCACCCACGGGCTGATGTCCGGCGGTGCGCGTACCGACGTCCTCGCCCTGATCGCCGAGCGGGCCGGCGAGATCACGGGATCCGCCCTCGCGGCGGTGGCGCTGCCGATGGAGGACACCGGGTCGCTTGCCGTGGAGATCGCCGTAGGGATGGACGCGGAGGCGCACCAGGGGCTCGTGCTGCCTCTGGACCGCAGCCTGATGGGGCTGGCGTTCTCCAGTGCCGCTCCCGTCACCAGCGCGGACGTGGGCAACGACGGTCGCATCTCGCTGGATCCACCGCGCTTCGGGGGACTCGGTCCCGCCGTGGCGGTGCCCATCGGTACGGCAGAGGCGGGTGTGCGCGGTGTCGTCCTGCTGGCACGAGAGGCCGGGCGACCGCCCTTCTCGGCGACGGAGACCGAGACCCTCCAGGACTTCGCCGCCCAAGCGGCCGTCGCCATGGAACTTGCCGACCACCGTCGGGACGCGCAGGAGGTCGCCGTACTCCAGGACCGCGACCGCATCGCCCGGGACCTGCACGACCTCGCCATCCAACGGCTGTTCGCCACCGGCATGACTCTGCAGAGTGCGGGCCGTTTCATCGAGCACGAGGAGGCCGCCGAACGCGTGGTGCGGGCGGTGGACGACCTGGACGAGACGATCAAGATCATCAGGTCGACCATCTTCGGCCTGCGGGCCCGTGACGGCGGCGCCGGGACGGGGCTGCGGGCCCGTGTCGTGCGCGCGGTCGGCGAGGCCTCTCCCGTGCTCGGCTTCGCACCCAGCGTCCGTATGGAGGGCCTGGTCGACACCGACGTGCCCCGGGAGACCGCCGACCACGTGATCGCCGTACTGTCCGAGGCACTGACCAACATCGCCCGGCACGCCCGGGCCGACCGCGCCGACGTTGCCCTGATGACCGACGGCCGCGAAGTACGCCTGTCGGTCACCGACAACGGCGTGGGCATACCGGCCGACGGCCGACGCAGCGGGCTGCGGAACATGGAGGAGCGGGCCGAGCAGCTCGGCGGAGCGCTGGAGTGGACCACTCCGCCGGAGGGCGGCACCGCACTCGTGTGGAAGGTGCCGGTGACCGGGAAGTAGGCACCGCTCTGCCACCGTGGATCGCCCCAAGCCCTGGCCGGGCCGCGAGCCCAGGACGTCATGCGGTTGCTGCATCCCCATGCCCGGCGCACCGGCGAGGGCCCAGCGCGTTCTCCGCCGGTCAGCCCTTGTACGGGCCCGAGGGGCGGAGTCGCACCGCGCGTCCCTGGCCGTCGTCGGAAGCAACGCCACACGTGGGCACGGCACCCTGCGCGACGACTCGCTCGCCGGGTGTCTGTCCGCCCGCGCGTCGGGTCCGCTGCTGGTGGTGCGCGGCAGGCCGAACCCGGCCGGCCCCGTGCTGCTCGCCGTCCACGGCACGTCGACACTCCGTGAAGCCGCCGAATTCGCCTTCGCCGAGGCCTCGTTGCGGGGAGCCGACGTGGTGGCCGTGCATCTGCGGCATGCCGCCGCCACACGGCCGCAGAGCGGGTCCACCACCACCGTGGCGGACGACGACGAGGACCTCGCGCTCGCCGAGACCCTGTCCGAACCGCGCAAGCGGTACCCGGACGTCATCCTGCGCTGCCGTCGGCCCCAGGGCCGATCCCGCCGATCCCTCGTCGAGGCCAGCGGCGACAGCCAGCTCCTGGTGGTCGGCGTGCGTAGCTGGTCCCGGTTCGGAGGCGGCCTGCTGGACCCGGTCGGGCGGACCGCCCTGCGCGAGGCCGACTGCCCCGTCGCCCTGGTCCGCTGCTAGTCCCCGATGGACGTCCGAAACAGAGAGTGGCCGGTGGAGCGCCAGAGGGTGTTCTCCCGGCCACTCGCACGTGCGACGGGCGACCCGATCCAGGGCCGTGGCCTCGGACGGCGGTCGTTCAACGCGCGGCCACACCCGGCACGGCGGTCGGCCGTGAACTCTGCTCCAACGACTGACCCACCGACCGGCGCGGCGAGGCGGGCCCCTGCCTGCCGTAGCCGAGGCGGAGCACCATCTGTGCGTGCTGCCGTTGGCCGTCTGGGAGGTGCTCGCGCAGGTCGGGCCACTCCAGTGCCTGATGGAGGAGGGATGCCTTCACACCGTGGGCGGTGGCCACCAGCAGGACGCGTTCGAGCGCCTCTCCGGCGCGCAGCCAGTCGGTGCGGCGGTCGTGGAGGGTGGACAGTACGGCGATGGAGGGCCGCTTCTCGAAGGGGCGGGCGGCGACTGCCGTCGGGTTCCGGTGGGCGCCGAAGTCCCGGACGGGTATCTGCTCCCGGAAGTCCTGCGGGCCGATCGCCTCCGGTGGCATGCCGAACGACTCGGCGTCGGGAGGGTGGACCCAGCGGCGGCTCTCCACGGCCCGGCCGGTGTCCGCGGTGTTGCGCTGCTCCGCCTCCCGGGTCAGCCGCAGCAGCCGGTCGGTCCTCGTGGGGCCGGGGAGTTCCAGCACGGAGCCTTCCGCGTGGGCGGCTTCGGTCAGTTCGGTCAGGACGGAGGCGGGCACCGGCCGGTCGGAGAACGGGAAGCGGCTGCTGTGCCGGCGCCACAGGGCGTCGTAGAGATGTGGGGTTGTGGGCGGCCGGGTGGTTCCGGCGAGTCGTACGGTGGCGAGCAGGTCCGGTTCGGCGGGCCGGGGGAGCCGCCGGGTCACGGGCTCCCAGCCGCAGTGGGCCACCGCGACGCGCAGGTTGAACAGCGCGCAGCCGACCGAGATGTGCAGGGCGCGCCCCGACGGGTCGGTGTGCCGTAGACCGCGTTCCGCGACCGCCCGGATCTCCAGCGTGACCGTGTCCGGGTCGAGCCGGAAGCGCCAGGGCTGGGTGTTGTGGATCGAGGGCGCGGCGACGGACGCCGCGATCAGCGTTTCCAGGGTCGGGACGTCGAGAACCGTGCTGGACATGGGGTCTCCTCCCCGCCCCGCGCCCGAGAGGCGGCAGAGCTGTTGGCTGTGCCTGTCCAGCGTGGTGCTGCGGGGAGGGCCGGGGGAGGGGCCGTACGGCCTGGGGTCGCGCCGGACGGCCCGGGCGCGTGGCTCAGCGGGCCGAGCTGTCGCTGGACTCCGGCTGTTCCAGGTGCGAGGCGAGGACCGCGGCCTGTACCCGGCGCTGGACGCCCAGCTTGGCGAGCAGCCGGGAGATGTGGTTCTTGACCGTCTTCTCCGACAGATACAGCCGTTTGCCGATCTCGCGGTTGGTCAGGCCGTCCCCGATCAGCGCGAGGATCTCCCGCTCGCGCGGCGACAGGCTCGCCAACTCCGGTGCCATCTCCGGGGCTTGGGCCGGTTCGGCCCGCAGTGAGCGCATCAGGCGGGCGGTCGTCGCGGGGTCGAGCATCGACTGGCCGGAGGCGACCGTGCGTACCGCCGAGACCAGGTCGGAGCCCTTGATCTGCTTGAGGACGTAGCCGGACGCACCGGCCATGATGGCGTCGAGCAGGGCGTCCTCGTCGTCGAACGAGGTGAGCATCAGCACAGCCAACTCCGGCATCTGGTCGCGGAGTTCGCGGCAGACGGTGATGCCGTCGCCGTCGGGTAGGCGTACGTCCAGGACGGCGACGTGCGGGCGCACCGCGGGGGCTCGTACGAGGGCGTGTTCGACGTTCTCGGCGTCGCCGACCACCGAGATGTCCTCCTCGGCGTCCAGGAGGTCGGACAGACCGCGTCGCACGACCTCGTGGTCGTCCAGCAGGAAGACGCGGATCGGGTCCTGTGCGGTGAAGGTGTGTGCCTCGGCCATCTCGACGCCTCGTTCCCCGGAGTATGAACGGACTGCGGGCCGTCCGTGACCTCGATCATCACGCGCCCGGCCCGGAAGCACTAGGGCCGACCGGCCCAACCGGCCCTTTCGACCTGTCCCGACCGGCCCTCATACGACGGTCCGGCGGCCCCTCCCCGAGGCGATCACCCGGTGAGACCTTCCTGTTGTTCTCGTCTCCATGAGGCCCGTGAGGGGGTGTGACCGATGCGGAAGACCAAGCGCGTGAAGGTCCTGGGGTGGCGCTGGCGGCGCAACGAACTGCGCCGGCACAGCGATGCGGTCGAGGCATGGATCGTCCTTGCCGCCTGGGCGTTCGCGACAGCCGGGGGAGCCGTCGCAGGGGTGGCGGGCGCCCAGGCCGTCGAGACCGCGCAGGCGAGGAGCGGAGCGGAACATCGGCCGGCCACCGCCGTGCTGCTCGGCACCGTGCCGCCCGGTGCACGCGCCCCGGCCACCTACAACCTGGCGCGCGCGAACGTGCGCTGGACCGACGCGCGGGGCACCGTCCGTACCGCCACTGCGGACGTGAAGGCCGGAACCGCCGTCGGCAGCTCGGTACCGGTGTGGACGGACGGGCACGGCCACCTGGTCGACGAGCCCGCGAGTCCGACCGTGGAGACGGCACGCGTGGTGATGGCCGGTACCGGGGTCGGCCTGGCCGGTGGGTTGTTCGTGCTCGCGGGCGGACGGCTGATCCGGCTGCGGGTGGAGCGGCGGGCCACCGAGCGGTGGGGCGAGGAATGGGAGCGGACCGGTGCGCGGTGGGGGCGCAGGACCGGCTGATACGACGTTGCCCCGCCGACACCGGCGGGGCAACGTCGTGTGGGCTGCGTACGTCGCGCTACGCGGAGCGGTCGGGCTCGGCGAGGTCGAATCGCACGTCCACGACCCCTTCGACGGCTCGCACCAGCCGCGCGGCGACCGGGACCAGGGAGGTGTCCCGTACCCGACCGCCGAGCCGTACGACACCGTCCCGGACCTCGACCCGCACATCCGACGCCGGACCGGGGAACAGGTACGCGACCACCTCGCGCCGTATCTCCTCCGCGATCTCCTCGTCGTCCCGGAGGAACACCTTCAGCAGGTCGGCCCGGCTGACGACGCCCTCCAGCCGGCCCGCATGATCGACGACGGGCAGTCGCTTCACCTTGGCCCGGGCCATGGTCCGCGCGGCCTGCGCGAGGGTCGCCCCGGGGCCCACGGTGAGGGCGGGCGCGGTCATCAGCTCGCCCGCGGTCACCGAGCCGGCCTTCGCGAGGTCGGACAGCCGGCGCACCTGGGTGCGCCGGTCGGGGTCGTCGTCGCGGAACTCCTCCTTGGGCAGCAGGTCGGCCTCCGAGACGATCCCGATCACCCGCTCCGCCGCGTCGAGCACGGGCAGGGCGCTGACCCTCCGTTCCTGCATCGTGCGCACGATGTCCTTGAAGGCGGCCCCGCGGCCGACGGCGGCGACGGTACGGGTCATCACGTCGCTCACGATGTGCGGCGATCCATTCATGGTCACTCCTCGCTCGTCACGGTCCGTCGGCGCGGTCACCGCATGCCGCCGCTGCCGTACGGGGCGTACAGGTCCAGCAGCCGGGTGCGGGCCGCGCGCAGCCGGTGGGCCACGATGTCTCCCACCCACTGGAAGACGTGCACACCGAACGAGGGATCGTCCCCGCACAGCGTGCGTACGGCCGCGGCGTCGAACTCCCAGGCACGCACCGGAGTCGTCGCCTCGGCACCCATGTGCCAGGAGGGCGGCCCGAACAGCCAGGACCAGCCGACGAGTTCGTTGTGCCCCAGCGATTCGATGACAGCGGCCCGGCGGCCGGGCACGTGCATGTCGAGGGCGATCGTGCCGGTCCGGATGATCCAGAACCGGTCGGCGCGGGCGCCCTCCTGGAAGAGCCGGGTGCCCTGCGGGATCGACACCTCGCGGGCGAACTTCATCAACTGTTCGCGGTGCTTCGGGGGCAGGGCCCGCGGCATGCTCATGGTCGGGGAAGCGTTCATGGCGTACCTCCGGAAAGCGTACGGATTGACCACTTCCAGCGTCCGCCCCCGCGTCCCGACGGACCATGGGCCACCCGGCCCGCCGACCGGGCCGACCGGTACCCCGGGAGAGCCCTACGGCACCCTGTGCCACCGGGATGCCCGCGCCTCGATGGAACCGAGAGAGGTACTCGACCGCCATGAGGGGGCGGACCACCCACGTGGTCCGCACGGATCGGCCGACCGGGGGACTCCCGTCCACCACTGAAGCCGTTCGTCAAGGGCTGACCCCGCGCTTGCTCGACGCCCTCGGTGGCAACGCCCTTTCATGCGGCGCGAGTCGCTATGCGTCCCATCGTTGAGCAGGACGTCAAGGCCGCGGTCCTGTTGGCGCCCGCCAGTCCATGGAACGGACTGGCGGGCACATCTGCGTTCGGGGCTTGTCGTGACCGGGTGCTGGACGTCGTCGGCGTCGCTGTGTGCCGACACACCATCCCCAGCCCTCGGTGACGAGGGCGTGGAAACCGTCCTCGTACTCGACGTACTCGACGTACACGACCTGCGCGCCGACAGTCAGGGTGATGAGCCCGTGTGTGCGTGTCTCCACCGGCAGGAGCCAGTCCACGGGCAGCCACAGGGGAGCGGTGAGGTCACGCAGCCGCATACGGGGCGCCGCCCGAAGGATGGCATGACATTCGGTCGGGCTTGGCGCCGTCGAGTCGGAGGTCCAACCGGCCCTGTGGAAGGGGTCGTTCAGCCCGGCGCCGACGGACCAACGGCATCAGGTGACCGACGGCCCGGCGCACGAGAGTCAGGGGTGCAACGAACGACCTGACACCTCGAAAGGACCACGATCATGGCCGTGCACGAGCACCCGCACCGCACTTCCGGCTTCCACCTGCCCACCTTCCGCAGGAACGGCTCGGCGTCGGACGGCGCCACCACGGCCGCCACCGACACGACGGCGGCGACCGCTGCGGCGCGTGCCTACGCGTTCGCGTCGTTGCGTCTGCTGACGGGGTTCGTCTTCCTGTGGGCGTTCCTGGACAAGACGTTCGGGTTCGGTTACGCCACTCCGTCGGGCAAGGGCTGGATCGACGGCGGGTCGCCCACCAAGGGCTTCCTGAGTTCGGTGGCGGCGGGTCCGATGGAGTCGACGTTCCATGACTGGGCCGGTGCGGGTTGGGCGAACTGGCTGTTCATGCTCGGTCTGTTGGGCGTCGGTATCGCGTTGGTGTCCGGTGTCGCGCTGCGGCTCGCTGCCGTCGCCGGCACGGCGATGATGGCGTTGATGTGGATCGCCGAGTGGCCGCCGGCCAAGCACCTGTCCGACGGCACGCTGAGCATGTCGTCCAACCCCTTCGCCGACTACCACCTCGTCTACGCGATCGTTCTGATAGCCCTCGCGGCGGCGGGCGCCGGTGTCACCTGGGGTCTCGGCAAGCTCTGGGCCACGCTGCCGAT
Organism: Streptomyces sp. yr375; assembly: GCF_900110755.1. GTDB lineage: Bacteria > Actinomycetota > Actinomycetes > Streptomycetales > Streptomycetaceae > Streptomyces. Next base: position 97,322 of record NZ_FOFF01000019.1, read on the forward strand.
CGTCCGCGACCACACCTGGCTGCGCTGACCGCAGGAGAAACGGTGGCCCCCTCGCGAGGGGGCCCACCCTGCGGCTGCCCATTGGGCCGATCGGCTTCCACCGGGGACTTGCGGCCCCTGCTGCAAGGACCCCTACGTCACGAAGCTGGAATCAGACATCCGTTCAGGAGGAAGAGTCATGGTCCGCACACTCGTCGCAGGTCTCGACGGTTCCCCCGAGAGCCGTGCCGCCGCGGAATGGGCGGCCCGCGAGGCGGAACTGCGCGGTCTGCCGCTGAAGATCGTCCACGTCTGGGAGCCCGTCCCTGACCCGTTGGCCCAGGCCCCGCTGCTGGGCGCCGAGACGCAGCAGCACTGGAGTGAGCGGATTCCGCGCGAGGCGGGCGAGGGCCTGCGTCGGCGCCACCCCGGCGTGGACGTGACCGTGGAGCAGGTGACCGGCACGCCCTCGGACGCGCTGGTGGATGCCGCGAAGGACGCCGAACTGCTGGTCCTCGGCTCGCGTGGACTGAGCGGCGTCGGCGGCTTCCTCGTCGGTTCCGTCGGCCTCTCGGTCGTCGCGCACGCCGAACTGCCCGTGGTGCTGGTCCGGGCCGGCGAACAGGCCGCCGACGAGACGAGCCCCGTATCTGCCGCCCCGTACCGGCCCGTGGTCCTCGGCCTCGACGCCGGTGCCCCCTCCGACACGGTGATCGAGTTCGCGTTCGCCGAGGCCGCCCGGCGCGACACCGGCCTGCGGGTCGTCTACGGCTGGAACCTTCCGCCGTACTACGCCTACGGCTTCGCGCTGGACGCGGGCCTGCACGAGGAACTCTCCCTCCAGGAGACCGACACCCTCACCGAGGCCCTGCGCCCGTGGCGCCAGAAGCACCCCGGCACCGAGGTCGTCCTGGAACCGCGCGTCGGCAGCGCGGCCGATCACCTGGTGGACACCTCCCGTGAGGCCTCCCTGGTCGTCATCGGCCGCCGGATCCGTCGCGGTGCGTTCGGCGCCCACATCGGCCCGGTCGCGCACGGCGTTCTGCACCACTCCACCGCCCCCGTGGCCGTCGTCGCACACGACTGACCCACCCCCGTCCCCCTGAGGAGCAGCAGTCATGAAGGCAGCCGTTGTACGAGCGTTCGGCGAACCCCTCGTCATAGAGGACCGCCCCGACCCCGAGCCCGGCCCCGGTCAGGTCCGCGTCCGTGTCGAGGCGTCCGGGCTGTGCCACACCGACATCCACGCCGCGCACGGCGACTGGCCGGTCAAGCCGAACCCGCCGTTCGTGCCCGGTCACGAGGGCGTCGGCCTCGTCGAGAAGCTCGGCGACGGCGTCACCCACCTGTCCGTCGGGCAGCGGGTGGCCGTGCCGTGGCTCGGCAGGGCCTGCGGGCGGTGCGAGCACTGCCTGTCCGGCTGGGAGACGCTGTGCGAGCAGCAGATCAACACCGGGTACGGCTGCGACGGCGGGTACGCCGAGAAGATGCTGGCCTGGGCGGACTTCGCCCAGCCGGTGCCCGACGGTGTCACCGCGGTCGAGGCCGCCCCGCTGACCTGCGCGGGCGTGACCACGTACAAGGCGCTCAAGGTCGCCGGTGTCCGGCCCGCGCAACTCGTCGCGATCTCCGGGGTCGGCGGGCTCGGGCACCTGGCGGTGCAGTACGCGAAGATCGCGGGGGCGACGGTCGCGGCGATCGACGTCACCGACGAGAAGCTCGAACTCGCCACCGCGCTCGGCGCCGACCTCGTCATCGACGCCCGCAAGGACGACGTGGGAGAGGTCCTCAAGAGGCACGGCGGCGCGCACGCGGCGATCGCCCTGGCCGTGAACGAGGCCGCGTTCGCCGCGGTCAACTCGGGCCTCAGGCGCGGCGGGAAGCTCGTGATGGTCGCCCTGCCCGCGCACGGCACGATCCAGATTCCGATCTTCGACACCGTGCTGAACGGCACCTCGGTGATCGGCTCGATCGTCGGTACCCGCCAGGACCTCACCGAGGTCTTCCAACTGCACGCGGCCGGACAGACCAAGGTCATTTCCGAGACCCGCCCGCTGGACTCCGTCAACGAGTCCATCGCCGACGTGCTGCGCGGCGACGTCAAGGCCCGGATCGTCTTCGACCTCACGGCGGGGCGGTGACGGAGATGACGAAGGCCCTGCCGATCGTCGTCGGTGTCGACGGCTCCGAGCCCAGCCTGCGTGCCGTCGACTGGGCGGCCGACGAGGCCGCGCTGCGCGAGGTCCCGCTGCGGCTGGTGTACGCCTCCCTGTGGGAGCACTACGAGGGCACCTCGATCGCCGAGGACCTCGCCAAGCCCGACGACCAGGTGATGGCCGAGGACATCGTCGACAATGCTGCACGTCGGGCCCGCCGTCGTCACCCGGACCTTGACGTGAGTATCGAGGTGTCGGCGGAGGAGCCCGAGTACGCGCTGGTGCGGGAGAGCCGCAGCGCCTCGATGCTGGTGACGGGTACCCGCGGCCGCAGTGGTATCGCCGAGGCGCTGCTGGGATCCGTGAGCCTCGTCGTGGCCGGGCACGCGCAGTGCCCGATGGTCGTCGTGCGCGGCAACCACGACAACCAGGTCCGGACCGGCGCACACGGCCGCATCGTCGTGGGCGTCGGAGAGAAGCCGGCCGGCTCGGCGGCGGTGCGCTTCGCCTTCGAGGAGGCGCGCCGGCGCGGGGCGCGGGTGGACGCCGTACGGGCCTGGCGTTGGCCCGCGCACGAGACCACCGACCATCCGCTGATGTCCGGCGAACCCGCCCGGCTGCACGAGCAGCAGGCGGTGGACGCCCTGGACGCGGCGCTCCAGGACGCTCCCGCCGACGTCGCGTCGCACCGCCGTACGGTCGAAGGCCCCACCCGGAAGGTCCTCGTGGACGCCTCCCGGGACGCCGACCTCCTGGTCGTCGGGGCCAAGCGCCGCTCCGGGCACTACGGGCTCCAACTGGGCCGGGTGGCGCACGGAGTGCTGCACCACTCCGCCTGCCCGGTGGTCATCGTGCCCGAAAAGGGCTGAGCGCGATCGTCCCCGACTCCAGCCGCTGACGCAGTAGTTCCGTCTCCACCACCCGTTGACCCATGTCGATGACTTCCGGAGCCTCCGATGCCCAAGGCCGAACACCAGGACACCACCGCTCTGTCCCTACTCTCCGACGACGAACTGCGCACCCTGGACGCCCACTGGCGAGCCGCCAACTACCTTGCGGCGGGCCAGATCTACCTGATGGCGAACGCCCTGCTCACCGAGCCCCTCCGGCCCGAGCACATCAAGCCGCGCCTGCTCGGCCACTGGGGAACCTCGCCCGGGCTCAACCTCGTCTACACCCACCTCAACAGGGTGATCAAGGCACGTGACCTGGACGCGCTGTGCGTGTGGGGACCGGGACACGGCGGCCCGTCCGTGCTCGCCAACTCCTGGCTGGAGGGCAGCTACAGCGAGACCTACCCGGACGTGTCCCGCGACGGGGCGGGGATGGAGCGGCTCTTCAAGCAGTTCTCCTTCCCCGGCGGCGTACCGAGCCATGTGGCTCCGGAGACGCCGGGGTCCATTCACGAAGGGGGCGAGCTGGGATATTCGCTGGCGCACGCCTATGGCGCCGCCTTCGACAACCCGGACCTCCTCGTCGCCTGCGTCATCGGCGACGGCGAGGCGGAGACCGGGCCGCTGGCCGCCGCCTGGCATTCCAACAAGTTCCTCGACCCCGTCCACGACGGCGCCGTCCTGCCGATCCTGCACCTCAACGGCTACAAGATCGCCAACCCGACGGTGCTGTCCCGCCTCCCCGAGTCCGAACTCGACAACCTGCTGCGCGGCTACGGCCACGAGCCGATCCATGTCACCGGCGACGACCCGCTCACGGTGCACCGCGCCATGGCCGCCGCGTTCGACGACGCGCTGGACCGCATCGCCGTGATGCAGCAGTCGGCCCGCGAGGACGGCGTGAGCGAGCGGGTGCACTGGCCGATGATCGTGCTGCGCACCCCCAAGGGCTGGACCGGACCCGCCGAGGTCGACGGCGTCCCCGTCGAGGGCACCTGGCGCGCCCACCAGGTCCCGCTGTCCGAGGTGCGCGAAAACCCGGAGCACCTACGCCAGTTGGAGGCGTGGCTGCGCTCCTACCACCCGGAGAAGCTGTTCGGCGCCGAGGGCCGGCCCGTCGCGGACGTCCTCGCCTGCCTGCCCGAGGGCACCAAGCGCCTCGGCTCCAGCCCGTACGCCAACGGCGGTCTCCTCGTGCGGGATCTGCCGGTCCCGTCCCTCGACCAGTTCGCCGTCCTCGTCGACAAGCCGGGCACGACGCTGCACGAGCCGACCCGCATCCTCGGCGACCTGCTGGAAAGGGTCATGCACGACACCGCGGCGAGCCGCGACTTCCGTGTCGTCGGCCCGGACGAGACCGCCTCCAACCGCCTCCAGGCCGTGTTCAACGCCAGCGGAAAGGCCTGGCAGGCGGAGCACCTGCCGGTCGACGAACACCTGGACCGGCACGGCCGCGTGATGGAGATCCTCTCCGAACACACCTGCCAGGGCTGGCTGGAGGGCTATCTCCTCACCGGCCGGCACGGACTGTTCTCCTGCTACGAGGCGTTCGTGCACATCGTCGACTCGATGGTCAACCAGCACATCAAGTGGCTGAAGACATCGAGGGAGTTGGCGTGGCGGGCACCCATCGCCTCCCTCAACTACCTGCTCACGTCCCATGTCTGGCGCCAGGACCACAACGGCTTCTCGCACCAGGACCCCGGCTTCGTCGACCACGTCCTCAACAAGAGCCCCGAGGTCGTCCGCGTCTACCTCCCGCCGGACGCCAACACCCTTCTCTCAGTGGCCGATCACGTGCTGCGCAGCCGTGACTACGTCAACGTCGTCGTCGCCGGCAAGCAGCCCTGCTTCGACTGGCTCTCCATGGACGCCGCCCGCGCCCACTGCGCGCGCGGCGCCGGGATCTGGGACTGGGCCGGCACCGAGAACGGCGGCGAACCCGACGTCGTGCTCGCCTGCGCCGGTGACGTCCCCACCCAGGAGGTCCTGGCCGCCGCCCAGTTGCTGCGCCGCCACCTGCCCGACCTCGCCGTCCGCGTCGTCAACGTCGTCGACATGACCCGGCTCATGCCCCGCGACGAACACCCGCACGGAATGAGCGACTTCGAGTACGACGGCCTGTTCACCGCCGACAAGCCGGTCATCTTCGCCTACCACGGCTACCCGTGGCTCATCCACCGCCTCGCCTACCGCCGCACCGGCCACGCCAACCTGCACGTACGCGGCTACAAGGAGTCCGGCACCACGACCACACCCTTCGACATGGTCGTCCGCAACGACCTCGACCGCTACCGCCTCGTCATGGACGTCATCGACCGCGTCCCCGGCCTCGCGGTACGCGCCGCCGCCGTACGCCAGCAGATGGCCGACGCCCGCACCCGCCACCACGCCTGGATCCGCGAACACGGCACCGACCTGCCCGAGGTGGCCGACTGGACCTGGGACGCCTGACCCCGGCCCGTGAATCCCCTGTGAAGCAAAGGAGTTCGCCGTCATGACCGTACGCGTCGGCATCAACGGCTTCGGCCGGATAGGCCGCACCTATCTGCGCGCGGCACTCGACCGCGCCGAGGCGGGCACCCAGGACGTCGAGGTGGTCGCGATCAACGACATCACCTCGCCCGCCACCCTCGCCCATCTCCTGGAGTACGACTCGACGTTCGGGCGCATCGGACGCGAGGTGAGCCACGACGACAGCTCGATCACCGTCGACGGTCGACGCATCGCGGTCAGCGCCGAACGCGACCCCGCCGCCCTGCACTGGTCCGACTACGGCGCCGGCATCGTCGTCGAGTCCACGGGCCGCTTCCGCGACCGCGACTCCGCCGCCCTGCACCTGAAGGCGGGCGCCCACACCGTGCTGCTGTCCGCGCCCGGCAAGAACGCGGACGCCACCATCGTGATGGGCGTCAACGACTCGACGTACGACCGCAGGCAGGACCGGATCGTCTCGGCCGCCTCCTGCACCACCAACTGCGTCGCCCCGATGGTCAAGGTCCTCAACGACGCCTTCGGCATCGAGCGCGGCATGATGACCACCGTCCACGGCTACACCAACGACCAGTCCCTGCTCGACGGCCCGCACAAGGACCTGCGCCGGGCCCGCTCGGCGGCGCTGAGCATCATCCCGACCAGCACCGGAGCGGCGCGTGCCGTCGGCCTGGTGCTGCCCGAGCTGGCCGGCGCCCTGGACGGCATCGCCGTACGCGTACCGGTGGAGGACGGCTCGCTCACCGACCTCGCGGTGGTGCTGCGCCGCGAGGTGACCACCGAGGAGATCAACGCGGTCTTCGACGAGGCCGCCGAGGGCCCCCTCAACGGCATCCTCCGCGTCTCGAAGGCCCCGATCGTCTCCCGCGACGTCATCGGCGACCCCGCTTCGTGCGTCTTCGACCCGGCCCTGACCCAGGCGCACGGCACCCTGGCCAAGGTCTTCGGCTGGTACGACAACGAGTGGGGCTACACCAACCGCCTCCTCGACCTGACGGCACTGGTCGCCGACGACTGAGCACGACCGCGAGAGGCCCCGTGCGGTGGGCCTGTGCGGCGGGTTCCTGAGGGCCGATCGGCCCCATGGTCCGCCCCCAGGCAGCCCATGGGGCCTCTCCGCGTTCCGCGGGACGCTCGAAGTGACGAAGAACCTTGGAGGAAACCCGTGATGACGGACGACACGCTCAGCCGACCCCCACTCCACGCCCTGCTCGCGGACGGCACCACCGTGTGCATCCGTCCTGCCGAGGCCGACGACCACGACCAACTGGAGGGTCTCTACGAGGAGATGTCCCCGGAGAACCTGCGGCTGCGGTTCTTCGGAGTGAGTCGCCGGTCCGCAGAGATGGCCGCCGACCGGGCCTGTCGTCCGCACCCCGGATACCGTGCCCTGCTGGCCGAGGCCAAGGGCCAGGTGATCGGGCTCGCCGAGTACGACAACGGCGGCACCGGCACAGCGGCCGACATCTCCATCGCGGTCGCCGACGGACTGCACCATCGCGGTATCGGCACCCTCCTCGTCGAGCATCTGGTCTCCGCCGCCCGCGCCGAGGGCATCACCACGTTCACCGCCGACGCGCTCAGCGAGAACCGCGAGATCCTGCGGCTCTTCGCCGACCTCGGCCTGCGCACCGCCCGCCGTTTCGAGGGCCCCGAGATGCGCTGCACCATCGAACTCGACGAGGACGAGACCTACTTGTCGGCCACCGACGCGCGCGGCAGGGCCGCCGACGTCGCCAGCCTCGTCCCGCTGCTGCGCCCCGACGCGGTCGCCGTCGTCGGCGCGGGACGCAAGGCCGGCTCCGTGGGCCGGGCGATCCTGCACCACCTGAAGGCCGGCCGCTTCACTCGCCGCCTCTTCGCGGTGAACCCCGCGGCTACCTCGATCCTCGGCGTCCCGAGCTACCCGTCCGTGAGCGCCCTGCCCAGGACGCCCGATCTCGTGGTCGTCGCCGTACCCGCCGCCGCCGTCCCGGCCACCGCCGAGGAGTGCGGCAAGGCGGGCGCGCGCGCCCTCCTCGTCGTCACCGCGGGACTCGACCCGGCCCAGGCCAAGGCGCTCACGGCGGCCTGCCGGACGTACGGCATGCGGCTGGTGGGCCCCAACTGCCTCGGTGTCTCCAACACCGACCCGGAACTGAACCTCGACGCGACCTTCGCCGCCAACCACCCGATACCCGGTACCGCGGGCATCGCCGTGCAGTCCGGCGGCGTCGGCATCGCCCTGCTCGACGGGCTGTCCCGGCTCGGCATCGGCGTCTCGACCTTCGCGTCCCTGGGCGACAAGTTCGACGTCAGCGGCAACGACATGCTCCAGTGGTGGGAGAACGACGGCACCACCGACCTCGCCCTGCTGCACCTGGAGTCCTTCGGCAATCCGCGGGCGTTCTCCCGCACCGCGCGCCGCGTGACCCGCCGGATGCCCGTCCTGACCGTCGACGCGGGCCGCACCGACGCCGGCCGCCGCGCCGCCGCCTCGCACACCGCGGCAGCCGCCACCCGCACCATGACCCGGGGCGCGCTGTTCACCCAGGCAGGCATCACCGCCACCCGCTCCGTCGGCGAACTCATGGAAGCAGCAGCGCTGTTGCACTCCCAGCCGCTGCCGACCGGATCCCGCGTCCTGATCGTCACCAACGCCGGGGGAGCCGGGGTGCTCTCCGCCGACGCCTGCGCCGAGGCCGGACTCAGCCTCCCGACACCCACCCCCGAGCTCATCGACGACCTGCTCGCCGTACTGCCCGAAGGTGCCGCGATCGGCAACCCGATCGACGCCACCGCGGCCGTCTCGGAGGAGCAGCTCAAGGACTGTGTGGACCGGATCACGCGGCACGCCGGCGTCGACGCCGTCCTCGTGGCCCTGGTCCCCACGGCGGTCGCCGAGGCGACCGGCGACGACCTCGTCAGGGCGCTCACCGACGCCCCCGGCCGACGGCCCAAGCCGGTCGCTGCGGTGCGACTCGAACAGGCCCTGCCCGTCGAGCTGTTGCCCACCACCGACGGTCGCACCGTTCCTGCCTACGCCGAACCGCAGGCCGCCGCACGGGCGTTGGCCCACGCCGCCCATCGTGCCGCCTGGCTCGCCCGGCCCGCAGGGACGGTCCCCGACCTCGATGGAGTCGACACCGCACGCGCCCACACCGTCGTCGAGACCTACCTCGACGCGCACCCGGACGGCGGCTGGCTCGGCCCGCGCGAGTGCGCCGAACTCCTCGGCTGCTACGGCATTCCCCAACAGGCCTGGGCCTGGGCGGAGACCGAGGACGAGGCAGTCCTCGCCGCCGACCGGATGCGCGGCGCCGACGGCCGGGTGGTCATGAAAGGCCACTGGCCGGGCCTGCTGCACAAGAGCGAACAGCACGCCGTCCACCTCGACCTGCGCGGCGACTCCCAAGTACGCGCCGCCTTCCGGGACTTGGAAACCCGGTTCGCCGGCCTGCTGACCGGCGTGGTCGTGCAGCCGCTCGCCGAGCGCGGTACCGAGCTCTTCGCCGGCGTCGTCCAGGACCAGGTCTTCGGACCGCTCGTCCTCTTCGGCCTCGGCGGCACCGCGACCGAGATCCTCGCCGACCACACAGCCCGGCTCGCCCCGCTCACCGACCACGACGTGCACGACCTGATCACGGCCCCGCGCTGCGCCCCGCTCCTGTTCGGCGCACACGGCAGCGGGCCCGTCGACCTCGAAGGCCTCGAACAACTGCTGCTGCGGCTCTCCCGGATGGCGAGCGACCTGCCGCAGTTGGCCGAGGCCGACTTCAACCCCGTACTCGCGGCACCCGGCGGAGTCTCCGTCCTCGATGCCCGCGTGCGCCTGCTGCCCACCAGGCCGCAGGACCCGTATCTGCGCCGACTTCGCTGAGGAGGGAACACCATGAAGCACAACAAGGTCGGCTCCGTGATGACCACGGAGGTCGTCCGCGTCACGTACGGAACGCCGTTCAAAGAGGTGGCACGCCTGCTCGGCGAACACCGCATCAGCGGCCTGCCCGTGGTCGACGAGGACGACCAGGTCATCGGAGTCGTCTCCGAGACGGACCTGATGGCCCACCAGTCCGAAGCACCCGACCCGTACGAGACGAAGAAGCGGTTCCGGTTCGCCGACCTGACGCGCAGCGCCAGGCGGCGGGCCGCGAAGGCCACGGCCCGCATCGCCGGCCGGCTGATGACCGCGCCACCCGTCACCGTGCACGCCGACGACAGCATCGTCGAGGCCGCCCGCACCATGGCGCAGCACCGCGTGGAACGGCTGCCCGTCCTCGACGAGGAACAGCGGCTCGTCGGCATCGTCACCCGCCGCGACGTCCTCCAGGTCTTCCTGCGGCCGGACACGGAGATCCGGGACGAGGTTGTCAACGAGGTCCTGGTGCACGCCCTGTGGCTGGCGCCGAGCACCATCGACGTCTCCGTGGTGGAGGGCGTCGTCACCCTCTCCGGGCACATGGAACGCAAGAGCGAGACGGAGATCGCCCTCTCCATGACCCGTCAGATCGACGGCGTCGTCGCGGTCGTCGACAAGCTCTCCTACCGGACGGACGACTCCCGCATCCAGCCGGAGGACCAGCGGTACCACGGCGTCTCCGAGACCTGGCTGCGCCACCTGTGAAGTGAGAGGAGTGTGGAGTGCCATGCCCACCAGCGTGCTGGTCGCCTACGGGACGACCAACGGATCCACCGCACAGATCGCCGAGTCCGTCGCCGAGGTCCTGCGCAAGGAGGGGCTCGCTCCCGACCTGCTGCCCGCCGGGTCCGTCGTGGACGTGACGGCGTACGACGCCGTGGTGCTCGGCGGCGCGCTGTACGCCGGCCGCTGGCACCGCGACGCCCGCCGGTTCCTGAACCGGCACGGCCGCCAACTGGCCGAGCGTCCGCTGTGGTTCTTCAGCAGCGGCCCGCTCGACGCCTCCGCCTCGGAGCGGGACATCCCGCCTGTGCGCGGCGTACGGCGTGCCATGACCCGCCTCGACGCCAGGGGCCACGTCACCTTCGGCGGTTGCCTGGAGGAAGGGGCCAAGGGGCGCGTCGCCCAGGCGATCGTGCGCAACGGGAAGGGCGGCGACTTCCGTGACTTCGGCGCGATCGAGGAATGGGCGGCACGGATCGCGGACGAGTTGCTGAAGGAGCGGGCAGAGGACTGAACTTGCCGTACCTCTCCTTGGCAGGGAACAGCTCCGGTGCGGAACCGATGCGCCGGGGCTGTTCCGGGCGTACGGCAGGATTTCCCGGAGAGCTTGTTGGCGCTTCTGCAACCGTTGTCCTCATCGGGAACGTCCACGTGCTGCGCAGATGGGTACTGGCCGGGGACGGCGGCGGTCCACCATCCGGGCCGCTTTCTCGCAGAGAAGGCCATTGCGACGGACTTTTCTGTGGCGGCTTCCGCATGGGCAGATCGTGGATCGCGGGGTGGACGTCCTGGCGTCCGATCTCACCAGGCGCGGGCGGCCCGCCCGGATATCGAGCAGCATCAGCGTGACCGCCTGGTGAAAGAACGGGAGTCGTTCGAAGCGCGACGTGCAGAGCGCCGGGAACGCGAGGCGGCAAAGCAGGCGCGCATGAGGGATCGAAGTGGCGAGCGGGAGTGCCATTGACGGGGGCATCGGTTCGCCTCTGTTTCGTGTCCGGCTTCCCGCGCGACGACCGGGGTTCGTGCCCGGGGCAGGTTCCCGGCGTCGGCTTCGAGCAGGGGGTGCGGGCCGGGCGGCCGGAATCCGCGGGCTGTCGCAGGCCACGGTGAGCGCGGCGCGTTGCCGTAGCCCGGTCGGTCGTGGAAGGCCTCGTCATACCTCTCGACGTGCGCCGCGCTCTCCCCGGCCCACAGAGGCCGAACGGCCTGTCCGCCGGGGCCGAACCTGCCCTGCGGGCTACGACGGCACGACGGCGACCGGGCAGTGCGCGTGCTTCAGGAGGGCCTGGGCGGTGGCGCCCGGGGCGGTGTGGCGTCCGATCACCACCAGCCCGGATGTCTCGGAGGCGTGGGCCAGGGCCTCGGCCGGCGGGAACAGCAGCACGTCCTCCTGAACGTCGACGTCCGGGTACTTGCCGCGCCACGGACGCAGCGCGTCGGAGAGGAGGTCCTCCTCGTGGTCCTCCCAAGTGGCACGGTCCGTCTCCGACACGAAGACGGGCGACGCGTCGGCGCCCGCCGGCAGCGCCCAGGCGTGCACCGCGTGCAGCCGGACACGGCGCAGCCGGGCGGCCTCGAAGGCGAAGCCGAGCGCGCCGACCGCCGGGTTCCGGGCGTCGACACCCACGGTCACCGCGTCGGTGTGACCCGACACACCGAGTCCCGCGAGGGTCCCGGGTACGAGCACCAGGGGCCCGGCGCACCCGGTGGCGAGGGCCGCCGCGGTCGAGCCCAGGGGCGTCCGGGCGTGCTGCCCCTCGCCGCGCAGACCGAGCACGACCAGCTCCGCGTGCGCGCTCGCCGCCCGCAGCTCGGGGACGGGCGCTCCGGTGACGCTTACCGCCCGGATTGTCAACGACGGGTGCCGTGCGGTGAGTTCGGCGAGCACGTGGTCCGCCACGATGTCCGGGCGGTAGGGCCAGTGCTCCACCGGGTCCAGGTTCTCGGGCGGCGCCACATGCACCACCCGCAGAGGCAGCCCGCGCCGCAGCGCCTCGCGCGCCGCCCAGTCCGCGGCGACGCGGCTGCGCGGCGACCGGTCGACGCCCGTGATGATCACTCGTTCCATGGTGTGCCGCCCTCCAGGTCCGTGGCCCTACCACTCTGACCGCGCGAGGCGGGTGCGCGCTGGGGCCGAACGGACCCCGGTTGGAGACCTGGCGGCCCATACCTGCCGGTAGGCCGCGGGACGACGCTGGAGGGGAGGAGCAGACCGAGCGCAGGAGGTGCGGATCATGCTGCCGCCCGTCACCGCCGGAGTCGACGGTTCCGCCGAGAGTCTCGCCGCCGCCGACTGGGCCGCCCGCGAGGCGGCACGCCGCGATCTGCCGTTGCGGCTCGTGCACGCCTGGAACTGGCACCCGCGCCAGGACGACGGCGAGCCCGTCACGGCCGCCCAGCGCCATCAGGCGGCGCGCATCCTGCGGCAGGCCAAGGCGAGGATCCGTGCCGTCGCCCCGAACCTCCGCCCGTACGACGAGCAGATGGAGGGTCCCGCGACCGCCGCCCTGCTGACGGCGGCCGAGGAGTCCGAGCTGCTGGTACTCGGCTCACGCGGCCTGAGCGGTGTCAGAGGAATTCCCCCAGGACCCGGCCGAGCAGCTAACCCGCGCCATCCGCGCGGTCTTCGACTCCTGGAACGGCGAACGTGCCCGCATCTACCGCCACCGCGAACACATCTCCGAGGACCTCGGCACCGCCGTCAACGTCCAGGCGATGGTCTTCGGCAACCTCCGCTCCGCCGTGACGTTCGAAAGCAGCGGCACCGGCGTCACCTTCACCCGCGACCCCGCCACCGGCGAACGCGGCATGTACGGCGACTACCTGCCCGACGCGCAGGGTGAGGACGTCGTCGCGGGCGTCCGCGACGCCCTGCCCCTGAGCGAGCTGAAGCGGCTCAACCCGCGCGCCTATCTCCAACTCGCCGATCACCTGCGCATGTTGGAGCACCACTACCGCGACCTGTGCGACGTCGAGTTCACGGTCGAACGCGGCAAGCTGTGGATCCTCCAGACCCGGGTCGGCAAGCGCACCGCCGAGGCCGCCTTCCGTATCGCCCACGACCTGCGCGTGGAGGGCACGATCACACCGGACGAGTCCCTGGTCCGTGTCGACGGCGCCGAACTGACCCGTCTGATGTTCCCCCGCTTCGACACCACCCCGGCCGACGTGCCCCTCGCTCAGGGTGTCCCGGCCTCCCCAGGCGCGGCAGTGGGCGTCGTGGTCTTCGACTCCGCCGAGGCGGTACGACGCGCCGCGGCCGGCGAGGCCACGGTCCTCGTCCGCCGCGAGACCACCCCCGACGACCTCCCCGGCATGATCGCCGCACAGGCCGTCCTGACCAGCCGGGGCGGCAAGACCAGCCACGCCGCCGTCGTCGCACGCGGCATGGGCAAGGTCTGCGTCTGCGGCGCCGAAGCCCTCACCGTCGACCCGGCGGCGCGCCGATTCACCACGGAATCAGGGGTGTCGGTACACGAGGGCGACACCGTCTCCGTCGACGGCACCGCCGGCACCGTCCACCTCGGCGCACTCCCGTTGACCGCGTCCGACGTCGGTCGCGCCCTGGAGACCGGCACCGCGAGCGGCCCGCTGACGGAAGCCGTCCTGGGCGCCCTCACCCACGCCGATTCCGTACGACGCCTCGAAGCCCGAGCGAACGCCGACACCCCCGAGGACGCCGTACGCGCCCGCAGCCTGGGCGCACAGGGCATCGGCCTGTGCCGCACCGAGCACATGTTCCTCGGCGAGCGCAGGGCACTGGTCGAGGCGATGATCCTGGCCCGCGACGACAACGCCCGCCAGGACGCCCTCGCCGCTCTACTGCCCCTGCAACGCGAGGACTTCACCGGAATCCTGACGGCCATGGACGAACTGCCGGTGACCATCCGGCTCATCGACCCACCCCTGCACGAATTCCTGCCGGACCGCACGGAGTTGGCCGTAAGCCTGGCCCGCACCGAGCACCCCGACCCGCACGACCGCGAACTGCTCGCCGCCGTCGAGCGGATGCACGAGCAGAACCCGATGCTCGGACTGCGCGGCGTCCGGCTCGGCCTGGCCGTGCCCGGTCTGATGGCCATGCAGGTGCGGGCGATCGCCGAGGCCGTGGTCGCGCGACTGAGGGCCGGCGGCAGGCCGCGCGCCGAGATCATGATCCCGCTCGTCGACACGGTCGAGGAACTGCGCCTCGCGCGCACCGAGGCGGAGGCGGTCCTCGCCGAGGTCCAGGAGGAGACCGGCACGACCCTCGACTGCCCGATCGGCACGATGATCGAGCTGCCGCGCGCCGCACTCACCGCGGGACGCATCGCCGAGTACGCCGACTTCTTCTCCTTCGGCACCAACGACCTGACCCAGACCACCTGGGGCCTGTCCCGGGACGACGCCGAGGCATCCTTCTTCCCGCTGTACCTGGAGAAGGGAGTCTTCAGCGTGTCGCCGTTCGAGACGATCGACCAGGAGGGCGTGGGCCGACTCGTGGAGATGGCCGTCGAGGCGGGCCGAGCCGTCAACTCCCGCCTGGAGACCGGAGTCTGCGGCGAACACGGCGGCGACCCCGAGTCCATCCACTTCTTCCACCGGGTCGGGCTCGACTACGTCTCCTGCTCGCCGTTCCGCATACCGGCGGCACGGCTGGAGGCCGGACGGGCGGCCCTCATGGACACGACCGGGGGCAGCGACAGCAGGTAGGCCGGGAGCGGAAGGCGAGGGGCACGTCGCGTCCTGGGCCGCGGCGATGGAGTCTTCGGTGCAGTCGGATCACCAGGAGTGCCTGAGTCCGTGGCACCGCCCACGCCGTGAGTCGCGATCGTGGCGATGACGGTGATTCTCCCCGCTGCCTTCTGCATGGTCGCCGACATCGCACGCACGCCCGCACACAACAGACCCGCTGCAGGTCTGACTCGCCGTCTCCGCATGCGGGAACATCGTCGGCATCCTCTCGTACCTCAGATTCGGTCGAAGCGAAGAGTGTTGACGAGGGCAACGTGGAATCGGCGCCGGGCTCACGGCGAGCGTCCGTGGAGCCTCGGCCTGCGACGGGAACCGCACAGGCCGAAGCGGCCCGGAGCTCCTCAGCCCAGCGCGGCCTTCAGCACGTCGAAGGCCGTCGCCGGATCGGCCAGGGCGTGGTAGATGCCCGGTATCTCGCGGTCGTCGAGGCCGAACAGACCGTGGACGGCGTGCATCGCGCCGCGCACGGAGTACTCGACCGTGAAGACCACGTCCTGCGGAATCTCCGTGAACTGCCCCAGGAAGGCGAAGTTGGCGGAGCCGCGCGGGATGACCAGGGGCCGGTCGTGCACGGTGCGTGGGGCGAACTGGCTGGTGATGTACGGCATCATCACCGGGATCACGGTCGTGGTCGCCGCGACCTGCTCCTCGATGTCCGACATGCCGAGGTGGCCGAGGAGTTCGGTGAGGATCTCCCGGCCGGTGGCCTCGGCCATCGGCTTGCCGACGAAGTCGCCGTCGCGGTCGGTGAACAGGCCGTAGCCCCACAGGGTGTGGACGTCCTCGGGCTGGCCGTCGAAGTGCGGGGCGTGTGGCACGACAATGGACATCAGCCAGTTGGAGTCCTTGAACGTCATCAGCGCGCCCGTGCCGGGGAGGTTGCCGGACAGTTCCTCGATGCGGTGCAGGAGAAGCGGGTCGCGCATCGTGAGGGTGAAGGACTCCCACTTGGCCTCGTCCACGTTGCCGTTGAAGGCGGTGGGCCGGCCGAAGTCGTCGGCCTTGGCGGCGAGGGTCTCCCAGAGCCGCCATCCGCCGTCCCGTTTGTCGCGGACCAGTTCGGGCGCGCTGTCGTCGCTGCCGTAGGCGGCGTCGGCGGTCATCGAGCCCAGGGTGAGGAACGCGTAGTCGTCGGCGGTGAGTTCGTACGTGTCCGGGTGCCCGTCGCGTTCGAGGTGCAGGCGTCGCGCCCGCCGTACGCCGTCCTCGTCGGTCATGAAGTCGACGTCGGTGACCCGCACGCCGTACTCGAAGACCACACCACGCGACTCCAGCCAGGCGCGCAGTGGCCGGATGATCGAGTCGTACTGGTTGAGGCGGGTGCGGCGCACGCCGGCGAGGGTGTGCATGCGTGGGAACTCCTGCATGAAGCGCAGGAGATAGCGCTTGAGCTCGATGGCGCTGTGCCAGTTCTGGAAGGCGAACGTGGTGCGCCACATCGTCCAGAAGTGGGTGGCGAAGAAGTGCGGGGAGAAGAAGTCCTCGATCCTGCGGGCCCCGATGACCGCTTCGGGCAGCACCAGCAGGCGGGTCAGCTCCAGGCGGTCGCGGGTGTCGAGGCCGTAGTCGGCGGCGTCCAGGATCGTCGTGCCGTGGCCGATCAGGCGGGCCTTGGCGTCGGTGGGCCACTTGGCGTTGAACTCGGTGATCTCCTCGCGTACCGACACCGTCTCGTCGGTGAGGGTGGGGATCGTTTCCAGGAGGTTCCACAGGCAGGTGTAGGCCTCCTCCTCCAGCATCCGTCCGCCGCGGGTGACGTACCCGGCGGGTTCGCCGCTGCCGTCCATCGAGCCGCCGGCGACGGGGAGTTCCTCCAGGATGTGGATGCGCTCACCGGGGTAATCCGCGTCACGGACGAGGAAGGCGGCGGCCGCGAGGGAAGCGATGCCGCCGCCCACGAGGTAGGCGTGGGACGAGCGCGGAGCGTCTGCCATGACGTCCCTCCGTTCTGCCGCCCGGGTCGTACGGGCGGCCGACAGTGTTCAGGGCCCTGCGCGCCGGACACCCGGTGTGGCTGTGCGGTGTGGGGGCGCGGGGTGGCGCCGGACTGCTCGGGGCGAGCGTGGCGGCCATGCCAGCAGCCAACTCGCGGGGCGTTGGCGTGGGCAGGGGCCGGAGGTCCCTGCCCACCGGCCGATGGCCCTGTATCGGGGGCTGCTTCACCAGGGGAGAGGACCACCGGACGGATCGCTGCTCCTGACGGCCGGTTCGTCGACGAGCCGCGCTCAGGCCACCGGCCGCTCGATGGGCCGATCGGGACCTGACAGCCGGGACCAACGGCCCCGGGTGGGGATATTCGGCCACTGACCACGATCACCGCCGCCGAGAAGGATCGAGCACAGATCGATTCCCCCGTAACGACCCGCACAAGGAGCACCACCATGCCCAGGACGCCAAGAAGCAGTGAAGGGGCGGTTCCCAAGGCGGCACTCGGCCTCTCCGGTGCGACCGCGCTCGTGGTCGGCACCATCATCGGGACCGGGGTGTTCGCGCTCCCCTCGGCTCTCGCGCCGTACGGGCCGATCGCGCTCGTGGCGTTCGGGGTCGTCACGCTGGGCGCACTCGCGCTGGCGGTGACCTTCGGGGCGCTGTCGAAGCGCGTCCCGGGGAGCGGCGGACCGTACGTCTACGCCCGTGAGGCCTTCGGCGAGTTCGCCGGATTCCTCAACGCCTGGTCGTACTGGATCACCGCCTGGGCGGGGAACGCCGCGATCGTGGTGGCCTGGGTCGGCTATGTCGAGGTGTTCGTCAACACCGGCCACAAGACGGCGATCTCGATCCTCATCGCGCTGATCGGGCTCTGGATACCCGCCGCGATCAACCTCACCGGCGTACGGAACATGGGCGCCTTCCAGGTGTTCACCACCGTGCTGAAGTTCGTCCCGCTGCTCTTCATGGCCACCATCGGCCTGCTGTTCGTCGACCCGCACAACTTCGGTCCGTTCAACGCCAGCGGCCAGTCGGCGATGGGCGCGATCTCGGCCGCCGCGCCGATCGCCCTGTTCAGCTACATCGGCCTGGAGGCCGCCTCGGTGGTCGCAGGCCGCGTCCGCGAGCCGGGCCGCAACGTGCCGCGCGCCACGGTCTACGGCACCCTCGCCTGCGCCGTCATCTACATCCTGGGCACCCTCGCCGTCTTCGGCACCGTCTCGCACGGTCAACTCGGCGCGTCGACGGCCCCGTTCACCGACGCCGCCAACAACATCCTCGGCGGCACCTGGGCCGGCGACACGGTCGCCGTCGCCGCGATCGTCTCCGGCATCGGCGCCCTCAACGGCTGGACCATGCTCTGCGCCGAGATGCCGTACGCCGCCGCCCGCGACGGACTCTTCCCCGGCGCCTTCGCCGAACTCCGCGGCGAGAACGGCGTCCCCGTCTTCGGCATCGTCGCCTCCACCGTCCTGGCCTCGCTCATCACCGTGTTCAGCTACACCCGCTTCGACGACGTCTTCACCAAGATCGTGCTGCTGAGCGTGCTCACGGCCGTGATCCCCTACCTGTTCTCCGCCGCCGCCCAGTTGTACTGGCTGCTGGTACGCGGACGCGAGAGCATCGCCGGCCGACGCCTGGCCCGCGACATCACCGTCTCCGTCCTGGCGATGGTCTTCTCGTACTGGGCGATCCAGGGAAGCGGCTACCAGACCGTGTACTACGGCCTGTTCGTCCTGCTGCTCGGCATCCCGGTGTACGTGTGGCTGAAGCGGGGCCAGGGCGTGTACGGCGAGGCGCCGGCCCCGGCGCCCGCCCCTGAGCGCCGGGCCCCCGAGACCGCGACGCCTCCGGTCAGGCGGATCTCCCGCGCAGTGCCGACCGGCCGCATCGGTGGCCTCCGGCGCGACCGCATCCGCAACCGCGATTGACCGCGCCCCGCGCCAGGCCCCGCCCGTACGACCCGAGGAGCAGCCCCGCCATGAACGCCACCGCCTTCCACGTCGACTCCGAGGTCGGCCGCCTCCGCCAGGTGATCCTGCACCGCCCCGGCCTGGAACTCTCCCGGCTGACCCCGCGCAACGTCGACGCCCTGCTCTTCGACGACATCCTGTGGGCCAAGCGCGCCCGCGAGGAGCACGACGCCTTCGCCCAGGTCCTGCGCGACCACGGCGCCCGCGTCCACTACTTCGCCGACCTGCTCACCCAGACCCTCGCCGACCCAGAGGCCCGCGACTGGCTGCTGGAGCGAGTCGTCACCCCGGCCACCGTAGGCCCGGCACTGATCGACCCCCTGCGCGAACTGTGCGTCGACCTCGACGGAGAGACACTCGCCGGCCACCTCATCGGCGGCATCCTCAAGAGCGACCTGACGCTCCCCACCCCGCACAGCCTGGTCTGGAACACCCTCGACGCCGAGGACTTCGCGCTCACGCCGCTGCCCAACCACCTCTTCCCGCGCGACAACTCCTGCTGGATGTACGACCGCCTGTCGGTCAACCCGATGGCCAAGACCGCCCGGCGCCGCGAGAGTCTGCACGCCGAGGCCATCTACCGCTTCCACCCGATGTTCTCCGGCACGGTCACCACACCACTCCTCGACGGCGCGGTCGGCACCCTGGAGGGCGGCGACGTCCACGTCCTCGGCAACGGTGCCGTCATGGTCGGCATGGGGGAGCGCACCACCGCCCAGGCCGTGGAGAACCTGGCCTCCCGGCTCTTCGCCACCGGCACCGCAAACCGCCTGCTCGCCGTCCAACTGCCCGCCGCCCGGGCCTACATGCACCTCGACACCGTGCTCACGATGGTCGACCGCGACGCCTTCACCGTCTATCCGGGCCTCGCGGACTCCCTCCGCTCGTGGACGCTCACACCCAGCGACGTCCGCGAGACCGGCTTCGAGGTCACCCCGAACTCCGACCTGGCCGGCGCCCTGGCCGAGGCCCTCGACCTGGACAAGGTCCGGATGCTGTCCGCGCCGCAGGACATCCGCAGCGCCGAGCGCGAGCAGTGGGACGACGGCAGCAACTTCCTCGCCCTCGCCCCCGGTGTCGTCGTCGGCTACGAGCGCAACGTCACCACCAACACCTACCTCCGCAAGCAGGGCGTCGAGATCGTCACCATCGCCGGCGCCGAACTCGGCCGCGGCCGGGGCGGACCGCGCTGCATGAGCTGCCCCATCGAACGCGACCCGGCCGCCTGACCCAGCAAGGGGACTTCACCATGACCGTCGACCTGCGAGGCCGCTCCTACCTGAGCGAACTCGACTACACCGCCCCCGAGATCCACCACCTCCTCGACCTGGCCGCCGACCTCAAGGCCGCCAAGCGCGCCGGCACCGAACAGCCCCGGCTGACCGGCAAGAACCTCGCGCTGATCTTCGAGAAGACCTCCACCCGCACCCGCTGCGCCTTCGAGGTCGCCGCCGCCGACCAGGGCGCCCACACCACCTACCTCGGCCCCGGCGACACACACGTCGGCGGCAAGGAGTCCATCGCCGACACCGCCCGGGTGCTTGGCCGGATGTTCGACGGCATCGAGTACCGCGGCTCCGCCCAGTCGATCGTGACCGAACTCGCCGCCCGCTCCGGGGTCCCCGTCTACAACGGCCTGACCGACACCGCGCACCCCACCCAGAGCCTGTGCGACGTCCTCACCATGGACGAGCACAGCCCCAAACCCCTGCCGGACATCAGCTACTGCTACCTCGGCGACGCCCGCAACAACATGGGCAACTCGCTGCTGTCGATGGGCGCCCTGCTCGGCATGGACGTACGCATCGCCGCGCCCCGCGCGCTGTGGCCGGCGGCAGAACTGGTCGCCGCCTGCCGGGAGTCGGGCGAGGGCAGCGGGGCCCGGATCACCCTCACCGAGGACGTCGAGACCGCAGTGCACGGAGCGGACTTCCTGCACACCGACGTCTGGGTCTCCATGGGTGAGCCCGCCGACACCTGGCGGCAGCGGATAGAGCTGCTCCTCCCGTACCAGGTGAACGACAAGACGCTGGCCGCCACCGGAAACCCGGACGTGAAGTTCATGCACTGCCTGCCGGCCCTGCACGACCGTCGCACCCACCTCGGCCAGGACCTCTTCGACACTTACGGACTGGACGGCCTGGAGGTCGCCGACGAGGTCTTCTCGTCGCCCGCCTCGATCGTCTTCGACCAGGCGGAGAACCGGCTGCACACCATCAAGGCCGTACTCGTCGCCACCCTGGAGGACTGAGCCATGCGCATCGTCATCGCGCTGGGCGGCAACGCCCTGCTGCACCGCGGCGAACACCCCGACGCAGCCGTCCAGTTGGCGAACATCGACCGGGTGACCACCGCGATCGCCGCCCTCGCCACCGAGCACGAGATCGTCATCACCCACGGCAACGGCCCCCAGATCGGCCTGCTCGCCGTGGAGAGCGCGGCCGACCCGGCCCTGAGCGCCCCCTACCCCCTCGACCTGCTCGGCGCCCAGACCCAGGGCATGATCGGTTCCCTGCTGGCCCGCACCCTGCACGACGCCCTGCCTGGCCGCCGGATCGCCGCCCTGGTCACCCACACCTTCGTCCGGGCCGACGACCCGGCCTTCGAGCACCCCACGAAGTTCGTCGGCCAGGTGTACCCCTACGACGTGGCGTCCGCGCTCGCCCGCAAACGCGGCTGGCACATCGCCGCCGACACCACCGGCTGGCGCCGCGTCGTCCCCTCCCCGGCACCCGAACGGATCCTGGAGACCGACACGATCCACGAACTCCTGGGCAGCGGCACGCTCGTCATCTGCGCGGGCGGCGGAGGAGTCCCCGTCACCGCCGACCCCGACACCGGCGCGCTCACCGGTGCGGAGGCCGTCGTCGACAAGGACCTCACGGCAGCACTGCTCGCCGAGGACCTCAAGGCCGACTTCCTGCTCATCCTCACCGACGTGCCCTGCGTCTACACCGGCTACGGCACCCCCGACCAGCAGCCCGTCCTCGGCGCCACCCCCGCCGACCTGCGCCGGGGCGGCTTCCCCGAGGGGTCGATGGGCCCCAAGACCGAGGCCGCCGCCCGCTTCGTCGAACACACCGGGGGACTGGCCGCGATCGGCGCCCTGGACGCGGCGTACGAGATCGTCCACGGCAGGTCGGGCACGCTCGTGCGCCCGGAGCTGCCCGTCGTGTGAGCGTCCGTGACGGGGGTGGGCCGTTCGGCCCCGCGAGAGGGCCGGACGGCCGTGACCAGGGCCCTGGCCGGCCCTCCCCGTGATCACGGCGTCGCAGGACCATCGACACAGAGGTATTCAGGTGCGAGGCAAGGGAGAGAACCGGCGATGACAACGACAGCGGTAGCCGGCACGCGCGCCTCCGAGGCGTGGCGCGGCTTCGCGGGCACCTCCTGGCGCGAGCGCGTCGACGTGCGCGACTTCATCCAGGCCAACTACACGCCGTACGAAGGTGACGCGTCCTTCCTGACCGGTCCCACCGACCGCACGCGAGCCGTGTGGGAGAAGGTCAGTTCCCTGTTCCCGGAGGAGCGCCGCAAGGGCGTTCTCGACGTCGACACGGCGACCCCGTCGACGATCACCTCGCATGCGCCCGGATACATCGACCGCGAACGGGAGTTGATCGTCGGCCTGCAGACCGACGCCCCGCTCAAGCGCGCGATCATGCCCAACGGCGGCCTGCGCATGGTCGAGAACGGCCTCAGGGCGTACGGCTACGAGGCCGACCCGTTCGTCTCGCGCGTCTTCGGCACCTACCGCAAGACCCACAACGACGGTGTCTTCGACGCGTACACCCCCGAAATGCGGGCCGCCCGCAAGGCCGGCGTCATCACCGGCCTGCCCGACGCCTACGGCCGCGGCCGGATCATCGGCGACTACCGGCGCGTGGCGCTGTACGGCACGGACCGCCTGATCGAGGCCAAGAAGGCCGAGCGGGCCCTGCTCGACGCCTGTGCGTCCAGTATTGAGGTCATCCGGGACCGGGAGGAACTCGCCGAGCAGACACGGGCGTTGGGCGAGCTGACGCGGATGGCTGCCACGTACGGCTGCGACGTCTCGCGCCCCGCCGTCACCGCCCACGAGGCCGTGCAGTGGCTCTACCTCGCCTACCTGGCCGCCGTGAAGGAGCAGAACGGCGCCGCGATGTCACTCGGCCGCACCTCCACCTTCCTCGACATCTACCTCCAACGCGACCTGGACGAAGGTGTGTTGGACGAGACGCGCGCCCAGGAACTCGTCGACGACTTCGTGATCAAGCTGCGGATCGTACGGTTCCTGCGCACCCCCGAGTACGACGCCCTGTTCTCCGGCGACCCGACCTGGGTGACGGAGTCCATCGGCGGCATGGGCGAGGACGGGCGCACCCTGGTCACCCGCACCTCCTTCCGCTTCCTGCAGACCCTCTACAACCTCGGCCCCGCACCCGAACCCAACCTGACGGTCCTGTGGTCGCCCCAACTTCCCTTCGCCTTCAGGAAGTTCTGTGCCCAGGTCTCGATCGACACCAGCGCCGTCCAGTACGAGTCGGACGAGCTGCTGCGCCCGTGCACCGGCGACGACACCGCCATCGCCTGCTGTGTCTCGGCGATGCGGGTCGGCAGGCAGATGCAGTTCTTCGGCGCCCGGGTCAACCTCGCCAAGGCCCTGCTCTACGCGGTCAACGGCGGCCGGGACGAGATGACCGGCGAACAGATCGCGTCGCCGACGGACCCGCTGACCGGCGAGTACCTGGACTACGAGGAACTGTCCAAGGCCTACGACCACGTCCTGGACTGGCTGGCCCGGACGTACGTCAACGCGCTCAACGTCATCCACTACATGCACGACAAGTACGCCTACGAGCGCGTCGAGATGGCCCTGCACGACTACCCCGTGCACCGCTTCATGGCCTGCGGCATCGCCGGCCTGTCGGTCGCGGCGGACAGCCTGTCCGCCGTCAAGTACGCCCGGGTGAAGGTGTTCCGGGACGCGAGCGGCCTCGCCGTCGACTTCCGCACCGAGGGCGACTTCCCGGCGTACGGCAACAACGACGACCGCGCCGACGGCATCGCCGTAGGCCTGGTGGAGTCCTTCATGGCGAAGGTGCGCCAGTACCCCACCTACCGGGGCGCCGAGCACACCCAGTCGGTCCTGACGATCACCTCGAACGTCGTCTACGGCAAGCACACCGGCAACACCCCCGACGGCCGCCACGCCGGGCAGCCCTTCGCGCCCGGAGCCAACCCGATGAACGGCCGCGACCGGCACGGGGTCGCCGCCTCCGCGCTCTCGGTCGCGAAGCTGCCGTACGAACAGGCCCGGGACGGGATCTCGCTGACGACGACGATCACGCCCGAGGGGCTGGGGCACAACCCGGACGAGCGGGCCGGACACCTGGTGGGCATCCTCGACGCCTACACATCGGCCGGCGGCTTCCACATGAACGTCAACGTGCTCGACCGCGCCACTCTGGAAGACGCGATGGAACACCCGGACAAATACCCGGACTTGACCATTCGCGT
The DNA here is from genome assembly GCF_900110755.1 of Streptomyces sp. yr375. Classification (GTDB taxonomy): domain Bacteria; phylum Actinomycetota; class Actinomycetes; order Streptomycetales; family Streptomycetaceae; genus Streptomyces. Next base: position 121,599 of record NZ_FOFF01000019.1, read on the forward strand.
CTCCGGCTACGCCGTCAACTTTGTCCGCCTGACCCGCGAGCAGCAGCTCGACGTGATCAGCCGCACCTTCCACGGATCGCTGTGAGCAGGGTGCGCACCGCGACCACCGGCCGGATCCACTCCTGGGACCTGTCCACCGGCGTGGACGGTCCCGGGACCCGGTTCGTCCTCTTCGTCTCCGGCTGCCCGCTGCGCTGCCTGTACTGCGCCAACCCCGACACCTGGCACATGCGCGACGGCCGGGAGATGAGCGTCGACGCGGTGATGGCGGAGATCGGGAAGGTCCAGGGCTTCGTCACCACGGCCGGCGGCGGGGTCACCCTCACCGGCGGCGAGCCACTGCTCCAGTCCGCGTTCGCCGGGGAGATCCTGCGCCGCTGCAAGGAGGCAGGCCTGCACACCGCGCTCGACACCTCCGGCTTCCTGGGCGCCCGCGCCACCGACGAACTCCTCGCCGACACCGACCTGGTGCTCCTGGACATCAAGTCCTTCGACGTCAACACCTACCGGAAAGTGACCGGCGGCGAACTTGCCCCCACCCTGAACTTCGCGACGAGGCTGGACCGGCTCGGCATCCCGATGTGGATCCGGTACGTCCTGGTCCCCGGCTGGACCGACGACCTGGAGTCCGTGGACGCCCTGGCCGGCTTCGTGGCGGGACTCGGCGCGGTCGAGCGGGTCGACGTGCTGCCCTTCCACAAACTCGGCGCCGCGAAGTACGAAGCCCTCGGCATCCCCTTCCCGTTGCACGACAATCCCGTGCCCGCCCCCGACCTGATCCAGAAGGTCCGCGATCGCTTCAGTAGGCACGGGGTCCGGGCCTACTGACCGCCGAACCATGGACGGCATATTGGCCCGATGCCCTCTCTCCCAGCCTCGGAACCCATCTCAAGCCGGGGACATCCCAGGGAGTTTCCAGGGACTTCCCGCCGCGTAAGCAGGGAAGGCCCCGACAGCGCTGAAAGAAACGAACGCGCTGGTCAGGGCCCGTCCCGCTAGCACTCGATGATGTTCACCGCCAGCCCGCCCCGGGCCGTCTCCTTGTACTTGACGGACATGTCCGCGCCCGTTTCCTTCATCGTCTTGATGACCTTGTCCAGGGACACCTTGTGGGAGCCGTCGCCGCGCATGGCCATCTTCGCCGCCGTGACCGCCTTCACCGCGGCCATGCCGTTGCGTTCGATGCACGGGATCTGGACCAGGCCGCCGACCGGGTCGCAGGTCAGGCCGAGGTTGTGTTCCATGCCGATCTCGGCCGCGTTCTCGACCTGCTCGGGGCTGCCGCCCAGGACCTCGGCGAGTGCTCCCGCCGCCATCGAGCAGGCGGAGCCGACCTCGCCCTGGCAGCCGACCTCGGCGCCGGAGATGGAGGCGTTCTCCTTGAAGAGCATGCCGATCGCGCCGGCGGCGAGGAGGAAGCGGACGACGCCGTCCTCGTCGGCGCCCGGCACGAAGTTCATGTAGTAGTGCAGGACGGCCGGGATGATGCCGGCCGCGCCGTTCGTGGGGGCGGTGACGACCCGGCCGCCGGCCGCGTTCTCCTCGTTCACCGCCATCGCGTACAGCGTGATCCACTCCATGGAGTGCGCCAACGGGTCGCCCTCCGCCCGCAGTTGACGGGCCGTCATGGCCGCCCGGCGTCGGACGCGCAGGCCGCCCGGCAGGATGCCCTCGCGGGACATACCCCGGGACACACAGGACTGCATCACCCGCCAGATCTCCAGCAGCCCGGTGCGGATCTCGTCCTCCGTGCGCCAGGCACGCTCGTTCTCCAGCATCAGGGAGGAGATCGACAGGCCCGTCTCCTTCGCCAGGCGCAGCAGCTCGTCGCCCGTGCGGAAGGGGTACTTCAGGACCGTGTCGTCGAGCTTGATGCGGTCCGCGCCGACCGCGTCCTCGTCCACGACGAAGCCGCCGCCGACCGAGTAGTACGTCTTGGCGAACAGCTCCGTGCCCTGCGCGTCGTACGCCCACAGCGTCATGCCGTTCGCGTGGTACGGCAGGGCCTTGCGGCGGTGCAGGATCAGGTCGTCGTCGAAGGAGAACGGGATCTCGCGCTCGCCCAGGAGATTCAGCCGGCCGGCGGCCCTGATCTGCTCCACCCGCTCGTCCGCGCCCTCCACGTCCACCGTGCGCGGCGAAGCGCCCTCCAGGCCGAGCAGGACCGCCTTCACCGTGCCATGCCCGTGACCGGTCGCGCCGAGCGAGCCGTACAGCTCGCCGCGGGCCGACGCCACGGAGTCCAACAGGCCCTCGGCGCGCAGTCGCCGCGCGAACATGCGGGCGGCGCGCATCGGGCCGACCGTGTGGGAGCTGGACGGGCCGATGCCGATCGAGAACAGGTCGAAGACCGAGATGGCCACAATGACTCCTCAATACAGTCAATACAGGGTGGTGCGGGGGAGGGGTGCCCCACCCACGAGTGTGCGGGGCACCCCACAAAAGGGAACTACCTGAACTATGTGAACTACGTGACCTTTGCGGACTACTTGGTCAGGCCCGGGTACAGCGGGTGCTTGTCCGCCAGGGCGACGACCCGCGCCCTCAGACCATCCGCGTCGCGCGTCGCGTCGTACGACGGCTTGAGCACCGTCGCGATGACGTCCGCGACCTCCGCGAAGTCCTCGGCCGTGAAGCCGCGGGTCGCGAGCGCCGGGGTGCCGATCCGCAGCCCGGACGTCACCATCGGCGGGCGCGGGTCGTTCGGGACCGCGTTGCGGTTGACCGTGATGCCGACCGAGTGCAGCCGGTCCTCGGCCTGCTGCCCGTCCAGCTCGGACTCGCGCAGGTCGACGAGGAGCAGGTGCACGTCCGTGCCGCCCGACAGGACGTTCACGCCGGCCTCACGGGCGTCCGGCGCGGTCAGCCGCTCGGCGAGGATCTGCGCGCCGGCCACCGTGCGCCGCTGGCGCTCCTTGAACTCCTCCGAGGCGGCCACCTTGAAGGAGACCGCCTTCGCCGCGATCACGTGCTCCAGGGGACCGCCCTGGAAGCCCGGGAAGACGGACGAGTTCAGCTTCTTCGCGAAGTCCTTCTTGGCCAGGATGATGCCGCCGCGCGGGCCGCCCAGCGTCTTGTGGGTGGTGGACGTGACGACGTCCGCGTACGGGACCGGGTTCGGGTGCAGACCCGCCGCGACCAGGCCCGCGAAGTGCGCCATGTCGACCCACAGGTACGCGCCGACCTCGTCCGCGATCCGGCGGAACTCGGCGAAGTCCAACTGCCGCGGGTACGCCGACCAGCCCGCGATGATCACCTTGGGGCGGTTCTCCTTGGCGAGCCGCTCGACCTCGGCCATGTCGACCAGCCCGGCGTCGTCCACGTGGTACGCGACCACGTTGAACTGCTTGCCGGAGAAGTTCAGCCGCATCCCGTGGGTCAGATGGCCGCCGTGCGCCAGGTCCAGGCCGAGGATGGTGTCGCCGGGCTGGGCCAGCGCGAACAGCGCCGCCTGGTTGGCCGACGCGCCCGAGTGCGGCTGCACGTTGGCGTACTCGGCGCCGAACAGCTCCTTGATCCGGTCGATCGCGATCTGCTCGGCCACGTCGACATGCTCGCAGCCGCCGTAGTAACGGCGGCCCGGGTAGCCCTCGGCGTACTTGTTGGTCAGGACCGAGCCCTGCGCCTCCATGACCGCGAGCGGAGCGAAGTTCTCCGACGCGATCATCTCGAGCGTGGACTGCTGGCGGTGCAGCTCGGCGTCGAGCGCGGCGGCGATCTCCGGGTCGAGCTCGTGCAGGGGCGTGTTCAGAACGGACGGGACGGACGGTACAGACGGGACAGACATGCGTCTCCTGCTCCTCAGCCGGCGGTGTAGGCGGTGTACTCGTCGGCGGACAGCAGCTCCTGCTGCTCGCCCGCGACCCGTACCTTGAACAGCCACCCGCCCCCGAAGGGGGCGGAGTTCACCAGCGACGGGTCGTCGGCGACGTCCTGGTTGACCTCGACGATCTCGCCGTCGACCGGCGAGTACAGCTCGCTGACCGACTTGGTCGACTCCAGCTCACCGCAGGACTCGCCCGCGGTCACCGAGTCACCGGCCGCCGGAAGCTGCACGAACACCACGTCGCCGAGCGCGTTCGCCGCGTGCTCCGTGATGCCGACCGTCGCGACGCCGTCCTCGACGTCCGACAGCCACTCGTGCTCCTTGCTGTAGCGCAGGTGCTGGGGGTTGTTCATGGCCTGAATTCTCCTGTACGCGGGGAGTGCTGGTGAATGGGGGTCTACTGAAACCGTGCGTGAGCAGCGCGAAGGTGCGCAGAGTCACGCACGGGGGCGCGACTTCGGGGCGTGTCTTCGGCCCCGGTGTCCACGCCAGTGTCCACGCCAGTGTCCACGTCGGTGTCCACGTCGGTGTCGGCGTCAGTGTCTGTCAGTGTCTACTTCTGGCGCTTGTAGAAGGGCAGTGCCACGACCTCGTACGGCTCGTGGGTGCCCCGGATGTCCACGCCGACGCCCGTGGCGCCCGGCGCGGCGTGGGCCGCGTCGACGTACGCCATCGCGATCGGCTTTCCGAGGGTGGGGGAGGGGGCGCCGGAGGTGACCTCGCCGATCACCGCGCCGTCCGCGACGACCGCGAACCCCGCGCGCGGGACGCGACGGCCCTCGGCGACCAGCCCGACGAGGACGCGCGGGGGCTTCTCCGCGGCCCGGGAGGCCGCCGCGGCGAGCGCCTCGCGCCCCACGAAGTCGCCGTCCTTCCCGAACTTCACCACCCGGCCGAGCCCGGCGTCGAAGGGGGTGAGGGAGGTGCTCAGCTCGTGCCCGTACAGCGGCATGCCCGCCTCCAGGCGCAGCGTGTCCCGGCATGACAGCCCGCACGCGACCAGACCGACGCCCGCGCCCGCCTCGGTCAGCGCCTGCCACAGCTCGACGGCGTGCTCCGGCTTCACGAACAGCTCGAAGCCGTCCTCGCCGGTGTAGCCGGTGCGCGCGATGAGCGCGGGCACACCGGCGACGGCGCCGGGCAGACCGGCGTAGTACTTCAGGCCGACGAGGTCGGCGTCGGTGAGCGAGGCCAGGACGCCCGGGGCCTCGGGCCCCTGGACGGCGATCAGGGCGTAGGCGTCGCGGTCGTCGCGCACCTCGGCGTCGAAGCCGGCGGACCGCTCCACCAGGGCGTCCAGCACGACCTGCGCGTTCGAGGCGTTGGCGACGACCATGAACTCGGCGTCCGCGAGCCGGTACACGATCAGGTCGTCGAGGATGCCGCCGTCCCCGTCGCAGATCATGGTGTAGCGGGCCCGGCCCACGCCGACCGCCGCGAGGTCGCCGACCAGCGCGAAGTTCAGGAGGGCGGCCGCCTGCGGCCCGGTCACGGTGATCTCGCCCATGTGCGAGAGGTCGAAGAGCCCGGCCCGGGTACGGACGGCGTTGTGCTCGTCGCGCTCGGAGCCGTAGCGCAGGGGCATGTCCCAGCCGGCGAAGTCGGTCATGGTCGCGCCCAGCGCACGATGCACGGCGTCGAGGGCGGTATGACGCAGCGAAGTCGGGGTGTTACTGCTCATCGGACGGTCGTCTCCCAAGGCATGACGGCGAGGTCGGTCCTCCCCATCTGTCATCGGAACCTGAGAGGTTCGTCATGACGGCCCGTGCGACGGGGTCGGTCATGACTTGCACCTTGGGTGGAGCCACCGGAGGGTGACCCGCTTTTCAGATGTGCCTCGCCCGCGCGGTAACGGGGACCTGAGAGATTCAAGGGAGGGACTTGCTCCTTCGGCGCCCCGGCACAGCGATGCGATGGCGATGCAAGGCTGCTGCTGCCGAGGACTCTCCCGCGCGGATTCGAACGGCCGGTATGCAGTTGGCGCGGCCATCATCGCACGGGCCACCCCGATCGCGGCAGGCCACATCCGTAACGGGCCAGGCCGCATCTGTAACCGGCCTGTGTCGGTAACCGCACGAAATCGCGAGGCGCGACGCATTACCTTCTCTTTACGCTCGGTGGGGATGAGGACTACCTGACCCCAGGGGAGGACGATCACGGTGAACAGGACGACCACGGCCAGGACCACTGCATTCGCGACCGCTTCGGGACTCGCGCTGCCCGCGCAGCCCGGCGCCCCGACCCGGGAGGCGTGCGGCGCGCAGCCCGGGCCCGTCGTCCGCGACCTGCGCGAGCGGGCCGGCCGCAGCCCGCACGGCCTGCTCTTCGGCCCCCGCGACCTGGTCGTGGTCACCGGCCTGCCCGGCAGCGGCAAGTCCACGCTCATGAAGCGGGCCGTGAGCGGCGTCCGCATCGACTCCCAGGACACCCGCGACCGCTGGGACGCCCGCGCGCCCCGCTTCCTGCCCTACGCCCTCTACCGCCCCCTCGTCCGCCTCGCCCACTACGCCGGACTGCACCGCGCCCTGCGCGGCGGCGCGGGCGTCGTCGTGCACGACTGCGGTACGCAGACCTGGGTGCGCGACTGGCTGGCCCGCGAGGCCCGCCGCCGCGGCGGCACCCTCCACCTGCTCCTGCTCGACGTCGGCGCCGACACGGCCCTGGAGGGCCAGCGCGAGCGCGGCCGGGGCGTCTCGCGGTACGCGTTCCTGCGCCACCGGCACGCCGCCTCGCGGCTGCTGCGCTCGGTGGAGCAGGGCCGGCTGCCCGAGGGCTGCGGCTCGGCGGTCCTGCTCGACCGCGCCGCGGCCGACACCCTGCGCCGGATCGGTTTCACCGGCTGAGCACGGCGACCGGAGAACCGGCGGCTCGGGGACTGTCACCGGTACCCGCTAGCCTTCAGCCACAGCAGAGTGAAGTGAGCAGTTCTTAGCAGGCGGTAGGCAGATGGACTTCCCCCCGGCGGACTACCCGACGGACTTCTCCGCGGACTTCCCGGCGCAGGCGCACCCCCATTCGCACGGCGGATGGCCCGGCAACGAGCTGGAGGAGGTGCTCTCCGTCTCCCTCGGCGTGCCCGCGGCCGGCGGCCGGATCGTCGAGGTGCTCGGCCGCAGCTTCGTCTGGGTGCCGCTGCCGGGCGGCGGCGGCCCGCACAGCGGCCCCCTCGACCTGCCCACGCTGGACCTCGACGGCCAGGTCTACGTGCCGGTCTTCAGCTCCGAGGAGCAGTTCCGCCAGGTCGTCGGCTCGCACATGTCGTTCACGATCGCACCGGCCGTGGAGTTCGCCCGCGGGCTGCCCCCGCAGGTGGGGATCCTGGTGAACCCCGAGGGCATGGTCGGCATCCCGCTGCCGCCGCCGGCCGTGGCCGAGCTGTGCCGGGCGGGCCGCACTCCGCTGGACGGCCCCTCGGGCGGCGGCCGGGTCCGCCTCTACGAGCCCGACTGGCAGGACGACCCGGTGGACTTCCTCGCCGCGGCCTCGGCCGAGTTCGACGCCACGGGCGTGGTCCGCACGGCCCGCCGCTGCCTCGCCGCGATCGAGACGGCGGACCCGGTGATGTTCGTAGGAGTCGAACTCACCCAGTGGGAAGGCGACTTCCGCGCCCTCCCCCTGGAGGCCCTGGGCCGAGCCCTCAACACCACCCCACCCCCCTGGCCGGTCAACCTCGTCCTCCTGGACGTGACCCAGGACCCGGTAGCCGAATGGATGAGGGAAAGGGCCCGCCCCTTCTACACGAGCCTTCACTAGGCATCGGCCCGAGCGGCAGCCCACCCGAAGGGGCGCGGGGAACTGCGCGCCCAGCCACACTCAACTTGCATCCGCCGACGCACAATCAGCCCCGAGCTCTCAACGGCTCGGCCCAGCGGAGCGCCTAAGCTGGACCAGAACGCAGGGCAACTTCCGAAGGGGCGATAAAAAGTGAGCGCTGGCACTGCCGCGACCGGCTCGGTCGAGCACATGCTGCGCCAGGTCACGCCCGGGCGCTACGACGCCTACGAGGCGCTCCTGCGCGCCCTCGCGACCCCCGCCGCCGGCCGCCTCTGGATGCTCCTGTGGCACGGCCAGGCCGGCTCCCCGGACGCCCAGTACGGGAACATGGAGGTCGACGGCCACGGCTACGCCCCCTGCGTGACCTCCGCCCAGGAACTCAGCGCGAGCGGCTGGAACCGCTCGTACGAGGTGGTCGACGGAGTCGACGCGGCCCGCACCCTCTACCCCGACCACTACGGCCTGTGGCTGAACCCGCACGCCCCCGGCGGCGGCGTCGGCATCCCCTGGCTGGACCTGCGCCGCATCGCCACCGGTCTGGAACGCCAGCCGGCCGGCCCGCTGCGGCTGTCCGAGCCCGGCATCGAGATCCCGCAGTTCTACGCCCTGCTCGCGCAGAACGCCCACCGCACCTCGGCGGTCCGCGCCCTGCGCCGCGCCTGGGTGCAGCCCGCCCTGGGCGCCCCCTACCTGGCCCTCGGCCTCGACGTGTACGACTCCTCGCCGTCGGCCGTGGACGCCGTACGGGCGATGATGCAGCAGTCGATCGGCGCGGTGCCGGACGGGCTGCCGGTGTCGACGGTCGCCATGACCGACGAGTACGACCCGGTCGTGATGTGGATGCGCGCCAACGCCCGCCCCTTCTACGACCGCGAGGCCCACGCCCACGCCCACGCCCCGGCCCCGGCACCGGCCGCCCAGGCCCCCGTGGGCGGCTACGGCTACCCGCCCACCGGCCGCTACTGACGCCCGAGCCTCTCCCGCCCCTCCCACATCTCTCGCCTCTCCCGCACCTCCCGCCTCTCCCCGCTTCCCTGGTCTCCTACCGTGAAGTAGGTTTCAGATGTCTTCGCGCGTAGATAGCGGCGATTGATTCCGTTTCTGTCCTGTCTGGCCCGATTCGTTCGCGTCCGAGGGACGTTACCCGGCGTCCGGATAACGGAATCCTTCTACCCGCATCACGTTTACGCATCCATTCACGGCCAAGTCTGGCAACAGATCGCCAAAGCGTTGAAGACTCCCGCACCAGGGGGCTCGTCCCCCCTGCGTATTACGGACTGATCACGCCGCTACCGCGGCAAAGTGCGGGCCGGCTACCGCCGGTTGAGAGGGGTCCCTGCCAGATGACGGCACCATTGCACGAGCCGACCGCGGAAGCGGCCCCGAGCGCGGCCGAGGAAGCGGCGGTAGCAGCCGGCGACGCCAAGGCCGTACAGGGTCGTTCCCTGGGCCGGATCGCCTGGGAGCGCCTCAAGCGGGACAAGCTGGCCCTCACGGGCGGCGTCGTGGTGCTCTTCCTCGTCGTGATCGCGCTGTTCGCGCCGGTCATCACCGGGCTGCTCGGGCAGGACCCGAACGAGTACCACGAGAACCTCATCGACCCGCTGTTCGGTACCCCCACGGGTTCGTTGGGCGGTCTCAGCGGCGAGCATCTGCTCGGCGTCGAGCCGGTCAACGGCCGTGACATCTTCGCCCGCATCCTCTACGGCGCCCGGATCTCCCTGCTGGTCGGCTTCCTGTCCGCAGTGGTCGCCGTGATCCTCGGAACGGTGCTGGGCATCCTCGCCGGCTTCTTCGGCGGCTGGGTCGACTCCCTGATCAGCCGGGTGATGGACGGTCTGCTGGCGTTCCCGCAGCTTCTGTTCATCATCGCGCTGGTCTCCGTCATGCCGAACGACATGCTGGGCCTCACCGGCTCCAGCGTGCGCGTCTTCGTGATGATCCTGGTCATCGGCTTCTTCGGCTGGCCCTACATCGGACGCGTGGTGCGCGGCCAGACGCTCTCGCTGCGTGAGCGCGAGTACGTCGAAGCCGCCCGGTCGCTGGGCGCGGGACGGCTGTACATCCTGTTCAAGGAACTGCTGCCCAACCTCGTCGCCCCGATCGTCGTGTACACGACGATGATGATCCCCACCAACATCCTCACCGAGGCGGCGCTCAGCTTCCTGGGCGTCGGCGTCAAGCCGCCCACCGCCTCGTGGGGACAGATGCTCTCGAGCGCGATCGACTACTACGAGTCGGACCCCATGTACATGGTGGTCCCGGGTGTGGCGATCTTCATCACCGTGCTGGCCTTCAACCTCTTCGGCGACGGCATCCGGGACGCGCTGGACCCGAAGGCCTCCCGCTGACGGCCGACCGCCGAGCCGCTGACCTGCCCCATCACAGCACCCCAGCACCCCCAGCACCCCAACCGTCCCGTGGCCTCACACGGGGTATCTCTCATCTATCCGGAGGATCCGAGATCGTGACTACCCAACGCACCTCAGGGCGGCGGAAGCAGGCGTTCGCCGCTGCTGCCGCGGTCGCCGCGCTGCTGACCACGGCGGCGTGCGGCGGTGGCGGAGACGACAACAAGGGCTCGAGCACCGGCGCCGCCGGCTTCGACGCCGCGAACAACAAGGTCGCTCAGGCGTCGCTGGCCAAGAAGGGCGGCACCCTGAAGTTCGGTGCCGCGCAGGATGCCGACTCGTGGGACACCACGCGTGGTTACTACGGCATGATGTGGAACTTCGCCCGCTACTACAGCCGTCAGCTCGTCACGAACAAGGCCGAGCCGGGCGCCGCGGGCGCCGAGATCACCCCGGACCTCGCCACCTCGACCGCCAAGGTCACGGACGACGGCAAGACCTACACGTACACCCTGCGTGACGGCAGCACGTGGGAGGACGGCAAGCCGATCACGTCCAAGGACGTGAAGTACGGCATCGAGCGCGTGTGGGCGCAGGACGTGCTGTCCGGCGGTCCGACGTACCTGAAGGACGTGCTCGACCCGACCGGCGCGTACAAGGGCCCCTACAAGGACACCTCCGCGGACAAGCTGGGTCTGAAGGCGATCGACACGCCCGACGACAAGACCATCGTCTTCCACCTCCCGCAGGCCAACTCGGACTTCGAGGAGATGCTGGCCCTGGTCTCGGCCTCGCCGGTCCGCCAGGACATGGACACCAAGTCCAAGTACGGCCTGAAGCCGTTCTCCTCGGGCCCGTACAAGTTCGCGTCCTACGCCCCGGGCAAGGACCTGAAGCTGGTCCGCAACACCAACTGGAAGCAGGCCTCGGACCCGGTCCGCAAGGCCTACCCGGACCAGATCAGCATCCAGTTCTTCTCGGACGCCAACCAGCTCGACCAGCGTCTGATCAGCGGTGACCTGGACCTCGACCTGAACCAGACCGGCATGTCGCCGCAGGGCCGCACCACCGCCCTGAAGGAGCACAAGGCCAACCTGGACAACCCGGTCTCCGGCTACATCCGCTACGCGGTCTTCCCGCAGAGCGTGAAGCCGTTCGACAACATCGAGTGCCGCAAGGCCGTGATCTACGGCGCCGACCACGTGTCGCTGCAGACCGCCCGCGGCGGCCCGGTCGCCGGTGGCGACATCGGCACCAACATGCTGCCGCCGTCCGTCCCGGGCTCCGAGGGCCAGAAGTACGACCCGTACCAGATCTCCGGCGCCGACAAGAGCGGCAACGAGGCCAAGGCCAAGGCGGCTCTGAAGGCCTGCGGTCAGCCGAACGGCTTCAAGACCACCATCGCGGTGCGCAACAACAAGCCGGTCGAGGTGGCCACCGCCCAGTCCCTCCAGGCGTCGCTGAAGAAGATCGGCATCATCGCCGAGATCGACCAGTACGACGGCTCGCAGACCACCGGCATCATCGGCAGCCCCTCGAACGTGCAGAAGAAGGGCTACGGCATCATCATCATGGGCTGGGGTCCGGACTTCCCGTCCGTCCAGGGCTTCGGTCTGCCGCTGTGGAACAGCAAGTACATCGCGCAGAGCGGTAACAACAACTACGCGCTCATCAAGGACAAGACGATCGACGGCCTGTTCTCGTCGTACGTCACCACCCTGGACGACGCCGGCAAGACCAAGATCGCCACGGAGATCAACCACAAGGTGATGGAGGGCGCGTACTACCTGCCCTTCGTCTTCGAGCGGTTCCTCAACTGGCGCTCGGACAACCTGGCGAACGTCTACACCACCGACGGTTACAGCGGTCAGTACGACTTCGTCAACCTCGGTCTGAAGAACCCGAAGAAGTAGTCCCGGCACACCCGCCGAACGGCACGAAAGGCAGGTGAAGGCCGGCGCGGCGTGATCGCGGGCCACCGGAAGACCTCCGGTGGCCCGCGGTCCGCGGCGGGCCGAGAGCTGTGCTCGCTTATCTCATCAGGCGGTTGTTCGCCGCCGCAGTGATGCTCGTGGTCATCGTCATGGTGGTCTTCGGCATCTTCTTCCTCATCCCCAAGTGGGCCGGCGTCGACATCGCCTTGAGCTTCGTGGGCAAGCAGGCCGACCCGGCCGCGGTCGAGGGCGTGCGGGAGAAGCTGGGTCTGGGCGACCCGATCTACGCCCAGGTCTGGGAGTTCTTCAAGGGGATCTTCGCCGGGCGCACCTACACGGGCGGCGGCGACAGCATCCACTGTGCCGCTCCGTGCTTCGGCTACTCCTTCCGCAGTGAGCAGGCCGTCTGGCCGGTGCTGACCGACCGCTTCCCGGTGACCCTGGCCCTCGCGCTCGGCGCCGCCGTGCTGTGGCTGATCTTCGGTGTCTCGGCGGGTGTGCTCTCCGCGCTCAAGCGGGGCAGCCTGTGGGACCGCGGCGCGATGGTGATCGCGCTCTCGGGCGTCTCCCTCCCGATCTACTTCACCGGCATGCTCGCCCTGTCGGTCTTCGTCTACGGACTGAACCTGTTCGACGGGCAGTTCGTGCCCCTGGAGGACAGTCTCAGCGGCTGGTTCGGCGGGATGATCCTGCCGTGGGTCACCCTCGCCTTCCTGTACGCGGCCATGTACGCCCGCATCACCCGGGCCACCATGCTGGAGATCCTCGGCGAGGACTACATCCGCACCGCCCGCGCCAAGGGCCTCAAGGAGCAGACCGTCATCGGCAAGCACGCCATGCGCTCCACGATGACCCCGCTGCTGACCATGCTCGGGATGGACCTCGGCGCCCTCATCGGCGGCGCGATCCTCACCGAGACGGCGTTCAACCTGCCCGGTCTCGGCCAGGCGGTGCTCAACGCCATCAAGAACCAGGACCTGCCCATCATCCTGGGCGTCACCCTGATCACTTCCCTCGCGGTGCTCGTCGCCAACCTCGTGGTGGACATCCTGTACGCCGTGATCGACCCCCGAGTGAGGCTCTCGTGACCGAACTCAGCAAGAGCGGAGCGGCCGTGGGCGAGCCCACCCCCGCCTCGCCCGCGCCGACCTCCTTCCTCGAAGTGCGCGACCTCAAGGTGCACTTCCCGACCGACGACGGCCTGGTCAAGTCCGTCGACGGGCTCAGCTTCCAGTTGGAGAAGGGCAAGACCCTCGGCATCGTGGGCGAGTCCGGCTCCGGCAAGTCGGTGACCTCGCTCGGCATCATGGGCCTGCACACCGCCGGCCAGTACGGCAAGCGCAAGGCGCAGATCTCCGGCGAGATCTGGCTCGACGGCACCGAGCTGCTGTCCGCCGACCCGGACCACGTGCGCAAGCTGCGCGGCCGGCAGATGGCGATGATCTTCCAGGACCCGCTGTCGGCGCTGCACCCGTACTACACGATCGGCCAGCAGATCGTGGAGGCGTACCGGATCCACCACCCCGTCGACAAGAAGACCGCCAAGCGCCGTGCGGTCGAGATGCTCGACCGGGTCGGCATCCCGCAGCCCGACAAGCGCGCCGACAGCTACCCGCACGAGTTCTCCGGCGGTATGCGCCAGCGCGCGATGATCGCGATGTCGCTGGTCAACAACCCCGAGCTGCTGATCGCGGACGAGCCGACGACCGCCCTGGACGTGACCGTCCAGGCGCAGATCCTCGACCTCATCCGGGACCTGCAGAAGGAGTTCGGCTCCGCGGTCGTCGTCATCACCCACGACCTGGGCGTCGTCGCCGAACTCGCCGACGACATCCTGGTGATGTACGGCGGGCGCTGCGTCGAGCGGGGTCCGGCCGACAAGGTGTTCTACGAGCCCCGGCACCCCTACACCTGGGGGCTGCTCGGCTCGATGCCGCGGCTGGACCGTGAGCAGCAGGAGCGCCTGATCCCGGTCAAGGGCTCGCCGCCCTCGCTGATCAACATCCCGTCCGGCTGCGCCTTCAACCCGCGCTGCCCGTACGCGGACCTCCCGAAGGACAACGTGACCCGCACCGTCCGGCCCGAGCTGGCCGAGGTCGGCAGCCGGCACTGGGCCGCCTGCCACCTGGGCACGGAGCAGCGGGAGCGGATCTGGACCGAAGAGATTGCGCCGAAGCTGTGAGTGACGACGAGAAAGCGGTGAACATTCCCGCGCAGGCCGACGCTCCGACGGAGCAGGGCGCGACCCTCACGAAGGACGCCGCCCCCGGCGAGGTCCTGCTGAAGGTCACCGGGCTGCAGAAGCACTTCCCGATCAAGAAGGGCCTGCTCCAGCGGCAGGTCGGCGCGGTGCACGCGGTCGACGGCATCGACTTCGAGGTCCGCGCCGGTGAGACCCTCGGCGTCGTGGGCGAGTCCGGCTGCGGCAAGTCCACGATGGGCCGGCTGATCACCCGGCTGCTCGAACCGACCGCCGGCAAGGTCGAGTTCCAGGGCAAGGACATCACGCACCTCGGGGTGAGCGGCATGCGTCCGCTGCGCCGCGACGTGCAGATGATCTTCCAGGACCCGTACTCGTCGCTGAACCCGCGCCACACCATCGGCACGATCATCGGCGCTCCCTTCAAGCTCCAGGGCGTCGAGCCCGAGGGCGGCATCAAGAAGGAAGTGCAGCGGCTGCTGTCGGTCGTGGGGCTCAACCCCGAGCACTACAACCGCTACCCGCACGAGTTCTCCGGCGGTCAGCGCCAGCGCATCGGCATCGCCCGCGCGCTCGCCCTGAACCCGAAGCTGGTCGTGGCCGACGAGCCGGTCTCGGCGCTGGACGTGTCGATCCAGGCGCAGGTCGTCAACCTGCTGGACGACCTCCAGCAGGAGCTCGGCCTGACGTACGTGATCATCGCGCACGACCTCTCGGTCGTCCGGCACGTCTCGGACCGGATCGCGGTGATGTACCTCGGCAAGATCGTGGAGCTGGCCGACCGCGACCTGCTCTACAAGACGCCGATGCACCCGTACACCAAGGCGCTCATGTCCGCGGTGCCGATCCCGGACCCGCGGCGCAGGAACGCCAAGAGCGACCGGATCCTGCTCAAGGGCGACGTGCCCTCGCCGATCTCCCCGCCGAGCGGCTGCCGTTTCCACACCCGGTGCTGGAAGGCGACGGAGATCTGCAAGACGACCGAGCCGGCGCTCGTGGAGCTGCGGCCCGGCCAGCAGGTCGCCTGCCACCACCCGGAGAACTTCGCGGACCAGGCCCCGCAGGACACCGTCCTGCTGACCGCCGCGAAGGAGGCGGCGGAACTGGTGCCGGACGAGATCCTCGCGGAGCCGACCGCCGGCGACAGCGACGGTGACGGTGACGGCGACAGCCAGGAGTCAACCGGCACGTAACGCATGACGAGTTGGCAAAGTCATGCACATGCCCGAACGGGAGAGCGCAGGGTCGTCCGTGTCCGACTGATCGGCACACGCTCGAAGGGACGACCCATGGCACTCTCCCGTTCGGCACGTTTACCGGCGCGTTTAGGGGCCCTCGCGACAGCGGCGGCCTCTTTTCTCGTCATCGCCGCCGCCCCCGCCCCCACCCCCGGCGCGGACGGCATCGGCGACACCTACTTCCCGCAGCTCGGCAACGGCGGCTTCGACGCCCGCCATTACGACCTGAGCGTCGCCTACGACCCGGACACCGACCGCCTCGACGGCCGTACGACGCTCACCGCCCGCGCCACCCAGAACCTGTCGTCCTTCGATCTGGACCTGCAGAAACTGGAGGTCACCCGGGTCGAAGTGGACGGCAGACGCGCGCAGTTCAGCCGCGTCGGCGACGAGATCCGGATCACCCCGCGCGACGCGCTGCGCAAGGGCCGCACCTTCGAGGTCGCCGTCACCTACGGCGGCGTCCCCGAACCCCTGGGCGGACCCATCGTGTTCGGTTCCGACTACGGGTGGATGAAGACCGCCGACGGCGTCTTCGTCGCCTGCGAGCCCAACGCCGCCTCCACCTGGTTCCCCTCCAGCGACCACCCCTCCGACAAGGCCACCTACGACATCCGGATCAAGGCCCCCAAGGGCCTCACCGGCGTCTCCAACGGCCGGCTGGTCTCGACGTACGACAAGGGCGACTCGACGTACACGCACTGGCGCGAGTCGAAGCCGATGGCGACCTACCTCGCGACCGCCACGATCGGGAAGTTCGACGTCCGGACCGGGACGACCCCCGGCGGCACCCCGATCTACGTCGCCATCGACCCGGTCCTCGCGAACAGCAACAACGTCGACGTGTACGCCGTCACGGCCGCCGCCACCGACTACTGGTCGCAGGTCTTCGGCCCGTACCCCTTCGAGGAGACCGGCGCGATCGTCGACGACATGCCGGAGGCCGGGTTCTCGCTGGAGGTGCAGTCCAAGCCGGTGTACTCGGCCGTCCGCAGCGAGACGACGATCGTCCACGAGCTGGCCCACCAGTGGTTCGGCGACTCGGTGTCGGTGGCACACTGGAAGGACATCTGGCTCAACGAGGGCTTCGCCACCTACGCCCAGTGGCTGTGGGCCGAGCACCAGGGCACCCAGTCCGCGCACGCCTCCTTCCTGGCCGGCTACAACGCCCGCCCGGCCGACAGTGCCTTCTGGCAGACGCCCGTCGGCGACCCGCAGCGCGACACCATGTTCGCCTCCGCCGTCTACCAGCGCGGCGCGATGACCCTCCAGATGCTGCGCGAGCGCATCGGCGACGCCGCCTTCTTCAAGCTGCTCCCCACCTGGACCAGGCTGCACCGCTACGGCAACGCGGACACCGCCGACTTCGTCCGCCTCGCCGAGCAGATCTCCGGGCAGCAGCTCGACGACCTCTTCCACACCTGGCTGTTCACCACAGGGAAACCGTCCCTGTAAGGGCGTACGGCCTGGCTTTGTAAGGTCCATGGCTTTCGCCGGGTGACAATGTAAGGGTGTTCCAGCAAATATTCAGCCCCTCCGTCCAGCACACGCTCGACCTCGCCGGCATCTTCGTGTTCGCCATCTCCGGCGCGCTGCTGGCCGTACGCAAGAACTTCGACGTGTTCGGCATCGCCATGCTCGCCGAGGTCACCGCGCTGGGCGGAGGGCTGTTCCGGGACCTGGTCATCGGGGCGGTGCCCCCGGCCGCTTTCACCGACCTGGGGTACTTTCTCACCCCGCTGCTCGCCGCCCTGCTGGTCGTCTTCCTCCACCCTCAGGTGGAGCGCATCCAGACGGGCGTGAACGTCTTCGACGCGGCCGGCCTCGGCCTGTTCTGCGTCACGGGCACCACGAAGGCGTACTCCCACGGGCTCGGCCTCACCGCCTCGGCCGCCCTGGGGATGGCGACCGCCGTCGGCGGCGGCGTGCTGCGCGACGTGCTCGCCAACGAGGTGCCCTCGCTGCTGCGCTGGGACCGCGACCTGTACGCGGTCCCGGCGATCGTCGGCGCCACCATGGTGGTGCTGTGCATCCGCTACGACGTGCTCACGCCGCTGGCCAGCGGGGTGGCCGCGGTCACCGCTTCCGTTCTGCGGTTGCTCGCGATGCGCTTCCACTGGCGAGCGCCGCGTGCCTGGAACCGTCGTTCGACGGTCCGGGAGGAGTAGTCCCCTTCCCCTTGCCCTTCCCGTGGCCGCCGCCTGCGCTGCCGCCGCTCGCGCCCTGCTGGCCGAGCTGGGTCGTCAGCCAGCGGAACGCCGGCACCACCTGCGGCCGCCACAGCGCCATGGTGTGGCCGCCCGCGCTGCTCGGGATGTAGACGACGTGCACGCTCGTCGGCGCCTTCGCCTCCTTCCGGAGGGCGAGGGCCGCCTCGTAGCCGTCGTGCGGCTGGCCGGAGAGGTAGAGCGCCACCGGCGGCGGCACGGCCGCCTTGCCCAGCAGCAGGTACGGGTTGTTCGCCCGGCGCAGCTCCGGGTCCTGGGCGGCGAGCGAGTTGTGCTCGATCATCGGGTCGCTGTACCCGGACAGGCTCACCGCCGCCCGGTAGCGGTCGGGGTGGGCGACGGCGAGCTTGGCCGCGCAGTGCCCGCCCGCCGAGTACCCGGCGACCGCCCAGCCCTTGGGCGCGGACTGGACCCGGAAGTTGTCCTTGACCATCCGCGGCACGTCGATGCTCAGCCAGGTGTCGGCGTTGACGGTGCCCGGCACGTTGGCGCAGCCGGTGTCCACGCCCGGCAGCAGCGTGGTGCGCGGCGCGACCAGGATGAACGGCGCGACCTGGCCCGAGCGCATCAGCGGCGCCAGTTGCTCGTGCACGTGCAGCGTCCCGTACCAGGACTTCG
Source organism: Streptomyces sp. yr375 (assembly GCF_900110755.1). Classification (GTDB taxonomy): domain Bacteria; phylum Actinomycetota; class Actinomycetes; order Streptomycetales; family Streptomycetaceae; genus Streptomyces. The sequence continues at coordinate 139,768 of NZ_FOFF01000019.1, forward strand.
CGGAGCCCGGATAGCCCGGCAGCAGCTCGACGACGGGGAAGGCGCGGTGCGCGTAGGCCGGCTCGTTGTACTGCGGCGGCAGCCAGACGTAGACCTCGGCGTTCACGCCGGAGACCCGGCCCTGGAGGTCGGTGACGCGCACCCCGCCGGCCGCGTTCAGGCCCGGCCCTTGAGCCGGGACGAACTTCTGCGTGACCTTGGGCAGTCGGTCCAGCGCGATCCCGCCGGTGCCGTCGACGCCCAGGTCGGCGGCCTGCTGTACATGGGTACCGGTGCCCAGCAGGTCGGCCCAGGTGTCGTACAGGCCGTTGGAGTTGTTGACCACGACGAACACCAGGGCGACGGCCGTGCCCTGCGCGAACATCAGCATCAGTACCCGGCCCGCGGCGCGCAGGATCCGCGGCCCGCGCAGCCGCGACCACGCCAGCAGCGGCAGCGCGACGGCGACGACGGACAGCGCGATCAGGGTGTAGAGGAACGGAGTCCCGGTGAGGCTCATGTCCTTGCAGAGGGGAAAACGGGCGTCGAGGTTACGGCCGATTTCGGACCCTTACCAAGAAATGGCAGGACTCTCAAGGGAACCTCAAGAAAATCTTATGTCAGGGGTGCCCCGTGGGAGCCCTGCGCCACGATGGAAAGCTACCGCTTAGTAATGACCTGTTGTACCGTTCGGGTCATGCCAGAAGCAGCGACCACGGCAGCCCGGCGGGCCACCATCGGCGACAGCGAGTTCGACCGCGACACCGCGCTCACCCGGCGCGCGCCCGGCGTCTACGACATCGACCTCTCGGCCGGCTGGACGATCATCAGCGCCGTCAACGGCGGCTACCTCCTCGCCGTCCTCGGCCGCGCGCTCGCGGACGCCCTGCCGCACCGCGACCCGTTCACGATCTCGGCGCACTACCTCACCGCCTCCCGGCCCGGCCCCGCGGTCGTCCGCACGGACGTCGTCCGCACCGGCCGCACCCTGTCCACCGGGCAGGCCTCCCTCTTCCAGTACGACGAGGACGGCGTCGAGGTCGAGCGGATCCGCGTCCTCGCCTCCTACGGCGACCTCGGGGCGCTCCCCGACGACGTCCGGACGGCGGCGCAGCCCCCGGCGCTGCCGCCCCTCGACCAGTGCTTCGGCCCCGAGGACGGACCGGTGCCGGTCGACGGCAGCTCCGCCATCGTCGACCGGCTGCTGCTCAAGCTGGACCCCGCCACGCTCGGCTGGGCGCTCGGACAGCCCTCGGGCAAGGGCGAGATGCGCGCCTGGTTCGGCCTGAAGGACGGCCGCGACTCCGACCCGCTCGCCCTCCTGCTCGCCGTGGACGCCCTGCCGCCCACCGCCTTCGAGATCGGCCTGAGCGGCTGGGTCCCCACGGTCGAACTGACCGTCCACGTCCGCTGCCGCCCGGCCCCCGGCCCGCTCCGCGTCTCCATCACCACCCGCAACCTCGCGGGCGGCTTCCTGGAGGAGGACGCCGAGGTCTGGGACAGCGCGGACCGACTGGTCGCGCAGTCACGGCAGTTGGCGCGGGTCAGGCTCGACTGACCGGGGCTCCGGGCCCGGCGGCGGCCTCTTCTGTCACGGAGCTGTACCAGCCCGCCCACCGGGCCTTTTGGGTGAACTCCCAGGTCAGCGAGGTTTCTTGAGGGGTGCTTGACCTGATTGACAGGCCGGGCACAGAGGGGGCTCAAGGAAGCCCTAAGCGCCGTTGGTTGAGTTCCTGCCTCAGGCCTTCCTCACCGTCCCTGGAGCTGTTTCTCATGAAGCGTGCCGTGATGCCCGTCCGTCTCGTCCCCGCGGTGGCGCTGCTGGCGCTCTCGCCCCTCGCCCTGGTGGCCTGCGGCTCGGGCGACTCCTCGTCCTCCTCCTCGAACAGCGGCACGTCGAGCCAGCAGTCCTGCTCGCCGCCGTCCGGCAACGCCTCGGGCATGCCCAGCGGAGCGCCCTCGGGAGCGCCCACGGGTGCTCCTTCGGGTGCGCCGACCGGTGCCGCTTCCGGGCAGCCGACGGGTGCTCCGACCGGTGTCCCGTCCGGCGCCCCGAGCGGCGGTCCCGGCGGCGGCGGTCAGGGCGGCCCCGGCGGCGGCCAGGGCGGCGGCGGGTGCGGCGGCGGCCAGAGCGGCGGCCAGGGGCAGCAGGCGCAGCAGCAGGGCTGATCGGCGGGTTCACCGACAGGGGCGGCGCACCGGGTTTCCCGGTGCGCCGCCCCTCTTGTCTCCGTTCAGTCCAGCCAGTGGTGGCGGCCGATGCTGATGAGCCGCATCTGATGGGTCGCGCGCCGGCTGATCCGCTCCCGTTCCTCCGGTGAGGCCTCCAGGGACTCCAGGAACAGCGAGGCCGTGATGAGCATCTGGTCGACGTAGAGGTGCGAGAGCATCAGCAGGTCGTCGTCGCTCCAGCCCTTCGCCTGCGCGTCCTTGGCCAGCTCGGCCTTCACCTCCTCGGCGAACCGGCCCAGTTGCTCCCGGATCGCCTCCCGCACCGGCTGGACCCCGCCGTGCCGCTCGCGGGCGATGAAACGGACGTGCGCGGGCTGGGCGTTCACATGGCCGGCGATCAACTCGACGGCCCGCGTGATGCGTTCCTCGCCGGTGTCGGCCGTGGTCACGGTGGTCCGGATCATCGGGTGCAGGCTGCCCAGCGCCTCTTCGACGAGGGCCACGCCCAGATCCGCGGTCGAGCGGAAGTGCCGGTAGAAGGCGGTGGGTGCGACACCGACGGCGCGGGTGACCTCGCGCAGGCCCAGGCTGCTCAGGCTCTGCTCCTCCAGCAGGCCCAACGCCGCGTCCAGCAGCGCCTGCCGGGTCTTCTGCTTCTGGGCCTGCCTGATGCCGAAGGTGTGACTCATGTCATCCAGTTAACAACTGTTCTCCGTAATTGGAAAGTCGTGCGGAGCGTTAGACTTCAAAGTCAGTGAACAAGTGTTACTACAACTGTTCACCCAGACTTTACGGAGGGGGATCCGATCCCATGCTGTTCCTCGTCGCCGCACTGCTGCTGCTCGGTGTCGTCATGGGCACCGTCGCCCACGCGCCGTTCGCCTTCACCGTCGTCGTCGCCGCCGTGATCGCCGCCTGGCTCGGCATCTTCGCGCTCCGCGAGCGCCACGACCGCCGCCGCCAGACCCCGACCCACTGACCGCGACCCACCGACCGCCGCCCGTTCATCGACGGAACCGACGGAACCCACGGAACCGACAGGAGCTGAGCGACCATGCAATTCACCGCCCCGGCAACCCGCCCCACCGCCACCCGCCCCACCGGCGTCCGGGACGCCGACGGCATGGCCGTCGCGTCCTTCATCCTGGGCCTCCTGGGCCTGCTCGTCCTCAATCTCTTCCTGGGCCCGATCGCCATCGCCCTGGCCTCGGTCGCCCTCTGGCGGCGCACGGCCCGCCCCGGCCGCGCCTACCTCGGCCTGGCCCTGGGCATCGCCGACCTCCTGGTCCTGGCGGCCTTCATCCAGGCGGACTCGACGATCTCCTGGAGCTTCTGACCGACCGCGGGCCGACCGCGGGCCGACCGCGGGCCGACCGCGGGCCGACCGCGGGCCGACCGCGGGCCGACCGCGGGCCGACCGCGGGCACCTTGAGGCGAGGCCGACTACCCGGCCCCGTAGAATCGTCGCCACCATGGCATACCTCGACCACGCCGCGACGACCCCGATGCTTCCCGAGGCGGTCGAGGCACTCACCGCGCACCTGGGCATCACCGGCAACGCCTCCTCCCTCCACGCAGCCGGCCGCCGGGCCCGCCGCACGGTCGAGGAAGCCCGTGAGACCCTCGCCGAAGCGCTCG
>NZ_FOFF01000084.1 GCF_900110755.1 Streptomyces sp. yr375
AACCCAGACCACGCCGGAACTCCGCCAACCCATCCAAAAACGCATTCGCCGCCGCGTAATTCCCCTGACCCGACGCACCCACACCACCCGACACCGAAGAGAAAAGAACAAACGCCTCCAAATCCAGATCACGCGTCAACTCATGCAAATTCCACGCACCCATTGCCTTAGCCCGCCACACACCACCCAACCGCTCACCAGAAAGCCCCTCCAGAACACCGTCATCCAACACACCCGCCGCATGCACCACCGCAGTCAACGGACAATCCGAAGAAATACCGTCAATCACCGCCCGCAAACCCTCACGGTCCGCCACATCACACGCCACCACCGACACCGCCACACCCAGCTCAGCGACCAGCTCCGCCGCACCCGGCGCATCCACACCCCGACGCCCCACCAACACCAACCGCTCAGCCCCACGCCCCACCAACCACCGCGCCACATGACCACCCAAACCACCCAAACCACCCGTCACCAACACCGTCCCCGACGGCACCCAGCCATCACCAGAAGACCCACGCTCAACAGGCACCCTCACCAAACGACGTACCAACACACCCGAACCACGCACCGCAACCTGATCCTCGGACCCTTGGCCCACAACCCCAACCAACCGCCCAGCCGCCCGCACATCAAAAAACACAGGCACATCCACCACACCACCCCACCGCTCAGGCAACTCCAACCCAGCCACCCGACCCAAACCCCACACCCCACACTGACCCGGCGACACCACCCGATCCGAACCACCCACCGACACAGCCCCACGCGTCACACACCACAACCGCGCACCCACACCAACATCACCCAGACCCTGAATCAGGGTGAGGGTCGACCGGAGCACGGCGTCGTCGGCAGAGGCCTCCGCAGTGGCGTCGAGGGCCAACAGTGAGAGGACTCCCGTGAGTTCGGGGGTGTCGGCAAGGGCGTTGCGGAGCAGTTCGGCGACCGCGTCGCGGGTCGCCTGGGCGGGGATGGTGAGGCGGACGGGGACGTGACCGGCTGCGGCCAGGGCGTGAGCCAGGGTCGTCGCGGGGGCGTCGGTTTCGCCGGTGGCGGACTCCACCAACAGCCAGCGCCGGGGCGGCTGGGTACCGTCCGCGCTGCTCGACGACGACTCGGACGGCAGCGGCTGCCACGCCTCGCGGTAGCACCAACTTCCGCTGACCGCCTCGTCCTTGTTGCGGCTGTGCCAGGCGGAGAGTGCGGGGAGGAGTGCGTCGAGGGTGTCGGGCGAATCCAACTGGAGCTGCTGGGCGAGGTAGTCGACGTCGGCACGTTCCACGGCTTGCCAGAAGCCGGTTTCCTCGGTGGCAGGCTGGGCGGAGTAGTCGGCCAGCAGGTCGTGCAGGGAGCCGGACTCCAGCCAGTAGTGCTGGTGCTGGAAGGGGTAGGTGGGCAGGTCGACGAGACGGAGATCACCGCTGCCGTTCCCGTTCCCGTTCTCGCTGCCGGTCAGGTACGCCGACCAGCCGACGGCAGGGCCGTGGACGTGGAGGGTGGCCAGCGCCGTCAGCAGGGCCGCGTCCTCGGCACGGTCACGCCGCAGGGCGGGCACGAGGACGGCCTCGGCCTCACCCTCGGTTTCCGCTTCGGCCTCAGTGATCGTGCTCTGCGCCATGGCCGTCAGGACCCCGTCGGGGCCCAACTCCAGGTAACGGCGGACGCCTTCGCCATGAAGCGTACGGATGCCGTCGGCGAAACGGACCGCCTCACGGACATGCCGGACCCAGTATTCCGGCGAGCACAACTCCTCCGGCGTGGCCAGCTCGCCGGTCAGGTTCGACACGAGCGGGATGCGCGGAGTCTCGTACGACAGGCCCTCGGCCACGCGGCGGAACTCCGCCAGCATCGGATCCATCAACGGCGAGTGGAACGCGTGACTGACCGTCAACTGCTTGACACGCAGACCCTGTTCACGCCACCGCGACTCCAACTCGGCGACGGCTACGGCATCACCGGAGACCACGACCGACGACGGACCGTTCACTGCCGCGACCGTGACACGCTCGTCCAACTCGGGACGTACGTCCGCCTCGGCCGCCTCGACCGCCAGCATCGCGCCACCCACCGGCAGCGCACCCATCAACCGACCACGCGCCGCCACCAGCGTGCACGCGTCCTCCAGAGACCACACCCCCGCCACATACGCGGCAGCGACCTCGCCGATCGAGTGACCGGCCACGAAGTCCGGTCGTACGCCCCACGACTCCAGCAGCCGGAACAACGCCACCTCGACCGCGAACAACGCGGGCTGGGTGAACTGCGTACGGCCGATCAACTCCCCGTCCTCGAAAAGCACTTCACGCAACGGACGGTCCAACAACCCGTCGAAGCCCGCGCACACCGCGTCCAGCGCAGCCGCGAACACCGGGAAGGCGGCGTAAAGACCACGCCCCATGCCCGCGCGCTGTGCGCCCTGGCCGGTGAACAGCCAGGCCGTTCGGCCGGCCGGGCTCGCTGTGGCGGCGGAGACGTTCGGGGTCTGTCGGTCGGAGGCGACTGCGGCCAGGCCGTCGAGGAGTTCGGCGCGGTCGGTGCCGATCACGACGGCGCGGTGCTCCAGCAGTGCGCGGCTGGTGGCCAGGGAGTACGCCACGTCGTGGACGCGCCACCCGGGCTCGGTCAGCAGGCGGTCCCGCAGGCGGCCGGCCAGTGCCCGCAACGCCTTCGTGCTGCGGGCGGACAGCGAGAAGGGCACCAGGTCGGGGGCCTCAGCCGGTGAGTCCTCCAGCGAACCCTGCGGCGGCTTCGCCGCCGGCTCGCCCTGCTCGATGATCACGTGCGCGTTCGTGCCGCTCACGCCGAAGGAGGACACGCCCGCCCGGCGCGGACGGCCCGTCTCGGGCCACTCGGTGGTGGCGGTCAGCAGTTCGACGGCACCCGCCGTCCAGTCGACGTGCGGGGTCGGCTCGTCCACGTGCAGGGTCTGCGGAAGCACACCGTGCCGCATCGCGAGGACCATCTTGATGACACCGGCCACACCGGCCGCCGACTGCGTGTGCCCGATGTTGGACTTCACCGAGCCCAGCAGCAGCGAACGGTCGCCCTCGCGCTGCTTGCCGTAGGTGGCCAGCAGGGCCTGCGCCTCGATCGGGTCGCCGAGAGCCGTGCCCGTGCCGTGTGCCTCGACGGCGTCGACGTCGGAGGGGGTGAGGCGGGCGTTGGCCAGCGCCTGGCGGATGACCCGCTGTTGGGCGGGGCCGTTGGGTGCGGTCAGGCCGTTCGAGGCCCCGTCCTGGTTGACGGCCGAACCGCGCACCACCGCCAGCACCGTACGGCCGTTGCGTCGGGCCTGCGACAACGGCTCGACCACCAGCATGCCCACGCCCTCGGACCAGCCGGTGCCGTCGGCCGCGGCCGCGAACGCCTTGCAGCGCCCGTCGGTGGACAGGCCGCGCTGCCGCGAGAACTCCGTGAAGATGCTCGGCGTCGCCATCAGCGTCACACCGCCGACCAACGCCACCTCGCACTCGCCGGACCGCAGTGCCTGACCCGCCAGATGCAGTGCGACCAGCGACGACGAGCAGGCGGTGTCCACCGTGACAGCGGGGCCCTCGAAGCCGAACGTGTACGCCAGCCGGCCCGACACCACACTCGGGGTGTTACCGGTCAGCAGGTGCCCCTCGACGCCCTCCGGCATCCGCAGCAGGCCCGTGCCGTACCCGGAGGCGGCGGCGCCGATGAACACACCGGCGCGCGAACCACGCACCGTCGCCGGGTCCATGCCCGCGCGCTCCAGCGCCTCCCAGGCGGCTTCCAGCAGGAGCCGCTGCTGCGGGTCCATCGCCAGCGCCTCACGCGGCGAGATCCCGAAGAACCCGGCGTCGAAGCCCGCCGCCTCGGCGACGAAGCCGCCCCGGCTGACGTACGACGTACCGGCTCGCTCACCGTCCGCGTCGAACAACGCCTCCAGGTCCCAGCCGCGGTCGGCGGGGAAGTCGCCGATGGCGTCGCCGCCGTCCAGCACCAGGTTCCACAGTGCCTCGGGCGACGCGATCCCGCCGGGGAACCGGCAGGCCATGCCCACGATCGCCAACGGCTCGTCCGCCGCCGCGCCGCCGGCCGTGCCGGTGGTGGCGGCAGCCGGGACGACCGCCGCCTGCGGGACGGTTCCCGCGAGTTCGGCCAGGACGAAGTCCGCGAGCGACTGCGGGGTCGGGAAGTCGAAGACGAGGGTCGCCGGCAGCCGCAGGCCCGTCGCCGTATTGAGGTGGTTACGCAGTTCGACGGCGGTGAGGGAGTCGAAGCCGAGGTCCTTGAAGGCCCGGCTCGGATCCACGTCGGCGGCACCGCCGTGGCCCAGCACGGCCGCCGCGTGCGCCCGCACCAGTTCCACCACGACCCGTCGGGCCTCGGCCTGTTCCAGACCCGCCAGCCGCGCCACGAGCGACTGCTCGGCGGACGCCGACACATCGCGCGCCCTGCGCAAGGAGGCCCGGACCAGCCCGCTCATGACGGGCGGCAGCGCGCCCACCGAGGCATTGGCACGCAGCGTGGCCGTCTCCAGGTGCACCGCGACCGGCCGCGCCTCGACGCCGGTCCAGGCGGCGTCGAACAGCGCCATGCCCTCGTCCGCCCCCAGCGGCACGAGGCCGCCACCGGCCATACGGCGTACGTCCGCCTCGGTGAGGTCACGCGTCATACCGCTGACCTGCGACCAGGGACCCCAGGCCACGGAGGTCGCGGGCAGACCGCTGGTGCGACGGTACGCGGCCAGCGCGTCCAACGAGGCGTTCGCGGCAGCGTAGTTGGCCTGACCGGAGGCACCGAGAGTGCCGGCGATGGAGGAAAACAGGACGAAGGCCGCCAGGTCTTGGCCGGCCGTGAGTTCGTGGAGGTGGCGAGCCGCGTCGGCCTTCGGGCCCCAGACGGTCGCCAGACGGTCGGGGGTGAGGGCGCCGACGAGACCGTCGTCCAGGACACCGGCGGTGTGGATGACCGCCGTCAGGCGCTCGGACTCCAACAGGGCCGCCACAGCGTCCCGGTCGGCCACATCGCAGGCCACGATCCGTACGGCAGCGCCCAGTTCGGTCAGCTCGGCGCGCAACTCCGCCGCACCGCGGGCCTCCGAGCCACGCCTGGAAACCAACAACAGGTTCCGGGCGCCCTGTTCAACCACCAGATGCCGGGCCACGTGTGCGCCCAGACCACCCGTGCCACCGGTCACCAGCACCGTACGGTCCGGGTCCAGCGCCGACGGGACCGTGAGGACGACCTTGCCTACGTGCTTCGCCTGGCTGATGAAACGGAACGCGTCGCGGGCCTGGCGTACGTCCCACGCCCGTACCGGCAGCAGCTCCACCACACCCGTGCCGAACAGCTCCAGCAGCTCGGCCAGCAACTCCGCGATCCGGTCCGGACCCGCCTCGGAGAGGTCGAACGCCCGGTAGGACACGGCCAGTTCGGCAGCGTCACGGACATCGGTCTTGCCCATCTCCAGGAACCGGCCACCCTCGGCCAGCACCGACAGCGACGCATCGACGAACTCACCCGCGAGAGCGTTCAGCACGACGTCGATGCCACTGAACTTCTCCGCGAAGGACGTGTCACGGGAAGACGCGATGTGATCGTCATCCAGACCGAGACCCCGCAGCACCTCCCACTTGCCCGGGCTCGCCGTCGCGAACACCTCGGCACCCAAGTGCTGTGCGAGCTGGATCGCCGCCATGCCGACGCCACCGGCACCGGCATGCACCAACACCCGGTCACCGGACTGGACTTGAGCCAGGTCCTGCCACGCGTACCACGCCGTCAGGAAGACGATCGGCACCGATGCCGCCTCGGCGAACGACCAGCCGTCCGGGACGCGGCCGAGCAGCCGCTCGTCCGTCACCGTGACGTTGGCCATGCCACCGCCAGGTGCCATACCGAACACCCGGTCCCCCACCGTGAGGTCGGCCGTCTCCGGGCCGACCTCCAGTACGACACCCGCCGCCTCGCCGCCCAACGGGCCGGCGGGGCCGGGGTACATGCCCAACGCACTCAGGACATCACGGAAGTTCACGCCACCGGCACGCACCGCGACTCGCACCTCACCCGCTGCGAGGGGCTTGGTCGCCTCCTCGAACGGGACCAACTCCAGTGCGTCCAACGTCCCGCGCGCCGCGCTGTCCAACCGCCACGCGTCCGCGTCCGACGGCACCGTCAGGACCTCGTCGGCCCCGAGCCGCACCAAGCGGGCGACGCTTACCGCGCCCTGGCGGACGGCCACTTGGCCCTCGGGCCACGCACCGCCCCCGGTGAGCGCGGCCCAGGACTCGGGCGTGCCGTCGACGTCCGCCAGCACGAAGCGGCCCGGGTTCTCCGCCTGGGCCGACCGGACGAGGCCCCACACCGCAGCCGCGCCCAGATCCGTCACCGTATCGCCGGGAGCAGCCGCGACCGCGCCCTGCGTGACCACCACCAGTTGGGCGTCCGCCAGCCGCTCGTCGGCCAGCCACTCCTGCATCACGTCGAGGACGCGCTCGACCACGTCCTCGACCAGGTCCTTGTCAGCCGCTTCCCCGCCGAGCGCGGGCAGCAGCACGGCCAGGGAGGCGGCGGCGTCGGCCGGTACCTCGCTCAGCCGTTCGTACGCCGCGACCTCGGCCCCTGCCGCACGCAGTCCTGCGAAGGCGGCGGAGGGCTCGCCGCCCAGCACCGCCCATCGAACGGACGCCGTTACGGAAGCCGTTTCGGCCACCGATGCCGGCGCGGCCATCCATCCCAGGCGCAGCAGGCCGTCGTCGGAGGCTGCGGTCACGGGCGGCCGCAACTGCCCTGCGGACACGGGCCGTACGACGAGGGAGTCGGCGGTGGCCACCACCGCGCCAGTGGTGTCGGCGACCAGGACCGAGACGGCGTCGGTGCCCGCCGGAGCGAGCCGCACCCGCAGGGCGGTCGCGCCCTTGGCGTGCAGCGAGACGGCCGACCAGGCGAAGGGCAGTCGCCCCCCGGGGGCTGTGTCGGCGGCTTCGGGGGTGAGGAAGCGGCCCAGGGTGATGGCGTGCAGTCCGGCGTCCAGGAGCGCGGGGTGCAGGCCGTACCGGGTGGCGTCCTCGTGTGCCGTTTCCGGCAGGGCGACCTCGGCGAAGACCTGGTCGCCGAGCCGCCAGGCGGCCCGCAGGCCCCGGAAGACGGGACCGTAGGAGAAGCCGCCGGTCGCGGCCCAGGTGTCGTAGAAGTCGGTGAGCGGCACGGGCTCCGCGCCGGTCGGCGGCCAGACGGTCAGGTTCTCGGCGGCGGCAGCGGGGGCGGCCACGGGTGCCAGGGTGCCTTGGGCGTGCCGGGTCCACGGCGCGTCCGATCCGCCGTCGGGGCGGGTGTCGTCCTGGTGTCGCGAGTGCACGCTGAGGGGCCGTCGGCCGGTCTCGTCGGGCGCTCCGACCCACAGTTGCAGGTGCACGGTGGCGTTGTCGGGCAGGACCAGCGGGGCTTCGAGGGTCAGTTCGTCGACCTGGCCGCAGCCGACCTGGTCGCCGGCGCGAATGGCCAGTTCCAGGAACGCGGTGCCGGGCAGGAGGATGCTGCCCAGGATGTCGTGGTCGGCGAGCCAGGGGTGGCTGCGCACCGACAGGCTGCCGGTGAGCAGCACGCCGTCGGCATCCGCGATCTGCACGGCCGCGTCGAGAAGCGGGTGGTCGACCGTGCTCAGGCCGATGCCGTCGAGGTCGCCGAGCATGGCCGACGGCTCCAGCCAGTAGCGCTGCTCCTGGAAGGCGTACGTCGGCAGGTCCACCTGCCGCGCCCCGCTCCCGGCCAGCAACGCACGCCAGTCCACCGCGCCGCCGCGCACATGCACCCCGGCGAGCGCCGCCCCGGCCGACAGTTTCTCGGCCCGGTCCCGGCGCAGTGTGGGCAGGCAGGCGACAGGCTCGTCATCCAGCTCGGCCAGGGTCTGCTGGGCCATCGCGGACAGTACGCCGTCGGGGCCGAGCTCCACGAACGTACGGACGCTTTCGCCGTGCAGCGTACGGATGCCGTCGGCGAAGCGGACGGCCTCACGGACATGCCGGACCCAGTACTCGGGCGAGCACAGGTCCTCCGGCGTGGCCAGCTCACCGGTCAGGTTCGACACGAGCGGGATGCGCGGGGCGTCGTACGTCAGGCTCTCGGCCACGCGGCGGAACTCCGCGAGCATCGGGTCCATCAGCGGGGAGTGAAAGGCGTGACTGACCGTCAACTGCTTGACTCGGCGGCCCTGTTCGCGCCAGCGTGACTTCAGCTTCTCGACGACTGCGGCCTCTCCGGAGACCACGACCGACGACGGACCGTTCACCGCCGCGACCGCGACTCGCTCGTCCAGCTCCGGCAGTACGTCCGTCTCGGACGCCTCCACCGCGAGCATGGCTCCGCCCTCGGGCAGCGCGCCCATCAACCGGCCGCGCGCCGCGACCAGCGTGCACGCGTCGTCGAGGGACCAGACGCCGGCCACGTACGCCGCCGCCACCTCGCCGATGGAGTGACCGGCCAGGTAGTCCGGCCGTACACCCCACGACTCCAGCAGCCGGAACAGCGCCACCTCGATCGCGAACAGCGCGGGCTGGGTGAACTCCGTACGGTCGATCAGCCCGGTCGCATCGTCGAAGAGGACGTCCCGCAACGGCCGTTCCAGGTTCAGCAACCCGTCGAAGCGGGTGCAGACCTCGTCCAGCGCCTTCGCGAACACGGGATGAGCGGCGTACAACTCGCGGCCCGCGCCCACTCGTTGGCTGCCCTGGCCCGAGAACAGGAAGGCGAGTCGTCGGCCTTCTCCCGCCACGTTGCCTCGCACCGCGTTCGCGGTGTCGCGGCCCGCTGCGAACTCCGCGAGTGCGGCCAGCAGTTGGGGGCCGTTCTCGCCGAGCAGGACCGTCCGCCGGTCGAAGGACGAGCGGCCTTCCGTCAATGACAGGGCGATGTCCGCCGGGCGGATCCCGGTGTTGTGGGCGGCGAGCAGATGGGTGTGGAGCGCGGCGGCCTGCGCGGCGAGGCCCTGATCGGTGCGGGCGGATATCGGCCAGGCGATCAGCGGGAGTTCGCCGTCGGGCTCGTCGGCCGGGGCGTCGATCTGGGTCGGGGTCGGGGCCGGGGCCTGCTCGATGATGGTGTGGGCGTTCGTGCCGCTGACGCCGAAGGACGAGATGCCCGCCCGCCAGGGGCGTTCCACTTCCGGCAACGGCGTTGATTCGGTGGCCAGTCGGAGGCGGCCGCTGGTCCAGTCGATGTGCGGTGACGGGGCGTCGACGTGCAGGGTCTGCGGTACGACGCCGTGGCGCAGAGCCATGACCATCTTGATGATGCCCGCCACGCCCGCCGCCGCCTGCGTGTGGCCGATGTTGGACTTGACCGAGCCGAGCAGCAACGGCCGTTCCTCGGGTCGCCCTTGACCGTAGGTGGCCAGCAGGGCCTGTGCTTCGATGGGGTCGCCGAGTGTCGTGCCGGTGCCGTGGGCCTCGACCACGTCGACCTCGTCGGGGGTGAGGCCTGCGGCGGCCAGGGCCTGGAGGATGACCCGGCGCTGGGAGGGGCCGTTGGGGGCGGTCAGGCCGTTGGACGCGCCGTCCTGGTTGACGGCGGAACCACGGACCACCGCCAGGATCCGGTGGCCGTTGCGCTGCGCGTCGGACAGCCGCTCCACGAGCAGCATGCCGACCCCCTCGCCCCAGCCCGTACCGTCCGCTCCCGCCGCGAACGCCTTGCAGCGGCCGTCCGCCGCCAGACCGCGCTGCCGGCTGAACTCCACGAACGGCCCCGGGGTGGCCATGACGGTGACGCCGCCCGCGAGCGCCATCGTGCACTCGCCGCGCCGCAGCGCCTGCACCGCAAGGTGCAGCGCGACCAGGGCGGAGGAGCAGGCCGTGTCGACGGTGACCGCCGGACCCTCCAGGCCGAGGACGTACGACAGCCGCCCGGACATGACGCTGGCGGCGATGCCGGTGCCGCCGTAGCCCTCGACGTCGCTGGGCGCGCCCATCAGCAGCGCGCCGTAGCTCTGGCCGTTGGAGCCGACGAAGACGCCCGTGCGCGAGCCGCGCAGGCCGACCGGGTCGATGCCCGCGCGCTCGACGGCCTCCCAGCCGGTCTTCAGCAGGAGCCGCTGCTGCGGGTCCATCGCCAGCGCCTCGCGCGGCGAGATCCCGAAGAACTCCGGGTCGAAGTCGCCGGCCCCGTCCAGGAACCCGCCCTCGCGGACGTAGCAGGTACCGGGGTGGTCCGGGTCCGGGTTGTAGAGCCGCTCCGGGTCCCAGCCCCGGTCGTCGGGGAAGCCGCCCAGTGCGTCGGTGCCGGAGGCCACGAGGTCCCAGAGCTGTTCCGGTGAACCGACCCCGCCCGGGAACCGGCAGGCCATGCCGACGATCGCCACCGGCTCCTGCCCGCTCTCCTCCAGCTCGCGCAGCCGCCGGCGGGTCTGGTGGAGGTCGGCGCTGACCCGCTTGAGATAGTCAAGCAGCTTCTGCTCGTCGGTCATGGAAGCGGGCCCCTCTGGGATCTTCGTCATCGGCGTGGTGTGCGTGGGGGGGAGGCTGGTCGAGCTGTCGGGCTGTCGGGCTGTCGGGCTGTGTCAGGGGGTGCCGGGTTGGTCGTCGAGGCCCAACTGGCCCTCGATGAAGGCGAAGACCTCGGCGGCGTCGGCGTCCTGGAGCCGTTCGACGACGTCCGCCGAGCTGTTGTCGTGGCCGCTGTCCGCCCGGCGTGCGCCGCTGCCGCCGCTGCCGGAGAGGCGGCCGAGGACTGCGCCGAGGCGGACCGCGACCAGGGAGCGCGTCTCGTCCTGCTCGGGCGGCAGCGCCTCAAGTGCGCTTTCGAGGCGGTCGAGTTCGGCCAGCAGGGTGTCGAGGCCGCCGACGGTGTCGGTGGACAGTTCCTGGCTGAGATACGCGGCGAGGGCGCTGGGGTTGGGGTGGTCGAAGACGAGGGTGGTGGGCAGTTCGAGGCCGGTCGCCGCGCCGAGTTGGTTGCGCAGTTCGACGGCGGTCAGGGAGTCGAAGCCGAGGTCCTTGAAGGCGCGGGCGGAGGGCACGCCGTCCGCCGAACCGTGGCCGAGGACCAGGGCGGCCTGACCGCGGACCAGGGTGAGCAGGGCCTCGTCGCGTTCGCGTGGCGACAGCGCGGCGAACGCGGCGCGTTCGGCCAACGGCGTCGGGGCGGCCGCCGCCGCGGCGGCGGTCTGTTCCAGGGGCCGCCGGGCCTCGGGGAGCCGGTCGAAGAGGCGGCTGCGGCGGGTGGCGGTGAAGCCGGGGGCGAAGCGCTGCCATTCGATGTCGGCGACCACGAGCAGCGGTTCCTCGTCGGTGAGGGCGCTGTGCAGGGCCAGGGACGCCGAGCGTGGGTCCATCGGCGGCAGACCGATGCGCCGGGTGCGTTCCTGTACGAGGCCGTTGTCGACCGCCATGCCGCTGTCGGCCCAGGGGCCCCAGGCGAGCGCCGTGCCGGGCAGTCCGAGCGCGCGGCGGTGCCGGGCGAGGGCGTTCAAGTAGGCGTTGGCAGCGGCGTAGTTGGCCTGTCCCGCCCCGGCGAAGGTACCGGCGACCGACGAGAACAGCACGAACGAGGTGAGCCGGTGATCGAGGGTCAGTTCGTGCAGGTTGGCGGC
Organism: Streptomyces sp. yr375; assembly: GCF_900110755.1. Classification (GTDB taxonomy): domain Bacteria; phylum Actinomycetota; class Actinomycetes; order Streptomycetales; family Streptomycetaceae; genus Streptomyces. Next base: position 11,561 of record NZ_FOFF01000084.1, read on the forward strand.
GGCGGTCGCCTTGGAGCGCAGCACCGTGTCGAGCCGGGCGGGGGTCAGGTGGTCGGCGACGCCGTCGTCGAGGACCCCGGCGGTGTGGATGACGGACGTCAGCGGGTACTCGTCGGGGATCTCGGCGAGCAGCCGGGCCAGCGCCTGACGGTCTATCACATCGCACTGCGCCACGGTCACCGCGCAGCCCCGGCCGACGAGTTCGGCCAGCAGTTCCGACGCGCCCGGGGCGGCGGTGCCGCTTCGGCTGACCAGCAGCAGGTGCTCGGCACCGTTACGGGCCAGCCAGCGGGCGGTGTGTCCGCCGAGGGCGCCGGTGCCGCCGGTGATCAGGTACGTACCCGGCCGGACGGCGGGCTCCTCGCGACCGGGGACCGCCTCGACACGGTGGGCCCGTTCCAGCCGACGGACGTGAACACCGTTGTCGCGGATGGCGAGTTGGTCCTCGCCGTCCGGGTGGGCGAGCAGTCGACAGAGCTGGTCGGCGACGGTGGTCATGGCGGCGGTCACGACGCCGGTGTCGGCCGTGGTGTCGGTGAGCGTGGGCGGCAGGTCGATCAGGCCGCCCCAGAGCTGCGGCGACTCCAGCGCTACGGCCGTGCCCAGGCCCCACACCTGAGCCTGCGCGGTGTTGGTGAGCCGGTCGGCGGCGGTCACGGCGACCGCGTCGCGGGTGACGCACCACAGGGGTGCGGTGGGCCCCTCGCGCAGGACGTGCAGCAGGGCGAGGGTGGCCGCCAGCCCGGAGGGCACGGCCGCATGGCACGGGTGCGGCGCGTCGGCCAGCGCCAGCAGCGACAGCACACCGGCGAACCGTGGCGCGGCGGTGCCACCGCCACTGCCGCTGCCGTGTCCCGCTCCTGATACGACTCCTGCGAGCCCTGCGTGTTCTACGAGTCCTGCGTGTTCTGCCTCGCGCGCTGCCCCGCCGACCGCGTGCAGCCGCTCGGCGATCACTCCGCCGCTGTGGCGTTCGCGCTCGGTCAGCGGCAGCTCGGCCAGGGTCGCCCCGGCCCGCCGAAGGGCGGCCCGGCAGGCGATGACGAGCGGGTCGTCGATCAGCTCGGCGGGCAGAACCACCAGCCAGGTGCCGGTCAGCCGACGCGCAGCGGGCCGGTCGATCGGACGCCAGGTGATGCGGTAACGCCAACTGTCGGTCACGGCCCGACACGCCTGACGCCTACGCCAGCGGGACAGTGCGGGCAGCAGTTCGGTCATGCCGCCGGCCCCCGCCGCCGCCTCTTCCGCGCCGTCGAGTCCGTCGAGTCCGTCGAACCCTTCGAGCCCGATGGTCTCCGTAAAGGCCTTGAGGTCCTCGCGTTCGACGGCCTCCCAGAACCTCCGGTCGATCTCGCTGCCCGACCCGTCCGCCGTGTGCGTCGTGTGCGGTACGACGGTGGACACCTCGGGCCAGTAACGGCTGCGCTGGAACGGGTACGTCGGCAGCTCGACCCGGCGGACACCCGAGCCCGCGTAGTACGCCGACCAGTCCACCACCACACCGCGCACGTGCAGGGACGCAAGCGCGGACGCCACGCTGATGCCCTCGGCCCGGTCCCGGCGCAACACTGGCACGCACGCCTGACCCGCGTCCAGGGACTGCGCAGCCGCCGCCGACAACACGCCGTCCGGGCCCACCTCCAGCAGGGTGGCCACACCCCGGTCCCGCAGCGTCACGATCCCGTCGGCGAAACGGACGGCCTCACGGACATGCCGGACCCAGTACTCCGGTGAGCACAGTTCGTCAGCCGTGGCCATCTCACCGGTCAGGTTCGAGACGACCGGGATACGCGGAGCCTCGTACGACAGGCCTTCCGCCACGCGGCGGAACTCCGCCAGCATCGGGTCCATCAACGGCGAGTGGAACGCATGACTGACCGTCAACTGCTTGACCCGGCGTCCCTGTTCACGCCAGCGCAACTCCAACTCCGCGACTGCTTCCGCATCACCGGAGACCACGACCGACGAGGGTCCGTTAACCGCCGCGACGGCAACACGCTCGTCCAGCTCCAGCAGTACGTCCGCCTCGGTCGCCTGCACCGCCAACATCGCACCGCCCGAGGGCAGTTCGCCCATCAGACGACCACGCGCCGCGACCAGCGTGCACGCGTCGTCCAGAGACCAGACACCGGCCACGTACGCGGCGGCGATCTCACCGATGGAATGACCGGCCACGAAGTCGGGCGTCACACCCCACGACTCCAGCAGCCGGAACAACGCCACCTCGACCGCGAACAACGCAGGCTGGGTGAACTCCGTCCGGTCGATCACCTTCTCCGCATCCTCAAAAAGCACTTCACGCAACGGACGTTCCAACAGCCCGTCGAAGCGCACACACACCTCGTCCAACGCATCCGCGAACACGGGATGCGCCT
>NZ_FOFF01000051.1 GCF_900110755.1 Streptomyces sp. yr375
TTCATCCTGGGCCTCCTGGGCCTGCTCGTCCTCAATCTCTTCCTGGGCCCGATCGCCATCGCCCTGGCCTCGGTCGCCCTCTGGCGGCGCACGGCCCGCCCCGGCCGCGCCTACCTCGGCCTGGCCCTGGGCATCGCCGACCTCCTGGTCCTGGCGGCCTTCATCCAGGCGGACTCGACGATCTCCTGGAGCTTCTGACCGACCGCGGGCCGACCGCGGGCCGACCGCGGGCCGACCGCGGGCCGACCGCGGGCCGACCGCGGGCCGACCGCGGGCCGACCGCGGGCACCTTGAGGCGAGGCCGACTACCCGGCCCCGTAGAATCGTCGCCACCATGGCATACCTCGACCACGCCGCGACGACCCCGATGCTTCCCGAGGCGGTCGAGGCACTCACCGCGCACCTGGGCATCACCGGCAACGCCTCCTCCCTCCACGCAGCCGGCCGCCGGGCCCGCCGCACGGTCGAGGAAGCCCGTGAGACCCTCGCCGAAGCGCTCGGCGCCCGCCCCAGCGAGGTCGTTCTCACCTCCGGCGGCACCGAGGCCGACAACCTCGCGGTCAAGGGCCTGTACTGGTCCCGCCGCGCCGCCGACCCGGCCCGCACCCGCGTCCTGGCCAGCCCCGTCGAACACCACGCGGTCCTCGACGCCGTGCACTGGCTCGGCGAACACGAGGGCGCCACGGTCGAGTACCTGCCGGTCGACCCCCACGGCCGCGTCCACCCCGACGCCCTGCGCGAGGCGATCGCCCGCAACCCCGACGACGTCGCCCTGGCCACCGTCATGTGGGCCAACAACGAGATCGGCACCCTGATGCCGGTCCGCGAACTGGCGGACGTGGCGGCCGAGTTCGGCGTCCCGCTGCACGCCGACGCGGTCCAGGCCTTCGGCCAGGTCCCCGTCGACTTCGCCGCCTCCGGCCTCGCCGCGATGACCGTCACCGGCCACAAGATCGGCGGCCCGTACGGCATCGGCGCGCTCCTGCTGGGCCGCGAGTACACCCCCGTACCCGTCCTGCACGGCGGCGGTCAGGAACGCGACGTCCGCTCCGGCACCCTCGACGTCCCCGCCATCGCCTCCTTCGCGGTCGCCGGACGCCTCGCCGCCGAGCAGCGCGAGTGGTTCGCCCGCGAGATCGGCGCCCTGCGCGACACCCTGATCGACGCGGTCCGTACGGCCGTCCCGGACGCGATCCTCGGCGGCGACCCCGTGGACCGGCTCCCCGCCAACGCCCACTTCACCTTCCCCGGTTGCGAGGGCGACTCGCTCCTGCTGCTCCTGGACGCCCAGGGCATCGAGTGCTCCACCGGCTCCGCCTGCACCGCCGGGGTCGCCCAGCCCAGCCACGTCCTGCTCGCCACCGGCATCGCCCCCGACCTGGCCCGCGGCACCCTGCGCTTCTCCCTCGGCCACACCTCCACCGAGGCCGACGTCGAGGCCGTCGCCAAGGCCATCGGCCCGGCGGTGGAACGGGCCCGCGCGGCGGGACTGACGTGACGCCGAGACCCCGCGTCGGGCCGACGCGGGGTCTCGGAGAGGCGGGGTCGGGGAGCGGCCGAAGGCGCTAGCTCTCCGTCACCATCAGCGCCGCCATCATGCCCTCGTCCTCGTGCTGGAGCAGATGGCAGTGGAGCATGTACATGTACGTGTCGTCGGTGAAGTCGGTGAACTTCATCGCGATCTTGATGGAGCCGCCGCCGACCACCTCGTAGGTGTCGAACCAGCCGAGGTCGACGCCGGTGGGCGTCGAACCGTTGATCTCGATCAACTGGAACGGCACGTCGTGCAGATGGAACGAATGCTCCAACTGCGTACCGTTCTTGATCGTCCAGACCTCCTCGGCGTCCAGCGTGGTGCTGATCATCGCCATGCCGGACATGGTGGTGCCGACCGAGCCGTTGATCGTCATGTTCTGCCCGCTCTGGCCGAGGGAGATCGTCCGCGCGGTGAAGGCACTCGTGTCGTACCGGGTGATCGTGTTGAGCGCGCTCGGCAGGTCGGCGGGCGTGTCGGTGGCGTCCGGAGTCACCGTCAGGAAGTCGTACGTGCCGCTGCCGCCACGGATCCAGCCGGTCGTGACGACGGCCTGGAGCGTGACCGCGTCCGCGAGGTCGAGGACGAACTCGGCGCGCGCGCCGGCCACCAGCCGGATCGACGTCACCTCGGTGGGCGCGGTCAGATAGCCCTGGTCGGTGGCGATCTGGGTGAGCGTCCCGCCGTCGCTGCGCTGGACCGTCAGGATGTCGGCCGGCGAGGCGTTCAGCACCCGGAAGCGCGTGCGCGTCTTGGTGGCCGTGAACCCGAGGGTCGTCGAGTCGACGTTGGTGCCGTTGCACAGCAGCGGGTAGCTGAGGCTGGAGGCGAGATAGCCGCTGATGTTGTATTTGATGTCGCCGCTGCTGTCGGCCGCCAGGCACTGAAGGATGATCGGGATGTCGTCGACGCCGTAGTCGTTCGGCAGAGCGGTCGAGACGTCCGAGCCGTCGTCGACGATGACCATGCCAGCCAGTCCGTGGACGACCTGCTCGGCCGTGGTGCCCAGGGCGTGCGGGTGGTACCAGAGGGTCTTCGCCTCGTCCTTGACCTCGAAGGTCGGCGACCAGGTCACACCGTCCGCGAAGGCGTTCTGCGGGCCGCCGTCCATCTTGGCCGGGATGTGGGCGCCGTGGAAGTGGACCGAGGTGTCGGCGCCCAGGGTGTTGGTGATGTTCAGCAGGACCGTGTCGCCGGTGGTCCACTTCATGGTCGGGCCGAGGAACGTCCCGTTGTAGCCGGCGGTGGTGCTGCTGACGCCGCTGATCACCTCGTTCGTGCCGGTCTTCGCGGTCAGGGTGTAGGTGGTGGTGCCGTCGGCCGTGGTGCCCTCCAGCAGGTCGGGGATGGTGAGGGTGCCGGTCGCGTCGGCGGCGGCCGCCTTGTTGTTGTTGCCCGTCAGCAGCGAGAACGTCGCCCCGGCGGCCCCGACGGCGGCCAGCCCGGCCGCGCCGGCCATCCCGCCGAGGAACTTCCGCCGGTGCAGGCCCTTGCCGCGCCCGCCCTTGGACTCCTTCCCGTGCTCGTCCTTGACGCTCCGGCCGCTCCTCGCGTGGGCGCCCTTGGTCTGCCGTTCCGCGCCGGAGGCGGGATCTGTGGTGTCGGTCATAGCCGTGGAGCTTCGACCTAAGGCTTATGTAAAGACTGGGCCGAACCTAGGGGCGAGCCGAGGACGCTGTGCGACCGCCGTGCGCGCCGACCCCGTGTCAACCAGCCTCAAAGGACGCCGAGTTGACGGTTCGCAGGTCATGTTCGGGACAGGGGACACATCGGACGGCCGACGCTCACCGATCCTTCACGATATTCCAGCGGATGTGACCTGCGTCACTCTATGGACGGTTGGTGGGCGGCCGGTGGGTGGCCGGTGAACGGCCGGTGGATGGCTGGACGGCGCTCAGGCGGCAGCCGTCCGCGCCTCCCGCACGAGCCGCAGATACCGGTCCCAGTCCCAGTGCTTCCCGGGATCGGTGTGGTCCGTGCCCGGCACCTCCACGTGCCCGATGATGTGCTCGCGGTCGACGGGTATGTCGTACCGCCGGCAGATCGCGGCGGCCAGCCGCGCGGACGCCGTGTACATCGCGTCGGTGAAGTCCTTCGGCCGGTCCACGAAGCCCTCGTGCTCGATGCCGACACTGCGTTCGTTGTACGCGCGGTTGCCCGCGTGGTACCCCACGTCCAGCTCGCGGATCATCTGCGTGACGTGCCCGTCCCGGCCCACGATGTAGTGCGCCGCCGCCCGGTGCCCCGGGTCCTCGAACGCCTTCACCGCGCTCGCCAGATCGCCCTGGGTGACATGGACGACGATCATGTCGACCCCGTAGTCGTCCGGCCGGTCCGCCCAGCGGAAGTTGGCCTCCGACGCCGCCACCCACCGCGCGCCCCGGAAGTCGACCGCGCCCGCCACCCGCTGTCTGCGCACGCCGGGCAGCCGCCAGTACAACCGCGCCAGCTCGTCCCGCGCCAGTACTCCGGTGCCGGCCGCGGCCACCGCCCCGCCGATCAGCAGCGCGCGCCGCCCGATCCGCCGGTCGGAGTCACCCGTCCGCTCCCCCATACCCGTGCCCCTCCCGCCTACCGGTGCTGCCCTGCCCGCCCTTTTGCGCCCCTCGTGATCGTCAACGGATGTGCGCGGGCTGCGGTTCCCGGCGACCCGTACTCTGGAAGGGTTATGACTGAGACCTCGCAGCCCCGCCCCCTCCGCGTACTCGCCGCCATGTCCGGCGGGGTCGACTCCGCCGTCGCCGCCGCCCGCGCCGCCGAAGCCGGCCACGACGTGACAGGCGTCCACCTCGCGCTCTCCGCGAACCCGCAGTCCTTCCGCACGGGCGCGCGCGGCTGTTGCACCATCGAGGACTCCCGGGACGCCCGCCGCGCCGCCGACGTCATCGGCATCCCGTTCTACGTGTGGGACCTCGCCGACCGCTTCCGCGAGGACGTCGTCGACGACTTCGTCGCCGAGTACGAGGCAGGCCGCACCCCCAACCCGTGCCTGCGCTGCAACGAGAAGATCAAGTTCGCCGCGCTGCTCGACAAGGCGCTCGCGCTCGGCTTCGACGCGGTCTGCACCGGGCACTACGCGCAGGTCATCGTGCGCGAGGACGGCACCCGGGAACTGCACCGCGCCTCCGACATGGCCAAGGACCAGTCGTACGTCCTCGGCGTCCTGGACGACCGGCAGCTCGCCCACGCGCTGTTCCCCCTCGGCGACACGGTGACGACGAAGGACGAGATCCGCGCGGAGGCCGAGCGCCGAGGCCTGGCCGTCGCCAAGAAGCCCGACTCGCACGACATCTGCTTCATCGCCGACGGCGACACCCAGGGCTTCCTCGCCAAGCGCCTCGGCAAGGCGGAGGGCGCCATCGTCGACGAGTCCGGCACGAGGATCGGCTCCCACGAGGGCGCGTACGGCTTCACCATCGGCCAGCGCAAGGGGCTGCGCATCGGCACCCCGGCCGCCGACGGCAAGCCCCGCTACGTCCTCGACATCTCCCCGGTGAACAACACGGTGACGGTCGGCCCGGCCGCCGCCCTGGACGTGACGGCCCTGACCGCGATCAAGCCCCGCTGGTGCGGAGCGGCCCCCACCGGCCCCGGCACCTACACGGCCCAACTGCGCGCCCACGGCGGCGAGACCGAGGTGACCGCCGAACTGCTCGACGGCCGCCTGGAGGTCGCCTTCACCGAGCCCGTCCGGGGCGTCGCCCCCGGCCAGGCGATCGTCCTGTACGACGACACGCGCGTGGTCGGCTCGGCCACGATCGCGTCCACGGTACGGGCGACGGCCGGGGTGTCCTGACGGCACCGGTCCAAGCGCCGGTCTGCCGGCCTCCTGGCCTACTGGCCTACTGGCCGAAGAACTCGGCCAGTACCGGCGCGAGGACGTTCGGATCGACCATGTGGGTCTGCCCTTCGAGCGTCCGGTACGTCCCCTGCGGGACCGCCTCCGCGACCGCGCGCACGGCCTCGCGCAGCCACGGCGCGCTCGCCCCGCCCGCCACGCCCAGCACGGGCACACCGACCGACGCCAGCCGCTCCCGGGGCACCCGCCCGTCGCCCATGACGGCGTCGTCGTAGGCGAGGGTCGGCGCGATGGCCTCCATCCCCGCCCACATCGGCGCTCGCCGGGCCCCCTGGATCATCTCCTCGGCCAGCCCCGTCAGCCGCAGGAACAACTCGACGGCGTCCCCGCGCCGCCCGCGCGCGAGCGCCTCGGTGAGCCGCGCGGTGTACGTGGCGCGTTCCGCCGCCGCCTCCTCGTCGACGGCGAACGGGGTCTCGTACACGGCCACTCGGCGCACCGGCAGCCCGTCGGCCGCCGCCCGGAGCACCAGCGCGCCGCCCGACGAGACGCCGTACAGCGCCGCCTCGCCGCCCGCCGCGTCGACGAGGGCCGCCAGGTCCTCGACCTCGCGCTCCACCGCGTAGGGCGCCGTGTCGCCGCTCTCGCCGCGGCCCCGGCGGTCGTACCGCAGGACGGTGAAGCGGTCCGCGAGCAGCCCGGCCAGGGGGGCCACGGTGGAGCCCGTGGACATCGCCCCGCTCACCAGGATGACCGCGGGGCCCTGTCCGGCGCGGGTGTACGCGAGTTCGGTGCCGTCACGGGAAATGGTCTTCTTGTCCATGCCTGTGCAGACTGCCGCACGGCATGGCGCTCATCGCCCTACGACACCTCGACTTCGTAGAAGCAGAGATGGTTCTTGATCTCGGCGACGTCCGGCTTGGGGTCGGGATATGCCCAGACGAGATCGGGCGCGTCGGGCAGCGACCAGTAGGACGCCGTGCCCTTGAAGGGGCAGTGGGTGTGGGTGTCGGAGGGGGTCAGGAGGTCCAGGCGTACGTCCTCGGGGGGCAGGTAGTACCGCACCGGACAGCCCGTCTCGCGCAGGACGAGTGCCCGGTCGCTCTCCGCCAGGACGTGCCCGCCGTGGACGACCCTGACGTGCCGGCCGTCCCGCTCGATCGTGATCGTGTGTCCCTGGGTCATGCCCGGAAAAGCACTCGCAGGCCCCCGGTTGTTCCCACGTACGGTGGCGGCATGCGCATCTGTGTCTTCCTCTCCGCCGCCGACCTCGACGACCGGTACACGCGCCCCGCGCGCGAGTTCGCCGAACTGCTGGGCAAGGGCGGCCACACGCTCGTCTGGGGCGGTTCCGACGTCGGCCTGATGAAGGTCGTCGCGGACGGCGTGCAGGAGGCGGGCGGCCGGCTGTGCGGGGTGTCGGTGGACTTCCTGAGGGACCGGACGCGCCCCGGGGCCGACGAGATGGTCATCGCGAAGGACCTGGCCGAGCGCAAGAAGCTGCTGCTGGAGAAGGCCGACGCGGTCGTCGTCATGGTCGGCGGCACGGGCACGCTGGACGAGGCCACCGAGATCCTGGAGCTGAAGAAGCACGGCCACACCGACAAGCCGGTCGTGCTGCTGAACACCGCGGGCTTCTACGACGGCCTCAAGGAGCAGTTCCGCCGCATGGACGACGAGGGCTTCCTGCCCCGCCCCCTCACCGACCTGGTGTTCTTCGTGGAGGAGCCGGTGGGCGCACTGGCCTACCTCGAAGAGAGCCAGGGCATCGAGTAGCGGCTCGTTGATGCGAGCATGGCGGGCATGGCTACTCATGTGATCACCGGAGCGGGCTCCGGCATCGGTGCGGCCGTCGCCCGCCGCCTGCACGCGCGCGGGGACGAACTCGTGCTGCACGCGCGCGATGCGGGCCGCGCGAAGGAGCTGGCGGCCGAGTTCCCCGGCGCGCGCACGCTCGTCGGAGACCTGGCCGACCCCGACAAGCTGAGCTGGGCCTTCTCCCACCAGACGCTCCCGGACCGGGTGGACTCCCTGCTGCACATCGCGGGCGTCGTCGACCTCGGCCCGGTCGGCGACCTCACCCCCAAGTCCTGGCGCCACCAGCTCAACGTCAACCTGATCGCCCCCGCCGAGCTGACCCGGCACTTCCTGCCCCAACTCCGGGCCGCCCGGGGCCATGTGGTGTTCGTGAACTCCGGCGCGGGCCTGCGGGCGAGCGCCGACTGGTCCGCGTACGCCGCCTCCAAGCACGGCCTGAAGGCCCTCGCCGACGCGCTGCGCGCCGAGGAGCACGGCCACGGCGTCCGCGTCACCTCCGTCTACCCCGGGCGCACCGCGAGCCCCATGCAGGCCAAGGTCCACCAGCAGGAGGGCAAGGAGTACGACCCGGGGGAGTGGATCGACCCCGAGTCCGTCGCGACGACCATCCTGACGGCCGTCGACCTGCCCAGGGACGCGGAGATCAACGACCTGACGGTACGACCGGGTCGGTGAGGCCGGGGCGGTGAGGCCGGCCTCCGGGCGTACGTAGGCTTCACTCGTGAACGCACATTTCAGTTTCGGCCCCGCCACCGGCATCGGTTCGCTGCCGGGCGGCGACGCCCGTGAGGCCGCCAAGACCGTCACCGGGTCCTTCGACGACTTCCCGTTCCTCGCCGAACTGCCCTCCCGGGGCCCCGGCGCCGACATGATCGGCCGCACCGCGGGGCTCCTCGTCGAGCTGTACGCGCGCGTGGAGCCCAGCGGGTGGCGGATCGGCGACCGGCCGGGCCGGGACACCCACCGGGCCCGGTCCTGGCTGAGGGAGGACCTCGACGCGCTGGAGGAGTTCACGCAGGGCTACGAAGGCCAGGTCAAGGTGCAGGCAGTCGGCCCCTGGACGCTCGCCGCCGCGCTGGAGACGAAGAACGGCGAGGCGGTGCTCCGCGACCCCGGCGCCTGCCGCGACCTCGCCGGCTCCCTCACCGAGGGCCTGCGCGAGCACCTCGCCGAGGTCCGCCGCCGGGTGCCCGGCGCGCAGGTCGTGCTCCAGCTCGACGAACCCTCCCTCACCGCCGTCCTGCGCGGCCGGGTCAGGACCGCCAGCGGCTACCGCACCTACCGCGCCGTCGACCGGCAGCTCGTGGAGAGCACCCTCAGGGACGTCGTCGGCGTACAGGGCGAGGACCCCGTCGTGGTCCACTCGTGCGCGCCGGAAGTCCCCTTCGCGCTGCTGCGCAGGGCCGGCGCGGCGGCCGTCTCCTTCGACTTCTCGCTGCTCACCGAGCGTGACGACGACGCGCTCGGCGAGGCGGTCGAAGCCGGCACCCGGCTGTTCGCCGGTGTCGTGCCCGGCACGGACGCGGCATTGTCAGACCCTGCCGGTAGCGTCATGGGTGTCAGGATGCTGTGGCGCAGGTTGGGGCTGCAACCGGGGCTTCTCACGGAGGCGGTCACGCTCACGCCGACGTGCGGCCTCGCGGGGGCTTCCCCCGCGTACGCCCGCCAGGCCCTCGCCCACTGCGTCCGGGCGGCGAGATCACTCGCGGACAACCCTGAGTAACGGGAGGACAACACGGTGGCCGGCGACAGGCAAGCGGAGACGGCGGTGCCCAGCGAGGCACGGGAGCAGCACGCGCAGCTCGCCGAGCAGATCGAGGAGCACCGCTTCCGGTACTACGTGAAGGACGCTCCCGTCGTCAGCGACGCGGAGTTCGACAGACTCCTGCGTGCCGTGGAGGCGCTGGAGGAGGAGTACCCCGAGCTGCGCACCCCCGACTCGCCGACCCAGAAGGTCGCGGGCGCGTACGAGACGGAGTTCACGGCCGTCCAGCACCGCGAGCGCATGCTGTCGCTCGACAACGCCTTCGAGGACCTGGAGCTCGCGGCCTGGGCCGAGCGCGTCCACAAGGACGTCGGGGCCTCCGTCCACCACTTCCTGTGCGAGCTGAAGGTCGACGGCCTCGCCGTCAACCTCACGTATGAGAACGGCCGTCTCACGCGCGCGGCGACCCGCGGCGACGGCCGCACGGGCGAGGACATCACGCCCAACGTGCGCACCATCGCGGAGATCCCGGACCGCCTCACGGGCGACGGGGTGCCGTCCCTGGTGGAGATCCGCGGCGAGGTCTACTTCCCGATGGAGAAGTTCGAGGAGCTGAACGCCCGGCTGGTCGAGGCCGGCGACAAGCCCTTCGCCAACCCGCGCAACGCGGCGGCCGGTTCACTGCGCCAGAAGGACCCGCGCGTGACCGCCTCCCGCCCGCTGCACATGGTCGTGCACGGCATCGGCGCCCTCGAGGGGTACGAGGGCCTGGGCCGCCTCTCCGAGGCCTACGAACTCCTCAAGTCCTGGGGCCTGCCCACCTCCCCGCACAACGAGATCGCCGACGACCTCGACGCCGTACGCCGGTTCATCGCGAACTACGGCGAGAACCGGCACTCGGTGGAGCACGAGATCGACGGGGTGGTCGTCAAGCTCGACGAGATCCGGTTGCAGGGGCGGCTCGGCTCCACGGCCCGCGCGCCGCGCTGGGCGATCGCGTACAAGTACGCGCCGGAGGAGGTCAACACCAAGCTCGTCAACATCCGCGTGGGCGTGGGCCGTACGGGCCGGGTGACGCCGTACGCGCAGGTCGAGCCGGTGACGGTGGCCGGTTCCGAGGTGGAGTTCGCCACCCTGCACAACCAGGACGTCGTCAAGGCCAAGGGCGTCCTGATCGGCGACACCGTGGTGCTGCGCAAGGCCGGTGACGTGATCCCGGAGATCCTCGGCCCGGTCGTCGATCTGCGCGACGGCAGCGAGCACGAGTTCGTGATGCCGTCCGAATGCCCCGAGTGCGGCGCTGCGCTGCGGCCGATGAAGGAGGGCGACGTCGACCTGCGCTGCCCCAACGCCCGTACCTGCCCGGCCCAGTTGCGCGAGCGGCTGTTCTACCTGGCCGGCCGAAAGGCGCTGGACATCGAGCACTTCGGGTACGTCGCGGCGGCCGCGCTCACCAAGCCGCTGGAGCCGGAGCGGCCGCCGCTGGCCGACGAGGGCGACCTCTTCGACCTCACCATCGAGCGGCTGCTGCCGATCCGGGCGTACGTCCTCGACCAGGACAGCGGGCTGCCCAAGCGGGACCCGAAGACCGGCGAGGAGAAGATCGCCACGGTCTTCGCCAACCAGCAGGGCGAGCCGAAGAAGAACGCGCTGGCCATGCTGGAGACCATCGCCGCCGCCAAGGAGCGCCCGCTCGCGCGCATCCTCACCGGTCTGTCGATCCGTCATGTCGGGCCGGTCGCGGCCGAGGCGCTGGCCCGTGAGTTCCGCTCGATCGAGCGCATCGAGCAGGCCACCGAGGAGGAGTTGGCGGCCACCGAGGGCGTCGGTGCCATCATCGCGGCCTCGCTCAAGGAGTGGTTCGCCGAGGAGTGGCACCAGGAGATCCTCCGCAAGTGGAAGGCCGCCGGCGTCCGCATGGAGGAGGAGAGCACCGGTGCGGACGAAGGGCCGCGCCCCCTCGAAGGGCTGACGGTCGTGGTCACCGGCACCCTCGAACACTTCACCCGGGACGGCGCCAAGGACGCCCTCCAGAGCCGCGGAGCGAAAGTGACCGGTTCTGTATCGAAGAAGACGTCTTTCGTCGTCGTAGGCGACAACCCTGGGTCGAAGTACGACAAGGCGATGCAACTCAAGGTGCCGGTCCTGAACGAGGACGGTTTCACCGTCCTGTTGGAGCAGGGCCCCGAGGCGGCGACCGAAGTCGCCCTGCCCATCGAGGAGTAGCCAGGAGCAGCGGGGAGCGGCGAGCAGCGGCGGGGAGCGGCGAAGAAGGCGCAACAGAGGCGAACAGTGGCGGTTGAAGGCCACCCGATCGGCGCATACCAGATGCATAAGGGTGGCCGGGGCGCATTCGGGCAACCGTCGACGACCGCTGCCCGTGGAAGCCTTCTGCGGCCTACTGTTGAGATGTGCGCCCGCCGTGCCCGACTGCGGTCGGGGCATTCCCGTGCTCCTGGCGAGCAGGGGAATGGGCACCGCCGGCTGTGAGAGGGACGGGAATGGAACCGACCGAGAGCGCCGCCCCGGAGTCACGGCTGCGCCGACGCCGGGCCGTCGGCGTCTGGTGGGGGAGGTGGACGGCGCGATCCGCCCGACACCACCCGGCCACGGAACCGTACGCACCCCACACCGCGCCCCCTACGGCGGCGCACTCCGCGCCGCCCCCCGCACCCCCTTCCGCGTGGCCCACCGCCCCGCAGCCCACGCTCAACTACCCCGGAGTCGCCGCGTCACACCCCGGGCTGCCCGGCGCCGAACCCGACCCCGACCGGCACCCGTCCTGGCTCGCACTGCCCGCCGGGGTCGTCTCGGCGGCCGCTCTCGCCCTAGGCGTCGGCCTCTACCACGCCTTCGACGACGACCACGCGCTCTTCCCGTCCGGCACCGCCGGCTGGGCCCTGGCCCTGCTGGCCGGCGTCATCGTCGGCCACCTGGTGCTGCTCGGCCGCGCCCGCTGGTGGGGCGGCACCGGCTCCGGCGCCGCCCTCACCCTCGGCGTCCTGCTGCTGTACGGCTGGGTGCCGGCCGGCCTGGTCAGCCTCACCGTCGTCGTCCTGGTCGGCATAGCCCGGCGCCACCGCTGGCGGCAGGGCGTCCTGCACGGCGCGGTGGACATCCTCGGCATCGGCGCGGGCGCGCTGCTGCTGGCCGCCTGCGGCCGGGTGCCGTCCGTCGAGCGCCCCTGGACCCCCGACACCTGGACGGTCTACACCGGCCCCCAGGTGGTCGTGGTGGCCGTCGCCTACCTCGCCGTCACCCGCGTCCTGCTCTGGTACCTGAACGCGCCGCGCTCCGGCGGACTGCCCACCGTCGCCCGTACGGCCCTGGTCAGGCAGGGGTTGGTCGCGGTCGCCCTGCTCGGCATCGGCCCGCTGATCTGCGTGGTCGCCGTCGCCAAGCCGATCCTGCTGCCGCTGTTCGCGATACCGCTCATCGCCCTCGACTCCACCCTGTGGATAGCCCGCGCCCGCGCCGAGGAACAACTGCGCGACCCGCTGACCGGCCTGCCGAACCGTCAGTGGCTCCTGGAACGCATCTGGACCGCCCTGGACGACGCCGAGCGCATCGGCGCCCGGGCCGCGCTCATGCTGATCGACCTCGACCGGTTCCGTTCGGTCAACGACACCCTCGGGCACCTCGCCGGTGACCGGCTCCTCCTCCAGATAGCCGAGCGGCTGCGGCTCGCCCTGCCGCGCGGGGCGGAGGTCGCGCGCCTCGGCGGCGACGAGTTCGCCGTCTTACTCCCGGTCGCCGACTCCACGACCTCGGCGTCCCGGATCGCCCGCGCGCTGGTCTCCGACCTCAGCTCGCCGCTCGACCTCGACGGGCTCACCCTCGTCCTGGAGGCCAGCGCCGGAGTCGCCGTCTTCCCCGACCACGCACTCGACGCGGAGGGCCTGCTGCGCCGGGCCGACGTGGCGATGTACCAGGCCAAGCGGGACCGTACGGCGGTCGAGGTGTACGAGTCCAAGCGTGACTCCAACACCCCCGACCGGCTCGGCCTGCTGGGCGACCTGCGGCGCGCGCTCGACGCGCACGAGGTGCAGTTGCACTACCAGCCGAAGGTCCGCTTCGACGGACAGGTGGCGGGGCTGGAGGCGCTGGTCCGCTGGGTGCACCCGGAGCGCGGGAAGGTGCCGCCGGACGAGTTCATAGCGATCGCCGAGTCGTCGGGCCTGATGCCGCACCTCACGGAGTACGTGCTGGAGACGGCGCTCGCCCAGGTCGCCCGGTGGCGGGCCCAGGGGCTGTACGTGCCGGTCGCGGTCAACGTCTCCCCACGCGACGTCCACACGCCGGGCTTCGCCGGATCGGTGGCCGCGCGGCTGGCCCGGCACGGCGTTCCGGCGGGCTCGCTCCAACTGGAGATAACCGAACACGTCCTCCTGGAGGACCCGCAGCGCGCCGCCGCCACCCTCAACGGGCTGACCGGACACGGCGTGAAGATGTCCCTGGACGACTTCGGCACCGGCTACTCGTCCCTGGTGCACCTGCGCCGGCTGCCGGTCAGCGAGCTGAAGATCGACCGTTCCTTCGTGGCCCGGCTGGCCGTCGACAACGAGGACGCGGAGATCGTGCGCTGCACGGTCGACCTCGCGCATTCCCTGGGACTGCTGGTGGTCGCCGAGGGCGTCGAGGACGACGAGACGTGGGAACGCCTGCGGGACCTGGGCTGCGACGCGGTCCAGGGCTGGCTGGTGGCCGCGGCGATGCCGCCCGAGGAGACCACGGCGTGGCTGCGCGCCCGCGGCTCCCGAGGCTGGCAACGCCCCGCGGCGGCCCTCCCGGCAGCCACCACCGACGACTGACCACCACCCCACCCGTTCAGCTCGCCCCTCACCCCACCCCCGCCGCGAAGTGGCCGGTCAGCAGGCGTAGGCGTTGGTCGTGGGCGTGTTCAGGGAGGCGGCCGCTGCGCATCAGGGTCACCAGGCCGTGCAGGCCCGCCCAGTAGGTCTCCGTGAGGAGGCCCGCCTCGTCGTCCGTCGCCGCGAGCGGCGCGACCGCCGCCACCAGTTCGCCGAAGGCGTCCCACAGGGCGGCCGGGGCCTGCGCACTGGCGAACGGGAGGTTCACGGTGTGCGTGAACATCGCGTCGTACAGGGCGGGCCGGCGCCGCGCGAAGGCGGTGTACGCCTCGCCGACCGCCGCCAGCCCCGCGCGCGCGTCCGCCGCCCCGCTCCGCGCCGCCCGCAGCTCCGCCCCCAGCTCCGCGAAGCCCTCCACCGCGACCGCCGCCATGATCGCGTCCTTGCCCTTGAAGTGGCTGTACAGGACGGGCTGGCTGTACTCGATCTCCGCCGCGAGGCGGCGGGTGGTGACCGCGTCCCAGCCCTCCGCCTCCGCCAGTGCACGAGCCGCCGTGACGATCAGTTGCTCGCGCTCCGCTCGTTCGCGCTCTCGGCGCGTCTGAATCGACATGCCTCGGATTCTAGCAGCGCTAGCCATTCTTTCGATGCTCTGTTAGCTTCGCTATTTCTGCTAGCGCCGCTAGGGGCGCTGGAGAGCCACACCGAGAGGGATCCGTCGTGACCGTCACCGCCTACACCCTGGCCGCCGTGCTCGACCTGTTCATCCTGTTCATCGGGGCCCGCTTCCTGTTCCGGCCCGGCCCCGCCGCCGCCGGCTACGGCGTACCGGCCGACCCGACCGGCGACGCCGCCGCCTACCTCGCGATCAAGGGCGTCAGGGACGCCGCCCTCGGCGTCCTCGGACTGGCGCTGCTCGCCTTCGCCGGCGCCACCGCCGGGGCCTGGTTCATGCTCTGCGCGGCGCTCGTGCCGCTCGGCGACACCGTGATCGTCCTGCGGCACGGCGGAACCAGGGCCGTCGCGTTCGGAATCCACTTCGCCACGGCCGTCGTCGTACTCGTCAGCGCCGGACTGCTCTTCGCCGTCTGACCGGTCCGCCGACCGAACCGGTCGGTCGCCCTCTCCGAGGCCGCGCCGCACCTCCGCCGGGCAAACCGTTTCACGGGCACCCGGCCATGCCCCCTAGGATTGGCCCCACACCACACACTCACTCACTCCACCCCAGAGGAACGCTGCATGCCTGGCATCACGCGCGAGGAGGTCGCCCACCTCGCCCGGCTGGCGCGTCTGGAGCTGAAGCCCGAAGAGCTCGAACACTTCGCGGGACAGCTTGACGACATCATCGGCGCGGTCGCCCGCGTCAGCGAGGTCGCCGACCAAGACGTACCGCCGACCTCGCACCCGCTCCCGCTGACCAACGTCATGCGGGCGGACGAGGTCCGTCCGTCGCTCACCCCCGAGCAGGCGCTCTCCGGCGCCCCGGCCCAGGAGCAGCAGCGTTTCAAGGTGCCGCAGATCCTGGGGGAGGACTAGAAAGTCATGACGGACAACGTCACCATCATCAAGCTCACCGCCGCCGAGACCGCCGCGCGGATCGCCTCCGGCGCACTCACGGCCGTCCAGGTCACCGAGGCCCACCTCGCCCGCATCGAGGCCGTCGACGAGAAGGTGCACGCCTTCCTGCACGTCGACCGCGAGGGCGCGCTCGCCCAGGCGCGCGCCGTCGACGCCAAGCGCGAGCGCGGCGAGAAGCTCGGCCCGCTGGCCGGCGTCCCCCTCGCGCTCAAGGACATCTTCACCACCGAGGGCATCCCGACGACCGTCGGCTCGAAGATGCTGGAGGGGTGGATCCCGCCGTACGACGCCACCCTCACCAAGCGTCTGAAGGCCGCCGACGTCGTCATCCTCGGCAAGACCAACATGGACGAGTTCGCCATGGGGTCCTCCACCGAGAACAGCGCCTACGGGCCCACCGGCAACCCCTGGGACCTCACCAAGATCCCCGGCGGCTCCGGCGGCGGTTCCTCCGCCGCGCTCGCCTCCTTCCAGGCGCCGCTGGCCATCGGCACCGACACCGGCGGCTCCATCCGCCAGCCGGCCGCCGTCACCGGCACGGTCGGCGTGAAGCCGACGTACGGGGCGGTCTCCCGCTACGGCATGGTCGCCTTCTCGTCCTCCCTCGACCAGGGCGGGCCCTGCGCCCGTACGGTCCTGGACGCGGCGCTGCTGCACGAGGTCATCGCCGGGCACGACCCGCTGGACTCCACGTCCATCGACGCCCCGGTCCCGCCGGTCGTCGAGGCCGCCCGCAACGGCAGCGTCGAGGGCATGCGCGTCGGCGTCGTCAAGCAGTTCCGCGGCGAGGGCTACCAGGCCGGCGTCATCCAGCGGTTCGACGAGTCCGTCGCGCTGCTGAAGGAGCTGGGCGCCGAGATCGTCGAGCTGGACTGCCCGTCCTTCGACCTCGCCCTGTCGGCGTACTACCTGATCGCCCCGTCCGAGTGCTCGTCCAACCTCGCCCGCTTCGACGGCCTGCGCTACGGCCTGCGGAGCGGCGACGACGGCACCCGTTCGGCCGAGGACGTCACCTCCCTCACCCGGGAGGCGGGCTTCGGCCCCGAGGTCAAGCGCCGCATCATCCTCGGCACGTACGCCCTGTCGAGCGGCTACTACGACGCCTACTACGGCTCCGCCCAGAAGGTCCGCACGCTCATCACGCGCGACTTCGAGAAGGCCTTCGAGCAGGTCGACGTGATCGTGTCGCCCACGACGCCGACCACCGCCTTCCCGATCGGCGAGCGCGCCGACGACCCGATGGCGATGTACCTGGCCGACCTGTGCACCATCCCGACCAACCTGGCGGGCAACGCCGCCATGTCGCTGCCCTGCGGTCTCGCCCCGGAGGACAACCTCCCGGTCGGCCTGCAGATCATCGCCCCGGCGCTGAAGGACGACAGGCTGTACAAGGTCGGGGCCGCCGTCGAGGCCGCCTTCGTGGAAAAGTGGGGTCACCCGCTCCTCGAGGAGGCACCGTCGCTGTGAGTGCACTGAACAAGGCCAAGGGCTTCAAGAAGTCCAGGTCCGGCACGTACCTGTCCATGGCCACCACCGCCTTCAGCGCGCTGAGTGTCGCCAAGCAGATCAAGAGGGCCCGGGCCGAGCAGGACACCCTGCGGCTGGTCGACGCCACCGTCTCCGCGGTCGCGATCGTCACCGGCCTCGCCATCCTGTACCGCGAGCTGAAGCGGCTGGGCGACGACGACGTCCTGCTGGGCTGAGAGGGAAGTTTTCACCGTGACCACCACGACCGACGAGTTGGTGTCGTACGAGGACGCCCTGGCGACGTACGACCCCGTCATGGGCCTCGAAGTCCACGTCGAACTCGGCACCAAGACCAAGATGTTCTGCGGCTGTTCGACCGAGCTGGGCGCCGAGCCCAACTCGCAGACCTGCCCCACCTGCCTCGGCATGCCCGGCGCGCTCCCGGTCGTCAACGCGATCGGCATCGAGTCGGCGATCAAGATCGGTCTCGCGCTGAACTGCGAGATCGCCGAGTGGTGCCGCTTCGCCCGGAAGAACTACTTCTATCCGGACATGCCGAAGAACTTCCAGACCTCCCAGTACGACGAGCCGATCGCCTTCAACGGCTACCTCGACGTCCAGTTGGAGGACGGCGAGACCTTCCGCGTGGAGATCGAGCGCGCCCACATGGAGGAGGACACCGGCAAGTCGCTGCACGTCGGCGGCGCGACGGGCCGTATCCACGGCGCGTCCCACTCCCTGCTGGACTACAACCGGGCCGGCATCCCGCTCATCGAGATCGTCACCAAGCCGATCGAGGGCGCCGGCGAGTGCGCTCCCGAGGTGGCGAAGGCCTACGTCCGTGAGCTGCGCGAGCTCATCAAGGCGCTCGGCGTCTCCGAGGCCCGGATGGAGATGGGCCAGATGCGCTGCGACGTGAACCTGTCGCTGCGCCCGCACGGCCGCGAGAAGTTCGGCACCCGCAGCGAGACCAAGAACGTCAACTCGCTGCGCTCCGTGGAGCGTGCGGCCCGCTTCGAGATCCAGCGGCACGCGGCCGTGCTGAACGCGGGCGGCACGATCATCCAGGAGACCCGCCACTTCCACGAGGACACCGGGTCGACGACCTCGGGCCGCGTGAAGGAGGAGGCCGAGGACTACCGGTACTTCCCGGAGCCCGACCTCGTGCCGGTCGCCCCGTCCCGCGCGTGGGTCGAGGAGATCCGCGCCGGGCTGCCGGAGCTGCCGCTGGCCCGCCGCAACCGGCTCCTCGCGGACTGGGGCATCGCCGCCACCGACATGCAGTCGATCCTCAACGCCGGCGCGCTGGACCTGATCGTCGCCACGATCGACGCCGGCGCGGACGCGGCCTCCGCCCGCAAGTGGTGGATGGGCGAACTGGCGCGCAGCGCCAACGAGTCCGCCACCTCGCTGGACGAGCTGGCCATCACGCCCGAGCAGGTCGCCCGGGTCACCGCGCTGGTGAACTCCGGCGACCTGAACGACAAGCTGGCCCGGCAGGTCATCGAGGGCGTCCTCGCGGGCGAGGGCACCCCGGACGAGGTCGTCGTCAAGCGCGGGCTGAAGGTCGTCTCCGACGAGGGCGCGCTCACCACCGCCGTCGAGGAGGCCATCGCCGGCAACCCGGGCATCGCCGACAAGATCCGCGGCGGCAAGCTCGCCGCGGCCGGCGCGCTCGTCGGCGCAGTGATGAAGGCCACGCGCGGGCAGGCCGACGCGGCCCGCGTCAAGGAACTCATCCTGGAGAAACTGGGCGTCAGCGAGGGCTGAGGCCCGCGAGATCCCCACAGGGGTGCACCGGACATCGGTGCACCCCTCTCGCGTTCCGGGCCGGACGCGCTACGCTCGCCCGCCATGAGTGCACGAACCGACTCCGAACCCCACAGCGGCACAGAAGAAAGCGACATAGCGGACCCGGAAGACGACCCGGACGAGGAGTACGGCACCGAGGACGCCCGGCGGGCCCGCTGGACGGCGACCGGCGCCGGAGCGCTGCTCACCCTCGCCGGCCTCGCCGCGTCCCTCCTGCGCCTCACCGGCCCCGCCCCGGCCCTGGTCCCGGCGGCCTACGCCCTCGGCGCGGCCGTCTGCGCCTGCGCCGCCCTGCTGGGCGCGCGCGGCCGCACCCGGCGCGCGCTGTGGCTGCTGATCGTCGGGGTGATGGTGATGGCGTTCGGCGACCAGCTCGACTGACCTCGCCCTCCTGCGCGCGGCGTTGACACGTGCCCGACGTGGCCTGACACCGCGGCCGTTATTGTCCTGTGATCTGTCTCCCACTCCTGTGAAAAGACACACGAACGCATCAAACGATCTTTCACTCCTGTCAGAGTGGGCTCGCATCGCTCATACGTTCTTTGCGGGCTTTTCAGTTCACGCACGACTGTTCCCGGCCAAAGATCCACAATTCAGCCCCCGGGAGCGCGTCCGTGGCAGCCCTCGCACGTTGGTGTGTACGCAACCGCCTCGCCACGATCCTGCTCTGGCTCCTCGCCCTCGGGGGCACCGCCACCGCCGCCGTCGTCACCGGCACCGCCTACTCCAACGACTACGAGGTCCCCGGCACCGAGTCCGGCCACGCCACCCGGCTGCTGACGGACGGCTTCCCGGACCTCGGCGGCGACAGCGACACCGTCGTCTGGCACACCGCCGCCGGCACCGTCCGCGCCGCCGCCGTCGAACAGACCATGACCCACGCACTGGAGAAGATCGCCGACCTGCCCGGCGTCGCCTCCGTCGCCGGCCCCTACGACGACCAGGGCAGCGACCGCATCAGCAAGGACGGGCACACGGCGTACGCCACCGTCGTCTTCGAGGACCGCGCCGAGGACATCGACAAGGCCGAGGCACAGGCCGTCGTCGACACCGCCGAGGCCGCCCGGAGCGACGGACTCCAGGTCGAGCTGGGCGGCAGCGCGATCGCGCTCACCGAGCCCTCCGGCGGGCATCTCGCCGAGGTCGTCGGAGTGGTCGTCGCCGCGCTCGTCCTGTTCCTGGCCTTCGGGTCGCTCGCCGCCTCGCTGCTGCCCATCGCCACCGCGCTGGTCGGCGTCGGCACCGCGTACGCCGGGATCG
The DNA here is from genome assembly GCF_900110755.1 of Streptomyces sp. yr375. GTDB lineage: Bacteria > Actinomycetota > Actinomycetes > Streptomycetales > Streptomycetaceae > Streptomyces. The sequence continues at coordinate 19,785 of NZ_FOFF01000051.1, forward strand.
CGCTCCTCGGACACGCCATGACCGTCGCCGACTTCGCCCCCATGCTCGGCATGCTCATCGGCCTCGGCGTCGGCATCGACTACGCCCTGTTCATCGTCACCCGGCACCGGCGCGGCCTGAAACGCGGCCTCACGGTCGCCGAGGCCGCCACCAACGCCGTCGCCACCACCGGCCGCGCCGTCGTCTTCGCGGGCGCCACGGTGTGCATCGCGCTGCTCGGCATGCTGATCCTGCGCCTGAGCTTCCTCAACGGTGTGGCGATCGCCGCCTCCCTCACCGTCGTCCTCACCGTCGCCGCCTCCGTCACGCTGCTGCCCGCCCTGCTGTCCCGCATCGGCCTGCGCGCCCTCAGCCGCCGCGAACGCCGCAGGCTCGCCGACCACGGGCCGCAGCCGGAGCCGCCGACCGGGCTCGCCGCCCGCTGGTCGGCGTTCGTCGAGCGCCACCCCAAGCTGCTCGGCACGCTCGCCCTCGTCGTCATCGCCGTCCTCGCCCTGCCCACCTTCTCCCTCCGCCTCGGCACCTCCGACCAGGGCAACGCCCCTCGGTCGGCCACCACCCGCCAGGCCTACGACCTTCTCGCCGAAGGCTTCGGCGCGGGCGTCAACGGCCCGCTGACCCTGGTGACCGGCGTCCAGGGCGCCGAGGACCGGCTCGCCCTCGACAACCTCGACACCGCCCTGCGCACCACCGAGGGCGTGGCGTCGGTGACCCCGGTGACCTTCGACTCCGACGGCCACACCGCGTACCTCACCGTCGTACCGGAGTCCGCCCCGCAGTCGCAGCGCACCAGCGAACTCGTCGACCGGCTGCGCACCGAGGTGCTGCCCCGCGCCGAGGCCGGCACCTCCCTCGACGTGCAGGTGGGGGGCGTGACAGCGGGCTACGACGACTTCGCGGACGTCATCGTCGGCAAGCTGCCGCTGTTCGTCGGCGTCGTCATCGGCCTGGGCTGTCTGCTGCTCCTGCTCGCGTTCCGGTCCGTCGGCATACCGCTGAAGGCCGCCGTGATGAACGTCGCCGCCGTCGCCGCCGCGTTCGGCATCGTCGTGGCCGTGTTCCAGTGGGGATGGGGGAGCGAACTGCTCGGCCTCGGCCGCGCGGGGCCCATCGAGCCCTTCCTCCCCGTGATCATGGTGTCGGTCCTCTTCGGCCTCTCCATGGACTACCAGGTCTTCCTGGTCGGCCGGATGTACGAGGAGTGGCTCGAGACCGGCGACAACCGGCGCGCCGTCCGCGTCGGCCTCGCCGAGACCAGCCGGGTGATCAACTCCGCCGCCGTCATCATGATCTCCGTCTTCCTCGCCTTCGTCCTCAGCGGCGACCGGGTGATCGCCATGTTCGGCATCGCGCTCGCCGCCGCCGTCGCCCTCGACGCGTTCGTCCTGCGCACGCTGCTGGTGCCCGCGCTCATGCATCTCCTCGGCGGCGCCAACTGGTGGCTGCCCCGCTGGCTCGAGAAGCGGCTGCCGCGCATCAGCATCGAACCGCCCGAGTGCCGCGCCGCCCATGAGAGGCTCGCCGCAGTGGTGCCGACGCAGGCACTGGAGAAGGAGCCGCGGGCGGATGTACGCGATATCGCTGGGTGACGACGGAGCCGAACTGCGCCCCCTGGAGCCCTGGCACGCCGAGGAGTTCCTCGCCCACCTGGAGCGCGGCCGGGAGTTCATCAACCAGTACGTCCCCTTCGGCGCCAAGGCCACCGACGCGACCGGCGCGCGCGAGGTGCTCCAGCGGTACGCGGATATGCGCGCCGCCGACACCGGCTCCCTGCACGGCCTGTGGCTGGACGGCACGCTGGTGGGCGGGGTGCTCTTCCTGAACTTCGACGCGGCGGACGGCAACTGCGAGGTCGGCTGCTGGCTGGAACCCGCCGGCACCGGGCGCGGTCTGGTCACCCGGGCGATCCGGGTGCTGATCGACTTCGCCGTCGACCAGCGCGGGATGCGGCGCGTCGAGTGGTGCGCGTCGGCGGGGAACACGCCCAGCCTGAACGTCGCCCGGCGGCTGGGGATGACCCGCGACGGCGTACGCCGGGAGGCCTACCCCTATCGTGGGGTGCGGCACGACCTCGAAGTGTGGTCCGTGCTGGCCCAGGAGTGGCGCGAGGCACGCGCGCGCGGCGCTCACAACGATCATTAAGGGACCTCTCAGAGAGCGTCCGTACGGTGCGAGGTATGGGAACCAAGACTGTTGACGAGGCCGGCGCCGAGCCCGGCACCGAGGCGAAGACCGACGAGGAGAAGGTGGACGTCACCAAGACCGACGCCAAGACCGCCGCCACGGACGAGGTGACCGAGGAGGCCACGGACTCCGAGGCCACGGACTCCGACGAGCTTGTCGCCGAGGAGGACGAGGACGCGGTCGAGGACGCCGCCGTCGCCGACTCCACCGGCGTCGGCCAGGGCGCGGGCGCGGTCGTCGCCGCCGTGCTCGGCTTCGTGTCGCTCACCGGTAGCTGGATCGGCACCGTCGCCGGGGCCCGCCAGGGCATCGTCGGCCAGTTGCAGGTGCAGAGCTCGCCGACCCAGAGCGTCGCCAAGACGATCGACGCGGTCTATGTCGACGCCTGGCACACCACCGCCATGTGGGCCGGCCTGTTCGCGCTGGCCGCGCTGGTCACCGGCGTCGTCGTGCTGGCCCGCCCGGCCTTCGGCAGTCCCGCCCGCCCGCAGGCGTCCTGGATCAAGTCGGTCTCCTGGGCGGGCATCGCGCTCGGCGTCATCGGCCTGCTGCTGGCCGTCCTCAAGTACACCGACGCCATGCTCGACATGTCCTCCGTAGGCTGAGTCACCGCAGGTCACGAGGGGTCTTAGAGCCGGCCGTAAGCACCTTACGGCCGACCTGAGGCCCCTCGGCTGCGTCTAAGGCACCCCCGGTCGCCGAAGATGCGGAACTCTCCCGATGTGGCGGACCCCGCCGGGACACGAAGGTGGATGCGTCGGTACCGACAGAGGTACCGGCGAGACCCGTCTTCCCCAGGGGGCATCCACCATGAACGCGTACGAGCTCCAGCAGGCCCGTTCCGCCGAACTGCTCCGCCAAGCCGAACATGAGCGCCTCGCCCGTGAGGCCGTCCGCACCGGTCGCGCCGCCCGCCGCGATGCCGCCGAACGCGCCACCGCCGAGCGGTCGGACGGCGACGCCGAGAACGAGCCGCATACCCCGCGCCTGCGTCGGCTCCGCTTCGCCCGGCCGTCGTGAAGGCCGGGGCGAGGACGGGCGACCGCATGCCTCCCCTCCCGATCCCGGCGATATCCACTGGGCCGTCCGCACCCCCGCGTGCGATGCTCGCCCCCGTGCAGACCAGGTCCGTCAGCCCCGTCTTCGTCGGTCGCGCCGACGAGCTGGACACCCTGAACGCCGCGCTCTCCCGGGCCACGGCGGGGGAGCCGCAGGCGCTGCTCATCGGGGGCGAGGCCGGGGTCGGCAAGAGCAGGCTCGTCGAGGAGTTCGCCGTCACCGCCCGCAGGCAGGGCGCCGTCGTCGCGGTCGGCGGCTGCGTCGAGATCGGCGCCGACGGACTGCCCTTCGCCGCGTTCTCCACCGCCCTGCGCGCCCTGCGCCGCGCCCTTCCGGACGAACTGTCCGCCGCCGCGACCGGCCAGGAAGAGGAACTCGCCCGGCTGCTGCCCGAACTGGGCGAGACCCTCCCCGCCCGAGGCCCCGCCCAAGGCCCCGGCCAAGGCCCAGGTCGCCCCGGCCGCCCCGAAGAGGAGGGCATCGCCCGCCTCTTCGACCTCACCGCCCGCCTCCTGGAACGCGTCGCCGCCGACCGTACCCTCGTCGTCGCCCTGGAAGACCTGCACTGGGCCGACGCCTCCACCCGCCACCTCCTCTCCTACCTCCTGCGCACCCTGCGCACCCTGCGCACCGGCCGCCTCGTCGTCCTCGCCACCTACCGCGCCGACGACATCCACCGCCGCCACCCGCTGCGCCCCCTGCTCGCCGAACTCGACCGGCTGCGCACCGTCCGACGCCTCGAACTTGCCCGCTTCACCCGCGCCGAGACCGGCCGCCAGATCGCCGGCATCCTGGCCCGCGAACCCGACCCCGGCCAGGTCGACGCCATCTTCGAACGCTCCGACGGCAACGCCTTCTTCGTCGAGGAACTCGCCGTCGCCGCCGACCAGGGCTGCCGCACCGGTCTCACCGACACCCTGCGCGACCTGCTGCTCGTCCGAGTCGAGGCGCTGCCCGAGAGCGCGCAGACCGTCGCCCGGATCGTCGCCGAGGGCGGCTCCACCGTCGAGTACCGGCTGCTCGCCGCCGTCGCCCGGCTCGCCGAGGACGATCTCCTCGAGGCCCTGCGCGCCGCCGTGGGCGCCAACCTGCTGCGCGCCACCCCCGACGGCGACGGCTACCGCTTCCGGCACTCCCTGGTCCGCGAGGCCGTCGGCGACGACCTGCTCCCCGGCGAACGCGCCCGCCTCAACCGCCGCTACGCCGAGGCCCTGGAGGCCGACCCGACACTCGTCCCCGCCGACGAGCACGCCATGCGGCTGGCCAGCTACTGGTACCACGCCCACGACCCGGCCAAGGCCCTCCCCGCCGTCCTGGACGCCTCCGTCGAAGCCCGCTCCCGACGCGCCCACAGCGAACAACTCCGGCTCCTGGAACGGGCGATGGAGCTGTGGGAGGCCGCCCCCGAGGAGGTACGGGCCGCCCTGCGCTCCGTCGGCCAGGCCACCACCACCCCGCCGCGCTACCTCGACCTCATGGCCGAGGCCGCCGTCGCGGGCCGCTACTGCGGGGAACGCGAACGCGCCCTGAAGATCACCAAGCGCGCGCTGCGCCTGCTGGACGACGAGGACGACCCGCTGCGCGCCGCCTGGTTCTGGGTGCAGCGCTCCCGGCTGGTGCACTCCCTGGGCCGGGGCAGCGGCCGCGAGGAACTGACCACCGCCCAGGACCTGGTACGCGGCCTGCCGCCCAGCCATGTGCACGCCGAGGTGCTCACCCACGTCGCCAACTGGTGCATGGTCCACCTGCCCGGCCCCGACACCTACCAGGCCGCCGAACGGGCCGTGGAGTACGCCCGCATGATCGGCGCCCGCGAGACCGAGCTCGACGCCCGCCAGATCCTCGGCGTCCTCAAGGTCGAGGCCGGCCACATCGACGCCGGACTGGCGGAACTGCACCAGGTCAGGGACCAGGCCCTCGCCGAGGACCTGCCCTCCGTGGCGCTGAACGCCTACGCCAACCTCCCCACCGAACTGGAGGCGGTCGGCCGCTCCAGCGAGGCCGTCCCGATCCTGGAGAAGGGCGTCGACTTCGCCAAACGGCACGGACCGCCCGACGCCGAGGCCTGGGTGTGGGGCAACCTCGCCGAGTCCCTCCTCTCCCTGGGCCGCTGGGACGAGGCCGACCGCGCCTGCACCGCCGTCGGACGGTTGGCCCAGGGCGCGGCGGTCCGAGGCTGGCACGCCACCCTCCGCGCCGAACTCGCCCTCGCCCGCGGCGACCTCACCGAGGCCGACCGCCAACTCGCCGCAGGACAGGCCTCCTTCGGCTCCCACGCACACGCCCCCCAACACCGTCTCCCGCTCACCCGCCTCGCCATCGGACTCGCCGCCGCCCAGGGCCACCCGCTGGACGCCCGCGCCCACCTCGCCCCCGTCCTCGACCAGGGCTTCCCGCCCGGCACCCAGCGCTACGCCTGGCCCCTGCTGCTCGCAGCCGCCTCCGCCGAGGGCGACGCCCGCGCCCTGCCCGCCGCCGAGCCCGGTCGCGCCGACCTCCTCGGCCGCCTCCGCACGGCCGCCCGGCAGCTCGCCACCATCGCCCCCGTCTGGCGGGCCCACGAACGCTGGGTCCGCGCCGAGCTGCTGCGCGCCGAGGGCCGCACCGACCCCGACGACTGGTCCGAGGTCGTCGCCGCCTTCGAACGCCTGGAACGCCCCTACGACCTCGCCCGCACCCGCCACCGCCTGGCCGAGGCCCTGCTCGCCACCGGCGGCGCCGACGACGAACGCGACCGGGCCGCCGAGCTGCTGCGCCTCGCCCACGCGGTCGCCGCCCACCTCGGCGCGGCCCCTCTCACCGACGCCGTCACCCGCCTCGCCCAACGCGCCCGCCTTCCCCTTTCCGGCACCGCCCGGACACCCTCCACCGACCCCCTCGACCCCCTCGACTCCCTCGGCCTGACCAGCCGGGAACGCGACGTCCTGCGCCTGGTCTGTGCCGGCCGCACCAACCGCCAGATCGCCGAGGCCCTCTTCATCTCCCCGAAGACGGCCAGCGTCCACGTCTCGAACATCCTGTCCAAACTCGACGTCACCGGCCGCGGAGAGGCAGCGGCCCTGGCCCATCGGCTGCGCCTGTTCCCGCCGGGGGCGGGGGAGCGGGTGGCCGCGCGATAATGGCGGTGCCACCAGCCATGGAGGAGCCGCGTGTACCGGATCGAGTTCACCGAGCGCGCCGCGGCCCAACGCGACGCCCTCCCCGAGACCAGCCGCAAACTGCTCGTCCAGGGCATGGCCAAGCTCGCCGAAGCCCCCTTCACACCGGTGTCACAGGCGTTCGGCGGCGAGGACATGCGCGTGGTGTCCGTCGCCCCCGGGCTGACCGTCCGCTACCTGGTGCACCGTGCCTTCCTGATCCCGCTCTCGCTCGCGTCGCTCGATCAGTCCCTCATCTACGAATAGACGAACAGACGAACAGACGAAGGGAGAACGATGTTCAACGCCTTCGAGGACCTCTTCGCGCCGGGCCGTAAGCACACCCGGGACGAGCAGAACCGGCTGGAGCTCACCCGGGAGGACGTCGGGGACGGTGATCCCGGGCGGGGGCCGATAGACCTCACGTCCGGGAAGGTCGTCGTACGGCCGCCCGAGCCGGAAGCGGAACCGGAGGCGGAGGCACCAGAGGAAGGGTGACGGTGTTCAGCTCACCTGTATCTCCAGGATCCGGTCGTCCCCCTTCTTCGGGTCGCCGCGGCCGTCCGTGTTGCTGGTCGTGACCCACAGCTTGTCGCCGCCCGCCGACACCACCGTACGCAGTCGCCCGTACTCGCCCTTGAGGAAGGCCTGCGGCGCTGCCGAGGCCGCCGTGCCGTTCAGCGGGACGCGCCACAGGCGCTGCCCCTTCAGCCCCGCCATCCAGATCGACCCCTCGGCGTAGGCGATACCGCTGGGCGAGGCGTCGTCGGTGTGCCACTGGGCTATCGGGTTCTGGAACTTCGGGTCGCCGGACTTACCCTCCGCCGTGGGCCAGCCGTAGTCGCCGCCCGGCGCGATCGCGTTCAGCTCGTCCCACGTGTCCTGGCCGAACTCCGAGGCGAACAGGCGCTGTTGGGAGTCCCAGGCCAGCCCCTGCACATTGCGATGGCCGTACGAGTACACCGGGGAGTCCGGGAACGGGTTGCCGGCGGCGGGCTCGCCCTCCGGGGTCAGCCGCAGGATCTTGCCGCCGAGGGACTTCTTGTCCTGGGCCAGCCCCCGGTCGCCGCTCTCGCCCGTGCCGGCGTACAGCATCCCGTCCGGACCGAACGCGATCCGGCCACCGTTGTGGATCATGCCCTTGGGGATGCCCTTGAACACCGTGTCGGGCGCCCCCAGTTGGTCCCCGGCGGGCCGCTTCGCGTCGTAGAGCATGCGGACGATCCGGTTGTCCGAGACCGAGGTGAAGTAGGCGTAGACCATGTGGTCCGAGGCGTAGTCGGGGGAGAGCGCGAGGCCCAGCAGACCGCCCTCACCGGCGGCGGAGACGCCCGGCACCTCGCCCAGCTCGGTCTTGCCGCCCGTCTTCTCGTCCACCCGCGTGATCGTCCCCTCGTCGCGCGAGGCCACCAGCAGGCCGCCCTCGGGGAGCGGGGCGAGGCCCCACGGGGTGTCCAGGCCCTCGGCGACCGTACGCACCACCTTGACGGTGCCCTTCGCGGGCGGCGTCTTCTCGGCGGCCGGTGAGGTCTGCGCGGCCGTACCGCCGCCCGGGGACGCGCTGACGGAGGCACCCGCGCCCGGCGACTCCCCGGCCCCGGAGGAACCGGCGGAGCAACCTGCCGTCACCGCCAGACCACTCGCGGCCAGAACGGCCAGGACGGCCGGCACAGTTCGACGTTGCACGATCTTGGTCCCTTCGAAGCGGCGGTCACGGTGGTCATGGCGGTCACGGCGGACAAGACGATCCCGGTGGCACCTGCGGCAGGCAGGCGGGCAGGTCGGCCCGTTCCCCCTGTCCTACGCCCCGCACGCCTCACGGGTTCCCGATCCGGCCCGATCCGACCCGAAAGCGGGACGCGGAGGCCGCGGCTACTCCCACGATCCCCGCGCCCCCGGCAGTTCCGCCACCTCCGCCAGGTCCTGCGGCGTCAGCCGCAGAGCGGGCGCGGCCACGTTCTCCGCCACCCAGCGCTCCTGCTTGGCCCCCGGGACCGGGACCACGTGCGGGCCCTGCGCCAGCACCCAGGCCAGGGCCACCTGCGCGGCCGTCACGGACTCGCCGTGCCGGGCGGCGACCCGGCGCAGTCCGGCCACGATCGGCTGGTTCGCGGCCATCATCTCGGCGGTGAAACGGGGGTGCCTGGCCCGCATGTCGTCCGGCTCGAAACCCTCGCCCGGGGTCAGCGTGCCGGTGAGGAAACCGTTGCCGAGCGGCATCGCCGCCACGAAACCGACCCCGCGCGCCTCGCACCACGGCAGCAGCGCGTCCAGCGCCTCCGGCGACCACACCGACAGCTCCGCCTCCACCGCGCTCACCGGGAAGACCTGCTGGACCCGCCGCAACTGCCGAATCGTTCCGTCGTGCAGCCGCCCCCCGGCCCGGCGACCACCCCGCGCCCCCACCGCGCACAGCCCCAACGCCCGCACCTTGCCCGCCCGGACGAGCTCGGCCATCGCACCCCAGGTCTCCTCGACCGGGACCTCGGGGTCCGCGCGGTGCAACTGGTAGAGGTCGATGACATCCGTCTGCAGGCGTCGCAGGGAGGCGTCACAGGCCCGCTTCACGTACCCGGGGCGGCCGTTGGCCACGATGTGCTGCTCGCCGACCAGCAGCCCGACCTTCGTCGACACGAAGACGTCCGCGCGCCGCTCCTTCAACACCCGCCCGAGCAGCAGCTCGTTGGTGAACGGGCCGTACATGTCGGCGGTGTCCAGCAGCGACGAACCCGCGTCCAGCGCCCGGTGCACCGCCCTGAGCGACTCGTCGCCCCGCTGCCGCGACCCGCTGTAGGCCCAGCTCATCGGCATGCACCCGAGACCGACGGCCCCCACCTCGAGCGCCCCCGCGCCGATCGTCCTGCGCTCCACCTGGCCGTGACCCTCCCTTTCCGACCCCCCAACCTAACCTCTGCGTAACCTCTGTCTCGACGCGCACCTGACATAGCCTCCCGACCATGAACGCTGCTGACGTATGGCTCCCCCTCCCTCCGGAGGAGATCGAGGGCCTCCCAGAGGGGCCGCACTACCGCTTCTGGGACGGTGCGCGGGACTTCCCGGCGGATCCGGCCGACTGCGTCTTCTACGTCGTCCCCTACATGAAGCCGGCCGACGTCGTCCTGCGGCCGCTGCCCCACCTGAGCGCCGTCCAGGTCGTGCAGACGCTGACGGCCGGCACCGACAGCGTGGAGCCGGGCCTGCACCACCTGCGTCCCGGCGTACGGCTGTGCAACGCGCGCGGGGTGCACGAGGCCAGCACCGCCGAGCTGACGCTCACCCTGGTCCTCGCGTCGCTGCGCGGGATCCCCGACTTCGTGCGGGCCCAGGACCGGGGGGAGTGGCTCGGCGGGTTCCGGCCCGCGCTCGCCGACAAGAACGTGCTCATCGTCGGGTACGGATCGATCGGCGCGGCCATCGAGGACCGGCTCGCGCCGTTCGAGGTGGCGCGGGTGGCGCGCGTCGCGCGCTCCTGGCGCACGACGGCGCGCGGTCCCGTGCATCCGCTCACCGAACTACCCGCCCTGCTCCCCGAGGCGGACGTCGTCATCGTGTCCACGCCCCTGAACGAGCACACGCTCGGCCTGGTGGACGCCGAGTTCCTGGCCCGCATGAAGGACGGCGCGCTGCTGGTCAACGTGGCCCGCGGCCCGGTCGTCGACACCAGGGCGCTGCTCGCCGAACTGGAGGGCGGCCGCCTCACCGCCGCCCTGGACGTCACCGACCCCGAACCGCTGCCCCCGGGGCACCCGTTGTGGACCGCGCCGGGCGTCCTCGTCAGCCCGCACGTCGGCGGCCCCACCTCCGCCTTCCGGCCCCGCGCCGAACGCCTGCTGGTGGACCAGTTGGGCCGATTCGTGAACCGGCGGCCCCTGCGCAACGTGATCCTTACGACGGGCACGGCGAGCGGAACATGACGGCGGCCATGGCAGTCCTGTAGTCCGGTTCGGGCACCCTCCGCAGTCCCCCGGAAGCGCTCCGTACCTCGTCCGGGCGCATATGCCGATGATCGTCACGCAGCGTAGAGGAACTATGTCCCTGAGTGACGAGACTGGTGTATCGTCCCGACAGGGGCTGCGCCGTGCACGTTCGGCGTCAGGGATGGACATTGCAGACTTGTGAGGGGGGCGACGGGCGATGCACGGCCTATGGACGAACGATCCGACGCGGCGGAGCCGCCGACGGCGACCCTGGCACCCGAGGAATCCGGGAGTGACGCGGACCGGGAGGAAGCGGTGAGCCCGCCGTCGACCTCCACGACCCTCCTCGACGGAGCGCCGCGCACGCAGCCTCCCGCGGGGACACCGCGCTCCGCGCCGCCCTCCACCGGCGGCCTCGGACCGAACCTGGTCCACCAACTGGTGCTCGCCCTCGTGTGCGCCGGATACGCCATCGGCTCCGCGCTCGGCTGGGGCTCCGACCAACTAGCGCTGATCATGGGAGACTTCGGGCTCGCCGGCGCGGCAGGCACCGCCGCCGTGTCGTGCTTCCTCTACGCGCGCACCCGCCGCGTCCGCTTTCGACCCGCCTGGCTGCTGTTCTCGCTGTCCTCGGCGATGGCGGCCCTCGGCAACCTGATCTGGGGCTGGTACGAAGTGGTCCTGGGGCGGCCCGTGCCCAGCCCCAGCTTCGCCGACCTGTTCTTCCTGTGCTTCGCGCCCCCCGCCATCGTGGGGCTGCTGGTGCTCGCCGCCCGGCCCATGACGAAGGCCGGCTGGGTCTGCCTGGCGCTGGACGCCTGGCTGATCGCCGGCTCGCTGCTCACCCTCTCCTGGAGCCTCGCGCTCGCCCAGGCCGCCAAGTTCGACGGGCCGAGCGTGGCGCACGCGGCGCTGTCACTGGCGTACCCGCTGCTCGACATCGCCCTGGTGAGCATGGTGCTCGTCCTGCACTTCAGGCGCTCGCCCATGAACCGCACGGCGGTCAACACGGCCGTCGGCGCGCTCGCCCTGACCGTCATGTGCGACGCCCTGTTCACCTCACCGCTGCTGCACAACAACTACCGCTCGGGCCAGCTCCTCGACGCCGGCTGGTTCGCCGGCTCGCTGCTCCTGGCGTACGCGCCCTGGGCCGCCTCCCGCCAGCACCGCGCGGCGGCCGACGACGGGCACACGCGCGTGGTGCACGAGCACGTACCCGGCCAGCAGCGCACCGCGGGCCGCCCGCACGGACCGTCCCAGGCCCCTGCCCACCCGTCCGCCCACCCGTCCGCACAGACGGCAGGGCAGAGCGCGGGGCAGGCGGGCGCCCAGGCCCCTCCCCAGGGAGGCGATCTCAGCCGCTATCCGGTCACCCGGCCCATCACCGGCTCGCTGGCCGCGCTCACGCCCTATCTCGCCGCCGCCGTCTGCACCCTGGGGATCCTCTACAACGTCCTCAACGGCCGCAGCGTCGACCGCGTGGTGCTGCTGACCGGCGGCGCGGTCGTGCTCGCCCTCGTGGTGCGGCAGGGGATCATGCTGCTCGACAACATCACCCTCACCCAGGAACTGGCGCAGAAGGAGAACCACTTCCGCTCCCTGGTGCAGGGCTCGAGCGACGTCATCATGATCGCCGCCCCCAGCGGCATCCTGCGCTACGTCTCCCCGGCCGCCGCCGGGGTCTACGGGCGGCCCGCCGAGGAACTGGTGGGCACCGAGCTGGCCCACCTCATCCACCCGGAGGACCTGGGCTGCGTGGTGCACGAGGTGCGCCGCTTCCTCGCCGCCAGCCCGCAGGACGAACCCACCACGCGCATCGAGTGCCGCTTCCGCTCCGGCGACGGCGGCTGGCTCAACGTCGAGTCGACCGTCAACCGCCACCACGGCGGCCTGATCTTCAACAGCCGCGACGTGACGGAACGGGTGCGCCTTCAGGCCCAGCTCCAGCACAACGCCGAGCACGACCCGCTCACCGACCTGCCCAACCGCGCCCTGTTCACCCGGCGCGTCCAGCAGGCCCTGTCCGGCCGCCGCAGCTCCGACCGGGGCCCCGCCCTGCGCAACACGGCGGTCCTCTTCATCGACCTGGACGGCTTCAAGGCCGTCAACGACACCATCGGCCACGCCGCGGGTGACGAACTGCTGGTCCAGGCCGCCCGCCGGCTCCAGGACGCGGTCCGCCAGGGCGACACCGCCTCCCGGCTCGGCGGCGACGAGTTCGCGGCCCTGATCGTCGGCGACGCCACCCGCGACCGGGCCGCCCGGGAACGCCACATACTGGACCTCGCCGACCGGCTGAGGCTCACTCTCTCCCAGCCCTACCTGATCGACGGCAACGAGGTCCGAGTCGCCGCGTCCATCGGCGTCGCCTTCGCCGAACCGGGCCTGGGCGCAGGTGAACTGCTGCGCAACGCCGACCTCGCCATGTACCGCGCCAAGGCGGGCGGCAAGGGCCGGGTCGAGCTGTACAAGCCGCAGATGCAGCAGGACGTCGTACGCAAGGCGGAGCTGGCCACGCGGCTGCGTGCCGCGCTGCACGACGGCGAGTTCGCGCTGCTGCACCAGCCGGTGGTGCGCCTGGAGGACGGCCGGATCTCGTCGGTCGCCGCGCAGGCCCGCTGGCGCTCCTCCCAAGGGGTGCTCTTCACGCCCGCCGAGTTCCTGCGGGTCGCCGAGGACAGCGACAAGACGGCCGAGCTGGGCCGCTGGGTGCTGGAGGAGGCCGTCGAACAGGCCGCAGACCGGACCGCGAGCGGACTGACCGTGCCGGTCGTCGTCCGGGTGAGCGCCCGGCGGCTGCTGGACCGGTCGATGCCGCTGGGCTCCGTCGAGGCGCTGCTGACGCGCCACGGGCTGCCGTCAGGGGCGCTGGTGATCGAGCTGTCGGACACCGACCCCAGGGTGCCGCTGGACGAGCTGGAACGCCGTCTGGGGGCCTTGAAGCGCCTCGGCGTCCGGATCGTGCTCGACGGCTTCGGCAGCGGCTACGGGACGCTCACAGCGCTGCGCCGGCTCCCCGTCGACGTACTCAAACTGGACCGCTCGCTGGTCGAGGGGGTCGTCGAGTCCGCGCGGCTGCACAAGATCACCAGTGGGCTGCTGCGGATCGCCTGCGACCTCGGGCTCCCGTCCGTCGCCGAGGGGGTCGATCTGCCCGAGCAGGTCGTGGCGCTGCGCGCGATGGGCTGTACGCACGGGCAGGGCATGGCGTTCTCCGGGCCGCTCGACGAGTACCGGCTGCGCCGCGCCCTCGCGACCGGCCGCTACCCGGTGCCGCACGGGCCCGCCGAGCCCGCGTTCGCGGGCGGCGGCGCGGGGGTGTACACCAGTGGTGTCACCGCCGTCCTCGGGAGCGGAAGTGCCCTTCGCTCACATAATGAGACGCCCGTCCCACCCACTTGACAGTCGGTGCGCGCCAGGGGGAGGGTCAATGCCATGCGCACCCGAATTCTCGTACTTGGAAAGCGCGTCGGCTGAAGCTGGTGACGTCCGGACGGACCCGGAACGCACAGCGACCCACCCCGGCGCGCTCCCCTCGCTTGCCTTTTGGCACGAGGGGTTTTTTGTTGCACAAAACCCGCAGTACGACGTCCGCAAGACCCCTGCAAGACCCCCAGTAAGACCCTCAGTAAAACCCTCAGCATCGAGAAGAGAATGACGATGACCGAGCAGGCCACCGGGGCCCATCCGCAGCCGCGGCCCCGATCCGGAGGACAGCACTCCGCGTCCGTCGAGCACGTGACGGGTGCGCAGTCCCTCATCCGTTCTCTCGAGGAGGTCGGCGCCGACACGGTATTCGGCATTCCCGGCGGTGCGATCCTCCCCGCCTACGACCCGCTGATGGACTCGACGCGGGTCCGGCACGTGCTGGTCCGCCACGAGCAGGGCGCGGGCCACGCGGCCACCGGCTACGCGCAGGCCACCGGCAAGGTCGGCGTCTGCATGGCGACGAGCGGTCCCGGCGCCACCAACCTGGTGACCCCGATCGCCGACGCCCACATGGACTCGGTGCCGCTCGTGGCGATCACCGGGCAGGTGGCGTCGAAGGCGATCGGCACGGACGCCTTCCAGGAGGCGGACATCGTCGGCATCACGATGCCGATCACCAAGCACAACTTCCTGGTCACCAAGGCCGAGGACATCCCGCGGATCATCGCGCAGGCCTTCCACATCGCCTCCACCGGCCGCCCCGGCCCGGTCCTGGTCGACATCGCCAAGGACGCCCTCCAGGCGAAGACCACGTTCTCCTGGCCGCCCACCATGGACCTGCCCGGCTACCGCCCGGTGACCAAGCCGCACGCCAAGCAGATCCGCGAGGCGGCCAAGCTGATCACCGCCGCCAAGCGGCCGATCCTGTACGTCGGCGGCGGTGTGATCAAGGCCGGCGCGACCGCCGAGCTGAAGGTGCTCGCCGAGCTGACCGGCGCGCCCGTCACCACCACGCTGATGGCGCTCGGCGCGTTCCCCGACAGCCACCCGCAGCACCTGGGCATGCCCGGCATGCACGGCTCGGTCGCCGCCGTCACCGGACTGCAGAAGGCCGACCTGATCATCGCCCTCGGCGCCCGCTTCGACGACCGAGTCACCGGCAGGCTCGACAGCTTCGCCCCGTACGCCAAGATCGTCCACGCGGACATCGACCCGGCGGAGATCGGCAAGAACCGCGCCGCCGACGTCCCGATCGTGGGGGACGCCCGCGAGGTCATCGCCGACCTGGTGCAGGCGGTCCAGAAGGAGCACAGCGAGGGCCAGCAGGGCGACTACAGCGCCTGGTGGAAGGACCTCTCCCGGTGGCGCGAGACCTACCCGCTCGGCTACGACCAGCCCGCCGACGGCTCGCTCGCCCCCCAGCAGGTCATCGAGCGCATCGGACAGCTCGCCCCCGAGGGCACGATCTTCGCGGCGGGCGTCGGCCAGCACCAGATGTGGGCCGCCCACTTCGTCCGGTACGAGAAGCCCGCCACCTGGCTGAACTCCGGCGGCGCGGGCACCATGGGCTACGCGGTCCCGGCCGCGATGGGTGCCAAGGCCGGCCGCCCGGAGCGCACGGTCTGGGCGATCGACGGCGACGGCTGCTTCCAGATGACCAACCAGGAGCTCACCACCTGCTCCCTGAACAACATCCCGATCAAGGTCGCCATCATCAACAACGGCGCGCTCGGGATGGTCCGCCAGTGGCAGACCCTGTTCTACAACCAGCGCTACTCCAACACCGTGCTGCACAGCGGCCCCGAGGCCGACGGCAAGCAGCCGAGCGCCGGCACCCGCGTCCCCGACTTCGTGAAGCTGTCGGAGGCCATGGGCTGCCACGCGATCCGCTGCGAGTCCCCGGACGACCTCGACAAGGCCATCGAAGAGGCGAACTCGATCAACGACCGCCCGGTCGTCATCGACTTCATCGTCCACGAGGACGCCATGGTGTGGCCGATGGTCGCCGCCGGCACCTCCAACGACGAGATCCTGGCCGCCCGGGACGTCCGCCCCGACTTCGGCGACAACGAAGACGACTGAGCGAGAGAGACGTAAAGAAGACATGTCCAAGCACACGCTCTCCGTCCTGGTGGAGAACAAGCCGGGCATCCTGGCCCGGATCGCCGCCCTGTTCTCCCGCCGGGGCTTCAACATCGACTCGCTCGCCGTGGGCGTCACCGAGCACGCCGACATCTCCCGCATCACGATCGTGGTGAGCGTCGACGCCCTCCCGCTGGAGCAGGTCACCAAGCAGCTCAACAAGCTCGTCGAGGTGCTGAAGATCGTCGAACTCGAGCCGGGACAGGCCGTTCACCGCGAACTCGTTCTGGTGAAGGTCCGCGCCGACAACGAGACGCGCTCGCAGATCGTCGAGATCGTCCAGTTGTTCCGCGCCAAGACCGTCGACGTCTCCCCGGAGGCCGTGACCATCGAGGCCACCGGCGGCACCGACAAACTGACGGCCATGCTCAAGATGCTGGAGCCGTACGGCATCAAGGAACTGGTCCAGTCCGGCACAATCGCGATCGGCCGTGGCGCCCGTTCGATCACCGACCGGTCGCTGCGCGCTCTGGACCGGTCGGCGTAAGGATGGATCCGGGCGGTCGGCACGACACCGGCCGCCCGCGCACCGCCCGTATACCGAGACCGCGAGACTTCCCTTCCGCCCGCCGTCATACGGTGGGACGCAACACCTGCACCCCAAGGAGAGAACCCAAAGTGGCCGAGCTGTTCTACGACGCCGACGCCGACCTGTCCATCATCCAGGGCCGCAAGGTCGCGGTCATCGGATACGGCAGCCAGGGCCACGCCCACGCCCTGTCGCTCCGTGACTCCGGTGTCGACGTCCGAGTCGGTCTGCACGAGGGCTCCAAGTCCAAGGCCAAGGCCGAGGAGCAGGGCCTGCGCGTGGTGACCCCGGCGGAGGCCGCCGCCGAGGCCGACGTCATCATGATCCTCATCCCGGACCCGATCCAGGCCCAGGTCTACGAGGAGTCCATCGCCCCGAACCTGAACGACGGCGACGCCCTGTTCTTCGCGCACGGCTTCAACGTCCGCTTCGGCTTCATCAAGGCCCCGGCCGGCGTCGACGTCGCCCTGGTCGCCCCGAAGGGCCCGGGCCACCTGGTGCGCCGCCAGTACGAGGAGGGCCGCGGCGTCCCCGCGATCGCCGCCGTCGAGCAGGACGCCACCGGCAACGCCTTCGCGCTCGCCCTGTCGTACGCGAAGGGCATCGGCGGCACCCGCGCCGGCGTCATCAAGACGACCTTCACCGAGGAGACCGAGACCGACCTGTTCGGTGAGCAGGCCGTTCTCTGCGGCGGTACGTCCGCGCTGGTCAAGGCGGGCTTCGAGACCCTGGTCGAGGCCGGCTACCAGCCGGAGATCGCCTACTTCGAGTGCCTGCACGAGCTGAAGCTGATCGTGGACCTCATGTACGAGGGCGGCCTGGAGAAGATGCGCTGGAGCGTCTCCGAGACCGCCGAGTGGGGCGACTACATCACCGGCCCGCGCATCATCACCGACGCCACCAAGGCCGAGATGAAGCAGGTCCTCGCCGAGATCCAGGACGGCACCTTCGCCCAGAACTGGATGGACGAGTACCACGGCGGCCTGAAGAAGTACAACGAGTACAAGACGGCCGACTCCGAGCACCTGCTCGAGACCACCGGCAAGCAGCTCCGCAAGCTGATGAGCTGGGTGAACGACGAGGCGTAAGCCTTACGGCCAGGGGGCCGGAGCGCACTGCTCCGGCCCCCTGGCCGTTTTGCCCGGCCACGTCCGGGTGATCCTTCCGCAGAGGCGTAAGGCGACCTCCGGTGCAGCACTACACTGCTGCACTACAAACGCGTTCAGGCCCACAGCGTCGTGCGTCTTCCACGCGGCTAGCCCCTCCACCGCCTGCGGCCGTCGGGACGGCCGTCCGCACGCAATGGACTTGTGAGGACTCACGTGAGCTCGAAACCTGTCGTACTCATCGCTGAAGAGCTGTCGCCCGCGACGGTGGACGCGCTCGGCCCGGACTTCGAGATCCGGCACTGCAACGGAGCGGACCGAGCCGAACTGCTCCCGGCCATCGCCGACGTCGACGCGATCCTGATCCGCTCGGCCACCAAGGTCGACGCCGAGGCGATCGCCGCCGCGAAGAAGCTGAAGGTCGTCGCACGAGCCGGCGTCGGCCTGGACAACGTCGACGTCTCCGCCGCCACCAAGGCCGGCGTGATGGTCGTCAACGCCCCCACCTCCAACATCGTGACCGCCGCCGAGCTGGCCTGCGGTCTGCTGCTCGCCACCGCCCGCCACATCCCGCAGGCCAACGCCGCGCTGAAGAACGGCGAGTGGAAGCGCAGCAAGTACACGGGCGTGGAGCTGGCCGAGAAGACCCTCGGCGTCGTCGGTCTGGGCCGCATCGGCGCGCTCGTCGCGCAGCGCATGTCCGGCTTCGGCATGAAGGTCGTCGCCTACGACCCCTATGTGCAGCCCGCGCGCGCCGCGCAGATGGGCGTCAAGGTGCTGTCGCTGGACGAGCTGCTCGAGGTCGCCGACTTCATCACCGTCCACCTCCCGAAGACCCCCGAGACGGTCGGTCTGATCGGTGACGAGGCGCTGCGCAAGGTCAAGCCGAGCGTGCGGATCGTCAACGCGGCGCGTGGCGGGATCGTCGACGAGGAGGCGCTGTACTCGGCGCTGAAGGAGGGCCGGGTCGCCGGCGCCGGTCTCGACGTGTACACGAAGGAGCCCTGCACGGACTCCCCGCTGTTCGAGTTCGACCAGGTCGTCGCCACCCCGCACCTCGGCGCCTCGACCGACGAGGCGCAGGAGAAGGCCGGTATCGCGGTCGCCCGCTCGGTACGCCTCGCCCTCGCCGGCGAGCTCGTACCGGACGCGGTGAACGTCCAGGGCGGTGTCATCGCCGAGGACGTCAAGCCCGGGCTGCCGCTCGCCGAGCGCCTCGGCCGGATCTTCACCGCGCTCGCCGGCGAGGTCGCGGTCCGCCTCGACGTCGAGGTGTACGGCGAGATCACCCAGCACGACGTGAAGGTGCTCGAGCTGTCCGCCCTCAAGGGCGTCTTCGAGGACGTCGTAGACGAGACCGTGTCCTACGTCAACGCGCCGCTGTTCGCGCAGGAGCGCGGGGTGGAGGTGCGGCTGACGACCAGCTCCGAGTCGGCCGACCACCGCAACGTCGTCACCGTGCGCGGCACGCTCTCCGACGGCGAGGAGGTGTCGGTCTCCGGCACCCTGGCCGGTCCGAAGAACCTTCAGAAGATCGTCGCGGTCGGCGAGTACGACGTCGACCTCGCGCTCGCCGATCACATGGTCGTCCTCAGGTACGAGGACCGTCCCGGTGTCGTCGGCACCGTGGGGCGGGTTCTCGGCGAGGCCGGGATCAACATCGCCGGTATGCAGGTCGCCCGCGCGGTCGCCGGTGGCGAGGCGCTGGCCGTGCTGACCGTCGACGACGCGGTGCCGGTGGGTGTGCTGGCGGAGGTGGCCGAGGAGATCGGCGCGACGTCTGCTCGTGCGGTTAACCTCGTCTGAGGTTGCCCGCCGTTCTGGGGGCTGCCGCCCCCAGGCCCCCGCTTCGGCCCTTAAGGGGCCTCGTCCTCAATCGCCGGACGGGCTGGGTGGCACTGAACGTGGCTTTGTAGCAAGACACCGGACGGGCTGAGTTTCTCAGCTCGTCCGGCGTTTTTTCAGGGTGTCAGCACCGTGAAGGCCGCTGTCCGGGCTACTGCGGGGGCTGGTGTCCGGGTTGCTGTCGGGGCTGTCGCCGGGGGAGTCGGGCCGCCTTCAGGGTCATGTGCAGGAGCAGGCGGTCCTCGCCGTCGGCCAGGTCCAGCCCGGTCAGTTGCTCGACGCGGGAGAGGCGGTAGTACAGCGTCTGCCGGTGGATGCCCAACTCCGCCGCCGTACGGCCCGCTTGGCCCGCGCAGTCGAGGTACACCTCGGCCGTGCGGGCGAGTTCGCGGTGGGCGGGGGACAACAGGGTTGCCGCGGCGGGGTCTTGAGCGGTCTCCGGGGGCAGGGCGGTCAGCAGCCGGTACGGGCCGATGGCCGCCCACCGGGCGACCGGGCCGAGCCGGGGCTCCGCCAGCGCCGCCCGCGCCGACGCCGACGCCTCCTCCCAGGCCGCGCCCAGCTCCGCGAGACCGACCCGGCCGGCCGCCACTCCCGCGGCGACCCCTCCCGTCGTCTCGCCCGCCCGCTCCAGCAGCCGGGTCGCCGCCGACATCGCCGGGGTGAGGGTGTCCGCCGCGCGCAGCCGGACCAGCAGGGCCAGGGAGTGGGACGGGGGCGTCGTGTCCCACGGCACCGTGCACAGCGCCGTCGCGCCGGGCAGCGTACGGAGCGACGGGGCGTCGTCCGGGTCCGCGGACGGCCAGGGCGTCACGCACACCACCGTGTGCGGGCCGTCCGCGCGGGCGCCGAGCGCGGTGCGCAGCTCGGCCACCGCCATGTCCCGCTGCCACCCGGGCCGCGCGGTCAGCACCGCCCGCAGCTCCCGGGTGAGGTCGGCGCCGTGCTGGGCCTCGTCGGCGAGCAGCGCGCCGATCCGGCCGGTCACCTCCATCGCCGCAGCCAGCCGGGCGTCCGACGGCCCGGGATCGTCGACCAGCAGCCAGACATAGCCGAGGACGACCCCCCGATGGCGTACCGGCAGGCAGACGCGCCCCCGGTACACCCCGGCCTCCGGCGTCGGCGGGATCCGGACCGGGCCGCTCGCACGTGTGATGCCGAAGCTTTCGAACCAGGTGCGGACGGCGGCCGTGGAACGCCGGGTCAGGATCGAGCGGGTGCGCACCGGGTCCAGCGCCGACGCGTCCAGCTCGCCCTCGCTGTCGTACACGGCGAAGGCGATCAGCTCGAAGTCCCGGTTCTCCAGGGTCGCGGGAGCGCCGAGCAGCTCGGACAGCTCGTCGACCAGCTCCTGATAGTCACCCCGGTGTTCGGACGTCACCGGGGCATTCTCTCCCATCTCCGCCGACCCTTCATACATCTGTCTGAGATCTGCGGCACGGATGCGTGACAGGTGTCGATGGCCGACGATCGGAGGGATCCTTAGGTTTCACGGTGGTTCTATCTGCTGGTTTGTGGAGGTGCCCCGTGCTGGGTCCCGTGATTCTCGCCGCGTCGCGCAGCGACCGGATGCGACGCCTGATCTCGGCGGCCCCGGTGACGAAGCAGGTCGTGGACCGCTTCATCCCCGGTGAGTCGGTGGACGACGTCGTCCCGATCATCGAGCAGCTCACCGCCCAGGGGCTGGACCTGACGATGGACGTCGTCGGCGAGGACATCACCACCCCCGGCCAGGCCGCCGCCGCCCGCGACGCCTACCTCGCGCTGATCGCCCGGCTCAAGGGGCTGGAGCTGGGCGAGCGGGTCGAGATGTCCGTCAAGCTGTCGATGTTCGGCCAGGCGCTGGACGGCGGCCACGAGCTGGCCCTCGCCAACGTCCGCCCGGTCGTCGAGGCCGCCGCCGCCATCGGGACGACCGTCACGCTCGACGCCGAGGACCACACCACCCTGGACTCGATGTTCGCCATCCACGAGGAACTGCGCCGGGACTTCCCGCAGACCGGCTGCGTCATCCAGGCCTACCTGTTCCGCACCGAGGCCGACGCCCGCCGCCTCGCCGCGTCCGGCAGCCGGGTACGGCTCGTGAAGGGCGCGTACAAGGAGCCAGCCGAGGTCGCCTACCAGCAGAAACACGAGATCGACAAGGCGTACGTCCGGGTCCTGCGGACCCTGATGGAGGGCCTCGGGTACCCGATGATCGGGTCCCACGACCCGCGCCTCATCTCCATCGCCCAGGAACTCGCCCGGCGCGCCGCCCGCAAGCCAGACGAGTACGAGTTCCAGATGCTGTACGGCATCCGCAGCGCCGAGCACCTCCGCCTCGCCGCCGAAGGCCACCGCATGCGCGTCTACACCGCCTACGGCACCGACTGGTACGGCTACTTCATGCGGCGGCTGGCGGAAAAGCCGGCGAACCTCCGCTTTTTCGCCCGCAGCACGCTCACCCGAGGTTGAAAGATGGCGCACGCACGGAGTCTCGGCCGGGGGTCCGGGGGTTGTCCCCCGGGAAGGCACAGCATGCGCCGCTTGGCGGAAAAGCCGGCGAACCTGCGCTTCTTCGCTCGCTCGACCCTTACCAAGCGCTGACCCGAACACCCGCTCAAGCACAAGGAGTTACGGAACCCATGGACGCTGTGACCCAGGTCCCCACCCCCGTCAACGAGCCGGTGCACGGCTACGCGCCCGGCTCGCCCGAGCGGGCCCGGCTGGAGGTCAAGCTCAAGGAGCTGGCCGAGAACCCGGTCGACCTGCCGATGACCATCGGCGGCGAGCGGCGGATGGGCGGCGGCGAGCGCGTCGACGTCGTACAGCCGCACAACCACAAGGCGCGGCTGGGTACTTACGCCAACGCCACCCGGTCCGACGCCCAGGACGCGATCGACGCGGCCCTCGCCGCCGCGCCCGCCTGGCGCGCCATGTCCTTCGACGACCGCGCCGCGATCATCCTGCGCGCCGCCGAACTCCTCGCCGGCCCCTGGCGCGAGACCCTCGCCGCGTCCACCATGCTCGGCCAGTCGAAGACCGCCCAGCAGGCCGAGATCGACTGCCCCTGCGAACTGGTCGACTTCTGGCGCTTCAACGTCGCCTACGCCCGCCAGATCCTGGCCGAGCAGCCCCCGGCCAACTCCCCGGGCGTCTGGAACCGCCTCGACCACCGCCCGCTGGAAGGCTTCGTCTACGCGATCACGCCGTTCAACTTCACGGCGATCGCGGGCAACCTGCCGACCGCGCCCGCGCTGATGGGCAACGTGGTGGTCTGGAAGCCGTCCCCGACGCAGACCCACGCCGCCGTGCTGCTCATGCGGCTGCTGGAGGAGGCGGGGCTGCCGAAGGGCGTCATCAACCTGGTCACCGGTGACGGCGTCGAGGTGTCGAAGGTCGCCCTCGAACACCGCGACCTGGCCGGCATCCACTTCACCGGCTCGACGAAGACCTTCCAGTACCTGTGGAAGACGGTCGGCGCCAACATCGAGAAGTACCGCTCCTACCCGCGCCTGGTCGGCGAGACCGGCGGCAAGGACTTCGTCGTCGCCCACCCGAGCGCCGACCGGGCCGTCCTGAAGACGGCGCTCACCCGGGGCGCGTTCGAGTACCAGGGCCAGAAGTGCAGCGCGACCTCCCGCGCCTACCTTCCGGCGTCGATCTGGAACTCCGGCTTCAAGGAGGAGTTCGCGGCCGAGGTCGACCGCCTGACCATGGGCGACGTCACCAACCTGTCGCACTTCATCGGCGCGGTCATCGACGAGCGCGCGTTCGCCAAGAACAAGGCGGCCATCGACCGCGCGAAGTCGGACCCGACCTGCACGATCGTCGCGGGCGGCTCCTACGACGACTCGGTCGGCTACTTCGTCCGCCCGACCGTCGTCGAGTGCACCGACCCGGACAACGAGGTCTTCACGACCGAGTACTTCGGCCCGTTCCTCGCCGTGCACGTCTACGAGGACGAGCGCTACGACGACATGCTGACGCAGATGGAGGCGGTGTCGGACTACGCGCTCACCGGCTCGGTCATCGCGGGCGACCGGGCCGCCGCCGCGTACACGATGGAGAAGCTGCGCTACGCGGCCGGCAACTTCTACATCAACGACAAGTCGACCGGCGCCGTCGTCGGCCAGCAGCCCTTCGGCGGCGGCCGCGCCTCCGGCACCGACGACAAGGCCGGCGCCCCGCAGAACCTGATGCGCTGGACCCTGACCCGCGCCATCAAGGAGACGCTGGTCCCGCCGACCGACTACACCTACCCGCACATGGGCTGACCGCCGCCTCACCAACCCCGTCGCCCGGGGGCGTGCGTCCGGGCACACTCGCACCATGGAGACGACGGTGCGCGCGAGCGACGGGGTCCGGCTGTGGGCGTCCCGGTCCGGGTCCGGCGGCGCACCCCTGGTGCTGTGCCACGGCGGACCCGGGCTGTGGGACACCCTCGGGGACGTGGCCGCTCTGCTGGCCGACCGGGCCACCGTCGTGCGCTGGGACCAGCGCGGCTGCGGACGCTCGCAACGCTGCGAAGGGCCCTGGACGAGCGCCCGGTTCGTCGCCGACCTGGACGCCGTCCGCGCGCACTTCGGGTTCGCGCGGACGGCGCTGCTCGGCCACTCCTGGGGCGCCCAACTGGCCCTGAGCTACGCGCTCGCGCACCCCGAGCGGGTCAGCGCGCTGGTGTACGTCTCCGGGACCGGCATCGGACCGGACGCCGACTGGTACCCCGACTTCGCCGCGAATTTCCTCGCCCGCCTCGGCGACCCGCCCGAACGCCTCGCCCGCTGGCGGGAGTTGCCACCCGGCGACCGCGAACGGGCCGTCCTGCAATGGTCGATCGAGTTCCAGGACCGCGAACACGCCCTGGAACACGCCGAGCGCATGGCCGACCCCTGGCTCGGGATCAACACGGAGTGCAACAAGGCCCTCAACGCGGAACGCGAGCGCGCCTGGGGCACCCCGGAGCTGTACGACGCCTGCCGCGCCCTCGACCTGCCCGTGCTGATCGTCGACGGCGCCCACGACATCCGGCCGCGCCCGGCCGTCGACTCACTGGAGCGGGCCCTGCCGGACGTACGCCGGGTGACCCTCCCCGAGGCAGGTCACCTGCCGTGGGCGGAGGACCCGGAGGGCTTCCGGGAAGCGGTGCTCACGGCCCTCGGCGGGCCCGGCGGGACGGCCGCCGTCTCAGATAGTAGGAAGTCCGACTAACTGTAGAGACAGGCGCGCGCTCCTCGCTTACTTTTGTAGGAGCCGAACGTCTTCGCTCGACCCAGCGAACGGCGGTCGTGAGCCGGACCCCGTGCAGGCAACCCCTGCGGCCCGCTCCCCGCCCCATCCGGCGTCTCGCACCCCCCGCCGCATTTCCGCCGCGCTCCCTGACTTCGAAGGAGTCGATTTCCCATGGCCGAGACGACCGCCCGCCGCCGAGTCCGTCACATCTCCCGCACCAGCGAGTCCGACCGCAAGAACGCCGCCGCCGCCCTCCAGCGGGCCCTGGACCGCCGCGACAACGGCGGCGAGACCGGCCACTGACCGGCCTGCATCCGACACTTGCCTCCCGTCCGTATGGCGGACAGTCCGTGTCATCCCATGGGACGAGGAGTAGGGTTCCCGCATGTCTCGCAGCCTCAATCTCGCAGTGATCCCCGGTGACGGCATCGGCCAGGAGGTCGTGGTGGAAGGTCTCAAGGTCCTCTCCGCCGTCCTCCCGCAGGACGTGAAGCTGGAGACCAAGGAGTACGACTTCGGCGCCCGGCGCTACCACGCCACCGGTGAGACCCTCACCGACGCCGACGCCGAGGCGCTCAGGCAGCACGACGCGATCCTGCTCGGCGCGATCGGCGACCCGAGCGTGCCGTCCGGTGTCCTGGAGCGGGGCTTCCTGCTCAAGCTGCGGTTCCTCTTCGACCACCACGTCAACCTGCGTCCGTCGAAGCTCCTCCCGGGTGTCGCCACCCCGCTGGCCGGCCAGCCCGAGATCGACTTTATCGTCGTCCGCGAGGGCACCGAAGGCCCGTACACCGGCAACGGCGGCACGATCCGCAAGGGCACCCCGCACGAGGTCGCCACCGAGGTCTCCGTGAACACGGCCTTCGGCGTCGAGCGCGTGGTCCGGGACGCCTTCGCCCGCGCCCAGGCCCGCCCCCGCAAGAAGCTCACGCTGGTCCACAAGAACAACGTGCTGGCCTTCGCCGGCCACCTGTGGACGAACGTCTTCAACACGGTGGCCGCCGAGTTCCCCGACGTCACCACGGACTACATCCACGTCGACGCCGCGACGATCTACCTGGTCACGGACCCGGCCCGGTTCGACGTCATCGTCACCGACAACCTCTTCGGCGACATCATCACCGACCTCGCCGCGGCCGTCTCCGGCGGCATCGGCGTCGCCGCGAGCGGGAACATCAACCCGTCCGGCGAGTTCCCGTCCATGTTCGAGCCCGTGCACGGCTCGGCCCCGGACATCGCGGGCCAGGGCAAGGCCGACCCCACCGCCACGGTCCTGTCCGTCGCCCTGCTCCTGCGCCACCTCGGCCACGAGGCCGAGGCCGTCCGCATCGAGGACGCCGTCTCGGCCGACCTCGCGGAGCGCGCCGCGCTGCCGGCCCGCACCACCTCCGAGATCGGCGACGCGCTCTCCGTACGAGTAGCCCGCTGACCCGAGCTGCCAGAAGCCGTCGGGTCGCCTCCGCGCCCGGCGGCTTCCGCATGTCCGCCGCCGGGTGACACCATCATCCCCGGGTCGCATTCACGCCGTTTTCCTTCCCCCTGCCCCGCTTGCGATAATCGAACGCGGAGCCGCGGTATGAGGGAATGCTCGGACGTCCCAAGGCATCGGCCATCGGCCACCGGCCGCAGGGACGTGAGCGCGGCCCGTCACTACACAACGGTGAAGGACAACCACTCATGACGACGCCCACGATCGAGCTCAAGCCCTCCGCCAGCCCGCTCGCCGCCGCCGAGCGCGACGCGATCCTGGCGCACCCCGGCTTCGGCCGCCACTTCACCGACCACATGGTGACCATCAAGTGGACCGAGGGCCGCGGCTGGCACGACGGCCAGCTCGTCCCGTACGCGGCGATCCCGCTCGACCCGGCCACCAACGTCCTGCACTACGCGCAGGAGATCTTCGAGGGCCTGAAGGCCTACCGCCGTCCCGACGGCTCGGTCGCCACCTTCCGCCCCGACAAGAACGCCCTGCGCTTCCAGGCCTCCGCCCGCCGCCTCGCCATGCCCGAGCTGCCGGTCGAGACGTTCATCGCGGCCTGTGACGCGCTCGTCGCCCAGGACCAGGACTGGGTGCCCGCGCACGGCGGCGAGGAATCCCTCTACCTGCGGCCCTTCATGATCGCGACCGAGGTCGGGCTGGGCGTGAAGCCGGCCAACGAGTACCTCTTCATCGTGATCGCCTCCCCGGCCGGCGCCTACTTCCCGGGCGGCGTGCAGCCCGTCTCCATCTGGGTCTCCGAGGACCACGTCCGCGCCGTCCCCGGCGGCATGGGCGACGCCAAGACGGGCGGCAACTATGCCGCGTCCCTGCTCGCCCAGGCCGAGGCCGCCGCCCAGGGCTGCGCCCAGGTCTGCTACCTCGACGCGGTCGAGCGCACCTGGGTCGAGGAACTCGGCGGCATGAACCTGTACTTCGTGTACGGCGACCGGATCGTCACGCCGTCGCTGTCGGGCTCCATCCTGGAGGGCGTCACCCGAGACAGCCTCCTCACCGTCGCCCGCGACCTCGGCTACGAGGCCGAGGAGGGCCGTATCTCCGTCGACCAGTGGCAGCGCGACTCCGAGAACGGCACGCTGACGGAGGTCTTCGCCTGCGGCACCGCCGCCGTCATCACCCCCGTCGGCACGGTCAAGCGCACCGGCGTCGAGTGGCGGCAGTCGGGCGGCGAGCCCGGCGAGGTCACCCTCCGGCTCCGCCAGGCCCTGCTGGACATCCAGCGCGGCACGGCCGAGGACAAGCACGGCTGGATGCACAAGCTGGGCTGAGCACTCAGGCACCGGCGGTAGCCGCTGTCGTGGACACCGTGTCCACGACAGCGGCTACCGCCGCCCGTATCCTGAGACACCCGGTTCGCTTCGTGGTGGCTTGTGCCAGACTGCCTGCGTGCTCTCGTTCGCCATGATTATTGGCAGCAGGCGCGCCGGTCCGCAGTGACCGCTCCGTACGACCAGGTACGAGCGGCCATCGTCGTCCTCGACCCGCGCGCAGACCTCTCGCACCCGCGAGAGGTTTTTCGCATTTCTGGCCCACCCGCAGCCGGGAGCGAGAGCGCGAGGGACATGGGGGGATGGTGGAGCCGGTCATTCCGGTAACGACCGAGATCCGACACAGGAGCCTTCAGACCATGACCGCAACCAGCGAACCCGACGACTCGTTCCACGTCTTCGACACCACCCTGCGCGACGGTGCGCAGCGCGAGGGCATCAACCTCACCGTCGCCGACAAGCTGGCCATCGCCCGGCACCTGGACGACTTCGGCGTGGGCTTCATCGAGGGCGGCTGGCCCGGCGCCAACCCGCGCGACACCGAGTTCTTCGCCCGCGCCCGGCAGGAGATCGACTTCCGGCACGCCAAGCTGGTCGCCTTCGGCGCGACCCGCCGCGCGGGCGCGAATGCCGCGCAGGACCCGCAGGTCAAGGCACTGCTCGACTCCGGCGCGGACGTGATCACCCTGGTCGCGAAGTCCCACGACCGCCATGTCGAGCTCGCCCTGCGCACCACGCTGGACGAGAACCTGGCGATGGTCGCCGACACCGTGTCCTTCCTCAAGGGACAGGGCCGCCGGGTCTTCGTCGACTGCGAGCACTTCTTCGACGGCTACCGCGCGAACCCCGAGTACGCGAAGGCGGTCGTCCGGGCGGCGTCCGAGGCCGGCGCGGACGTGGTCATCCTGTGCGACACCAACGGCGGCATGCTCCCGGCGCAGATCCAGGCGGTCGTCGCCACGGTCCTCGCCGACACCGGCGCCCGCCTCGGCATCCACGCCCAGGACGACACCGGCTGCGCGGTGGCCAACACCCTGGCCGCGGTGGACGCGGGCGCGACGCACGTCCAGTGCACGGCCAACGGCTACGGCGAGCGGGTCGGCAACGCCAACCTGTTCCCGGTGGTCGCGGCCCTGGAGCTGAAGTACGGCATGAAGGTGCTGCCCGAGGGCCGGCTGCGCGAGATGACCCGGATCTCGCACGCGATCGCCGAGGTCGTCAACCTCACGCCGTCCACGCATCAGCCGTACGTGGGAGTCTCGGCCTTCGCCCACAAGGCCGGTCTGCACGCCTCCGCGATCAAGGTCGACCCCGACCTCTACCAGCACATCGACCCCGAGCAGGTCGGCAACACCATGCGGATGCTGGTCTCCGACATGGCCGGCCGCGCGTCCATCGAGCTCAAGGGCAAGGAGCTGGGCGTCGATCTGGGCGACGACCGCGAGGTGGTCGGCCGGGTCGTGGCGCGGGTCAAGGAGCGTGAGCTGAAGGGCTACACGTACGAGGCGGCCGACGCCTCCTTCGAGCTGCTGCTGCGCGCCGAGGTCGAGGGCCGGCCGCTGAAGTACTTCGAGGTCGAGTCCTGGCGGGCCATCGTCGAGGACCGCCCCGACGGCACCCACGCCAACGAGGCCACGGTCAAACTGTGGGCCAAGGGCGAGCGCATCGTGGCGACGGCGGAGGGCAACGGACCGGTCAACGCCCTGGACCGGTCCCTGCGGGTGGCCCTGGAGAAGATCTACCCGCAGCTCGCCAAGCTCGACCTGGTCGACTACAAGGTCCGCATCCTGGAGGGCGTCCACGGAACCCAGTCCACCACCCGCGTCCTGATCTCCACGACGGACGGCACGGGCGAGTGGTCCACGGTGGGCGTCGCCGAGAACGTCATCGCCGCGTCATGGCAGGCCCTGGAGGACGCGTACACGTACGGTCTGCTGCGGGCGGGCGTGGACCCGGCGGAGTAGGGGAGTCGGGGGGCCACTGAATGCCCACCCGATGTCCCCTTTGGGGATGGTTCGGGTAGCTTCGAGGTATGAAGGTCGTACCGCCGACCCGTCGCCCCCGAGGCCGTACGGTCCGTACCGGCCGCACCGGACCGCTGCTCGCGCTGGGACTCGCGCTGGCGCTCGCCGTCCTGACGGTCCTCACCGTCCTGACGTCGGCGGGCGCCCCCCGCGCCACCGCGGCCACCACTGCGGCCACGACCACGGCCGCCACCGAGCTGACCAGCGTCTCGACGATCGCCGAGGCGCTGCGCAAGAGCCCGGTCTACGTCGATCCGCAGGCGAGCGGCCAACTGTCGCAGGCGGACGCGCACGCGCTCCAGCGGCAGATCGAGGGCGCCGACAAACCCCTGTTCATCGCCGTCCTGCCGGCCGGGTACCCGACCGCGAACCTGTTCCCGGACCTGCGTACGGCCACCGGCGTCACCGGCCTGTACGCGATCCGCCTCGGCGACCGCTTCGACGCCCGCGCCGACTCGTCCGTCATGTCACGCACCGCTGTCCGGAATCTGGTCACCAGCGTCCAGGACGAGAGCACCGCCAAGGCCCAACTGGGCGACTTCACCGACCGCGCCCTGGCCAACATGGGCGGCTCGGCCCCCGGGAGCTGGAGTTCCTCGGGCGGCGGCGACCGGATCTCGTCCGGCGCGCTGATCGCCGTCGGCGCGGTCCTGGTGGCCGGCGGGGCGGGCGCGTACACCCTGGTGCGGCGCAACCGCCGGCGGCACGCGGAGGAGCAGCGGGCCGCCCTCGAACGGCTGCGGGTCGTCGTAGACGAGGACATCACGGCCTTCGGCGAGGAACTCGACCGCCTGGACTTCCACCCGGCCGAACCGGGTGCCGACGACACCATGCGCGCCGACTATGAACGCGCCCTGGACGCCTACGAACAGGCCAAGTCGTCGATGGCGGCGGCGACGCGACCGGAGGACGTCCGCGCCGTCACCCAGGCGCTGGAGGACGGCCGTTTCTCCCTGGCCCAGCTCGCCGCCCGCCGCGCGGGAACGCCGCTGCCCGAGCGCCGTCCGCCCTGCTTCTTCGACCCCCGCCACGGCCCCTCGGTCGCCGACGCCACCTGGACGCCGTCCGGCGGGGCCACGCGCGAGGTCCCGGTCTGCGCGGCGGACGCGACCCGGCTCGCCGACGGCCGCGACCCCGTCATCCGCGAGGTCGACAGCGACTACGGCCGCCGCCCGTACTGGGAGGCGGGCCCGGCCTACGGCCCCTGGGCGGGCGGCTACTTCGGCGGCGGCATCCTGCCCGGCCTCCTCGTCGGCACCATGCTCGGCTCCCTGATGGCCACCCCGTCCTACGCCTCCGACTACGGCACCGGCTACGGCGAGTTCGGCGGCGCCGGCTACCAGGGCGGCGACGTCTCCGGCGCCGACTTCGACCCCGGCGACTACGGCGGCGGCTTCGGCGGGGGAGGGGACTTCGGCGGGGGTGGCGGGGGCGGCGACTTCGGCGGAGGGTTCTGAGGACGCGAGGGTACGAGTACGGGCCCGGCGCTGGTGGCGCCGGGCCCGTGGCTTAAGCGGTGATCGGGGCAGGCGTCAGAGCGAGGCTGCCGCCGAGGCGATGGCCGAGGCGAAGGTGGAGACCTCGGAGTAGACGCCGGGGGCGTTGGCGCGGGCGCAGCCGATGCCCCAGCTCACGATGCCGACCTGGATCCACTCGTTGGCCGCGTCCCGGCGGAACATCGGGCCGCCCGAGTCGCCCTGGCAGGTGTCGGTGCCGCCGGCCGTGTACCCGGCGCAGATCTCGTCGCTGGCGACCAGGCCGCTGTAGCCGCTGAAGGCACGGCAGGCCGCGTCGCTCACGAAGGGCACGGTGGCCTTGAGCAGGTAGCGCTGCTGGGCCCCGCCCTCGGTCGCGGCGCCCCAGCCGGCGATGGTGAAGGTGCCGGTGTTGTACTCCGTGGTCGTGGCGATCTTCAGGGTGGACTGGGTGGTGATGGGCGAGGCGAGCTTGATGAGCGCCCAGTCCTTGCCGTTGCCGTCGTAGCCGGGGGCCCGGTACACGTACGTGGACTTGACCTGGACCCGGCCGCTGGTGGAGTTCAGGTCCACGACGCCGGCGGTGGCGGTGATGGAGGTGTTGGCGCCGGTCCCGCTGACGCAGTGCGCGGCGGTGAGCACGATCTGCTGCGTGTAGAGCGCACCGCCACAGCCCATGGACAACCGGACCATGAACGGGAACTCGCCCTGCGCGGCACGGGTGCCGCCGATGACGGGCGCCGGCGCGGCCTGCGCGGCCGAGACGGGCTGGAGACTGGCGACCGCGAGGGCGGCGGCGCCGACGACGGCGAATCTCTTGAGGACGGTGAGGAACTTCTTCAAGATGCTGCCTTCCGTGGGGGTGGGGGCAGGACGTGACGTGTGCATGCCAACAAACATCGCGCACGCAAAGGAATACCCATGCGCTGGCATGGTCAGGTCAAGCCGGTTGCAGGATTATGAGAACGCGACAGCCGCGCACACAAGGGTGCTGATTCGGCCAACCGAAGAAGGCCACAGCGCCCAGGGGGAGTCTGCGGCCCGGCAGTCCGACGTCACCGGCACGCGATGGCGCGTGCTGCCGGGTAGCAGTGGCACCACCTGTGCGGCTTCCGAAACGTTGTCCAGGAAGATCAGCATCGACGCACGTGAGTCCAGCAGCGACCGGTACAGCGAGTACCGGTCCTCCGGTGCGATGGGAGCGTCCTCGCCCCGGACCCCGAAGGCGCGGAGAAACGACAGCACCGCTTCCTCGGGGGCCACCGGAGCTCTGTCGTAGCCGCGCATGTTGATGAAGAGGGCTCCGCCCGGGAAGCGGGCTCGCGTCGCGTGAGCCGCCTGAAGGGCCAGCGCCGTCTTGCCGACCCCGCCGAGCCCACCTACGGCGGTGATCAGGATCGCGTCAGGGCTCCCATGGGTGCTGGGGTCGAGCGCCTCCGACAATGCGCCGAGTTCTCCGTCGCGACCGGTGAAAGCCGCAGGGGGTGAGGGAAGCGTCGACGTGACGGTGACGATGGGCACGGGATGGTGATGGTGCTCGACGCTGCCTGTCACAGGCCCGTGAAACGTGCCGCCCCGGAACTCGACGTGGTCCTGACCGCCCACCGGAATCCCCCCGCGTGGGCATCACCATCCCCATCCTGTCGCAGGAGTGACCGGAGAACCCGCGCCTCGTTAAGGGAAACGTACTTCCGGGAAACGTACTTCCCTAAACCGGCCGTCCAGTCCTGCTCTGCACAGGAGCCGCCCCGTGTCTGATCGCCCCCGCCATCCCCACCTCCCCAAACCCTCCGACATGTTCGCCCGCGACTGGGAATGGAGCGAGCTCACCGCGTTCGCCGCCGATGACGGCGGTGAGGCGACCATGGCTGTGGTCTCCGGGCGGCGCAGGCAGGGGAAGTCCTTTCTGCTCGACTCCCTCGCCCGGGCCGCCGGAGGCTTCTACTTCTGTGCGTACGAGGCGACGGAGGCCGAGTCTCTGCGCCGCTTCGGCGAAGAGCTGGGCCAGTACACCGGGACCGTCGCCCCCATGCGGTTCGACCGCTGGGAGCAGGCCGTCGACGCGCTGCTCGCCCTGGGCAAGGAGCGGCCTCTCCCGGTCGTCATCGACGAGTTCCCCTACCTGGCCAGGGCGACTCCGTCGCTGCCTTCCATCGTCCAGGTCGCCTACGGCCCCCGTCGCCCCGAACGGCTCGAGTCGCGTACCCGACTGCTCCTGTGCGGCAGCTCCCTCTCCTTCATGGGCAGGCTGCTCAGTGGCACTTCACCCCTCAGAGGCCGGGCCGGCCTCGAACTCGTCGTCCATCCACTGGACTTCCGGCAGACTGCGACCTTCTGGGGCATCGAAGACGCTCGCCTCGCCCTGCTCGTCCACAGCGTTGTGGGTGGAACTCCCGCCTACCGCCGGGAGTTCGTCCGGGACGACACCCCGGCCGACCTGGCCGACTTCGACGCCTGGGTCTGTCGTACGGCGCTGTCACCCCGCTCCCCGCTCTACCGCGAGGCCCGTTACCTCCTCGCCGACGAGTCGGACCTCCGGGACCGGGCGCTGTACCACTCCGTGCTGGCGGCCCTCGCTTCCGGAAACGGCACGGCAGGGCGTATCGCCGCATTCCTGGAGCGGCCCGTCAGCGACATCACTCACCCCCTCACGGTGCTCCAGGACTGCGGCCTGGTCCGCAAGGAGGCGGACGCCTTCCGCAAGAACCGCAGCGTCTACCGTGTGGGTGAGCCGCTCATCGCCTTCGACCACGCCATTTCGCGGCCTCGACTCCCTCTGCTCGACCGGGGGATGGCGGAGCAGGTCTGGCGGAGTTCCCGTTACCGGTTCCTGTCCGCCGTCGTGGGGCCGCACTTCGAGCAGATCTGCCGGGAGTGGGTGGCGCATTTCGCTGCTCCGGAGACCTTCGGGGGTATGCCGATCGACGTGACGTACGGGACTGTTCCTGATCAGGCAGGGCGGACCAGCCATGAGATCGACGTGGTGGTGCGCGGGGCCGTCGGACAGGACAACGGGGTCCTGCTGTCCCTGGGGGAGGCCAAGTGGGACCAGGCCATGGGCATGGGGCACCTGGAAAGGCTGCGTCACGCGGCGGCGTTGCTCGCGGCACGCGGCATCGACACCTCGGCTGTCCGGCTCGCCTGCTACAGCGGAGGGGGATTCAGCGACGAACTGCGTGCGGCAGGCGACCGAGGAGAGGTGGTACTGGTGGATCTGGCGCGTCTTTACGCGGGGGAGTAGCGCGTGTTCCTGTCGGCGCCCGGCTCTCACGCACCGCCCCGCAGGCCGGCTACTGCCCCTCGGCGAGCCGTCTCGCCTTCGCCGCTTCCTCCTGCGAGCCGGCGTATTCGAAGCAGGCGGCGGCGATTCTCAGGATTTCCTCGGCCTGGGCGGGGTGGCCGAGGGTGTGTAGGGCGCGGGCCATGTGGAGGCAGGCTGTCGCCGTCTCGTGCGGGTTGTCGAGTGCGGTGTAGAGGCGGGCGGAGCGCAGGTATTCATCGGCGGCCTCGGCGGTGCGGCCGGCTGTCGTCCAGAGGTGGCCGAGGAAGCTTCGGGCGGCTGCCTCGCCGGACTTGTCGCCCAGTTCGAGGTGGATGCGCAGCGCTTTTCTCGTGGCGGCGAGCGAGTCGTCGTAGCGGCCCAGCGCGTAGAGCGTGGCGCCGTAGTTGCCGAGGGCGAGTCCCTTGGAGCGCCGGTCGCCGAGCGCTTCGTAGAGGCGCAGGCTTCCGCGGTGGGCCCGGACGGCCTCGGCGGGTCTGCCCAGACCGCGCAGGACGGTCCCGAGGTTCGTCCACGCGGCGGCCTCGGCGCGCTGGTTCCTGGTCTCGGCGCAGAGTTCCGTCGCGCGGTACAGGAGGGGGACCGCCTCCTCGCCCCGGCCGAGGGCGTTGAGGCACATGCCCAGTGAACCGCACGCGGCGGCCGTGGCCGCGGTGTCGCCCAGGCGCTGCGCGGTGCGGTGCGCGGCCGTCGCCACCTCCAGCCAGTCGTGGTGGGCCCGGCGCAGATGCAGGTACGCGTCGAGGTTGAGGCCCAGGGCCATGGCTTGAGCGGTTCGGGGCGGGGGCGGGGGCTGGGCAGCGGTCGTGTGCGGGTCCGTGTGCGGGGTCGTGGGCTCTGTTGTGTCCATTCGGCGGGCCAGGCCCAGCAGGGTCTGGCGTTCCGCGTCGAGCCAGTTCAGGGCGCGCTGGTAGTCGCCGGTGAAGGAGTCGGGGGTGTCGGGGTGTGCGCCGGGCCAGAGGCAGTTGTTGGCGGCTCGGAGGCCGGTCTCGCAGATGTCGAGGAGGCGGCCCCGGGCGGTCTCCGCCTCCTGCGCGGTCCTCGGGTCCGCGTCCGCAACGCCGCGGACGTACACCTGGACCAGGTCGTGCATCCGCCACAGTTCGCCGCCGGGGTCCGCGGTCAGGAGGGACGCGGCGACCAAGTCGTCCAGCAGCGGCCGCAGTTCGTCGAGCGACAGGTCCGCGAGGACGACCGCCGAGCCCATCCACACCTCGGGCGTCGGCGCTTGGCCCAACGCCCGTAGTACGCGGGCCACTTCCGGCTCCAGCCGCCCGTACATGACGTCGAAGACCGGCCGCAGCGCAAGCTCCCGGCGGTACTGGTCCACCCCCTTGAAGCGCAGCGCCCGCACCCGGTCGGCGGCGGTGCGCAGTTCGGCGGTGAGGGTGCTGACCGGGCGCGGTCCACGGCGTCGTAACAGCGCGGCGGCGATCAGCAGGGCGAGGGGCAAGTGGCCGCACAGGGAGGCCAGTTCGCGGACGGCGTCGGGGTCCTCGGTGGCGCGCAGGTCATCGGGGTCGTGCTCCCGCAGGCAGCGGTCCACGAGCAGGCAGGCGTCCTCGGTCGCCAGCGCGCCGATCGTGAACTGCCGTACGGGGAGGGAGTCCTGGACGTCCCGGGAGGTGATCAGCACACGGTGGCCAGCGCCCTCCCCGGGGAGGAGCGGGGTGATCTGCGCCGGGTCGGAGACGTTGTCCAGGACGATCAACACCGGTGCGCGGCGGGCGAGTTCGATGCGGTAGCGGCCGTAGAGGTCCTCGCCGCCGGGCTCGTCGCCGCCGAGCGCCCGCAGCAGGGACAGTACGGCGTGTTCGGAGGTCGCCGGGACGTCGTCGTATCCGCGCAGGTCCACGAAGAGCGCACCGCCGGGGAACCAGCCGCGCTGCCGCGCCGTGTGCGCCACGTGCAGGGCGAGGGCGGTCTTGCCCACTCCGCCCAGGCCCGCGACGGCGACGACGCCGACGCCGACGCCGACAGCAGTGTGTTCGGTGGCCGGATCCAGTGCGTCCAGGAGCCGTCCGGCCTCGGTGTCACGGCCCGTGAAGACGGCGGGCGCGCGCAGCAGGTTGGACACGGCACCGGATGGCGGCGGCGGGGGAGCGGCTCCGGCCACAGCCCCCGGTACGACTCCCAACCCGGTGACCGGTCCGAGGAACACGTTCCCCCGGAACTCGACGTGATCTCCGCCGCCCACCAGTCACCCACCGCCGTTCCGCTCCCCGACCGAGACGCCCGCTCCCCTTTCCTTCCCCTCCGCGCCCGCCGGTACGTCGTGAACCGGTCTCAGTCCTGGACCGCTGCCTTCGCGAAGTCGAGCAGGGACTCGAAGTCGAGCGCGCCGGGGTCGCCGTGCGCGTTCTCGGGGACGTGCATGTGTCCGCACACTCCCTTGAACGCGTTCCAGCGCTCCCCGCTCATCCGCTGCCCGCCGCCGTTCCCCGCCGACTTCGGGTACGCGGGCCACAGCGTCGGCCCGCGCAGCGGTACGTCGTGGTGGAGGTGCATCCACGCCAGGTACTGGGCGACGGCGCGCAGCGCCCACTCGGGGGCCTTCGGCCAGTAGATGTGGTCCAGGTCGCGGGCCTTCCACTTGGCGTGGATGTCGGGGTCGCAGGTGCCGACGAGTTCCGCCTGGCAGACGTTCAGGGTGTTCGTCTCGACGCCGCCGCGCAGGTTGGCCAGCGCGCGGGAGGAGACGTCGATGTCGAAGTGCTGGTACCACTTCAGCCGCCGGGCGGCGAAGTCCGGCACCGCCGTCAGGTTGGGTGCGACGGAGCCGCCCTGGTAGTCGGGCAGCGAGCGGCCCTCCGTCGTGTGCAGGACGACGACGTTGACCTCCATGCGGTCGCCGCCGAAGTCGTCCTGGTACCAGTGGTCGCGGTTCGCGCCCGGGTATGCCTGGGGTCCGGTCCTGATGCTCATGCCTCGTGACTGTGACACAGGACACAGCGAAGGGCCGGGAGCTGTTCGCTTCCGGCCCCTATCCGCCGATTTCTTACGTATGCGGCGACGAATCGACGACGCGCTTACGCGTTCTTGATCGCCGAGATGTCGAAGTTCAGCTTGATCTTGTCGGAGACCAGGACGCCGCCCGTCTCCAGTGCCGCGTTCCAGGTCAGGCCCCACGCCGAACGCAGGATCTCCGCCTTGCCCTCGAAGCCGACGCGCTCGTTGCCGAACGGGTCCTTGGCGCTGCCGTGGAACTCCAGGTCGATGGTGAGGGGCTTGGTGACGCCGAGGATGGTGAGGTCGCCGGTGATGCGGTAGTCGTCGTCGCCGAGCGCCTGCGCCGAGGTGGAGCGGAAGGTCATCGCCGGGAACTCGTCGGTCTTGAAGAAGTCCGCGCTCTTCAGGTGGCCGTCGCGGTCGGCGGACCCGGTGTCGATGCTGTCCATCGTGACGTCGATGGAGGCGGTGGAGCGTGTCGGGTCGGTGCCGTCCAGGTGCAGCGAGCCGGTGAAGTCGGTGAACTTGCCCTTGACGTTCGTGACCATCGCGTGGCGCGCGACGAAGCCGATCGACGAGTGCGCCGGGTCGATCGAGTAGTCGCCGGTCAGGGCGGCGAGGCCGGGGTTCGTCGCGCCGGCGGCGACGTCGGTCGCGGTGCTGGTCGTGGTGCCGGTCGTGGTGGTCGCGGCGGTCTCGTTGGTGCTCTTGCGGCCGAAGATGCCCATGGTGTGCTCCTTGGGGAGGGCGAAGATCGTTGATGTTTAATATTCAACGACGTCAACGTGAGTGACCGTAGACCCATTCCGTTCAATGTTCAACTTTATCCGGAGTGTGTTCACCCCATTGCTCCATGCGATCACCGTCCCGCATGCTGTCGAACTGTGGGGGCAGCGACAGAACGCACACCGACGGTCTTCCATCTCTTCACCGTGCCGGTCCGCAAGGAGACCGAGGCCGCGCAGGAAGTGCTGCGCGCCGCGGGCGTGGACCACACCGCTCTGCATCCCTCGGGCGGCACGTCCCGGGCCGAGGTCGTGCTGACGGGGACCGCCACGACCGACACCCTCGCGCAGGTCGTCGCGACCCTGCGACACCGGCTGCGCCACGGCGTGGTCGTGCGCCGGGCGGGACCGCACGACCTCGTCGTCCGCTCCGACCCGGCCGTCGCCCACGGGCTGATCCTGATCCGGGGGCCGCACCGGGACGTGGAGATACGGGACGCGGCGGGGCTGCACGGCGCACTGAACAACGCCCTTGCGGAGGGGCTGGAACAGCGGGGCGCCGCGAGGCTTGACGCGGGCCCTGATGCTGGCGCTGGCGCAGGCGCAGGCGCAGGCGCAGGCGCAGGCGCACGCTCCGGTCCTGGCCTTGGCCCTGGCCCTGGCCCTGGCCCTGGCCCCGGCCTCGGCCCTGGCTCTGGTCCCGGTCCCGGCCCCGGCCCTGGCTCTGGTCCCGGTCCCGGCCCCGGCCCTGGCTCTGGTCCCGGCCCCGGCCCTGGCCCTGGCCCCGGCCCCGGCCCCGGCCCTAACCCCGGCCCCGGCCCCGGCCCCGGCCCCGGCCCCGGCCACGGCCCCGGCCCCGGCCCCGGCCCCGGCCCCGGCCCCGGCCCTGGCCCCGGCCCCGGCCTTGGCCCCGGCCCCGGTTCCAACCCAGGCCCCGGCCCGGATCCCACCCCCAACCCCACCCCCAACCCCACCCCCGATTCCGATCCCGAATCCGATCCCGGTCCCTTCGCGGTGAGCGTTCTCTTTCGGGCAGCGCAGAATGCGGCGTTGGCCGCCGAGGCGATTCGGTTGTCGCGGGTTTTTGCCGAGCCGGACTTTGTTCGTGGCGCGGACCCCGGCCGTGCCCGTGACCTGCTCGACGACCCGTCCGCGTTGGTGGAGATCGCCTCCCGGCCGCGTGTCCTGCTCGATCTGCTCCTGCTCGCCCACGCCTTCGCCCGGACCGACGACGGCGACCCCCGCGCGAGCGAACTGCGGGTGCCGGGTCTCGGCGAGGCCGAGCGGCTCGCCGCGGCGGTGGAGGTCTTCGTCCAGCCGTCGACCGATCCGGAGACCAGGACGCTGGTCCGGCCGCTGCCGGGCGGCGGCCGGGGATTCCTCATCGGCGTGCCGCCCCAGACCGCCGAACTGATGGCCAACCTGTCCTGGGTCCTGCCCGCCCTCTTCCTCGTCGGCGAGGGTGAGGGCGAGGGCGGGGGCGGGGGCGAGGACGGCATCGGGTCCGTCGCGCTGGATCGCGAACGGATCTGGACCGACGTGGACGGCTCGATCGCCTCGTACCTGAGATCCTGGCGGCCCGCACGCGGGGCCACCCTGCTGCCGCCTCGGCCGCTCATCCCGATGGCCATGCCGGAGGGCGAGGTCCGCCACGGACCCGGCGACCCCTTCATGGCCTTCGACGCCTGCACCCTCTTCCTGATGGCCCGCGAATTCGTCCCCGTCTGCTACCGCAAGCTGGACGACGAGGCCGGTACCGGCTTCCCGTTGCCGCCCTTCACCGCCGGACTCCCGCGCGAGGTCCGCCGCGAACTGGCGGCGGACTGCGGGGCGTACATCCTCACGATGAACGCGCTCGTCATCGGCGCGAGCGAGAACGAGGACGGGCCCGGCGTGCTGGACATCGGCAACGTCAAACGCCACTTCCACACCGGACGCCTCAGCCGCTTCGGACGCACCCGGCGACTGGAGGAACAGGCGCGCCGCGACGGCAGCCTGCTGCTGCGCTGCGTGCACCGCACCACGGAGGCGGTGCTCTGCTACTACGCCGTCGTGGACATGTTCGCCGCGCTCGCCCGAGCCCGCGGCGACGGCCCGCTCGCCCGCCACCTGGAAGGGATCGCCGACCGGCGCGAGGCGGTCTGCGCGTACATGCTCTGGGTCAAGCGGCACGCCCTCCCGCCGGACTGGGGTCTGCGCACCTGGCGCGACGGCGAGGAGGAGGGCTGGGAGCGCCTCCAGGAGTACGTACGTCACGTCCAGCGGTACGTGATCCCCCGGCTCGTCGAGGAGTGAGCCGCTCCACGAGCCGCGGCGGCCGCCGATCCCGTCGGCCCCTGTGCCTCACGGGAGTTGAGCCGTTACCGTGGGTGCATGGACGACATCACGGTCGGGGACGCGATCGACCACCTGCGTGCGGAGCTCACCGCCGCCAGAGACCGTGCGGCAGCGGACGGGATGCGGTTCGAACTCGGCGAGATCTCACTGGAGTTCACCGTCGAGCTGCGCCGCGAGAACTCCGGGAAGGGGTCCATCAAGGCCTGGGTGGTGTCGGCCGAGGCGGGCGTCACCCGGTCCACGACGGCGACCCACCGGCTCGCGTTCACCCTGCGCGCGGTGGACCCGGACGGCCAGGGCGTCAGGATCGCCAACTCGGCCGCCGCCACAGGGGGTTTGACCGGTGGCGGGGGCGCGCTGACACGCTGACATTCTGACGGGGGTTCGCGCATGGAACTGGGCCGGATCGTTGCGGTTCTGCTGCCCGGCACTTCGAGAAA
Organism: Streptomyces sp. yr375; assembly: GCF_900110755.1. Taxonomy (GTDB): domain Bacteria; phylum Actinomycetota; class Actinomycetes; order Streptomycetales; family Streptomycetaceae; genus Streptomyces. The sequence continues at coordinate 60,340 of NZ_FOFF01000051.1, forward strand.
CGCAGACAACGCTTCGGGGTACGTCGGCAACGGCAGCGGCTATCTCCTGGGCCGGCGACTGGTGTTGACGGCCCGTCATGTGCTGGACGGCCGTGACTCCTGCGAGGTCCAGGTGCCGGGCGGCGGCGCCGGGCCCGTCCGGTGCGCGGTGGTCTGGCGGGGCGGGACGATCGGCGGCGCCGACGTCGACGCCGCCCTGCTGCTCGCCGAGACGGACGTGCGCGAGCCGGTGGCCCCGGTCCGCTGGGGCCGCCTCGTCACCGCCAGGCACCAGCCCTGCGACGTGGCCGGCTACCCCGAGGTGGGCCGGCGCGCCGACGGCAGCCTCGAACTCCAGCAGCCGCGCGCCACACTCGCCCCCGGCACCGGCGCGCTCTCGCACCGCTACACCGTGGAGCTGGCCAGCAGCCCGCCCCCCGACCCGGGCAGACGTACGCCGTCCCCCTGGAGCGGCCAGTCGGGCGCCGCCCTCTTCTGCGGCGCCCCGGCGCACGGGCTGCCGCTGCTGACCGGCGTGGTCGTGACCGACGTGACCGGCTGGGGACTGCCGCGCTGGGAGGCCGTACCGGTGTACGCCCTGCTCGCCGACCCGGCGTTCACCGACCTGGTGACCCGGCACACGGCGGCCGCCCCCGTGTGGGAGCCGGTCGACCTCCAGGGCCTGGTCACTCCCGCCACCGGCTGGCAGGTCCGCTCCCCGGCGACACTGCTGGACCAGCGCGCCGAAGTGGTCCGCTTCCACGGCCGCGAGGAACTCCTGCGGGAACTCGCCGACGAGTGGTGCGCCGCCGCCGACGGCAGCCCCCCTGAGGGCGGAGTACGGCTCGCCGTGGTCACCGGGCCGGGCGGTGCGGGCAAGTCCCGGCTGGCCCGGGAACTGTCCGCCCGGATGCGCGACCGGCACGGCTGGGTCTGCGGCTGGCTCGACGACCGGGGGCCGGACGGCGACCACGGAGTACTCGCCGAGGTCGACCGCCCCCTGATCCTGGTGGCCGACTACGCCGAGCTGCGGATCCCCCAACTGACCGCCCTGCTCACGGCCTTGGACCGGCGCCCCGAGGGACGCCCGCCGGTACGCCTACTGCTGACCGCCCGTGGCCTCGGCGACGACACGGGCGGCTGGTGGGACCAGCTCAGGACCCGCACCCGCGAGACCCGCGCCCTCACCTACGACGCCGTCCACCGCGAACTGCCGCCGCTCACCGGGTTACCGGACCGCGCCGCCCACTACCAGGACGCGCTGACCGACCTCGCCGTACGGCTCCCGCAGGCCCTGCCCCGGGCGCTGCGCGAGGCGACCGGCGACTGGTCGGCCCGCGTCGGACTCGTCGCCCCGAGGGACGTGAGCGCGCCCGGCTACGGCTCCGCCCTCACCCTGCACATGACGGCCCTCACCGACCTCCTGGCGACGCACCCGGCGACCCGCCCGCCCGACCCGGACCTGCGCGTGGAAGAGCAACTCCTGCTGCACGAACGCGCCTACTGGGAGGACAGCGCGGCGGGCCGCCCCGCACTGGCGGCCACGGGACCCGTGGCACTGGCCGACGCGGTCGGCACCGCCACCCTCACCGCCGGGGCCGAACCCGCCCTGGCCCGCCCGCTGTTGCGCACCTCCCCGGGATTCCGCACGGCGGACGACACCACGGTCGGGGAGGGCACCGCCTGGCTGGCCGAGATGTACCCGACCCCCACAGGCAGTTGCTGGGGCGCCCTCCAACCGGACCGACTCGGCGAGTACCACATCGGCGAACGCACCAAGGCCGACCCCGACCTCATCGCCGCACCCTTGACCACACTCGCCACCACCCACACCGCCCCAAGTACACCCACCGGGCAGTCACCCCGCACCGCACCAGCACCCCCCACCCGTACCGACACCCTCCTCGCCGCCCTGGTCACCGTCTCCCGTACGGGCGAACTGCCCCGCCACTGGGAGCCGGTGGCTCGTGCCCTCGATGCCGCGCTCACGCGCGTGCCGTCGCTCGCCGCGCGGGTCATGCAGGCCGCGACCCTCACGGACTGCCCGGACCCCCTCGTAGAGGCCCTGCACCGGCTCACCGACGCCCCGTCCACCGACCCCGCGCTCCTGCTGGAGCTGCTCGACCGGCTCGGCGCGGGCCGGAGCCGGGTGCTCGCCGAGTGGGCCACCCGAACCGCCGCCACCGCCGTGCGGGCGCTGCAGCCGGAGCGCCGGGTCGGCGCGCTCGTGCACGAGGCGGTGTGGCGGCAGGCGGCCGGGGACCATCTGGCGGCCGTCCGCCGCTGCGAGGAGGCCCTGCGGCTGCTGGACTCCGGGCAGGCCGCCGCCCCGCCCGCGACCCGCGTCGAGGTGCTGACCCTGAAGGCCCGTTCGCAGCGCTGGGCGGGCGACTTCGACCCGGCCCTCGTCACCCTGAGCGCGGCCGAGGACCTGGTGGAGCGGCTGCCGGCCGGGCCCGACCGGGACCGCGCGAGCGCGGAACTCCTCGGCGAGCGTGCCCGGGCCCTCACCGGACGCGGCGAACCCGACACCGCGCGCCCCCTCCAGGAACGCCGGGTCGCGCTCCTCGGCACCCTCGCCGCCGCCACCGGCGACCCGGCCCTCCTCGAACGCCTCGCGGACGCGGAGGCGGACCTCGCCCTCACCCTCAACCACCTCGGCAGGTTCCGGGAAGCCGCCGACGTCCTCTCGGAGACGACGGCCCAGTCCCTGGACCGGCTCACCGAGGAGAGCCCCGACGCGGTGGACCTCGACGCCCTGGGCAGCCTCGTCGGCCGCGCCAACCGGCTCAGGGCCATGGACCGTATGGAGGAATCCCTCAAGGTCGCCCGCGCCGCCCTCGCCGTGGCCGACCGCCCGGAGAGCCTCGGCACCCCCATCGGCGCGGCGGCCCTGGCGGTCATCCTGAACAACCTCGGCGCGACGCTGCTCGCCCTGGACCGCCCGCAGGAGGCCCTGGAACCGCTCCGCCGCGGCCTCGCCATCCGCCGTGAACAGGCCGTGGACGCCGGCGAACCCACCGAGTCGCTGTGGAGTTCGCTGTTCCAGTACTCCGGCGTGCTCCAGGAGTTGGGCCGCTACGACGAGGCGCTCGAAGTCATCGAGGAGTGTCTCGCCGTCAGCACGGACCTGGTCCGCCGGAAACTGGTCGACCCGCGGCTGGAGGCGCGGACCCAGATCGTCCTCGCCGAGATGCTGTACGCGCCCACCGCCGGGGGACGGATCGCCGACCACCGCGAGGACCTGCGCCGGGCGCTGAAGCTCGTGAGCCGCGCCCTCTCGCACTACCGCCGCCCGCTGAAGAACCTGCCCGGAGACCATCTGACCGAGTACGCCATGGCGTTGACGGCCGCAGTGGACCTGTACGGCATGCTCGGCCGGCACCGGTCCCGGCGGCACCTGTCCCGCATCCTGGTCTCCGTACGACGGATCCTGACCCACCACGACCCCGAGCAGCACGGCCACGACCTGGCGGACGTCCTGACCGACATCGCCCGCCAGGACCAGCGGGACGGCCGCACCGCCCACGCGGAGCGCGGCTACGCCGAGGCCGTCGCCGTCCGGCGCCTGCTGCTGTCCCTGCGCGGTACGGCCACCGACCGGCTCGCCCTCGCCGCCGCCCTCGCCGCGTACGGCGGTCTGCTCTCCGCCGACGGCCGCCAGCACGAGGCCCTGACCGACCTGCGCGAGGCGCTCGCGGTCACCCGGGAGGCCGAGCCGGACGCCGACCCACGGCAGTACGCGCTCACGCTCGCCACCTGCCACTACAATCTCGCGGACACCCTCCCGTGGACCGGGGCCTTCGACGAGGCACTGCGGGAGGTCGAGGAGTCCCGGACCTGTCTCGCCCCGCTCGCCACCCTGGACCCGGAGCTGTACGCCCGGGAGACGGCGGACTGCGACAGCCTCCAGGCGGAGATCGTCAAGGCGGCGCGGCACGGCCTGCCGGAACGGCCCCGAAAGCGTCGACGGCGGAGCTGAAGCGGGGCGCTGAAGCGCGGCGACACCGACACCGGTGACCCGCCGTCCGGCCCTCCCGTTCACCCCCGGGAGGCATATGCCAGCCCCGAATGTGAGGCGAGTCTCAGCCCCTAGCTTTGTCCGACTTCTACAAGCCCCAGGCCCTTTGAGCAGTCGGAAAGCCTGCATGCCGACCAGGTTCTGTTCAGTGGTACCAGGAAAACACGCCGGAGACTGTACGGAGTCGACGTCCCTGTTTCCTTGGCGGGCTTCGTATGGTCGCTACATGACCGTTTTGGAAGAGACGACGGGTGAGCCGACCGGGGAACCCACGGACGCGCGCGGCCGCGTGGCCGAGCTGCACGAGATCCGTGCCCAGGCGCTGGCCGGCCCGAGCGAGAAGGCGACCCAGGCGCAGCACGCCAAGGGCAAGCTGACGGCCCGGGAGCGGATCGAGCTGCTGGTGGACCCGGGTTCCTTCCAGGAGGTCGAGCAGTTGCGTCGGCACCGGGCGAGCGGGTTCGGCCTGGAGTCGAAGAAGCCGTTCACGGACGGTGTGATCACCGGGTGGGGCACGGTGGAGGGCCGTACGGTCTTCGTCTACGCGCATGACTTCCGGATCTTCGGCGGGGCGCTGGGCGAGGCTCACGCGACGAAGATCCACAAGATCATGGACATGGCCATCGCGGCGGGTGCTCCGCTGGTGTCGTTGAACGACGGCGCGGGGGCCCGTATCCAGGAGGGCGTGTCCGCGCTCGCCGGGTACGGGGGCATCTTCCAGCGCAACACGAAGGCGTCCGGCGTCATCCCGCAGATCAGCGTGATGCTCGGCCCGTGCGCGGGCGGCGCG
>NZ_FOFF01000093.1 GCF_900110755.1 Streptomyces sp. yr375
GAAGAAGGCGGTCGCTTTTCCCAGAACCTCGATCGTGGCCTCCTGCTCGCGGACCTTCCGCCGCAGCCGGACCAACTCCTCACGCTCCGCAGTGGTCAAAGCCCCGGCGGGCCCCTCACCGCGGTCGACCTTCGCCTGCTTCACCCACCCGCGCAGCCCTTCCGGACTCACGCCCAGATCCCTCGCGACCTCGGTGACCGTCTTCTCCGAGGACAACGCCAAGGCGACCGCGTCCCGCTTGAACTCGGCCGTATACCGCTTACTCATGTTGCTCTTCTGGCTCACTACCTGTGACTGCTTCCTCCGGGACCATCCGTCCCAGTATCAAGCTGTCCGGCCGGCAGGGGGAACCTCACAGCGCGGCGCTGCGCCAGGCAGGCATCCCGAGACGGAGCATGCGCTGGTTGGTCATCCACGCCCCCAGAGGAAAGCCGTCCTGGAGCGTGTCTGCCCGTGTGGCCAGATGCCCCCGCGCAGCCGCGTAGGCCCGGGCACGAGTCAAACCCGCTTCGAAGGCCGCGTCGGCTTGGCGGCTGTGCCCGCGCCGCCGTTTGGGGAGCGGAGCCTCTGCGGCTTCACCGCCGGCCATCTCCTGCAGGCGCTGGGCGAGTTCGTCAGCCAAGGGACGGAGCCGGTGCGCAGGATGGACCTTCCACAGCAACCGCTGCCCGTCGCCATCCGGCGCTTCCGCCGCCTTGCTGCACTGGTGCGCCCAGGCGAACAGCGGTCCGTCCATGCACGATGCCAGGCGATCAGCGAGCCAAGGCCGCCGCAGACAGCGGGCCAGCTCACTGATGAGCACGGGGAGGTCCCCCAGGCAGAAAGGGAGGTGGCCGCGCACCTGGGGTGCGATACGACGCTTCATCGTCTGGTCTACCAATGCCCCGGCAACGGCCACCGTCTCCGGATAGGTGACCAAGCTGCGGGCCAGGACCCGCCACCGCCCGGGCTCCTCGCCTTCGGGAACCGTCGCAGACAGCCGTGCTGGCCACGTAGTTTCTTCCGGCCACTTCTGCGCCCACCACCAGGCCGTGACCGCTTCAGCAACCTCGAACGCCGAACCAGCGATGGGGGAGTGGCGCAGCAGCCTCCGGTGATCCTCCTGCGCCTGGACCACCTCCGGGAATCGGGCCAGCCCGACGACACGGCCTCCGCTGCCAGGCACGCTCATCAGCCAGCACCGGTGGCGTGGGCAGACTCGCTGGTGCGCCGCCAGGTACACCCGGGCTGGTGCAACGCGACCGGTCCGCGCAGCCACACAGCCCGGGCACGCCGGACCCCAGGCGGCAACCGTCTCCACCCCGTTGTGGAGCCGCGCCGCCGGCCTCTCCTTCGCGGGGCCCAGCGGCTCCTCCCGCGTCCAGGTCGGCAACGCACGGTGCAAGCTCACCCGCGGCACACGACACAGCGCCGCGACCCGGTCCCGGGCCGCGGCGTTCAAGAACACCTCACTGTCGCCCTGGAGAACTCCGACGACGTCCTGCTGGCCAGCCACTTCGGTAACCGTCGACAGCAGACTCCGCACCGTCAGGCCGTACTTGTCCGCGATCCGCCCCAGGAACGACAGCGTCATCTCACCCTGTAGGGGAGTCACCCGAAAGGCACCCGCAGCCAGCAACAGCGCCCCCACCCATCCCGTCGCTTGTGACAACTATCGTGCTTCGGCCCAAGCCCCCGCTGAGCCACTCTGTGCGCTGGCGTCAGGTCAGTAGTCGAGGTCGAGGTAGTCGATGTCGTTGAGGGTGACGTCGGAGAGTCCTGTGGCGCGGCTTCCGCCGTCTTGAAAGTAGATCTCTTTGAATCCTTCGGCGATGATCCCACGCATCTGCTGGTCGCTTGCGCCTGTGTTGCGGGCGTCGAAGAGGCGTTGTGCGTAGGCCGGGGGGAGGTGCACGGTGAGGCGCCGGAACCGTCCGTCGTCGGTCGTGCCGACGGGCGCGGTGTAGCCGAACCGGGCGCGGGTCTCCACGGTGATCCCGCCAGAGGTGGCGGCCTGCTTCTGTCGGCGCTTGCGCACCTGGGGCTGCCAGTGGGCCCGTACGGCCGTGTCGATCCTTTCGGCGATACCCCGGGGCGGGTGCTTGCGCTCGCCCTTGCGGTAACGCTCCACCGACCGCTGGCTGACCCCGATCTCCTGGGCGACGGCTTTGGTCGTCTTGAGCTGCTTTATCAGGAAGTTGATGCGTGCCTGGAGGGTCTTGGGCGGCTGGCGGGTGAAGCTCTCCCGGTCGGCGCGTTCGATGGCGTCGTCGATCTCTCCGGCCACAGTCCTACTCTCCTTCGTCCAAGACGGCGTCGCCGCCCTTGATGTGGCGGGCGGGGTTGTAGCCCTGCTCCATGAGGTCGACCGCCCACAGCATCGTCTGTACGCCCTCCAGCTTCGCCAGGCCCGGCGTCGGCCCGAGACGGAACCCGCCGGGCTGCGGCTTGCCGGAGGCGGCGTACGGCAGGAAGTCCAGCGGGCTCTCGCCCGGTGAGGGGTAGACGACGCAGTCGGACAGCACGGCGAGCGGGTACAGGCCCGTCATCGTGGCCATGTTGCGCAGTTTGCGGTGCATGTTGACCCGGGCCTTGCTGATGACGGCGGCGCGGATGTCGGGGCGCCAGGTCGGCCGCTGCAGGGCTGGCCACGTCTCGCCCTCCGTGTAGGACTTGCCCTGCGGGCGCTCGCGGAGCTTGCCCACGCCGCCTTTCACCGTGGCCTTGATGGCGGACAGGACAGCGGCCATCGCCGGGTCGGACTGCTTGTGCTGCTCCATCGCCGCGAGGAACTGGCGGTCGTCCAGGTCCCGGGTGACGCCGAGGCCGGCGAGGGTGTCGACGTATGCGGTCTTGAGGCGGTCGTGCCACGGGTCGAGGTAGGCGCCGGTCTCGCGGCGCAGGTACGCCTCGATCGGGTGGACGTCGTAGCCGAGCTCCTGGGCGTAGGCGACGGTGTGTGTCTGGTACCAGGCCGGTCCCGCCGGCCGGGTGCCGTCCGGGGTGAACGGGCTGGGCAGGCGCGGGTCCAGGTCGATGTGGGACAGGTCGACCAGCCAGGAGCCGGGGATCTTCGGGTTGAACGTCGGGGCGTGGAAATGATCGGGCGCGGACAGGCCGACGACCAGGCGGGCCGCAGCCGCGAGGAACGCGGTGTTGAGGTCCAGGCCCACCGCGAAGGGCAACGTGCACTCCTCATCGGTGAGCGTGTCCACCGACCGCACCCACTGGTACGCCTCCTCGTTCAGGAAGCCCCCGGTCCAGCCGGAGTTCACGACCACGGGGTGCTCGGGGGTGGCCTCCGGCGGCGCCGGGTCCATCGGTTCGGTGCCCAGTGAGCCCGGGTTGTGGCCGGACACCCAGTTCCCGGTTGCCGGGTCCTGCACGGCCTTCGTCGGCGGGCGCAGCGCCGTCATCAGCTCCAGGCCCGAGACGGCGGTGGAGCCGCGCGGGGTGATGACCCGCTGGGCGTAGACGCCGAGGACGCGTGCGATGTCGGCCGGCTCCATCTCGGAGACGCCGGGCCAGGACCGCTCATCGAGGGCGTCCCACGACAGGATCGCCAGCTGCACGCACTGCCGCTCGCGGCCCTGCGCCTTGCGGTAGATCCGGGGCCAGGGGCCGAAGCCGCGCTGGGTGAGCTGCCACTTCGCCTTCGCGACCTGCTTGACCACGGGGTGGTCCTCGGGCAGGCGCAGGGAGCGGCGCTGCTCGTGGCCCTCCAGACGCTCCGGCAGCCCGAGCTTCACGGCAGCAGCGGCCGTGAGCACGATCAGCGGATCGGAATCCTTGCCGTACCGGTTGAGCTTCGCAGCTCCGAGACCGGACTCGCGCAGCGTCCACTCCACCAGCTCGGGGATCGTGGTGGCCGGGCAGTCGAGTACGATGCCGCCGACGCCGTAGGCGCTGCCGTCGCCGTCCAGGACCCCGAGCGGACCGTGCGGGAAGCGCGGATCGGCTGCGGGCTGAACTGCTTTCTTCGCGGCCGGGCGGCGCGATGCCGCAGCTGGCCGGGTGGCGGGGCGTGCTGGTCCGGCGGGAGCCTGCAGGGCATCTGCTGTCTCCACCGCGGACGCGGACGGTGCACTGGACGCCGCAGGTGGCGTCGCGGCAGCCGAGGCTGCACCGTGTGCGGGATACTTTGCTGCCCACCCGTTCAGTAGCCGCTGGTAGGCATCCAGGCGCGGCGACTTCGGCTCCGAGCGGCCGTTCTCCCAGTTCTTCACCGACTGGGTCGTCGTCTTCAACGCGGTGGCGAGGCGGGCCTGCGTGATGCCGGCGGCTTCACGAAGCCGGGCACGCTCCGCCGGAGGCGGGAGATGCGGCTCCTCCTCCAACAGAGCGTCGACGGACGCGAACAGCTCTTCCTCAGATGCCATTTCCTGCACCTTCACGTCAGGATCCGATATTGCTTAACCAAAAACTTATCCCACTCCTTAACCTTCCCGTGCCCACTCCAATCCCAGCGTGGCGAGCGCGGCGAGTTTGTCGACGGTGAGCTTCGCGCGGCGCCCCTTGAGGTTCATGATCCAGACTCCGAGCTTGACGGGGTGCTCTTGGCCCTCGACCTCGACCGTCTCTACGTGGCCCCTGGGGACGGTCACGGAGCCCTCTCGGGCCTTGTACTGAGCCAGGGCCGCCACGCCCCGCTCGAAGGCCCCCAAGGGCGTCGTGGACGGCTTCGGGAGCTCCGGGGCCGGCGGCGTGATGCCGATCTGCTCCAGGCGTTCGCGCTGTCCGTCCGTCAGGGCCTGCCAGACTGCCGGTTTTTGCTGCCGGGTCAGCCATTTCCCGATGTCCATGCCGTGGACGGTGAAGCCAGGCAGGACCTCCACCGCGCCGGCTTGACCTTCTTCGTCGGCGATCAGCTCACGCAGTGCCGCGTAGTGGCGCTGCCATTCGGCAGGCCACTCGGGATTCCAGTCCGGATCGACCGCCTCCAGCGCGGCCTTCCACTCCGGGTGATCGTCCAGCGCACCCGGGCGGCGCAGGTTGCTCAACCACTGTCCTACTGGCCTGTCCAGAGCCACGGCGGACCTTGGAGCACAGAGGGTCCAGTGATCCTCGTAGTACGCCTTGGCGGCCTCCAGGTTCTCCTGGAACCGCTCATCCGCGACGCTCCACACCATGCCCAGCTTCTCCAGCCGCCGGGCCCGCAGCCCGCTCAACTGCCCCGCCTGGTAGGCCCTTCGTTGTTCTGCCACCCATTGCCCAAGCGGTGTCGCGCCCTCTTTGTGACCATAAGGAACTCGGGCGTGGTGCTCACGCTCCGTGAACGCCTTCAACTTCGCCCAGCCCCTCGCCCAGTCCTGCCGCTCCGTATCGATCACGTTGAAGCTCACCCACTCCGCGACCATCGCCGGATCCCTGGGGGCCGCGAAACGGAGCAGCAGACGGGATTCTTCCTCACCTTCCTCCGGCGGCGTGCCAATGTTCACGGAGGGCTGGGCCACGTCCTTCTGAGGCTCCTGCGGGATCGCCAGCAATTCCACGGCCTCTTCATCGTGAGCCCGCAGACCTTCCAATACCTTCACCAACGGGCGGTACGACGCGGAGGTGAACATGTCCTCTGGCTTTTCACCCGGCTGCAAGAAAACCGGCACGATCAGCGAGGCGAGTTTCCCCTCTCCGGGCTTCTGCCGCAAAGCCCGCCCGATCGCCTGCACGATATCGTGCGGTGCACCCTTGGGGTCCAGGAGAGCCACGGAATCCACAGCGCGAATATCAACACCCTCGCCCAATACGCGGCAATTCGAAAGGATGGCACGCAGCGCCGTGCTCCCGAACTCGCCCAGGACCCCACGCCGGCGCTCGGGAGCGTGTTCGCCGCACAGCCAGTCCGCCCAGATCTGAGCCGGGTACCGGTCCGGCTGGTCCGCGTGCAGCCGCTCGGCGACGCGCTCCAGGCCCTCCGCATGAGCCTGCGCCTCTATCGTCCGGTGATGGAAGGTGATGCAGGTCTGCAGGTTGTGCTGCGCCATCGTGTGCAGGAGCGCGGCCTGAAGGGCTCCCAGGCGCTGCCCGCGCACCTCCTCGCTACGCCGGTCCTCGCCCATCAGCCGCTCCGGGGTGACGACCGGGTCCTGAAGCTCCAGCACGATGATCTGATACCGCGCCAGCAAGCCGCGGGACACAGCCGATGCCAGCGACAGCTTGTACAGAACGGGCCCGAAGACTTCCTCATCGTCCATCGAGGCCGCCATCTCCTCGGGCAGCGCATCCCGCACACCCTCAGCGACTTCCCAGCTCGGGGGCCGCTCCTGCCAGATCCGCGGCGTCGCCGTCAGATACAGCCGGCGCGCCGACGGGATCACGCCCTGGTCGTGCACGGCAGCCCACGCCTTCCCCATCGAACCGCTGGTCCTGTGGGCCTCGTCGACACAGGTCAGGTCCATGGGATCAAGCTGCTGGCCGTAGGCGCCCTCGAAGGCTTCTGCGAGGACTCCGAGGCTGGCGTACGTCGCGAAGATGGTCACCGGCCCCTGCCCGTGCCACAGCGCCAGCTGCACCGGGTTGGTGGTACTCCGGACTCCCAGGCCCCACAATTCAGGGTCGTCCTGAAGGGAACACACCGCGACAGCCGGGCCTGTATGTCCGGCGGAATTCCACGCCTGCACCGTCTGGCTCAGCAGATCCAGCGTCGGCACCAGAACGAGAATGCGCCCCTTCGGCGCGATCCGCTTTGCCGCCGCAGCCGCAATGATGGTCTTTCCCGTCCCACACGCGGAGTGCACCTGACCGCGCAGCCCATTCACGGGAATACCGCCCGGCGGGATGTCGAGCCCGCGCACAATGGCGGCAACGGCCTCGATCTGGTGGTCACGCAGTTTCACGGCCATTCCCGTGTTCTCCTTTTCGTGGAATGTGGCGCGCAATATGCAAGGGAATCCCGAAGCGGTGATGGGCTTGGGGGTGGTGGTGTCTGGTGCCAGACTCTACACAGCCCGCGCCTGTGATGCATCACCCTTGCAGATGGTCCGCCCCTCGGGATGACACTTGGCCGATTCTCGCCCATGGAGGCGGGTTGGCGTGTATGCTGGTCGGGTGTTGCCAGGATTGCCGTACCGGCAGTTGAGAAGGTGGGAGGGGTTCGGGTGGAGCGCAGCGGAGCCCGTCACTGCGGTGGGGCTGGCACCCTGTCGGGCCGATGGCCCGTCACATCGCTTGTGGGGGTGGTGACTGGGATTCCCAGTGGCTACACAGGCCCGCGCGTGATGCACTTCCTCTTGCCGCCAGCCTCGGTGATCGCGCTTGCGCGGTCACCCTCAATTCGCGCTTGCGCGAATTGACGCCCCGTCGGAATTCCGTTTACGGAATTCCATTCCGGCGCTTGCGCCGGAATCCGAATTGCGCTTGCGCAATTCGCGCTCTATGCCCTGCGTCAGCAGGGCATATCCCGCTCCGCGGG
>NZ_FOFF01000088.1 GCF_900110755.1 Streptomyces sp. yr375
GATCGCGGCAGTGAATACACGAGTGACGAATTCCGCACCGAAATAGGCAAGTTGCGCATGAGGCAGTCGATGGGACGCGTCGGCTCTTGTTACGATAACGCCGCCGCGGAAAGCTGGTTCGCCATTCTGAAAGCGGAGATCGGGACGACCGTGTGGGAGACCCGCGAGGCGGCCCGGGCCGACGTTTTCCGCTACATCGAGGTCGAGTACAACCGCAGCCGGCTCCGTCGGCACCCCGACTACGGGTACGTCACCCCGCTCGAAACGAGATCCCTGCTCAGGCAGAACCTCGCCCCGGCAGCGTAAACACCCGCTGTCCAGTTCGCGGGGGGAACTTCATCTACCTCGTCAATCCTGCTGCTGCAATCTCGCGCAATCTGCTTGGAGGTTGGAAGCCGGCCGCTCTACGTTCGTCGTCAGACCCAACCCGCGCAGTGGCATCGAGGGGAGAAGCGTGGTGGCGAGCGTGGCGGACGAGCGCGTGAATACGGGAGCTGAAGCCCGCAGCCTGCCCATTGATGTCGAGACGATCGCAGAGACCGTCGACATGGCCTGGGGCATGACCCTCAGCACGTCGACGCGCAAGGAGATCTACGACAGAACTGCCGAGCTGATCGGGCATTTGAACCTTCTCGTAGGACGGTGCCGCGGCGAGGACGAGAGTCGGGAGAGCTTGCGACTTCTGTGCGCGGTGGAACGCCACCTCGTGGCAGCCAACCGGCCGACTGCACGGACTCAAGCCCACGACGCGTACAACTACCTCCGCGACACGGCCATTTTTACGAGCACGCTGCTCGGGACGTATCAGAAGGTCCACGGAGTCAAAGAGGAATGACGGCCAAGAGGTGGCTGATCGGCCTCTGTTGGCTCTGTCGGACGTCGGATCAGCCGGTGACCTTCATAGGCCCTGTGACCGTGAACGGGGTCACCGCCCCAGGCTTCGCCTGCGCCGGCTGCTGCGAGTGGTCAAGGAAGTACGTCAGCGCGTACACGCGGCAGTACGACACACGCTCCGCCTCATAACCAGAGGCGTGGAGCATGAGCGCGGCTTCCGCGAAGGAGCCCGCTGGCACGGGGCTGATTGAACTCCCGCCCTGTCAGGGCGGGTCAGCAATGCGCATCAGTTCAGACGGAAGAAAGGGACTTCCCATGACTGTGGCACCCGAAAGGCCGGTCTCTCTGCGGCAGGGCCGGGACCTCGTCCCGACCGAGCTGTTCGAGCGCCTGGTGGACTTCTGCGCCGAGGAGTACGGGCAGGAGCGCTCCATGGCCGAGCGGATCATGAACGAGGCTCTGGCGTTCCTGGACGTGATGGGCCAGACGGGCGAGGGCATGTCGCCCTCTCAGGTCGTGGACCCCGGATGGCACACGTTCATGCTCCACACCGAGGACTACGAGAAGTGGTGCACGGAGCGGTACGGCCGGTTCATCCACCACGCCCCGAAGAGCCGCTACCGCGACCGGGCCGCGATGACGGACGTGGTGGCCGAGATCCGCGCCCACGGCTACGACGTCGACGAGTCCCTGTGGGGCACAAAAGCCGACTGCAACGAGCCGGCGTGCTGCGGCGACGGGCCTTGCTGCTGAGGCAAGCCCTGTCAGTGGCAGCCGCTGGAGCCCGGCCCCCGCCGTCCCGAACTCAAGGCACGAAAGGGAGTTTTCATGGCAACTGCCGAAGGAACCAAGGGCCGGGGGCGGGTAACCGTCTTCTCCATGTACGGGCCCGTCTTCGGCTACGCAAGCACTCTCGTAGATGACCAACAGGTCGCCTACGTAGGTCCGCTCACTCCGGGCGTCAGTTGGCGCAAGCTCTGGCAAATGGCAGAGAGGTGTCACAACGACGGGGCCGGGGAGACTCGAAAGGCTCAGTGGATCGTCTCGCAGACGTCCCGTGCGTTCATCTGCGGCAGTGACGTCGTCGTGAAGCTCTCCGACGCGGACTGGGAGATGGAGCCCGGTGGTTGGCTCGTGGAGCTTGACGGCTCCTGGTGCAACCAGGACGTGTTGGTGACCGGCAACCTCACGGTGCCTGACCTCACCGCTGAGCAGATCGCCGAGAAGTTCACCTATTACCCGCAGTACGCGGGATGACGCCCCGACCACGCTCACTCTGAGTCAGCAGCAGAAGCCCGAAACCCGGCGCAGGGACAGCGAACAGCCCCACACCTGCCAGGCAGGTGTGGGGCCGCGTTTCGGTCGGTGGCGGTCAGCGCAACACCACCCCCGCCCCCTCGCCGCCCTCCACCACCGCGACCGCCTCCTGCGACGGGACGGTGACGAGGCCCAACTCCGTGCCGGAGGCGAGGAGTCGGTGGGTGGGGAGGATGCGGATCGTGTAGCCGAAGGGGCCTGTGCGGTCGAGGGAGAGGGGGCCCTCGTAGAGCCAGCGGCCGTCGAGGTCGGGGCCGCCGGCGGGTTTCAGGGGGACCGCCGTCGCGTCCGTGATGCGGTCCTCCTCGTCGACGCGGCCCGCGACGGCCTGGACCTCGACGTCGTCGGGGGCGAGGTCGCCGAGGCCGACGCGGACCCGTAGCGCGAGGGTCGTGCCGAGTTCGGCGGAGGCGGTGGCCACCGACGTCTCGACGTGGTCCACGGTCACCGCGTGCCAGGCCGACCGCACCCGCTGCTTCCAGACGGCGAGTTCGCGCGCGGTGTCGGGGGCCATCGTCCGGTGCGCCTGGGCGGCAGGGGTGTAGAGGCGTTCGACGTACTCCCGGACCATGCGCCCCGCCAGCACCTTCGGGCCGAGCAGGGTGAGGGTCTGGCGGACCATCTCGATCCAGCGGTCGGGCAGGCCCGCCCGCCCGCGTTCGTAGAAGCGGGGGGTGATGCGCTGTTCGAGGAGGTCGTAGAGGGCGGACGCCTCGATGTCGTCGCGGTGGTCGGGGTCGGTGCCTGCGCCGTCCGCGGTGGGGATCGCCCAGCCGAAGTCGGGCTGGAACCACTCGTCCCACCAGCCGTCCAGGACGGAGAGGTTGAGGCAGCCGTTCAGGGCCGCCTTCATGCCCGACGTCCCGCACGCCTCCAGTGGACGCAGCGGATTGTTCAGCCAGATGTCGCAGCCGGGGTACAGCTTCTGCGCCATCGCCATGCCGTAGTCGGGCAGGAACACGATGCGGTGGCGCACCCGTGGGTCGTCGGTGAACTTGACCAGCTCCTGGACCAGGCGTTTGCCGCCGTCGTCCGCCGGATGCGCCTTGCCCGCGACGACGATCTGGATCGGCCGCTCCGGGTGCAGCAGCAGCTCCGTCAGCCGGTCGCGGTCCCGCAGCATCAACGTCAGCCGCTTGTACGACGGGACGCGGCGCGCGAAGCCGATGGTGAGGACGTCCGGGTCCAGGACGCCGTCGATCCAGCCCAACTCCGCTGTCCCCGCGCCTCGTTGACGCCAGGACGCGCGCAGCCGCCGCCGTACCTCCACCACCAGTTGCTCGCGCAGTTCGCGGCGCAGCTCCCAGACGTCCTGGTCGGGAATGTCGGCGACGGAGTCCCAGCGGTCGGAGCCGCCGACGCTCAGCGCGTCCTCGGCGCGCTCGGCGCCGATCTGGCGCGCGCCGAGGCGCAGCACCTCCGGGGCGACCCAGGTCGGGGCGTGCACGCCGTTGGTGACGGAGGTGATCGGCACCTCGTCGGGGTCGAAGCCGGGCCACAGGCCGGCGAACATCTCCCTGCTGACCTGGCCGTGCAGCAGCGACACGCCGTTCGCGCGCTGCGCCAGCCGCAGGCCCATCACGGCCATGTTGAAGAGGTTCGGCTCGCCGCCCGGGTACGTCTCCATGCCGAGGCGCAGGACGCGGTCGACGTCCATGCGCGGAAGCTCGGCCTGGGGGCCGAAGTGACGGGCGACCAGGTCGCGGTCGAAGCGGTCGATGCCGGCCGGGACGGGGGTGTGGGTGGTGAAGACCGTCCCGGCCCGGACGGCTTCCAGCGCGGCGTCGAAGTCCAGCCCCGTGTCGGCGAGTTCGGCGATCCGCTCCAGGCCGAGGAAGCCCGCGTGGCCCTCGTTGGTGTGGAACACCTCGGGCGCCGGGTGGCCGGTCAGCCGGCAGTACGTGCGTACCGCCCGGACACCTCCTATGCCGAGCAGCATCTCCTGGAGCAGCCGGTGTTCGCTGCCGCCGCCGTAGAGCCGGTCGGTGACGCCGCGTTCGCCGAGGTCGTTCTCCTCGACGTCCGAGTCGAGCATGAGGAGCGGGACGCGGCCGACCCGGGCCAGCCAGACGCGGGCGTGGAGCTGCTTGCCGGCCGGGAGGGCGAGGGAGATCTGCGCGGGGCTGCCGTCGTCCTCCCGCAGGAGGGTCACCGGCAGCTCGTTGGGGTCGAGGACGGGGTAGTGCTCCTGCTGCCAGCCGTCCCGGGAGAGCGTCTGGCGGAAGTAGCCGTGCCGGTAGAGCAGCCCCACGCCGATCAGCGGTACGCCGAGGTCGCTGGCGGCTTTCAGGTGGTCGCCGGCGAGGATGCCGAGGCCGCCGGAGTACTGGGGCAGGGCGGCCGTGACGC
Organism: Streptomyces sp. yr375; assembly: GCF_900110755.1. Lineage (GTDB taxonomy): Bacteria > Actinomycetota > Actinomycetes > Streptomycetales > Streptomycetaceae > Streptomyces. The sequence goes on from NZ_FOFF01000088.1 coordinate 4,501, forward strand.
CGAACTCGGGTGAGAAGTAGGCGACGGCGGCGGGGAGTCCGGCGGTGGCGGGCTGCGTCTGGTACCAGCGGTCGCCGGTCAGGTAGTCGTGCAGGTCGTCGGCGGCGGCGGTCAGCCGACGCCGGAAGCGGCGGTCCTGGGCGAGTTCGGCGAGGCGTGCCGGGCGCACGCCGCCGAGCAGTCTGACCGGGTCGCCGTCCGAGGCGGCCCAGCGCTCGGGGTCGACGGACCGGAAGAGGTCACGGGTCTCCGCGTGCCAGGACCAGCGGAGGTTGCGGGCCAGGTCGCTGAGGGGGCTGAGGGGTTCGGGGAGGAGGGGTCGGACGGTGAATCGACGGATCGCCTTCACATTCCACCTCGTCGTGCGTAAGGAAGAGAGACGCACGGCGGTGTGCGTCCACGTCTTTCAAGACGGTACCGGCGTTGACGTCCGCCTTGCGGGGGGCTGGCCGCCCCCGCACCCCCGCTTTTCGGCCTGAACGGCCTCGTCCTCAATCGCCGGACGGGCTGAAGTGTCCGGACCGGCATTGCTCAGAACCGACGACAGCAGGCCGCCAACCCCGTTTCGCCCGCGTAGGCCGTCTTGTGGCGCTTCGCCCCCTCGCGAGAGGCTGCCCAGTGGCGTGCCAGGGAAGCCGGGGTGCGTCGAGTCGAGGAGGGGAACTCGAACCATGGCACGGACGCGCTCACGGCGTCTGCGCCGGGCGGGGGGCCTGACCACGGTCGCCACGATCGTCTCGGTCGTCACGACCGTCACGGCCGTCACGGCCGTGCTGCTGTCGGCCGTCACCCTGCCCGCGCACGCCGCATCGGAGGGGAAGATACTCGGGGCCGGTCTGCCCGGCACCGTCGGCGGAAGCTACCTCGTGACGCTGAAGGCGGACACGCCCGCGTCGTCGCGGGCCGGCCGACGCCTCGTCGGGACGTACGGGGCGCGCATCAGCCGCACCTACGGCACGGTCCTCAACGGGTTCGCCGTCGCCGCCGACGAGAGACAGGCCCGGCGGCTCGCGGCCGACCCGCGCGTGGCGTCCGTCGTCCAGGACACCCGCGTGACCGTGAACGCCGTCGGTCCCGTCGGTCCCGTCGGTCCCGTAGGCCCCGCCGGTCCAGTCGGCCCCGTCGGCCCCGTCGCGCGGAACCCGCCGCCCTGGGGGCTGGACCGCGTCGACCAGCCGGGCCGGCCGCTGGACGGCAGTTACCGGTCGCCGAGGTCGGCGGGCGCGGGCGTCACGGTGTACGTGATCGACACCGGTGTCCGGATCGCGCACGACGACTTCGGCGGCCGGGCGAGCTACGGCTGGGACTTCGTCGGCGGTGACGGGGTCGCCGCCGACGGCAACGGACACGGCACGCACGTCGCCGGCACCGTCGCGGGCACGAACCTCGGCGTCGCCAAGAAGGCCAGGGTGGTCGCCGTACGGGTGCTGGACAACGCGGGCGCGGGCACCACCGCGCAGGCCATCGCCGGCATCGACTGGGTCACCCGGCACGCGCACCGCCCCGCCGTCGCCAACCTCAGCCTGGGCGGCGGATACAACGCGGCGCTGGACGCCGCCGTCCGCACCTCCATCCGGTCCGGCGTCATCTACACCGTGGCCGCCGGGAACGTCGGGCAGCCGGCCGCCCTGCACTCCCCCGCCGACGTACGCGAGGCCATCACGGTCGGCGCGACCGACCGCGACGACGCCCGGGCGGGCTTCTCCAACTACGGTTCGGCCGTCGACCTGTTCGCGCCGGGCGTGTCGATCACCTCCGCGTCGTACACGAGCGACACCGGCCGGGTGGCCTACTCCGGTACGTCGATGGCGTCACCGCACGCGGCGGGCGCGGCGGCGCTCTATCTCGCCGACCACCCGAAAGCCACGCCCGCGACGGTCGCGCAGGCGTTGGTCGCGGGGGCCGTGAACGGCAAGGTGTCCGGCCGGGGGGCCGGTTCGCCGAACAAACTCCTGCAAGTCCCGCCGTTCGGGTAACGGGCCGGCGGCACCGGCTCCGTTGCTCGCGGACATGGCCGGTCTTGTGCGTAGACGTACGCGCGAGTAGTTAACAAAGTGCCGGATTGCTCACCCGTTCAGGGTGGGAAGGCTCCCTCGGTACACGACCCCACATCCATCCGCCCACCCTCGTTGATGCGGACAGGAGCGGTCATGCCCGCCACGCACCACTCGTCAGCACCCCCGACACCCCGCACCAAGGCAGCGCAGACGCCCGAGGCACCAGAAGCGCCCCCTCTGCGCCCCGCCGAAACCAGCACCGGCACCAGCACCAACGCCGGTACCCACACGGCAGTCGGCCCCGCCCTCACCCCCGGCGCACCCGTCACCGCCGACACCCCTGATCCATCCGTCACCCGCGACACCACCGTCACCGCCGTCACCGCCGTCACCCCGGACGCTCCCGTCACCCCCGTCACCGCCGTGGGGCGCATACCCGTCCTCGACGTCCGTCCGCTCGTCCAGCAGGGGCGTCGGCCCGCCAAGGCGGTCGTCGGTGAGACGTTCCAGGTCTCGGCGACCGTGTTCCGGGAGGGGCACGACGCCGTCGCCGCCAACGTCGTCCTGCGCGATCCGGACGGCACCCCCGGCCCGTGGACGCCGATGCGCGAACTGGCCCCCGGCACCGACCGCTGGGGCGCGGACGTCACACCGGACGCGACGGGCCGCTGGACCTACACCGTGGAGGCGTGGGGGGACCCGGTCACCACCTGGCGGCACCACGCCGGCATCAAGATCCCCGCCGGGATGGACACGGAACCGGTCTTGGAAGAGGGTGCCCGGCTGTACGAACGGGCGGCCACCGGAGTGCCGAAGGGGCCGGACCGGGCCGTGGTCCTGGCCGCCGTAGACGCCCTGCGCGACGAGTCGCGCCCGCCGACCGCCCGGCTGGCGGCGGCGCTGACGCCGGACGTCGAAGCCGTCCTCGCCCGCCACCCGCTGCGCGAACTGCTCACCGCCGCCGAGCCGTTGCCCCTGCTCGTGGAGCGCGAACGCGCCCTGTACGGGGCCTGGTACGAGTTCTTCCCGCGCTCGGAGGGCACCCCGGAGCGTCCGCACGGCACCTTCCGCACCGCCGCCCGCAGACTTCCGGCCATCGCCGCGATGGGCTTCGACGTCGTCTACCTCCCGCCGATCCACCCCATCGGTACGACCTTCCGCAAGGGCCGCAACAACACGCTCGACCCCGGCCCGGACGACGTCGGCGTGCCGTGGGCGATCGGCTCACCGGAGGGCGGCCATGACGCCGTCCACCCCGACCTCGGGACGATCGAGGACTTCGCCTGGTTCGTGCGGCGGGCGCGGAAGCTCGGTCTGGAGATCGCCCTCGACTTCGCCCTCCAGTGCTCGCCCGACCACCCGTGGGTGCAGAAACACCCCGAGTGGTTCCGCCATCGGCCGGACGGGACGATCGCGTACGCGGAGAACCCGCCGAAGAAGTACCAGGACATCTTTCCCATCGCGTTCGACGCCGACCTCGACGGGATCGTCGCCGAGACCGTCCGCGTGCTGCGGCACTGGATGGCGTACGGGGTGCGGATCTTCCGCGTCGACAACCCGCACACCAAGCCGGTGGTGTTCTGGGAGCGGGTCATCGGGGAGGTCAACCGCACCGACCCCGACGTGATCTTCCTGGCCGAGGCGTTCACCCGCCCCGCGATGATGCACACGCTGGGTCAGATCGGCTTCCAGCAGTCGTACACCTACTTCACCTGGCGCAACACGAAGCAGGAACTGACGGAGTACCTCACCGAACTCTCGGGGGACGCCGCCTCCTCCATGCGGCCCAACCTGTTCGCCAACACGCCGGACATCCTGCACGCCTACCTCCAGCACGGCGGCCGTCCCGCCTTCGAGATCCGCGCCGTGCTCGCCGCCACCCTCTCCCCGACCTGGGGCATCTACAGCGGCTACGAACTCTGCGAGAACACCCCGCGGGAGGAGGGCGGCGAGGAGTACCTCGACTCGGAGAAGTACCAGCTCAAAACCCGTGACTGGGCGGCGGCGGAGCGGGACGGACGGACGATCGCCCCGCTGATCACGAAGCTCAACGAGATCCGGCGGGCGAACCCGGCGCTGCGCCAACTCCGCGATCTGCACTTCCATCCCACCGACCAGGAAGCGGTGATCGCCTACTCCAAGAGGAGTTCGGCGAGGAGCTCGAAGGGGAGCGGTTCGAACACGGTTGTGGTGGTGGTCAACCTTGACCCCCACCACACCCAGGAGGCGACGGTCTCGTTGGACATGCCGCAACTCGGCCTGGACTGGCACGAGTCGGTGCCGGTGCGCGACGAGCTCACCGGCGAGACCTACCACTGGGGCAGGGCCAACTACGTGCGCCTCGAACCGGGCACCCGGCCCGCGCACGTACTCACCGTCCTGCGACCGTCCTACCCGCAGATCGGAGGGTCACCCACATCATGATCGTCAACGAACCCGTTCCGGACACCTTCGAGGACACCCCCGCCAAGGACCGCGACCCGGAGTGGTTCAAACGCGCCGTGTTCTACGAAGTCCTCGTCCGCTCCTTCCAGGACAGCAACGGCGACGGCGTCGGCGACCTCAAAGGCATCACCGCCAAACTCGACTACCTGCAATGGCTCGGAGTCGACTGCCTCTGGCTCCCGCCGTTCTTCAAATCCCCGCTCCGCGACGGCGGATACGACGTCTCGGACTACACCGCCGTCCTCCCCGAATTCGGCGACCTGGCCGACTTCGTGGAATTCGTCGACGCCGCCCACCAACGCGGCATGCGCGTCATCATCGACTTCGTGATGAACCACACCAGCGACCAGCACCCGTGGTTCCAGGAATCGAGGAAGGACCCCGACGGACCCTACGGCGACTACTACATGTGGGCCGACGACGACAACCAGTACGCCGACGCCCGCATCATCTTCGTCGACACCGAAGTCTCCAACTGGACCTTCGACCCCGTCCGCAAGCAGTACTTCTTCCACCGCTTCTTCTCCCACCAACCGGACCTCAACTACGAGAACCCGGCCGTGCAGGAGGAGAT
>NZ_FOFF01000089.1 GCF_900110755.1 Streptomyces sp. yr375
TACCGGGGCACCGGCCTGGTCATCCCGCACCGCCGCGAACCCGGCCAGACCGAACTCCCGGCCTGGAAAGAGGAACACAACACCTCCCACCGCAAAGTTCGCGCCCGCGTCGAGCACGCCTTCGCCCGGATGAAGACCTGGAAAATCCTCCGTGACTGCCGTCTCAAGGGCGACGGCGTCCACCACGCGATGCTCGGCATCGCCCGCCTGCACAACCTCACCCTCGCCGGCTGACGAAGAAACAGGCAGGCCAACGAACACGTCGAAGATCATTTACGGGACAACGCTTAGTCAGTGGCCAGCGAGTTGGGACGCTTCGAACGTCTTCGAAAGTATCGTCCGGTGTGTCTCCCTGCTGGCGGGACTGGGTGCAGGTCATTCCGTCCGCTGTGACTCGCTGGTGGATCCGCTTTCTGGGGGTGCTTGCTTCACGCGTTGTGCTGCGTCGAGGTTTACCTCGATCGTCAGGTTCTCGCGGTTGTCGTTGATCCTCGCGGCGAGTGCCTGGATGGAGGTGGCGTCGAACCGGTATCGCGGTGGCCAGTCGAGTATGGGATTGGCCGGCGGCCAAATCGGCACGACAGAACCGTGAAAGTCCTCTAGGGGAGCGAGGTCTCCATCGAGGAAGGGGATGAGGACCTGGAACGCGACCTTGACCACTGAGAAGGTGACGCACAGGCCGAGGAAGTCGTCACTTGAATCGTTCCCCGGCATGTAGATCGGGCGCGACACCACAGCCAGCGGGTTTACGTCGTGGTACGCGGCGATCCAGACCCGCATCCCGTGGTGCGGTTGGCGGAAGACCTCCAGGCCCTGCCCGGCGCCGTGAGGAACGATGCTGCTGCCTATCGCATCAAAGAGGATGGCCATCTTGGCGGCCCACAGGGCGAGCCAGCCTTGGGCGTGCTCGTCCAGCGATCTCACGTGGAAGAACATCGGGACGAGGATGTCCTTGACGTCGTTCTCCAGCGTTGACATCCATGTGTTGTTGCAGTGTTGGCAGACAGGTGTTGTCGGCCAGTTGATACGCCGCCGATGGGGATCCGAGCTCCGCACGCCGTGGCGCTTCATCTCGCGCACGAGCCACTTGGGGTAGATGTCCTCGTCGGTGGGCTGGGCGTGTGGGTCCTGGCAGAAGGGGCAGCGGCCTGGTGGAGGGGCCATCCAGTTCGTGTGGGCCTGGCCTTCGAGATTCGTGTCGATATCCATCGTGGTCAGGATGTCGGCCAGTTGGGCTCTGCCCGCGCGGAGGAGTTGGACAGCCGTTCCGAGGCAAGCGCGGTGAGCCGCCCCCAACATATAGAGCGGTTCGTCGTTCGGTGGTGGAAGGGGATCCGAGAACATGCGTCCTACGTCGACGCGTGTTCCGATCAACCAGCTCCCAGAGCGCGTGCCGCCGATCTCCACCCATGAGTCGCGGGCGCGCTTGACGAGCTCGCCGCAACCAGCGAGGCAGTCCAGCCTGCGCCAGTCCCAACTCCATGAACTCCATGCAGTCGCCATGGCTAACGGCGTTGTGTACGACAGCGGTTTCGGCTGGTCGGGAACGTGAGGAGAGCCGTACGGGTTGGGATGGTTGTGAAGCGATCCTTGGCCCGTACGGCTCTCTCGCATCGTATCTGCACGGGCATTTCGAGGCGTCGACTCGGGGCGCTCATCGCCGAGTTGGCCAGACCGTGGATGGCGCGGGAAGAGTCCCGGCTGGGTGAACGCCGAGGTCATGAGCGTCTGCGCGCCGAGGGTGGCGGACCCAGCCATCAACTGGTCTTCACCGATCGGGTGATCGCGACCCTGGTGATCCTGCGGTTCCAGCTTCCGCACGCCGCCCTCGCCGTCTTCTACGGCGTGGACCGCTCCACCGTCACGCGAGCCGTCCATGAGATCCGTCCGCTCCTGGCGGCGCGGGGCTTCGCGGTCCCCGGCGAGGCGGGACTGCGTCTGCACACGCTGGCCGATGTCTTCGCCTACGCCACCGCGAAGGGTGTTGAGCTGCGCCTGGACGGCACCGAGGTACGGGTCCGGCGTCCGAAGGCGGGCCGCCCCGGCCGGCATGCGTTCGTGTCCGGCAAGATGCGGCAGAACACCAAGAAGGCCACCGTCATCACCGACGGACAGGGCCGCACTCTATGGACCGGCGCGGTCCGGCCGGGCCGTATGCATGATCAGACGGCCGTCAAGACCGAGGGGATCGAGGCCCTCTTCGATCAATATCCGCAGGTCAAGGCCACGGTGGATGCCGGATACCGGGGCCTGGCCAAACGGTTTCCCGACCAGGTCCAGGCGCCGCCGAAGAAGCCCGCCAAGAACGCGTCGGCCGAGGAGGTCACCGCCTGGGAGGAGGCCCGCAAGAAGCAATCCTCGGAGCGGATATGCGTCGAGCACGCCAACGCCGAGCACAAGCAGTGGAGGCCCCTCCAGCGGTACCTCGGCCGCCGCGAGTACTACACCGAGACCCATCTGGCCATCGCCGGCCTCGTCTCCGACCGCACCACAGAGCGGTAATCACCTATCAGCCAACACGCCAGGCCAGCACGCCCCAACCTCAGTCGCGCACGACACCGTAAGCGTGACAGGGGTTGAGCTGATCTGTCCCGAAGATTTCTGCAGACAGCATTTGCCCGCAGCCGAATCCGAAAAGCGGCAGAGCTTCAGTGCCGGCCAGCAGCGGTGTGGGGCAGTCGACACCTGTCGGCAGCCGGGCGTGGTGCCAAGGCCGCGTAGCTGGCGGCGAGGTAAGCGGCAGGGATGGGGCATGCCCAGAATTGCTCGGACGTGACCCACCGGCTGGCGCTTGGTAGTTAGTGATCGGGTTTTTGACGCCGCTCAGTGGGTGAAGAGGTTGCCCAAGCCCAAAGTCGGCCGGACCATGGAGTCATGGACTACCGTCCCCTCCTGGCTCAGCACACTGTCCAGCTCTCCCACGACGCACCGCGGTGGGACGATGCCGCACAGATCGCCGGGCTCGACCCATACGTGTGCAAGGCCTCGTACGTCTGCGGTGTCATGCGCGAGTTCATGCAGGCCTCTGGGCTCAACTTCGAGCACAACTACCACCTAGGATCGCTCTTCCTCGCCCTCGATGCCACCGAACTGCTCGGCCGGATCGTCAGCGGCAAGCGCGGAACAGACGGCAGCACCGAAGTCCTTCGGACGGGTGTGAGGTACCTGGAGGGTCACGCTGATCCGCAGGCCAGGCCCTTGCCGCACTCCGCAGCGCAGTACGTGAAGCTGAGGAACTTTGCGGGGCATGGCGCAGCGCAGCTCGCGCGTACCGTGGCCTTCACCCCTGACTCGACTCAACTGCTGCTCCGGCACTTGGCCTACGTGTTGAACACGATGTGGGAGGACCCATCTCTATCGGCCAACCTGGCCGCAGCTGAGATCCATCCGCTATTCACCGTGGTCAAGGGAAGCCGACAGCCGGTGTATGTGCGCGACATCCAAGAGCACCTCATGACATCTCAGCCGGCCGACGGTCTAGAGCACGACTGCTGGCGATACGACGAGGCCGCGATCCTGGACAACTCATCTCCGTCAGCGAGTGGAACCGCTTGACCACGATGAACACGCCTCCAGCAAGTCCACCGCTCACGCCGGTCTACCCGTACAACAAACCGGGCCAGCCCATCCTCCTGCACGACGGCCCGATGGGTGGGCTCGGCACAGATGATGTCCCCGGCCGCGTCGAGCTGACCTGCTCAAACGGGTTCGACCTTGAGTGGGAGGTTGGCGGTGGCGCGACGCCGGGCTTCGCCAACCGAGACCAAGTTCCCCTGACGCTTCGTCGTCCCATGGGCGACATGACCCTGCCTGGGTTCCCCCGGAACGTCGATGGTGGTTGGTCGAACGGAGCCGTCTTCGGGAACTCCGATGCTCCCTTGAGCCGAATCCTCGTTCATTGGTTCAACCTGCCCAACTGGCATGGACCGTTGGGACTGGTAGAGGAGACGCCGCGCGGCAAGCATGAATGGTCAGGCCGATGGTCGCTCGAAGCCAATGGATGGAAGATCACGCTCGACGTTCGTCCTGACCACCAGCAGGTCTGGCAGGAACTCCACAAGACCGACGTGTACGTGATGACGCACGTCATGGAGATGCGTCGCGCCGATGATTCCGTTTTTACGGCCGACGAAGCCGACCCGTTGCTGACGGCGCTGCACGTCGGGATCTCGTTTGCCCTCGGTCGCTGGGCTGCCCCGATGCTGCCCGTGGGAGAAGACAGCGACGGTCGAGTGGTCTGGGAGCAGTGGCGAGCCGCTCACTGCGACCCGGCACGCTCGAACAGCGATGGCTGGTGGTACGACCAAGATCACGAATCGCTCGGCGACTTCCTGCGTCTGGCGATCGCCGGCTTCCTCGACCCGGACAAACTCACGCCCCTGCGATTCCAGATGATGTACGCGATCTCGGCCTTGCGCAGCCGAGACTTCGTCGAGCCCCGAATCATCATGGGGACGGCCGGCTTGGAGCACATCATGTGGCAGAGCCTCGTCTTGAGCGGTGCCCTGACCGAGCGGGAGTACAAGCGGCGGCCAGCTCACGACCTGCTGCGCACGGTGCTGCGCGACGCCCAGATTCCGGTCGCCATCAACTCTGGCCTGTTGACGGCAGCCGCGCAGCACGCCGCCGATGTGAAGGCAAGGGAGAACAAGGACATTGACGGGGCCGATGTCGTCACGTGGGTCAGGAACCGGCTGGTACACCCGCAAGAATCGCAGGAGCGGGTCTACGGACTGGACGGGCTGACGCGAGATGCATGGCTTCTTGCTCGCCACTACCTCGTGTTGCTGATCCTCAACTCGCTCGGATATACCGGAAATTACCGGGACCTCACCTGCATCGCGGGCTGGGTAAGTGACGTTACCAAGGTGCCTTGGAGCTGAACACGGTGGGGCGACCGTGGGCTGGCCAGGCTCGGACGGATGCCCGTGAAGGGCCGTACTTACGGTCGTTGGCCGCAAGTCGTCAACGACGCCAACCAAGAGGAGGCTTCCGAATCATCAGGTCAAGCCCGCCACTTTTGTTAGGAGTCGTAAAGAGAATCGAGCGCTACACGCGGCAGCTGTCGATGTGGGTGACTTCGCGGTAGTCGACGATGGTGGGGCTGGCCATGGACTCTCGGTAGACGAGGACGGCACGGCCGTAGGGCCAGGCAGTGTCGTTGCCGAAGTTCTGCTGGGCTTCGGAGCAGCTGCCGAACATCAGGCCGCGGATGATGTCAGTGAATCCGGTGTCGTCACGGTAGTCCTGTCCTTCCGGGTAGATGCCGGGGCCGAAGGTGACAAACATGGTCTGGGCTGCAGGGTTGAAGGTTACGGTCACGGTGTCGCCCATGTATTGCTGTCCCTGAAGGATTGGCGCTGCCTCCGTGATCAGGTGCTGTGCGGCAGTCTTCTCGGCCGAGGTGGCTGGGAGCCGGGCTGAGGCCCATTCGTCTACGTTGGGCTGGGCGTTGTCGCTGCGGGTGTAGGCGGGGGAGGGGATGCTAGCGCGCTGGGGGGTTTGAGACGTCGCTGGCGCCGAGGGGGAGGCCGTAGCAGGGCTCGTTACCCGGGAGGTGGACTGCTGGGCCGCGGCGGTGGCAGCGGCGGCGCTCGTGTGACTGCTCGGTGTGGGGGCCTGGCCGTGGGCGGAGTTTGATGATTGGGAGGCAGCCGCGAGGGCACCGCCGAGACTGCCGAGGACGGCGGCGGCCACGGCGACCGTCAGATACAGGCGTGCGCGGTTATTGTGCCTGGGCGGGGTGGGCCAGGCGGGTTCGGCTTCAGGTGTCAGGTCCCAGTGCGCGCTGACGAGGTCGGATATCAGGGTGGGCTGCTGATCGCCGGGTGTGAGGGCGGCGGTCGCCTGGGCTGCAAGCAACTCGGTGCACTCACCCGCGAGTTCAGCGGCACTCGGCCTATCAGACGGGTCCTTGGATAGAGCCTTCTCCACCAGGCGCCGCAGGCTGGTCGGTACGCCCTCCAGGTCGGGCTCGGCTTGCATGACGCGGAAGGCCACCGCATCAGCGGCGCCGCCGCCGAAGGGGAGACGGCCAGTGGCTGCGTAGGCGAGGAGGGCTCCCCAGGCAAACACGTCGCCTGGGGAGCCGACGGCGCCGGTGCGGTAGTGCTCGGGACTGATCCAGCCGGGCGTGCCGGTCATCACCCCGGTGCGGGTGACCGAAGTGCCGTCCAGGGCGTGGGCGATGCCGAAGTCCAGGACCTGTGGTCCTGAGGGGGCCAGGATGACGTTCTGCGGCTTCACGTCCCGGTGGATGACGCCCTGGGCGTGTACAGCGGCGAGTGCGGATGCGGTGCCGGCGGCCATCGCGTACAGGCGCCCGCCGGACAAGGGGCCGTTGGCCCTCACGTGCTCGTCGAGGGTGAGGCCGGGGATGTAGGGCGTGACGAGCCACGGCGTCGCAGCTTGGGTGTCGGCGTCGCGGACCGGAACCAGGCACGGCCCGGTGACACGCTGGGAGAGCTGCACTTCCCGCCGGAACCGGGCACGGAACTCATCGTCTGCGGCCTGAGCCGGATGCACGACCTTGACGGCGACCCGCTCGCCAGTAGCCGTGAGAGCGGCGTACACCGTACCCATACCGCCGGATCCCAGCCGCCCCACGATGCGGTAGGGACCCACCCGGCGCGGATCGCCGGGCTGGACCGGCTGAACACGGTTGGACACGACGGCTCCCCCAGATGGCCCACGGCCAACATCGGCCGCAACAATGGGCAGATCGTATCGACGTCATGCGTCGCGCAGCTCAAGAACCACAGGCCTCCCCAGCCGTGCGCCCGCCCAGGCAGCGACGGGAGAGGCGCAGTGTTCGGTCAGAGGTGCGCGGCGAACGAGAGGCTCGTGCTGCACTCAACATCCCGTGGGTTGCTGCAGGATCGAGTGGAATGCCTGGGCGAAAACGGTCACCGTCAGACCTTCTGCAATCTTCGGCGGGCGGGCATAGGTGTCCCAGGTTTCGGTGAACCGGGCGTGGCGTGAGAGCGATTGGACTGTCTTCGGATCGTGCTGGCCTGGGCCGCCGAGGGTGGAGGTGTAGAAGCTCTTTAGATCATGGAAACGGGCGCGTTCAGGGAGACCGGCCCGGGCGACAACCCGTTGCCACTTCTCGTTGAAGTCGCTGCTCTGCACGGGCCTCCCGCACCGGTTCGTCACGATGAGCCCTTCGTCAAGTGGCTCCACGTGACCCCGAGCCCGACGCTTGCGCGCTGCGTCGTGGGTGGTTGCTTCCGGCTCGCTGAAGTTGGCCATATGGGCCGCCAGTTGCTCCATCAGGAAGTGATCTACAGGCAGGGTCGCGTAGCTGGCCTTCGTTTTGAGCGGTGCGGCCTTGCCGCGCTGACGCTGCTCTTGGATGTAGAGCAGGTCCTCCTGCCAGCCCACGCACGCCCGTGTCAGGCCCAGGGCCTCGCCGGCACGTAGTCCTGCGCATGCGCCGAGCCAGACCAGGATCTCGTAGCGCGGCTCAATCTCCCGCATGGCCACGGCAGCCGCGGCCACCTCCGTGGGAGTCAGGGAGACTCTGCTGTTGTCGATTTCGGGAAGCTCGATGCGGGACACGATGTTTGCGGGCAGCGGAATGTCTTCGTCCATCATGTAGTGGATGAGAATGCGCCACGTCTTGAAAATCTGGACAATTGTGCGGGCCGATCTGAGGCTGGGCTTTTCCAGCAGATGATCGATGAAGGCCATCGAATCGCGCCGCCGCAGCGATGCTGGCAGTCGGTTTCCCGCGAACGGGAGAATGTGGTTGTGAAGGTGGCTCTCGTAGGTGTTGATCGTGCTGGGTCTCTTTTTCTTCTTCCGTTTGCGCTCGATCATCTGCGCTCCGAAGAATGCGACCCGTGGACCGCGTGCCGACTGGCTCGCGCCCGTCACGGTCGCATCTTGGTTCGCCAGTTGGCCGAGCCGGTCGAGGGCTTCCTGCCAGGTAGCGAACGACTCTCTGTGCTCTTTCCTGAGGTGATCGACGTAGCGAGCCTGCCAGCGGAGCCCCCGTCCGTGGTCCGCTGACGGGTAAAGGGGACGGTTCCTGGTCCCGCACTTGCAGGGTGCGTCACCTCGGTAGGGTTTTGGATATGACTTGTGCCATCGGTCGAATGGCAGCACGGGTCTGGCCATATGTTCTCGTTCATTGCTAGTGAGCTAGTGGCCTGCTGTCACACCTGGGTCTGGCCGTTTACGTCGGGCGAGGTGCATGGGTGAGTGGTGCCGTAGTCACACGACCATTCGCGTGTGCTCACATGCAGGATTTCCAGCGTGGAGCCCGATTATGCACAGCTGTTCATGGCCTGGGGGAAGTTGCGCGGGTGGTGTCGCTGTGTGCCACCACGCGAACCGTCACCAGATCCCCGACTCCTGTCCCTCGGCATGCAGATTCGACGCCTCAGAGAAGACCGGGGATACACCTTGGAAGAGCTCGCAGAGCGCAGCGGGTTGAGTTTCCGCGGACTCATCTATATCGAGCATGGGCAGCGCAGCCCCAGCGTGCTCACTCTTCTGGACATCGCTGCTGGACTCGATGTAGAGCCGGGGGAACTCGTCAACCACATCACCCGGGAGGAATCCGGCAAGCCCGAGTCTCAGTAGTCCGGGGGCGATCGAACGTCCGCGAATTTCATGGGGTGCGGTGAACTCGTAGGGCTCTTGGGCGTCGCGATTCCTCCGGAAGATCCGCGCAGACGGTGCGCGTGAACCCGCCGAGGCGCCCAATCCGCGCCCCATTGCCTGGCCGCGTGCAGGTGCCTTCCTGGTGTCAGTCGCGTCGGCCGTGGAGATCCACCATCCCGTTCCGGCGGCGCGCTGCGACGACGGTCCAGCCCTGCTGCTGGAGTTGGCTATCTGACGTGTCCATTTCCAGCTTTGGGGGCGGATTCCCCCAACGGGACACAAGTGTTGTGATGAATCGTATGATGCGTCAGAACCGCGTATGGGTGGGGTACTTGAGGCGGTTGTGACCGCTTGGGCCATCCGGGGCCCGGGCCGCATTGCTCGGGGGACGTCGTTGTACCTTGCCTGTCTGTACGCGGAGAACTTCCGGATCTTCGGTTCGGCACCACTGAAGAACGGCGACACGGACGCTAGTCCCGTACTTCGCGGGTCGCTGATTCGTATGGTGTGACCGGCCCGGGGTGTCCTGGGCCGGGGGTGTGGCGTTGGGTGGGGTGTGTCGATGACTTCCCGGTCCCCGCGGCCACGGTCTCAGCGTCAGCGCTTCGAGTGCGCGGTGGTGTCCGTGGTGGAGAAGCGTCTGGGTGCTCTGCCTGTCGCTGCCGAGTTTCTGCGCCGGCTGGATGTAGCCAGGATCGTCGACGAGCTGTGCCCGGGCGGCGCGAGCGCCCACCTGAGCCACGGGCAGGTGATCGAGGCGATGGTGGCGAACCGGTTGACCTCGCCGGCGCCGCTGGTGCGGGTCGGGGAC
>NZ_FOFF01000114.1 GCF_900110755.1 Streptomyces sp. yr375
GGCACCGGAAGAGCGGCCCGGTCCAGCTTGCCGTTCGGCGTCAACGGCAACGCGTCAAGGACCACGAAGGCCGACGGCACCATGTACGCGGGCAGCAGCCCGGCCACCGCATCCCGCAAGGCATCCGGATCAAGGGCCTCAACCCCCGGGACGACGTAGGCGACCAGACGCTGATCACCAGAAACGTCCTCCCGCATGACCACGACGGCCTGCCCAGCACCCCCATGGCGGATCAACGCGGCCTCGATCTCACCGGGCTCGACCCGATGCCCCCGCAACTTGACCTGATGATCGGCGCGACTCAGATACTCAAGCTGCCCGTCGGCGCGCCAGCGCACCACATCGCCGGTGCGGTACATGCGCTCTCCAGGCGCACCGTACGGATCGACGACGAACCGTTCCGCCGTCAGCCCCGGACGCCGGTGATACCCGTACGCCAACCCCGCACCGGCGATATACAACTCACCCGCCACACCCGGCGGAACGAGGCGGAGACGGTCGTCGAGAACATGCACCCGGGTGTTGGCGATGGGCGACCCGATCGACACCTCACCCCCGGCATCCACCACCGCCGCCGTGGACCAGATGGTCGTCTCCGTCGGCCCGTAGAGATTGGTGACGTCAGCCGCCAACTCCCTTAGCCGCAACGCCAGATCGGCCGGTAGGGCCTCACCGCCGACCAGCACCCGCAGGCCGCGCACCGCCTCCGGTGCCTGATCCACCACGGCCCGCCACAGACTCGGCGTCCCCTGCACCACCGACGCCCGATGCCGAACCACGAGCCCGGCCAGGGCGTGCGGATCACGCACACTTTCGCGATCCGCGATCACCACCGCAGCGCCCTGCACCAACGGCAGGAACAACTCAAGGCCAGCGATATCGAACGCGACGGTGGTCACTGCAACGAGGCGATCTGCCGGAGTCATCGGGAAGCGCTCGGCCATCGAGGTCAGGAAGTTCACCAACGCCGACTGACCTACGACGACACCCTTCGGCACCCCCGTCGAACCAGACGTATAGATCACATACGCAGCCCCACCCACCACCGGCCCGGGACCATCACCCAAGCCGTCAAGCGCCGGCAACACATCCGGCGTCAGCACCAACACCGCGCCCGCATCCTCACGGATATGCGCGATCCGCTCCGCCGGATACTCCGGATCCACCGGCACATAAGCAGCCCCCACCCACTGCACCGCCAACAACGCCACCACCAACTCCACCGACCGAGGCAGGGCCACCACCACACGCTGCCCAGGCCCAACGCCCCGCTCGACCAGCCACCGCGCCAACCCCTTCACCCGGGCGGCCAGTTCCTCGTACGACAACTCAACGTCCCCGGAGACCACAGCCACCGCGCCCGAAGAGCGCTCAACCCGCGCCGCAAACAACTCCGGCAACGACCCACCCGGCACCACACACTCCGGACCAGCCGACCAGACACCAAGCCGCTCCAACTCACCGGAGGTGAGGATCTCCGCCCGGCCGACACGCTGGTCGGGATCGGCGGTCAGCGCGGCCAGCGTCTGGACGAACCGGTCGGCGAGGGCCTGCACCGTGTGCTCGTCGTACAGGTCGGTCGCGTACTGGAGTTCACCGACGATGCCGTCGCGCTCCTCGATGAGGTTGAACCACAGGTCGAGCTTCACGTCCTGGATACCGGCGGACTGCAACTCACTCTCCAGACCGGCCAGTTCAAGGCGCGGCTCGGCGTTGTTCTGCACGGCCAGCATGATTTGGAAGAGCGGATGCCGGGCCAACGACCGCTCCGGGTTCAGCACCTCCACCAGGCGCTCGAACGGCACGTCCTGATGTGCGTACGCCGAGAGGTTCGTCTCGCGGACTCGGCCGAGCAGCTCACGGAACGTGGGATCGCCGGACGTGTCGGTGCGCAGCACGAGGTTGTTGACGAAGAACCCGATCAGATCGTCCAACGCGTCGTCGGTGCGGCCCGCGATCGGGGTGCCCAG
>NZ_FOFF01000091.1 GCF_900110755.1 Streptomyces sp. yr375
ACCGCGGCCGCACGCTGCTCGCCAGCGCCGGCACCGATGCCAGGATCCGCTTGTGGGATCCGGCCACCGGCCAGGCGGTGCGTGTCCTTGCCTCGGAAGGGACGTGGATCAACGCGTTGTGTCCCGTCGTGGTGGGTCAGCACATGCTGTTGGCCAGTGCGGGCAATGGCCACGTGATACGCCTGTGGGACTGGCAGGCGGGCGTCCTCGTCCGCACGGTCGAGCAGCACACCGATTGGGTGCGTACCCTCACGTCGTTCCGGGTGGGTCGGCTCTCTGTGATGGCTAGTGCAGGGCACGACACTGCTGTGCGCTTGTGGGAGGGCAGCAGTGGTCAGATCGTGCCCGGCGGATTTGAGGGTCATACCGACTGGGTGACCAGCGTGTGTGTTCTGGCCTGGGGCGAGCACACGCTGTTGGCCAGCGCCGGCAACGACAGCGCTATTCGGCTGTGGGATGTCCAAGCCGGACCGCCCCTGCCTGCTGTTGATGAGGGTGGGGCGGTCACGGCGGTATGTGCGATGACCGTCCACGGCAAGACCTATGTGGCTTCGGCCGAAAGTGATCATCGAGTGCGTGTGCGTGACGCCGCCACCGGCGAGGTCGTCACGGTGCTTGAGGGGCATGCTGACTGGGTCCGCACCCTGTGCGTCATGCCCATCGGCGACGAATTTCACCTGGCCACCGGGGGCGACGATGGCCGCATCCTGGTCTGGGACACCGCACGCGCAACGATCCTGCGCACCCTGCCCGGTCACGATGACGCTCTGACCGGGCTGTGCCCCGTGAGGGTAGGCGGACGCACGTTGTTGGCCAGTGCCAGTAGTGACCGCACGCTGCGGCTGTGGGATCCGGCCACCCACGCCCATTGCCTGGCCCAGGAGTCCTTCGACAGCGCCATCGCGGCCTTGTCTACCGTCATCGTTGAAAGCCAGCAGCTTGTGGCCGCCGGGTTCGAGGATGGCTCTATTGTCCTGTGGGATCCCGAGCGTCGCCGCACACTGCGGGTCTGGCCAGCCCATAGTGAGCCCATCACGGCGCTGACCACCGTGTCCCTACAAGGGCAGCCCTTGCTGGTCAGCGCCGGCGATGATCGCACTATCCAGGTGTGGGATCCAGCCACTGGTCAGGCACGCCAACGTCTTGACGGACACTCCGACAAGATCACCACTTTGACGGCCGTGACGCATGGATCGCGTGGTCGCCTCATCTCCGCCAGTGACGACCGCACCCTCCGGGTGTGGGACCTGCAGGCATCCCACCCGACCATGTCCATCACGGTGCACTCCCCCGCCTGGGATGTGGCGTCCAGTGGTGACCTCGTCGTAGTGGGACTCAGCGATGGCCTGCTCGCCTTGGCACTCGAGTGAGGCGCCTCCCTGCCCGCCCCGCCATCGCCCCGTTCCATGGAAGGGTTGAGACCCCCGTGGCGCCACGACGGGCAGCCGACCGATGTCGGCGGAAAAAGAGGGGGGCCACCATGCATAAATGCGCAGCACCGTCACGCAGCGGCAGTGAGGGAGGGACGGTTATGGCGGGCGAAACGAGGAGCGGTTCGATGAGGTCCCGTATCAACGCCAAGGGGTACTTGTCTCCACTATCCCTCGCTGTCGGTCGTGAGTGCTGGGATGGCTGCACGCAGTCGGGGCAGCGCGCATGAGTAAGGACATCGACGCACTGTATGAGACGTTTCGGCTCGTGCTGGAACTGTCCCAAGCCAGGGCCCGCCTGGAACAGTTCAGTCTGGAGCCGGCTGAGATTGACGACCTGTGTGAGCGCCACGCACGGCGCGCGACGCGCGACGCGCACCACGCACCGGTGCCTGCGCAGCCCTACCCCGGACACACCACCTGGTATGCGGGCCCGCGCGACGGCGACGTGTATTGGCCTGCGCTCTTGCGTCAGCTCCAAGGCGCGGCGTTTGCAAATGAGGCGCTCACGGGTCTGGATGACGCGTCCTCGCGGATCGTGGCGAATCTGCACCATCCCAAAGAGCCCTCGTTTTCCTCCCGCGGTCTGGTGCTGACATACCCTCAATCCGGTGCCATCACAAACATCTCGGCAGTCGTCTCCAAGGCAGCCGACCGCGGATACCGGCTCTTCATTGTCCTGGCTGGCGTCCATAATGTGTTTCGCGAACAGGTACATCAGCGCCTGACACGGCAGCTCGTCCAGCCGCATCCCGACCGCTGGGTAGAACTGACCACGAGCCAGCAGGAATACACATCACCGCTCAACGCGCTGCCCAGTCTGGGCAGCGGAATGCCCATGCTCTGCGTAGTGAAGAAAAACGCCGCCGTGCTCGGCAAACTCGCCAGCTGGCTGGCACATGCCTCTAGTCTCCTCCACGAGTACCCTGCGTTGATCATAGATGTGGATGCCGATCTGCCGTCCGTAGCATCGACCAACATCAATCCCCGTGTCAGCAACATGCTCCACACCCTGCCGCGCTCGGCCTACCTGGCGTACACCAGCAGCCCTCTGACGAGTCTTCTCCTTGAGCCAGGTACGACAGATCTTTTCCCAAAGGACTTCATCGTCGCGCTACCGCGGCCGCCTCACTACACCGGAACCGAAATTCTCTTCGGCCACGGCACAAGTGAACAGGACGACCCGGAACAGGACGACGACGGATACGACATGATCCGGTTGATCCCTGACCAGGACATCAGCGACCTACGGCCCGCCGCCCGAGAGGCCGTGACCGACTTCAACCCCAGCCTTCCCGCCACATTGCGCCAGGCGGTGGAGTACTTCTGGATGGTTGCCGCGGCCCGCACGGTCCGCGCCAGCGGCACTCGCCACAACACGATGCTCATCCACACCAGCAACAACGCCACCGTTCAGGCCAGCTTCCTGGCTCCCCTTAAGGCGCTACGTGACGACATGGCTGAACGGTTGGCCTCCCCCGACTACCTCGCTTACCTGCGCCGCTCATGGCAGCAGGAAATCCAACGGGTACCCGCTGTAGACTTCGGCCAACAACCCGTAGCTTTCGACGAGCTGATCGCCTATCTGCCCACCGTGTTGCAGCACTGCCACATCCTCACGAATAACTCCAGCAGTAACACTCGCTTCGAGAACTCCCCTTACCCTGCCACCATCGTGGTCGGCGGCGGCACGCCCCTAACGCGTGGCCTCTTTTTGGAAGGCATTTCGGTGGGCTACTTCGTCACCGCCTCCTCGGCCTACGACACCCTGCAGCAGATGGAGCATTGGTTCGGCTTCCGCGCCGGCTACGGCGACCTACCACGGATCTGGATGCCCGAACAGCTCTCCGCATGGTGGCGCGAAATCGCTGACACCCAGCTCGAACTGCGCCAGCAGCTAGAGCGCGCAGCCATCGAGGACATCAGCCCGCTCAACCTTGCCGTTCAGATTCGGTCACATCCCAAGCTGCGCACCGTCACGGCAGCCAAACGGCATCAGGCGCCTTCCTCCGTCTCCTACGGCGCCAAGCGCGTGCAGACCCACTACTTCCACACCAATGCCAGCTGGCTGCGTGCCAACCTGGAAGCGGCCCGCAGCCTCGTGGCCACCGCAGCCGACCAAGCCACCCACACCGAAGCCCGCCCCGAGCTGGGCCGCTACCTCTTCCGCAACGTGCCAAGTGATGCAGTCATCAACTTCCTCGCTACCTACCAGTTCCACGAGCAGTCTGCCGACACGGACCCCAGCCTCCTCATCGACTACATCCGCAAGCGCATCACCGTGGCCGACTCGCTGCGTCAATGGAACGTGGCCATCATCGGCAAGCCCGCCGCCCACCCCGGCGAGACGCTGACCTTCGCCGAGAACATCACGGTCGGCCGAATCATCCGTTCTCGCCTCAGCGTCGCCTCGCAGCAACCCGACTTTGCCGACATCAAAACCCTTATGGGTGCACGCGATGCCGCCGTCGACCTCGCCGGCGATATCAACAACCTGAACGAACAGACCATGAGAGCAGCCCGGCGCCAACAACTGCCCCACACAGGACTGCTCGCCCTCTACCCCATCGACAAGACCTCCGCTCCCGTCTCGGCAAAGACGCACCGCGCCCCTCTCAACGCTGAAGAGCATGTCATCGGCGTCGGTCTCGTCTTCCCCCATCCCACCACCACAGACTCCACCGTCTGATTCCTCCCGACTCAACCGCCGCCAGGTACAAGCTCTTTCAGACGCCAAGCTGCCGGTGAACCACGGAGAGCCGTCGTAAGTGACGTCTCGTAGGCTGGGAGCATGGCTCGGGGCCGACTGCCTGGAGGGGCGCTGTGGGCCTGCGCGACGATCTCCGCCAGAAGGAATGGCGGGAGGCATGGCGGGACACTCTCTCCGGGATCGACGCCATCGCTAGCGCTGGCCCTCCACCCGGCTAAGCATTCCAATCAATCAAGGTTTTGCTTCCCCTGCCATCCCTCGGCGTGGCGGGCGGCTTGAGAGGTGTCCGTTGGCGGACTGCACCTGCGTTGCGATGGAACGCAGGTGGTCCGCAAGTTGTGGCTGGTCGTAGCGGGTGAAAATCTGCGCGAGGCTCTCGACGAGGTTCGTGCGGGCGGGCGTGTCGAGGTCCTGCACGAAGGTCTGGAGCAGGTGGGCGACTTGGACCCAAGCGGTGTGCGGGGCGTAAGTGGTGATTTCTCGCGTCAGTTGACTCAGTGCTTCGATGGTGTTTTGGTCGGCTGCTTGTGGCTGGTGGATGAGCCAGTAGGCGAGAGCCAGTGTGGGCGTCGTGGACAAGGCCCGGTGTAATTCCTCTGCCTGGTACTGGCGTTGTCGGTTGGTCTGCTCGGTGAGGGCATTGTCGTGCATCCGACGCTGTAGGCAGACGACCGCCTCGACGTCTGAGCTCTCAACTGTCAGCTGCACCCGGGCCCACAGGAGGCGGACGGGAGCATCGACGAGGTCGTGTGAGGTGCCCAGTCGGCTGTTGATATGGGCTTGGGCCGCCTGGTGTTCCGTCAGGGGATACAGGCCCGACACGGCGCGGGCCGTTTCAAGAGCATGGTGAGTGGCAGCCGCGCGGGGGTCCTGGTGGTGCCGGGCGGCTGGTGTTTCTTCCCATCGACCGGTCAGGTGTGCATGGAAGTGGTAACCGGAGGCGTCGCTGGGGAGCGCGTACGGGTTGTCGGTGTCGGTGAGCTGGCCGGCCCGCGGGGCGGGCCAGCCGGTTCGGTCACGGTTGCGGCGCATGAGGGTCAGGGGGTGCGGCGGGGTCTTCGGCCCTCATGCGGGTCGATAGCTCGTCGCGCAGGCGGGCGGCGTCGCTGGGCTGCGGCGAGGGCGGTGCAGGGATCCAGCTGAAGAGCAGGTTCTGCATGGCGATCATGCGTCGTGCGCTGTAGTGCGGGTCGGTGGGACGGTGCACCGCGCTCAGGAAGATCTGCTGAATCGTCGAACTGAGGTCCGGGGTATCGAGAGCTGTCTGCATCCAGTAGCCAAACGCTTGGGCCACAATCGGAGACCAGTCGTCCGTAGGCAAAGCGTTGCGCCACATGTCGCTGAGCCACACTGTCGTAATCTGCTCGTCCGTCAGGAGAGCGGGTCCGTCAGGTGTACGGCGGGCGGCGAGGTAGGCGAACGTGCTTTGTGCCGCTGCCTGCTGGGGTTTCCGGTGGTCCCCGGCCCACTGGGTGAGCTGCTTGTGGATGGCGGGGCGCTGGTCGTCCTGGTCCCACAGGCTGTTGAGGGCTTGGCTGATGGCGGCGGTGACCTCGTCGCTGTGCACGGCGTTCTGATCGACTGGCGTGGCCAGCTCAGCGATTCTGCTCAGCATGCTGGTCGGATAGATGGTGGCCAGCCGCTGGAAGGCGCGGATGAGGACGACTTTGAAGTCCGCGCTGAGGGTGTCCGTGTCCCTGACCCATCTGCGGTAGGCACTGCGGGCCAGAGCCCCGGCGCGGTCGTCGATTGCGGCAAGCACCAGCAGGTCGCATGCGACGTCGGTGTGGGACGAGGACCATTGCTCGGCCAGAAAGCGAAGGAGGTTCGTCCTGCGGTGACGTGCGGTGTAGTGCACGGTCCAGTGGCTGACACGCTGGGCCAGTGGTGCGGTCAGGTCTGCTCCACCGAGTGCGGTGACTTGAGCGGCGGTCCAGCGGGTGAACTCCTCCAGAAGGTGGGGACGGTCGTCGAGAAAGTAGTCGACGACCGCTTCGGCGTAGTTGTGGTACCGGAAGCGGATGGTGCCGTCCGGCTGCAGCTCGGCGTTAGCCGTGTGGGTCAGCGCCACGACCCCCAGTCCCTGCTGTCCGTTGCGGGGTTCGGGCTTCTCGTTGAGCGCCGTGGCCAGGCTGGCGGATGCCCGGTAAATCTTGTCCGAGCTCGCACCCTCCAGTACGGCTGCAGCCAGGAGGTAGTTGCGGTAGGCGCTGTCGTTGTGGGTGTTGTGCCAGTTGAGAAGTTCGGTGCGCCAGTCTTCGGCGGCCTTGACTACTTCCAGGACCAAGCCCTTGAAGTACTCGGTGTCAGGTGCCGCGTCGGATCCGAGGCTACCTTTGCAGCGTTCGATGTCCTCGGTGGTGATGATGGCGTTCGCCCAAGCCGCCATCTTCGCCGGCAGGAGGGGGGTGATGCCCCTGCTGATGGGATCGGACGACAGCCAATTGTCGATGTTGATCGCGAACGGCGCCTGTAGCAGTTGCTTGCGCAGGATGTGCTCGCGTGGTGGCCCTTCCAGGGGCCTGGCGATTTCGGTTGCTCCCTGACCGCATTGGGCCCAGGCCGTGGTGCTCATGAGCACGACGAGACAGGATCCCTCGGGCAGCCGGTCTGTGTCCTCTTCCAGTTCGCGGCCGAAGCCGCCTGGAGGCTGTTCGGCGCGCAGGTCCAGGATCCATCCGGTATGAGGCTCTTGCAGTCCTGCCATGTCGAACGGCGCATTTGGTTCCCGGCGTACCTGACGGATGGTGTCGCCAACGCGACGGCGCAGCACGTCCAGGGCAGTGCTGAAGCGGCCGCTGCCGTCTGCTCCTGTCAGGACAACGACCGGCCATTGGTCCAGGATCTTGCTGATGGCCTGGTAGTCGTCTTCGTCGCGGACGTAGGTCTTCAACTGCGTGGCGACTTCTGCTGGGGGTAGTGCGATGCCCCGCAGTCGGCGGATTCCCTGCTCAATGAGGGTGCCGATGACAATGCCGCGGTTCGTGCCGATGCGCTGGCTGACCTGTCCGCTCCAGCTGGACTCGGTTAGCTCATCGTGGAGATCCGTGTCCCCGGAGCTGCCGTCGTCGTCAGGAGATCCTTGCTCTATAGGAGCGTCGGACTCCTCCGATGCATGCGGCACCGCGGGCTCATCGGGAAGGTCGGGAGCAAGCGGGGCTTCATGCCCGCCAGGTTGGTGCAGGTTGGATAACTCCGTCGGTGTGTCAGGAGCCAGCCCTGCGAGGCGATGTGCAGAGGGTGGGGCAGCGGTCGGGGGCGCTTCCGGTGTCTGCGGCATTGGGGCGCTGGAGGTCACGGGCAATCCTTCTTGAGACTGTCGGGACAGTGAGGTTCAGCGCTCGGGCCGGCTGGGTGGGCTACCGATGTTCCGGGCGCGCATGCCGGTGACTGTGGCGCCTTCGGCAACAGTGGTGATGTCCTGGTCTGTCCCCGCGTAGCCGCTGATGGTGTCATCGGCATGCATACCAGTGACATGGCCCTGCACAGTGTGGATCTTCTGCCGTGAGAAGGGGCCGGAGGGTTGCCGGTCCTCCTCTCCCTGGAACGTCAGCCGTTGCCCGTAGAGGTCTTCTAGTGTCCTGAGTCGTTAATTCGTGTGCAGTATGCGGCGAGGGTGTCGAGGATGTCGTCGGCGGTCTTCGTCCAGACGAACGGCTTGGGGTTCTTGTTCCACTCGTTGATCCAGCCGCGGATGTCGCGTTCGAGTTCGACCACGCTGCGGTGGGCCGAGCGGCGGAGTTTGCGGCAGGTCAGTTCGGCGAACCAGCGCTCGACGAGGTTGAGCCAGGACGCCGAGGTGGGGGTGAAGTGCAGGTGGAAGCGGGGGTGGCGAAGCAGCCACTTCTTGACCGGCTCGGTCTTGTGGGTGGCGTAGTTGTCCAGGACCAGGTGGAGTTCGAGATCCTTGGG
>NZ_FOFF01000118.1 GCF_900110755.1 Streptomyces sp. yr375
CAGGTCCATTCCCGGACGTTCAGGGGTTTGGGCCCGTCCTTGACTCCGCAGGTGGAGCAGACCTGACTCGTCGGCTCGAACCGGCCGATCTTGATCAGGGTCCGTCCGTACCGTTGTGCTTTGTACTCCAGCATGTTCACGAATGAGGCCCATCCGGCGTCGTGCACGGACTTGGCCAGCTTCGTGCGGGCCAGTCCCGTCACCGACAGGTCCTCCACGGCGATCCCTTGGTTCTCGCGGATCAGCTTCGTGGAGAGCTGGTGGTGGAACTCACGGCGTGCGTCAGCAACCTGGGCGTGGGCGCGGGCGACCTTGAGGCGGGCCTTGGCCCGGTTCCTTGATCCCTTCTGCTTGCGGGACAGTTCCTTTTGGGCCTTCTTCAGTTTCTTCTCCGCGCGGCGCAAGAAGCGCGGGGAGTCGATCTTCGTGCCGTCGGACAGAACAGCGAAGTGCGTCAGGCCGAGGTCGATGCCGATGGTGCGGTCGGTGGCGGGCATCCGCCCGGCATCCGCCCGTGGGTCGGTGTCGATGACGAAGGAGGCGAAGTACCGCCCGGCGGAGTCCTTGACCACGGTGACCGAGGTGGGGGTGGTGGGCAGGGTGCGGGACCACTTCACCTTCACCGCCCCGATCTTCGGCAGGTTCAGCCGTCCTGTGTCGGTGATCTTCCAGCGGGCGTTCGCGGTGAACCGGATCGACTGGCGGGTGTCCTTGCGGGACTTGAACCGCGGCGCACCGCTCCTGGGCCCCTTGCGGGTGCCCTTGAGGGAGGCGAAGAAGTTGCGGTAGGCGGTCTCGGCGTCGCGCAGGGACTGCTGGAGAACGACCGCGGAGACCTCGCCCAGCCAGGACCGCTCCACAGTCTGCTTCGCCTGGGTGATCAGCCGTGTGGACAGCTCGCCGATCTTCGGAAACGGCTTCCCAGCCTTGCGGGCGCTCTCGCGGGCGTACACGGCGTCGTTGAACACGACGCGGGCGCACCCGAACGCTTTCGCCAGCGCGGTCTGCTGGCCGGTGTCCGGGTACAACCTGAAGGCGTACCTGAGCTGCATGACGGCCACGCTACATACTTGGGTTATGAGTGAGATTCAGAAGATCAGAACTGGTCGGCACTGTGTTTTCGTTATGCACGTGCACTTGGTCTTCGTGACCAAGTTCCGGCACAAGGTGTTCACTGATGCTCATCTGACGCGTATGGAGGAGATCATGCGGTCGGTGTGCGCGGACTTCGAGTGCGAGCTGGTGGAGTTCAACGGCGAGAACGACCACGTCCATCTGCTGGTGAACTTCCCGCCCAAGGTCACCGTCACCAAGCTGGTCAACTCCCTCAAGGGCGTCTCCTCACGCCGTCTGCGCCAGGAGTTCCCCGACCTCGTACGCCACTACTGGCGGGCCAACAAGCTGTGGTCGGGCTCCTACTTCGCTGGAACCGTCGGCGGCGCCCCGCTCACCGTGGTCAGGCAGTACATCGAGCAGCAGAACCGGCCGGTGTGAGCACAGCCCAGCTCCGCCGGGACCAGCAATCACGACGCTCCGCGCCGCGGGTGGTGAACACGCCGTGTCCGGCGCCGCCGGACAAGACGCGGCGACGCTCCGCGTCGCCACCATCAGATTCGCTTCACCACCGGGCTGAAGCCCGATGCACTGCGAATGAACCCCGGTAGCG
>NZ_FOFF01000092.1 GCF_900110755.1 Streptomyces sp. yr375
CGGATGTGGAAGCCCAGTAATGGGTGAAGCTGACTGGTACTAATAGGCCGAGGGCTTGTCCTCAGTTGCTCGCGTCCACTGTGTTGGTTCTGAAACCACGAACAGCCCCATATCCCTGGGCCACAGGGTGTGGTGCGGCTGAACAGTTTCATAGTGTTTCGGTGGTCATAGCGTGAGGGAAACGCCCGGTTACATTCCGAACCCGGAAGCTAAGCCTTACAGCGCCGATGGTACTGCAGGGGGGACCCTGTGGGAGAGTAGGACACCGCCGAACAATCATTCCGGGAGACCCCCGCACCTTATGGTGCGGGGGTTTTCTGCGTTCACGATTGTTTTTATGGGCTCTCCCTCGGGAGAGCCCATTTTTTGTTGGATGTCAGAGGCGGCCTGCTGCTTTTAGGGCCAGGTAGGCGTCTGCCAGTGCCGGGGCGAGTTCGTTCGGTGTCGCGTCGACGACGGTGACGCCGTGCCGGCGGAGTTGTTCGGCTGTGCGGTGGCGTTCGGCTTGGGCCTGGGCGGCGGCTGCGGCCTCGTAGACGGCGTCGGTGGTGCCGCGGGAGGTCGTCATGCGGGCGATGTGCGGGTCGGCGACCGAGGCCACCAGGACCGTATGGCGTTGGGTGAGCCGGCGGAGGACGGGGAGGAGGCCCTCCTCGACCGGGGCGGCGTCGAGTGTGGTCATCAGGACGACGAGGGAGCGGCGGGGGGCCGTGCGGAGCACTGCGGAGGTGAGGCCGCGGGCGTCCGTCTCGACCAGCTCGGGTTCGAGGGTGGCCATGGCGTTGACCAGGGACGGGAGGACGTCGCGTGCCGTTCGGCCCTGGACCAGGGCGCGTACGCGGCGGCCGTAGGCGAGGAGGTCGACTCGGTCGCCGGCGCGGGATGCCAGGGCGGCGAGGAGGAGTGCCGCGTCCAGGGAGGCGTCCAGGCGGGGGGCGTCGTCGACGCGGCCTGCCGAGGTGCGGCCCGTGTCGAGGACCAGGAGGATGTGCCGGTCGCGTTCGGGGCGCCAGGTGCGGACCGCGACCGTGGAGTGGCGGGCTGTGGCGCGCCAGTCGATGGAGCGGGTGTCGTCGCCGGGAACGTATGCGCGCAGGCTGTCGAATTCTGTGCCCTCGCCGCGGGTGACGACGCTGGTGCGGCCGTCGAGTTCGCGCAGGCGGGCCAGTTTCGACGGGAGATGCTTGCGGCTGGTGAACGGGGGGAGGACGCGGACCGTCCAGGGGATCTTGTGGGTGCCTTGGCGGGAGAAGAGGCCGAGGGGGCCGTAGGAGCGGATGGTGACGAGGTCGGTCTGGTGGTCGCCGCGGCGGGTGGGGCGTAGGCGGGTGGTGATGCGGCGGCGTTCGCCGGGCGGGACTGTCAGGCGGTGGCGAGAGGCTGTTGTTTCTGTTCCTGGTTGCCAACTGCTGGGGGGCCAGGCGTCGCGGAGGTGGGCGCGCAGGGGGCGGCGGGACGGGTTGGTGATCGTGAGGGTGATGTCCGCCGGGTCGCCGAGGCGGGCGGTGGTGTCGCCGGAGCGGGTCAGGCCCAGTCGGCGTACGGGGGCGGCCAGGGCGAAGTCGCAGGCGCAGGCGACGGCCAGGGGGGCGTTGACGGCGAGGATGCCGGTCCAGCTCGGGTCCCAGATGCCGACGGGGAGGGAGCCGAGGGCCGCGAGGAGTGCGGTGCGTCCGGTGAGGGCCATCAGCGGGGGACGGGGACGTGGGTGAGGATCGCGGTGATGACGGAGTCGGCGGTGACGCCTTCCATCTCGGCCTCCGGGCGGAGTTGGACGCGGTGGCGGAGGGTGGGGAGGGCGAGGGCTTTGACGTCGTCGGGGATGACGTAGTCGCGGCCGGTGAGCCATGCCCACGCGCGTGCTGTGGCCAGGAGGGCGGTCGCGCCGCGCGGGGAGACGCCCAGGGTGAGGGACGGGGACTCGCGGGTGGCGCGGCAGATGTCGACGACGTAGGCCGTGATCTCGGGGGAGACGGTTGTCTTGGCGACGGCCGCGCGGGCGGCTTCGAGGTCGGCCGGGCCTGCGACGGGGCGTATGCCGGCGGCGTGCAGGTCGCGCGGGTCGAAGCCTCCGGCGTGGCGGGTGAGGACGTCGATCTCCTCCTGGCGGAAGGGCAGAGGGATCGTCAGTTTGAGGAGGAAGCGGTCCAGTTGGGCTTCGGGGAGGGGGTAGGTGCCCTCGTACTCGACGGGATTCTGGGTCGCCGCGACCAGGAACGGGTCGGGGAGGGGGCGCGGGGTGCCGTCGACGGTGACCTGGCGTTCCTCCATGGCTTCGAGGAGGGCGGACTGGGTCTTCGGCGGGGTGCGGTTGATCTCGTCGGCGAGGAGGAGGTGGGTGAAGACCGGGCCGGGCTGGAAGGAGAACTCGGCGGTGCGGGCGTCGTAGACGAGGGAGCCGGTGATGTCGCTCGGCATGAGGTCGGGGGTGAACTGGACGCGTTTGGTGTCGAGTTCGAGGGTGGCGGCGAGGGCGCGGACGAGCAGGGTCTTGGCGACTCCGGGGACTCCTTCGAGGAGCACGTGTCCGCGGCACAGGAGGGCGACGACGAGGCCGGTCACGGCGGGGTCCTGGCCGACCACGGCCTTGGCGATCTCGGCGCGCAGGGCTTCCAGGGCGGCTCGGGCCCGGCCCGGATCCCCGGTGTTCCCGGCGTTGTCAGTGGTCGGGTCCATCATGGACGGCGTACCTCTCTTTCGAGGGCGTCGAGTTGGTCGGCGAGGGCGATCAGGGCCGCGTCGTCGCCGGGCGGCGGGCCGAAGAGGAGGGCGTGCAGGGGCTGTCCGTCGCCGTGGAGGTGGGCGGACAGGGCGGGGAGCAGGGCCTCGGGCGTGTGCGCCTGGGTGACGGGGACGCCCAGGAGAGGGGCGAGGCGGGTGCGGGTGGTGGAGCGAAGAGCGGCGGCCGCGCGGTCGCGGGCGCCGGCCTTGCGGTAGAGGCGGGCGCGGCCCTCGACGGTTTCGGAGGCGCGGATCGCCACGGGGAGTTTTTCGGGCACGAGCGGGCCGAGGCGGCGGGCCCGCCAGAGGGCGGCGAGGGCTGCCGCGACGAAGAGCTGGAGGGTGCCCCAGAGCCAGCCGGAGGGGAGCAGGTCGAGGAAGCTTTTCTCGTCGTCCGGGGTGGCGGCGGTGGTGTCGGAGAGCGAGGGGAGGTACCAGACCAGATGGGTGCGGGAGCCGAGGAGTTGGAGGGCGAGCGAGGCGTTGCCCTGCTGGTCGAGACGGTTGTTGTAGAGGATGTCGGGCGCGCCGAGGACGACGGTGTCGCCGTCGCCGGTGGTGTCCGGGACGCGCAGCAGGGTGGCCAGGCGGCGGCTGGGGTAGCACTCGTCGGCGTCGAGGTGGTGGGTGGTGTAGCGGATGCCGCCGGTCTGTGCGGTGCCGGCGGTGCGGGCGGCGGGCAGGGCGCAGTCGGGGGAGAGCGTGGAGTCGCGGCTGTTGGCCGGGTCGGCGGTCACGCCGGGGGCGAGGGTGCCCACGGACGGGCTGCCGGGGGCGACGAGGACGGTGCGGGCTCCGGAGCCGGCGATCGCCGCGTGCAGCTCCCTTTGTTGACGTTCCGTCAGGAGGTCGGGGGTGGCGACCAGGAGGGTGGTGTCGGGGCCTGCCGCGGTGCGGGCTTCGGACAGGGTGGCGGCCACGCGGGTGGACACGCCTCGGTCGGCGAGGAGTTCTGCGACGGCGCGGCTGCCGTAGGGGTCGGCGGAGCGCGGGTCGAGGGCGCCGTGGCGGGCGTCGGACTGGAGCGCGGCGAGTGCGACGGCGCCCGCGAGGAGCAGGACGAGGGCGAGGGTGAGTCCTCGCGCGCGGGTCCACAGGTGCGGGGCGGTGGATGTGGAGGACGCGGTGGAGGTGGCTGTGGTGGGGGCCGCGGTGGAAGTGGAGGTGGAGGTGGTGGGGGGCTTGGTCTCGGTTGTCATTTGGCGGCTCCCTGGTGGGTGGGGTGGGCCGCTGTGTGGGGGGTGTTCGCCGTCGTGAGGTGGGGCTTGGTGTGTTCGAGGTCCAGGTCGAGTGCGGCGATGCGGCTGTACGACTGCTCGGTCGCGCGGCGGCCGCCGTATGTCACGTCGTCGAAGTCGCGGGCGGCGGTGCGCAGTCGGTCGGTGTGCGCGGGCAGGGTGCGGCCGGCGTCGGCGGCGGCTTCGTCGGCGGTACGGCCGGGGCGGGCGTCGAGGAGGGCGCGTTCCTCCAGGGCGCGGACGATGGCGCGCATGCGTTCCTGGACGGCCTGGTTCCAGTGGCCCTGGGCGGCGTGCGCCTCGGCGGCCGCGCGGTGTTCGGCGGTGCTGCGGGGGCGGTCGTCGAACAGAGCGGCGGTGGAGGAGGGTTGGCGGCGTGGGGTGCCCAGGCGCCACCACAGGGCGCCTACGACGGCCGCGACGGTGAGGACGACGACCAGGAGGCCTAGTGTGCCGCCGGGGGTGGCGGTCGAGGCGGTGTCGAACAGGTCGCCGATCCAGTCCCAGAGGGTGTCCAGGGCGCGCTGGAAGAGGCTGGGGTCGTTCTGGTGGTACAGGTCCTTGGACAGTTCGCGGCGGGCGGCCTCCCGCGCGGGATCACGGGGGACGGTCAGCGGCGGTGCGTCGCCCGAGCGGGCCAGGGCCTGGGTCAGGGACCGGTTCCAGGACTGGGTCAGGGACTGCGTCAGGGGCCGGGTCAGGGACTGGGGCAGGGACTGGGGCAGGGACGGCGTGGTGCCGTCGCCGGTCGCTCGCAGTAGGGCTGTCGCGGCTTTTTCGGCGGCGTGGGAGAGGGGCGCCGGGGGCGCGCCGGTGAGTGCTTCGGTGATGCCGGGCACCTTGGGGATCCCGGGCGGTGCCTGTGCGGGCAGGCCGCCCGGGAGCGGTGCCGGTGTGAGAACTGCCCCCGCCGGGCTCACCGCATCAGCTCCCCGGGGTCGTCGTGCCGGGAGCGGGGGAGCCGTAGTCCTGGAGGCCTGCGGCGCGGGCCAGGTCGAGGTCGAGGGCCTCGCGGCGGATCCGCTGGTCGATGTAGAGCAGTACGAAGACGCCCGCCACGATCGGGAAGGTGACCATGGAGCCGATGACCGAGCCGACGCCGCTGACGATCAGGTAGGCCCAGCCGAAGTCGCCGCCCGTCTCGACCACGCCGCCGACACCGCCGTCGGTGAGGGTGGCGCCGACGAAGACGAAGGGGACGACGACGATCATCGCGATGATGTTCGAGATGATCAGGGCGAGCAGTTCGATGCCGAGGACGCGCCACCAGGAGCCGCGGGTGAGTTTCGCGGAACGGCCGAGCGCCTTCTTGATGCCCTGCTTCTCCAACATCAGCGCGGGCGAGGCGAGGGAGAAGCGGACCAGCAGCCACAGTACGAGGACGAGCGAGCCGAGGACGCCGAAGGCCGTTAGCGCGTCGCCCCCGGCGGTGCTTCCGGCGGCGTTCACGAGAGCGCCCGGCAGCAGGCACGCGAAGGCGGCGCCCGCGGTGATGAGCAGCACCAGGAAGATCAGACCGAACAGTCTGGGCACCTGGGGGCGGGCGTCGCGCCAGGCCTCCCTGAGGGTGACCGGTTTGCCGAGCACCGCGCGGGAGGTGACGGCCGTGAGCAGGGCGGTCGCCGTGATGGTGCCGAGGAGCGTGATGAGCAGGACGGGGCCGGAGGCGCGCAGGGCGTCACTCATGGCGTTGAGCTGCTCGTCGGTGGTGGCGCTCGGGTCACCGAGCGCGGCCGTGTTCGTGACGCCGTCGAGGACCAGGCCCTGCAACAGGACGACGCAGACCTGGGTGACGACCGCGACGGTCAGCGAGATGCCCAGGACCGTGCGCCAGTAGGTGCGCATGGTGGCGACGGCGCCGTCGAGGATCTCGCCCACGCCGAGTGGGCGCAGCGGGATCACGCCGGGCTTCGCGGCGGGCGGGGGGCCGCCCCAGCCGGCACCCCAGCCGCCGGGAGCGCCGTAGCCGCCGTAGCCGCTTGGTCCGGCCTGTCTGCCGTAGCCCCCGTTTCCGGTGGGGCCTGCGGGGCCGCCGGGGTGGCCGGCACCCGGTCCGGCGGGCGGGTGGGTGCTCCAGCCCGGGCCGGGCGGTGGGGTCTGGCCGGGGTTCTGGGGGCCGGTGGGGGCGGACCACTGGCCGGGGGGCGGCTGTTCCTTGGACCACTTCGTGCCGGGGCTCTGTGGGTTCGCGCCCGGCTGGTCCGCGGGCTGCGGGCCGGTGGGCCGGTCGGCGGGCTCGGCGGGGTGGGACGCGCCGGGCTCCTGTCCGTCGGACGGGGCGGATCCGGGCGAGGCCCAGCCCGGAGTGTCGTTCATCGTCGCTCCTTCACGGTGCCCGTCCGCGGGCGCGGCGGCAGGTTGGGAGCCATCGTGCCATGGGGGCCTGGTCGGGGGACCGGCCGCGGTAGGTGCGGGACGCCTGGCCGCAGCGCCGGCCGTGTCCCCGGCGGCGGCCCCGGCCGTATCCGGGGCCGTATCAGGGGCCGTGTTCCTGGGCGTATCCGTGGCTGCCTGCCCTCCATGGTCCGCCGGATAGTGGGCAGACTCACCGCATGGCTGATCAGTACGCGCGCCCCGGCGAGGACAGGCGGTCGACCCAGACACCGGCGATCCGTTGGGAGGAGCTGCCCGAAGGTCCCGTACTGGTCGTTCTCGACCAGACGAGACTGCCGGCCGAGGAAGTCGAACTGGTGTGTACGGACGCGTCCGTGCTGGTGGAGGCGATCCGCTCGCTGGCCGTGCGGGGAGCGCCGCTGCTCGGGATCGCCGGGGCGTACGGCGTCGCGCTCGCCGCCGCGCGCGGGTTCGACGTGGACGAGGCCGCGAACGCGCTGGCCGGGGCCCGGCCCACCGCGGTGAACCTGTCCGTCGGCGTGCGGCGGGCCCGGTCCGCGTACCGGGCGGGAGCCGCCCGGGGCGGCGATCCGGGGCAGGGCGCGCGGGCGGCGCTGGCCGCCGCGCGGCAACTGCACCGGGAGGACGCCGAGGCCAGCGCCCGGATGGCCGGGCACGGGCTGGCGCTCCTCGACGAGCTGCTGCCCGGCGGCGGGCACCGGGTCCTCACGCACTGCAACACCGGTTCGCTGGTGTCGGGCGGGGAGGGGACGGCGTTCGCGGTGGCGCTCGCCGCGCACCGGGCGGGGCGGCTGCGCCGGCTGTGGGTGGACGAGACGCGGCCGCTGCTGCAGGGCGCCCGTCTCACGGCGTACGAGGCGGGGCGCAACGGCATGGCGTACACGCTGCTGACGGACAGCGCGGCGGGTTCGCTGTTCGCGGCGGGCGAGGTGGACGCGGTGCTGATCGGCGCGGACCGGATCGCGGCCGACGGGTCGGTGGCGAACAAGGTGGGGAGTTATCCGCTCGCGGTGCTCGCGCGCTACCACCATGTGCCGTTCATCGTGGTGGCGCCGGTGACGACGGTGGACGCGCAGACCCCGGACAGGGCGTCGATCGAGGTGGAGCAGCGTCCCGGGTACGAGGTCACGGAGGTCATGGCGGCCCAGACACCGGTGACGGGAGCGGGAGGAGGGATTCCGGTGGCCCCCTTGGGGACCCAGGCGTACAACCCGGCCTTCGACGTGACACCGCCCGAGCTGGTGACGGCGATCGTCACGGAGGAGGGCGCGATATCGCCGGTGACGGCCGATGCGTTGGCCGGGCTGCGCGGCGGGGGAGACCGGGAGGGGGAGCGGGACTGAGCTGGGGCTGGGGCTGGGGCTGGGACTGGGGCTGGGGCTGAGCTGATCTGGGGCTGGTCTGGTCTGGTCAGGCTCGGCCCCGCCCGGCCCAATCTGGTCCGGCTCGGCTTGGCCCTGTCCGGCCTGGCGCGGCTAGGCCTGGCTCGGGCTGGCCTGCCCCGGCCCGGCCGCCTTGGCCTGTTCGATCTGGTGTCGGGCGTGGGTTGTTGGGGTGGGGGTGTGGTGTGGGGTGTGGGGTTAGAAGCCGTTGTCTTTCCGGATGTGGTCGTTGAGTTTCCGCTGATCAGGCATGGTGTGGGTATTGCTGCGGGAGAGTTCGGGCGTCTGGTTCGGTCTCGGTG